>CAZKYI010000004.1:0-190387 GCA_964557005.1 uncultured Pseudomonadales bacterium
GTCTTGTCGCTGCGCTGGACTCGCAACAAGTTGCTCGCCCAAGCTGGCGGCGTTAGGCATAAGTTAAATTGTGAAATTTAAAAGGAATTCGTATGAATAAAAATTACTTTTTTACTTTAATGATTATTTGGTTAGGTATAAGTCTAGTTGCTTTCGATTCAAGAGCAAACGAAACAGATGATTCGAAAGTAATATGGGCATGTAAAAAAATTTACACAAAAGAAAATATACTTTGGTTGGTCGAGTGGGGTGATAAAAGTTATATCAAAGTATTTGATGAAAGAATTCCCGCAGAATACAGCTTGGATGGTTTGGAAAAGCGTTGGAATTGGGGTTTGAATAAAACCAGTTTAACTTATAAATATGCAATAACTTTAGGCCCAGACAAAACTGCTATGTATTACGACTTTTCTACTTCTACTACGGGTACTGCTAAAGCAAGAGAACTTTATCAATGCACAAAATAAAAAGCCTAACAAGCCAAGGTTGCAGTTGGACGCAGCTGACGCTGCGCCGCAACTTGGGGCGTTAGATTTACATAAGGATCAGCATGAAGAAAATTAATATTGATCTACTGAAAAAAGGAGATGTAGTGCTGACTACATCTGCCCAAAAGAAGCCTAGCGGTATAATTAGAACTGTCACAAAAAGTGATATTTCTCATGCAATGATTTGTGTATCTCATGGCTCAGTAATTGACTCTACAGGTGATGGTGTCCAAGCACGTAATATTCAAAAAATGTTTTATGATGAATCCTGTGAAATTTATATATTACGACCAAAGGATTCTCTTTCTGAGGATGTAATAAACAGAATAGTGAGTTATGCAAGAGCATCAACAGGTGCTAGATATTCTTTGCGTGAAGCAGTGGCATCAGTTAAGCCTCAATTGAATAAAGTGGGTGGGGAGCGTCAATTCTGTTCTCGAATGGTGGCACGAGCATACGCGCATGGCGGCCTCAAGCTGGTTGATAATCCAGATTATTGCACCCCTGAGGATATAAAAAAATCTAAGTTATTAATACACATTGATCCACCAGCATTGCCAGTAAGTCAAGAGGAGATAGCGGCAATTCAGGAAGAAGGTGATACGACGGAAGGAATGCGGAAAGTTACCAACATCTTGCTTGGTAAGTTGAGAGAGTTGGATAATAAAGTAGAGTCAGTTAATGACATTAATCATCTTGTTATTAAAAACCCAGAACTGGATGCTACAGTTAGCAAAGCTCTTGAAGAGTCAGGCTATCTTGACTTCTGGAAAGTAGAGATAACTCGGTTTCCTTGGCGATATGATTCACTAATGATGGTGCAATTTTACCACTCTCTAGACGACCCAAAAGTTCTTTTTGATTATTGTAGAGAAACTCTTTCCCAAAATAAAAATGGTGATTTCAATCATTGGCAATTAAATGCCAAAGCATATGACGAGTTAGCTGGCCACTATAGCTACAAAGTATTCAGGCTTTTCGCAGAGTTGTACCTCAAGTTAAGCTTCTATCATTCGCAACGAGTTAAGGCTGCTGAGATTTTATTAAAGGTATACGGCGGCAGTGACAGCTAGCCATCACAATCTAACAATAGCAGGCACAGCGACGGCCTTTCCGTTGCGGCTGCGCCTACACTACAAGGCCGCGCGTGCTGCGGGCGTTATGCGTTTACAAATATCGGAGTAACCAAGCTGTGGACACCCATTAAAAAGATCCCTCGACTACGCTCGGGATGACATTAGTAGATGCTCGGAATGGAAAACAAAAAAAAGGAGCCTCAGGCTCCTTTTTTATTTATCGTGGATAGTGTTGTTATTTAACTCGCATAACGGGCAAGGCGTTCATCATTACGCATTAAAGCCTGAATGGAATTGATGACATCACCCGATTGAATATCGGCATTGGGGAAAATGGTTTCAAAATTGTTATGCAATAACGCTTTGAAAGCAGCTCGATCATCTTCTTCAATCCCCATCACCACGCTCAAGGCATGCAGGGCTTCTCCGTCACCTTTGGCAATATCAACGGCCACTTCGTCCATAAAACCTTTTAAGGCAAAGAAGGATTTGCCACCGTAAGTAATGGTTCCCTCGCTGGAGCAACCGTTGGTTCCAAGCAAAATACCAATCCAGCCATTACCTGAGGAGCTGTTAAAAATGGAAGCGCCAATATGCGCGAGGCGACCTGAATCGCCATCAAACATCAGGTTTCCCCAACCACAGTCCGGGCCACCTGGTGCTTCTGCAAAACTGATACTGGAAAGCCCTAGTGCAGCACTCAAGCTGGCGGCTGAAACAAGTTTGGATAATCTGGATTTTGACATTGTGGCTCTCCATTTAGTGTGATGTTTTTTTATCATTATATGCGCAACATGCTTGCTGCAAGTGCGCCCTATCATAAGAGGCTTCATAGGGAAGTAAAGCCTTTTATTTACAATCCAGCCTTCTATACTAGGCTGCATTTCGCGTTCTATTTGCTGAGGATAACACTATGAAACATAACGCTGCTTCCTTTAAAAAGCTGAAATCTAGTCAGGAGCCAATCGTGATGCTCACGGCTTATAACTGTCCGATTGCGCGGTGTATTGAAGAGGCGGGGGCTTCCGTTATTCTGGTAGGCGATTCTCTGGCGATGGTTGAAATGGGTTTTGAAAGCACGCGTGATATTACGGTTGATCAAATGGCTTATCACGTTGGTGCAGTGCGTCGCGGTGCCAGAAATACGCACATTATTGGCGATATGACTTTTGGCAGTGACGATACACCTGAATCCGCATTGCGAAACGCAAAAAAGTTAATCGCAGCAGGAGCCGATTCCGTAAAACTGGAAGGGGCAAAATATGCGGTGATTGAAGCTTTGGTTGCGCAGGGCATTGATGTGGTGGGGCATACGGGTTTAACGCCGCAAACCGCCACCAATTTTAAGCAGGTTGGCAAAAGCGAACAGGAGGCTGCCGAGGTATTGGCGGTTGCGCAGGCTTTGGAAAAGGCGGGTTGTTTTATGGTGGTGGTGGAGCATGTTCCTGCGGCTTTGGGAAAGGCGATTAGCCAGACTCTAAAAGTTCCTTGTATAGGTATTGGTGCAGGTGGCGAGTGCGATGGTCAGGTGCTGGTTATCAATGATGTGATTGGCATGGGCGATTACTGGCCACCTTTTTCCAAACAATATGCACATGTCAACGAAGTGGTGAAGCAGGCTGCTGGCAAGTATGTGAAGGAAGTGAAGGAAAGGCGTTTTCCCTGATGCTTGAGAGCATCAAGGCAAATCGTCAACGATGCGACCTTGTGCTTTTTCGCTATCGAAAATGAAGCGTGTCATTACCTGACTGAGTTGTTCGGAAGAGCCATTCTGCAAGGCTTGTTTGAATGCGGCAATGCGTGAGCGTCTGGCACGTCGTATCGATTCAGGAAGCTCGCCGTTTGTAGTTTCGTCGTCTTCGCGTTGCACCAGATGATTGAGCAGTACATAACTTTGTTTACTGAGTACGGCCTGATCAAATGACTCCTGTTTCACCAGCGCGTCGTAACGAATCAAGCCTTCTTCTGCCAGCCAGATAATCGCTGACATGCACGCGAGATAGCGGTCACTGTGCAAGCCATAGTCATCCACTTCATCGGGGCCGCTAATATCTTCTACATATAAATCCATTTTTCGCGGGAAATAATTGTAGAGAAATACCAAGGTGCGTGCGGCATCCTTATTGAAATCATCAATGTGCAGGTTATCCAGCTCGTACATTGTTCGTGGATGTTATTTATTTTTTAATTTATCCAGATAACGGGCAATACGCGAAATCGCTTCTTTCAAATCATCTTCGTTGGGAAGAAAAACAATACGAAAACTGTTGTTATCTGGCCAGTTGAAACCGCTACCTTGCACAATCAATACTTTTTCGCTTAACAGCAAGTCGAGTGCGAAGGCTTCGTCGTCTTCAATGTGATACAGGTTGGGGTCGAGTTGCACAAATAAATACAAAGCGCCTTTGGGTTTAACACAGCGAACCCCTGGAATTTTCGACAGTAATTCGCAGGATAATTCCCGCTGCCGATACAATCTGCCACCAGGAAGCAGCAAATCGTTGATACTCTGATAGCCACCCAGCGCTGTTTGCACTGCATATTGTGCAGGCACATTGGCACATAAGCGCATCGATGAAAGAATATTCAAGCCTTCAATGTAATCAGTGGCGTTTGCACGATTGCCACTGATAATCATCCAGCCTGAACGAAAGCCTGCTGCGCGATAGGCTTTTGAAAGCCCGTTGAAGGTGATGCACAGTGTTTGTTTAACCAGTGAACATAATGGAAAGTGTTCAAAGTCATCAAAAATAATCTTGTCGTAGATTTCATCGGCAAACACCACCAACTGATGCTGCTCTGCCAAATCAACTATTTGTTGCAAGGTTTCTTTGGAATAAACCGCGCCTGTCGGGTTGTTGGGGTTAATAATCACAATCGCGACTGTTTTATCACTGATTTTTCGTTTGATGTCCTCGATGTCGGGTTGCCAGTCGTTGTCGGGGTCACAGTGATAGTGAACAGCCTTGCCACCTGCGAGATTGGTACAGGCAGTCCATAAAGGGTAATCGGGTGAGGGAATGAGCACTTCATCGCCATTGTTAATCAAGGCTTGTGTGGCGAGGGAAATCAATTCGCTGACTCCATTGCCCATGTAGATGTCGTCCAGCTTGAGTGTGTGCACACCTCGGTTTTGATAATCCTGCATCACTGCCTTGCGGGCAGAAAAAATCCCCTTTGAATCAGAGTAGCCTGATGATTTTGGCAGGTTTGCAATGACATCCTGAATAATTTCTTCGGGTGCGCTAAAGCCAAAAGGCTCAGGGTTACCAATATTGAGTTTGATAACGGTGTGACCTTCGTCTTCAAGGCGTTTTGCTTCCTTGAGTACGGGGCCTCGAATGTCGTAGCAGACGTTTTCCAATTTGTCTGATTTTTTAAAGGTTTTCATGTGTATTTCGCAAGCGGCTTGCTGTCTAAATCGGGGAGGGAAGGTTATCATAAACCGTACAATTTTGCCGTATGGGTTTACATGTTTAGTTTAAGACGATTGATTTTGTGTGTTCCGCTCGCGCTGGTTTTTCTTGCTGCCTGTGATGCAAAGAGTGGCGGCGGTGATATTGATTTTGATGCAATCAAGGATGAAGCCTTAAGAGAGTGTGTAATCATTTGGGCGCAAGGGCGTTACTACGCCAGTGAAATCGAGGGGATTGCCTGCCCGATGTTTGGAATCAGCAGTCTGGAAGGCTTGAAGCAATTTTCCAATCTGAGAACCTTGTCGCTCAGGGGAAATCGTTTGCATAGCATTGATTTATCTGTTTTCCCCAATTTGCAATATCTTGATTTGTCGTTAAATCGCTTTGAGAGCATTGATTTAACGACAGTGCCGGAATTGCTGGAAGTGAAGTTGTCGGAAAATTCTGCGCTTCACTCGGTCGATTTCAGTAATAACAAGAAGCTCGAATCGATTCTGATTTATGAAACTGATATTGCATCGCTTGAGCTTTCAGAAAATACCAATCTGGAAGAATTGATTGCCTACGACTGCAAATTCAGTGGTGATGTGAGAAACGGTGCACTGGATTTAAGTAAAAACAAAAAACTGATCAATTTGAATTTATTCGGCAATAAAATTACCCACATTGATGTCAGTAAAAATACCAATCTTGATTTTTTGAGTCTGGCGCATAATGAGCTGGTCGAGATTGATTTGAAAACCAATACCAACCTCACCGATTTGCGTTTGAATAAAAACCAGCTCACTGCTTTGAATGTAATTTATCTGAAAATTCTCGATCGTTTGATTGCTTCGGATAATCAGATTTCAGACATTACTTTACCACTCAATAAAAAGCTGCGTTTTGCAGAACTGGCTAATAATCTGATTGATTGTGGAGATAATTCCTGTAACGGGGAAAGCACTTTCCAGATTCCAACTAACTCACAATTTATCAGGCTCGATTTAAGTCATAATCTGCTGGAAAGCGATGATATTGTGCTTGCATCTCATTTGGGATTCACCGAACTGATTCTGTCTGGTAACAGTGGTATCTCAGGGGTTTTTAATTTGTCTCAAATGACTGGCATTGTAGAAGTCAGGCTTGATGATACGAATATTAGCGGAATCAATTTTGCGTCCCAGACAAGCGCTATGGATGTGTTTAATGTTTTTGAGTTTTTACAGGTGCTTACTGCAAGAGGAGACACCAATCTGGATCAGGCAACCATTGATTTGATTACTGAAATGAATAACCAGAAAGGCAATCATCCCAATTATGAGGCTTCGGTACTTTGTTATGCATCACAGCCTACGGATACCTGTGGTGACGACATTTAGCTGAAGTTTTATGGTTTTTTATTATCAACTTTTCAAGCATCGAGGTAAGCGATGAGTAGTAACGCAATCCAGATTAGTGGCACCGGATTATTCACACCTTCCCAATCCATTTCCAATGATGAGCTGGTGAAAGCATTTAATGCGTATGTTGATCTTTATAATGCGACGCATAAAAGCGAGATTGAATCTGGCAGTGTTGATGCGCTTGATTATTCATCTTCAGAATTTATTGAAAAAGCGAGTGGTATCAAGAGTCGTTTTGTTATGAACAAAAGCGGTGTGCTCAATCCCGAACGTATGGCACCTGAATTGCCAGATCGTGATAACGAAACGCACTCGATTCAATGTGAAATGGCGGTGGTTGCCATTGAGCAAGCGTTGAGTAATGCGCAAAAAACAGCGCAAGAGGTCGATGTCATCATTGTGGCCTGTTCCAACATGCAAAGACCTTATCCTGCCATGGCGATTGAAATTCAACATGCTCTCGGTATGAAAGGATATGGCTTTGATATGAATGTTGCGTGTTCCTCGGCGACTTTTGGTTTGGAGGTCGCCTACAACACCATTAAATCTGGCAGTGCTCGCTGTGTGGTGGTGGTGAATCCTGAAATTTGTTCGGGGCATCTCGATTTCAGGGATCGTGATTGCCATTTTATTTTTGGTGATGTGTGTACCGCTCTGATTGTGGAAGCGAGTGAACAAGCCAGAGTGAAAGGGTTTGAAATTCTGGATACGCGATTGCAGACGCAATATTCGAATAATATTCGCAATAATTTTGGTTTTCTTAACAGAGGAGATGAAAGCGGAATTGGCGCAAGGGACAAATTGTTCAAACAAAATGGGCGTAAGGTATTCAAGGAAGTGGTTCCGATGGTTGCCGAGCAAATTGTCAGACAGTTGCAGGACAAGCACATTACGCCTGACCAGCTCAAGCGGCTCTGGTTACATCAGGCAAATCTGAATATGAACCAGTTGATTAGCAAAAAAGTCATGGGCAGGGACGTGAGTGAGCGGGAGTCTCCCGTGATTCTGGACACCTACGCCAATACCAGTTCGGCAGGCTCTATCATTGCCTTTCACCTTTATCAAGATGATTTGCAGGCGGGTGATCTGGGTATTATTTGCTCATTCGGTGCGGGTTATTCGATAGGGAGTGTGATTGTTAGAAAACAATAACACGGCTGATTTATTTCAGTTAAGATGCGGCACATAACAATCATAATAAAGCCAATATTCGGGAATTTTTATGAAGCATGTCTGCGCTGCACTCTTGATGCTTTCAGTATTTTTTTCAGCAACTTTGCTGGCTGATGAGCAGAGTTCTACCCAAAAGAATGTTGACCCCTGGCGAGGGCTTAACGAAAAAACCCATGCTTTTAACGAATTTCTGGACAGAAATTTACTCAAACCTGTCGCTCAGGGTTATCAGAAAATCACACCAGCGCCCTTGAATAAGGGCATCACCAATTTTTTTAATAACCTGAAAGAGCCGATTACGTTTGCCAATGATTTATTGCAGGGCAAGCCAAAAGATTCTGTGGTGGATTTAGGTCGTTTTACAGTCAATAGTACGGTTGGCTTGCTGGGCTTTTTTGATGTGGCTACCCGCCTCAATTGGCAGCGCAACAAGGAAGATTTCGGCCAGACACTGGGAAAATGGGGTGTGCCTTCGGGGCCTTATCTGGTGTTACCTTTTCTTGGCCCAAGTACGCTGAGAGATGGTGTGGCGAAGGTGCCTGAATATACCACCAACCTGAACCCGATTGTTTTTGCTACCGACAGCACAGCCGTGCTGATTGGTGCAGGCGTGATCAGTGCCATCGATACCCGAGCGGATTTACTTGAGACAGAGAAAATTCTGTTTGGTAATCGCTATACCTCGATGAGAGATTTCTATCTGCAAACACGTGAATTCGATGTCAAGGACGGGCAGATAGAAGACGATTTTATGTCTGGAGACTTTGACTGGTAATTTCAGGAATTTTGTGTGGAAGCCCTAATCGTTAGTGATAACGAAAGCACAATTAACATTCTTGCGTCTCAGCTCGCCCTGAAGCATATCGGGGTACATTTTGCGCGTACCAGCAAGCAAGCGATTGAGTTGATTAAACTTAAAAACCCCTGGATTGTTTTCGCAGAAATCAAAGCCGAAGAGATTGATGCAATGGCGATTTTCAGGGTGATTGAGAAAGCACGGCCTGAGGTATCGGTAGTTGCCTTGTCGTCGAAATTTAACTACAGCGAAGCGCTGACTTTGCTACGACGAGGTTTTCACGATTATCTGGCTGCACCACTGGATAAAGAGCATGACCTGATTGAGAAATCCATCAAGCGCGCGATAGCGAAAGCGGTTTATGTGGTTGCCTATCTCGACAAGCATGACAGCCTGGAAGAGGAGCGCAATTTTATCGGCAGGGAATTGCAGCAGCTTCAGGAAGATCAGGAAGCGGGACGTTATGTGCAACTCAAGCTCTTTCCCAAGAATCCCCTGATACTGGGCAATATGGAATTTTCCCATCGTATTTATCCGTCGCTGTATCTCAGCGGTGATTTTATGGATTACCTGTATGTTGATGATGATCAAAGCTTTTTCTATTTTGCCGATGTTTCAGGGCATGGTGCTTCTTCCGCTTTTATTACGGTGATGTTGAAAACCCTGACCTATCGTTGGGTGCAGGAGATGCGAGGGAAGGCCATCATTTCTCCGGCAGCCTATATTGCCTTTGTGAATCAGGAAATTCGCAATATGCAGTTGGGCAAACATATGACCTTGTTCGCAGGTTTGCTTAACAGTCATCTGGGTACCTTGAAGTACAGTTCGGCCGCTCATTTCCCGAAGCCTCGTTATCGTGTTGATGGCAGCATGAAAGAAATAGAACAAGCGGGTTTGCCTGTAGGGGTGTTTGCCGATGCGGTCTATCCAGAGGCAGAAATGCAGCTATCGGCAGATTTTGCCTTGTTTTTGTGCTCCGATGGCGTGATGGAAGTGATTGAGGCAGAGAGCCTGAGCGAGAAAGAGGCAATATTGGCTGCGATAGTTGATGGTGCTTCGATGGACATCAGCAAGATTGAGCAGCAGCTTTCTCTGGATACCCGTGAAGCCTTGCCAGATGACATCGGTTTTCTGGTGATTCGACAGATTTCCAGCTAATTCGGGCGGGATTGAAATCTACGATTGACTGCTTGAAAACAGGCACAATCAGGCGTAGTCTGCGCGCCACTTTGTCAGTGGTTTTTTAAAAAGTCCAAGCGTGTTGTAACGAGAATTTGCTTCGTGCCAGATACGATTACCTACACAGAAACAAAAGGTGCCTACCTGATTCGATTCGAGGGGGATATACGGGTTACCTTGTGTGCCTCTTTTGATGCCTTCATCGACACGCTTTTTTCCTCACCTGACTTGCACACCATCATTCTTGATTTAAGTGAAGCCCGTAATCTCGACAGCACTACGTTAGGCATGATTGCCAAAATTGCTGCGCGCAGCAAAGAGCAGTTGGGTTATTACCCCACAGTTTATTCTCCCAATCCTGACATTAAACGCTTGCTGCAATGTATGGGTTTGAACATGGTGCTCAATATCGCGGCCGATCTGGAAGAGGGCGAATCCTTGCTGAAACAGAAAGTCTGCGTCGAAATGCCTTGTGCAACTTATAGCCCTGAGCATATGTGCGACAAGGTTATCGAAGCGCATCGGGAATTGATGGCGTTGAAAGCGGATAACAAGGAAAAATTCAGGGAACTGATTTCAGGGCTTGAACAGGAAAGAATGCAATATCAGGCAAATCGCTAGTTTTCCAGCAACCTGCACAAGCGTGGGAAGTAGAGCGCCAACTGCTGTGGCAGGTTTTCCATCTCTTTAAATAATTCTGCATATTGCTGTAATTGCACAGCATGTTTTTGTTTTTCCTGTTCAAAAAACGCTTCCAGACTTTGGTCATCACGGGGCTGGGAATTTTTGTAATCAATAATCCAGCGTTTGCCTTCCCTGATAAAAGTTCGATCGATAAAACTCTGTTTCAGACGGCCTGTGTGATCAAGATACATTAAATTCAATTCACAGCGGCTTTGCTCCAGTTGTGAATCAAAAATCCAGTCATCATGGTGCGGCTGTGCTACCTTGAGCAAAATACGCTTACATTCTGACAGGATTTTTTCCAGCACTGTTTCGGAAAAAATTCCAGAATTTTTGGCAAGTTTGATGTAGTGAGGGTCGTGTTCCAGTGTTTGAATGATGTCACGCGCGTGTTTTTGTTCTACCAGATTTTGCAAACCATAATGTACCAATGTGCCCAAGGCACTGGCGTAATCCTGTTCAAAAATAGTGTGAATGTGGTTATGAACGGGATGATGCTGTTGCGCTTCATTTTTTTCTTGTTCGGCTTTGTATTGCAGTTCTGGCAAGTTCTTCCATGTATAGGCCAGACGATTTAATTGATAGTCAGGTGTATGGCTTTGCGTATAAAGAGTGTGACTGGATTCTTGTTCAAGAAACTCAATGGTTTCGGGATTGAGTTGTGAATAAATCAGCGACAGCAGTGAATTGGTTTTTGGCGCCTGATCAACCAGTTCCTGCTTTTCCAGTTTTTGTTTAATGGCACCATATAAAAATAATTGCTGTTTTGCGCGTGTGCAGGCGACGTACAGTAAACGAATGGCTTCGTTACGTGCTTTTTGCCTGTTATTTTCGGACAGAAAATCATACAGACTCAAGCTGTTTGCAGGCTGTGTGTATTTTTTATATTTCGGTACTTGTGGTGCAAGTAGCAGATAATCCTGATGATTACTGGCATGATAAATGTTCCAGTTCAATAAATTACCTGTATCCGAAGCTCCGGTTTTATGTAAGGCAGGCAGAAACACATGATCAAATTCCAGTCCTTTGGATTTGTGAATGGTCATAATCTGAACGGGATTATCATCTTCTGGAACTTGTCTGGCATATAGTTTTGACAGATTGTTTTTAATCAACTGGCTGTTCAGTGTTTGTTTGTTTTTTTCGAGTTTTTGTATCAGCGAAAAGTAGCGCTCGCAGTCTTCCTGTTGATTGTGTTCAATGAGTGCGGGGCCACCCAACGCGAGCCATGCAGGCTCGAGACAGGAAGAAAAGCCTGAAATATGCCTGTGTTGATACGCATTGCTCATAACCTGATAGAAGCGCGTGAGTGCTTCTGCTTGTTGACTGTTGATGTCTGCTGCGTCGATGTAGTGTTTCAACAAACTTGCGTCTGAATGAATAAAAATCTGTGCAGCACTGAGTGCATGTTGTTCGAGATAATTTTTGAATCCCAGCAAACTGGCATTATCCAGACCGAGCAAGCTTGAGCGCAGCAAGGCAAACCACGCAATATCATCGAAGCTGTTCAGTAATGCACAACTCAGATTAAACAGCGTGTTGATGTGTGGTTTTTCAGTGAGTACGTCAATTTCTACGGCAAGATAGCTAATACCCGATTGTTTGAAAAGTTCGATCAAGGTTTGTACATGCGTGCGTGCCTGAATCAATACCGCAATTGTTTCTTGCGGTTTATCAAGTTTAAGTGCAAGAATTTCCTTGCAGATATTTGCTTCCTGCAAGTCATGCGATTCTTCATCATCAACTGCGATTCTTTCAATCCGACAATGTACTTTCGATAACAGTTGATTTTTGAACGCTTCTGACGGGCTGTAAGTCACTGCACCATGTTGCACATCACTGTGTTGCGGAAAGGCAGATTTGAAATGTTGATTAAACCAATCCACCAACTGAGTCCCTGAGCGAAAATTACACGTGAGTACCAGATTCTGTAAGTGAATTTGTTCAAGACCTTGCTGTTGTGCTTCAAGAAAAATTGCAACTTCGGCTTCACGAAAACGGTAAATCGATTGCATCGGATCACCTACCAGAAACAGGCTGCGGCCATCTTGCTGGTAATGCCAGTCTGCGGTGAGGTATTTCAACAAGCGCAACTGTACCAGAGAGGTATCCTGATATTCATCGACGAGAATATGCTGAATGCGCGTATTGATGCTGAGCAGAGCATGGCTGACCGTATTTTCCCCGTGTGTGTCAGGATTGAGTACATGCAGCGCCTTGAGTTGTACTTCACTGAAATCGAGTGCCTGATGGCTTTGAAAACCCAGTTGCAAATAGCCCAATAAAACATACAAACATTCACAAATATCGGCACTGATTTGAATGTCATTTTCATCAATTTCAAGGGGCGGAAGTATGTCAATGTTAGCCAGTAATTCTACCAGGCCTGAATGGTTTTCCAATTCAGCAAGCAGGTTTTGCATACGCTGTTTGTGACTTGCAAATGGCTCTTTTTTATCAGCAGGGAAGCCGATGCTGACATCGACTTTTTTACGAATGGTGTTTCCCTGCGTGAGCAGTAATGCTTTGACCAGTTTCAGGTTTGCAAGAAATTTTTCATCGACTGTTTCAGGTTCATCAATTCGTGCAAGCTGTTTAAGCGCTTTGTCGCTTGCAATGTGTTCGGTTAAAAAAGGTTGAAGTGCATTGATGGTATGTTTGAGATGCGCATAAAAAGTATGCTCTTTAAGCAGGTGAATATGCCGCGTAACCATTTCCCTTAAACAGAACTCCACTTCCTCTTTCATAAATTGCAGGGAATTTTGTTGCAGGCGCTCACGAAATTGCATCACGATGGGCGCCCATTGCAAACGCTTGTGTAATAAATCGGTAAACATGTTTTCCAGTTGTTCACTGCGTTTGTCGAAATAACGCAACACACGGGCAAGGGCAGGGCTCCAGCTTTGATTTTCCTCAAGAGTGGCCATGAAATTGCGACTGGCTTCGCTGAAAATTTCTTCGGCGTTATCATAAATCTGGCTGGAGCCACCAAGTTCGCTCAAAACAGGCAGTTGAAAGGCAAGCTGTCCGCAGAAGCTATCGATGGTTTTTAATTGCAGACGATTGGGATTTTCCAACAAATGCCAATTCATTGCCTGGCTGTGTTCCAGCGCTTGCAAGGCGAGAGTTAAACCAGAGCGTTCATGTTCGTTAAGTGTGGTGAGATGTTGGGCAAGCTCGCTTTCTGAAAAACGATGTTTAAGCGTTGCGGCCTGTTCCAGCGCTGAAATGATACGCGCACGCATTTCACTGGCGGCTTTGCGTGTAAATGTGATGGCGAGAATATTTTCCGGTACTTCGCTATGTGCCAACAGTTTGAGTATGCGTCGGCTTAACAATTCTGTTTTTCCCGAACCTGCGGGTGCCTGCACAATAAAGGATTGGCTAATATCGAGTGCCTGTATTCGGGCTTGATGGTCGCTTGCAATGTTCATGTCAGGTTATTGATGCTTGATGTCAGTGATGCGGCACATGCTTGAAAATTCACAATACTCACAGCTTTGATAGCTATGTTTCGGATTGAGATAATTCACCCCTTGTACAAATTGACGCGCGCTTTCTTTCAGGTCTTGCTCCCAGTTTTGTTTTTGCTCTTCCCAACTCACTTTAAAGTTTTTATTTTTTTCACAGGCTTCTATCCCTTCGGGAAAGCGATTTTCCTGCTCAGACAATTCAGCCAGACCATGATAGCCGAGTTCATGTTCATTTTGATTGAGAAAAACCCAGGCAATCGCGGCGGATGATTCTGTGTGCAATAAATACAAGGGCAGTTGTGGTTCATCCATACGCGGTGTTTGCCAGGCGTTAAAGTTTTTGATGCTGCTTTTGTAGTCGATAATCAGACGGCTGCCGTCATCGAGTGTGTCAATGCGATCTGCTCTGAGTTTGAGCTGCAATCCTTCAATTTCAATTTCCATGCTTTCCTCGATTTCTTTTGCAGCAAAAGGAGCACGGTTTTTATCTTTTTGCAGGAATTCAAAAGTGATACTGCATGCTCTTTCAAGTTCCAATTCGTAAGCGACAGGAAAACTGTATTTAAGATTTTTAAACTCAGATGACATGGAGTGTGCTTGCGCAGCAACTAATTCCCTGAGCGCGTTATCATTGAGGGCGAGCAGGTTTTTCTGACTGCGAATTTCCTTCCAGATTAAATCCAGCAAGCGATGTAACAAGTTGCCTCGTTCCATTGCATTGATACTATTGGGTACTTCCTGAAGTGCTTTGAGTTTGAGACGGTGACTGGCAAAAGCCTTGAAAGCGCAGCGTGCCTGATTTTGCAGAATGCTTTGCCCACCACGACTCCGTTCATTTTCCGCAAGTGCCAGAGCCTGATCATCATTGAAATATTCAATGTGCTTGCTGTTTGCAATTTTCATTTCAAGCGGGATGTCTGATTGCGCTTGCAGGGAGAGAGTTGTTTTTTCCATCACAGTAAGGTCTGTCAACAGGCGGCTCAGTTTTTGTTCCTTATCCTCATTTTGTCTGGCATAACTGAATACCAGTGTATTGCTACAGTGTTTGAAAAAGTTCTGTGTGAGGTGTTTGCTGACTGCCAGTTCTCTTTCAGGGCTGGCGTGTGGCATGTCCAGATTTTTTTGTAAAAGCACAGGCAGGAAGGGATTGGGTTTTGCAGCAGGTGGCCAATTTTCATCATGCATTTCACACACCCAGATGTGGGTAAAATCCTGACCATCGGCTTCCAGCAGGCCAAGCACATGAATGGCCTTGTTATGTTCTTCGGTATCTTCCACCTGAAAAATTTCATTTTTGCAGAGTGTATGCAAGGCTCTCAGTGCCTGACTCAAACCATAGTGTTGGTGAAATGGAATATTGAGCGTGCTTAATTGCTGGATACATTGATAGAAGCGGTGTGCCGCCTGATATTCAAAACTGCTTAATTCCTGGTGCTCCAGCCAGCCACTGCTGCGCAACAGGTGCATGAAATCGAACGACCAGCTATTCAGGCTCTGTTTTGTCTGAATAAGCTTGCTGATAGCAGAAAAATATCCATCCCAGTTCTGTTTATGTGTGTCACTGTTGTTTTGGCACAAATTTTCAAGATTTTTCAAGGTGATTTTATCACCCGACAAGTCACGCAGTTTAAGTGAAAGGTTTTTTCTGAGTGGAAAGTCCAAAAATTGCAACAGTAACGGTGTTTCAACAAGAGCAATAAATTCATTTACCGATACCTGTTTGTTGGCTTGTGCGCTTTGACAAAAATCGAGTTGCCTGAGCGCTGCATCCACCAACGGTAGTTCATCAAGCGTTTTTCCCGATGAAAGCGTATAGGCAGTCGGAGCATGCAAGCGGTTAGGGGCGCATTTTTCTTCATGCAGGATTTTGTTCAGTGTACTTTCAATATCCTGACGTTTTTCGTTGAGCGAAGGTACAACAATGGCAACATTGGCCGTGGAATCCTGTGCGTGGATATGTTTTGCCCAGGTGACGGCGTATTTGATTTCTTCGTTGAAATCCTGACAGGCAAAACTGCCACTGTCTGTTACTGATAAATGTGTTGCATCGGGTGTTATGCGTGTGCACGCACAGTGCTTTTCGAGCGTGGCGAACAAGCGTTGTTGCAGAGGGTTTGCCTGTTCAAAGCCATAGTAATAAATAGTTGAGTCAAAACGGATTTCATCGGCTTCAATGGCTTCGATTACCAAAGCCAGCAGCATCGCAGGGCTAAGCAAACCCTGTTTCAGGCAGTTTTGTTCAAATTGTGTTTTCCACTCCAGAAACAGGGTTTGATCTTTGCCGAAGTCATGCTGATTCTGGTAATTGGCAAGCTTTACCTGCCAGAGTATGCAATGTTCGCTGGCTTGAATCAGGGTGTCGGTACAGGCTTGTTTGAACAGCAGTTGCGCACTGACTTCACTGGCATCGACCAGTGCTTCCCAGATTAAAGCGTGTTCAACGGGATTAAGTAAGTGTAAGGCGCGATAACGCGCATGATGATTTTGCAGATGTTGGAAGCAGCTCAGCAGCCAGCTATCCAGCGCTTGTACAGATTGTGCCAATGCTGCTGTTTTTTGTTCTTTGAGCAGAGTGTAACGTAGTGATTTTTGCAGCCGTTGATTAGGGCAAAGCAACAGGAAGGGCTGGTTTAAATCAATGCGCTTGAACAGCGTATTCATGCGTTTCCATTAAATCTGAGCGTGGGATTTTGTTCGCTTGATTGTAATTACCTGATTCCAGCTTTGGAAAGGCTATTGGGCTTTTTATGGTCAGTAACAAGGGCTGGTGCGCTCAGGAATGTGTCGTTAATTACCATTTACCGACCTTGGCATGGCTCTAGAATGCGGGGGACTTTTGGTCGGGTTCCTTGAACCCGCTTGTTGGGTTTACGCTGAATCTTGAGGATGGTCATGGGAATCGAAAGCAGTTTTAATCTGAATGACCCGTTATTAAGCCCCGAATCATTGGGGCGTTTATGGGACGGTCGGTCGCGCACTACACGGGCAATTTCTACTGTATTAAAAATTGAAGCCACCTATCGCCGTTTAAGGGAAGAATTGAAGCAGGTGGAACTGAGCCGTGCTGAAAAGCGTGCCCGCTATGTCAAATTGCATGAAATCAATGCCAGGCGTTTATATAAACTCTGCAAGAAAAACGGGGCAACCTGGACAAAATTCGGTCAATTTTTGAGCGCGCGACCCGATCTTTTGCCCAAGGAATACATCAAGGCGCTGGAACCTCTGCAAAACAGCACGCCAGAAGTCGAATTTGAAAAGTTGACTCCTGTGCTTGAAAGTGAATTGGGGCTTGACTGGCGGACGCAGTTTGAATGGATTGAAGAACAACCAGTGGCGACGGCCTCGATTGGTCAGGTACATAAGGCCAAACTGAAAGATGGCAGGGAAGTGGCGATCAAGATTCAGTTACCCCAGGTCAGGAAGTTGTTCAGGCAGGATGTGATTTTGTTCAGAACGCTCACCAAATTGCTGGAAGGTCGGGTTCCTCATGTAGACATTGTGCCAATTATTAACCACCTGCTGGCTGCGGTTGCTGAAGAACTCGATTTCACCATCGAGGCGAAAAATATTGTTGAAATCAATCAGCATAAACATATCGACAGAATTCGCTTGCCTCAGTTAGTGCCTGAATATTCCACTACGCGGGTTGTATGTACGGAATGGATTTCCGGTCAGCGATTGATTCCTTATCTGAATGCTCAAGATGAAGCAGGCAAAAAAGATATTCTGAATCTGATTCAAAACAGTTTCATGCAGCAGATTACCCAGTTTGGAATTTTTCAGAATGATCCGCACCCTGGAAATTTTCTGGTGGATGCCGACAAAAATCTTTATGTGCTTGATTTTGGAACGGTAGGGCGTTTAAGTCAGGAAGAAAAAATTCATCTCACCATGTTGTTATTTTCGCTGTTAAGCCGTAACAAGGAAGGTAATCTGGCACAATTGCTCGATCATGCAGGTTTCAAGGGAATTACTGATGAAACCATTCAGGAAGTCAATCAGCTTGCCAAAAAATATAAAAATACCAAAAAAATTCCACCAGTTGATGATGTGATTGATGAACTGGTTGAGACATTACGTGAAAATAAAATTTCGGTACCGGAATATTTTGTGGCGGTAGGACGTACTATTTCAACACTGAGTGGCTTGATGACACGCTATAAAATTCGGTTTGACTTTTTACCTCAAAATCCATTTCAGCAATAAACAGAAACCTTAAATCAGGGTTTGCTCAAAATTAACCTGAAATGCAGCTCCGCCAAGTTGGCTTTCTTTAATCTGTATGCTGCCGTGGTAGGCGCTGACAATATCCACAACAACCGCCAATCCAATCCCTTGACCAGGGTTAAGAGAGTCTGCCCTTGCGCCGCGTTGAAGAATGAATTCCCTGTCTTCTTCGGCAACCCCCTGGCCATCGTCTTCAACACAAATTTCAAGCGTGCGATTTTTTCTGGTCGTCGATTGTTTTATACGGATGAGAATTCTTTCTGTGCAATGTTTGTAGGCGTTATCCATCAAGTTGCCAAGTAATTCCATCAAATCATTTTTGTCTCCAAAGAAAAAGCTTTGCTCATCAGCCTGTAATACCAGCGTCACTCTTTTTTGCTGATACACTTTTTCGAGCGCCTTGTTAATTTCCTTGACAATATGTTTGACATCTACCGGATTGGAAATCAGCGTATTTCCAGAGTGGGACGCGCGCTGTAACTGATAGGAAATAATTTGATCAATGCGTTCAATCTGCTCTGAAAAAATAGTCTTGTTTTCAAGTTTTTCTGTATAGGCCTGTAGCACACTTAAGGGTGTTTTAAGGCTGTGTGCGAGATCGGCAAGTGATTTTTGATAACGCTCTTTTTGTGCGCGTTCGCTTTCAATCAGATGATTGATGGCTTTGCTGACGCTTTGCAGCTCTCGTGGATAACGACCATCCAGAGTGATTTTTTTTCCTTGAATGATGGCTGAAAGGTCAATGGTTATCTTGTTCAGGGATTGAAACCCAAAGAACAAAATAATGCCTTGTAAAAACAGAATTGAGCCAATGGCGATTGCGCTACCCAGCAAGAGTTGTTCTCTGTAATCCGAAATTTCGGTGGCGTAGGCATCACTATCCAGGGCAACCATGAACGTCAGTTGTTGTATGTTTTCCTTGTTATCCCAAATCACTCGCAGTGTTTGGGTAAGAAATTTCCTGTTGTTAAAAGAATCATACATCAGGTTCGAGACAGGCGTTGCGATTTGGCTATCCGGAGGCGAATCAAAGCGTGTGGTTTTTGCAGAAAAGGAATCCCAAATGCGGGTGTCGTCATCGTTAAAAATAATGGCAATCAGGTCACCATTTTTTTGATTCAGTCTTTGATCATTAAAAAATGAAGAAATTTGTAATTCATTATTTTCAAACTCGCTGATTGCTATGAGGTTATATAGCTGAAGCTCAAGTTGTTTATTATATTTTTCAATGATTTTAATTTTATGGTTGTGGTCAAGAACAGCAACGATAATCAGGCTGAAAATCGACAATACAATGAAGGCAGAGAGCATGACTCTTACCCCCAGAGAATGCGGATGCAGGGAGTCCTGATTGAATCGCGCAGTAATCGCCATAGTGTGTCAACTTTGCTTTAAACTTTTCTGGTTGAAGAGATAACCTCTGCCACGAATGGTTTCGATGGCATGATCACACTGATATTGAGCAAGTTTTTTACGCAGGCGTGTGATAAAGACTTCGATGACATTACTGTCTCTTTCAAAATCCTGTGCATAGATATGTTCGGTTAGAACGGTTTTGGATACCACTTTATCAGGGTGATGCAGCAGATATTCAAACAGCTTGTATTCAAATGCAGTGAGATCAAGCACTTCGTCGTTTACGAGTATGAGTTGTTTAAGGGTATCGAGACAAATGGGGCCATAGCGCAATTCGGGAGATGCTATACCCGCAGAACGGCGAATCAGCGCATTGATGCGTGCATTAAGTTCCTCAAACTGAAAAGGTTTTACCAGATAGTCATCAGCACCTGCATTCAACCCTTCAACTTTATCCTGCCAGTTTGAACGTGCGGTGAGCAGCAGAATGGGAAACTTTCTTCCGGCTTTTCTCAGTGCTTCTATCACTTGCATACCATTGAGCCGAGGCAAGCCAATGTCCAATACCAGCAAGTCGTAGTTATATTCCTGTCCCAGAAACAGGGCATCTTCACCATTACTTGCTGTATCAACCGAGTAACCTTCGGCAGCAAGTTGTTGTTTAAGTTGCTCCAGCAGAGCCGATTCGTCTTCAACCACCAGTAATCGCATAGCGAACTCCTTCAAGATTGCCAGATGACCATAAATCAATACACTGAATTAAAGATGAACTTTACCCTATAATTCACATAAATACGTTCAGCAGGAAAACCCTTGTGAGAAAACTGAATCATCCGTACTACCTGTTTAATTGGGCGTTGAAATACGAACGCTGGTATTCAAAGCGCTTTGTGTATCCGCAGTTGGAAAGCATTGGTGAAGGGTGTCGTTTTATTGCGCCACAACATTGCCAATTTGTGGGAGCAAACATTCATGTGGGTTCGCATAATCGTTTTATGGCCTTGAAAGATGCGCCTGTACGGTTTTCTGTTTGGCCCGATTCCGCCTGTACAGGAAAAATCACCATCGGAGATTACTGTGTGATTAACCCGGGCGTAAGAATTACTTCCGCTTCGGGTATTCGTATTGGTAATAATTGTATGCTCGCCATGTATGTGTACTTGATGGATATGGATGGCCATGATCTTTATCACCGCGTGTTGGCACCTGGTGCAACTGCGCCCATTACGCTCGAAGATAATGTCTGGGTATGCGACGGCGCGGTGATTTGCAAGGGCGTAACGATTGGTAAAAACAGCATCGTTGCAGCGCACGCGGTGGTTACCAAAGATGTTCCTGCAAATGTGGTGGTTGGAGGGAACCCGGCGCGGATTATCAAGGAGCTGGATAGTTCAATAGAGCCATTAACGCGGCAGTTATTGTATGAAAGTGGTCTGGCAAAACCCGATCATGAGCATGCTGGCATGAAAGAAACTCTGGCTGCGAATACCACCTGGAACTGGTTAAAGAGTGTTTTTGCACCGAATAAAACGCACTAGCATTAGTCTTGTGGCTTGGCATATGATGCGCCGCTTTCTCAATAAAAAAATGAATTCAAGAGATTGATATATGATTAAAAAATGTTTGTTTCCCGTTGCAGGTTATGGCACGCGATTTTTACCTGCTACCAAGTCCATGCCCAAGGAAATGTTACCGATTGTGAATAAGCCGCTTGTGCAATATGGAGTGGAAGAAGCGATGCACGCGGGTATGTATGAAATTTGTTTTGTAACGGGCAGAGGCAAACGTGCGATTATTGATCACTTTGATATTTCCTATGAATTGGAGCATCAAATTTCTGGCACGGGTAAAGAAGAGTATCTGGAAAGTATTCGTACGGTTCAGGAGCAATGTGTTTTTACCAGCACGCGTCAAAGTGAAATGAAAGGCTTGGGTCATGCAATCTTGACTGGTCAGATCATGATCGGGAAGGAAGCGTTTGGTGTTGTGCTTGCTGACGATTTGTGTTTTGAACAAAGTAAGGGCGTGATGTCTCAAATGGTTGAGATGTATAACAAATACCAATGCAGTATCGTAGCCATTGAAGAAGTACCTAAAAGCGATACCAACAAGTACGGCATTATTGCAGGTGAAAAACTTGAAGATAATGTGTATCGCGTGAAAGAGATGGTTGAGAAACCCAATCCTGAAGATGCGCCAGGTAATCTTGCAATTATTGGTCGCTATATTTTGACACCGGATATTTTTGATATTCTGGCAGAAACCAAACCAGGCAAGGGTGGAGAAATTCAAATTACCGATGCCCTGTTAGAGCAAGCCAAACAGGGCAAAGTGATTGCCTATCAATTTGCAGGGAAGCGTTTTGATTGCGGCAGTATTGATGGTTTTGTTGAGGCAACCAATCATTTTTACCAGCATATTTATAAAGGCGAGTGCTGTTAAAGATTATAATAATTGCTTAATTAGCGTTTCCAGCTTGCGTTGATCCTGCGTAAAGTTGCGTATCCCTTCAGCAAGTTTTTCAGTGACCATGGCATCTTCATTGAGTTGCCATCTGAACAGCTCTTGAGTAATCGTAACATCCTGTTCACGGCTACGCGAAAACTCATCTTTCAGTTTTACAGTGAGCACGTTTTGGTTTTGCGATAATGTTTCCATGAGTTCGGGGCTAATGGTGAGTCGATCACAACCAGCCAGCATTTGTATTTCTTCAATGGAGCGAAAGCTTGCGCCCATCACAATGGTTGGGTAGTGATGAGTTTTGAAATGCTGGTAAATTCTGCTGACAGAGATAACACCAGGATCTTTCTCGCCACTGTAGTCCTGTTCAGGTTGGTGTTTTTTATGCCAGTCAAGAATTCTTCCAACAAAAGGTGAAATCAGAAAAGCACCTGCCTGAGCTGCGGCGATTGCCTGATAGAAATTAAAAATCAGGGTAACATTGCAATCGATGCCTTCGGCTTGAAGTATGCGTGTTGCTTCAATGCCTTCCCAGCTTGCTGCCACTTTAATCAGTACGCGGGAGCGCTCAACACCTTCTTTTTCATAAAATTGAATAATACGACGAGCACTTTCGATCATGGCTTGTGTGCTGAATGACAGGCTTGCATCAATTTCAGTTGAAATCCGTCCTGGGATAATTTTTAGAATTTCAGCGCCCAATTTAACTGCAAAAATTTCTATGGCAATTTTTTCATCCGAAATTTCAGATTTAAAATAAGGTTTGAATTCCTTGATTTGCGCAAGGCACTGTTTGAGCAGGTTTTGATATTTTGGATTCTGCGCTGCCTTATAAATCAGACTGGGATTGGTTGTCGCATCTTCGGGTTTATAAATTCTGATTGCTTCGATGTCACCCGTATCTGCTACGACAGTGCTGACTTTTTTTAATTGTTCGAGTTGATTAGGCATATTGGTAATGTTCTTGTGTACTTGAATTGAATGCTTCAATCTCTTGTGCGAGTTTGAGCATTGCGTTTAGATCGCTGCTTTGTTTGACGGGATTACTGCTGATATAAGCACGCCATTTTCTTGCCAGACTTTGCCCGTGAAACAAACCGACCATATGACGGCTGATGTTATGTGCGTTGAAACCCTGTTCCATGTGTCTGGCAATATACGGCAAAAACTGTTCGACTATTTCACTGCGACTGATTTGTGTGTTGGTATCGTTAAAGAGTTGCTTGTCGACCTCAATCATCAAATACGGGTCTTTGTAGATTTCTCTTCCCAGCATTACACCGTCGAAAGTATTCAGAAAATTTTTTGAATGATTTAACGATTGAATCCCACCATTCAATACAATGGTTAAATCAGGAAAAGTTTGTTTAACCTTTTCTACACGATGATAGTGTAAAGGCGGAATGCTACGATTTTCTTTTGGACTTAGACCTTTTAACAAGGCAATACGTGCGTGAACAATAAAGGTTTTGCAGCCAGCACTTGCCAGATTCGCTACAAAATTTTCAAGAAATTCATAACTGTCAAATTCATCAACACCAATGCGGCATTTAATGGTTACGGGCAGTGAACAATTTTCTGTCAAGGCGCTGTAGCAGGCTGCGACTTGTTGGGGTTCTTTCATCAGGCATGCACCAAACCGGCCTGATTGAACACGGTCACTTGGGCAGCCGACATTGATGTTAATTTCATCGTAGCCATAGGCTTGTGCAATCGAAGCGCAGTGAGCGAATTCTTCAGGTTTATGGCCACCGAGTTGCAGTGCTACAGGATGTTCCTGTTCACTAAAACCAAGTAAATAATCGCGATCACCATGAATAATTGCTGCGCAGGTAATCATCTCGGTATAGAGGCGAGCGCGTTTGGAAATCAAGCGCAAAAAATAGCGGCAGTGTCTATCGGTCACTGCAATCATCGGCGCGACACAAAAGCGCCAATCAGAATGATTTGATACGTAAGCTGGAGTAATCAAAATAGTGAGCACGATAGAAAAACAAGGCAGTGGAGTATACCCAAGCTGGGCAGGCTGGCTAGTCTGAATTGTTGGCATACTCTATACTTTGTGCTGATTTTTTGAGGTTTCAGATTCATGACTATTCGTACCAGAATTGCGCCATCGCCCACAGGTGATCCCCACCTTGGCACAGCTTACATCGCTTTGTTTAATCTTTGTTTTGCCAAATCTCAAGGTGGTGAATTTATTCTTCGTATCGAAGATACCGATCAGGTGCGTAGCAGCAAGGCATCTGAACAGGCGATTTTTGATTCCCTGCGATGGCTGGGTTTGAACTGGAGCGAAGGGCCGGATGTGGGAGGAGCCCATGCACCTTATCGTCAAAGTGAACGTAAGGAAATCTATCAACAGCATGTCGCCCAGCTTTTGAGACAAGGCGATGCTTTTCATTGTTTTTGTAGTGCCGAGCGTTTGGACGAGCTTAGAAAAACCCAAATGGAGCATCAGCAAAAACCTGGTTATGACGGCCATTGTTTGCATTTGAGTGCTGAACAAGTTCAACAAAAACTCAGGCAGGGTGAAAGTGCTGTGGTGCGCATGAAAGTACCACTGGAAGGTGAGTGTCAGTTTGAAGACATGCTTCGGGGTACGATTTCGATTGCATGGTCGCAAGTGGATATGCAAATTCTGATGAAGGCGGATGGTATGCCCACCTATCATCTCGCGAATGTGGTAGATGATCATCTTATGCTTATCACTCATGTAATTCGCGGTGAAGAGTGGATTAGTTCAGCCCCGAAGCATCAGTTGTTATATCGCTACTTTGGTTGGGAAATGCCAGTGCTTTGTCATTTACCCTTGTTGCGCAATCCTGATAAAAGCAAGTTAAGCAAGCGCAAGAATCCAACGGGTATCAATTACTATCGCAAAGCAGGTTTCCTGCCAGAAGCACTGTGTAATTATCTTGGACGTATGGGTTGGTCGATGCCTGATGAACAGGAAAAATTTACGCTCACTGAAATGATTAATAACTTTGATATACAACGCGTTACTTTGGGTGGGCCTGTTTTTGATGTGGAAAAACTGCTCTGGTTAAACGGTGTATGGATTCGCGAAGAGCTGAATAACGAAACATTTCAACAGCGTTATCAGGCATGGTTGCTGGACACGGTTGATTTTCAGAAACTGGTTCCACATATCAGAGAGCGCGTGAATATTTTTGGTGAACTGGTTGAGCTGGCAGGCTATTTTATTCAGGATAAGATTCAATTAAACGCCGATTCTTTTGCGGGAAATAAACTGGAAAGTGAACAGCAAATAAAAATTTTGCAATTTTTAATGTGGCGTTTGGAAAATATCAATGAGTGGCGAAGAGATGTACTTGAGCGTGAAACTTTCGGCCTTGCTGAACATTTGGGAGTAAAAATTCGAGATTTTGTTGCACCCGTTTTTGTTGCTTTAAGTGGTCGTCAATCCGCTATTTCTGTGATCGACTCGATGGACGTGTTAGGTCCGAATATGACGCGTGTTCGCTTGAGAGAAGCGATAGAAGTTCTGGGTGGAATTTCAAAAAAATCAATGAAAAATCTGGAAAAGGAATTTGCGCAGTTGATTTTTTGATGGGAGTGAAAGAATTGGTGGAGCTAAGCGGGATCGAACCGCTGACCTCTTGCATGCCATGCAAGCGCTCTCCCAGCTGAGCTATAGCCCCATATTCTCAAGAGGTCGCGATTCTATGCAGCACTTATGGGGCTGTCAAGAAAAGCTGTTTTTTCTGGTTTTTTATGGATATTTTTTTTAACGCTTGTTGAGCGGCACGAAATCTCTTTCAGTTGCGCCAGTATAAAGTTGGCGAGGGCGGCCAATTTTATAGGGATTGCTAATCATTTCATTCCAGTGAGCAATCCAGCCAACCGTTCTTGCCAGAGCAAAAATCACGGTGAACATATTGGTTGGAATGCCAATGGCTTTGAGAATAATGCCTGAATAGAAATCGACATTTGGATACAGTTTCTTTTCAATAAAGTAAGGGTCATGTCGAGCAATGTCCTCAAGCTTCATCGCCAGTTCCAGTTTCGGGTCATTGATGCCCAATTCATTTAATACCTGATGACAGGTTTCGCGCATCACCGTCGCTCTTGGATCAAAGTTTTTATAAACACGATGACCGAAACCCATGAGGCGAAACTTGTCGTTTTTATCTTTTGCCTTGGTGATAAATTTTTCAACATTTGAAACATCACCAATTTCATCAAGCATATTCAACACGGCTTCATTGGCACCACCATGTGCTGGCCCCCAAAGTGCTGCAATCCCTGAGGCAATACAAGCGAATGGGTTAGCGCCAGAAGAACCTGAAAGTCGAACGGTAGACGTAGAAGCATTTTGCTCGTGATCCGCATGCAGAATAAAAATTTTGTCCATCGCTTTTGCCAGCACTGGACTCACGTGAGATTCTTCACAAGGCACACCGAACATCATATGCAGAAAATTTTCAGCATAGGCCATATGATTTTGAGGATGCATAAATGGTTGACCGATTGAATATTTGAAACACATGGCAGCCATGGTAGGCATTTTTGCAATCAAACGGAAAGCAGCAATTTCGCGATGACGAGGATCGTTGATGTTCAGTGAATCATGATAAAAAGCTGATAAAGCACCGACTACGCCACACATGATTGCCATCGGGTGAGCGTTTCTTGGAAAGCCATTATAAAAATGCGTTAGCTGCTCGTGCACCATGGTGTGTTTCATCACCGTGTTAACAAAATCTTTCTTTTCGTCGGCATTTGGAAGCTCTCCGTACATCAACAGAAAACAAACTTCCAGAAAATCAGATTGCTCGGCTAACTGGGCAATAGGATAGCCTCTGTGCAGCAGAATACCTTTGTCGCCATCAATAAAAGTGATTTTGGATTCGCAGGAAGCTGTTGAGACGAAGCCAGGGTCATAGCTGAAATAACCATGAGGTGTCAGTGAAGAAATGTCTATGACATCAGGTCCCAGCGTTCCTGAATGTACAGGCAATTCCAGTAATTTTTCGCCAATCGTGAGTCGAGCTTTGTTGTCTGACATTGGTATTCTCCCGCAAGGATTTTTCATCGACGTGCGCTTGCTGCAAGGTAGGTCGTATGAGTGGAATTCTTTCGTTCCAAAATGAGCTGGAATCAAGAAAGGGCGACAAAGCTAATAGTTGGACGAGGCTTTGTCAATTTCACTTGCGGTTAAGTTTTCAGGCGTGAATACAAAATGTGTTCGCCCATTTTCCTCGTTGTAATCCACTGTCTGGAAGTCTATAATTCGCGCACTGTAAACGATGTACACATTTGTTTGCTGGGGGTCAAAATCAGGTCTTTTTTTCATCATTTTGAAAATGTTTGCCACGTTTTCAAAAAGTGCGGAGGGCTTTGGTTTTGAGTGTATTCAGTCAGCTTGCAGCTTGGCTGCAAACGAGATCCGGTTAGTCAATTATGAGTAATAACAGACCCGTTTATCTCGGAACTGATGCCTTTCTAGGTTTGCCGATTACTGCGGTGACTTCGATTTCACATCGAGTCTCTGGTGTCGTCATGTTTGCTTCTGTTCCGATTTTATTGTGGATGCTTTCCATGTCCTTGAAATCTGCAACCAGTCTGGAAGAGCTTAAAATGTTGCTCGCCACCTGGCCTGGAAAAATTGTGCTATGGGGTATTGTTGCCGCTTATACCTTTCATGTAGTGGCAGGATTCAGACATCTATTGATGGATATGGGAATTGGTGAAAGCTTGCAAGGTGGAAAAACAGGCAGTGTGTTGGTTCTGTTACTTTCGGGGGCTTTGATTCTGCTTGAGGGGGTTTGGATATGTCTACCAATGTAACCAATCTCGGCAGAAGTGGCCTTTATGACTGGCTCGTGCAGCGTGCAACTGCCGTCATTCTCGGTGTTTATTTTCTTGTCATCATGGGCTTTTTTGTTTGTGAAGGGTCGGTTGAATACGACCGCTGGGTCGCTTTCATGGCCTGTATACCTATGAAAATTGCTACCATTCTGGTTTTGTTTTCCATTGCCGCCCACGCCTGGATTGGCATGTGGACAATTTCAACTGACTACCTGATTAAAGACGGCCATCTGTTTGGTTCAGTCCCAACCTGGATTCGTATGGCTTTTCAGGCCTTTTGTGTGTTTTTGCTACTCGCCAGTGTTCTGTGGGGAACATTGCTGATTTGGGGTTTATAAGACATGGCGGCAATTAAAACAGTAAATTACGATGCAGTAATTGTTGGTGGTGGTGGTGCGGGTATGCGCGCTGCGTTACAACTGGCGCAGTCAGGTCAAAAGACCGCATTGATTTCCAAGGTTTTTCCTACACGCTCACATACGGTTTCTGCCCAAGGGGGCATTACTTGTGCGATAGCCAGTGCTGATCCTGATGATGATTGGCGGTGGCATATGTATGACACAGTGAAAGGCTCTGATTACATTGGTGATCAGGACGCGATTGAGTATATGTGTAGCGTAGGCCCGGAAGCGGTGTTTGAACTTGAGCACATGGGTTTGCCATTTTCACGTACAGAGAATGGTCGTATTTATCAAAGACCTTTCGGTGGGCAGTCCAAGAATTTTGGTGAAGGTGGGCAGGCCGCTCGTACTTGTGCGGCGGCAGATCGTACAGGACATGCCTTGTTGCATGCCTTGTATCAGCAGAACGTAAAAAACAATACGGTATTTTTTAACGAATGGTATGCCTGTGATTTGGTGACTAATCAGGATGGTGCTGTTTGTGGTGTGATTGCCATTTGTATCGAAACTGGCGAGCGCGTTTTCTTCAAGTGTAAAGCGACAGTGTTTGCTACCGGGGGTTCAGGGCGTATTTACTCTTCAACCACTAATGCACTGATTAACACAGGTGATGGTGTTGGCATGGCCTTGCGTGTCGGTTTTCCCGTACAGGATATTGAAATGTGGCAGTTTCACCCAACGGGTATTGCAGGTGCAGGTGTTCTGGTAACAGAAGGTTGTCGTGGAGAGGGTGGTTATCTCATCAATAAAGACGGTGAGCGTTTCATGGAGCGTTATGCACCTAACGCAAAAGATTTGGCCGGGCGGGATGTGGTAGCCCGTTCCATGATGCAAGAAATTCTCGATGGGCGTGGTGCAGGGCCAGAAGGTGACCACGTATTACTGAAACTCGATCATTTAGGCAAAGATGTACTTCATTCCAAATTGCCAGGCATTTGTGAACTTTCAATTACCTTTGCGCAAGCCGATCCTGTTAAGGAACCCATTCCTGTTGTACCTACTTGTCACTATATGATGGGTGGTATTCCTACCAATATACATGGTCAGGCATTGAAACCGGACGGCAAGGGCAATGACTCAATCATTCCAGGCTTGTATGCTGTTGGTGAGGTGGCGTGTGTGTCGGTGCATGGCGCGAATCGTCTAGGCGGTAACTCATTGTTAGATTTGGTGGTGTTTGGACGCTCTGCAGGTATGCACATTGAGAAAGCCTTGAAAGAAGGCATTGAAATGCGTGATGCTAGCGAGAGTGATCTGGAAAGAGCAGCTTCGCGTTATGATCGTTGGGAGCAATCCACTACAGGTGAAAGCATTCCTGTATTAAGAAAAGAGCTTCAGAAAACCATGCAGAATCACTTTGGTGTATTCCGCAAAGGCGAACTGATGGAAGAAGGTGTGAAAAAACTGGCTGAATTACGTGAGCGTATTCAGCGAGGCCATCTTACTGACAAGAGCGGTGCTTTTAATACTGCGCGTATTGAAGCAATGGAACTGGATAATTTGCTGGAAGTAGCCGAAGCAACTTCTATTGCTGCTCTGGAAAGAAAAGAAAGTCGTGGTGCGCATTCACGTTATGACTTCCCTGATCGTGATGATGAGAACTGGTTGAAGCATTCGGTTTATCATCCTGAAACAAAAAAATTATCCAAACGGGATGTGAACTTCGCACCCAGACAGGTTGATACTTTTCAACCCAAAGTCAGAACTTATTAATCGGGGGGCAGCACATGTTAACAGTCAGTATTTATCGCTATAACCCTGAAGTTGATCAGGAACCATCGATTAAGGAATATCAGGTGGATACGCAAGGGAAGGATTTGATGATTCTGGATGTGCTTGCACTTGTTAAGGAGCAAGACGAGACTCTGGCCTATCGCCGTTCATGCCGTGAAGGTGTGTGTGGTTCAGATGGTATGAATATCAATGGCAAAAATGGTCTGGCTTGTGTCACGCCTTTGTCGGCGGCCTGCAAAGGTAAAAATAAATTAAGTTTGCGACCTTTGCCAGGTTTGCCTGTGATTCGTGATTTGGTGGTAGATATGCAACAGTTCTATAACCAGTACGAAAAGATCAAACCTTATCTGATTAACAATACGCCTGCGCCAGCGATTGAGCGTTTACAGTCTCCGGAAGAGCGGGAAAAACTCGATGGTTTATACGAGTGTATTTTGTGTGCCTGTTGTTCAACTTCTTGTCCGTCATTCTGGTGGAATCCAGACAAGTTTATAGGCCCTGCAGGTTTGTTGCAGTCATATCGTTTTCTGGCAGATAGCCGTGATTTGGGTACGCAAGAAAGATTGGCCGATTTGGATGATCCTTTCAGTGTGTTTCGTTGCAGAGGCATTATGGCTTGTGTCAACGTATGCCCAAAAGGTTTGAATCCAACCAGAGCAATTGGCCATATTCGCAATATGTTGTTGGAGAGCAGCACCTAGCTTGAGCTAAACGCTGCATTTTAGTGTGTTAATAACAATAAAAGGCTTGGGTGATCCCTGGGCTTTTTATAAAAACTTCTTATCCAGGAGCTTTATCACTCATGTTAAAAGGGTCTGTCCCACAGCGTTCAATGCACGAACATTTAAGTGTTTCTCATCTCTCTGCGGGGAATGCTGCTTATATTGAAGAGCTGTTTGAGAGCTATCTTACTGATCCTGCCTCGGTTTCATCAGAGTGGCGTTCCTATTTTGAAAAATTGCCTCGCGTCAATGGTGCACTGGCTCAGGATATTCCGCATAAAAATGTAAAAGAACATTTTTTGCTGTTGGCAAAAAACAAGAGCCGTGTGCAACCCGTTAAAATGAGTTCTGTCAGTTCAGAGCATGAAAAGCGACAGGTTAATCTTTTGCAACTGATTGCAGCTTATCGTGTACGAGGGCATCAAAAAGCGAAACTTGATCCTTTGGGTTTGATGCACAGAGAGCACGTGCCTGATCTTGAACTGAGTCATCATGGTTTGTCAGCAGGTGATCTGGATACCATCTTTCAAACAGGTTCATTGTTTATCGGGACTACTGAAACGAGTCTTAAAGAAATTATTGGTGCACTTGAAGAAACGTATTGTTCATCGATTGGCACTGAATATATGCACATCGTCAATACCGATGAAAAGCGTTGGGTGCAAAAACGCATGGAAGCAGTTCGTTCGCATCCTATGCTTGGGCCTGATGCACAGATGCATTTGTTGGAACGTTTAACTGCGGCAGAAGGGCTGGAAAAATATTTGGGTACAAAATTTCCAGGTACCAAGCGTTTTGGTCTTGAAGGTGGAGAAAGTTTGATTCCCCTTGTTGATGAAATGCTGCAGCGGGCAGGTAGCTATGGTATCAAGGAATGTGTCATTGGTATGGCGCATCGTGGTCGTTTGAATGTTCTGGTTAATATTCTGGGCAAAAGTCCTTCAGATCTTTTTGGTGAATTTCAGGGAAAAATGTTTACCGAAAAAGGATCGGGCGATGTGAAATATCATCAGGGCTTTTCCTCCAACGTAGCTACACCTGGTGGAGAAATGCATGTTGCAATGGCATTTAACCCATCGCATCTTGAAATTGTTTCTCCTGTGGTTGAAGGCTCGGTTAGAGCCAGACAAGATCGTCGCAAGGATAAGCAGGGTGATTTGGTGTTGCCCATTATTGTGCATGGTGATGCAGCTTTTGCAGGCCAGGGTGTTGTTATGGAAACCTTCCAGATGTCGCAGACACGGGGTTTTAAAACAGGTGGCACCATTCATATTATTATTAACAATCAGGTAGGCTTTACTACCAGTAATGTCGCGGATGCCCGCTCTACGGAATACTGTACCGATGTTGCCAAAATGGTTCAGGCACCTATTTTTCATGTCAATGGTGATGATCCTGAAGCTGTGTATTTTGTGACTCAGCTTGCTGTAGATTATCGAATGGAATTTAAAAAAGATGTGGTTATTGATTTGATTTGTTATCGCCGCAGAGGACATAACGAGGCAGATGAACCTTCTATTACCCAGCCGATTATGTACGAGAATATTCGCAAACATCTTTCTACCCGAAGTTTGTATGCGAAAAAACTCGTTGAAGAAGCTGTACTGACTCAGGTTCAGGATGATGCGTTGGTAGAAGACTATCGCCAGAATCTCGAAGCAGGAAAACATGTGGCAAAAGGTTTGGTGACAGAGCCTGATTCAAAATTGTTTGTAGACTGGACACCTTATCTTGGCCATGAATGGTCAGATGAATTTGATACCAGTATTACGGTAAAGAATTTAAAAAGACTTGCGAAAAAACTTGAAGGTGTTCCTGAAGGTTTTGTGTTGCAAAAGCAGGTTGAAAAAATTGTCGAAGACAGAAGAAAAATGTCGGCTGGTGCTTTACCCATTAATTGGGGATTTGCAGAAATTATGGCGTATGCCTCGATTCTTGATGAAGGTGTTTCTATCCGTTTAACGGGACAGGATGTACGTCGAGGAACTTTCTCACATCGTCATGCCATTTACCTGAATCAGAATGATGGCGTTGGTTATATGCCGTTAACACAGCTCACCAATGATGATGTTCAAATGGAAATTTATGACTCTTTGCTATCTGAGGAAGCAGTGTTGGCTTTTGAATATGGTTATGCCACAACCAAGCCGAATGTCCTGAATATTTGGGAAGCCCAGTTTGGTGATTTTGCCAATGGTGCTCAGGTGGTAATTGATCAGTTTATTTGTTCGGGTGAACATAAGTGGCAAAGATTGTGCGGTTTGACCATGTTGTTACCGCATGGTTTTGAAGGTCAGGGGCCAGAGCATTCGTCGGCAAGACTGGAGCGCTATTTGCAGTTATGTGCTGAAAATAATATGCAGGTGTGTGTACCTTCTACGCCAGCGCAAGTGTTTCATATGCTAAGACGGCAGGCTTTAAGACCGTTGAAAAAACCTTTGATTGCAATGACACCTAAAAGTTTGTTGAGACATAAGTTGGCGATTTCTACTTTGGATGAGTTGGCTGAAGGAAGTTTTCAGACTGTGTTGGGGGATATCAGCGATACATCTGTAGAAGAAATCCAGAAAATTATTTTATGTAGTGGCAAGGTTTATTACGACCTCGTTGAGAAGAAAGAACAGGAAAAATTAAACGACGTTGCCATTATACGTATCGAACAGCTTTATCCATTTCCGGAGCAAAGATTGTTTGAGGAAGTATCGAAGTATGATGTAACTGACGTTGTATGGTGTCAGGAAGAGCCTATGAACCAAGGTGCCTGGTATTGTTCGCAGGACTATATTCGTTCTGTCATTAGCGAGTATAAACCTGAAGCGAAGCTTCGTTATGCAGGCCGTCCAGCGTCTGCATCTCCAGCGGTAGGTTCAATGTCTTTGCATGTTCAGCAACAAGAAGCCTTGCTCGGTGATGCTTTTAAATAAGTGATTAAAAGTTATATTTAATTATATCGTTTGGAAAACAGGAAAACCAAAATGAGAGAAGAAATCAAAGCCCCCCAGTTCCCTGAATCAGTTGCAGATGGAACAGTTGCAACCTGGCATAAAGCGGTAGGTGAGCCTGTTGCTCGTGACGAACTTCTGGTTGATATAGAGACTGATAAAATTATTCTTGAAGTTGTTGCGCCTGCTGACGGTGCGTTGGAGAAGATTTTTGTACAAGCAGGTGAGACCATCGAAGGTGGAGCTCTGTTAGCGATTTTTGCGACAGGCGATATTGCAAATGTGAAGGTCGAGAGTAAAGAAGTGGTTAAAAGCCAAAGCAAATCTGAACCTGCTATAGAAAACGATGCACAAGATCAGCTGAGTCCTGCTGTTCGCAAAATGCTTTTGGACAATAATTTACAGGCTTCACAGATTAAAGGGAGTGGGAAAGGTGGTCGCATTCTCAAGGAAGATATTATTGCCTTCCTGAAATCCGATTCAGATAAAAAATCTGCTGTAAAAGAATCAGAAGCAGTGCCCGCCAGAGCAGTTAATGCTGCTCCAGTCTCGGGCAGCATTGTGTTACCTGATGAAGATCGTGTTGAAAAACGTGTGCCTATGACGCGCTTGCGTGCCCGCATAGCAGAGCGTCTGGTTCAAGCCCAGCAAGAAGCTGCCATGCTCACTACATTTAATGAAGTGAACATGAAACCGATCATGGATATGCGTAAAAATTACAAAGATCAGTTTCAGCAAATGCACGGTGTAAAACTCGGGTTTATGTCGTTTTTTGTGCGTGCAGCGACAGAAGCTTTGAAACGCTTTCCTGCAATGAATGCCTCCATTGATGGCAACGATATTGTGTACCACAATTATTTTGATATTGGTGTTGCGGTATCGACTGATCGTGGTTTGGTGGTGCCAATTCTGAAAGATGCTGATAAAAAGGGTTTTGGTGAAATTGAAGCCCAAATTATTGATTATGGTAAAAAAGCCCAGGATGGTAAGTTATCACTGGATGAATTAACGGGTGGCACCTTTACTATTTCAAATGGTGGAACTTTTGGTTCATTGCTCTCTACGCCGATTCTGAATCCACCGCAAACAGGTATTTTGGGAATGCACAGTATTCAGGAACGTCCTATGGCAGTGAATGGTGAAGTTCAGATTCTTCCCATGATGTATTTGGCGCTTACCTATGATCATCGCTTGATTGATGGCAAGACTGCTGTGCAGTTTTTGATTACGATCAAGTCCTTTATCGAAGACCCTGCGCGTTTATTGTTAGAAATTTAAGAGATTGCATAGGAAAAGAATATGTCACAGCAATTTGATGTAGTGGTAATTGGCGGTGGTCCTGGTGGTTATGTGGCTGCTATTCGTGCGGCACAATTAGGTTTGAATGTTGCCTGTATAGAAATGCGATTAAACGATGCAGGCAAACCGGCATTAGGCGGCACATGTTTAAATGTGGGTTGCATTCCTTCCAAGGCGCTTTTGGAAAGTTCTTATAAATATGTCGACGCCAAAGAAAATTTTGCCTTGCATGGTGTGAATACAGGCAAGCTCAGTTTTGATGTTGCAGCAATGCAAGATAGAAAAGACAAGATTGTTGCCAATCTCACTACGGGTGTTGCTGCCTTGTTCAAGGTGAATGGTATTACCTGGTTGCAAGGGCGTGGAAAGTTGCTGGTCGATAAGCAAGTTGAATTTACATCGCTGGATGGCAAGTCAGAAATTATTGGTGCTGAAAATGTCATCTTGGCTACAGGGTCTGTGCCTATTGATATTCCGGTAGCGCCCATTGATAACGAGTCGATTCTGGATTCAACCGGAGCACTTGCACTGAAAGAAGTACCCAAGCGTTTGGGTGTGATTGGTGCGGGTATTATTGGTCTGGAATTAGGGAGTGTGTGGGCGCGTCTCGGTTCTGAAGTTACGGTTCTGGAAGCGCTGGATGATTTTCTTCCGATGGTTGATGCTCAAATTTCAAGAGATGCACTCAAGCATTTCAAGAAACAGGGATTAAACATTCAGCTTGGTGCACGCGTAACAGGAACATCTATCAAGAAAGGTGTTGTGACCGTTGAATATAAGGAAGCGGAAAGTGAAAAAACAGCAAGCTTTGACAAACTCATCGTTGCTGTGGGTAGAAAGCCTTACATTGAAGATTTGTTGTCGAAAGATTGTGGTGTGAATCTTGATGAACGTGGATTTATTTTTGTGAACCATGTGTGTCGTACCGATGTGCCAGGTGTTTACGCGATTGGTGATATTGTTCGTGGGCCAGCTCTGGCACATAAAGCGATGGAAGAAGGTGTGGTTGCTGCCGAGAATATTGCAGGGCATACCGCTGCTGTGAATTACGATGCCATTCCTGCAGTTATTTATACGCATCCTGAAATTGCATGGGTGGGTGAGAACGAAGAGCAGGTAAGAGCCAGAGGTATTGAATATAAAACCGGTGTATTTCCTTTTGCCGTCAATAGTAGAGCAATGGCGGCCAATGAAACACACGGCATGGTGAAGGTAATTGCCGATGTCGAAACGGATCGTTTGTTAGGCATGCACGTGAGTGGCCCACAAGCCTCGGAAATTATTCATCAGGGTCTGATTGCACTTGAATTTGGTGCGAGTATTGAAGACTTGCAGTTGATGGTGTTCGGACATCCCAGTTTGTCTGAAACGGTTCATGAAGCCATGCTTGATGCAGATGGACGTGCATTACATATGGCCAAACCAAAACGTAAAAAATAGTAATAACCCTCCTCAAAATTTTAGCAACCAGTGGTAGATCAATATGAACTTGCATGAGTATCAAGGTAAGCAGCTTTTTGCTGAATATGGATTGCCGGTTTCAAAAGGCTTTGCATGTAATACGCCTGAAGAAGCGGCAGAAGCAACCAGAAAAATCGGTGGTAACAAATGGGTCGTTAAGGCTCAGGTTCACGCGGGTGGTCGTGGCAAGGCTGGTGGTGTGAAGCTGGTGGACAGTGCTGAAGCAGCCGCAGCATTTGCGAAGCAGCACTTGGGTACACGTTTGGTGACTTATCAAACAGATGTGAATGGACAGCCAGTGAGCAAAATTCTGGTTGAATCCTGTACCGATATTGCCCAGGAACTTTATCTCGGCGCGGTGGTTGATCGTGCAAGCCGAAAAGTTGTGTTTATGGCTTCAACGGAAGGTGGCGTTGAAATTGAAAAAGTTGCAGAAGCAACGCCTGAAAAAATTCTCAAGGCGACGATTGATCCCTTGGTTGGTGCGCAGCCTTATCAGGGGCGAGAGCTGGGTTTTAAATTGGGTTTAAATCCTGAGCAGGTTAAACAATTTACCCAAATCTTTTTAGGGCTGGCAAAACTGTTTCACGAAAATGATTTGGCATTACTGGAAATCAATCCATTAGTGATTACCAGTGAAGGTAATTTACATTGTCTGGATGCAAAAATAACTATCGACAGCAATGCCTTGTTTCGTCATAAAAAATTACAGGCGATGGAAGATCCTTCCCAGGAAGACGAACGCGAGCGACGTGCAGCCGAATGGGAACTGAATTATGTGGCGCTTGATGGCAACATTGGCTGCATGGTAAACGGCGCTGGTTTGGCAATGGGGACTATGGACATCGTTAAACTGAAAGGTGGTGCTCCCGCGAACTTTTTAGATGTGGGTGGCGGTGCGACCAAAGAACGTGTTACCGAAGCGTTCAAAATTATTTTATCAGACGAAAAAGTAAAAGCTGTGTTAGTGAATATTTTTGGTGGCATCGTTCGTTGTGATTTGATTGCTGAAGGCATCATTGGTGCAGTTGAAGAAGTCGGTGTCTCTGTTCCTGTGGTGGTTCGTCTGGAAGGAAATAATGCCGAGCTTGGTTCAAAAGTTTTGGCAGAAAGCGGTTTGAATATTATTGCAGCACAAAGTTTTGATGACGCTGCTACCCGTGTAGTTGCAGCAGCGGAGGGTAAATAACATGAGCGTACTGATTAATAAAAATACCAGGGTTATTTGTCAGGGTTTTACAGGTTCTCAGGGAACCTTGCATTCAGAACAATCGATTGCTTATGGCACCAAAATGGTCGGTGGTGTAACACCGGGTAAGGGTGGACAAAAACATTTGGGCTTGCCTGTGTTCAATACGGTGGCAGAAGCGGTGAATGAAACCGGAGCAGATGCCAGTGTCATTTATGTACCAGCGGCTTTCTGCAAGGATTCCATTCTCGAAGCCGTCGATGCGGGTATTAAACTGGTTGTGTGTATCACCGAAGGTGTGCCCACGCTGGACATGCTTTACGTGAAGGAATACATCAGTCATAGAGATGTGCGTCTAATCGGGCCTAACTGTCCGGGCATTATCACGCCAGGCGAATGCAAAATTGGCATCATGCCAGGTTCTATCCATAAGCCGGGCAAAGTTGGCATCGTGAGCCGTTCGGGTACCTTGACTTATGAAGCGGTGAGTCAAACCACGGAACTGGGTTTTGGTCAAAGTACCTGTATCGGTATTGGTGGTGATCCGATTCCGGGCACTACTTTCATTGATGCCTTGAAACTTTTTCAGGCAGATGACCAAACCGAAGCGATTGTGATGGTGGGTGAAATTGGTGGCTCTGCTGAAGAAGAAGCGGCAGCCTACATTAAAGCCAATGTTACCAAGCCTGTGGTGTCTTATATCGCTGGTGTGACTGCACCTGCCGGTAAACGCATGGGGCATGCAGGTGCAATTATTGCTGGTGGAAAAGGAACCGCTGCCGAGAAATTTGCCGCATTGGAAGCCGCAGGCGTGAAAACAGTCAAGAATCCTGCTGCGATAGGCAAGGGTCTGGCTGAACTGACTGGCTGGTAGTTGTATGCAATCTGCTTATATTGTTTCAGCAAAACGTACTGCGATGGGGGGCTTTCAGGGAAGCTTGTCCAGCATACCGGCACCAGAGTTGGGCGGTATTGCAATCAAGGCTGCTGTCGAGGCAGCAGGCATTGTCAAGTCTGATATAGACGAAGTGTTCATGGGGAGTGTGCTGCAAGCAGGCTTGAAGCAGGCTCCGGCACGTCAGGCCATGATCAATGCAGGGCTTGCCATGGAAACGGGTGCAACCACTGTGAATAAAGTCTGTGGTTCGGGTATGAAGTCCATCATGCTGGCGAGTGATTTGATTAAAGCGGGTAGCATTCAGCTTGCAGTATCTGGTGGCATGGAGAACATGAGCCTTGCACCTTACATCATGGAAAAAGTGCGTTCAGGTTTACGCATGGGGCATGCCAGCATTAAAGATCATATGTTTCTGGATGGTCTGGAAGATTGGCAAACCGCCGATGCAATGGGCTGTTTTGCTCAAGCCATGTCGGAAACCTATCAGTTTAGCCGGGCACAAATGGACGATTATGCCATTCACTCTTTAAAGCGCGCCCAGCATGCAATTGCGGGAGGTTATTTTGATGCGGAGATTGTTCCTGTACAGGTTCAAACACGTAAAGGTGATGTGGAAGTCAAAGTAGATGAGCAGCCAGGCAATGCCAATATTGAAAAAATTCCGAGTCTCAAACCTGCATTCAGGAAAGATGGTACGGTGACAGCAGCCAATTCGAGTTCTATTTCGGATGGTGCTTCGGCTTTGGTCATCGCAGGTGGAGCCTATATTCAAGAGAAGGGTTTGAAACCTTTGGCAAAAGTGATTGCCCATGCAACCAATTCGCGCTTGCCCGAAGAGTTTACAATCGCACCCGTGGGTGCCATTCAAAAAGTTTTGAACAAGGCTGGCTGGCAAGTGAGTGATGTCGATTTATTTGAAATCAACGAAGCCTTTGCAATGGTCGCTATGGCAGCCATTCATGACTTGGGTCTGGATCATGGCCGAGTCAACGTGAATGGCGGCGCGTGTGCTTTGGGTCATCCATTAGGTTCTTCAGGCTCACGTATTGTCGTCACCTTGATTCACGAACTAAGGCGGCGCGGTTTGAAGCGTGGTGTAGCCAGCTTGTGTATAGGCGGCGGAGAAGCGACAGCTCTGGCTATAGAGTTAGTGTGAAACTTTAACAAGCCTTGCTAAAGCAATGTGCTTCTTGTAATTTCGTTGAACATTACAAGACTGTTGGGAGTTAAAACAGCGCATGGATATTTTGTTTATTCTGCTCGGTGTGGCGATATTTTTTGCGGCTGCAGCAGTATTTGCCATCGACCATTTTGAAATCCATCCGGCACAGGCAGCCGTGTCATTTGCGTTACCGCCTTTTGCGTGGTGGCTTTATTACCATCATTGGCGGCGTGCCCGAATCATAGCGCTTACACAATTTATTGCATTCTTGCTGGTGCTGGGCGGTTTCGGTATGAAGCTGCTGTTCCCTGCAAAGCAAATTGAATTTTCTTCTACCGTTACAAACACAGCCATTCAGCAATCAGGCCGTATGCCCTATGTCGGTTCTGATCAATCATTAAGAGATTTGGCACAGGCAGAAAGAAAAAGCAGGGGTTTGAACGGGCGCTTGAAGGGGCAAGCAATCCAGTTTATGTCTGATAAAGATGTCGCCGAATTTGATTTCCAGGGCACATTGAGAATCAAACTCGGTAAAAATTTCTTTGGCGATTTTGAGCTTGCAATAGAGCTGGGGCAGATTCCGGAAATGTCTGTTAAATCGTGGAGTAAAACCATCCGTGCAGATTCGCGTGATGCACCAGCCATTTATCTTTCGTGGCTGGATAAACAGGAAGGCACCATTAAATCGCTCAAGTTTGAATCTGGTTACATCATGGATTTAAAACTCACCCATGAGGAATACAACTTCTTTTCGGGTTACATGCAACTGATTTTGCCTGATCCCGATTACAGTTTTCTGGTAGGTAATTTTCCTGTCTACAGTTCGCGTTTGAGATTTCATGGAGAAGGCATTATTCGTGATCATGATTCGGTTGAAACGCTGGAAGTTATCGCCAATCAAAGTTTGAAAACCACTTACAGGAAAGAAGTGGATACGGTTTATGGTTTTCAGGAAACCAGCATTGATTTCAGAACGGGTGATGGTATCGGGCGTAGCAATGTTATTTTGAAAAACAGGGAAGGGCTTCTGAAACGTGTTCCGCTGGTTTTTTATAAAAATGAGCAAGGTTGGTATCTTGATGTCAAAGGTTTGAGAGATGTCATTAAAAGTAAAGACGATTTGATTGCTACACTGCCCAATAATTTGAGTAAGGCATTGGAAGTGGATTTCAGGAATATCGGTGATATTCATCTTGCTGAAATCGAGCGCGAAGTTGAGCCGGTGAGTGTGAGTGAAGTGGCAGTACAGGAGCGTGCTGCAAGGGTGAATGAGGTCACCGAACCTGTTGCCAAGGCACAACCGCCTGATACCGAGGCTGCTGACATTCTTCGCATTGATATTGCAACTCAGGAAGAACAAATACCCGAATTATTAAAAAGTATTATGAATGTCGAGGTTGAGCTGCAAAGTATCGATGGCAAGTTCAAGAACGGCGTGTACGTCGGTGTTCATCGAAAACAGGTGGTTCTTGAAACAGGTGTGGGTGGTGGCCTTGTTGAATTTTTAACAGAGTATCGCAAAGTGAAATCAATACGTGTGCTCAATGCGCCGAATCGCCGTCCACAGAAGATAGAGTTTTATTCTTCAGCCCCTTGATTATTTGTACGGTTGAAATTTTTTGCTTAATCCCAATTATCAGGCTTCCTGATTTGTTTTATTTTCTAAAAATCTTAATGGAGCATGTTAATCAATGAGTACGGTCAGTCATTCAAAAGAAACCCTTGGCTTTCAAACCGAAGTAAAACAATTACTGCATTTAATGATTCATTCTCTTTACGGGAATAAAGAAGTGTTCTTGCGTGAACTGGTTTCAAATGCTTCCGATGCCGCAGATAAATTACGTTTTGAAGCGCTTGCAAATGAACAGCTTTTGGAGGGGGATGCTGAATTAAAAATCCGCATTGAATTCGATAAGGAAGCGAAAATTATCGTTATTCGAGATAACGGCATCGGCATGAGCCGTGAAGAAGTTATCAGTCATTTGGGTACCATTGCCAAATCTGGCACAGCAGATTTTCTTTCAAAATTAAGTGGCGATCAGAAGAAAGACAGCAAGTTAATTGGTCAATTCGGAATGGGTTTTTATTCCGCCTTTATTGTGGCGCATAAGGTAGAGGTGCGTACCCGCAGAGCAGGGCTTGCTGCGGAAGAGGCTGTGTTATGGGTTTCCGAAGGCGAGGGTGAGTTCACTGTCGAATCCATTCACAAAGCTGAACGAGGTACCGAAATTATTCTACATTTAAGAGAAGAAGATTTGGAATTTGCAGATGCTTTTCGTTTAAGAGGCATTATCAATCGCTATTCCGATCATCTTTCCTTGCCGATTGAAATGCGTAAAGAAGTTGCGCCAGCGATGACAGGTGATGACGAAGCGGCAGAAGAAAAACAAACTTTACCTGAATATGAAGTGGTCAATACCGCGAAAGCGTTATGGTTACGTTCCCGTTCTGAAATCAAGGATGAGGAATATCAGGAATTCTACAAACATATTGCGCATGATTATAAAGATGCGCTGGTGCATAGTCATAACAAGGTGGAAGGCAAACTCGAATACACCAGTTTGTTGTTTGTGCCAGAGCACGCACCTTTCGATTTATATAACCGCGAAGCCCCTAAGGGTTTGAAGCTTTATGTGCAACGCGTATTTATCATGGACGATGCCGAACAATTCCTGCCTTTATATTTACGTTTTATCAAGGGCGTGGTCGATTCCAATGATTTACCTTTGAATGTTTCGCGTGAAATTCTGCAAAATTCTCCAGCTATCGACAATATGAAAAGTGCGCTGACCAAGCGTGTGCTGGATATGCTTGAAAAGCTTGCAAAGAATGATAAGGAAAAATATCAAACATTTTGGAAAGAGTTCGGTCAGGTACTTAAAGAAGGCACGGGCGAAGATTATTCCAATCGTGAAAAAATTTCCAAATTACTGCGCTTTTCAACAACGCATACCAACTCTGCTGAACAAACAGAATCATTTGATGATTACATTGCCCGCATGAAGGAAGGGGATAACAAAATTTACTTTGCAACAGCAGAAAATTTCTCATCGGTCAGTAAAAGTCCGCATCTGGAAGTATTCAGGAAGCGCGGTATTGAAGTCGTGTTGCTCCATGATCGTATCGACGAATGGATGATGGGCAATTTGTTTGAATACGATGGAAAATCTTTTGTGGATATTGCCAAAGGCGATTTGGATTTGGGTGAATTAAGCGAAGAAGAAAAGCAGGTTCAGGAAAATATTGTCAAGGAAAATGAAGATTTGATTGAGCGCATCAAACAGGCTTTGGCAGACAAGGTTGCCGATGTCAAAGTATCTTCGCGTCTGGTCGATTCACCAGCGTGTCTGGTGTTAGGTGCTCACGATATGGGTTTTCAAATGCGCATGTTGATGAAACAGGCAGGGCAGTTTGTACCTGAGAGCAAACCTGTTTTTGAATTTAATGCCGAGCACCCCTTGATTAAAAAGATGGATCAGGAGAGTGACGAAGATAAATTCAGAAACTTCAGCCTGATGTTGTTTGATCAGGCTTTATTGGCGGAAGGCGGCAGTATTGATGATCCGGCTGCTTATGTTGATCGGGTCAATAAAATTCTTTTGGCGAGTATGGTCTGATACACAACGAGTAAACAATGCAAGCTAAAAAAATAACCGTTATCGGCGCAGGAAGTTTTGGCAGTGTTCTTGCGAATATTCTCGCCGAGAATGGTCATAATGTGCATGTGTATTTGCGTTCACTGGAACATTGTGAACAATTAAAAAGTACAAGAAAAAATCAACGCTATCTCGATAATTTTATTTTTGAACCAGGCATTGTATTTGATAATAAACTGGACATTGCTCTGGAAAATGCTGATTTGATTTTTATAGCAGTACCCAGCAAGGCATTTCGAGCAATCCTGCCTGAAATAAAACGCTTTATTCCTGAAAACTGTGGCATTGTTTCTACTGCCAAAGGTGTCGAACCTCAAAGTTTCAAACTGATGACACAAGTGATTCAGGAAGAACTTCCTGCGCACAGGGTTGCGGCGTTAAGTGGCCCCAATCTGGCGGCAGAGATTGCCAGAAAAGAACTGACAGGCAGTGTGGTTGCCAGTGTTAGCCCTGAATTCAATAAGGAAATTCAAAGTGTACTGGCCTCAAAATATTTCAGGGTATATGACAATGAAGATATTTTCGGTGTCGAATTGGCGGGCGCTTTGAAAAATATTTATGCCATTGCCGCAGGTATGGCACATGCTTTGGGTATGGGCGAAAACGCGCGTAGCATGTTGCTGACACGCTCACTTGCTGAAATGTCACGCTTTGCGGTTTCTCTGGGTGCGAACCCCATGACCTTTCTGGGTTTGGCAGGCGTAGGTGATTTGTTTGTTACCTGTTCTTCACCTTTGAGCAGAAACTTCAGATTGGGTACATTGGTGGCTCAAGGTAAGTTGGCCGAAGTTGCAATCAAGGAAATAGGCTCAACGGTGGAAGGCTATCTCACAGTAAAAAGCGTTTGCGAGGAAGCAGCGAAGCGCAACATCTATATGCCACTCGCTACCGCTTTGTATCAAGTCTTATATGAACAGGCCAATATCGCTGATCTGGTCAAGAGCTTAATGCTCGGTGAAAGTAATCATGATGTGGAATTTTCAGGAGCATCTTCTTGAAAACACTTTTTCTGATGCGTCATGGCGACGCGCCACAAGCAAAGCATGATGCCGAGCGTATGTTAAGCAAGTTGGGTAGGGCGCAATGCCGCTCAGTGGCGCAAAAAATTTCACATGCAAACATTGGCAAGTGTTTGACCAGTGATTATCAGCGAGCGATTGAGAGTGCATCTGAATTGTGTTCCGCTTTAAATATTCAAATTGAGTTGAACCAAACGGAACGCTTGCGTCCGACAGCCAGTTTGAACGCTGCGGTGAATTTGATTTGTGAACAACTCGACATATTGGATGATGGCGCTTTACTTGTTGTATTTCATTTGCCGATTATCTCTGAAGTCGCGAGTATGCTGATTGATGGCAACATGCATAAAAATTATGCCTTCCCTGTGGCCAGTGTGCTTGAGCTAACAACCGATATTCCGGTAGCGGGCTTGTTTAAAAAAGTAACGCACCATCTTCCCGAGTGTTGAAGTTTCACAATGTTGTTCAATACAGAAGCTCAGGAACTCGAAATTCAAACCACCCATCTGAAATTTTCAGCGAAAGTCTGGCACCCTGAAATTGTTGATGAAAACCTGACCATCATAGCGATTCATGGCTGGCTGGATAATGCAGAAAGTTTTTCGCTACTTGCGCCCTTGTTGGAAGGATACCGAATTATTGCAGTAGATTTATGTGGTCACGGCAAAAGTGATCATCGTCCAGCGGGTGTGCCTTATCATTTTGTCGATTATGTTGCGGATATTTTTTATATTGCAAATGCCTTGGGTATCCATCGATTTCATTTGTTAGGACATTCTCTCGGTGGCAATATCGCGAGCATCATGGCCGCTACCTATCCTGAAAAAGTTTTATCGTTGATGTTGATAGAAGGCTTTGGTCCTGTCACCAGAAAGATAGAAGAAACGGCTTTGAATTTACGTGAGTCGACAGAAAAATTTATTGCCCATGATTCCAAAAAGCGTCGTTATGCCGAATTTTCCAGTCTGGTGAAGGCGCGTCTGCAAGGTCGTTGGCCGCTGACAGAAGAAGCCGCAGAACTTCTGTGTAAACGAGGCAGTGTTGAAAAAGACGGAAAATTCAGCTGGAGCAGTGATGCGGCAATTAACTACACCAGCCCCTTGAGAATGAGTGAGCAGCAAGCGGCTTTTATGCGTTCGCAAATTGTGTGCGCCACTTTATTGATTATTGGTGAGCAAGGTATTGCACCTCAGCTTAATGATAACAGAGCGCCCCTAAATGAATTTAAAAACAGGCAAGTGCATCGCATGCAGGGGCATCACCATCTGCATATGGAAAGAGCTCAGTTGCCAGAGTTAAGCGAAAGGCTTTTAAACTTTCTGCAAGTGCACAGTGATGCGCTGATTGCTTACTAGCTTTGAATTAAAGCAAGAAATTCTGCACGCGTGCGGTGATCTTCACGAAAGGTGCCTAACATCACCGAAGTTTTCATGGAAGAATTTTGTTTTTCTACACCACGCATCATCATGCACATGTGTTTGGCTTCAACAATCACACCCACACCTTTGGCCTGAGTGACTTGCATCACGGCTTCAGCAATCTGGCGCGTGAGATTTTCCTGAATCTGCAAGCGACGTGCAAACATGTCGGTAATGCGTGCAAACTTTGAAAGCCCGAGAACTTTGCCTGCCGGAAGGTAAGCAATATGGCATTTTCCAACAAAGGGCAGCATGTGATGTTCACACATGGAATAGAGTTCAATGTCTTTTACGAGCACCAGCTCATCACTGTCTGACGCGAATATCGCATTGTTCACGATGGTGTCGAGTTTTTGGTGATAGCCTTGCGTGAGAAATTTCATTGCTTTGGCGGCACGCTTGGGTGTATCCAGCAAACCTTCTCTTTGAGGGTCTTCGCCAATCTGTTCAATCATTTGTTTGAAAAGCTGTTCCATAACAACATTTGCCTGTTTGTTTTGAAGAGTTGAAAGGTACGCTGCTGCTTCTTAAAAATCAATGACATATACTTGTGTCACGAAAGTGAATGGTGTTTTTACGGATTTTTATCTCATGACTTCCAACGCTACTTTAAAAACAGTCGAACAATTTCTGCTGTGGGCTGAATCGGAATTGACAGATGCACACGTGTATTTGGGACATGGCTTTGATAATACCTGGGACGAAGCACTGGCGCTGATGTTGAAAGTGCTTGAGCTGGGTTGGGATGCAGGGAGTGAAATTCTCCAGCAGGTTTTGAGTGAGGCACAACGTGATTTATTTTGTACCTTGCTCGCTGCGCGCATTGAGCAACGAGTGCCTGTTGCTTATCTTGTTAATGAATCGTGGTTTTGTGGCATGCCTTTTTATGTGACTGGCGATGTACTGATTCCAAGATCACCTTTGGCAGAATTGATTGAAGATGGTTTTTCACTTTGGTTTCCTGATGAGCCGCCACAACAGATTCTCGATTTGTGTACAGGTTCGGGTTGTATTGCCATTGCCTGTGCACAGTTTTTGCCAGATGCACAGGTAGATGCGAGTGACTTGTCAGAGAAGGCGCTCGACATCGCACACATCAATGTTAAACACTATCAATTACAGGAGCGTGTGCAGCTTGTTTGCTCTGATTTGTTTCGTGATATACCGCTGAAACACTATGATGTGATTGTGAGCAATCCACCTTATGTCGATGCGCAGGATATGGCAGTGTTGCCCAAAGAATATTTGCATGAGCCACGTGTGGCACTGGAAGCAGGGCAGGATGGTTTGCGTTGTGTGCATGAAATTCTCAAACAGGCAGCTACTTATTTGAGTGAGCGAGGTGTGCTGATTGTGGAAGTCGGTAATTCACAAGCAGCGGTGATGGAAGCTTATGAAAACTGGCCTTTTGTCTGGCTGGAATTTGAACGAGGTGGGCAGGGTGTGTTCGCCATTGATAAACAACAACTTGTACACTGCTTGGCTCACACACTTTAAAACAGGCTATAATCTTCAACACCTTTTTTAAACGGAAATAAATTCATGTCAGGTAATACCATAGGCAAACTTTTTACAGTGACCACTGCGGGTGAAAGTCATGGTGAGGCTTTGTGCTGTATTGTAGATGGTTGTCCGCCAGGCATGCCGTTGACAGAAGCCGATATGCAGGTGGACCTTGATCGCCGCAAGCCGGGTACATCCAAATATTCAACACAAAGAAAAGAAGAGGATGCTGTCAGAATTCTTTCAGGTGTGTTTGAAGGGCATACCACCGGCACACCGATTACCTTGTTGATTGAAAACACCAACCAGAAATCAAAAGACTATGGTGAAATCAAAAATGCGTTCCGCCCCGGGCATGCAGATTTCACTTATTTCCATAAGTATGGCCTGCGTGATTATCGTGGCGGTGGGCGTTCCAGTGCACGCGAAACGGCCATGCGTGTTGCAGCGGGTGCCATCGCCAAAAAATATCTCAAACAAAGTTTTGGTATGGAAATTCGAGGCTATATGGCGCAGATGGGGCACTTGAAAGCTTCAGCGCACAGTTGTGAAAATCCTGACTGGAATCTGGTGAACAGTAATCCTTTCTTCTGTCCTGATGAAGCCTTGTTACCTGAACTTGAAGCACTGATTGATGCGCTTAGAAAAGCAGGGAGTTCCATCGGTGCGAAAATCAATGTGCAAGTGACTCACATGCCTGTAGGTTTGGGCGAGCCTGTGTTTGATCGTCTTGATGCAGATTTGGCCAAAGCATTAATGAGCATCAATGCCGTGAAAGGTGTGAGTGTGGGTGATGGTTTTGATGTGATTGAACAACGTGGTGAACAACATCGTGATGAACAAACGCACAAGGGTTTTCTGAGTAATCATGCTGGCGGTATTCTGGGTGGTATTTCCAGTGGGCAGGATTTGTTAGTGTCACTTGCACTGAAACCGACTTCTTCCATTATGGTGCCTGGAAAAACGCTCAATGAAGCGGGTGAAGAAATCGAACTGGTGACCAAAGGTCGCCATGACCCTTGTGTTGGTGTGCGTGCCACACCGATTGCCGAAGCGATGGTCGCCTTGGTTCTGATGGATCATTTGTTACGGCATCGTGCCCAGAATTTTGATCGCATAAGCTGCACTGACCGATAGTTCGGGAATCTCTACGCGCAGTTGATGGTTGTTGTATGACCACTTGGGGCTTTGCGTACAGCCCAGTATCTGCACATCGTTGACCTTGAGATTTTTCAGTTTTGTCAGGGTAACAACAGAGCCCTTGGGTTTTTCAAGCAGGACGGCAAACAGGGTATTGTCCTTGCGGGTAAAGCGCACAGGAATACCTTCTGCTGTTTTCCCTTCGGCACGAATCCAGGGGCGAGTATCAAACACTGCCTCGCCGTTGATGCGCAACCAGTCGCCCAGTTTCAGTAATACCTGTTTTTGCATTTCGGGAATGGAGCCGTCGGCACGGGGGCCGACATTCAACAGCATGTTGCCGTTTTTGCTGACGATATCCACAAACATGCGTATCAGTTCATCGGCATCAATGTGGTCGTGTTCGTCTTCAAACTGATTGTAGCCGAAGGAGTGGCCGATGCCGCGTGTCAGTTCCCATTTGTCTTTTTGAATGCGCAGGAAAATGGAGTATTCGGGTGTGCGGTAATCAAAGTGTGTCAGTTTGGGAGCGACCACGGGTCGTTTGACGAAATAATGTTGAATCATCCACGAGGCGGCCACGTTGACGGCTTTCAGTGAGGCACCGAAGCGGTAGAGTTTGTTGAAGGGTATCCAGCGATCATTCACCACACCTTCGGGCAGGGTGTTGTAGTAATGGGCAAACAGTTCATTAAGTTTGCCCTTGGCGGGATAGCCGATGTCGTTCCACAGAATCCACGGTTTATATTTGTTAATCAATTCCATCCAGTGCCGGTCTGCGTATTGCGCGTAGGCTTTTGATGAAGGGCCGTTATTGACGAGACTGGCAAAGGAGTTGACGTAGCGTTGTGTGAATGACCAGTCGAGTACGCCCGAATAATACAGGCCGAGTTTGATGGATTTTTTCTCCAGTGCATTTTTTAATTCTTGCGGAATATCGCGGGTACTGTGGTAGTTGGGCATGTCGGGATGCGGATGCTCGGTTGGCCACAGTGCAAAGCCATCGTGATGCTTGGCGGTAATTACAGCGTATCTGGCACCGACCTGATGAAACAGTTCCGCCCACTCGTGCGGATTCCATTTTTCTGCCTGTTGATTGAAATCATTTGCAAAATCAAAATAGGATTTTTGTTTTCCGTAAGTTTGTTCGTGGTATTTCTGCGTGGGGCTGTTGTTAATGCGCAGTGAATTCAAATACCACTCACCGTAAGGATTATTGTGATAAAAATATTTAACACCCTTTTGTTGAATCATCTCCGTCATGGTGCCTTGCTTGCACACACCAAAAGCGGGCACTGAATAAAGCCCCCAATGAATGAAAATGCCCAGCTTGGCGTTGTGATACCAGTCAGGAACCTGATGTGTTTTTAATGACGCATTGTCAGGTGTGAAGGTCATGGAATGCCCTGCGTACATTAAAGGCTTTGCAAATACTGCGCGGTTTTTTCCAAATCATTTTTCAAGGCTTTTTCTGCCTTGGGCAACATGAATTTTTCAAGTTGTTTGCCCACAACAGGTATACTGGCACTAATGTCAAGTTCTACCTTAGCAAGACATTGGTCAGCAGATTTTTCCAGCAGTTTGAAATTGATGTTTGCACGAACGGGAACGCCTTTGGCTTGAATGACATGACTACCGCTTGCGTTGTCAGAGTTCCATTTTACGGTGGTGATAATGCTGGCTGAATTACCCACCAGTTTATCCACCACTTTTTTTAACATGCCAGGTAGTTTGTCGGTGCGAATTTCTGCTTGCCGCTCGATTTCAATCAGGGTGTTTGCGCCTTTTTGTTCAAAACGGGTGATGGTGGAATCAAGTTCTTCCTGTTCGAAGCGGTTTTGATAAAAATCTTTTGAAGTGTATTGCGCTAACAAATTTTTTTGTGAAGTTTTGAAAATATATTCAACATGGGTTTTCATTGGATATTCTCTGGGCAGATTGTGGAGCGAAGCATAGGCTTTTGGGTGTAAAGCTGTATATATAAAATCACGCCAACTTAGTTGTTATTTTTTAACAACTTTAGCATGGCATTGGCTGCGTTGGAGAGGGTTCTGTCTTCATGATAGATGCAGCCCAGGCTTCGATGAATTTCCAAATCCTTGATGGGCAAAATGCTCAGTTCCTTGTCGATCATGGTTTCAGGTAAAGCACTCCAGCCCATGCCGATGCTCACCATCATGCGAATGGTTTCAATGTAATTGGTGTTCATGGCAATTTGAATGGGAATGCCTTGTTGCTGAAAGGTCGATTCAATGATGCTGCGCGTGAAGGTTTTTTCACTCGGCAAGATGGCTTTGTACGCTGCGAGGTCGGCCAGCTTGAGTGATGTTTGCTTTGCCAGTGTATGATCTTTGGCTACCACAATGTGCAGACGGTCGTCCCATACCTTGTGGCTGAGAATTTTGCTGCGTGTGTTATCGGGAATGGTGACCACCGCCAATTCCAGCTCTCCCTGAAAAACCGCATCATGTGCTTCTTCAGAATCGACAAAGCGAATATCGAGATTCACTTCAGGGTACTGTTTGCTAAAGCGTTTGAGCAGGGGCGGTAAGCGTCTTAAACCTATGTGATGGCTGGCACCAATCGTCAAGTCGCCTTTCACTTCATTTTTAAGCGTGCTCATAGCGCGTCGCAGGTCTTCAAGTTCCAGCAAAATACCCTGCGCCTTGGGCAGCAGTGCCTTGCCTTGCTCGGTAAGACTGACCTTGTGGCCAATGCGATCAAACAATTTCACATTCAGGCTTTCTTCCAGTAAGGCAACGCGCTTGCTGACAGCGGGTTGACTCAGGAACAGTGCTTCCGCCGCTAAAGAGAAGGAGCTGCAATGCGCTACGCTCACAAATGTTTTCAGTTCATTGATTTCCATCGATGCTTGCCTGTGTCGTTTGAATACAAAAGTATAGCATTACTAAAAGTAATCATATCTATAAAAATATAAAATTTGAGTTATGGATTATAGCGGCATAGCATTGCCTCATTGATTAACACCTTGGCAGGGGAAACGGCATGGCAGGACAAACCTTATACGACAAATTGTGGCAAATACATTTGGTCAGGCAGCGGGAAGACGGTACAGCGCTCATCTATATCGACAGACATTTATTACACGAGGTCACCTCTCCACAAGCCTTTGAAGGCTTGAAGCTGGCGGGGCGCAAGCCTTGGCGCATCGACTCGAACATCGCCACACCTGATCACAATGTGCCCACCGTCAACCAGAAATCGGGTGTCGATGCGATTGCAGACCAAACCTCGCGTATTCAGGTAAAAACACTTGATGCGAATTGTGAGGAATACGGCATTGTCGAATTCAAGATGAATGATGTGCGTCAGGGGATTGTTCATGTGATTGGCCCTGAACAGGGAGCCACCTTGCCAGGCATGACCATTGTGTGCGGGGATTCCCATACCGCTACGCACGGTGCTTTTGGTGCCTTGGCACATGGTATTGGTACCTCAGAGGTGGAGCATGTATTGGCTACCCAATGTCTGATTCAGCGCAAAATGAAAAATATGTTGATTAAGGTCGATGGTACCTTGGGCAAGGGTGTGACCGCCAAGGACATTATTCTGGCCATTATCGCCAAAATAGGCACAGCAGGTGGTACTGGCCACACCATTGAGTTTGCAGGTTCTGCCATTCGTGCCTTGAGCATGGAAGGGCGTATGACCTTATGCAACATGGCGATTGAGGCGGGTGCGCGTGCAGGTATGGTGGCCGTCGATCAAACCACGATTGATTACGTTAAAGGCAGACCTTTTTCACCTACAGGCGCACATTGGGAACAAGCGGTGAGTATGTGGCGCACGCTGGTGAGTGATGAAGATGCTCATTTTGACACGGTGGTGGAATTAAAGGCGGAAGACATCAAGCCGCAAGTGAGCTGGGGAACCTCGCCTGAAATGGTGGCACCGATTGATGGCAGTGTGCCTTTACCCGAAAACGAAAATGATGCTGTTAAACGCGAAGGGATTGTGCGTGCTTGCCAATACATGGGTTTTGAGCCGGGTAAAAAAATTACCGACATTTATCTGGATAAAATTTTTATCGGTTCCTGTACCAATTCCCGCATTGAAGACTTAAGGCAGGCGGCTGAAGTACTAAAAGGACGCAAGATTGCCAATACCATCAAGCTGGCGATGGTGGTTCCAGGGTCTGGTCTGGTGAAACAGCAGGCTGAGAAAGAAGGGCTGCACACCATTTTCCTTGCAGCGGGTTTTGAATGGCGTGAACCGGGTTGTTCCATGTGTCTGGCCATGAATGACGACAAGTTGGGTGAGGGTGAACATTGCGCTTCGACTTCTAATCGTAATTTTGAAGGTCGTCAGGGCTATGGTGGTAGAACCCATTTGGTGAGCCCTGCGATGGCGGCTGCGGCTGCGGTAAAAGGGCATTTCGTTGATGTGAATGAATTATTGAGGGCGGAGGTATAAGCAATGCAAAAGTTTGAAAAACAGACATGGTTGGTTGCACCACTGGACAGAGCCAATGTGGATACCGACATGATTATTCCCAAACAGTTTTTGAAATCCATCAAGCGTACCGGCTTTGGTGTGAACCTGTTTGATGAATGGCGTTATCTTGATCACGGGGAGCCGGGGCAGGATTGCAGTACGAGACCCTTGAATAGCGATTTTGTATTGAACCAGCCACGGTATAAAAACGCTGGCATTTTATTAACGCGCAGAAACTTTGGTTGTGGCTCCAGTCGTGAACATGCGCCTTGGGCTTTGCAGGAATACGGTTTCAAAGCCGTGATTGCGCCAGGTTTTGCCGATATTTTTTTCAATAACTGTTTCAAGATTGGTCTTTTGCCGATTGTGTTGAGCGAAGAAGAAGTAGAGTGTTTGTTTCAAGCGGTGTACGCCACATCGGGTTTTTCCCTTGAAATTGATTTAGAGCAGCAAACTCTTTACGATGCCGCCGGTTCTGTTTATCGCTTTGAAATTGATGCTTTCAGAAAACATTGTTTGTTGAATGGTCTGGACGATATTGGTCTGACTTTGGAAAACGCAGAGGCCATCAGAGCTTTTGAAGCGCAGCAAAAAAAATCCAGCCCCTGGTTATATGGTGCGATTAAATAATTTTAATTAAAGGCAGATTATGAAAACGATTTTGATTCTTTCTGGTGATGGCATTGGTCCTGAGATTATGGCTCAAGCCGTTCAGGTGCTGAATAAAGTAATTGCACTGGACGGGCTGGAACTAAAACTGGATGAAGCGCTGGTGGGTGGTTGTGCTTATGACGCACACGGTCATCCGCTACCCGATGTTACGATGGAAAAAGCCAGAGCAGCAGATGCGATTTTGTTGGGCGCAGTTGGCGGGCCGAAATGGGAAAGTCTGGATATTTCCGTGCGTCCTGAAAAAGGTTTGCTGGGTTTACGTTCGGAACTCGAATTGTTCGCCAATTTACGTCCGGCACTTTTGTATCCGCAACTGGTTGATGCCTCCAGTTTGAAACCGGAAGTGGTTGCCGGTCTGGATTTGATGATCGTGCGTGAACTGACTGGCGGTATTTATTTCGGCAAACCGCGTGGTGTGAAAATTAACGAGCAGGGTTTGCGTGAGGGATTTAACACCGCTGTTTATAACGAAGCAGAAATTATCCGTATTGGACGTATCGCCTTTGAAGCCGCGCAGAAACGGCGCAAGCGTTTGTGTTCTGTCGATAAAGCCAACGTGCTGGAAGTAACCGAGTTGTGGCGTGAAGTGATGACTGGATTGTCGGCGGAATACCCTGATGTTGAATTAAGTCATATGTATGTGGATAACGCTGCCATGCAGTTGATTCGTTCGCCCAAACAATTTGATGTGATGGTCACTGGAAACATGTTCGGTGATATTTTGTCCGATGCCGCCGCCATGCTCACTGGTTCGATTGGTATGTTGCCTTCCGCAGCACTCGATAAAAATAACAAGGGCATGTATGAGCCTTGTCACGGTTCGGCACCCGATATTGCTGGTAAAGGTGTGGCTAATCCATTGGCGACTATTTTGTCAGCAGCCATGATGCTCAAATATTCTTTCGGTTACAGCGACTCCGCACAGTTGATTGAAGATGCGGTAATTCGTGTGCTGGATAAAGGTTTTCGCACGGGTGACATTATGTCGGCCGGTTGCAAGCATGTGAATACGCGCGAAATGGGACAGGCAGTATTAAGTGAATTACATCGTTAAATTTTTTTTGAAAGGTTCAGGCAATGACAAAAACATATGACGTAGCAGTGGTGGGTGCAACAGGCGCGGTAGGCGAAACCATGATTTCGATTCTTGAAGAACGAAATTTTCCTGTTGGTACCTTGTATCCTTTGGCGAGCGAACGCTCTGCTGGAAAAATTGTTTCTTTCCGAGGCAAATCAGTGCGCGTACAAAGTCTGGATGATTTCGATTTCTCCAAAGCACAAATCGGTTTGTTTTCTGCAGGTGGTAGTATTTCTGAAAAGTATGCGCCGATTGCAGGTGCGGCTGGTTGTGTGGTTATCGATAACACTTCACATTTTCGTTATCAGGAAGATATTCCTTTAGTGGTTCCCGAAGTGAATCCCGATGCCATTGCCGAGTATAAAAATCACAACATTATTGCCAATCCAAATTGTTCTACCATTCAAATGCTGGTTGCGCTTAAACCGATTTATGACAACTACGGAATAGAAAGAATCAATGTTGCAACTTATCAGGCAGTTTCAGGAACAGGAAAAGAAGCGATTGAAGAACTTGCTGCACAAACAGCGGCATTGCTGAATGTGAAACCGGTTGAAAGTAAAGTTTATCCCAAACAAATTGCGTTCAATGTTTTGCCACATATTGATGTGTTTCAGGACAACGGTTACACCAAAGAAGAAATGAAAATGGTTTGGGAAACCAAAAAGATTTTTGGTGATGAAAGTATTCTGGTTAATCCAACCTGTGTGCGTGTACCGGTTTTCTATGGTCACTCTGAGGCTGTGCATGTGGAATGCAAACAGCCAGTTCGCGCTGAAGAAGTACGTGAGCTGCTTCAATCTGCGGCAGGTGTCACTGTGCTTGACGAAAGAAAAGCAGGAGGGTATGCCACAGCGGTTACCGAATCGGCGGGCAATGACCCTGTTTTTGTGAGCCGTATCCGCAATGATATTTCCCACCCGAATGGCATAAATCTGTGGATTGTTTCTGATAATGTGCGAAAAGGTGCTGCCCTGAACAGCGTTCAAATTGCAGAAAAGTTGATAAAACTCTATTTATAATTGATACTTAGCGCAATTATGTAAGGTACTTTCTAGGAAGTTCATCTATAATCCTGGAACTGAAAACTGGAAAGTACCTGAGGAATCAGTTTTTTTGTAATAAAAACAAAGCCTTATAATAATTATAAATACCTTAAAACTAGATATAAAAAGGTTTCAGGATGGTTCGCAAATACTCTTTGGCCTTGGTTGCCTTGCTGGCACTGGTATCTTCAAATTTTGTTGTGGCCTTTGGATTGGGGGAAATTCACCTTAAATCCTATTTAAATCAACCATTTGAGGCAGAAATTGATTTGGCTGATGTGGGTGATTTAACCGACAGCGAAATTATTGCAAGGTTGGGTAGCGCTAAGGATTTTGCCAATGTGGGTGTGCAAAGGGAGTTTTTCCTTACCCAACTCGATTTCACCGTTAAATTTGAAGAAAGTCGCAAATACATTCGTGTCGGCAGTCGGGATCCCGTTACTGAGCCTTTTCTCAATTTCCTGGTTGAATTTTTGTGGCCTGAGGGCAGATTGCTCAGGGAATATACAGTCTTACTTGATCCCCCCAGTTACGCCGCTCAGGTACAGGAACACAAGCAGGTTCCAGTTGTAAAACAAAGCCCCCCCGTGGTTTCAGAAAAACTGGCAGAGCCCCCCCGACAAGTTGAAGTTCCAGTAACCACAACGGTTGAAGCTGAACGTAGAACAGTCGCTACCCAACCCAGGGATACCTTGTGGTCGATTGCCTCCAGAGAACGGCCTAATGAGTCGGTCAGTGTGCAACAGACCATGTTGGCAATTAAAAAGCTGAACCCTGATGCTTTTGAGCATAACAACATCAATTATATGAAAAAGAATCAGGTGCTAAGGATTCCTGATGAGCAGGAAATCCGTGCATTAGCGACCCGCGAGGCTTTGGGTATTGTTGCTGATGAGAATCGTGAGTGGGCGGGTAAGACTTCGGCAAGAGGCGGTAGTTTGCCAGTGGATACTGCGAAACTGGTTGGCAGCCAGCAAGTCACACCAATGGAAGACGGTGGTCAGGTAGGGAATCAAATGCGACTGGTTTCTGACAGTGAGTCAGGAACAGGTTTGAGTGGTGCAGGAAATGCTGATGAGCTGGCAAGAGTCCAGCGTGAAAATGAACAATTAAAATCCAATACACAATCTCTCAAAGCTCAAGTTTCGACTTCTGAGCGTTTGCTTTCACTCAAAGATCAACAGATAGCTGATTTGCAAGCAAGACTGGCTGAGCAGGGTGATGATGCGCCCGCATCTGTAGTCACTCAGGCAGATGTACAAACGGCACCAATAGAGGTGCGGGACTATGAAAGTCTGGATTCAGAAGAGGTTTCTGATCGGGAAGTAGTGCAAGAGCGTTTTGAAGTTGAAACAAGCGATGATTCATCGCTAGAAACGGTTGCGTCTGCTGCACCAGTTAGCTCGGTTGAGCAGAACGCAGGTTTGTTGAGTACGCCTCTGCTTATTGGTATCGGTGGTGTGGTTCTGATTATTTTGATGGGTCTTGGTTACTTCCTGTACAAACGCAGAATGTCAGGCACTTCAGCGAATCATCTTGAAACCCCGATGGAATTTTCTGATGAAGTGGCGGATTTTTCAGGCTTGGGTGATGAACAAGACAGTTTTGGCAATGATTTCTTTGAGGGTGCTCAGGAAAGTGATGGACAGGATCAATTGGACAATCTCATTACCGAGGCTAATCAATACATTTCCTACAATCGTCACTCGCAGGCCGTCGAATTGCTCACCAATGCTTTGGATCAAGGCAATGACGACGTTTCAATTAAATTAAAACTTTTGGAAGCCTACACGGGTACGGGCGAGCGTGATGCCTTTGATGTATTGAGTGCAGAAGTGCTTGAGCAGGACATCTCACAGCAGAGTGTGGTTGAGAGCCTGGCTGCTGCATTTGGCGAAGAAAATCAGGAAGATGATTTTGATATTAGTCTCGATGATTTGGCCAACGACCTTGATTCAGATTTTGGAAAAATAGAACGATTTGAAGAGGAGGGTGATTCAGAATTAGAGCTGGATTCTTTATCAGATGAGTCAGATAAAGGTTTTGCTTCCAATAGCCTTGATAGTGAACTCGATTTGGATCTTGATTTGGAAGATAACTCAAGCGCAAGTGATGAGTTGGATAATCTGGATTTCAGTGGTGCTGATTCAGATGAGAGTGATACCGGTTTGGAGCTTGATCTGGATTTAAACGATACGATTATTCTGGAAGCCAGGGAGGCTCCTGCGGCTTCACCAGCGATAGAAATAGAAGATGATAATGCTCTGGAGCTTGAGCTGGATGAATTGAGTTTCGACGATGATGATGCAAGTGATGAAATCAGTCTTGATTTTGATGATGAAGAACAAGAGCCTGCTTCTGTCAGTGAAGAAGATGAGTTAAGTCTGGATGATGACCTGAATCTTGATGAAGATTTAAATCTTGATGAAGATTTGAGCTTTGATGACGATGACGCGCCTTCCCATGACGATACCCTGATTATGGAAGCAGCATCTTCTGATTCTGATGAGGAAATTCTTGAGTTAGAGAATGATGCACTGGAATTGGATACTGCAACTGATGCTGAATCAGATGCAGATAGCCTGTTTGCAGAAGGTGAGAGCGAAGATTTTGATTTGCCTGATGAAGGTGATGAAGCCGCAACAAAACTGGATTTGGCACGTGCCTATATCGATATGGGTGATGATGAAGGCGCTAGAGACATTCTCGAAGAAGTATTAGCCGAAGGTGACGCTCAGCAAAAAGCGGAAGCACAGGCACTGCTCGGCAAATTATAATTTTTAAAAAGACCTGTTAAGCCTTATCTGTTGCATGGCAGGTGAGGCTTTTTTATTTCAGCTACATTTTTCCTGCATGACACGAACAGCGCTCATTCTTCAATATAACGGTACTGCCTATCATGGGTGGCAATATCAGGATATACATGTGCCGACGGTTCAGATGCTGCTTGAGCAGGCCTTATCGCAGGTAGCAGGGGGCGAGATAATCAAGGTTCACTGTGCAGGCAGAACTGATGCGGGCGTACATGCCAGTGCGCAGGTGGTGCATTTTGAGCATCAGGTGCAAAGAGATACACGTGCATGGGTTGAAGGGGTGAACACACTTTTGCCGAACGACATTGCTGTTCAATGGGCGGCTGTAGTGTCTGATGAATTCCATGCACGCTTCAGTGCAGAAAGTCGCAGGTATCGTTATTTGATAGTGAACAAGCAGCAGCGTCCGGGTTTGTTTTCCTCGCAACTCACCTGGTTCAGGCATCCGCTTGATGAAAAAAACATGCACGAAGCTGCACAATTTTTGCTGGGGGAAAATGATTTTCAGGCTTACCGAGGTGCGGGGTGTCAGTCGAAATCCTCGTTTAGAAATGTCACAGAAATTACTGTAAACAGATTCAATGAAATCATCACCATTGATATTGAAGCAAATGCTTTTCTGCTGCACATGGTCAGAAATATTGTTGGCGTACTGCTGGAAATTGGTCAGGGAATCAGGCCAGTGGATTGGAGCAAAACGGTTCTGGAGAGTAAGAACAGGCGCAATGCAGGTATTACCGCTCCGGCGCAAGGATTGCATCTTGTGCAGGTGCGTTATCCGCCTGACTATGGCATACCGACGTTGAATGCACCTTCAATTCAATTTAGTTAGTGATTCAATTTTGTTATGCTTGCTACTCCTGCCTGATGCGTAAACTTGCATACTCATGAAACGAACACGGATTAAAATTTGTGGTATTCGACGTATCGAAGATGCAAAAGCGGCCGCAGAACTCGGCTGTGATGCCATTGGTTTGAATTTCTATCGTGAAAGTCCACGGTTTTTAGAACCACGCAAGGCGGCAGATGTGTGCAAACAATTACCTGCATTTCTAACCAGGGTGGCGCTTTTTGTTGATGCGGATATCGATTGGGTTGAAGAGGTTCTACACACAGTCCCTGTCGATATTTTGCAATTTCATGGTGCTGAATCCGAGCATTTTTGTGTGCAGTTTGGTTTGCCTTACATCAAGGCGATTGCAGTTTCCCAACATGATCAAGTTAAAGATGTTGAAGCAAAAATTGCACAGTATCCGCAAGCGAGTTCGATTTTGCTGGATACTTTTCATGGCAAACTCAAAGGCGGTAGCGGAGAAAGTTTTGACTGGACAGTGATTCCCGAAACACGTCGCTCAAGCATTATTCTTGCGGGTGGTCTGAATGCGCAGAATGTCGAACAAGCTATCACGCATGTTCGTCCCTATGCAGTCGATGTTAGCAGTGGTGTTGAAAGTGTAGATGGAGAAAAAGGAATCAAGGATGTTCAGAAATTAAAACAATTTGTACAGGCAGTGATGCAGACAGATTTAAAATTGAGTAACGAATTCCTATGTCAAAAATAGATTACACACAATTTCCGGATGAAGGCGGGCACTTCGCACAATTTGGCGGGCGTTTTGTCTCAGAAACCCTGAGCGCTGCGCTGGAAGAATTGACCGATGTTTTCAATACCTTGAGGAATGATGAAAAATTTCTTGCGGAATTTGATTACGATTTGGCGCATTACGTGGGAAGACCTTCTCCTTTATACAAGGCAGAGCGTTGGAGCAAGCAGCTCGGCGGTGCGCAAATTTATTTAAAACGCGAAGATTTAAATCATACCGGTGCTCATAAAGTTAACAATACCATTGGGCAGGCATTACTGGCCAAATATATGGGAAAGCCGCGTGTGATTGCTGAAACAGGCGCGGGGCAGCATGGGGTTGCATCTGCGACCGTGGCCGCACGTTTAGGGCTGGAATGCCATGTGTTTATGGGGCAGGAAGATATTGAGCGACAAAGCCTGAATGTTTATCGCATGAAATTACTGGGTGCTACGGTGGTGCCTGTGACTTCGGGTTCACGTACCTTGAAAGATGCCATGAATGAGGCGATGCGCGACTGGGTAACCAACGTCGATACCACCTATTACATTATCGGTACAGCAGCTGGCCCTCATCCCTATCCATTGCTGGTTAGAGAATTTCAGTCAGTGATTGGCCGCGAAGCGAAAAGACAAATCCTTGAACAAACTGGAAGCTTGCCAGATGCCCTCGTGGCGTGTGTTGGTGGTGGTTCCAATGCGATTGGGCTGTTTTATCCTTTTCTGAAAGATGAACAGGTTGCCATGTTTGGTGTTGAAGCGGGTGGTTTGGGCATTGAAACGGGCGCACATGCAGCGCCTATTAGTGTCGGGAAGACGGGTGTGTTACATGGAAATCGCACGTTTTTAATGTCAGATGAGGACGGGCAGATTATCGAAACACATTCGGTATCAGCAGGTCTGGATTATCCTGGCGTGGGGCCTGAGCACGCCTGGTTAAGTGATATTGGCAGGGCACAGTATGTGTCGGCAACCGATGAGGAAGCTCTGGCTGCTTTCAGGGAATTGACGAGAGTCGAAGGCATTATGCCCGCACTTGAGTCCAGTCATGCTTTGGCTTATGCACGCAAACTGGCGGCTTCCATGAATAAAAATCAAAACATTATTGTGAATTTATCAGGTCGTGGTGATAAGGATATTCACACCGTTGCAGCCATTGATGGCATCAAAATCTAAATATCAAGCAGGGTAGATTGATTAACATGAGTCGAATTGCGGAGTGTTTTTCTTTATTGGCGCAGCAAAATAAAAAAGCGCTGGTGCCTTATATTGTCGCGGGTGATCCACACAAAAATCTGACACTGGAATTCATGCACGGCATGGTGGCGCATGGTGCTTCGATTATCGAACTGGGTTTGCCATTTTCAGATCCGATGGCAGATGGCCCCAGTAATCAGGCAGGTCACGAACGCGCTTTAAAAAATCGTATGAGCACGCAAGATGTGTTGGCACTGGTTGCTTCCTTTCGTAAAACCAATCAAACCACGCCTGTGGTGTTAATGGGGTATTTAAATCCTGTGGAAGTCTATGGTTATGCCCGCTTTGCACAGGCGGCGAAAGATGCAGGTGTCGATGGCGTGTTGATTGTTGATTTGCCACCCGAAGAAGCGAAAGTATTCAAGACAGAACTGAATCAAAGAGATATGGATTTGATTTTCCTGATTGCACCGACCACCAGCGCCAAACGCATGAAACTGATTTGTGAACAGGCGAGCGGGTTTCTTTACTATGTTTCGCTGAAAGGTGTGACAGGTGCAGGGCATCTTGATGTCGAGGAAGTGAAGCAAAAAATTGCTCAAATCAGGGAATTTACAACGCTTCCCATCAATGTCGGTTTTGGCATCAAGGATGGTGCTTCGGCGAGAAAACTGGCTGAAGCAGCGGACGGCGTTGTGGTAGGGAGTGTGCTGGTAGAACAATGCGCTATGGCTAATCAGCAAAATATCGCAGCTGCCCTGAATGGAATGATTCACGATATTCGACATGCTTTAGATACCTGATGCGCATGTCGCCTGCTTCAGAACTTCAGGATTGGTTAAAGCGCATAGAGTCTTTTCATTCTGCTGAAATAGAACTTGGGCTTGAGCGGGTTAGAGCCGTTGCTGAAAAACTGGATTGCCTGCATTTTTCCTGTCCCGTCATTACGGTTGCAGGCACCAACGGCAAAGGTTCCTGTGTGGAATTCATTACCCAGATTGCCCTTGAACACGGTTTGCGTGTCGGAACTTATACTTCTCCCCATCTGTTTGAATTTAACGAACGTATTCGTGTGAATGGCATTCAGGTGGGTGATGAGCGGTTGGTAGAGGCTTTTGAAATTGTCGAACAACACCGCCATTTACCGCTCAGTTTTTTTGAATTTACAACGCTGACCGCGCTGAAAATCTTTCAGGCCAGTCAACTGGATTTGCTGGTGCTGGAAGTCGGTTTAGGGGGAAGGCTGGATGCCGTGAACATCATCGATGCTGATGTGGCGGTTATTTGCAGTATTGGTATCGATCACGAAGCGTGGTTGGGCAATACGCGTGAGCAGATTGCGATTGAGAAGGCAGGCATTGCACGTTTTGGTAAATCCTGTGTGGTGAATGAAACGCAGCTGCCTTCAACGCTTAAGCCTGCCTTGCAGCATCTGGGCGCTCAAGGGGTGTTCGTTGGTGAGGATTTTTCTGGGCATTATGCACAAAACAATGAGCGCTATCACATCAAGGTACTCACCCATACAGGCCACCCTGAGCAACTTGAATTGGAAGTGAACCGCCTGACGCTTGCGCCCGAAAACTGTTTGGCTGCGATTCAGGCAATTTTTTTAAGCTTGGGTGAAAGCGGACTTCAAAAAGCAAAGATTTATTCAGCGTGTTATCGCACACGTCTGCCCGGCCGTTTTCAGATTCTGGATAAAGTTGAAATCGGTGGAGAGCTTTTTCAGGGAAAGGTTGTGTGTGACTTAACGCATAATCCCGCAGGAGCGGTGTTTTTTGTGAAGCAGCTTGATGCCTATTTGAAACATCACGGGTTCAAACGTGTGACAGCACTGTGCGGGTTTATGGCAGATAAGGACATCAAAGGCATACTCCAGCATTTCATTGGGCGTATAGATGCCTGCTTGCTTACCGATTTACCCCTTGCCAGAGCTGCGCGTGCAGATGACATAAACCGCCAGCATTTACCCGATGGTTTTGTTGCGTGTAAAACTTTTTCAAGCCCTGAGCATACACTTAAACATTTTTTTGCAAACGCACATGCGCAAGATTTGCTGATTATTTTTGGCTCCTTTCATACCGTAGAACCGTGTTTGAAATTTCTTTCGGAAGGGGCTGATGTTGGTATCAAACCTATTAAAAGTTAGAATGGCTTTTTGCCGGGGATTGAGGCGGTAGCAAGTGAATTCCAAATTGAAAGAACGATTAGTCGGTGGTCTGGTCATTGTATTTCTGGCGCTGATTTTCATTCCACCCATGTATGATGGACGTAATCCTTTTGATGTGGACGAGGCTGCTTACCGCGTAGAGCCACCCCGTGTACCGAAGTTTGCTGGCACTGAAGAGTTTGCCAATCAGATTGCCGAGGTGGGTTCGGGCAGAATCTCCAAAATTGAGCAGCAGGTGAAAGCCGATATTCCAGCCAGTGCTCGCAGTGACAGCTTGTTGGTGCCTGATGAAAGTAGCACAAGCTTGAGTGGTTTCAGTCCCAGTGAAATGACAGCCCGATTACTGAGTGAAATTGCCGAGCGCTCCAATTTAAGCGCACGGTTTAATAATAAAAAACAGCTCAAGCACGCCTGGGCAGTGCAGGTTGGGAGTTTCGCCGAAGTGGAACGCGCACAAAAATTGCGTGATGAATTGCTTGCCCGCGATTATCAGGCGTTTATCAAAACCGTGATGGTCGATAACAAGGAAATTTCGAGAGTCTTCGCGGGTGTCAGCCTCGATAAATCCATTACCGAAGAGATTCATAAAAAGCTGCTTGGAAGCAAAATAGTCGATAATGCCCTGATTGTTCCCTATCAACCTTGATGATGAGCGCACACATGAACTGGGTTGATTTACTGTTTATCCTGATTCTTGTGCTCTCATCGGCGTTTGGTGCGCTGCGAGGCATGTTCAAGGAAGTGCTCTCGGTATGCACATGGGTTGCAGCTTATGTGATTGCGCAATCTTTCTGGCCTGCACTGGATCATTTGCTGATACCGATTATGTCTGAAGTCGCTTCGATTAGAGCACCTCTGGCGTGGGGTGTTTTGTTTGTCAGTACTATTCTTGTGGGCAGCCTCGTGCAGCGCATTGTATTGGAGTTGGTGAGAGTGACGGGGCTAAGCGGTAGCGATCGTGCTTTGGGCGCAGTATTTGGTTTGTTAAGGGGCGTGATGATTGTGGTTCTGCTGCTCACCTTCGTTCCCTTGTTACTGGATGTTAGTCAGGACACCTGGTGGCACGAGTCACAGTTGATTCCTGTGTTTTCTGCATTGAATAATTCAGTCATGCTGTTACTCAATACGTTTATCGATTGGGTGCAAGGTATGAAAATTGGTTAAGGTCGAGGGGGAAATATGTGCGGCATAGTCGGTATTGTTGGTCATTCCAATGTCAACCAAAGCATTTATGATGCGCTGACAGTGTTGCAGCATCGTGGTCAGGATGCTGCGGGAATCGCAACCTGCCATGAAGGGCGACTCTATCTCAGAAAATCCAACGGCGAAGTGCGTGATGTGTTTCGTTCAAGGCACATGCTGCGTCTGGCAGGTAATATGGGAATTGGCCATGTGCGTTATCCTACAGCAGGTTCTTCCAGTGCTGCGGAAGCGCAACCTTTCTATGTGAACTCACCTTACGGCATTACGCTCGCGCATAACGGAAATCTCACCAATACCGATGAATTGCGCAAAGGCGTTTTCAAAGCCGATTTGCGTCACATCAATACTGTTTCCGATTCCGAAGTGTTGTTAAATGTGTTGGCACATGAGCTGCACAAGCAAGGCAAATTTGTTCCCGATGAAAAGGATATTTTCAAAGCGGCCGAGGGCGTGTTTAAACGCTGTCGCGGTGCTTATGCGGTGGTCGCGATGATTATTGGTTATGGCATTGTTGGCTTTAGAGATCCGCACGGTATTCGCCCGCTTATTTATGGCAAGCGCATCAACAAGCAGGGGCAGGAGGAATACATGATTGCCTCCGAGAGTGTTGCCTTGAGAAGTTTGGGCTTTGAGCCCGTAAGAGATTTGCAGCCAGGTGAAGTTATTTTTATCGAGGAAAGCGGCAAGATTCACACCAAACAATGCGTCAAGCATGCCAGTTTGAACCCGTGTATTTTTGAGTATGTGTATCTGGCAAGACCAGACTCGGTGATTGATGGTGTGCCGATTTATCAGGCAAGAATGCGCATGGGTGACAAGCTCGCGGAAAAAATATTACGTGAACGCCCCGATCACGATATTGATGTGGTGATTCCCATTCCCGATACCAGTCGTACTTCGGCCCTGGAAATGGCCAAGGGTTTGGGTGTGAATTATCGCGAGGGGTTTATCAAGAATCGTTATATTGGCCGAACCTTTATCATGCCAGGGCAAAGCATGCGCAAAAAATCCGTGCGTCAGAAACTCAATGCCATTGATGCAGAATTTAAAGGCAAAAATGTCATGCTGGTAGATGATTCCATTGTGAGAGGCACAACATGCGAGCAAATTATTCAAATGGCGCGTGATGCGGGTGCCAAAAAAGTTTACTTTGCTTCTGCGGCGCCCAGTGTGAAATATCCCAATGTTTACGGGATTGATATGCCCGCCGCTGAAGAACTGATTGCGCATGGCAAAAGCACTGAGGAAATCCAACAGGCGATTGGCGCGGACTGGCTGGTGTATCAGGATTTGCAGGATTTAATTGAGTGCGTGGCGGAAGCCAATCCGCTTATTGATGGTTTTGATTGCTCGGTGTTTACTGGTGAATACATTACAGGCGATATTGATAAAAACTATCTCGATTGTCTGCAACAAAGACGTAATGATCTTGCCAAGAAAAAACAGAATCAGTTGGACAGTTTGATTGGCAATGAAGACAGTGACCTGATTGATTTGCATGTGGTCTGAATTTTTTTGGAGTGAACAATGAACGACAATCGTGATGACACATTTCAGCTCGAAACGCTTGCAGTGCGGGCAGGGCAAACACGCTCTGATGAAGGTGAGCATAGTGAAGCACTTTTCCTTACCTCCAGTTTTGTATTTGATTCTGCCGAGCAGGCAGCCAAACGATTTTCTGGTGAGGAAAAGGGCAATATTTATTCACGTTTTACCAATCCAACAGTACGTTTTTTTGAAGAACGTCTTGCCGCGATGGAAGGTGCACAGCGTTGTGTAGCAACGGCTTCGGGTATGTCGGCCATTTTGAGTGTGTGTCTGGCGCATTTAAAAGCAGGTGACCATGTGTTGTGTTCACAACAAGTGTTTGGCACCACCGTTAGTTTGTTTAGCAAGTATTTAAGCAAGTTTGGTGTGCAAGTCACTTTTGTGAACATGCTCGATTTGGCAGCATGGGAAAATGCGTTTCAAAGCAACACCCGCTTGTTGTTTATCGAAACCCCGACGAATCCCTTGTTAGAAGTGGCGGATATAGAAGCGTTTGCTGAACTTGCTCATAAACACAATGCCTTGTTGGTGGTTGATAATTGTTTTTGCACACCCGTACTTCAACAACCACTTGCGCTCGGTGCCGATATTGTTCTGCATTCAGCGACCAAGTTTATTGATGGGCAAGGGCGCTGTGTCGGTGGTGCGGTTGCAGGTAGCCATGCCTTGATGGAAGAAGTTTACGGTGTGCTGCGAACTACAGGGCAAACCTTGAGCGCCTTTAATGCGTGGGTTTTTTTAAAAGGCCTGGAAACATTGAGTATCAGAATGAAAGCCCACAGTGAAAAAGCTTTGGCTCTGGCGCAATGGTTGCAACAACAAAGTGCTGTCGAAAAAGTATTTTATTGCGGGCTGCCAGATCATCCCCAATATGCGCTTGCACAAAAACAGCAAAGCGGTTTTGGTGCGGTGCTGTCTTTTGAAGTAAAAGGCGGGCGTGATGCAGCGTGGCAAGTGATTGATGCCTGTCAGTTGCTGTCGATTACCACCAATCTCGGTGACAGCAAAACCACCATTTCACATCCCGCCAGCACCAGTCATGGCCGTTTGACTGAAGAACAAAGAAAACAGGCAGGTATCAAGGACAATCTGGTGCGACTCTCGGTAGGGCTGGAAGCGGTTACGGATTTGCAGCGTGATTTGCAGCGCGGTTTGGCTAGGTTGGTATGAGAGTGAACTTTTAAAATGGAAATAGCACATTTTAATTCTGCCTGAATTTGTATTTATTTTTACTACAGATATACTCATTTCCAATTTACAAACACGTATTTACCCTAACCAAAGAAGAGAGTCATGCACCCGAAAATTATAATATCATCACTGGATATAAAACGCCTGGAAGCACTTTTGGAATCTTTATCTGACGATGTTTTTCCAGGCAAAGAGGACTTGGAGAAAGAGCTTGCGCGCGCGGAAATCGTCGATCCGAAAAATATGCCATCAACCGTAGTAACCATGAATTCAACGGTGAGATTCAAAATTGAATCATCATCCAAAGAATTTACCCTGACGCTGGTTTACCCGAAAGATTTCGATAGCAGTGGCGACAAAATTTCAGTCATTGCCCCTGTGGGCAGTGCTTTGCTCGGTCTTTCCATTGGAGACGAAATTGAATGGCCAAAGCCGGGTGGTGGTGTGTTACGGGTGCGTATTGAGGATATTACCTATCAACCTGAGCGTTCGGGTGATTACGGTTTGTAAAGCTTTCCCAACTTGTGCGTGAGTAATAAAAATGTTGCCCAATTCAAACATACGCATCGGAACACCCTTAAGCAAAAGCGCCACACGGGTGTTATTGTGCGGCTCCGGTGAACTGGGCAAGGAATTAACCATTGAATTACAGCGACTCGGTGTGGAAGTGATTGCCGTAGATCGTTATGCCAATGCACCCGCCATGCAGGTGGCGCATCGCAGCCATGTCATTTCCATGCTCGACGGTGCAGCACTGCGCAAAGTGATTGAGCAGGAAAAGCCCCATTACATTGTTCCCGAAATTGAAGCCATTGCCACCGATACCCTTCAGGAGCTCGAAAACGAAGGCTTTACCGTGATTCCCACCGCAAGAGCCGCACGTCTGACCATGAATCGTGAAGGCATTCGCCGCTTGGCTGCCGAAGAACTGGGGCTGGCAACTTCCGCTTACCGTTTTGCCGAAAGCAAGGCCGAGTACCTCGCTGCCGTGCAGGAAATCGGTATGCCTTGCGTGGTTAAACCGATTATGAGTTCGTCGGGCAAAGGCCAGAGCACCGTAAAAAGTGCAGCGGATATAGAACATGCCTGGGATTATTCGCAAGAAGGCGGGCGCACCGGCTCAGGAAAAATCATCATTGAGGGTTTTGTTAATTTTGATTATGAAATCACCTTGTTAACCGTCAGGCATTCGCAAGGCACCAGCTTTTGTGAACCCATCGGCCATGTGCAGATAAACGGCGATTATCGCCAGTCCTGGCAGCCACACCCGATGTCTGCCGTTGTTCTGGAAAAAGCACAGCAAGTTTCAAAAAAAATAACCGATGCACTGGGCGGACGCGGTATTTTCGGTGTTGAATTGTTTATCAAAGGCGAAGACGTGTATTTCAGTGAAGTCTCACCTCGGCCTCACGATACCGGATTAGTGACATTGATTTCGCAGGACTTGTCCGAATTTGCCCTCCATGCCAGAGCCATTCTCGGTTTACCCATTCCCAATATCAAACAACACGGTGCCAGTGCATCATCGGTTATCCTGCTGGAAGGCGATTCCGATAATGTGTGTTTCACTCAGGTGCAGGCAGCTCTGACAGAGCCTGACACCCAGCTACGTTTGTTCGGCAAACCCGAAGTAAAAGGGCGACGACGTATGGGTGTGTGTCTCGCCAGAGATACATCACTTGATGCGGCTATTGCCAAAGCCAAGGCAGCATCTGCGGCGATTGGTTGGGAGTAAGAGTGCAAAGATGAAGACGATGAAGAAAACAAGTCGTGCGAAAGTTCTGGATGATATGCTTCTTATAGTTATGATGCTGTCATTTGCTCCGTTTGGAATTTCTCTTAAAATTCAAATGTGGGGATTACACAGTAATGAAATGACTCGGATGGTACTGGCTATTTCCTTTTTAGTTCTTGCATTTTCTACAAATATTTACATATTGCGAAATTGGCAGGAATTGAAAGCGAAATTCGATAAGTTTCTGTGATTTGTATTTAACCACGTTTTTTAACACGCATCGGTAAGCCTTTTGCAGGTTTAATGGTTGCAACAGTTAAAGTTTCTATTGGCGTACTTTGTGCCAGATGAAATTCAAATTCTTTTGCCAAAGCAGCAATTACATATTGGCCTTCCATCATGGCGAAATGATTGCCAATACAAGACCTTGGCCCTGCGCCAAAAGGAAAATACGCATAGTTATGGCGTTGTGCTATGGCATCTTCGGTAAAATGTTCAGGATAAAACTCATTGGGTCTTTCCCAAAAATCTTCATGCCTGTGGGTAACAAAAGGGCTGACAATAACCGTAGCACCCGCAGGAATCTGGTAGCCTGAAATTTCATCTTCATGTGCTGCGTCACGGGGAATGCCAAAAGCAGGTGGATACAAACGCATGGTTTCCATAAAAACCATTTTGCTGATTGGCAAACTATCCAGATCGGGTACTTCGGTTTTATCAAAAGCCTGTAATGCTTCTTGTTTTACTTGTTCATCATATTGTCTGTGCTGACTTAACAAATACCAACACCACGAAAAAGCCTGGGCAGTGGTTTCATGGCCTGCAAAAAAGATGGTCAATATTTCATCGCGTATTTCTGCCTGACTTAAACTACCGCCTTCGTTTTCAGAGGCTCTGATAATCTCACTGAGAAAATCTTCCGGCACAGCAATGCCTTTACGCAAATGAGCGCTTCTGTTTGTGATGATGTCATCAAAGAAACGGAACAGCGTGCTTTTGGCCTGCTTTAATCTTTTGTTATCAGGGAGAGGAAGCCATTGCGGAATTTTGAAAGGCAGGGCAGAGCGAAAAGCCACCGACTTGAGTAAATCATCAAATGCGTCTTTGATGGTTTCCGGTAGTGCATCAACAGGTTCTGAAAACATGGTGCGGCTGATGACATCCAGCGTTAAATCCATCATCACCTGATTCATGTCAATCATCTGTTTGTTATCTGCTGCATGACGCAATTTTTTTGCACAAAATTCTGCGGCGGCAAGTACATCTTGCGCATAACTGTGTACGGCACGTTTGGTGAAAAAAGGTTGCATTAGAATGCGGTGACTGCGCCATTGTTCACCTTCCAGCGCAAAAAGCCCGCTACCCGCAAAGTCACGAATTGCGGCGAAAGCTCTGCCTTTAACATAGTTGCTTTGTTCGCTCGCCATTACCCGTTTAACTGCATCAGGGTGGCTTAATAAATAAATCGGTGAGCCGACAACACTGGAACGCACCACGTCACCATACTCTGCTCTTAACTCAAGCAAAGTGACGAGAGGGTCTACAGGTTTCAAGGTGGCAATTTTGGAAATTAACTCAATGCGTTTTGGGCCAGGAGCGCAGGTTTTATTTTTGCTTACAGGTAATGATTTTTGCATAGTTCCCTCAACAGGGGTCGAAACGGGAAAACATAATCAAAAAAGGAGGTGTTTGCACAAATTACATAATTATCTTACCCTGCGCGAGGATTTATTTGTCAATAAATCTTTTTATTCATAAAACTACAGGAGTTCAAAATGTTATTAAAAGGAAAAACGATTGCTGTAACAGGTGCCAGTGGCATGATTGGCGTTTACCTGTGCCGCAGCTTGTTACGAGAAGGCGCGAAGGTTATTGGCGTAGTGCGTAATCCCGAAAAGGCCGCGTTTTTGGCAGCAGAAGGGGTTGAATTTCGCAAGGCCGATTTAATGGATAGAGCTGCTTTGGAAAAAGCTTTTTCAGGGTGCGATGCAGTGATTTCCAATGCCGCTATGTATGTCGCAATAAAGGCCATGAGTTCTTTAAAAGCGCATCAACAGGCCAACATTGAAGGTACGCGCAATGTGCTGGAAGCAGCGCACAGCGCAGGTGTAAAACGTATAGCACAAATCAGCACCTTTGGTATTTATCGTTGGTCTTTGTTTAGAACCATTACTGAAGAGTCTCCACAGCTTAATGGCGCAAAAGGAAGAGGCGGCCCTTACCGTGCCACCAAGCAAGCCAGTGAAGCATTAGCCTGGGAACTTGCGAAAAAATATGAACTGCAATTAACTACTTTCCGCCCAGCCGGTGTGTTTGGTGCGCGTGATTCCAATACCTTGCAATTAGTGTATAACTTATTGCGCATACGCTTTTTGATTATTCCGAGTATTTCATTTCCATTGATTTATGCAGGTGATCTGGCCAATACCGTTGCGAAAGCTTTAGGCACAGATGTAAGCATTAACCAGGCCTATAACGTGACTGGCGCATCGATACAGATTTCAGAATTTTTTAAAGCGATTGTGGGTGCGGTGAGTAGAAAACCAAAATTACTGTATCTTCCGTTTCCTGTTGTTACGAAAGTGGATAACAGTAAAGCTGAAAGGGACTTGGGTTTTACAACTCGACCCTATTTGGAATCCATGAAGGAAATTGTTGCGGAAGAAATGCCACCAAAGCATTTGGGTAGCAAATGACTCGTCAAATTCCTCTGAGCAAAAGTGCATGGGTAAGGAATTAACCATTGAATTACAGTGACTCGGTGTGGAAGTGATTGGCTAATGCGCCTGCCATGCAAGTGCCGCATCGCAGCGATATACTTCAGCAACTGGAAGATGAAGGTTTCACTGTGATTCCTAATCTATCTAAAAAATTTACTCTAAATACAGTAAGGCTTGAAATGGTAATATGAAAATCTTCGAACAAATGTAACAACAAAGAGTAAAAAAAGTATAGGGAAATTGATTATTCCACCAGAGGAACCGCTTGTGCTAGATGAGTTGCTTGTGTCTGCTGTGGGAGAAGGTGTTGATTTAGATTTATCTTCATTTTCATCATGTGGTAGGGCTGCGGGAGCGGTTTTTGATGTAACAACAAAGGTTTGAAACACCTCGCCGAGAGATACCTCGTATTCAATACTGCTACTATGTGTGTTAGGAGTGTTAACATTAAACACGACCTCATCTCCATTTTCTACGAGTCCGACAGAAGTATCAAAGTTAGAGCCATTAATACTAAGAGTTCCATTCTTGATAGAAATTGGTGTGATGTCTGTTAAATTAGATATTTCCAAAACTTTAGTTGTTACTGTGGTGGCAGTATCGACATCGGAAATATTATCAATAGAGTAATTGGCTGTTTGTGTTGAAATATTTTTAAGGAATGTTGGTGTTAAACTTGATTTAACAGTCATTGCTATATCAATACCATTTGATTCGAATAAATCAGCCATAGCGAAATCGTGGCCTGTAGTACTTACAAGGAATGACTTACTTTGTTTGAAATTTGCGTGGCCATCATTAATATATACGTTGATACCGTTAGAAAATCCAGAGGTTGTAATTATTTCCGGCCCATTGATTCCATCCAAGTCATGTATAAATATTTTTGGTATAGGATATCTTGCCCAACTTTCAGGTTGCTGAATTCTTGTAAAGTTAAATCCATTTCCCTGGTTAAGAAAAATATAAAAGCGGTTGGAATAACTAACAACAAAGTCTAGACCATTAACTCCATCAAGATCACCAACAGCTAAAGATCGTATCGAAGTCATTGATGTAGTTGAAAATTCAGCAACATACGAATCAAAAGAAAGTTCCCCGTTATGATTTTTCATCACTCCAATTGATCCTTTTTTTTCAAGATAAAGCACATCAATATCGCCATCGTTATCAAAATCGCCTGCAATAAAATCATATGGAGAATCGTTGTTTGGTATTTCTGCTATTTTCTTTGATAAAAATCCGCCAGATCCATCATTAAATCTTGTTACAACAACATATTTTCCACTTTGATAATCGTGTCCAACAAAATCATCTCCATTCTTGCCATCAATATCTACCAGTATCCATCTGTCAATATCACTACTACTTGTTGCTAGTGTCCCAGAGTTTTCGGTGAAAGTTCCATCTCCTTTAACAAAGTATTTGAGCGGAGAATTACCGTTTGCTTCGACAGCTAGATCCAAAGCGCCTGTATTGTCCATATTTCCAACTTGCATTCTGTTTGTACCGAAAGATGTTGGGTAATTTTGAGGTGGTTCAAAAGAATCCAGTCCATCGCTAAGTAAGATTGAAAATTTGTTTTCGGTATTGTAGTAGGAGATGGCTATATCCATATGATGCTCGCCATCCATATCTAAAGATACAATTTTTCTAGTATTCTCATTAAGCTCATAATCTACTGATGGGAAAATACCATTGTCACCACTGATAATCGGGTAGAAATAGTTAAAGCCCACGACCAGAAGGTCGTTAATTCCATTACTATTTAAATCACCAAATAGAAAATTCCCATAGTATGGTAGAGTTTGTCGCGAGTTAAATACACCATTACCTGAATTGAGGTAAATACTTTTACTGCTTGAATAATTATCATAAGAGTATCTGTTTGAAACTATAATATCTAAACCATTTTGGCCATCAATGTCGAAAAATTCAAAACTGGAAATACCACTTATAACAGTATTGAGAATTTCTGCTGAACCGAAACCATTACCATTCCCTAGGTTTTTATAAAAAATCAGCTCTTTCTCTTGATTATACCCTACGATATCTTCTCCATTTTCTCCATTGATATCGGCTAAACCGTAGATAGGCATAGGCATATGTTTTATATCACTTATTGATGTAAAGCTGCCATCAGCATTGTTAGAAAGAACTCGTAGCATTTGAGTTGATGTATTTCTTGTTAAGATGTCCAATCCATCTCTTCCGTCGAAATCAAACAGGTAAGCTTTATCTTCGGCTGTCTCAAAATCATATGTATTTTCGAGATTGAAGCCCCCTGAATCATTGTTTAGCCACACTTCGACCTTTTTATTAGAGTTGCTGAATAAGATAATATCTTTTCCATAAGCTAAATCGGTATCAAACAAGCCAAGAATAATTGGTTGTTTGATTGTATCTAGTGTAATCGGTGAAAATGAATTATCCCCATTATTAAAAAACACAGAGACATTGTTTAGAGAGTGGGATACAACGAAGTCTAGTCCGTTAATATTATCTAAATCGGTAAATTTAATACTCCCTGCATTAATCCTATCTGCCAAAATATATTCGTAAGTTAATGTATATTTTCCGAAGCCATTGTTAATAAAAACCGAAACAGAAGAATGGTTTAGATCATTAGAATAATTCCGAGTAACAATGTCATCTCCATTCTTTCCATCTACATCAAGCACATAAAAATCTAAAATTTTTGATTCGGTATAATAGCGTTCTCCTGAATCTGAAAAGTACGCGTTGCCATGATTAAGCATTATTTTAATAATGTTATCTTCGGCAACAACTACATCCATTCCATTTTTTTGGTCAACATCAGCTAGCTTTGCTAAGTGTGAAGTGTTGTCTCCCATATAAAAGCCAGTTGGAGCATTAAACAATATCATTCCCGTACTATTAACTGTCATTGTTAAAGCTAGCAAACAGGCAACAATTTTTATTGTTAGATTTGGGTTATGCATAGTAAAAAGTCCATAATACTTATATCTAGCAATATCTAGACTTGATAGCGTACTAGTAAGAAGTGATTTCTATATTTTGTTGAATATTGATTAAGCTACTTGGTTTCGTTTATACCTACAGTTTTGTCATCTGTAAATGACATATGTGCCGCTATCGCCAAAGCTAAGGCAGCACTAGATGATTTTAAATTGACAAGCTGAAACAAAATAACAGGACATAACATGCGCGTGATTGTTGAAAACAAGGGGCCAGTAACCACCATTATGATGAATCGGCCAGAAGTTAAAAATGCGGTGGACGGCATCAGCGCCGAAGCCTTGGTAAAGGCGTTCACGGATTTTGAACAGGACGACAGCGCCAAGGTGGCGGTTTTCTGCGGTAAAGACACTTTTTGTGCAGGTGCAGATTTAAAATCCGTAGCCGCACTCGATGACAGTGCGCCCAAAGTGCGTGAGCAAGGTGATGGCCCAATGGGGCCAAGCCGTATGTGTTTATCCAAACCTGTGATTGCCGCCATTGAAGGTTATGCGGTTGCCGGAGGTATGGAGCTGGCCTTATGGTGTGACCTGCGTGTTATGGCAGAAGATGCCATCTTCGGTATTTTTTGCAGACGTTTCGGCGTGCCGCTGGTCGATGGCGGTACGGTGCGTTTACCGCGTTTAATTGGCATGAGCCGTGCACTGGATTTAATACTTACAGGCCGTGCGGTAAATGCACAGGAAGCCCTGCACATGGGTTTGGCCAATCGTGTGGTACAAAAGGGGCAGGCCATTAGCGCAGCGCAGCAACTGGCCTTGGAAATCGCCAGTTTTCCACAAATGTGTATGCGCCATGATCGCCTGAGCGCCTATCAGCAATGGGATCTGGATTATGAACAAGCCATGCTCAATGAAACCCGTTTGGGTTTGCAGGTGATTATGAAAGGAGAAACGCTGGAAGGAGCGACGCGTTTTAGTCAGGGGCAGGGCAGGCATGGGAAGTTCTTGTAACAACTAAAGCAACCCCTCCCAAAATTGCCGCTGTTCACTCAATGGGTCAAATAACACTTCACAGTGTTTGCCCAGTTCCATCGTTGCTCTGTTTTCCAAATCATAAGCTTGCCATTCGGGAAGCAAGGCATTTTGCGGCGAGCCTGTTTTTGCAAAAGCACTCCATGCAGCTACGCATTGTGAGGACAGTTGCACACCGTCGGGATTTTCACCGACAAATAATTTTGCAAAATTATCGTGCATGGTACCCATCACAAAAGGGATTTCTACGGCATGGCAGGAACCGAGTTTGCCATCGAGTAAAATTGCTTCATAAGTGAATAAATAGGTAAACACGTTTGCAGTGTGTTTGAGTTGCGCTTCCAGTAAACGAATGGCAGGAATTCTGAAAAAGCGATCACTTTCGATGGCGCTGAACACATCGACTGCTTTGGCTTGTCTTGCTTCATCGTAATAACACTCTACCGCTTCTTTGGCATGTCCGGGAACGCGGGTGTTAATCACTTTATGCAGCGCGGCTTCATCGAGCTTGTTTTTTCCAGGATCACTTAGCTGGGTAAAGAAATTCCATTCATGCAGGTTGGTACCAATCATCACATCAACTTCTTTGGCAGAGCCTTGCGCAATTGCTTCCAGTGGGTCAATCGGTAATACGTCATCACCAAAAGTGGGCACAAACACAAAACTGCTCACAGGCAAACGTTTTTCTCTGCCTTCGTTGGAGAATTTAATATCGCTGATGCTTGCCTGAAGTTTCAGAATTTCCTCAATACTCAGTTCCTGCAATTTTTCAAGTTGTGAAACGGGTATTGCGGCTTTATCCAGAAATGCGTGCGCCACCCGTAGTGCATCTTCGGGCAGGCTGGTCATGTGTGCCGCACCGCTTTGCATAATGGCTTTCTGGAATAATCCTTTCGCCAGAGGGCTGCCTAACAAACAGGCCGTACCCATTGCACCTGCCGATTCACCAAACACGCAGACATTGTTGGGGTCACCACCAAAAGCGTGGATATTATTTTTTACCCAGGTGAGTGCAGCGAGCATATCTCTTAAACCCACATTACTGTGACAGGGCGAAGTTTCTGCAATGCGTGAAAAATCGACGAAGCCCAGAACGCCAAGCCGATAGTTGATGGTGACCAGCACAACATCACCTTGCATGGGAAGCGTGGAATCGAGATACACACTTTGCTCGCCCGAACCGCTGGTAAAACTGCCGCCATGAATCCACACCATCACTGGCCGTGCTTTGGAATCTGCCCTTGGTGTTACTACATTGAGATACAAACAGTCTTCGTTGTATTCCTTGACCATGGCAAGGATTCCCTTGTTTTGCGGTGCTGCGGCAGCCGTTTTGGTGCATTCTTTGACACCTTGCCAAGGCTTGGCGGGCAAGGGCGCCTTGAAACGCAGTTCACCGATGGGTGGTTGTGCATAAGGAATACCGAGAAAATATTCCGCACCATTTTTTGAAAAACCTTGTACTTGCCCTGATTGCGTATTGACGATGGAATTCATGGATACCCCTCACATTTGAATAACTACGCGCATGTGAATCTATGTTACCTTAGGCCGCCTTGGAAAAAAGCCTGTTAAACGTCAATTTAAAGTCGCAAAAGTTTTATCGATGAATTTCAAACGTATTGCTGTGTTCAGAATGTCGGCTCTGGGTGACTGTGTACTGGTTTCTGCAGCAGTGTTAGCGCTCAGGCAGACTTTCCCTGAGGCTAGAATCACCTGGATTATCGACAGTGCGTTTCAGCCTTTATTCGAGCCGATGGAAGGTGTGGAATTTATCGGCATTTCCAAGCCGCGCTCTGTTGGAGATTATTGGGCATTGAAACAGCAGCTTTCTGGCTATCAGTTTGATGTATTGCTGGCCATGCAATCCAGTTTGCGCGCCAATTTGATTTATCCCCTGATTCAAGCCAAAACCAAAATCGGTTTTGACAACACGCGAGGGCGTGAAGGGCATCGCTTTTTTGTGAATGCGCAAATACGCTTTAAACAAGAGCACTTACTCGACGGCTTTCTTGCTTTTGTTGCGCATCTTGCGCCCAACGCTGTGCTCAAACCCGAATGGAATTTACAGATAACGCAAGCCGATAAAAGTTGGGCGGCACAGCGTCTGGAAAAGGGTGGCGAACATATTCTGATTGTGAATCCGGCTGCCAGTAAAAAAGAGCGTAGTTGTGATGCGGCGTTTTATGTGGCGCTTGTGCAAAAATGTCAGGCGCTTTTCTCGGCGGTGGTGCTTACGGGCGGAAAAGCGGATTGGGAATGCCAGTTAGCCGCAGCCATCGAACAAGGTTCTACTCTGGAAAAGCCAATCGTCAATCTGGTGGGTAAAACTTCATTGGGGCAGTTGCTTGCAGTGATTGACAGGGCGGCGGTGTTTGTCTCACCCGATACTGGCCCCATTCATATTGCCGATGCCCTGGGTAAAAAAGTGGTGGGGCTTTATGCGGTAGCCAGACCACAGCTTACCGGGCCGTATCAGAATCTCGCGCACGTGGTCGATGCTTATCCAAAAGCGGTGCAGGCTTTGTGTGGTAAACAGGCAGATGAAGTGGCCTGGTCTTATCGGGTGCATCACCCACAAGCCATGTCATTTGTGGAGTTGGATAAGGCGTATGAGCAGATAGAACAACTCAGCTAGCTGGTTTTAATCACACAAATGCCCATGCTAGAATACTTTAAATTATTTTCATAAGTGATTGATTTTATATGAACAAGTTCAAAGGAATACCAGATTTCAGTCAGGCCAAAGTGCTGGTGGTGGGTGATCTTATGCTCGATCGCTACTGGTCTGGCAGCACCGAAAGAATTTCGCCCGAAGCACCGATTCCAGTGGTCAAAGTCACTGGCAGGGAAGACAGGGTGGGCGGTGCAGGCAACGTCGCGCTGAATATCGCAAGCCTTGGCGCACAGGTGAGTTTGCTGGCCATCACCGGAGATGATGAAGCAGCGGACATTTTGCAAGACAAACTGCACGCAGCACAGGTGCAGGCAACACTGGTGAGAGATGCAAGCATTCCAACCATTACAAAATTGCGCGTGACCAGCCGTCATCACCAGATGATTCGACTCGATTTTGAAGAAACCTTGATAGCACAGGAAAGTCTTGAGCAGCTCAGGCAGAGTTTTGTACAACTGCTGGCACGTGAAAATTTTAATGTGGTGGTGTTTTCGGATTATGCGAAGGGTTGTCTTAAAGAAGTTGCAAGCCTGATTCAGCACTGCAAACAGAGAAATATCCTGTGTCTGGTCGATCCCAAAGGCGTGGATTTTTCCAGATACGCAGGTGCCAGCCTGCTCACGCCCAATCGTTCAGAGTTTGATGCAGTGTGTGGTCGGGCGAATGATGAAGCAGGCATACAGCAAGCAGCTTCCAGCCTGATGTCGCAACTGGATTTACAAGCGCTGTTGCTCACACGCAGTGAAGAAGGCATGACCTTGTTTGAGAAAAGCACGCCTGCAAGTGAGCATTTCCCTGCCAGTGCTTCGGAAGTGTTTGATGTCACTGGCGCAGGCGATACGGTCATTGCCACGCTTGCCGCCTGTTTGTCTGCGGGAAGCAGTCTGGAACACGCGGTTTATGTTGCCAATCGTGCTGCGGGTATTGTGGTGGGCAAATCGGGTACAGCGGCTATTGCCTTGCATGAGCTGGAGCAGGCACTCAGTCATCAAGGTTCGCAAAGCGGGATTTTGCCCTTGAAGCATCTGCAAGCTTTGGTGAAAGAAGCACAGGCTAAAAAACAGAAAGTCGTGATGACCAATGGTTGCTTCGACATTATTCATGCGGGGCACATCGCCTATCTGGAAGAAGCAAGGCATCTGGGCGATAAATTGATTGTGGCAGTGAACAGCGATGAATCGGTTAAACGTCTGAAAGGTGCTGCTCGCCCCATTAATACACTTGAAAGACGCATGCAGGTGTTGGCAGGTTTGCAAGCGGTGGATTGGGTGATCGCTTTTACGGAAGATACTCCTGCGGATCTGGTTGCACAGGTACTGCCCGATATTCTTGTTAAGGGTGGCGACTGGAAAGTCGAGGAAATTGCTGGAGGTGAAGCGGTGGTGGCGAACGGTGGAAAAGTGATGTCACTTTCTTTCAAGGAAGGGCATTCAACCACAGCAATTATTGATTTGATTAAAGAAAGAGAGCGAGCGCAGTGATTATTGTAACGGGTGGTGCAGGTTTTATTGGCTCTAACATTGTGAAAGCCCTGAATGAGCGTGGCGAAAAAGACATTCTGGTTGTCGATGATTTGAGTGATGGCAAGAAATTTTCCAACATCGCGGATCTGGATATTGCTGATTACATCGACATGGATAATTTTCTTGAGCGTGTGCAAGACAAGCAAAGTTTCGGCAACTGTGATGCGATTTTCCATGAAGGTGCGTGTTCGGCAACTACCGAATGGAATGGCAAATATGTGATGTGCGTTAATTACGATTATTCCAAACAGTTACTGGCATATGCGCAAGAACAAAATATTGCTTTTCTGTATGCGTCGAGCGCGGCGGTCTATGGAGGTTCGGACACTTTTAAAGAAGCGCCTGAATACGAAAAACCGCTGAATGTTTACGGCTATTCCAAATTTTTATTTGATTGTTGGGTGAGAAAACATCAAAACCGTTTTAATGCGCAGGTTGCAGGGTTTCGCTATTTTAATGTCTATGGGCCACGAGAAAATCACAAAGGCAGTATGGCAAGTGTGGCCTGGCATTTTAACAAGCAGATTCTTGAGACAGGGAAATGCAAATTATTTCAGGGCAGTGGCGGCTATGGTGATGGCGCGCAGCTCAGGGATTTTGTGTTTGTTGAAGATGTGGCTGCGTGTAAATTGTGGTTTATGGATCACCCAAAAAAATCGGCGATTGTAAATCTGGGTACAGGCAAAGCGCAGAGTTTTAATGATGTTGCTTCGGCTGTCATCAACTGGCATGGCAAGGGAAAAATTGATTACATCGCATTCCCTGAGCATTTAAAGGGTGCTTATCAATCGTTTACCCAGGCGGATTTAACGCATTTAAGAGCGCTAGGTTATCAAGCGGAATTCAAAACGGTTGAACAGGGTGTTCAGCAGTATCTTGACTGGTTGAATCATAAATATTGATTCAAGCCCAGTGCACAAAATGTTTCCTTGTGCCTGATGGCATTTTCGAGAATTTCATCATTGGTTTTTAAATGATTTCTTTCCGCTTCCTTGTGATAAAGATGATAGGCAATGCCTGCAAATTTCAGATTGATACGATTAACGCCATTGTTATTCAGGCGCAGGCAAATATCTGAATCCTCTCTTCCCCAGCCCTGAAAAGCCTCATTAAACCCATTGATGTTGATGAGATCCTGCTTCCAGAACGCCTGATTACATCCTCGAACCCGTTTCAGGTGATTGGTGACGAACAAGGCCATAAAATCCTTGAGTACGGGTATCCAGAATGCGTTCTTGTTATTTTTGATTTGTTTTGAAAAAAATCCAGGTGTTGGAATGTTTTGCGGATTTTTCAGAATGGTTTGAGTCAAGGCTTCATTCATAATCACACGGCCGCCCTGTACGAAGGCATTTTTGCGCGCAACGGAGAGATGATCTTCAACAAACTTCGGGTGCAACATCATGTCGCCATCAATCGAGATAATGTAATCCGAAGAGGCAGCAGCGATGGCCTTGTTACGAATTCTGCTGACCTGAAAACCGTCATCTTCCTGAAAAATATGCACGATTTTGTATTTCATTAACGGTATCAGCGCGTTAATTCTTTCAAGGGTGTCCTCTCTCGAACCATCATTTGCAATCACCACTTCATCGGGCAGACGGGTTTGCTGATTGATGCTGTGCAATACCACCGTCAAGGCTTCTTTCCAGTTGTAGGTGGTGACAATCAAGGAGACGCTGATTTTATTTTGTTTGGGCATAGGTGAATGGGTGAGAAGGTTGTCGATACGTATTATTATTGCGATTCTTATCTTAATGCACAATCTTGATACTATGAATTCACAAGCTCCGCTTTCTTCCTCTGACACCCTTAGTCCTGAAAGTATCAAAGCAGGCTTCCAGTCTCTGGGGTATATCTGTAGTGATACGGTTGCTACAACCATTTTTCTTGCCCGCAAACTGGATAAACCTGTGTTGGTGGAAGGGCCTCCGGGTGTAGGTAAAACTGAATTGGCGAAAGTCAGTTCCAGTTTTTTCAATTTGCCGCTGATTCGTTTGCAATGCTATGAAGGGCTCGATGAATCCAAAGCCTTGTATGAATGGAAATATGGCAAGCAACTGCTTTACACCCAGGTATTAAAAGAAACTCTGGGCGACTTGTTAAAAGGTGCGAAAGGCTTGAGTGAGTCGGTTGCGCGTTTGCACGAGTTTGGTGACATTTTTTATTCAGAAGATTTTCTTGAACCACGCCCTTTGCTTAAAGCCTTGAATGCTGAAAAAGGTGCCATGTTGTTGATTGATGAAATCGACAAGGCTGATCAGGAATTTGAATCCTTCCTGCTGGAAATGCTTTCCGATTATCAGATTTCGATTCCTGAAATTGGCACCGTCAAAGCCAAATCCAAACCACTGGTTATTTTAACCAGTAACAATGCACGTGAACTCAGTGATGCCATCAAACGCCGCTGTCTGCATTTATATGTGCCATATCCGAATGCCGAGCTGGAACGTAAAATTGTTCAGGTGCGTGTTCCTGCAGTCGATGAGCGTTTACGTGTACAGCTGGTGGATTTTATACAAGCGCTGCGTGAACTCGATTTGAAAAAACAACCCGCCATATCAGAAACCATTGATTGGGCAAGAACACTGGTGATTTTACACGCCAATGCACTCGATGAAGCCTTGATTAAATCCACGCTCAATGTGATTTTGAAATTTGAAGAAGACATTGAATCTGTACAAAATGAAATTGGCAGAATTTTGTTGAAGCAGGAAAAATAAGGCGATGGATAGAACCCTGACCGAATTTATTCGCGCTTTACGAGGTTCTCATGTGCGGGTATCGACGGCAGAATCGCTCGATGCCTTTCATGCGGCTGAATTGGTCGGTTATCACAATCGCACCTTGTTGAAGGATTCGCTGGCTGCCTGTCTTGCCAAAAGCGAGCAGGAAAAAGCATGGTTTGATTCCTGCTTCGAGCGTTTTTTTACCGTTCAGCGTTTATCAGAAAACACCAATAATCCCTTGTTTGATGAAGCTGAAATACAGCAACAGAATAGTTCCAATGCTGATGATTCTGTTACAGACACGGTCGATTCACCCTTGGGGAAAATGCTAACAGCAGGTGATGGTGCACAGTTTTCTCTGGCTTTGAATCAGGCAGCGCAAGCGGTTGATATTGCTTCCATCAAAAGTTTCACCCAGCGTGGCTTATATGGCAGACGTATGATGATGATGTTGGGGCTTGAAGCATTGGAGGCAGAAATTCGCCAGAAGCAGGAGAGTGACAACATTGCCGACAGGGAAGTTGCGCGAAAACTGATTCAGGCAAGAGAAATTTTACGCGCGGAAGTGAAGGATTTTGTAGAGCGACAGTTGGTGCTGTTTACCTCGGCACAAGGTGAACAATTCCGTGAAGAAGTGATTCGCAACATGACTTTAAATAACATGGAAATGCGTACTTTTTCCCGCCTGAATGAAGTGGTTAGAAAAATGGCAAAGCGTTTGATTGCAGTTCATTCAAGACGGCGGCGGGTTTACAGGCGCGGTCATCTGAATATCAAGAAAACCTTGCAAGCGAATATGGCTTACGATGGCACGCTGTTTGATTTGAAATGGAAATCTGTAAAAGTGGACAGGCCAAAAGTGATGGCCATTTGCGATGTGAGTGGTTCGGTCGCAGAAGTGTCGCGTTTTTTGTTGATGTTTCTTTATAGCCTGAATGAGCTGATGCCAAATGTGCGCTCCTTTGCCTTTTCTTCTTCGTTAGGAGAAGTGACACACATTTTTGAAAATCAGGAACTGGCCGATGCCATACAAACCGTTGTGACGGATTGGGGCAGAGGTTCTTCGGATTACGGTGAATCGTGGCTTGATTTCAAAAGGCTGGCCTATGACGATATTGATCACCGTACTACCGTGATTATTCTGGGCGATGCACGCAACAATTATCGCGAACATCAAAGCCATGTGTTCAAACAGATTTCCGAGCGCGCCAAACAAATCATCTGGTTAAACCCCGAAAATAAAAACAAATGGTCAACAGGGGATTCGGTGATGAATCACTATCAACCCTATTGCAGAATCGTTGAAACCTGCAACACCCTGAATCATCTGGAACGCACCATAGACAAACTGCTGAAAAGCGCCAATTAAAAGGGGCGTCATCACGGTGTGCAGATTTGAGGCTTTGGTGTACTCTTGCGCCGCGTATTTGATATTCCATTTATCTATTTGTTAAATTTCTGGAGGTTTTATGTCTATCAGTTTTGAAGGAAAAGTGGCGATTGTCACAGGTGCGGGTAACGGTTTGGGGCGTTCACATGCACTGGAACTCGCCAAACGCGGCGCGAAAGTATTGGTCAATGATTTGGGTGGTTCTATGGACGGCACAGGCGGTTCCAGTGAAGCAGCGAAAGCGGTGGTGGCAGAAATCAAGGCGGCTGGTGGTGAGGCGATTGCCAATGGTGCGTCGGTTTCAGATCGTGCAGGCGCCAGAAGTATGGTTGACGATGCCATGAATGCGTGGGGGCGTATCGATATTCTCATCAATAATGCGGGTATTTTGCGTGATAAAAGTTTCAAGAAAATGACCATGGAAGATTTCCAGTTGGTGATGGATGTGCATGTGAATGGCGCTGTGTATGTCACCAAGGAAGTGTGGCCGGTTATGGATGAACAGGAATATGGCCGCATTGTGATGACCACTTCTCCCTCAGGCTTGTTTGGTAATTTCGGGCAAACCAACTATGGCGCTGCAAAAATGGCGCTGGTGGGTTTTATGAATACCCTGAAAATCGAAGGTGCGAAAAAGAATATTCGTACCAACGCCATGGCACCTGTGGCTGCTACGCGCATGACGGCTGATTTGATTCCAGGTGCAATGGCAGAAAATCTGGGGCCTGAACTGATTACCGCAGGTGTAGTGTATTTGTGTTCAGACAATGCACCCAATGGTTACATCATGCAGGCAGCGGGTGGTAAATTTCATGCCGCGCAGATTATGGAAAATGACGGTGTGATGCTTGGACAAAAAGCGACAGCCGATGATGTTGCTGCCAATGCCGACAAAATTTTCAATATGAGCGGCTGCAAACCCAGAGGCCAATTAAATAATTAAGCGCTTTAATTATTTCACTATTTAAAAGGCTGCGTGTTCCCATTGTAGTGGCGGGGCACGCAGCTTTTTTTATGCCTGCAATCTGACAAATATAACCATTAGTCACAGTGTCTATATTTTGCTTGTTGCTTTGATAATTTCGCTATACATTCGGGTTGTAGCTTGAACAAGCAGTTTTATTAGCTTCTCAATGCTTTTGTATGAAAGATTTTTAAATTTTTATATGAAAGAAACCGGAGTGACCATATGAAACAGCAATCATTAACTCAAGGTATTTCCTCTCACGGCGCTTCCGAGCGTAGAACAGCCCAACTTTCTTCACGTACTTTTTATCGACCAGACTCACATTGCAGTGAGTTAGGCGCGTGGTATTTTTTAACCGAAGAGTTGGGGGAAGTAGGGCCATTTGACAGCCGCGAACAAGCGCGCGAAGCAATGGCTTTGGCGCAAGCCTTGGATAGTTGCCCTCAGAAAATTAAAAAGAAACGCGCTGTACATTGATTTAAAGTACGGTGAAGTTTTTGCATCACGGGTAAGCCCAGCTTGCCTTGAGCTTTCTTTCACACTAGATTGGCTGCATGACAATATACGCATGCAGTGATTTGCATCTTGACCAGAAATCCAATTTCGAAGCCTTTCTCGATGCGTTTGAAGTTCCTGCTTCTCATAAACAAGATGTGCTGATTCTTGCAGGTGACATTTGCGAGACAGAAGCACAGCTACATTTGATTCTTTCCATATTCAAGCAGCATTATCAGGAAGTGATCTGGACACCGGGCAACCATGAGCTATGGATTCGTCCGAGTGAGCAGGAAAAGTATTCCGGATCGCCCGACAAGTACCAACGTCTGGTTGAAATCTGTAGGCAAACCGGAGTGCATTGTCCTGAAGACAGATATTTTGAAAGTCAGGATTGTATTTTCGTACCGCTGTTTATTTTATATGACTATTCTTTTCGCGCTGCGCATGTCCCCCTTGAAGAAGCGGTGAACTGGGCAATGGAAAGTAACCTGCTATGCACCGATGAAGTTTTGATTCATAAACAGCCATTCAATTCGGTGACACAATGGTGTGAGCAACGAGTGCACTATAGCCTTGAGCGCTTAAAAGAAATTGAAAAAAGCAGCAAGAAAGTCGTACTCATCAATCACTTTCCCATGAAAGAATGTTGTATCAGGCTGTATCGCATACCACGCTTTTCGATTTGGTGTGGCACTCGTGCAACCGAGGATTGGCATCGGCGTTTTAATGCACATGCTGTGATTACCGGACACTTGCATATGCCCGATGTGCAAAAGATTGATGAGGTTGATTTTTATGAAGTGTCTCTAGGTTATCCTGGACAGTGGAATACGCTTCGTTCCATGAAAGCGCAGTTCAGGGAAATTCCTGCCTAGCTCGCTATTGCTGGGCTTTGCCATTAAAATGCGGTTCCCGATTTTCACGGGAATGACAATTCAAAGGTTTAAAAAATGGTCGCAACAACAATGGATCAATTAGTGTCTTTATGTAAAAGACGCGGTTTTATTTTCCAAAGCAGTGATATTTACGGTGGCTTGCAAGGCGTTTATGACTACGGCCCTTTGGGGGTCGAACTCAAGAACAACCTTAAAAACGCCTGGTGGCGAGCCATGGTGTATGAGCGAGATGATGTCGAAGGTCTTGATTCAGCCATTCTGGGAAACAAAACTATCTATAAATACAGTGGCCATCAGGATACTTTTTCAGATCCGCTGGTGGATTGTCGTGAATGTAAAAACCGTATGCGTGCTGATCACATGGTCGATAAAACCAAATGTGATAAATGTGGTTCAAACAACATTACTGAGGCACGTGATTTTAATCTGATGTTTAAAACACAAGTCGGGCCATTGTCGGGTGAAGATAATTACGCAGTGATGCGACCTGAAACAGCGCAAGGGATTTTCACCAATTTTAAAAATGTACTGGATTCCACTTCACGCAAACTGCCTTTTGGTATTGCACAAATCGGCAAATCGTATCGTAACGAAATTACGCCCAGAAATTTTATTTTCCGTGTACGTGAATTCGAACAAATGGAACTGGAATTTTTTGTTAAACCTGGTGAAGACGAAGCCTGGCACAAGCAATGGGTGGAAGCGCGCACGCAATGGTGGCTGGCTCAAGGGTTAAGCAGGGAAAATATCGAATTTGAGTATGTCACAGGGGATGATCTGGCACATTATTCCAAAGCCACGACCGACATCATGTACAAATTCCCGCACGGGTTGGAAGAACTGGAAGGTGTAGCGAATAGGACGGATTATGATTTGGGTTCTCATACCAAAGCGCAAAGCGAATTTAATTTGCAGGCGAAGGTAAAAGAAAATACCGAGTCCAATGCCAAACTGGCCGTGATGGATTTGGAAACCAACCAATGGTTTGTGCCTTTTTGTATTGAACCGTCCGCAGGTCTGGATCGGGGTGTTCTGGCAGTTCTCACCGAAGCCTATGATGAAGAGCAACTGGACAATGGTTCTGTTAGAACCGTGCTCAGACTCAAACCGCACTTGGCACCGATTAAAGTCGCTGTTATTCCGCTCAAAAAAAATCACCCTGACATTGTTGAAAAAGCCAAGGCCATTAAAAACAGTTTACAAAAACTCGGCTTGGGAAGAATTCTTTATGAAGATACAGGCAACGTGGGCAAGGGGTATCGTCGCCATGATGAAATAGGCACACCTATTTGCATTACGGTGGATTTTGATTCCATTGAAAAAGAGGGTGCGCCTGTAACAGTGCGTGACCGCGATAGTATGGAACAGCAGGTGATTGACGAAGCGGACATTAAAAATTTTGTGCTCAAGTATTTCCAGTACTAAAAACTACTTGGCTACATTCACATTCAACACCAGTTGTTGTCCGGGTTTCAGATAGCGTTCGCTCTGGAGATTATTCCACTGGCGAATATCGTTGACGTTCACATTAAAACGGCTGGCAATGCGTGAAAGGGAATCTCCGCTTTTTACGGTGTAGTAAACTTTTCGATAAACACTGCGCTGCTGGCTGCTTTCCTGTAATACCCAGATGTTAAGTTTTTCACCTTGCTTGAGCGTATCGCCAGGTGCCATACCATTCCACGCTGCAAGTTCGCGCACACCCACATTATGTTTTTTTCCAATACTCCAGAAGCTGTCATTGGCCTGCACCGTGTAGCTGATGCGTTCGCGGCCACTGCGTTCCCTGTGACTCAGTGCCTGCTTGCGTTGTTCCTGCGAAAGCGAATAGCTTGATGAATTGTTGAGTGGTTTGGGAATCATCAGCGTATCGCCAATGCGAATGTTATTGTTACTCAAATTGTTTACCGATTTTAAAAAGTCGGTATTGATTTTATTTCTGTCGGCAATGTTGCTCAGCGTGTCGCCACTTTTAACGGTGTAGCGTTTCCATGCCAAACGGTCCTGTTTGGGAAGTTGTTCAAGATTATGTTCAAACACAAAACGGTTTTCCCAAGGCACCAGTAAATGGCGATTTTTGTCAGGGTCGCTTGCCCAGCGATTAAAGCCGGGGTTGAGCAGGTACATCATTTCGGTATCGACATCAGCGAGATTTGCAGCTTGCGATAAATCGATTTGGCCATGCGCATCGACTTCATCAAAATACGGTGCGTTGGGAATGTACCTGAGTTCTATGCTGTATTTTTCAGGCTTCATCACCAGTTGTGAGAGCGCAATCAGCTTGGGCACATAATCGGAAGTTTCCTTCGGTAAGCTGAGTGACCAGAAATCGGTTGGTTTCCCCATCGCTTCATTGTTTTGCATGGCGCGTTTTACCGTGCCCGGGCCTGAATTATATGCTGCCAATGCCAGCAACCAGTCACCATCGAACTGCTTGTGTAATCTTTCAAGAAAATTCAGTGCGGCTTGCGTTGAAGCGACCACATCACGACGGCCTTCGTACCACCAGTTGTCTTCCAATTTAAAAATTCTTCCAGTGCTCGGAATAAATTGCCACATACCAGCCGCACGACCATGCGAATAGGCGAAGGGGTCGAGGCTGCTTTCTATCACAGGTAATAAGGCAATCTCTGAAGGCATGTCGCGCTTTTTGACTTCTTCCTTGATGTAATAGAGATACAGTTCGCCACGCTCACCAATGATATTGAAATACCTTTGCCGTCGATCATAAATGGCGAGATGTTGGCGCACGCGCGAATTATCCACGCCTTCACTGAAACGAAAATCTTTTCGCAACTCGTCCCAAACGCTGTTTAAACTGCCGAGCCATTCAGGATTTTGTGCAGTACACAGTGCTTCGTCTTGCTGGGCTTTACTGAGCGCCTGTGGGTCAGAAATTTTTGTTTCGCCTTCAAGTTTTGCCTGATTGGAAGCACAAGCGCTTAGGGAAAAACAGAGCAGCGAAAGTAAAAAATAATTTAAAAAAATGCGCGGGTTGGAAAAAATCAAGCAACTGCCTAAATCTGATTGGACAAGTAGGTGTGAGGCTTTATTATATTCACGTGCAAATACGAATAACAATACAAGTGATAGATGGGTTAATCCGATGGCACTTCCTCGTTTGGTAAAATCATTTGGACGGCCTCAGCCAGATGGGATTAAGCAGGCATTGGCAAGCTGGTTTGATACGGAATTGGGTAATGCCTTGTTAGACAAACAAAGTGCAATGCTGGAAAAAGTGTTACCCCAATTATTTGGGTATCATGTGCTCTATTCAGGTTTTGAAAAATTAAATCCCGTCATTGAAAACAGCCCCATCAGGCACAAGGTTTTTCTTGAAAACAGACAAAGCCAACTGCGCAGCAACATTCACAATTTGCCTTTTAAATCGGATTCATCGGATTTGGTGGTGCTGCATCACAGCCTTGATCTGGAACAAGACCCGTTTCAGGTGTTGCGCGAAGCGACACGGGTTGTCTTGCCTAGTGGTAAATTGCTGATTATCGGTTTTAATCCCTGGAGTCTGTGGGGCTTGTGGCGCAACCTGCTGTTTCGTTCTGTACGTGCACCCTGGAGTGCGCGTTTCATCAGCCCTTATCGTTTGGCGGAATGGCTCGATATTCTGGGTTTTGATGTGGAAGGGGTAGAAAGTGCGTTTTACATGCCGCCTGTGGCATCGTTGGTACATCGCGATTCAGGCAAATGGCTGGAGCAGTTTGGCAGTGCCTGGTTTGCTCAACGCGGTGCTTTCTATGTGCTGTTGGCCAATAAGCGGGTTTCCTGCATTACGCCAGTCCGTTTACGCAGAAAAGCACTACGCCCCAAAGTCATACCCGTTGCAGTGAGTGGCAAAGTCATTCCCTTTAATGATCAACAATAAGTTGCAGTGTTCATGAAACAAATCGAGATTTTTACCGACGGTGCCTGTCGAGGTAATCCTGGCCCTGGCGGCTGGGGTGCTGTTTTACGCTTTAAGGGCACGGAAAAAGAAATTTATGGTGCTGCACCTCACACCACCAACAATCAGATGGAACTCCAGGCAGCGATTGAAGCGCTTTCCTGTTTGAAAGAACCGTGTGAAGTGAAGCTCACCACCGATTCAGAGTATGTGCGCAAAGGTATTACCGAGTGGATAGATGGCTGGAAACAGAAGGCATGGAAAAATTCGCAGAAACAACCCGTGAAAAACAAGGAATACTGGCAAGTGCTGGATTTGCTTAATAAAAAACATACGGTGACATGGTTATGGGTAAAAGGCCATGCTGGTCACCCTGAAAACGAAAGGGCAGATGCGCTGGCCAACAAAGCGATTGATGAATTACTGGAGCAACAGGCATGAGACAGGTGGTACTCGATACTGAAACGACAGGCTTACGCACTGAGGACGGCAATCGCATTATTGAAATTGGCTGCGTAGAGTTGATTAACCGCAAGCTCACAGGCAGGAATTTTCATGTCTATATCAATCCTGAACGCGACAGTGAAGCGGGTGCGCTTGAAGTTCATGGCCTGACAACGGACTTCCTGAGTGACAAGCCGCTGTTTGCAGACATTGCACAGGGCTTTATCGATTATGTGAAAGATGCCGAGCTGATTATCCATAATGCGCCGTTTGATGTGGGCTTTCTGGATTATGAGTTGTCATTGCTGGAAGGCAGGCAGGCACGCATGGAAGACTTGTGCGAAGTTGTCGATACGCTGGCCTTGGCCAAACAATTACATCCAGGTTCCAAACATAGTCTGGATGCACTGTGTAAACGCTATGAGGTGGATAACTCTGGCAGGGAATTGCATGGCGCATTGCTCGATGCGGAATTGTTGGCTGATGTTTTTCTGTTGATGACAGGAGGACAAAGGGATTTGTCGTGGGACGGACAAGAGGGCGGTTCTTCCTACGGCAAGCAGGAATATGTGGCGAAAAAAATCGAGCGTTCGGGCGTTGTACTGAAGGTGTTCATGGCCAGTGATGATGAACTGGCCGCCCATGAAAGCATGTTGCAGCACATGGCCAAACAAGCCGAAGTTGTCTGGAAATCCTGAGTCTGAAAACGGCTACACCATGCTCACGCGAGCATGAGGAATACAGAATAAATTGCTGAATTACTTCGAAAATGCTGTAATCTACGGACAATTTTTAACCCGCTTTCCGATACATTGAGATGAGTATGTTCGTCGAAAATCAGACCGCCATCGAAAAAAATATCCTGCCACTCAATATCATCAAGTCAGAAATTGATGCGACTTTGGCAGAGATTGAAGCACTGTTCGAAGCCTTTGATGATAACCGCAGTGATACCTCCAAGCTCACGCAATGTATTGAACATTTTGAACAATTAAAGGGTGTGTTTCAGGTCATTATGTTATCTGGTGCGTCACTGCTGGTTGAAGCGATGGCGCAAGCCACACAACTAAGCCTTGAGCAAGCTAACGAAGAGCGTGATAACACCCTGAGTAAAATCAGCAGCTCGATTGTGCTGCTGGTGCGTTATCTGGAATATGTTGAGCTGACCCAATCGGGTTTGCCTGAATTATTGTTTGCCAGCATTAACGAGCTGCGTGTGCTGTGTAAGGAAAAGCCGTTAACCGAAAGCCATTTTTTTGAACTCGATCTCAAGGGTTTCGATGTCAGTCAGGTTAAACCCCTGAATACTGTAGACAGCAGTACACGACGTTTGCGCCACATGTATCAGGTGGGCTTGCTCGGTTCCTTCAAAGATGAAAATCTGAAGTCGAACTACCGCATGATGGCCAGAGCGCTGCAAAGGCTAAACGGCTTGTATCAGGATGCACATGGCTTGCCTTTGTTGCGTATTTGTAATGCTGCGATTGATGCACTGATTTCAGGCAATCTGAAACTTACGCAAGCACGCAAGTTGATGCTTGGACGCATTGACAGGCAAGTAAAGCATTTATTGAATCCAGTCGCGGGTGACAGTGATGAAGCGGCTGTTATCACCCTGATTAAAGATTGTCTTTATCTGGTTGCACTGGCCGAACCCAATACCGACCTGATTCAATCGGTACAGGCAGAATTCAATCTCAAAAGTTTTAATCTCAATGAAGCACTGATTCAGCAGGAAAGGGAATTGATGACCGGCCCAAGCGCTTCGGTGATTCGTTCGGTATCTGGCGCACTGCGTGAAGAAATCGCGTTGTTGAAAGACAAGCTGGATGTGATTGCAAGGTCTGGTGATGCCAATGGACTAACAGGCCTGGGCACGGATTTGAAAAAAGTTTCTTACACGCTGGTGATGCTGGGTTTGACGCTGGCGAGTGAGCAGCTCAACAAGCAAATTGAAACGCTGGTCAGTTCAAGTGATTTTGAAACACATATACGCGAACTGGCAGATTCACTGGTTTTTATTGAACGCTCCATTGCGCGGCTTGAACAAAATAATACACCGCTAAAAGCCAATACCTCGGAAGAAAGCCCTGAGCAGGCGCTCGAACTGGATCGGGTGGTTTTCAGTGTGGTAGTTGAAACAAGAAAAATTATTGCCAGTGTGCAACATGCTTTAGGCAGTTTCGCAGAAAATAATTTTAACCTGACCTACCTTGAAAATACGGTTGAAAATTTGCACTCCGCATGGGGCGGCGTATTTTTCCTGAATATTGAAAGAGCTGCCAGACAGCTTGAACAAAGCGCGCGTTTTATTTCTGACAAATTGCTCGGTGATGACGGCGAGAAAGATGTGGCACGTTTGCATACGCTGGCAGATGTATTGGTCAGTATTGATTATTACCTTGAAAGTATTGAGGATAAGAAACCACTGGGTGATGGTGCTCTGGATATTGCTGAAGAAAGCCTTGCCGAACTGGGTTACGCATAACAATAAAAAATACGGGAACATTATGGAATTCAATATTATTACAATCAGTCTGCTCAGTATTGCGGTGATTAACGTACTCATCGGTTTTGTTTTGCTGGTACGTTTTGAATGGTTTAAAGGTTGGTTAATCGGAAGTATAGGTCTGGGCGCATTAACCGTATCGCTGTTGTGCAGTGTGATTATTTTAAGTTTCAATTCCTACGCCAGCAGTTCCAAAACCGATTCGGTGGCTACGGTGAGTTTCAAGCAGATTGGAACCAAACATTTCAAGGTGGAGCTTGCACAGACTCAGGGTAACAAGCACGTTTTCGAGCTAAAAGGGGATATGTGGCAGGTTGAAGCCAATATTTTAAGCTGGAATCATTTTTTTGAGAGTCAGGGTTTGAAGCCCTATTATCAGGTAAACAAAATCACTTCGAGTTATTTGTTATTGAGAGATGCCGAGCGCTTGCCTAACAGCTCGATAGAAGTGAAGGGCGGCATTGCTGATCGCATTCTTAACGAATTGGCGATGAATGGTTCGCTTCCCTTGTTGAAATCGAAAATCGGCACCACAGGTGCTTTACCAATGGCAGATGGTGCCTTGTTTTCTATTCGTTTGAATCGGGCAGGGCTGGTGACCAAACCGGAAAACCAGAATGCCTTTAACGCGATTCGATAATATCTTTTCACTTTTTTTGGAGAACTTTTGTGCTGGAATTTTTGGCTGACTATGGCCTGTTTTTTGCTAAAGCTGTAACCATTCTGGGTGTGGTGTTGCTCATTCTTGGTGCCATTTTTTCCGGCGCACAAAGAAGCAAACAGGACAGACAAGGCAATATCAAAACCAAACATCTCAATAAAGAATTAAAGGAGATGCAGGAGCAAATGCTGGAAGTTTTGCTCACTGAAGACGAATTAAAACAAAAGCACAAAGAACACAAAAAACTGGACAAGCAAAAAAAGAAAGCCGAAAAAAAACAGGCAAAAGGAGATGCTCAAGCCCATACACCGCGTTTGTTTGTGATTGATTTCGACGGTGATAAGGAAGGCAATCAGGTAGAAAACCTGCGCAGGGAAGTGACTGCCTTGCTCAGTGTCGCCGATAAAGGTGATGAAGTGTTATTAAGAGTTGAAAGCCCGGGCGGCATGGTACATACCTATGGCCTGGCGGCTGCACAATTGGAGCGCATTAAAAAAGCAGGTTTGCATTTGACCATTTCTGTCGACAAGGTAGCAGCGAGTGGTGGCTATTTAATGGCCTGTATTGCCGACAAATTACTCGCAGCACCTTTTGCCATTGTCGGTAGTGTAGGTGTGTTAGTCGAGATTACCAACTTCAATAAATTACTGAAGAAAAACAATATCGATGTTGAAGTGCTCACTGCGGGTGAATACAAACATACCATTTCCATGCTTGGCGAAATTACCCCTGAAGCTCGCGAAAAAACGCTTGAAGAATTGCATAGTGTGCACACCATGTTCAAAAATTTCGTGAGCAAATATCGTCCGCAACTGGATATTGAAAAAATTGCAACGGGTGAATACTGGCACGGCTCACAAGCCATTGAACTCAACATGGTCGATGAGTTAATCACCAGTGATGAGTATCTGTGTAAAAAGTGCGATGACGAGGTAGAAGTATTTGAAATTTCCTACAAGGAAAAGGAAACATTAGGTGACCGTCTGGGCATTGCGTTAGCCGCAAGTCTTGATCGTGCCATGAATACGCTGCTTAAACGCCTGCATAAACCTGTTGTGTAGCTTCCCGTTTTTGGTGCCAATAGCGTAGGGCTCGCACCAAATCGATTCATTTTTTGTTGGTGCGAACTATAAGCGCTCACTTTCCTGATGAAATAAAAGCTGGCTTAAAAATTGCTTTATCTGGTTATTTCCAAGAGAGGCAATAAATATGCAGTTAATTCCCTTGATGGATACTCAGCCGGCATTGACGCTGAATTTTTTAGAGGGATTTATAAAAAAGGAAGAAAAGCAGTTTATGGGTGTGTGCGACGTGGTATCGATTGGCAGTTGTTTCCAGCCAGTCTACAGCTTTGCCCATCAACGAATTGTTGGCTATGAAGCTTTAGCGAGGCCAATATCAAAAGGGGGGCAGGCCATCAGCCCGTTGACCCTGTTTTCAAGTTCCAAAACTCAGGCCAATACTGTCTTTATGGATCGTCTTTGTCGTGCGGTGCATGTCAAAAATTTTGTTCAGCAAGGGAATCAGGATGCGTGGTTATTCCTGAATATCAATCCAGCCGTGATGAAGGACGGCAAGCAATTTGGCAGTTTTTTCAGTGAAATGCTTGAGCAAAATCATTTATCACCCAAGCGCATTGTGGTTGAAGTGCTGGAGAATCAAATTGCCAATGAACAATTACTCGATGAGTCAATTCAGTATTATCGTGAGCTGGGTTGTCTCATAGCGATTGATGATTTTGGCGTTGGCCAATCCAATTTTGATCGCATCTGGCGGCTTAAGCCACATATCATCAAACTCGATAGAGCAGTGATAGAACAAGCCCAGAGTGACTCTGCCATGAAGCGGGTGCTTCCCGGTTTTGTCAGTTTGATTCATCAGGCAGGTAGTCTTGCGTTAATCGAGGGTGTAGAAACAGAAGCGCAAGCGATGATTGCCCTGGAAGCAGATATTGATTTTGTTCAGGGTTATTTTTTTGCCAAACCGGAAAGGGAACTCCTGATATTGGTTAAAAAGAATAATCCTGAAATTACATCGCTGTTTGAAAAAATGCGAAAACAAAGTGAAAGCGAGCAGCTTTCATGGAAGTTACAAAAACGTAGTTATACCAATGCGTTTCTGGAAGCCTGCAAGAAAATTAAAACGGAACAGGAAGTAGAAAGCAGCTTGCAGGATTTTCTTGATTTGTCTCATGTAAAACGTGCTTACATTCTGGATAATCAAGGCAAGCAAGAGGGCAGAAATTACTTACCGCCAAGCACATCTGTCCATGAAGATATGCGCTTCTCTCCACTACATGACGGCAGTAATGCCATCTGGGCGCGGCGTATTTATTACCGCAAGGCAGTAGAGGAACCTGGGCATATACACATCAGCAAACCTTATCTTTCAATTACTGAAGGCGAGTTGTGCGTTACCCTGTCTATGGCAATTACAACCCCTGTTGGATTGCGTGTTGTATGTGGTGATATTGAACCGTTTTGGCTTTAATGGTTTATGACGAAGGAAAGTTAGTGCCTAACGATTGGAACAACATGTGCAGCTTATCTTAAATAAACAGGCTTCGGTTCAAGCACATCGGCCTGATATTTTTGGCTGAACACATCAAAAGCGGTGAGTGCTTTTTGTGCATCTTTTCCATCGGCGAGTTCAAACGCATCAAAACCACAACGCAGCATGGAATGTAATTGATCGGGCAACACATCGCCGACGGCACGAATCTCACCGTGATAATGTTTAACAAGCCTCAAATCACGCGCAACGCTGTAGCCACGACCATCGGTAAAGATGGGAAAATCCACCGCAATATAGGCTGCTTTTTCAAAGTGAGCAGGCAAGTGATCAACACTTTGATCGCTTTCAATTAACAGTGCGATGTGTCCTTCGTTTAACAAGGCTTCATGCGCTTCGGAAAATGTTTTCAGGGAAATGCGCTCTATAGTGTCCAGTGCATGAATCTGTTTATTTTTTATGAGCGTTGGCATACACCGCCTCCTTGAATGGCTCGATACCTACGCGGCGATAAGTATGCAGGAAAGTCTCACCTTCAATGCGTGAGGCCACGAACACTTCGATGATTTGTTCAATCACATCGGCAACTTCACTTTCCTTGAAAGAAGGGCCAATGATATTGCCGATGCTGGTATCTGCGGTGGAATTTCCACCCAGTGATACCTGATAAAATTCCTCACCTTTTTTATCGACTCCGAGAATACCAATATGACCAACATGGTGATGACCACAGGCATTCATACAGCCTGAGATATTCAAATCGAGTGGGCCTAAATCAAACAAATAATCCAGATCATCAAAACGGCGCTGGATTTGTTCGGCAATGGGAATGGATTTGGCATTAGCCAGAGAACAATAATCTCCACCCGGGCAGCAGATAATGTCATTGAGCAACCCGATGTTCGGGTTTGCAAAACCGAGCGCATCTATTTTTTGCCATAGCTCAAACAATTTTCTCTGTTCGACATAAGGCAGCACCATGTTTTGTTCATGTGTGGTTCTGATTTCACCAAAACTGTAATCATCGGCCAAGTCTGCCAAGGCTTCCAGTTCGGCATCACTGACATCACCTGGTGCAATGCCCGTTTTTTTCAGGCTCAGCACAACAGCGGCATAGCCAGACATTTTATGCTGTTTAACATTTTGTCGGTGCCAGCGTTTGAAAGCGCTGTTGTTTTGCAGTGCTTCATCAAGTTCTGTGGGATTGTTGGGTAAATCCGCGTAAGCAGGGCCAGTAAAATATTCTGCAACGCGCTCAAATTCCTGTTTGGGAAGTTTGAGTTGTTCACGATTGAGTGCCCAATCCTGTTCCACCAGTTCTTTGAAGGCTTCAACACCCATTGCACGCACCAGAATCTTGATACGTGCCTTGAATTTATTATCCCTGCGGCCAAGTTTGTTATACACGCGCACAATGGATTCGAGATAGGAAAGCAAATCTTCGGGTTCGATAAATTCGTGAATCATCGGCGCAATAACAGGCGTTCGCCCAAGACCACCACCCGCATAGATTTCAAAACCGCGTTTACCGTCTTTTTCGATTAAATACACGCCAATGTCATGAATTCTCACCGCAGCACGATCGTGTTCCTTGGCAGCGGAAACCGCAATCTTGAATTTTCTGGGCAGAAAATGAAATTCAGCGTGGAAGGTAGACCACTGGCGAATGATTTCGCAGTAGGGGCGTGGGTCTTCCAGTTCCTGTGGCGTAACTCCCGCCAGCTCATCGCTGGTGGTGTTACGAATACAGTTGCCCGAAGTTTGCACGGCGTGCATTTGTACGGAAGCCAGTTCCTGAAGAATGTCAGGCACTTGTGGCAGTGCTGGCCAGTTCAGTTGAATGTTTTGCCGTGTACTGACATGGGCATAACCCTTGTCATATTCGCGCGTAATGTGTGCAAGTTTGCGCAGTTTTTTGCTGCTCAAAGTGCCATAGGGCACGGCAATTCTGAGCATCGGTGCATGGCGTTGAACATAAAGTCCATTTTGCAGGCGGATAGGCAAAAATTGCGCATCAGTGATTTCGCCAGCCAGATAACGCTCGGTTTGACCACGAAATTGCGCTACTCGCTCGTTAATAATTTGCTGGTCGAATTCGTTGTATTGATACATAAAAGTGGCTCCCAAGCCTTGCAGGCAGCGGATTATATGAACTCAAGCCTTATAAGCAAAGCATATTGAGTTGATAAGTTATTTCAAAAAAAACAATAAAAATAAGCCTAATAAGCCAAATTCGGTGCAAGCCAGCGTTCAGCCTGTTCCATACTCATGCCTTTGCGTTTGGCGTAATCTTCAAGCTGATCCTGATTGATTTTACCCACGCCAAAGTAGGTGGAATCGGCATGTGAAAAATACAAACCACTCACCGAAGCCGCAGGCCACATGGCGAAATGTTCGGTAATGCTCACACCAATGCGTTTTTCAGCATCGAGCAAGCGAAACAGTGTGCCTTTTTCGGTGTGATCGGGGCAGGCAGGATAACCCGCAGCAGGGCGTATGCCCTGATATTTTTCTTTAATCAGTGCTTCGTTATCGAGCGTTTCATGGCTGGCATAGCCCCAGAATTCCTTACGCACTCGCTGGTGCATATGTTCTGCAAAAGCTTCTGCCAAACGATCGGCCAATGCCTTGACCATAATCGCACTGTAGTCGTCATTTTTTTGTTTGAAGGTTTGCGCATATTCTTCAGCGCCGATGCCTGTTGTTACCACAAAAGCGCCCAAATAATCTTCACCTTCGGGCGCAATAAAATCAGACAACGCATAGTTTGGTTTTCCACTGACATGCTCGGTTTGCTGACGTAAAAAATGAAAGGTATCCAATGGCTTTTCTTTGTTTTCATCTTCGTAAATTACGACATCATCACCCGTTGCATTGGCAGGCCAGAAGGCAATCACTGCGCGTGCTTTTAAAATTTTGTTTTCAATCATGTGCTTGAGCATGGTTTGCGCATCATTAAATAAATTCCGTGCTGCTTCGCCTACCACTTCATCTTCAAGAATTTTTGGATATTTCCCCGCCAAACTCCACGAAATAAAAAACGGTGTCCAGTCGATATAAGCGAGCAGGGCATTCAAATCATAATCATCGAAAACTTTGGTGCCGATAAATGCAGGCTTATAGCGAGGTGAATTAAGCCAATCAATCGGTGCTTTTAACTGGCGAATTTTTTCAAGCGAGAGTATTTTTCCTTTTGGTTTTCTATTGGCATTTCGTTCTCGCACTTTTTCATATTCGCTTTTGGTTTCTGCAATAAATTCAGCTTTGGCGGTGTCGCTTAACAATTTGCTCGCTACGCCGACACTGCGCGACGCATCGGCCACATAGATAACAGCATCGTTATGGTAAGCAGGTTCAATTTTTACCGCAGTGTGTGCCTTGGAAGTGGTAGCGCCACCAATCAAAAGGGGTAATTGAAAATCCAGCCGTTGCATTTCTTTGGCAACATGCACCATTTCATCAAGCGATGGGGTGATTAAACCGCTTAACCCGATAATATCAACTTGATGCGCTTTGGCTTCTGCAAGAATTTTTTCGCATGGCACCATCACGCCCAAATCAATCACTTCGTAGTTATTGCACTGCAACACCACACCAACAATATTTTTACCAATATCGTGTACGTCACCTTTTACGGTGGCGAGCAAAATTTTTCCCTTGGCTTCAACATGACCGGATTTTTCAGCCTCAATAAACGGCATTAAATAGGCCACTGCCTGTTTCATCACACGCGCACTTTTAACGACTTGCGGTAAAAACATTTTTCCGGAACCGAATAAATCGCCCACCACATTCATGCCGTCCATCAGCGCGCCTTCAATTACATCAAGCGGTTTTTTGGCTTGTTGTCGAGCTTCTTCGGTATCCGCTTCTATATAAGTGGTAATGCCTTTAACAAGAGAATGCTCAAGACGTTTGACTACAGGCAGCTTGCGCCATTCATCGTCTTCTTTTTTCGCTTCTTTTTCATCTCCACGAAAAGTTTCGGCAAGCGTGGTGAGAATTTCGGTCGGGCTTTCGCCAGAGGTAGCAGGGCGATTGAGAATCACATCTTCAACTGCTTTTTTCAGTTGTGGATTGATTTGTTCGTAAACTTCAAGCTGACCTGCATTGACGATGCCCATGCTCAGTCCCGCCTGAATGGCGTGATATAAAAACACTGCATGTATGGCTTCGCGCACGGGATTATTACCGCGAAACGAAAACGACACATTACTCACACCACCGGAGCTGAGCGCGTAGGGCAGTTCTTTTTTGATGTAGGCGCAGGCGTTAATGAAATCGACGGCGTAGTTGTTATGCTCATCGATACCTGTTGCCACTGCAAAAATATTGGCATCAAAAATAATATCCTGTGGTGGAAAACCCACTTTATTCACCAGAATATCGTAAGAGCGTTTGCAGATTTCTTTTTTACGCGCTTCGGTATCGGCTTGTCCTGTTTCATCAAAGGCCATCACCACCACCGCAGCACCATAGGCCATGCAATCTTTGGCACGCGCAATAAATTCCGCTTCACCTTCTTTCAGGCTGATGGAATTCACAATCGATTTACCCTGAATACAACGCAAGCCTGCTTCGATGATTTCCCACTTCGAGGAATCCACCATAATCGGCACCTTGCTGATGTCGGGTTCCGAAGCCACCAGATTCAAAAATTTCACCATCGCAGCTAAGGAATCAAGCATGCCTTCGTCCATGTTGATGTCGATGACTTGTGCGCCTGCTTCCACTTGTTCGCGTGCAATCTCCAGAGCGGTGTTGAAATCTTCTTCTACAATCAAACGCTTGAATTTGGCTGAACCTGTGACGTTGGTTCTTTCACCCACATTCACAAACAAACTGTTGCGTGTGATGGTAAATGGCTCCAGACCACTTAAGCGGCAAGCAGGTTCAATGTCAGGAATGCTGCGCGGTTTTTGTTGCTTCGCTGCTTGTGCAAACAAACGAATATGTTCAGGGCTGGTACCACAACAACCGCCAAGAATGTTCACCAGTCCACTGTGCATAAATTCATTCACCACCGAACACATTTCTTCGGGTGTTTCATCATATTCACCGAATTCGTTGGGCAAGCCTGCATTCGGGTGTGCACTCACATACACATTGGCGATTTTGGAAAGTGTTTCTACGTAAGGGCGTAACTCTGCGGCACCGAGTGCGCAGTTCAAACCAATCGACAGTGGTTTGGCATGTGCCACCGAATTCCAGAATGCTTCTGTGGTTTGTCCACTCAGCACACGGCCACTGGCATCGGTAATGGTGCCAGAAATCATCAAAGGCAAATCAAGCTGTTCCCGCTCGCAGTATTTAATGAAGGCATAAATGGCGGCCTTGGCGTTGAGCGTATCGAATACGGTTTCAATCAAAATAATATCGGCACCGCCTTCGAGCAAACCTTCCAGCGCTTCGGTGTAATAGGCTTCCAGTTCGCCAAAGGTAATGTTGCGTGCGCCAGGATCATTCACATCGGGCGAAAGTGTAGCGGTGCGCGAAGTGGGGCCTAATACGCCCGCGACAAAACGCGGTTTGTCAGGATTAAGTTGCGTGAATTCATCACATACTTCTTTGGCAATGCGTGCGGCTTGCACGTTGAATTCTCTCGCCAGATGCGCCATATCGTAATCAGCCAGTGATACACGATTGGAATTGAAGGTGTTGGTTTCGATGATGTCTGCACCCGCTTCAAGGTAGGCGCGATGAATGCCCTGAATGATTTCGGGCTGGGTGAGCGAAAGCAAATCATTGTTACCCGCCAGATCAGTATGGAAATCAGCAAAGCGTTTTCCGCGAAAATCAGCTTCTTGCAGCTTGTATTGTTGAATCATGGTGCCCATTGCGCCATCAAGAATAAGCACACGCTCTGTAAGGATTTTCTGCAACAAGATTTTGGTAGGGGAAGCGGGTATTTGTAGCACGTTCGTTCCTGCTCAAGTTAAATTACGTTAAACTGGGTTCGTAAAAAGCGAATTTTAACAGAAGGGCACATGGCTCGATATTCGCAGAGCTGTTTTTTGTTCAAGTACCCTATGAAAATTTTGCACACGCTTCCACATAACAGGCACAGCCATGAACGAGAAAGACGTAGATTTACAAGCCATTCTTAAAACCATCAACATCACCGATTCTGCACAGGAATACCTGAAAGGTCTGCTCGACAAGCAGGAAGTTGCGGGCATCGGCGTGCGTATTTTTGTCGAAAAGCCAGGCACACCCTATGCCGAATGTTGCATGGCGTATTGCACGCCCGATGAAGTGATTGAAGAAGATGCCATCATCGAATTAACGTATTTTAAAGCCTACATCGAACACAGCAGCATTACCTATCTGGAAGATGCCACCATTAACTACGCAGCGGACAGAATGGGCGGGCAACTCACTTTCAGGGCACCGAAATCGAAAGTCCCTCAACTGGGTGACAATGCGAGTGTGGAAGAGCGCGTAAACCATGTGCTTTTTTCAGAAATTAACCCCTCACTGGCTTCGCATGGTGGGCATGTTTCACTGCTGGAATTGCTGGAAAACGATACCGTTGCGGTATTGAAATTTGGTGGCGGTTGTCAGGGTTGCTCTGCGGTGGATATGACTTTAAAACAGGGCGTAGAAAAAACCCTGATTGAGCGTGTCCCCGAGATTGTTGCTGTTAGGGATTTAACCGATCACTCTGATAGCGAAAACGCCTATTTTAAATAGGCGTTTTTTTATCGAGATTCACTGAACGCAGTCTGAGTGAATTTGCGATAACCGACACAGAACTCAGGCTCATCGCGATGCTGGCAAGCATCGGGCTTAACAAAATGCCAAAGAAGGGATAGAGCACTCCCGCAGCGACAGGCACACCGAGTGTGTTATAGCCAAACGCAAAGAACAGATTCTGTCGGATGTTACTCATTGTTGCCTTGCTCAGTGTGTGGGCGCGTACAATTCCCGACAAATCGCCTTGCACCAAAGTCACTCCCGCACTTTCAATGGCAACATCAGTGCCTGTACCCATTGCAATACCAATGTCGGCTTGTGCAAGTGCAGGCGCGTCGTTGATTCCATCTCCGGCCATCGCTACACATTTTCCGTTTTGCTGAAACTTGCGAATAATTTCGCCTTTTTGATGGGGAAGTACATCAGCTTCCACTCTATCGATGCCAAGTTCTTTTGCCACCACCTGTGCGGTATTTTGGTTGTCGCCTGTGAGCATCACCACTTCAATACCTTGTTCGTGGAAATATTGAATCGCAGGTTTTGCGGAGGCTTTGATGGGGTCTTTCACCGTAATCACGCCAGCCGCCAAATCATCAATCGCCACCAGCACCGCACCATGACCCTGCATTTGAAGCGTTTGCGCGATTTGCGAAAGTTCGCTGGCATCAATGTGATTTTCCTCCATCAGGCGTTTGTTACCGACGCGCACGGTGTGGCCTGAAATTTTTCCGCTGACACCCATGCCATTGGTGAAAACAAAATCTTCCACATTCATAATCTGCGCACCTCGTTCTCTTGCACCGGAAACAATGGCTTCCGCCAAAGGGTGCTCACTCAAATTCTCAAGCGAGGCGGCAAGCGAAAGCAGTTCAGATTCATTAAATCCACTGAGCACTTTCACTTCAGACAGTGTGGGTTTTCCAAGCGTCAGCGTTCCGGTTTTATCAATCATCAGCGTGGTGATTTTTTCAAGGCTTTCGAGCGCCTCGGCATTTTTAATCAACACACCGTGTGTAGCACCTTTGCCTGTGCCGACCATGATGGACATGGGTGTTGCAAGACCAAGTGCACACGGGCACGCAATAATTAACACCGCAACTGCGTTGATGAGTGCGTAAGTAAGTTTGGGTTCAGGCCCGAAAAAATACCAAACCAATGCCGTAACCACAGCAACACCTATGACCAGCGGTACAAAGTAGGACGACACGGTATCCGCCAGTTTTTGAATCGGTGCGCGACTTCTTTGCGCTTGTGACACCATGTGAATAATTTGTGAAAGCAGCGTGTCTTTGCCCACCTTGGTGACCTTCATCACAAAAGCTCCTGTAGTATTGACGGTAGCGCCTGTCACGTTGTCACCCGTTTGTTTTTCAACAGGAATGGGCTCACCCGAAATCATTGATTCATCAATGACTGATCTTCCTTCCGTGATTTCGCCATCGCTTGGGATTTTTTCGCCCGGGCGAACGCGCAATAAATCAGCGAGGCGAATGCTATCAATCGAAATATCTTCTTCTGTGCCATCGGCGTTGATGCGTCTTGCAGTTTTGGCGGCAAGCCCCAGTAGCGCACGAATCGCATTGCCAGTTTGGCTTCTTGCACGCAGCTCAAGTACCTGACCCAAAAGCACGAGTGCGGTAATAACGGCTGCGGCTTCATAGTAGAGCGGCACTTGTCCACCATGCACAAGCATGGTGTGTGGAAAGATCGAGGGAAAGAAAGTGGCGACCACACTGAATGCGTAGGCCATGCCGGTTCCTGTTGCAATCAGTGTGAACATGTTGAGGTTTCGGGTTTTGATGGAATACCAACCGCGCTGGAAGAAGGGATAGCCAGCCCAAAGCACCACAGGTGTGGCAAGCACAAGCTGGATTCCCGCATAGAGCCAATGCGGGAAGTGCATTTGTACAGGTTGCCCCGGAATCATGTCTGACATTGCAAATAGCAGAAGCGGCACGGAGAGAAATGCGCTTACTTTGAAACGCTTGTTGAAATCGGTGAGTTCGGCGTTTTCGCCTTCCTCCAAAGAAATTTCTTCGGGTTCAAGCGCCATACCACACTTCGGGCAAGTACCCGGACCCACTTGCCTAACCTCAGGATCCATTGGACAGGTATGGATACGTTTATCCCCGGTATCAATTTTGGGCGCTTCACTTTGCTTATGGACATAAGCGTGCGGGTCTGCATCAAATCGGGTTTTACACCCGGGATTGCAGAAAAAATAATCCTTGCCTTCAAAAGTGCTCTTGCCGCCTTTGGCGGTTTCAGGATTAACCTTCATGCCGCATACAGGGTCGATTGCCTGAGTGGTTTGAGTGTCAGTGTTGTGAGTGCTACAGCAGCTATGTTCCTGATGGGGGGAGTGGTGTGTCATATAAGTGGTACCCTGTTTGATGCACAGCAATATATGGACAGGTAGGTGATAAAACAAGCAAGGTACAGAGGTAGCACTGAGTGCCCGCAACCCTATGAGCCTCCTCATTCAAACGGACGATTTGTACATTTTTTAAATTATGTACATTTTGGTCAGTATTACCGAAGCACCTGAAAGGAGAGAACACAATGAGAATCAGAAACGTAGAAAACAAGGCATTTATGGCCCAGTTTATTGGTCGTTTGTTTATTCATAACTTTTTCAAGGATTCGCAGCACTTTCTGCCCAAATCCAACTATGAGAAACGCCACGGTAAATTTCCGCGCTATTTCGATGGCTGGTATCTGTTTGTGCCGTCCCGCGATTTGGCCAAAGATGAAATCGTTCATAAAAAACTCAATGGCATTGATCTGGTCGCCTATCGTAACAAGGCAGGCAAAGCCGTGATTCATTCCAATCGCTGTCCGCACATGGATGGCTTGTTTAGTGGTGGTCTGGGCAGGGTGGTGGATGGCAACATCCAGTGTGGCTACCACAAATATCAATATGACAATGGCAAACCACAAAGTGGGCCGAAAGAATTTCGTAATGATCCCGCCAATTGCATTCCCTTGTATCCCGTTGTTGAAGTCAATGATTTGATTTTTTTCTGGTTTGATGCCAAGGCACCGCAAGGCATAGGTGAACCAAAATGGCAACTGGATTTACCCGATGTCAGTCATCTGCCTCGACAAGGTTTTGCGCGTTCCATTACGCCAACACACATGGCACCCTTGCATGAAAACATTGTTGATGACCAACACTTTATGTTGTTACACGAAGCCGAAAAATACCGTTCAACACCGCAGGCTTATTACGAGAAACACCGTTTCAAAACCAAAAACACCATGACAGTGGACATTCCTTCCAAAATCGGGCCCTTTAAATTGCCGGTTAAAGATAACAAGCTTGAGATGGTGATGGATTCTGAATTTCATGGACTGGGTATTCATATCAATACCGTCAATGTGCGCGGTTTTGAAGCCACGGTGATTCACTGCACCACGCCGATTGAAGATGAAGTGACCGAATGGACATTGTGTATTTACATGCCCGAACGCAGTTGGAAAGATTTCAGGTTTGATACCAAACATATTTTTAATATGGTTTATCCTTGGGGCATGGTCGCGCAAACCTATCGTTTGCACACACAGGACAGACGCGTGTTTTTTGAAGCAGCGGAATATAATTTTTATGACGATGTTCCCAAGGGTTTTGAAAAGGTCAATATGTTCCGTCGCTGGATACAGGAGGAGCTACTCGGTGAAGAACGTCCCATGCGCGAGAATTCCATTCCAACGACATTTGTTGCAGAAAACGACATCAAACGTCAACAGGAAAAAAATAGTAACAAGGTAAGGCGTAAGAAAGAAAAAGCTGCTTAAGCAGCTTTTTTTCAGGAATAATTATGGCAAGAACTGCTTTAAAAAGTACCACAGTCATTGACGCTTCCGAACTTGAAAGCGGACTTCGCCCTGAGGCCATGGCCGATAAAATTATGGATGCCTGCCTGCATGTGATAGCAGAGCAGGGCATTGCTGCCTTCAAGATTATGGATGTGGTCAATCATTCAGGTATTTCACGGCAAAGTGTTTACAACCACTTTCGTAATAAGCACGAACTGCTCAATGCCGCCATCGCCAGAGAAGTGCTGCGTATTTCCCAATTAAGCGCGGTGGAAATGAACAAGGTCGCTTCGCTGGAAGATAAATTTGTGGCCGGTTTTTTGTGCGTCTATCAAAATTTCCCCGTTAACCCCTTGTTAAAAGAAGTAATCGATAATTACGCCGACTTTATTTCCAATGTCAATGCCAGGGATTTTTCGGTAGAAGCCTTTGGCCGTTTGTGTTTGCATCCGGTTTTCGAGCAATACCCCATGCTGGCTTCCGACATAAAAGAAATTACCGAATATTGGTCGCGCAGTATTCTTTCCATGCTGATGCTGCCGCTTGCACAAAATACCCATCTGAAGGAAATCGAAGCCTATGTGCGCAAGCGTTTGCTGCCGGGTTTGAGGCTTGAGGCATTGGGGGCGTGAGGAACATGACGCAAATTTGCAAATACTGTGGATTCATCTTCAAAGACTTTCCATAAGCCTTTGATTTCAATAGCCTTGACGCTGACTCAGGCCTGATTTAAATCCTCATGCAAAACTCCAGTGGTGCAGTGACCAGTAATGACGCTGTTCAAGAAAAAAATGCCGAAAAAATCAGGCGTTTTCCTTTTATGTTTGCCAAACGCCACGGCATGGTGGTGGTGGAAGACACTGGAGAAAGCTTCAAACTTGCCTGTCGTTTCAATGTCAAACCCGAATCTCTGAGTGAAGCGCGTCGCTTTCTGGGCAAGCCTGTTCAGGTGGAAAGGCTGGATGACGGCAATTTCAATCAGGCGCTCACCAAGGCTTACCAGAACGATTCCAGCGAAGCCATGCAAATGGTGCAGGGCCTGGGCGATGAGATGGATTTGGCAAGTCTGGCGGATTCCGTACCCGAAACTGAAGATTTAATGGAGCAGGAAGACGATGCGCCCATTATTCGTCTGATTAATGCCTTGCTCACTGAGGCCATCAAGGAAAGCGCTTCGGATATTCATATTGAAACCTTTGAAAAACGGCTGGTGGTGCGTTTGCGGGTTGATGGTGTGCTGCGCACGATTGTGGAACCCAAGCGCCAACTGGCACCTTTACTGGTTTCGCGTATCAAGGTAATGGCACGGCTCGATATTGCGGAAAAACGGGTTCCGCAAGATGGCCGTATTTCCCTGAAAGTGGCAGGCAAGGAAGTCGATGTGCGTGTAAGTACCATGCCTTCGAGCAACGGTGAAAGAGTGGTGCTGCGTATTCTCGATAAACAAACCAATACGCTTGATTTAACTGCACTGGGTATGTCAGAGCGTGACCACAAACTTTTGAGAGAGCTTATCTTCAAACCACACGGCATTATTCTGGTCACTGGCCCCACGGGTTCGGGTAAAACCACCACGCTGTATGCCGCACTCACAGAATTGAATGATGCGACACGTAATATTCTGACGGTTGAAGATCCGGTGGAATACCAGATTGATGGTATTGGTCAGACTCAGGTTAACAATAAAGTCGATATGACCTTTGCAAAAGGCTTGCGTGCCATGTTGCGTCAGGACCCTGATGTGGTGATGGTAGGGGAAATTCGTGATCTGGAAACTGCGGATATTGCGGTACAGGCCAGTTTAACGGGGCATTTGGTGCTTTCCACCATTCACACTAACAGCGCAGTGGGTACCTTAACGCGTTTGCATGATATGGGCATTGAGCCGTTTTTGATTTCTTCAAGCTTGCTGGGTGTGTTGGCGCAACGTCTGGTGCGTGTGCTGTGCCATGAGTGCAAGGCACCCTATGACGCTGATGACGAAGCGAGGCAGTTGTTAGGTATAACCACTCATGAGGCGCTCACGCTGTATCGTGCCAAAGGCTGTGCAAAGTGTAATTTCACAGGCTACAAAGGCAGAACAGGGATTTATGAGCTGGTGGTGCTTGATGAAAAAATGCGTACCATGATTCATAACAATGCAGGCGAGCTGGAAATAGAAAAGTATGCGCGTACCAGAGGCCCCAGCATTCGTGATGATGGCCGTCGCAAAATACTGGCGGGAGATACCACACTGGAAGAAGTGCTGCGTAAAACCCGCGAGGACGAATAGGCGAAGCTATGGCAGCGTTTGAATATCAGGCACTGGATCAAAACGGCCGCAAGCTTAAAGGCGTGTTTGAAGGCGATAGTCCGCGCCAGATTCGGCAGATGATCAAGGAAAAAGGCTGGGTGCCTTTGGAAGTTGAATTAAGCGCGACCACCGAAAAAAAAGCGGCTCAAAATAAAAATGTTTTTGCTTTTGGCCCTCGCCCCATCAAGGCAAAGGATTTGGCGCTGATTACACGCCAGCTTTCAACGCTGATTCAATCCGGTTTGGCGGTAGAAGAATCTTTAAAAGCGGTGTCCCAACAAAGCCGTAATGCACGCATTACTTCCATGATGTTAGCGGTGCGCGCGAAAGTGGTTGAAGGGCATTCGCTTGCCGTAGCAATGGGGGAGTTTCCGAGTTCGTTCTCAGAAATGTATCGTGCAACGGTCGCGGCGGGTGAGCATTCAGGCCATCTTGAAGCCGTGTTAGAACGCTTGGCCGAATACACGGAAGATAAAGATGTCACTCAGGGCGAAGTTAAAAAAGCATTGATACAGCCAGTGATTCTGGTGAGTTTTTCCTTGTTGATTTTGTGGGGCTTGCTTAACAAAGTGGTTCCAAAAATTGTCGGTATTTTTGAAGGCGAGGGTGCAGAGTTGCCCTTGCCAACCCGTGTACTGCTGGCGATAAGCGAATTCAGTCAGAATTATTTTATCTATTTATTTTTTATGTTTGTGGTGATTTATGTCGCCTTCCAATATCAAATGCGCAGTAATGAAAAATTTAAAATATGGGTACATCGTTTCTATTTAAAAGTGCCGCTGCTTTCCAATTTTATTCTGGGCAATGAAATAGAACGCTTTTCAAGTACGCTGGCGATTCTTTCACGCAGTGGTGTGCCTTTGGTTGAAGCCTTGCGCATTGCTGAGCAGGTGGTGGTGAATATTCCTGTGCGTGAATCGGTTATGAATGCTGGCGTACAGGTGAGCGAAGGTGGTTCTTTAAGCAGAGCCTTGAGCAAAAGCCATTATTTTCCACCGATGCTGGTGCAGATGATTGCCAGTGGCGAAGCGAGCGGCGAACTTGATGACATGCTGGTGCGTGCTGCACGCAATCAGCAACGCGAATTATCCAGTCTGGTATCGAACACACTGGCACTTTTTGCACCGGCTATGACCATCGTCATGGCTTTTATGGTGCTTTCCATTGTATTGGCAATCATGTTGCCAATCATTTCACTTAACTCACTGATTGGTTAACAAGAGGTATCACAATGACGAAAATACGACACATTCAACAAGCAGGTTTTTCCATGCTCGAAGTAATGGTGGTGATTGCCATTATCGGCATCATGATGGGTGTGATGGTGCCTGTGTTTATGGGTAACGATGACAAGGCAAGAGTCTCGGCAGCGCAGCAGGATATTATGTCGATTTCGCAGGCGCTTGATCTTTACAAGCTGGATAACCGACGTTACCCCAGCACCGATCAGGGGCTTGAGGCGCTGGTGACAGCACCGCATGATGCGTCTAACTGGGCTGAAAACGGCTATTTGAAAAAACTGAAAACCGATCCCTGGGGCAACCCTTATCAATATGTTAGCCCGGGTTCAACCGGTGCCTATGATTTGTTTTCACTCGGTGCCGATGGTATTGAAGGTGGTGATGGTTATGGTGCCGACATTCATTATGCAGATTTATAAGCATTGATGTATGCACTTGTTTGCAAGGCGTAGTCAGGGATTTACCTTACTCGAAATTTTGCTGGTGATTTCGATGATTGCGCTTTTTATGGGTATCTTTGTGATTAACTTAAGCCCGCGGGATCAGCGCAGGGATTTAAGAGGAGAAGCACTGTTATTTGAATCTCTGGTGCGCTTGTTGGTCGATGAAGCGATTTTCAAGCACAAGGAAATCGGGCTGAAAATTTATCACGATAAAGTGGCGATTCTTGTGTTTAACCCAAGCTCGCAAACCTGGGAAGCCAGCGTCAGCAAAAAAAACAGTAGCAAGAAAAGCAATTCATCGTCGAATGAATTTCAGGATTATCGCATTCCTGATTTTGTTGAGCTGTCGCTTGAAATGGAAGATGTTGAGTTATTCCTGAATCCTCAGAAAGATGAGCTGGAAAGTAAAATTGCTTCGATTAACCCACTCGCAAATTATGATGAACTCAATCTCGATGAAACGGAGCAGGAAGAGAAAATAGAACCCGATATTTATATTTTTTCGAGTGGAGAAATTACCGCGTTTGAACTTGAATTTCGTTTAATGGAAAGTGCGGGTGATTTTGTGTACGTCATCAGTGCCAACGATATTGGTGCAGTTTCATGTAAGGCTTTACACGAGCGTGATGAAAAATGTTAAGCCTTTTTTCCGGAAAACAATCGGGCTTTACGCTGATTGAAGTGATGGCAGCGGTGGCAGTTTTTGCAGTTTCTGCAACAGGCTTGTATGCCCTCAATCAACAAAGCATCTTTCTGGCACAACGGCTCGAAAGTAAAACCTTTGCACACTGGGTTGCGCTCAACAGCTATGCAGAAATGGAAATGTTAAGAACCTTGCCTGAAATCGGAACGGAATCGGATAAACAGGAAATGGCGGGTGCCGAGTGGAAAGTGACGCGAGAGGTATATGGCACACCAGTGAACACCGTTCGCAGAGTCAGTGTTGAAGTCAGTCTGGGTGAGGGTGCTGCGCTGGCACGTGTAGAAGGTTATCTTGGACAACGCACTGTTGAAAACCTGAATGATAATTAAAGTTCACAACAAGGTTGGTGGTTTTACACTGCTCGAAATACTCAGTGCGCTGGCGATTTCTTCTATTGTGATGCTGGGTTCCTACAGCGTGCTTGACAGTGTATTAAGAACCGATGAGCGCCTGAGTGAACAACGCCAGAAGCTGGAAATTTTGCAACGTGCATTTCATGTGATTCAGCAGGATGTTGAACAGATTATTGATCGTCCTGTGCGTAGCAATGTTTCTGAAAACGAAAACGCGATTATCTATACCGGTCTGGAAAACAAACTTGAATTTACCCGTTTAGGCTGGCGCAATCCGATTGGCAGAACACGCTCAAACATGCAAAGAGTTGCCTATGTTGTGGAAGATGATTCGCTTTATCGGGAGCACTGGAATGTGCTCGACCGACAAGCCGAAAGCGAAGCAAAACGCAATGTGTTACTCACGGGCGTGAAAAATTTTGAAGTGAAATTTTACAGCACTGAAAATCGTGGTGAGTGGGTGAGTGAATGGAAGAAAGAAACCAGCGCCAAAGAGCGTTTGCCAAAAGCCATTGCAATCCAGTTGGAAACCGAGCATTGGGGTGCAATTAGGCGTGTGTTTGCCTTGATTGATAATCCTGAAGATGTGTTTGGAGAAGAGCAATGAAGCCGATGATTAACTTGCATCGCTTATCTTCTTCCAGACAAAAAGGCATGGTGTTGATTCTTGTGCTGATGGTATTCGCCTTTTCAGCCATTGTTGCAAGTGAACTCGCTTATCAAAGTCACAGAGAGGTGAGACGCACAGCCAATATCCTGAATCAATCGCAATTAATACTGTTGGCAAAAGGTGGAGAAGCGTTTGCCATTCAAAAATTGCTGGCAGATTTTATCTATGACAAACAATCGGGCTTGCAGGCAGATTATTTGACGGAAGTGTGGGCGGTAGAAGGTGAACCTTATGGCCTGGCTGCAAACACAGTCGATGGAACAGCGCTGGATGCAGGAAAATTTGTCAGTGGCGGTTTTCAGGAACAGCAAGATGAAAGTGACTCTATCAGTGAGACGGGGAATGTTGTCATCATTATTGAAGATTTACAGGCAAGATTTAATGTCAACAATGTTCAATATGCAAAAGAAGGGCATATGAAAGGCAGTGACCAGTTTGCCAATGTCCTCAATGCGATATTGTTACAAGGGCAGCAAGTTGCTAATTACGATGTTTATAATCAGGAAGCCACGAGTGTCTTTGATGAAAAAGATTCTCTGGTGGAGCAAACACAAATTCATCTGGATATTCCCCCCGCAGATATTGCACTGGCAGTGAAAGATTGGGTGGATACCAATCAGAATTCTGAATTGGCGACGGGCGCGGAAGATGATTTTTATGCGACAAGAAAGCCACCTTATCGCGCAGCCAATCAGGCGATTGCCCATATCAGTGAATTGAAAGCCATTAAAGGCTTTTCTCAGGAAAAATTCTGGGTCTATAACCTGTTGCTAGCCCAGCGTTTTGATAATTCGGCATCCATGGCAAGTAGTGCAGAGGGAGAAAAAAAAGCGGGGAATCTTTCACTTAATCGAGAGGAAGAACCCAAAGTTGCCCGTTATGATTATCAGGGCAATCTGATGCCTGAATTACCCGTTGCCGATGAACATTGGGGGGGCGTGAGGCACTACGTTGCAGCCTTGCCTTTTCCCAGCAAAATCAATGTAAACACAGCGCCTGTCGAGGTATTACAGGCACTGTTTACGGCTGAGCAAGCGCAAAAAATTGTGACAGGACGTTCAGGCAGCCCTTATCAACAAGTGAATGATATTTTTCTCAATCTTGAAGATATTCAGGCAGAAAAGCGTGCAAATTATATCGAGTATCTCAGCGTATACAGTGAATATTTTCTTGCCACAATTGTTGCAGAGATAGATGAGACACGCTTGACCTTACACAGTACACTATACCGCGATAGAAAAGGGCGGGTTAAAGTTCTGGTGCGAGATTTTTCTGGTAATTGATGAATACGGTGAGAGTAATCCCTTGAAAAAACTGATTTTATTTTTGGAAAACAGTGATGCCTTAACAGGCCATTCTTTTGCGTGGTCTGACGAGCAGCTATTCACCGCCGTTTCCCTGCATTCGACTGCTGAAACTCAAAAGCGTGAGCTGTTAGGTGCAATCAATACCAAACAAATTCAGGCATTGCTTGAACAGGATACGAGTTTAAGAACATCATTGGTGCTGCCTGCGAATCTGTTTACCTGGTGCAGAGTAGCGATGCCTACCCGCCAAAAACGCCAAATGCAAAAGGCACTGCCTTATCTGGTTGAAGACAGTATCGCGATTGATCCCGAAGAATGTTTTATTGCAACGGGTTTGTTTGAAGCGCAACAACTTTCCTGTGCCGTCATGGACAAGGAGATGATGTCTGCATTGGCAGAGCACTTGAAAAAAGTAAATTGGCAATGCGAGCAACTGTTATCGCTCGACAACCTGTTGGCAGCCACGCACGATGGACAAGCAGGTTTGCATGTGATGGGAGAAAAGGTAATTTTGCTCACCGAAGCGAGAGAGTTTTTTTCCTGCCCTATCGATTTGCTGGATATTTTTTTAGACAAGTTTCAAACACCTCAAGTATCTGAGCAAGAACAGCAAGAAGATACGGGCAATGAAATTGATCAGGCTTTGCTGCAACAGGAACAGAATACCGAGGGTGCTTTCCTCAATGATCGTTTGAATGTGTTTATCTACAAGGTAGAAGAGGGTGATGATACAAGCCTTATACAGCAAAAAGTTTCACAACTGATTGAAAGCTACAAGAAAACCCATGATTTTTCCTGGCAGCCTGAATATCAGGAAAAGTCGCTGGAATCTTTTTATCTGGAGATGAGTGAAACACTGGCACAACGCAAACTCCCCAATGTGCTGGTTAATTTTTTTCAGGGCGAATTCAAGGTTAAGGCATCCAAATCCACCAGCTTTAGTCTTGATGTCAACTGGAAACCCGCAGCCGCATTATTCGCTGGTTTTATTTTGTTATGGTTAATCTCTGTTTATGTGGATACCGCCAAATATAAGAACGGTGCAGAGCTGGCTGAGCTGAAAACACAACAGATTTTTGGTGAGATTTTCCCAGGCACGCGCAACTATTCCAGCATGAAAAACAGGGTTGCTGCGCTCTTGGGAAACAGTGCTGATATGGGGGATAACCACTTCCTGAGCCTGCTGGTGTTATTTGGCAATGCACTCAAACTAATCAATGCAGACAATCCCGAAGCCGTCAAAATCCAACGCTTGCAGTTTGAAAAAAATACAGGGGATTTGAAGGTCGATGTAATGGCGCTGGACTTTAATACCCTGAACAAACTCAAACAGCATGCTCAAACTCAAGGTATCGAGCTGGAAATCTCTTCAACCAGTAATGAACAATCGGGTGTCAAAGGCCGCTTGAAGGTGGTTCGCTTATGAAGCAGTTAGATCAGTTAAAACACGAAATTTTCAGCTTTGTTGAACCCAGACTTGCTCCACTGCTTGAGCGCGCAAGTGAGCGTTGGGAAGAACTGAGCCAGCGCGAACAGTGGATTGTGAGCGCACTGGGCGCAACACTGGCATTGGCGCTGGTGTTCGCACTCATCATTTATCCGCTTGTTCAAGCGCGTGAACAGGCCAAAACCCTGTATGAAAGCAAGGTCAGCACACTGAATTGGATGGAAAAAGCTGCTCCGCAAGCCAAGGCTAAAAGTAGCGGAAAATCCGCAGGACTAAATGCGCAGTCGATGATGCAAACGGTCAACCAGTATGCAGCAGCCTATCAACTGAGTCTTGACAGGGTACAGCCCGAAGGTGGGAACAGGTTAAGGGTTTGGATACAATCTGCGTCCTTCAACGCCATTGTTAGCTGGATGAATGATTTGCAGAATGAGGCGGGCATTATTGCCAGCTCTGTTAGCATCGACAACGAATCCAGACCTGGTATGGCAAGTGCCAAACTGGTACTGGAAGGGCTATAAATCAAAGGGCAAGGACAACATAACGAGGGCAAAACCATGAGTGAATCCATTTACAATTTTTCCTGCAAGGACATCAAAGGCGAGCTGAAACCCCTGAGTGATTTCAAGGGTAAGGTGTTACTGATTGTGAATACCGCCAGTAATTGCGGCTTTACACCACAGTATGAAGGTTTGGAAAAGGTGTATCAGCAATACAAACAGCAAGGGTTTGAGGTTTTGGGTTTTCCCTGTAATCAATTTCTTGGGCAGGAGCCAGGCAGTGAAGCGCAAATTGAAAATTTTTGTAGCACCCGTTTTCAGGTGAGCTTCCCCATGTTTTCCAAAGTTGATGTGAATGGTTCCGAGGCCGATCCACTCTATCGTTATTTGAAACAGGAAGCGAAAGGCGTGATGGGTAGTAGTAACATCAAATGGAATTTCACCAAGTTTCTGGTGAGTAAAGACGGCAAGGTGCTCAAGCGTTTTGCAACAGCGACCAAACCTGAAGCCATTCGTGCAGAGATTGAGGCAGCACTTAAAGCCTGATTTAAAGCGTGAATTTTTAGGGAAACGCCTTGACCTGCTTGCTAAAGCTACCTAAAATTCGCGCCGTCTTGAGCAAGCCAGATTTGTACTTGATCTTCCGAAGTTGCTGCATTTTTCAGCACACACTTTGAGTTTAAGTCCCCTTCGTCTAGAGGCCTAGGACACCGGGTTTTCATCCCGGCAACAGGGGTTCGAAACCCCTAGGGGACGCCACATTAAAAAAGCCGTAGCTAATCAGCACGGCTTTTTTTTTCTCTGTCTGTTTTGCAAATGAGTTGTTTTATTTATGTCGATTGCACTGGAAATTAAAAATCTGAAAAAAGAATATGCGACGGGTGTGAAAGCACTCAAAGGCATTGATTTAAGTGTCAGGGAAGGTGATTTTTTTGCCTTGCTTGGGCCGAATGGTGCGGGAAAATCCACTTGCATCGGTATTATTACTTCGCTGGTGAACAAAAGCGCAGGGCAGGTGAGCATTTTTGGTCATGACATCGATAAGGAATTGAATCAGGCAAAAATGTGTGTGGGTCTGGTGCCTCAGGAATTCAATTTTAATCAGTTTGAAAAGGTAGAACATATTTTGCTGACACAGGCAGGTTATTACGGCGTGCCTTTAGCGCTGGCAAAACAACGCGCAGAGAAATATCTCAAATTGCTCGACTTGTGGCCGAAGCGTAACGAGAGCGCCAGAGTTTTATCAGGTGGTATGAAACGTCGTTTGATGATTGCACGTGCCTTGATGAACGAACCCAGATTATTGATTCTTGATGAACCAACGGCGGGTGTTGATATTGAGTTGCGCAGAAGCATGTGGGATTTTCTGATTCAACTGAATCAGCAGGGCACCACCATTATTCTCACCACCCACTATCTGGAAGAAGCGGAGAGTCTGTGTCGAAATATCGCAATTATTGACAAGGGCAGCATCGTTGAAAACACCAGTATGCGCAGCCTGATTGCAAAATTACAGACAGAAACCTTTATTTTTGATTGCGAACAAAATTTGCCACAGGATTTTTGCATAGCAGAATTTTCAAGCAAGGTGACGAGCGAGCAAAGTTTCGAGGCTTCCTTTCACAAAAGCCAAAGTATGAATGCCTTGTTCAATCAACTGAATGCTATGAACATCATTGTTAAAAGTATGCGTAACAAAAGTAATCGTCTTGAAGAGTTGTTTATTTCTCTGGTTAAAGAGCAGGGAGAAAAAGCATGAAGCATAATAACTGGATTGCATTTCAAACTATTTTTGTAAAAGAAGTGCGTCGTTTCATGCGCATTTGGCCACAAACCTTGTTGCCACCTGCAATTACCATGGTTTTGTATTTTATTATTTTTGGCAACCTGATTGGTTCACGCATCGGCAAAATGGGCGGCTTCGATTACATGCAGTTTATTGTGCCAGGCTTGATTATGATGTCGGTGATTACCAATGCTTACGGCAATGTGGTGTCCTCTTTTTTCAGCACCAAATTTCAGCGCAGCATTGAAGAATTACTGGTATCTCCCGTGCCGAACTACATTATTGTTTGCGGTTTTGTATTTGGTGGCATTGTTCGGGGTATCCTGTGTGGTTTTATTGTTACCTTGCTGTCTCTGTTTTTTACCCATCTTGCTGTCGAAAATATTGCAATCACCTTGCTGGTGGTATTCCTGACGGCCGCCTTGTTTTCTCTGGCAGGATTTATCAATGCGGTGTTTGCCAATAAATTTGATGACGTTTCTATTATTCCAACCTTTGTGCTGACACCTTTAACCTATCTGGGCGGTGTGTTTTATTCGATTCAACTACTGCCTGAATTCTGGCAGCATGTTTCAATGGCGAATCCTGTTTTATACATGGTCAATGCCTTTCGTTATGGCATTCTGGGTGTGAGTGATGTGAACATCTGGTTTGCTCTGGGTATGATTACTTTTTTTGTGATTGTGTTTTTCGGTGTTGCCTTGTATTTACTTCACAAAGGCACGGGTATTCGCCAGTAAATTTTTAGTGAACCGCTATGGCTGAAAATCCTTTAGGCAAACACAGTTCGTATGAACAAGCATATTCACCAGATTTGCTGTTTGCGATTGCCAGAGCGCCTCGCATAGAAGGCATGCATGGATTCGATGTCTGGAATGCCTATGAATTTTCGTGGCTGAATCAGGTGGGTTTGCCTCAAGCCGCTATTTTAAGAATAGAGGTTCCTGCAAGTAGCGCGAATATCATTGAATCAAAATCGCTAAAGTTGTATCTCAATACCTATGCCTTTCTGGCTTTCAAAAATGAAGTGGATTTATTGCAGCAACTCGACAAGGATTTAAGCGCGTGTGTGCAGTCAAAAATTGAACTGAACTTACTGGGTTTGGATTCTCATTATTCCACTCTGAATGTGCCCATACCCGATGGTTTCCGCTGTCTGGAAACTTCCACCGAGTTAAAGTGTGATGAACATTTGTTTGAACAGGTAAGTCCCTCTTTGTTGCTATGTTCAGCAACGCGAGTTTCACACAAAAAACTATACACCCATTTGTTTCGTTCCCTATGCCCTGTGACTGCACAACCTGATTGGGCGAGTGTTTTTATTAGCTATAGCGGTCAGGAAATTACAGAGGAAAGCCTGCTCGCGTATTTGTTATCTTTCAGAAAACATCAGGGTTTCCATGAAGCCTGCGCTGAACGCATTTACAGCGACTTGATGACTTGCTGCAAGCCGCAACAACTGACGGTCTATGCTGCATTTACCCGAAGAGGGGGCATCGACATCAATCCGCTTCGTACCAACGATATGGTTTTTAGTAGAGATTGCGGAGTGGTCGGCAGGCAAATCCGCCAATAATTTTTGTTATAAATTATTACTTTAACTTGTTTATATAACTCATTGATTTAAGAAAATTTATAAGCAACTTAGCGCTTGCGCCCGATGTTTGGCTGGTTTAGGCTACGCCGCGCTTGGGCTGACGTGTTTTGACAAATGGTGAGGTGTCCGAGAGGCCGAAGGAGCACGCCTGGAAAGTGTGTATACGGAAACGTATCGAGGGTTCGAATCCCTCCCTCACCGCCACTAAATCCCCTTTGCCTGTTTCTCTACACAAATCGAGCTGCTAGAATCACGCCCGCATAGTTATGGTGACTTTGCCGGTTCCCTCGCAATGATAAATTGAGAACCCCGCCAGGCCTGGAAGGGAGCAACGGTATCAGTAGACTCATGTGCCGAGGTGTAGCTGGTGAAGTCGCCACTCGAATTCCTTTCCTAAAATCGACCCCAATCGAGCGTTAATGTCTTATCAGGTACTTGCAAGAAAGTGGCGCCCCAAACGTTTCAGCGAAATGGTGGGGCAGCAGCATGTACTCAAGGCGCTTGAAAATGCGCTGAATCAGGATCGCCTTCATCACGCCTATTTGTTTACAGGTACACGCGGGGTAGGCAAGACCACCATTGCACGTATCTTTGCCAAATGTATCAACTGCGAAAGCGGAATCAGTGCCGAGCCTTGCGGTAACTGTTCGGTCTGTACAGCGGTGGATCAAGGCCGTTTTATGGATTTGATTGAAATCGATGCTGCTTCCCATACGGGTGTCGATGCCATTCGTGATTTGCTCGATAACACCCAATACACGCCGACACAAGGCAAGTTCAAGGTTTACCTGATTGACGAAGTACACATGCTTTCCAATAGCGCTTTTAATGCGCTGCTGAAAACTTTGGAAGAACCCCCGCAGCATGTGAAGTTTTTATTGGCGACGACTGATCCCCAAAAGCTCCCCGTGACGGTGCTTTCCCGTTGCCTGCAATTTAATTTGAAAGCGATGTCTTCGACTCAAATAGCTGAACATTTGAAAGTGTTGCTTGAAAAAGAAATGATTGCCTGTGACGAAGAAGCGCTGGCATTAATTGCGCAAGCGGCTGATGGCAGTATGCGCGATGCGTTAAGTTTGTGTGATCAAGCCATTGCACACGGCAATGAAAAGCTGGTGGGAAGCGAAGTGCGCAAGATGCTGGGTTTGGTGGATCGCGCCTATGTATTTAATTTGCTCGATGCCTTGCTTGCCAAAGATGCGAAAGCCTTGCTGGATGAAGTAGAAAAGCTTTCACTCGATTCCCCAAGCTATCAATCGGTTTTGGCAGAACTGATTACCTGCATGCACCAGATTGTGATTGAACAGGTCACAGGTGTGGATACGCATCAAAAAATCAAGGCGCTTGCGCGTGCCTTTACTGCGGAAGAGCTGCAACTCTATTATCAAATTGCCTTGAAAGGGCGGCAGGATTTGGCCATGCACCCTGATCAAAGACAGGGCATGGAAATGTGCTTGTTACGCATGCTCTTGTTTCGTCCTGAAAAACTTGCCAGCCCTCAAACGTCTGGCGGAAGTTCTACCAACACGCCAAAAGTTTCACCCGGAAGCGTACCCCCCTCGTTAGAGACATCTGAAAAAAAAAAGCCTGAACTGAAAGCTGATGCAAGCACCACGCTTGAGGTTCAGGCAGGGCAGTTTTCCTATCAAAGTATTCCCGATAAATGGACACAGATTTTTCTAAAATTAAATCTGCATGGTCCGGCAGCGACGGTAGCAAAAAACAGCACGCTTGAAAAAACGGGCGCACGTCAATTCAAACTGCGTTTTGAAAAACAATTTGAGTTATTGGCAACACAGCAAACCAAACAAACCATTCAAACGGCACTCAGTGAATTTTGGGGTGAATTGGAGCTTGTGTTTGAAGCAGGGAGTCTGTTTCAACCCACGCCACAACAATTATGTGATGCGCTTGATTTGGAAAAAAGCCGTTATGCCGAGCAATATATTCTGGAAGATGAATGCGTCAAAGTTTTGATTAATGAGTTTGATGCAGAAATTCAAACCGGTAGTGCAAAATTACTTCACTGATTAGAGAGAATGGTTATGGAAAATTTATTTGGCGATATGATGAATCAGGCCAAAAAAATTCAGGAGCAAATGCAAAAAGCGCAACAGGAAATTGCCAATGCTGAATATAGCGGTGAGGCAGGGGCAGGTATGGTGCGTGTGGTGATGACTGGCCGCCACGATGTTAAAAAAGTGGTGATTGATGAAGCGTTATTAAAGGAAGATAAGGTGCTGCTGGAAGATTTGTTAGCAGCAGCAGTGAATGATGCGGTGCGTAAAGTGGAAGTGGGTAGCAAGGAAAAGCTGGGTGGTTTGGCAGGTGGTATCGATTTGCCTGCCGGTTTCAAAATGCCTTTTTAATTAACGACTGTATGAGCCAACTGATTGAACAACTGACTCAGGCGTTTTGCTGCTTGCCAGGTGTGGGTAAAAAATCTGCCCAACGCATGGTGCTTAACTTGCTTGAAAAAAATCGTGATGGAGGAATGCTGCTCGCTGAAACCCTGATTAAAGCACTGCAAGGTGTGAAGCATTGTGAATCGTGCCGTAATTTTACCGAGCACAGCGTCTGTGAATTGTGTTCCGATGCGCGTCGTGATGCTTCGATGATGTGTATTGTTGAATCGCCTGCCGATGTCATCGCCATCGAACAATCAAAAAGTTTTAAGGGTCGCTATTTTGTGCTGATGGGGCATTTGTCACCTATTGACGGTGTTGGGCCTGAACAATTAGGTATCGAAGCCTTGATTCAACGATTGAAAAATTCTTTGGTGCAAGAAGTGATTATTGCAACCAATCCGACCGTAGAAGGCGAGGCAACGGCTTTCTATTTATCAGAAAGTATCAAGGAACTGGGATTAACCGTCAGTCGTATTGCTCATGGTGTGCCGCTGGGTGGCGAACTGGAATATGTTGACAGCAACACTATTAGCCACGCCTTTAGCGGCAGAAAGCATTTCGAATAGTCCGCGTGAACGTCCGTTATATTTCGACACAGGCACAGCTTTCCGAACTCATTGAGTTTATTACGAGTAAACCGCAAGAAAATCTGGTCGCACTGGATACCGAATTTGAGCGTCGCACCACTTTTTACCCCAAACCTGCATTGTTACAACTGGCTTTTGCACACACCATTTTTTTGATTGATGTGGTTGAACTGCCAAAGCTTGATGCGCTGTTCGAAGTGCTCACACACAAGTTAATCGTGATGCACGCATGCAGGGAGGATATGGAAGTGTTTCGCGAACTCAGTGCTTGCAGACTTTCCAGAATTGCAGACACACAAGTAGCTGCGGCTTTGTTGGGATATGAATCACAACTGTCTTATCAGAAATTGGTGGAAAGCTTGACGAATAAGGTGCTTGATAAAAACGAAACCTGTTCAGACTGGCTGCAAAGGCCACTCAGTGAAGAGCAAATTCACTATGCTGCTGATGATGTGCGGTATTTAATTGAACTATTCAATTTTTTATATGCGCAATTAAAACAAAAACAACGCGAAGAGTGGTTTTGGCAAGACATGGATTTTGTGCTTGAGCATATCGAAGAGCCACTTCCGCAAGATTATTTTGAACGCATGAAAGGTTTGAGTAAGTGTTCTCATGCTGCCTTGTATGCTGCTTTTGATTTGATTTTATGGCGTGAACATCTTGCCAGAGAAAAAAATATTCCGCGCGGTTTTTTAATAAAAGACAATGCCTTGTTACAAATTATCAGGCACTACGGTGCAAAAGCGCCTGCCAGTGCCAAGGCTTTTTTTCAACTGGAAGAAGTGCCTGCACCTTTCATCAAGCGTTATGGTGACAGGGTGTTAGCGTTAATCCAGAACAGCGAAGCCACTGCTGAAAAACAGCAGGCGATTGAAAAGTTATTGCAAGAGCCGCCTGTTCAAGCCAAAGCTTTTGCTAAAGTATTGAAACAAAAACGCACGCAGTTAAGCGAAGCATTGAATCTCAATGCTGAGGTGCTGTTGTCGAATCGCCTGTTGAATGCCTTGATTGATGCAGTTTTTTTAGAGGCACGAAGAGAGAATTTTTCCACGATATTGAAGCCTTGGCGTAATGATTTGTTTTTTGAAACTATTACGAGCGCTTTAAAGTAAAAAAATGAAAACATTCATCTCCATTTATAAAAGCCCCAAAAAAGAGGGGATGTATATCTACCTTGAAAAAGAAACGGGTTTAAAGAAAATGCCTGAAAGCCTTATTCAACTCTTCGGCAAGCCTGTTCTGGTGACGCATATGATGATTGATGAAAACAAAAAACTCGCCAAAGTTGACTCAAAAATTTTATTGGCATCCATTCAGGAAAAAGGATTTTACTTGCAGTTGCCCGATCCAGATGAAAGCTATCGGGCGCATGTGATTCAGCAGAACGATAAGCTTTGATGTTGTACGCCCTTCGCGTGAAGCCTGCATACCTTATCTCTGCGGCAACCGCATCACCCAAAGCCACCGCATGGCGACTGGTGCAGTCGAATTCAGCCAAAGCTGGGTGTATGATGCCTTTGGCAAGCGGCTTGAATACACCGATTACGGTGACAACGACTACAGCTAAAAAACAATAAAAATAATTTATGAACTTCCCAACCGCTCACAGCAATTTTCCAAACAAGCATTTGTTATTTCAAACTGCGTGGCTGAATTTGGATGGCGATGATTTCGCCGCTCTGGGTAACAGCCTTGAAGACTGGTACACCTACGACAAACAAAACCGCGTGCTCATCAATCAGGGCAAACTCGACAGTGGTGAAATCAAGCTTGGCAATCAGCACCATGCCGTGAAAATCACCTATGAAAATGGCCAGCGCGAGAAAATGCGCTTTTATGCCAAAGGTGAAGGCTGGATAGATGAGGTTTATCACTACGATGCCGCAGGGCGTGTGCTGTTTACCGAAATCGATGGCAACGCCACCAGCGAACGGGTGTATGACGATTTAGGGCGGCTGATTTACCAGAAGCGCTATGCCTTCGGTCAAAACGGCAACACCGAAAATGATTACTCCCTGCCTGATCAGGAAATCAGCGAAAGCTATTACTGGTACAACCAGAATGGCCAGCTGGAACGCGAAGCCAGCTATGATTTGGTGGGCAGTGACGGCCAAAGCCTTACCGATTACGCCACAGAGGGTGGCGGTTACGACAGCATGGGCATGCTTAAAGGCTATAGCACCCAGGTGGGCACCAGCACCATCTATTATGACTACAGTTACATTGGTATTGGCGCCAGCCGCAAGGTGAATGTACTCACCGCTGAAATCTCCAGCGTGCAAAGCACCATGACCCACAGCTATGACAGCAGTGGCAATCTGGTTAAAACTGTAGACAGCGCCCTTGAGGAAGAGGAAGAAGATACCGGCACCACGGATTTTGTGTACAACACCCAGGGCCAGCTGCTGCGCAAAACCACCCACCGCCTTGAAGATACAACGCCGGTAGAGGTCTATCAGGATTACCTCTTCGCCAAAGGCAGCCAGATCGCAAGCTCCGGCACCCTCGATGGCCGCTCGGTGGATCAGATTTTTCAGGCAATATCGAGTGCTTATCCCAACCAAGCCCCAAGCCAGTACACCGTGCAGCAAGGCGATACCCTCGAATCCATCGCCCAGCAACTGTGGGGCGATGCCTCATTGTGGTATTTGATTGCCGATGCCAACGGTTTGGGCGGAAGCGCCAGTTTGTACCAAGGCAAAGCCCTCACCATCCCCAACAGCGTCATCGAAGCGCGAAATAGCCACGATACCTTCAAACCCTACAGCGCCCAGCAGGCCATCGGCAACACCACGCCCACACTCCCAGAACCGCCCATAGCAAGTGGTGGTGGAAGTGGCGGATGTGGCGTAGCGGAAATTCTCGTTACCGTGGTGGCCGTTGTAGCCACCGTCTATACCGCTGGTGCCGCAGGCCACGGCCTGTTTAGTCTTGCCACATCAGCAGGTTCAACGGGTGCTGGTAGTGTCGGTGCCAGTGTGCTCGCTGGTGGTGGTGCTCTAACCGGTGCAGCGGGCGCTGCAAGTTTGGGTGCAGTGGCTACCTCTGCCTTTGTCGGCGGTGCCGTCGGCAACCTCGCAGGGCAAGCCACTGCCATGGGCTTTGGTTTGCAGGACAGCCTCAGTGGCAAGGCTGCATTAACGGGTGGACTGGAGACTATGGTCGGTGCCGGTATCGGCGCAGGGCTGAACAAACACGGTGCCAGCCTCGGCATGCTTGATGAGGCTGGAAAAATGCACTTCGGTGGCTACGCGGTTCAGGCCACCGCCTATGCCGCAGGCAGTCGTGCCGTCAACAAAATGATGGGCAATGAAGTCAGCAAACATTTTGACTGGCGCAGTGTGGCGATTAACGCGGCTGTCAACTCAGCAGCGCCCACCCTCAATAAAACACTCGGCACCGCCAACAACCGCTATGCCAGTGTCTTTGTGCAAACCTCTGCCAATTATTCGGTTTCAAGATTGTTTAATCGAGATGGCACACAGAATTTTGTGCAGGTAGCGATTAACGCCTTCGGGCAAACCCTGATTAATGATTTGGCGGTGAAGGCTGGAGACTGGATGAGTGCAGGGGCGGGGGAGATGGTCGCAAAATCATCACAAGTTGGTAGTGATTCATTTACATATATAGGAAATGTTCAAACCTTCCCTGTTCCTGATGAAGGCCAAGTAAGAACAGTGACATTTGGAGACTATGGAAATCCAGAATTCACTAACAACAAAATTTATGCGACATATGAGTATGAATTGGGAATCGATTCACAACGCACGGCATATGAAAGAGCAATAGCGATTAAGGAAGCCCTGCAAGCAAGGAATGTGCGTGACCCCGATATTGCTGTATTTGACCAGCTTATTGAACTTGAATACGAAGCACGCATTTATGCGGTATCTGATAACGCCTATACCGATGGTGTCAGTCCGCTAAGAGTTGGACAAAGCCATGTTCGAGGTGAGACCTTGGATAGATTGGTAGCACAAGGCTTCAAATTAGATGACAGCGAATCGGGTTATCAGGGTGCACTGGTGTTTGATAGTGTTTTAGACGCTTATATTCTGGGTAACAGGGGTACGGATGGCGATTATCGGGACATGCTGACGAACATTATCAGCGGCACCGGTTTTGCTTCGCAACAATTTACTCAGGCGGACACCAACGCCCGTTTGTTAAGTCGTATGTTTCCCAACTCGGTGTTTGCAGGCCACTCTCTGGGTGGTGCTCAGGCATCATTGCAGGCGTTAAAGTATGGCAAAAACGCTGTCACCTTTAATGCCATGGGTGTGCAAGATGATTTGCTGAAAAAGTATGAAGTGACTGATGCACAGATATTGCAGGAGCATCACTTGATTCGTTCGATAACCATTGACGGTGAATTCCTGACCACCGCACAAAGAAGCCCAAGGATGGATGTGATAGCGGCAATGCTGACGACAGACATTAAACGGTATGCGTCTTCCATTGATTCGCTGGCTAAGGGTGAATTGCCAAGCAATATCAACCTGGGGCATTTGGCCGAGGCAAGAGGTGTAGCTAAAGATTTACCTGCGGTGAACCTGACGGGTGCCTTGATGACCAGCCATGAAAAGACAACCAGCTTTGCCAGCTTACATGGCAGGTCGTATATCCATGCTTCCATCAATTACACGCGGCAAAGTCTGTTTGAGCAACTGTCGCTAAATGGGAGGTAACGATGAATATGCAAAAAAATATTCCCGTTATTTTTTTACTCCTGTTCGTGTTGATGGTTCAAGGTTGTATGGCTGAATCGGGTGCAAGAAAATTGTTAAAATCAATCGAGCCGGTTGAAACCGGTGCCGGAAAATATGACAAGGTTGATATACAGGGCAACAGCCCGTTGATTTTATCGATAACAAAGGAGGATAAAGGCGCCTTTCTTTTTCTGTTGGAAAATGGTGCTGATCCGAATTTTAGAAAGCAAACAACCTTTGACCGTTCCAAACATGTTAAGAGCGCCAATCCTCAGCACTTTAGCCCCTACCACCATTCACCGTTAACTGCGGCGGCGATGAACACGAATCTTTTTTACATGAAGAAGTTGCTGGAGTTTGGCGCAAATCCGGATTCTGACGGTTTCTCTGGTATGAGCGCATTGATTGTAAGTATCAATTATAAAAATTGGGATGGCGTAAGGGTTTTGGTTGAGGCGGGTGCCGATGTGAATTATCTGGGGGAAAATCAATTTGAAACACCGCTCATGGCCGCTGCCGCCAGCTGGAAATTTGATGAGGTGTTGTACCTGCTAGATAAAGGCGCGGATTGGCGAGCGGTAAGCCCAAATGGTTATACCTTGGCGCATGTATTAAATATGCCTAGCGGTGATAGCCCGGCCAAACAAAAAGTGATTGCCTTTTTAAAAGAGCATGGGGTGGATTTGCCCTTGCCTGACCCACCAAGAAAGCCGTATGAGGGCTATGCTAAAAATTATGCGCAAGCACTTGAAAAATTTTACAGGGATACAGATGAATACAATGAAATCATCACAAAGAAATTTGGGCCAGAGGCAAGAATTGATAAGGAAACTGGGAGGGCTGTGAATTCAAAGCCAATACAGTTTCCTGGGTTAGAAAAAAATACAACCCAACAATAAAAGATGTTTAACACTGCATACGCCAGGGAGGCAGCAACCCCCGAACGGTAATTACACAGGAGTGTCTTGCCGTTTGGGGGATTTGTTGAAGCAAGACAAGAAAAATAAAGATGAATCTGTTTGTAACTCAATTAAAGATATTCATAAAAAAACTGTATCTCGTCATCATGCGTAAACGGCCTGCACTGGATACGCTGGAAGCTATTTATGCCATTTCCCCCAGCAAATAACTGGACACCCACTCTTTAAAGTTAAATAAAAAAATAAATCGGTTAATTTTTTAACTGTTTTTTTTAGATTTTTTCCAAGAACGAAGGGTAATAAACCAATTTTGGTTGGAGTTTTTCAAACGCAAGGAATTTCAGGCAAGTGTAGCCACACTTGTTCAAGTGTTTTTCAAATTGTTTTGACATTATTTTATGGAAAAGCTAATTGGCAGTGATGTATGCCGTGACAGGATTTTTTGTTGAGCTTGTTGAGTACGGTTTTTATTCTGCTTTCATTACCCACAAAGGTTTTGAATTGTTTTTCAAAATGCGTGCAACTGTTTAACCACTGTTCGGGTTCAATATTTAAACGCTCCAATATGGGCGGAAGATGATTGGCTATGGCACCGCGTTTATCTTCACGAATGAATCGTCCCGTCCAATCGACTAACTGCAAATAATCTTCCAGTCTGAACGGAATACCTTCGGGCATCTCTTTTCTGGGGTTCCCTGCAAAAGGCATTAATTCTTTTGCGGCTCCAGCCGCTTCAATCCGTTTTTTAATGGAAGTGAAATCCGATTGTTCAGGCGTGCGTGCCATATTGGCGCGAACGGGATTTAAATCCACATACGCCATACAGGCTGCTAACGCTTTTTCATCCAGCAGGGCTTGTGATTTGAAGCGACCTTCCCAAAAACGCCCCGTACATTTGTCTTCCTTGTTCGCTTCACGCGCAATTTTTTCATTCAACAAGCGCATAAACCAACTGATAGAACACAAACGATGGCGCCATTCTTCAATCACGCTGTTCAATGTATCTATTTCCGATGGGGATAACTCGCCCGCCAGATAGCGTTGTGACAACATATTTCCCTTGAACAGGCTGTGCCAGCGCTCAATCACTTCTCTGGCAGAAAGTGCTTTGGCTTTTGCATCGTTAATGTGCAGTACCACATGGTAATGATTGCTCATCACCGCATAGGCAGCGACTTCAATGCAAAAGATTTGCGGCAGTTTTAGCAGCTCGGTTTCCAGCCAATCACGTCTGTGTTCGTAACTATTCCCTGAAAAGGAATCGGTGCCACACAAAAAAGCACGACGCACACAGCGGCTAACACAATGGTAGTAGGGTGTATCTTCAACAGAAATCAGGGCTTTTCTGGGCAGGGTCATACTGGCAATCCTTTGCTGAACGAATGGACAGTAGTTTGGGTGAGTTGAGTCGGGCTGTCAAATCGTTTTTGGTGGGTGTCCTTTTCTTATTTCCTTTTCTTATTGAGATTCCTCGGCTCGCTTTGCTCGCTCGGAAAGACATCGACTTACAGAATCTTTTAACTGAATCAACAATGTTTTTTCACAGGTGAGCGCGCACTGGCTTTAGGCAAATGCACTTGCCCGATTTGAAATTCCCCAGGTTGTAATTCCCCCAGTTGCCAATCGCCGATTCGGTGACGAATCAATCTTAAACAGGGAAATTGAATAGCGGCACACATGCGGCGAACCTGTCGATTCTTGCCTTCGCTGATAATGATTTCTACCCATGAAGTGGGCTGGTTTTTTCGTTGTCTGACGGGAGGATTTCGTTCCCACACAGCAGGTGCTTCGATGATATGCGCTTTGGCAGGCTGGCATTGAAAATCGGAGAGTGTGATACCGTTTCTTAAAGGCACAAGGTCTGCATCAGAAATTTCGCCTTCCACCTGTACCCAATAATGTTTGGCAAGTTTTTGTTTGGGGTGAGCAATGCGATGTTGTAAAGCGCCATCATCGGTGAGCAAAAGCAAACCTTCTGAATCAAAATCGAGTCTGCCTGCGGGGTAGCATTGATGGAATTGTTTTCCCGAAAGATAACTGGCTAATGAAGCCTTGCCATCATCACTGCTGAATTGTGACAGCACCTGAAAAGGTTTGTTGAATAAAACCAGTTTGCTCACTGAGCGGTGTTTGAACCAGCAGCTTCCAGTGACTGAATGTTAGTCGCATGCAAACCTTTCCCTGCTTCGGTAACTTCGTAGCTTACCGACTGGCCTGCCTTCAAGGTTTTGTAACCTTCCATTTGAATGTAGGAATAGTGAACAAATAAATCTTCACCGCCTTCATCAGGGCGAATAAATCCGTAACCTTTGGAATTGTTGAACCACTTTACTTTTCCCGACTTCATACCGTTTTCCTGTTCCCGAACATCGTTGTTTATAATTATTGTTATCAAGATTGGTACGGTTTGAACAACCATACCACGTCGGAAACTGCGCGACGCGCTATGCAATTCATTCTGAACTTCAGGCTTAAATAGTCAAGCGCCATTGAATAAATTCTGTTTAAATACTTGAATTCACAGGAGAAGTGCTCATTATCCTTTTCATTGGAAGTGCATTGGCAAGTTATTGATATTAAAAATGAAACGAATCTTAATGATTGTTAAACAAAACCACAGTGGTGACGATAATGCGGATTTCCCGAAAGAAGATGCCCCCACTGGAAGTGTTTTACTTGAAGAGCGAAAACCAGAGATTAAAAAACCACCCTTATACAAGGTGGTGCTATTGAATGATGATTACACCCCGATGGAATTCGTGGTGCAGGTTCTTGAAAGCTTTTTTTTACTGGATCGAACCCGTGCCACCCGCATCATGCTTCAGGTGCATACCGAGGGCAAAGGGGTATGCGGCGTTTTTACCCGTGATATTGCAGAAACCAAGGCAAAACAGGTGATGCAATGCGCCCGTCAAAATGAACACCCTTTACAGTGTGAAATAGAACCTGCGGATTAAAGAATGTGAGGTGATGTATGTTAAGCAAAGAACTCGAACTTACCCTCAACACCACTTTTGTACAGGCCAGACAGAAACGCCATGAATTTATGACGGTTGAGCATTTGCTGCTGGCTCTTTTGGATAACCGTGAGGCGGCCAATGTCTTGTTGGCCTGTGGTGCCGATCTCGATGCGCTTAAGGCCGATTTACAGGAATTCCTGCATGAAACCACACCACTCATTCCTGAATATGAAGTCAGCGAGCGCGACCCACAGCCCACACTGGGATTTCAACGCGTGCTGCAACGCGCGGTATTTCATGTGCAGTCATCAGGCAAGAATGAAGTAGGCGGTGCCAATGTTCTGGTTGCCATTTTCAGCGAACAGGAAAGTCAGGCGATTTATTTTCTTGGCAAGCAAGATGTTGCGCGTATCGATGTCGTTAATTTTATTTCTCATGGCATTCGTAAAGATGGCGAAGAATCGCCAGAAAATGCGCATAGCCATGCAGCCAATACGGGTGAAGAAAACCAGATTGAGGAAAGAAAAAATCCTCTCGAAATGTATGCGCGTAATCTCAATGCAGCGGCAGAAGCGGGGAAGATTGATCCGCTAATCGGGCGTGATAATGAAATTGAAAGAACCCTGCAAATTCTCAGTCGTCGTAGAAAAAACAATCCCTTGCTGGTGGGTGATCCAGGGGTAGGTAAAACGGCAGTTGCGGAAGGTTTGGCGCGTTTGATTGTCGAAGACAAGGTGCCAGAAATTATCAAAGGCAGTGTTGTGTATGCACTGGATCTGGGTGCCTTGCTGGCAGGCACAAAATATCGCGGCGATTTTGAAAAGCGTTTGAAAGCCTTGCTCGCCGAGCTGCAAAAAAATGAAAAGGCAATTTTGTTTATTGATGAAATCCATACCATCATCGGTGCAGGTGCTACTTCTGGTGGGGTGATGGATGCTTCCAACTTGCTCAAGCCGATGCTGGCTTCGGGTGAAATGAAATGTATTGGTTCCACCACTTTTCAGGAATATCGCGGCATTTTTGAAAAAGATCGTGCCCTGGCGCGTCGTTTTCAGAAAGTCGATGTGCTGGAGCCAAGCATTGATGAAACCTATCAGATTTTATTGGGTTTAAAAGCAGGCTTTGAAGCGCACCATGAAGTGAAGTATCAGGACAAAGCCTTGAAAGCGGCTGCGGAACTGGCAGGAAAATATATCAACGACAGACAACTGCCAGACAAGGCGATTGATGTTATTGATGAGGTCGGTGCCTATCAAAGATTGCAAACCGAAGACAAACGCAAAGCTGTGATTGGTGTTTCCGACATTGAGGAAATGGTGGCAAAAATTGCGCGTATTCCTGCACGTAATGTCAATTCTTCGGATAAAAGCTTGCTCGAAAATCTTGAGCGCAACTTGAAAATGGTGGTTTTTGGTCAGGATGAAGCCATTGCAAAAATTGCACAGTCCATCAAACTTTCCCGCGCAGGTTTGGGTTCACCCGAAAAACCGGTTGGCAGTTTTATGTTTGCAGGCCCTACAGGTGTCGGCAAAACCGAATTGTGTAAACAACTGGCCAAACACATGGGCGTTGAGCTTTTGCGTTTTGATATGTCGGAATATATGGAACGCCATACCGTATCCCGTTTGATTGGCGCACCGCCTGGTTATGTCGGCTTTGACCAAGGTGGTTTGCTCACCGAAGCGATTAACAAGAATCCGCATTGTGTGCTCTTGCTCGATGAAATCGAAAAAGCGCACCCCGAAGTGTTCAATCTGTTGTTGCAAGTGATGGATCACGGAACCTTGACCGATAACAATGGCCGCAAGGCAGACTTCCGTAATGTGATTTTGATTATGACCACCAATGCCGGTGCAGAAGTCATCAGTCGAAATTCGATGGGTTTTAGTGCACAGGATCACAGCAGTGATGGCAAAGAAGAACTGAAAAAAATGTTTAGCCCTGAGTTCAGAAACCGTCTTGATGCGATTGTGCAATTTGGTGCACTGTCTGAAAAAGTCATTTTGACGGTGGTCGATAAACTGCTGGAAGAATTGCAGGTACAGCTTGATGAAAAGCATGTGTATCTGAATATCGACAGCAGTGCACGCAAGTGGCTTGCGCAGCAAGGCTATGATGAAAAAATGGGCGCACGTCCAATGGCACGTTTGATTCAGGAAAAAATCAAGGCACCGATGGCCGACAAGATTTTATTTGGCGAACTGGCGAAGGGTGGAACGGTCAACATTACAACCGTTGAAAATCAAACAGGTGAAACAGAACTGGAATTTACGTTTGAAGAGAGGAAAGAAGCTGTTACCAGCTAGAGGATTATTTTCCCCGATAGGTGATGCGGCCTTTGCTTAAGTCATAAGGAGTCATTTCTACTTTGACTTGATCACCCGTCAAAATGCGGATGTAGTGTTTGCGCATTTTGCCTGAAATATGCGCAGTAACGACATGACCATTTTCCAATTCTACGCGGAACATGGTGTTGGGTAAGGTTTCGATAACCTTGCCGTCCATTTCGATGTTGTCTTCTTTAGCCAAGTGTTTCCCCTCGAATGTTCAAACGCATTTTAATGATTGATGAATGCGCTTTAAAAAGTGGGCGGATTTTGCCCGATAATTTTGTTCCACGCAAAGAAATCTATTTGTCTTGCAAGTGCCATTGATTGTTTCTGTAAAGTTCAAACGGGCGGAAGTGACTTTTGTAAGACATTTTTTGTGAAGCCTGAATGTAATAGCCCAGATACAAAAATCGTAATTCCTGAACGCGGCATTGGGCAATTTGCCAGAGAATCGCATAAGTGCCCAAGCTGCGTTCACTCAAGTCCGGATCGAAGAATGTGTAAATGGCTGACAATGCTTCGGGTAATTCATCAATCATCGCCACTGCCACTAATTGCTGTTCGAGACGAAATTCCAGCAAGCGTGCAGTAGGAAAAGGTGTGAGCAAAAAGGATTGATACTGCTGCTCAGAAGCAGGGTACATATCGCCTCCCTTATGACGGGCATCAATGTATTTTTCATAGAGTTGATAGTGCTCTTGCCTGAATTCAACGGGTTTGATGTACACAGTCAAATCTTCATTACGTTTGGCGACACGCCTTTGGCTTTTATTTGCCTGAAACTGTGCGATGGGAATGCGCAGTGATTCACAGGCCTGACAGGTTTCACACTGAGGGCGATAAATATAGTCACCACTTCTGCGAAAACCATTTTCTGTGAGCAGTGCAAACTGATAACCCGAAACTGGTATGCGGGGGTCAACAAACAGGGTGGTTGCCCGTCGTTCCCTAAAATAGCTGCAAGGGTGTTCGGGTGTGAGATAGAACTTGAGTTTGGCGCTACTCATCTTTCACGCCTCACACAGGCTGCTTGCTGGAATCCTGTTGGCTGGGAAGCTCAGACTGTTGTCGTTTACCTGTGCCTCAAGGCTTGCCAGAAAGTCGGGTAGTGCAATTTCACGCGCACCCATGCTCGCCAGATGTGGATTGATAATCTGACAGTCAATTAGCCAAGATTGCTGATTTTTCAATAACTTACATAGATAACGTAAAGTAATTTTTGAAGCATCTTTTTCTGCACTGAACATCGATTCGCCAAAAAACATGCGGCCAATACTCACACCATAGAGGCCACCGACCAGCTCGTCGTCAAGCCAGCATTCTACTGAATGGGCATGTCCAAGTTGATGTAATGCGACATAGGCATTTTGCATGTCTGGAACAATCCAGGTGCCATTTGTATAGCTGCGCTTGCCCGCACATTGTTTGATGACTGCTTCAAAAGCCTGATTACAGCTCAGCCAGAAACCCGCATTGCGGGTGCGTTTTTCAAGGCTGCGACTGATTTTGAGTTCATCGACATATAAAACGCAGCGAGGTTGAGGGCACCACCATAGAATGGGGGAAGGGCTGCCATCACTCAAGTAAGCTTCATACCAAGGGAAAATGCCTCGGCGATAAGCCGCGAGTAAACGCTCTGGTCGTAAATCGCCACCGTAGGCGAGCAGACCCCTTGGCTCATCAAGCGCTTGTTGTACATCAGGAAAGCTCAGGCTGACAGGGTGCAGCGCAGGGATTTGAATGCCCAATCAGTGTGCCTGTGCATCGAGAAATTTTTCAGCATCGAGTGCAGCCATGCAACCAAAACCTGCCGAGGTAATCGCTTGCCGATAGACCTGATCACTCACATCACCCGCTGCAAAGACACCTTCAACACTGGTGGCCGTCGCGCCACCGCCAAGCCCTGAGCGAATCGCAATATAGCCATTGTTCATTTCAAGCTGGCCATCAAAAATACTGGTGTTGGGGGAATGCCCGATGGCAATAAATACACCTGCGAGTTCGATGGTTTGAGTAGCACCGCTTTCTGTGCTTTTGACTCGCATACCTGTTACGCCCATCTCATCACCCAATACTTCATCGAGTGTATGGTTGAGCAGCAAAGTGACATTGCCATGTTTGGCCTTGTCCATCAGCCGGTTTGCAAGAATTTTTTCAGAACGAAAATTGTCACGACGGTGCACCACAAAAACTTCCTCGGCGATATTGGAAAGATAGAGCGCTTCTTCAACCGCTGTGTTGCCACCGCCAATCACTGCGACTTTCTTTTTGCGATAAAAAAAGCCATCGCAGGTTGCGCAGGCGCTCACACCTTTGCCTTTGAAAGCGTGTTCAGATTCCATACCCAGATATTTGGCACTGGCACCCGTGGCGATAATCAGAGCGTCACAGGTGTAGGTAGCCAAATCACCTTTCAGGGTAAAAGGACGTTTGGATAAATCGCTTTCATGAATGTGATCATAAATAATTCTGGTATCAAAACGCTGTGCATGGCTTTGCATGTTTTGCATCAGTTCAGGGCCTTGCAAACCTTCATGGCCGCCTGGCCAGTTATCAACTTCGGTGGTGGTGGTCAGTTGGCCACCTGGTTCGATTCCTGCAATCACTACAGGATTCAGATTTGCACGCGCGGCATAGATGCTTGCTGTATAACCCGCAGGGCCAGAACCCAGAATAATTAAAGTGTGATGCTGACTGGATTGTGTGTTCATGGTGTATATGAAGACTCGCTAAAAAGGTAGGTTAGAGTGTTGGTTATTATAGCGATTACAGTATCATGGTGCGACTTAAACACATGGTTAAACTTCACAGGATTTAATAACGAGTGGCCGGAAAAACGCAGCAACAACAATCCATTAACATTGGCATACGCAGACTGATACTCAAGGAAGGTCTGGTGATTATATTGGCATCGCTTGCACTGTATTTGCTGCTCGCTTTGTTCACCTTTAGTCCACATGATCCAGGTTGGAGTTACACAGGCAGCATCCACAGCGGTGGTGTCGTCGAAAATTCAGCAGGCAAGGCAGGTGCATGGCTTGCCGATGTCTTGTTCAATTTGCTTGGCTATATGGCTTTCTGTTTTCCCCTGTTGTTACTTTTGCAGGCGTATCGCATTTTTAACAATGATTTAGAGTTGTTCCAGCCTGAATATGCACTGATTGTTGTGCGCTTTCTTTCGTGGTTTTTTGTATTTGCCTGTGCCTGTGCCTTGATGTCGATTCATTTTCTGGGTGGCAATGATTTGCCATCTTCATCGGGTGGTATTCTGGGTATTGAAATCGCACGCTTTAGTGTGTCGAGTTTTAATATTCTTGGTGCAAGTCTGATTCTGTTGGCCTTGCTGGTTATTTTTATCAGTTTTGCGGCAAACGTTTCCTGGTTTGTGGTGAGTGAAAAAATCGGTGAATTCAGTATTGACTGGTACGAGAAAGCAAAACTTTATTTTGGCAGAGTGCAACGCCAGCAACATGAAAAGAAAGCCGCTGAAGAAAAACAGAAAGAGCGCGAGAAAATTTTTGAAGTAGCACAAAAGAAACAGGCTGAACGCAAAGCCCCGATCATTGCCGAACTCAAGCCTGAAGTAAAACCGAGCAAGCGCGTAGAAAAAGAAAAACAAAAAAGCCTGTTTGCCACTTCCATGCCTACAGGTGAACTGCCTGAGCTACATTTGCTTGACGTAAAACTCGATTCGGAAAAACGCGGTTATTCTGCGGAAGCGCTGGAAGCGATGTCACGCTTGCTTGAAATCAAGCTCAAGGATTTCGGCATCGATGCTACAGTCACCGAAGTGCAACCTGGCCCTGTGGTTACACGCTTTGAAATTCAACCCGCAGCGGGTATCAAGGTAAGCCGTATCACCAATCTCGCCAAGGATATTGCGCGCTCACTCGCAGTGATTTCGGTGCGCGTGGTCGAGGTGATTCCGGGCAAAACGGTGGTGGGCATTGAAATTCCCAATGAGCATCGTGAAATGATTAAATTCAGCGAGATTGTCAGTTCCAGTGAATTTGACGAATCCGCTTCGCATGTCACTTTGGCGTTAGGAAAGGATATTTCAGGTGAGCCGATTCTGGCAGATTTGGCGCGTATGCCACACTTGCTGGTGGCAGGAACCACTGGTTCGGGTAAGTCGGTCGGTGTCAATGCCATGTTATTGAGTATGTTGTTCAAGTCAGGGCCTGAGGATTTACGGTTGATTCTGATTGATCCGAAAATGCTCGAACTGGCAGTTTACGATGGCATTCCCCATTTGCTCACCCCCGTAGTCACTGATATGAAAGATGCCGCCAATGCGCTGCGCTGGTCGGTTGCTGAAATGGAGCGTCGTTATAAATTAATGGCGGCTGTAGGAGTCAGAAATCTGGGTGGCTTTAACAAGAAGGTTAAAGAGGCTGCTGATGCTGGCACGCCTTTAAAAGACCCTGTCTGGGTGAATGATGGATTCAATGAAGATGCCGTAGCCCCTGACTTGGAAAAACTTCCGCTGATTGTGGTGGTGATTGACGAATTTGCCGACATGATGATGGTGGTCGGTAAAAAAGTAGAAGAACTAATTGCACGTATTGCACAAAAAGCACGTGCAGCAGGTATTCATTTGATTCTTGCCACGCAACGGCCTTCGGTCGATGTCATCACAGGTTTGATTAAAGCCAACGTACCTTCACGCATTGCATTTCAGGTGAGTTCAAAAATAGATTCGCGCACCATTCTTGATCAGGGCGGTGCGGAGCAGTTGTTAGGGCATGGTGACATGCTATTTTTACCACCTGGCACAGGCTTGCCTGAACGGGTACATGGTGCGTTCGTGTCAGATGAAGAAGTGCATCGTGTGTGTGATGACTGGCGCAAGCGCGGTGCACCCAATTATCTGGAAGCGGTGCTTGATGGTGGGCAGGGCAGTGGTGCAGATGTCGGTATGCTCACAGGTTTGGGAGAAGACAGCGATGATCCCGAATCAGATGCACTTTATGATCAGGCAGTAGCCTTTGTGCTGGAAACACGTCGCGTGTCTATTTCGTCTGTGCAAAGAAAATTCCGCATTGGTTATAACCGTGCCGCACGTTTGGTTGAAGCAATGGAAGCCGCAGGTGTGGTTTCAGAAATGCAGCATAACGGCAGCCGCGAAGTATTGGTGCCTTCACGCAATGAGTAGCGGATTGAATATGAAACTGCACATTTTAGTTCAACTTGTTGTCTGCATGTTTTTTATAAACATACTGCATGCAGAACAGGATTCCACTCAAAAACAGTTATTACAAACCCTGCAAGCTCTTTCTGCGTTTCAAAGTGATTTCAGGCAAGAGCTGTTTGATGAGAAAGGAAAAATTATTCAGAAAGCGCAAGGTCGTTTTTACTTCGATGGAAAAAAACAATTCAACAATACGCTGGAAAAGCCTGAACACGTTATTCTGGTAAGTGACGGAAAAAAACTCTGGCAAATCGATTTTGATCTGGAGCAGGTAAGCATAGGTAAACTTTCAAATTATTTATCAGGTTCTCCCTTGGCTTTGTTGTTAGAAGGTGACGCCAATGCGCTTAAACCTTTTGAGATAAACGCTCAATACAACAGCGAACTCAAACAGCACCATTATTACCTGAAAGCAAGAGAGGAATATGCCACGATACAAAATATTCATTTATCTTTTGTGAGTGGAAAACTCGATTACATCGAGCTTAAGGAACTCAGTGGCAAACAACTGCGTTTGAATTTTCCAAATCAGAAAGCACTTGAAAGCACTCAGGTATTCAAGGCTGTTTATCCCAAGCATTTTGCTGTGATTGATGAAAGTGGTGTCTAACCACGCACAGGGGTATTGAATGCCAACTGATGATTTGTTTGCACAAACCGCTACTTCGCGCTATCGCCCCCTTGCTGACCGTATGCGCCCGACACAACTTGAGCAGTATATTGGCCAAAGCCATTTGCTTGCTCAGGGTAAGGCACTCAAAAGCATGCTCGATTCGCACACGATTCACTCGATGATTTTCTGGGGGCCTCCAGGTGTGGGAAAAACCAGTCTTGCCTTGCTGATTTCACAGTATTTGAAAGTACATTTTATTTCGCTGTCGGCAGTGTTGTCTGGTGTAAAGGAAATCCGCGCCGCGATTCAGGAAGCTGAAATCAAAAAGCAGCAAGGCATTGCAACCTTATTGTTTATTGATGAAGTACATCGTTTTAACAAAAGTCAGCAAGATGCTTTTCTACCGCATGTAGAAAACGGTACGGTTATTTTTATTGGTGCAACCACCGAGAATCCTTCTTTTGAATTGAACAATGCGTTGTTATCGCGTGCGCGTGTGTTTGTGTTGAAAGCACTGGAGCAAAAAGAACTGCTGGCAGTGCTGCATCAAGCCTTGAAAAATGATGCACAAGTGAAGCGCTTTGCCACGCGCTTGCCTGAAACAAGTTTAAGCTACATGGCAAACTTTGCTGATGGTGATGCGCGTAGAGCCTTGAACACTTTGGAACTGGCCTGTGAGTTGCTCGAAAGTGATGACACGCTGGTAGCGGATGAAAATTTTCTCGCCAATCTGGTGCAACAACCAGCCCGTCGTTTTGACAAGGGCGGTGATATTTTCTACGAGCAAATTTCAGCGCTGCACAAGTCGGTGCGTGGTTCTTCGCCAGATGCGGCATTGTACTGGTTTGTGCGCATGATTGATGGCGGTTGTGATCCTTTATACCTTGCACGACGAATACTGCGCATGGCCAGCGAAGATATTGGTAATGCCGACCCACGTGCTTTAACCCTGTGTCTGGATGCGTGGAACACTTACGAACGTTTGGGCAGCCCTGAAGGTGAACTGGCCTTGGCGCAAGCGGTGGTTTATTTGGCCAGCGCACCGAAAAGCAATGCCGTGTATGAAGCTTACAACCAAACACGTGCGAAAGTGGCCGAAACAGGTTCGCTGGAAGTACCGCTTCATCTTCGCAATGCTCCCAGCCAACTGATGAAAAATTTGAATTACGGTGCCGAGTATCACTATGCACATCATCATGCTGATGCGTTTGTTGCTGGAGAAAATTATTTTCCCGAAGCACTGGCTGCATTTGAAAGTTATAAGCCGGTAGAGCGCGGGCTGGAAGTTAAAATCAAAGAGAAATTGGCTTATTATCGTGCGCTTAATCAACAAAGTAGCTGGAAGCGTTACTAACATGCTTGTACTGAATTATGTATTGGTGGCTTTTGGTGGTGCGATAGGTTCAGTTGCGCGTTATCAAATGAGCCTTTGGGTAAAACAAATGGGATTTGTCTTACCCTTTGCTACCTTGAGTGTGAATATACTTGGCTCGACGCTGGTGGGTTTGCTGGTTTTTATTTTGATGGATAAAACCCAGCTTAATGAGCAGTTAAGATTGTTATTAATTGTTGGTTTTGCCGGAGGTTTCACCACTTTTTCCGCTTTCTCGTATGAAATCGTGAGCCTGTTTCAGGCAGGGCAGTGGGTTTACGCCGCGCTGTTTATGCTTGCCAATATATTGCTTTCATTTTCAGGTTTTGCGCTGGCGTTTTATCTGGCCAAAACATTTTTTTAATTAATGCCTTAACCCTTGTATTCCTATGTTAGACCCAAAACTTATTCGCAATGAACTGACTGAAACAGCCAGAAAACTAGCCATCAAGGGCTTTGAACTTGATGTAACCCTGATTGAAAAACTCGAAGCAGGGCGCAAGCACTTGCAAGTGAAAGTTGAACAACTGCAAAACGAGCGTAACAGCAAGTCAAAACAAATTGGCCAGCTTAAAGCGAAGGGGGAAGATGCCCAACCCATGCTGGATAGCGTCGCCACTCTGGGTGATGAATTAAAAACCCTTGCTGCACAGCTCGATGAAATCAAAAATGAACTCGATGCCTATCTTGCAGGCATTCCCAATATGCCGCATGAATCTGTACCGCAAGGTAAAGATGAACACAGCAATGAAGAAGTAAAATGCTGGGGTGAGATTCCACATTTTGATTTTGCAGTGAAAGATCATGTGGATTTGGGTGCAGGCTTGGGTTTAATGGATTTTGAACGCGCGGTAAAAATTACCAGCTCACGTTTTGTGGTGATGCGTGCTGACATCGCTGCCTTGCATCGCGCACTGGTGCAATTCATGTTGCAAACGCATATTGATGCGGGTTACGAGGAAGTGAATGTACCGTTTATGGTGAATGCCAACAGTTTGTTTGGCACAGGTAACTTGCCAAAATTTGAAGCCGATCTTTTCAAGATTCCGGGCGAGCGTGATTTTTATTTGATTCCAACGGCAGAAGTACCCGTTACCAATATTTTCCGCGATGAAATTCTTGACGAAGCACAGTTACCCGTAAAATTTGTCTGTCACAGCCCTTGCTTTAGAAGTGAAGCAGGCAGTTACGGGCGCGATACACGCGGCATGATTCGCCAGCATCAGTTTGAAAAAGTTGAGCTGGTGAAATTTGTAAAACCGCAAGATTCTTATGCAGAGCTGGAAAGTTTGCTCGCCAACGCAGAAAGTATTCTTCAGGCGCTCAAGCTGCCTTATCGGGTGATGAATCTGTGTGGTGGTGATTTAAGTTTTTCTTCTGCCAAAACCTATGATATTGAAGTATGGCTGCCTGCACAAAATTGTTATCGTGAAATTTCTTCTTGCAGTAATTTTGAAGATTTTCAGGCACGCAGAGCCATGATTCGCTGGCGGCATGCTGCCGAGAAAAAACCTGAGCTGGTACATACTCTCAATGGTTCAGGTCTGGCGATAGGGCGTACTTTGGTAGCGGTGATGGAAAATTATCAGAATACCGATGGCAGTATTCGCATTCCCGAAGTCTTGCAGCCTTACATGGGTGGCAAGCAGGTAATTTCTGCAACATAACTTGTGGCTTGCATTGGACTACTTACCCTTATCATTTGAATTAAAAAATCAACCGGTACTGTTGGTCGGTGCGGGCAAGGTTGCGCTACGCAAGGCACGTATTCTGTTAAAAGCTCATGCTCATATTGTGATTGTTGCACCAAACATTGAGCCTGCTTTTTATCAGGAATTTAAACATGCTTTTGAAACAGCGCAGATGGTTTATCGTGAGGCGAGTTATCAAAGCACCGATCTTGAAAATGTCACATTGGTAATAGCGGCGACCAATCAACCCTTGGTGAACAAACAGGTCTCTGATGATGCACGCGCGCGTTTTTTACCCGTGAATGTGGTTGATCAACCTGAACTAAGCAGCGTTATTTTTCCTTCCATTATTGAACGGGCACCTGTCACCGTTGCTATTTCAACCGCAGGCAGAGCACCCGTATTGGCGCGTTTGTTACGTGCAAAAATTGAAACGCTGATTCCCGCCTATTATGGCGAACTGGCAACTCTGGTTGAACAATATCGCGGCCGCGTGAAGCAGTTGTTACCCGATACCGATCAACGTAAAGCGTTTTGGGAAAAGGTATTAAGTGGCACGGTCGCCGAGCATTTATTGATTGGCAGAACCGAACAAGCCAGCTTGCGTCTTGAAAAGTTCCTTGGCGAACTGGAACACAATAATTCTGCTGCACTGTATGAAGGGGAAGTGTATCTGGTAGGTGCAGGGCCAGGTGATCCCGATTTGCTTTCTTTCAAGGCTTTGCGTTTGTTGCAGCAGGCTGATGTGGTGCTTTATGATCGTTTGGTGTCTCAGGAAATTATCGAACTGGCACGCAGAGACGCCGAGCGAATTTATGTGGGCAAAAAACAGGCGGAACACAGCATGCCTCAGGAAAGTATCAATGAATTGCTGGTTCGCCTGGCCAAAGAAGGTAAACGGGTGTGTCGTTTGAAAGGGGGAGATCCATTTATTTTTGGCCGAGGTGGTGAGGAACTGGAAACATTGGCAGCAGCAGGTGTAAGTTTTCAGGTGGTACCCGGTGTTACGGCGGCTTCCGGCTGTGCTGCTTATGCAGGCATTCCGCTCACGCACAGGGATTATTCGCAATCGGTGATGTTTGTAACAGGGCACAGGAGAGTCGATGCCAGACATGCTTTAAAATGGAAAGCGATGGCCGAAGGTGATCAAACGCTGGTGTTTTATATGGGTTTGCATGAAATCGAAACCATTTCACGTGAGCTTGTGCATGCAGGTATGCGTGCTGACATGCCCGCAGCGGTGATTCAGCAAGGTACTACGCGCAATCAAAAGGTAGTGGTTGGTGCTTTGGGCGAACTGCCGCAGTTGGTACGTGATGAACAGATTAAAGCGCCCACTCTGATTATTGTGGGAGAAGTGGTGCAACTTCGGGAAAAATTAAACTGGTTTGACGAGGAAAAATGATAAGTGAGGCAACTATGAATGATATTCAAAAGCAATTTGACGTATTTAGAAATAGCACAGTAAAAGTACCTTTCGATGAGTTGGCTGAATTTTTTGAGCAGCTTTCCGAAGTGAATAATCAGGAAATGCTTGGAAAATGGAAGGGCGGTTATATTAAAAGCGGTACGATCATTGATTTCACACTCACCGACTTTGGATTTTGGGGCTGGATAGGCAAACAATATTTTTCCGAAAACAAAGTGCATGCACTCAGGCACAAATTTTTTGGATTTGAATTCAATATTCCCGTGATTGGTAATGCCCGTATTCGTGAAATCCTTTTTCGTGGAAAAGTATCCAGCGCAATGATGTACAACTATTTACCGATTATCGATCACTTTCGCAAAGTTGATGAAAACACTTTGATGGGTGTGATGGATGTTAAGGGAAAAACCGTGTTGTATTTTTATTTGTACAAATAAGAGATTCTTCAGCTAACGCTTCAGAATGACATAAACAGGATTCTTCGCCTGCGGCTCAGAATCACAGATACCGTTTGTCATTCTGAACGACAGTGAAGAATCCAGACTATCTTCGCTTCTTGCCTTCTTCCACACCAATATCACTGGTGATATTTTCTTCTTGCGTATCAGCCGTTAATGACAGCATGTATTCTGACACGGCCATTCTTATGTCTTCAGGCAAGTAATTTTGTGGCGGCATTTCAGGGAAGTTTTCGCGCTTTTTAACCGGATTGGCGATGTAGTCTGCAATGCCTTTGGGGTTATCCATATACAGTGCCTGAATCGCCATGGTGGGTGGCCCAATCATGCGAATGTTATAAGCATGACAGCCTGCGCAAATTCCGAAATAGGCAACTTTACCTTTTTCATCGGCAGTCAATGGTTTCCCTTTATACGGCTCAGACAGCATCATGGTAGTAATGTGTGCAGTGCCAGTTTCATCTTTGCAGGCACTGAAGCCACCCACGGTTAAACCGAAAGTGCGGTATTTGCTCTCATTCACCACGCAGTTATCTTTACCTCGGCTGATCACACCAATATCAGGCCCTTTGTTGCTGAATTGCAACATCATCAGTTTTTTAACGTCACCGACCGGATTGTTGCCGTTGTTATGCATGAAGTTATTTAAAATACGAATGCCATCAGGATTGGGATCAGTACCCGGATCAACACCCAAACCTGCACTGAAACGCAAATCAACAATCGCAATACCGGTATTATCATTCCCTGAGATAATGTTGTTTTCGATGGTGACATCATCAGCAGCCATCACCAGAATACCCGTGCCAGGTGGAATACTGGCTACCAGAGAACCAGGCTCACCAAAATTTTCGTGATTATTATTCACTACAAAATTGTTGCGAATAATGACATCGAAAGTGGTTTTAATCGGAAGCCCCGGAGTAATAAAGGCAAGAATACCGCCTGTGTTATTGTGCACGTAATTATTTTCAACCAGTGCATGGCGAGTGTTTTCAATTTCAATGCCTGCGACGTTATTGAACACTTCGTTGTGGCGCACATCGACGTTGTCACACATACCAACATAAATTGCAGCATCTTCAATGCCGCTCAGCACATTGTGTTCAATCAAACCATTTTTGCCGAACTCAGGGAAAATGCCATAAACGCCTGCATCAATAATAAGGTTGTTACGGATAATATAATTGTTACCCGCTTGCCCCATAATTGCGTTGCCCTTGTAGTTAATAATTTTAAGTTGCTCAACAGTAATGCCGTGACCAGAGTAGAGCACTGCATCGTTGAGTTTTTTCTCTCCGTCCATCGTTGGCCATTCGCCTTTAACAATCACACCGCTGAGCGTGATGTTGTCCTTGTCGATATACACAGTTTCCTTGTACACACCCGGATAGACCTTGATGGTGTCACCCGGCACAGCTTTTTTTACAGCCGCCTGAATACTCTGGCCGTTTTTAACTTCAATCACTTTCGCAAAACTCATGCCACTGAGTGCAAATAAAGCAACAGTGCATGCAATCATCTTTAAGGATTTATGGAACATTGGTTGTCTCCCCAAATTTTATTGTTATTGTTGGTACTACTGTAAAGGCAAACCCGAAGGTAAATGCTGTGGCACTTCGGGCATAAAATTCTCGTCAGTGAGTGTGTGTAGAAAATCTACAATACGATCCAGTTCCTGTTCGCTTAAATCGGGTTCCCAGATATGCCAGTGCAGGTAAAGTGTTTCACCTTCGGGTATGGCATGGCCTCGACCACCCGTATAAAAACGAACCGTTTCTTTCAGGTTTTCAAAGCGCCCCGAGTGCATATAAGGCGCTGTCAGTGCAATGTTACGTAAAGCAGGCACTTTAAAACCACCGCGAAACAAGGGGTCATTTAAGGGAATCTGCGCACCCGGGTCAAATGGATTCCCGACAGGTTCAGGTGCTCCAATCACAGCAATTTGCTGATTGGTAAACAGGGGAGGGGTATGACATTCCGCACAGCGTGCTACAAACGAACGAAAAATATTCAGGCCTGCAATTTCATTGTCATTCAAGGCCTGATGATAACCATGCGCATACTGGTCATAGCGGCTGTTGAGTGAAATCAGCGAGCTTTCAAAAGCGCTCAGTGCCGTATAAATCTGTTCAAGCTCAATGCGTTTGGAATCGGGAAAAGCGCTTTTAAACAGACGCGGGTAGTGTGCGTCCTGCCTTAAACTTTTCAGCAAATTTTCGGGCGTATTTGCCATTTCCTTTTCGGAAAATAATGGGCCTTCCAGTTGTTTCTCCAAAGTGCTGGCGGCACCATCCCAGAAAAAGCTGTGTAAAAAGGCAACATTCCAGAGACTTGGCGCTGCACGATTTAATTCCAGACCATTGGCACCTTTGCTACGCGCAAGGCCATCACTAAACCCTTTGTTGGGTTGGTGGCAGGTGGCGCAGGACATATCTTTCTGTTTGGAAAGCAGTGGATCAAAAAACAAATAACGCCCCAAATCGATTTGCTGAGGGCTGAAACCATCACGATGTTCAGGCAGCGCTGTTTTCAAACCACCGACACCGCGATTCTGCAGCGAACCATACATCTGATAGAGATTGCGTAACTTGCACTGATTTCCGCTCACCAGCTCAAAGCTCGGTGGGCAATAAGTGCGTAAGTGAATTTCCTGTTTCTGTTCTTGTGCACCTGCAATGACGGCCAATAGCAACAGAATGCAGCCAGTCACCAACTTGTTACGCATGAAATAAAACAATGCTTGGGGGATTACTGTTGTGAAAGAAACACGGCGATGTCTTTAAGCGCCTGTTCGTCAGGCACAATACTGGCCATCATGCGCATTTGGCGACCGAGTCTGTCTTCCTTTTCATAACCGCGTTGCCCTTTTTGAAATTTCTGTATCTGTTCCACAATGTACCAGTCGTTCAAACCCGCAAGCTTGGGGGAATTCAGCGATGGATTGCCTTTGCCTGCCGGACCATGACACGAACCACACAGTGTTTCGTAATATTGCCCACCCTTGAGTGCATCGCCTTTGAGCGTCAGTGCAGGGGAAACCTGAGAAAGTGTGTTAAAAAAACTTGCTAATACTTTGATTTCATTAGTATTGATGCTTTTGGATATGGCCATCATGCTGGCACCGCTGCTATCGCCTTCGGCAGTGCCACGCCAGCCTTGCTGAAAGGCAAGTAGCTGGTTTTCGATATACCAGGCATCTTGAGCCGCCAATGCTGGAGCCTTGAGTGCCTGATTGCCTTCCGCTTTGCTTCCATGACAAGCCACACAGCTTTGTGCTGACGCAGGCGTTTCGGCAGCTTGCGCCTGTGTGAATGGAAAAAACAGACAACTGAAACAGCTCAAAACCAGTAAAGCACGTTTATACATAAAGATTCCCCCTAACCAAATTCGATTTCGCGTGATTTTTCCTGTTGTGTGGCAACCCACGGCATAATTTTTCCACCCACCTGACTTTGGGTGATTTCACGAGCCACTTCAATCGCTGGAATCAGTTTGTTGAAATCAATGCCTGTTTCAAAACCACTGCTATGCAGCATGTACACCAAATCCTCGGTGGCCACATTACCTTTGGCACCTGGTGCAAAAGGGCAGCCGCCCAAACCTGCAATCGATGAATCAAATTTGCGAATACCCATACGCAGTGCTTCCCAAGCCATTGCCAAGGCCTGACCTCGGGTATCATGTAGATGCACATTGAATTTGTCTGCACTGTGTTCTTTTAACAGGCTTTCAAAAATTTCGTGAATTTGTGCAGGGTTTCCGGCACCCGTGGTATCTGCAATGGAAATTTCAGTAGCACCATATTCAAGCATTTCATTGGTGAGTTCACGCACAATGCTCACAGCTTGTTTGCCATCGTAAGGGCAGGCGCAGGCACCTGAAATATACGCACGAATTTTCAAGCCATCTCTATTGGCTGCGGCTAACAATTCCCGACACACAGCTCGTGTTTTTTCCAGACTCATGTTGAGATTTTTTTCATTAAAGCTGTCGGTGGTGGCCAACACGATGGCGATGGATTTAACACCACAGGCAAGGGCATTTTCATAACCACGCATATTGGGGACAAGCGCGGTATAGCAAATGTTGTTGTCTTTGGGCAAGGCAGACAGCACTGCCTGATTATCTGCCATTTGTGGTACCGCTTTGGGGTGAACAAAACTGGTGGCTTCAATAAAACGGATATTGGCAGCAATCAGCTGATTGGCCAGTTTCAGTTTGTCTTGTGTGGAAATGGCAAGGCTCTGGTTTTGTAAACCATCACGTAAGCCGACTTCATTGATTTCGACAAAGGGTTTGTTCATGGTGAAGTTTTCTCCAGACTTCTCGCGAGTGATTGCTTCATAGCTACGCTTTTTAAAATAAGTTCTCTGACGGCTTGTACATCATAGTGTTCAAGTAATTCATCATCAGTATCGGTAATTTTGTAAATTTCCAGATTATCCTTTAATTTAAAATCCACCTTTAAATTTTCGCTCATTACCGCTTCATTATATTTTTGCATACGACTGATTGTACCTATCGATGAAAGCGCAAAATCTTTATTTTCATCATAGTGATACAGATTTTTTCCAGTGAAAATATCATCGGGCAGGGGTTCAATATCCATATAGGAAAAAATCGTAGGGAAAATATCTGAATGTGATGTCGTGCTGTATTGCGTATCCAGACCTTCTGGAAAATGTACCAGTGCAATCACATTGATTTGCTCTTTGGATAAACCATAAACATGGCCAAAGCGCCCATGCTCCCAGAATTCTTCTCCATGATCGCCAGTAATAATTACAATGGTGTTATCGAGATAACCAATCTTTGTTAAATCTTCAAGAAATTTGCTCACAATATAATCCATATAAAAAGACGCATTTTTGTAGCGATTAAACAATTCCTCTCTAAATGCTTTCATGTGCATATTCATGTAAGCACTGATTTCAAAATTATCGCTGATAACCGGAGTGAACTTTTCAAATTCTTCCGGATAAATGTAATTCCAGTGCGTGGAATCCAGCTTGATGTAGTCAAATCTTGGTGGAGATTTTGCGTCTTCATGCGAAAGTTTAAAATCTTTGAAAGCCTGATTGAGCACACCCGCATCATCTTCATCGGTATCGCCGAAATAATGTCCGTAAAAATTATCATCCATGGTTTCAACAAAGAAACGCCTGTCCATACTGTCATAAGATAATGATTTGCCATGATACACATGAATGGAATAACCCAGTTCTTCCAGAATATCCAGAGGAATCGGGAAATAACCCAGAATCGGTGTGCTTTGAAAATAAGAACCTTCCAGACCATGAAGCAAGCCAAACATGCCTGCGGTGGTATTGCTGGAGGTGCTGTAGTGATGTTCAAGAATCTCACCCTCGGATTGCCCCCAGTGATAAAGCCTGGGCATGATTTCCTCGCTCAACATATCGGCTCTGAGCGATTCCAGATGCAAAAATAGTATGTTGGGTGTGTGTTCTGCTTGCAGTTCGAGATGCTCGATGGTTTCCCTGAATTCTATCAAACGCTTTATTTGTGCCTGCTCAAGTGCTCGGGTGCCTTGCAGATGTTCAAGATTGAACAGGGTATTGTTGTACTGATCCTCTGGTTCGGCATAGGAAAAATAGGGAATGGCGTAATGTATTTTTTTAACATCGGCGCTGCTGATTTCAGGCTTGATGAAAAAGAACAGGGTTAACACAAACATACTGCCGATAAAAAGATAGTAATTCAGTTTGTAGCGCGATATTTTTGTTTCTCCTTTACCAAAAGGCACAAAAAGCAACAAAAGCAAGGGAATCCACATGGCCAGTGTCAGATAACTGCTTTGTTGCAAATACGCCAGAATGTTTTGTACACCCAGTTTGGCTTCACCCGTAATGATGCCATTGATACCGATTTGTAGAGTGCCAAAATTCAGATGTTCACTGAACAAGATGTAGTGATAGGCATTCACGACAAAAGCAAAAATCACCAGGGTATGCGAAAGAAGAAAGGTAATGGTCGGGTGTCTGGGTGCCAGCTTTCTTAACAGCAACCACAAGCCATTACTCCAGAAAAGACCCATGGCAACAAACAGGAAATGCAGAAAGGTTAATTTGCCAACCTGAGGCAAAGTGAAGATTAAACAACCATTAAACAGCAGCGATACCAGTGCATATTCGTATGCAGAATTACCGCGCTTGAAGATAAATATCAGATGTTTTGCCATAGTGAATCAACAACTTTCACTTGGTCAGCGTCCAATCCAACGTCGGGAAATAAATAAAAGGAATTAATAAAACCAGCTCGCGAGTCTAGGTAACTCCCATAGGATTTTCAATCAAATCCATAACGGTTGGCACACACGACACACAGGCAGGAATTGCAGGCACACACAAAGCCAGTTTTGGCGCGGGTTTGGGGGAATGTGGAAGCGCTCAAAGACTGATAACCTGCTGCTTGCTGATGCTGTCACTCGCCATCACTGTAGTTGCCATTTTTCACCTGTATCACGATTGAAATGCTTGCAGGGGGGGGGGGCTATGTTATCTTCCGCGCCTCTTAAAACTAAAATAAGGGGCATTCCTATGCGTAAGCTGTTCGTCGTATTTCTAACTTCCTTTCTCATTTTTTCCTGTGGCAGTGGTGGTGGTTCTGATTCATCTTCAAAGAGTATTGTGGGTAAGTGGAAATATGAGTATCCGGATGGTTGTGTAGTTACTTGGACTTTAAAGGAAAATGGTGCTTTTGAAGAAAGGCAAAATAAAAAGGTAATTCTGGGTACTTGGGAAGTAGATGGAAGTCTTGCCAGTGGTAAAAAGCGGGAAGTTGGTATTTATGCGAACTCTGATAATGCTGATGAGGATTGTGAGGGTGAGTTTTATGATGTTTCTGATGAATTACATATTTTTGCTGTGGAATTGAAGGGCGATAGTTTGCGGCTGTTTTTCGACATTGACGATATAATTCCAGGTTATATTTTCGATAGAGTCAAGTAGTAAGAAATGGGGAGGGTCGTGCCTTCCCCTGAATCCCTCTAAGCGCCGTATTCGGTTGGCTTTTCCTTGCTTCCCGCATCGATGCAAAATCAATAATCAAAGCCGTCAGGTTCGACATCGAGGAAGCACCTTAATTTTTCATATACGCAATACGCAATATTCCCTGTTGCGTAATAGGGAATATACATCTATGATGATTTCACATGATTGAAAGCTTCAAACACAAAGGCCTGCAAAAGTTTTTCACAACGGGAAGCACGGCGGGTATTCAGGCAGAACACGCCAAGCGAATTAAGCAACGGCTGGCCTTTCTGGATGCAGCAAAAACCGTGGAAGATATGGATAAGCCTGGTTATCGCCTGCATGAATTAACAGGCAATTTAAAAGGGTATTGGGCAATCAATGTTTCAGGTAATTGGCGTTTGACCTTTCAGTTTGAAAGTGGCGATGCTTACAATGTTAACTATGAGGATTATCACTAATGGCTTTTCAACAACATAATCCACCGCATCCTGGCGAGTTGATTTTTAGTACCTACATTGAACCCTTTGAGGAAGTGACCGGTGGTCAGATCGCTGACCAGCTGGGTGTTGCGCGCAGCACCTTTAACAGGCTGCTTTCAGGCAAAGCTAATATTTCCCCTGAAATGGCCGTCAGGCTATCAAAAGTGCTTGGTAGTTCAGCAGAAAGCTGGCTCACACTGCAACAAAGTTACGACCTGTGGCAAGCTCGCCAGCGCGTTAATACCAAGAAGCTTCAGCAGTTTGATTTTAGTAAAGTAGCGTAACTGCGCCATTGGATTGGGTTTTGGTTTTACATATTTACCGTGGAACGTGGTGTGAAACATTGGTAAAGCCCGAAAAATGTTAAATACAGAAAAAAACCAAAATCCAGAAAGTTCGCGGGCTACAGCGTAGCAACTTCGCATAATGTATATTATGTTAAATTACATATGCGATTCAAATAGCTGGCAATTCTTGCCAATGCCCCTCCATACCATCATTTAATGAATATCGTTTTTAGCGAAATACTGGACATTATCCAGATCTTGAAAATGCTTATCTTGCGTCCATAAGGTTGCACCATACCGTTGCGCCGTTGCATAAATAATACTATCGGCTATGGCTAACTTGTGTTTTTGACCCAAATGAGCCGCATCAATGGCTATGCCTTCATCGAGGTCAGCTATATTTCCTTGCCGCATTTGAGCAAGCAGCTTAACAGCCATCTTCTTATCTACTTCTCTAAGGAAGTACTTGTATGTTTCGGTGAGGATGATGGTAGGTACAATTAGCTTACTTTGTTGTTTTATCGGTACTGCAAACGTCCTGGCATTAGAATCTCCCTCAAAATATGCTATCCATGCGGATGAATCGATAATATTCATAACTTCCTGTCTGGTTCTCTAATAAATTCATTTTTCAATTTGCCTTTCAGAATGCCTTGCAGGCTTTCTATTGGCTCGATGATGACAACTTCCATCTTCCCATCACATACAAACACTTCTATTTTTTGACCCACTTCAATCCCTAACGAATCACGAACATCTTTAGGAATAACAATTTGGAATTTTGGCGATACGGTAACGGTAGACATCAGGCAATCCTCATCGATGGCAAAATGGTATGACGATTATGCACTCAAATTACAAACAAGGAAAATTAGGTACTTCAGGGGTTGGGAATAATCTGTCGCCAAAGGTTTGATTAGTGGCACATGCGCCTGCTTCCCACTTGTAACTCGTGATGATTTTCTGTTTGGGTTCGGTGCTAAGAATGGAAATTTTCTGTTTCAAAGGGCCGTCCAGATAATAAATGTAGGTAATGCTTTCATGTTCGGTTTGCTGGTTACCGGCATTCAGCTTGAAGGTTTTACTCTCGCTGACCTTGCCATCTTTGTAGGTGAAACTTTTAAACACAAAATCTGGCTTGCCGCTGCTCTGGTTAGTGAGAAGGATTTCCTTGATAAGCGTACTGGTTAAAACAAATTCATAATCAAAAGTGGAATTCCCCAGGTTGCTGCTGTCGTCGATGTCAAATTCAATTTTTTGAATAACGCCGTCCTGAAACTGGTAGTGAACCCTTTCTTCGATGGTCTTTATAAGTGCATTGTTCTCGGTACGAATTTCAGTGTTGATGACAGATTGGCTGAGCTGCCCCGAACTATAGGAATAATCAATAACCACTTCGGCAAAGTTGCCATCATCGGCAAAATAGATTCGTTCGGTACGCGACATTTTTCCATCATTATCATACTCAACAATGTAATCAAAATTGGCTTCCGCAGCACGACGTGTGGTTCCACCACTCCATTGCTGTTGGGTGTTGTAATCAAACTGGGCAATATCGGCGAAAGCGCTTTCAGAATCTTCATCTGATTCAAAATAATAGGTTTCGACTTGCCGTAAACGAATGCCCAAATCGGGTTGTCCTGAGCAGCGTGCGGACACAGAACAGTCTTGATTTTTTTTACTGCCGCCACTATCTAAAACACAGGCACTAATCGTACAGAGGAATAAGGTGTAAATAAGATGCTTGTAGTTCATGACCCCTATTTTAATGTAGTATGCGCCCTCCTTCGAGCCTATTCGTATTCGTCGAGAAATAAATAGTATGAGTGAAAGTCGTATTGATGATCTGCGGATTAAATCCCAGCGTACCCTGATTACTCCAAAAGCACTTCAGGCTGCCGTTCCACGTACTGAAAGTGCCTCACAAACCGTGATTAATGGTCGTCAGCAAGTTAAAAATATTCTGGACAGGAAAGATCACCGCTTACTGGTGGTGGTTGGCCCTTGCTCCATTCACGATTTAAAAGTCGCACGTGAATATGCCACGAAGCTCAAGCAACTGTCTGAAGAAGTGAAAGATACCCTGCTGCTGGTGATGCGCGTTTATTTTGAAAAACCACGCACCACAGTGGGCTGGAAAGGTTTAATCAATGACCCTCATCTGAATGATACCTTTCAAATTGAAGAAGGTTTGCACATTGCGCGTCGCCTGTTGCTCGAACTGAATGAAATGGGGCTTCCCTGTTCTACCGAAGCACTAGACCCAATCACACCACAATATCTACAGGATTTGATTTCGTGGTCGGCCATTGGTGCGCGCACCACGGAATCACAAACGCATCGGGAAATGTCCAGCGGTCTTTCCTGTGCGGTTGGTTTTAAAAACGGCACTGATGGTGGTTTGCAAGTGGCGACCAACGCCCTGCTTTCGGTAGAAAGCCCGCATAATTTTCTGGGGATTTCGAAGGAAGGTCAGGTGTCGGTGATTGAAACCATGGGCAACCCACATGCACACATCGTGCTGCGTGGTGGTAGCGGAAAGCCCAATTACGATTCTGTAAGCGTGGCCTTGTGTGAAAGTGAACTGGCAAAGTCAGGCCTGAAACAAAACATCATGATTGATTGTTCGCATGCCAACTCCAATAAAGATGCGGCGCTTCAAGTTCCTGTACTTGAAAACGTGGCCAATCAAATTGTTGAAGGTAACAAATCCATCATTGGGGTAATGATTGAAAGCAATCTGGCATTTGGTAATCAAAGTATTCCCAAGGATTTAAGCCAGTTGAAATATGGTGTATCAGTAACCGATGCCTGCATTGACTGGAATCAAACTGAAAATGCCTTACGCAACATGCGTAATAAACTGAAAGACATCTTGCCAAATCGTTAAATAGTTTTTATGGAAACTATCATCGGTTATATCGGCGCTTTTTGCACAACGATTTCCTTTCTTCCACAAATCATCAAGGTGATTCAAACACGTGATACCCAGTCGCTGTCGTTGAGCATGTACGCCGTATTTACGATTGGTGTGTGCTTCTGGTTAGCTTATGGCATTTTAAAACAGGACGGGGTGATTATGCTGGCCAACAGTGTGACCTTGTTGTTAACCCTGCCCATCCTGCTGATAAAAATCAGGAATGATTTTTATCTAAAAAAATAAAATTCGCGCTGAATCTTATTCTACAGCTTCTGCTGCTTTTCCTTTTTTCTCACGCTTGTGCAAATCGATGTGCGTTTTGCCTTCACGGATATTGATACCCGGATTCCACTTCAACCACTTGCCCGATTTTTCTTGCCAGTGCATGGTAAATATGTGCCCATCGTCAACCATTTTACCGGCCTGTTCTTCCGGTGGTGTTGCAAATGAAAGCCCACCCGCAAACATTCTTTCAATCGGCGCGATGGTGCAACCAAAAAATCCGCCATAACCAAAACCACACTGCATACCGCTGGCATTCCAGAACACCGTATTTTCACGAATTAACGGTCTGAAAGTTTCACGAATGTGTGCAAGGATATAAACGTCATTGGCATCTTCTGAAAGTTCAAAACCAACCACCTTACCGACAATCATTTCCCTGTACCAAACCGGATCATTGCGAATAATGGTACGCGCGCGCTCTGCTTTTAAACGCACGGTAATACCACTGGTGCTATCGGCATAAGCACCTGCGGGCATGTAATCCAGACCAACAAATTCAGTCGCAGGTTTACCCACACCTGGTTTCACCTGAATAAAACCACCAAATAGCAGTGTATCGACATTTTGCATACGAAAACCAACTTCGGCAGTTGCTACCCAAAAAACAGAATCTTCTTTCAATACACTTTCGCCTTCGGGATAAACCAGCACTTTGGTTGCAACGCGTTTAAGATCATCGAACCATTTCACTTCTTTTACTTCACCAATTTTAATGCCCTGATATTTCAGTTCAGCGCCCGCAGCCAATCCTTCTGCCGAAGGAAATTCGATTGAAACCAAAGTGCCTTTTTCATGTGCTGCATCATAATCTTCATACAATTTGTAACGATCACGATTTTTTGCTTTCGGTGCATCGCTGTTCAAGTCTGTCTCAATGGCAATACCACCACTAATCACCGATGCCAGAGATTCCGTTCTTACCTTGATTCCTTTTTTCGGCAAGCTGGCTTCCACTGTCACACCACTTGCGTTGTAGAAACGGGTTTCGGCATTGATGTATTTCGCTGCTTGCGGCTCAATAAAAATATGAATCAATACTTCGCCAGTGGTTTTTGAAAATTCATAATTTTTTACCTGACCAATCGGAATCTTGCGATAAAAAATATTTGAACCTTCCGACAACGAACCCAGCACAGGTGAAGTCAATGTCAGGTGCAAACCAGGTTTGTTGGAATCCATCGGCGGCGTGTTGTCTTGCGCACGAAATACTGTAGTCGGCTCCCCTTTTCCAGGTCTGAAAGTCACATAGTTACCGAACAATAAAGTTTCAAGGCCACTCACACCTTGCAATGAAAATTTCGCACCGACCTTCCAGAATTTTGTTCCCGTATTGAGCATTGATTCAATCGATGGATCAAACACTACATGCGCTTTAACACCGTTCAAATCATCAGCCAGTTCAATGCTGCGAATGATGCCGACACGCTGACCCTGATACACAATTTTGGTGATGTCTTCCGTTAAACCATCACCATCGCTGAAATGAATCGTGCCATCGATGCCCACTTCGGCCAGATCAAAATCTTCATACAACTCAAAACTATCCCCTGTTTCCGCGAGCGTCATGTCGGCATCTTCGGGTGTTGAAAACGCAATGCCACCTGAAATAATCGAAGACAGCGATTCTGTTCTGATTTTTATGCCAGAAAGATTTCCTTTGACATTGATGCCACTGCCGTCCCAGAAACGCGAACCTTTTTTCACCAAATGTTGAAATTCTTCCTGAATGTAAATGCGAATTTGCACGCCATCTTCTTTCTCATTCAGACGATAGGATTGCACGCTGCCCACAGGAATTTTTTTGAAAAGCACTTCACTGCCTTCTGAAATGGAACCCAGTTCCTTGCTATGCAGTGTTAGATGTAACCCTGGCAAATCCACTGAAATGGGTGGAATATCTTCCAGCGCAATAAAATAGCGTGTAGGTTCACCGCCCAAATCCGGTTGCATGCCAATGTAGTTTCCCGAAAACAAGGTGTCGATACCCGATACCCCTGAAAGTGAAATACGCGGTTTCACCAGCCAGAAATCGGTTTCAGTGGTAAGAAACTTGCCCGCACTGCGTTGAATTTCTGCTGTAACAATCACACCCGTGAGATCATCCTTGGCAATCATGTTGGTCACAATGCCGACGGGAATTCCCTTGTAAACCACTTTGGTTTTATCCAGCACAATGCCATCGCCCGATGCAAATTCAATTTCGATGGCAATATCTTCCTGCAACCAGGTGCTCAATAAAAACCAGCAACCGAGCACAAAGGCAACTATGGGCAAAATCCATATCGGCGAAATTCCCTTGTGTTTTTTCAGAATCAGTTGCTCAAGTGGCAAACTGTCATCACTGGCTTTATCAAAATCTTGATTTTCGGACATTTACTTTTTCTCCTGTTGATCCCATAACAAGCGCGGGTCAAACATTTCCCCTGCAATCATGGTAATAACACACATCGAGGCAAATGCGGGTGCCCCCAAACCCACCTGGATATTCACAAAATTTCCAAGTTGTAACAGCGAAATAAACAAGGCGGCGAAAAAAATATCAACCATCGACCACCTGCCAATAAACACAATAAAACGATAGAGACGGGTTAACTGAAAGCGATCAACCACTCTCCTGGTTTGAAGCACCCACAGCAAATAACTTAAACCCACCAGTTTGAATAAAGGTACAACCACACTGGCCAGAAACACAATCAGCGCCAGCCCCCATAACTGTTCTTCAGCCATGTTTTTGACACCACCCATGATGGTTTTTTCAAAAGTGCCTGAACCAAGCTGCGTAATAATCATCACTGGAAACACATGCGAAGGAACGAAAGTCATATAACCAAGTGCCACCATTGCCCAGGTACGGCTGATACTGTTTTCCTTGCGCAAATGAATTTTGGAATGGCAACGCGGGCAACGCAGGGAATATCCTTTTTTCGGCACAACCAGCTGTGAAACAAAATGACAGGAATGACACAGCGCCATTCTTTCCTGCATACCTGTGCGCTGCACCAGCTCCATTAGCGGCTCCTTTTATCGAGCAACTGCCACACCAGTTGCGCATTCAAGGTGACAGAAGACAGCACGCAAGCCAGCATAATGCCAAGAAAAGCATAGAAGCCATAACCAGGTGTTGCATCGGCCGAGCTGGCCATTTTATCAACATTGGTAAACGTGATGACAAAACCGAGCAAATACACTTCCAGCATCGCCCAAACGTGAATTTCTTTATACCAGCGAAAGAACATCACACCGTAATCTTTCAAACCACCAACGGCCATTTTGCGAATAGCAAAGGAAATCGGATTTTTGTACAGCAGCGTCCCTATGCCAAACGGGTTTTCCCTGATCAAGCGATCCAGGTAAATACAGCTAATCACCAGAAACACCAACAGCAAATCCAGAAACGGCGCAGCAATCGCACCCCAAAACGTAATGGCAGCTACCAAAGGGTCACCCTGTTTGATAAATACCAGTACGCCATCAAACATGTTTACAGTAATTTCAGAACCAAAAGGCGTAATCACCATCATCGGTAAAAAAATGGCAGGCAGGAACAGAATCAACCCTGTCATCACCACCGCATAGGCCACACTCAAGGTATCTGCACGATTGTGATACAGCACTGCCCTGCAACGTGGGCAACTCAAATCGTAGTGTGGCGGCACATAAATATCGTCCAGCAAAAGGTCGCAGTACTCACACACCACATGATTGAGATGCGTAGTATCTTTCTCACTCTTTTTGTTGAGTTTAAAAATAGCCATAGCATGGAGGGGAATTATTATTATGGGCTTGCCGATTTTTTTGAGTTATTTGATACAATCGCCAAGTTTTGTGTGAGGCAGTTTATAGCACGAAAGCACTTCAAGGTCAGTCTCTAACTATCGAATTCCATTATATTTTATGAATCAAAAATCCAAACAAAAATGCGTACTGATCACGGGTTGTTCTTCTGGCATTGGTGCTGCCCTGGCCAGAGAATGTCACGCGCAAGGGTATCAGGTGGTCGCAACAGCACGCAGACCTGAAAGCCTGAAAACGCTCGAATCACTGGGTATTGAATGCCTGAAGCTCGATGTGAACAGCCCGCAAGACATCACAGCACTGGTTTCCTACTTTAAGAATCGCAGCCAAACGATTGATTTTATTATCAATAATGCAGGGATTGGTTTGATGGCACCAATGAGTGATCTGGACGTTGAAACCCTGCATCAGCAATTCCAGACCAATGTGTATGCCATTGTGAATATCACCAATGCGCTCGTGCCTTTACTGGTTGCACAAAAACATGGCTGCATTATCAATATCGGCAGTGTGTCGGGCATTCTCACCACACCCTTTGCAGGCGCTTATTGCGCAAGCAAGGCGGCCGTACATGCCATCAGCGAAGCCTACCGCATGGAACTGGCACCCTTCGGAATTGATGTGTGTATCGTGCAGCCAGGTGCCATTCAATCTTCCTTCGGCAGCAATGCCACCGCCACGACCGAGCAACTGCTCAAGGCCGATTCCCTGTTCGCACCGATAGAAGCTGCCGTGCGTAAACGCGCCAATGCTTCGCAGGAAAATCCGAGCAGTGCCGAAGACTTCGCCAAAGTGCTTGTTAAACATATGGCTACTGGCAAACCGCCTGCGGTGATGCGCATTGGCAACGGCAGCACCTTGTTGCCTTTACTGCCACGCATATTGCCCCCTCGCCTGCTCGACAAGGCTTTGGGCAAACCTTTCAAACTCGACAAACTCAAGCGCTAGGGAGACATCATGGGACCTTTACACGGCTACAAAATTATTGAACTGGCAGGCATTGGCCCTGGTCCCTTTTGCGGCATGATGCTGGCAGACATGGGTGCAGAAGTGATACGCATAGACCGCGTGAGTGGCCGTAATGGCAAAGGCGATGTACTGGCCAGAAATCGCCGCACACTGGCACTAGATTTAAAACAACCCGAAGCGCTGGAAATTGCCAAAACACTCATCAATGGTGCTGATGCGGTGTTCGAAGGTTTTCGCCCGGGCGTGTGCGAACGTCTGGGGCTTGGCCCAGAGCAGTTCACCGACAGCAATCCCAAACTGGTATATGGCCGCATGACAGGCTGGGGGCAAGATGGCCCGATGGCGCACGCAGCAGGCCATGACATCAACTACATTTCACTTTCAGGTGCCTTGCACGCCATTGGGCGAAAAGGCCAGAAACCCGTGCCGCCATTGAATCTGGTCGGTGATTTTGGTGGTGGTGGCATGATGCTCGCCTTTGGCATGGTGTGCGCACTGCTGGAAGCGCAAAAATCAGGTAAAGGGCAAGTGATTGATGCCTCAATGGTGGAAGGCTCTGCTGCACTCATGGCGATGTTTGCAACCCTGCAAGGTCATGGTGTGTTTCGCCATCAACGCGAAAGCAACATGCTTGATGGTGCCGCCCACTTTTATGACACCTATGAAACCAGAGATGGCAAATATATTTCCATCGGCTCGATTGAACCGCAGTTCTACGCTTTATTAATTGATCTGGCCAAACTCGATGCCGAAACCTTTAAGCCACAAATGGATTTAAATCAGTGGCCTGCATTAAAGGAAAAGCTTGCCGAAGTATTCAAACAAAAAACCCGTGATGAATGGGTAGCCATTATGGAAGGCACCGATGTGTGCTTTGCGCCAGTGTTGAGTTTGGCAGAAGCCCCCGATCATCCACATAACCGTGCCAGACAGTCGTTTATTGAAGTGGCGGGCGTGATGCAACATGCACCAACGCCCAGATTCAGCCGCACTGTGCCTGCAACACCCCAATCAGGAAAAAGCACAGGTGCCGATACTCGCGCCATTCTGGAAGAAGCAGGTTTTGGCGACAAAATCGAAACGCTCTTGAAAAACAAAATTGCGTTTGAGAATTAAAAACTCAAAGAATAACTGACATTTACAAATCCAGCGGATTGAAGTTGACCATTTTTTCTTTAGTTTCCAGTCTGCGTTGTAAAGCCTGTGCACTTCCACATGCAGAATAAAAAATATCAACACGCTGATTGGCTTCGTTGGATAACAATTTCAAATTCGTGAGCCTGTCAACCACTCTGTTTGCCACAGCTTCCGAGGTATCCACAATATGCACCTGTTTTTCAAGCAGGTTTTCAAAATCGTTTTTCAAAAAACAAAAATGGGTGCAACCCAGCAACAACACATCAAACTCGCCTTCAATTTTTGCTATTGTTTTTTTCACTGTTTCCAGAGTATTTCCCTCACCTGCTTCTACCAGTGTGACCAGTTCGGGTGCTGCAATCGCATAAACCTGTTTGCCTTGTGCAAAGTTCTGCACCAGTGTGTTGAATTGTTTGCTGGCCAAAGTCAGGCGTGTTGCCAAAACTGCTACGCCTTTTCTGGCTTGCGCAGCAGCGGGCTTGATACCTGGCTCTATACCAAAAAATTCTATTGCATAGTGTGCGCGTAATTGCGTAATCGCTGCGGTGGTTGCACTGTTGCACGCCAGCACGATGGCCTTGAGTGAAAAGTTTTTAGAGAAATAATCCACAATCGTAATCAACCTTTGCTGAATTTCCTGATTGCTTTTTTCGCCATAGGGCAAGTAAGCATAATCAGCAAAATAAATAAAATGCTCGTGCGGCAGTTTTTTAATCAAGGTATTCAAAATGGCGATTCCACCCACACCGGAATCGAGCACCAGAATGCTGGCAGGCGAATGCTCTGTGTTCATATCAGTTTGGCCACTTGTCGATAGCATTCATACGAAAACGCTCGCCTTCCAATAAAAACACCACACCGTCTTCGGTAATGCGCTCAAGCACAAGCCCTGTTTCAATCATTGAGCCTTCTTTGGCAGTTTTATCGTTGATGGTTGCCCTGCGATACGCCGCAGCACTGGAATAAATATGTGTAGTCACTTCAAGTTTGGGAATGCGTGAACGTATAGCAGAATCCAGATCATAAATGGTTGGAATGCTGCGCCAGTTTTCTTCATGTGTTTCCTGATTTTCTGCATCAGCGATGGGTTCAATCGTTTCTTCCTGAACCAGCTTTTGCAAGGCTTTTTCCTTTGCATCAAAATAATCCTGATATTTTTCTTTTACCTGTCGATCTTTTTCATCCTGTATTTGGATTTCCTTTTGCAAGGCTTGCTGTCTTTCCCTGCTTGGGCGAATGATTTCAAGCTCTTCTTCCAACTCATCAGAATTTTCTGACTGTGATTCAGGTGGGATATTCACTATTTTTTCAGGTTGAGATGTGCCTTTTTGCGCCGACTGACTTTGGATTGCCTCCATCGAAGCTTTGGTTTCATTGAGTTGTGTTTGAGTGGTTTGATGAACCTGATAAAAATACACGGCAAGCCCTGCAATCAAAGCGATGAAAAGTATCGACAAGAACAGCAGGTAAATATGGGTTCTGCCATTTTTTTGCGAATGCAACAAATGGTGATTACTGCCAAGACTCGGTGCTTCACCCAAACTCCTTTCCTGCTCGGATTTTTTAAGTGCATCAAGAATGTAGGACATAGAGTTTCTACCCCGATTTTTACACGGAATGGTTTAAATGGAATTTCCCAACCAGATTTGTTGCAATAAAAGTATACACAACACCACAATCAGCATAGTTGCCAGGGCTGCCGTCAGCGTACTTTTATTGATGTTATGCGTGTTTTTGTGAGCGGTTTCCTGTCGCGCCTGTTTCAGTATTTTCATGCTTACATAGGGCTGATTTTGCGCATAAGCACCCAGCAGGCTGCGATCACATAACAGGTTAATCAGGCGTGGCACACCGGCACTGTATTTAAAAATTTTGCGTTTGACGGTTTGTGGAAATGGATCATAAAGCGCACCTGCCACACTTAAACGATGCGCAATGTATTGCTCGACTTCTTTTGCATTCAAGGGTAACAAATGAAAGCGTGCAGTAATCCGTTGTGAAAGCTGGCGCAAATGATATTGCTTTAAGGTATCCAGAAATTCAGGCTGCGCGAGCAATACAATTTGCAATAATTTTTTTTCATTGGTTTCCAGATTGGTGAGTAGCCTTAATTGCTCGAGCACATCATCAGAAAGATTTTGCGCTTCTTCAATAATCACCAGTGCGTTACGATTTTTCGCATGATTCGCGAGCAGAAATGTGTTCAGACAATCGACCAGCACTTTGGTGCTTGCATCTTTTGGGTAAGTCAAACCAAATTCATCACAGATGCTGGCCAATAATTCCTGCTCACTCAACTTTGGATTGAGAATAAAGGCTAAATCAAGGTTATCCGGCACTTGCTCAAGAAAACAACGGCATACCGTGGTTTTGCCAGAACCCACTTCACCACTTAACACAATAAAGGCACCACTGCTTTGCACACCGTAGAGTAAATGTGCCAGCGCTTCCTTATGTTTGTCGCTCATAAAAAGAAAGCGTGGATCGGGTGCGATGGAAAAAGGTGCCTGCCGGAATTTGAAAAAGCTTTGATACATGGACTAGCGTTCCATCACTTGGGCAACCACCACGGGCGTTGCAGTGATTTTTTACAACCCTCATATTGCGTGGCATACATTTGTGAGCGACTCGATACTTTTTTGGCAACATTGATTAACCAGGGTTTCTTTTCATAGGTTTTTCGTGAAAAACCGCCATGCCCTTCATGGTAGGAAAGATAAAGGTTATAGGCATCATTCGGATTGATTTTATTGCGAATGGTACTTTGCTTGTAATACCAACCGATGAAGTGAACGGAATCACCAAAATCATCACGATCCTTTCTGGATTGACTGGTTTGTTTTAAATAATAATCCCAGGTTTCATCAAGTGCTTGCGCATAACCATAGGCTGAGGAAGGTCTTGGCCCGGGCAGAAAACCCAACAGTTTCTTGCGCGGTGGTTTTGCATTACCAAGGAAACGGCTTTCCTGATGAATCGTCGCCATCATCACCGGAATGGGAATGCCCCACTTTTCTGATGCTTTTTGCGCATCTCTATGCCAGCCGGATTTTTCACGAAAAATTTCGCAGACGTTATCCATGCTGGAGGGTGGGCGTGTTGCGCAATCAAACAAAAGCATGCTGCCGAGCAACACTAAAAAAAGTTTAAGGAATCTGGAATCTGGCATGGTGTCTCTTGTTTTTTAATCGCCAAGCAACTGTTTCAGTGCTTCTTCGTCAATGACTTGAATACCCAATGCTTCAGCCTTGGACAATTTGGAACCTGCTGCTTCACCCGCCACCACACAGGTAGTGTTGGCAGAAACACTGCCAGCAACTTTTGCACCGAGCGCCTGTAAACGCTCTTTGGCTTCGCTGCGTGACAAGCTGGTGAGTGTACCCGTTAATACAAAAATCTGGCCTGCCAGTAGAGAATTTTCCTGCTGCGGTTGTTTGACAGCAGGCCAGTGGATACCCGCTTGTAATAGCTGTTTGAGCAATTCACGATTTTTGGCGTTGCAGAAGTATTGCTCAATCGAAGCAGCCACCACAGGGCCAATATCCTCGACTTCCAGCAAGTATTCCTGTGTCGCGGTTTGAAGTGCTTCAAGCGTTAGAAAATATTGTGCAAGATTGTGTGCGGTGCTTTCACCCACTTCACGGATACCGAGTGCATAAATAAATCTGGCAAACGTAGTGGTTTTACTTTTTTCGAGTGCGTTTAATAAATTCTGCGCAGATTTTTCCGCCATGCGTTCAAGCGCAGCCAGTGAAGCCAGTTCAAGCTGATATAAATCAGCGGCCGTGTGAATCAATCCTTCATCGACCAGTTGCTCGACCAGTTTGTCACCCAAACCGTCTATGTCCATCGCTTTGCGACTGGCAAAATGTTTAATCGCTTCTTTTTGTTGTGCAGGGCATGTGGCAGGTGCGCTACAGCGTAACACCGCTTCGTCATTGCTTTTCACAATCTCTGCACCGCAGGCAGGGCAACAAACAGGCGCTTCAATTTTTTTTGCATCGCGTGGCCGTTTTTCTTTCACCACTGAAACCACTTTGGGAATCACATCACCTGCGCGATACACCACTACGCTATCGCCGATATGAATATCGAGACGTGAAATTTCATCGAGATTATGCAAGGTGGCATTGCTCACCACCACACCACCGACATTGACAGGTTCCAGCCGTGCAACCGGTGTAATGGCACCGGTTCTACCTACCTGAAAATCAACCGCCAGCAGTTGCGTAATTTTTTCCTGCGCAGGAAATTTATAAGCCGTTGCCCAGCGCGGTGCACGACTGACAAAGCCCAATCTTTTTTGTAGCGTAAACTCATCAACCTTGAACACCACCCCGTCAATTTCATAAGGCAAACTTTCGCGCTGCCTGAGTATGGATTGATAATAGGTTTCACACGCACGCACACCCTGAACCTGCCTGAGCAAGGGATTGATTCTAAAACCCCAGCCAGCCAGTTTTTGCATGACGTTAAATTGTGAATCAGGTAGCGCATTACTCACCTCTCCCAGTCCATAACAGTAGAGTTCAAGTGGACGTTTGGCGGTAATGGTGGAATCAAGCTGCCTTAAACTGCCTGCTGCGGCGTTGCGCGGATTGGCAAACTCCTTTTCTGAATTCTGGCGTGCCTGTTGATTCAGTTTTTGAAAACCCTGCTTTGACATGAGCACTTCACCACGCACTTCCAGAATCTTTGGAAAATCCGAACCGCGCAAGGTAAGCGGAATGCTTTTAATGGTGCGTGCATTTTGGGTAATGTCTTCGCCTGTTTGGCCATCACCACGGGTTGCCGCACTCACCAGCACACCCTGTTCATAGCACAGGCTCACTGCCAGGCCATCAAGCTTTGGCTCACAGGCATAGGTGATGTCCGCCGTTTCAGGCAATTTCAAACGCTCTTTAATGCGTTTATCAAAAGCTGCGAAACCTGTTTCATCGAATACATTGTCGAGTGACAACATCGCCACACGATGTTCGATTTGTTGAAAGGTTTTTAAGGCTTCACCGCCTACGCGTTGTGTCGGTGAATGAATGCTTTTCAGTTGGGGAAAGCGATGTTCAAGTGCGAGCAATTCCTGAAAGCATTCATCGTAGTGAGAATCAGGAACGCTTGGGTCATCAAGTACATAATACTGGTAGTTATAGTGCTCAATATCTTCCGTGAGTTTGGCAATTCTGATCCTGGCCTCTCCCGAATTCATAGCGCCTAATCACCATGACCTCTAAGCACCTGACCGAGATGCTGGCGCTCATACTCCTGTATGCGGTTTTTGTAATGACTGACGGTTTGCGATGAAAGTACGCTGTGTGTGTCATCTCTCAGTTCTGCATTTAATTGATCAGCCAATCGTCTGGCAATATCAAGCATCAATTCAAGTACGAACACACGTTTGCTGATTTGGGAAAGGCGCATAAAAAAAGTAACGCCCTTGATATTTTGTTGCGGCAGATTTTCGATATTGAAGGTGCCAGGATTCAAGGCATTGGCCATGCTGAAAATAATTGCGCCCTGCCCATTGGATTGTTCATGGCGATGAAAAATGTTCATCTCGCCATAACGCAAACCAAACGCAAGCACAGCTTCCAGTAAATCCTCACCTGCAATTTCATCTTCACCCTTGGCGATGACATTGATACTTAGAACTACCTCAGGCAAATCACGCACCTTTTCTTTCAAACTGACACGTTCACTTTCTTCTGTGTGGTGAAACAAATCCCTTTGCGGTTTTGCTGCTGGCATTTCAAGCGCATGGGCAACCTGATTCAAATCTTCTTCAATGGCCGATGTATCTTCTGTTTCCTCCACATCAAACGCTTCATCGGCTTCATTATCTATTTTTATGGATTTTGCTTTACTGGCAGTCATCAAAATATCCAGCGGTTCATTGAATGTCGGTGCAACTTTTTCACCGTAATTTTTTACCCGCGCACCACCATTAGGAAGTTCGGCCGACAGGGCTTCCTGCACCTCATCATATTCCTGTGCAAGTTGCGCATGGGATTTTCTATCCACGCGCACTTTCAGTTGTGTTTTTCTGTTATGTTGAAAACGTCTGACTCCATCAAATGCTATCGCCACGAAAACCAGTGCACCTATCAGCATCAAGAGTTCACGAATACCAAAACCCATTAGCAAATCCTCTAATCAGCAGCCATTTTTGCAGCTTCATCTACATCAACCGCCACAATGCGCGAACAACCCGGCTCGTGCATGGTAACGCCCATCAGGAAGTGCGCCATTTCCATACTCACCTTGTTATGCGTAATGTAAATAAACTGTATTTGTTGTGACATCTCTTCAACCATTCTGCAATAGCGATTGACGTTGGCATCATCCAGCGGTGCGTCAACCTCATCGAGAATACAGAAAGGCGCAGGATTCAACTGGAAAATTGAAAACACCAGCGCAATTGCCGTCATCGCCTTCTCACCACCTGAAAGCAAATGAATGGTACTGTTTCGTTTGCCGGGTGGCCGCGCCATGATGGTTACACCCGTATCGAGCAGGTTATCGCCTGTGAGTTCCAGATAGGCATGGCCACCGCCCAGCAATTTTGGAAACAATGCCTGTAAACCAGTGTTGAGTTTGTCGAAAGTTTCCTTGAAGCGTGTACGTGTTTCCTGATCAATTTTGCGAATCGCTGATTCAAGTGTATCGAGTGCTTCAACCAGATCAGCATTTTGTGCGTCGAGATACATTTTACGTTCTGATTCGCTTTCATATTCGTCAATCGCGGTCATGTTAATTTGACCGAGACGCTGTATTTTCCCTTGCAAGATTTCCAGATCGTTCTTCCACAAATTGATGTCGGCATGTTCGGGAAGTTCTTCGAGCAAGGTTTCTTTTTTATATTCCGATTTGGCAAGCAATTCTTCTACATTCTGAATCTGAACCTTGTTACCTTGCCAATCCATGCGTTGCTTTTCAAGTTTGCTGCGTACTTCATTGGCTTCCATTTCGGCGTGATTGCGTTGTTTTTCCAGTTCGCGCAAGGCGTGATCCACTTCACCGAGTTTTGCGCGTGACTGATTACGTTTTTCCTGGGATTTGACTTGCTGTTCCAGAAAGTTATCGAGTTCTTCATGCAGATTGCTGGCAGGTTCATCGACTTCTTTTAATTGCTCCAGCAGCAATACTTTTCTTTCCTGCAAGGTACTTTCCTGTGAATGTAAACGCGCCATCGCTTCACGCGTTGAATCGAGTTGTGTGCGGAAAGTTTCACTTTGCACCACCGCAAGATGTGCTGCATCTCTATCCTTACGCGCCTGCTCGCGGCTTTGTTCCAGTGTTTGGCGCACCGAATCGCGTTCCTTTAACAAAACTTCACGATGTGCTGCATCTTTTTCCATGCTGTCCAAAGCTGTTTGCAGTGCCTTGCGCGATTCAGACAAATTCGCCTGTTCAGAAACAAGATGTTCCTTGCAATCTTTCAGTTCTTTATCGACAGCTTCCTTGCGTGAAGCAAATTCCTCAACACGCGCACGACGTGCACTTAAGTCGGATTTCGCATCACTGAGTTGCTTGCTGGCATCACGCACCTGTTTTTGATGTTCTTCACGTGCCTGTTCTTTTTGCTTGAGCGCTTCACGCTGTTCAGAAAGGTGCTTGCCTTGTTGTTCAATGCCTGCTTCAAGTGTAACGATTTTTTCCGAAAGCTGTTTCAATTCCTGCTCACGTTCCAGCACGCTGCTTCCGGAATTTTTATCTTTCACCACTTTGAGCCAGTTGTTACCCAGCCACAGACCATCTTTACATACGACGGATTCGCTGCCGTCCAGTTGCCCACGCAAACTCAGGGCTTGTTCCAGTGTTTCAACTGCATAAACACCTTGGAGATTGGCAGGCAATGTGCCACCACTCACCAAACTATTCAGTAAAGTTGCCTTGTTGCGATTCGCCGCATCATTGGCTGAAACAGAAGCTAACAGAATATTCAAATTGCCATGCTGTAATTGCGCGGCCAGTTTAACAATCGGATCAACCTCGCCTTCGCAGCAAATCGCTTGCAGTGAATCACCGAGCACAGTTTCCAGAGCTTTTTCCCAACCCGCTTGCACTTGTAATTGTTCTGACAGACGTTTGTTTTTCGCAAGCCCTTGCGTGTTGAGCCACTCAATCAAACCTTTGTCCTGATTTTTGGCGGCCTGTTGCAAGGCTTCCAGAGAAGCATGACGGCCTTGCGCTTTTTGCAGTTCGCTACGCTTTTGGTTTAGCTCATCGCCGAGTTGTTGAAGGGTGTCTCTCAATTCATTGATGGCAGAAACAAAACCTTCTCCAGTTTGAATCAGGTGTTCAACAACACCTTCCTGTTCCTTGCAGGTGTGTTGCAAATCGAGCATTTCCTGTTCGAGCGGCCCTGCCACCAGTGTTTCGGCTTCTTTTTGCAGACGTTGAATACGTTCACCCAAACGCTGAATACTTTGATCCAGATGTTTGATTTTGCTTTGTTCAACTTCCGATGTTCTGCGTGGTTCAGCTGCCTGCTGATTGAATTCGTCCCAGCGTTGTTGCCATTGCTGCATCGATTCTTCCGCATGACTGAGTTGTTGCGAAGCAGCCTGTTCCTTTTGCTTGAGGATTTGCAGCTCAGGGTCGGCGGTTTTAAGGCTTTCCTGTAACTGGTTGATTTTGATTTCATCATCACGCAAATGCTGGGTGGTTTCTTTCAGGTTGGCTTCGGTTTGCTCTATGTCCTGATGCAGTTGCTGATGTCTTTGTTTTTGGTGCTGAATGGTTTGCTGCAAGGCAGAAATCTGTGACTGAATACCGTAATACTCTCTTTCAATTTCGCTGTGCCTGTCATTGAGTTCGGTATGCAATTCACGCTGCTTTTCGATGCCTGTTTCTGCGGATTGCCGGTCGGCTTGTCTGGCTTCAAATTGCACTTCCAGCTCCCGAATTCTGGCTTCGATTTCCTGAATCGCATTGTGAATGTGTCGCCAGTTCAAGGAATGTAATTGCGCTTCGAGCAGGCGCTCTTCGGCTTTGTATTCTTTATATTTTTCTGCGTTTTTGGCTTGTCGTTGTAAACGCTCCAGCTGGCGACCGAGTTCCTCACGCAAGTCTTCAAGGCGTTCAAGATTTTCGCGCGTTCTGCGCATACGGTTTTCGGTGTCGCGTCGTCTTTCCTTGTACTTGGAAATCCCCGCCGCTTCTTCAATGAAAATGCGCAAATCTTCAGGCTTCGCTTCAATCAGCCGTGAAATCATGCCCTGCTCGATAATCGCGTAAGAGCGTGGCCCCAGACCCGTGCCCAAAAATATGTCGGTAATATCTTTTCTGCGACATTTCACTCCGTTCAGGTAATAGCTGCTCTGTGCATCACGGGTAACCTGACGCTTGACAGAAATCTCGGCATATTTGGCATATTCACCGCCGACCTTGCCTTCGCTGTTGTCAAAAATCAGTTCAATGGAGGCTTGTGCAACAGGCTTGCGCGAATTGGAGCCATTGAAGATGACATCGGTCATATCTTCACCGCGCAGGTTCTTGGCAGAGCTTTCTCCCATCACCCAGCGCACGGCATCGATGACATTGGATTTTCCACAACCGTTGGGGCCGACAATGGCGGTCAGGTTGCTGGAAAAGTCGATGGTGGTGGGATCAACGAAGGATTTGAATCCAGATAATTTGATATTTTTTAATCGCATGAACAACTGCTACCTTGTACGAACCTGCTGGTTCCAACTCAAATAAAAATAGATATAAAACAATCACTTAAACGCGAAAGTTCAAGTAGATAAAAACGCTTTTTTCAGGGTGCGCAACAGCCTGCGCAGTGTAGCGAAAAAGCATGACCAACACTAGCGCGTGCCCCTTGGCTAATAAGCCGCTGCGCCGCTTCTTCTGCGCGTATCATTCACTGCTTGCCAGCCTTGCTCACTCGATAAAATCGAGTTGGTCGCGCCCAAAGGATAATCACTCACCACAAAATTGTGATGCCCTTTTTGCCGGAGCAATTTCAGACTATCGGGCGAAATACCATAGGCTTCATACTGAACATTATCGGGCTGCCATTGATGGTGAAATCGAGGTGCCGAAACGGCTTCATCAAGGCTCATATCAAACGCCAACACATTGAGAATCACCTGCAAGGTGCTGGTGATAATGGTAGAACCCCCTGGAGAACCAGTAATGAGCAAAGGCTTGCCATTTTTATTCACGATGGTGGGCGACATGGAGCTGAGCATGCGCTTGCCAGGTGCTATGGCATTGGCTTCATTGCCCAACAAGCCATAGGCATTGGCTGCCCCGGGTTTGGCTGAAAAATCGTCCATTTCATTGTTGAGCAAAAAGCCCGCACCCCGCACCACCCGTTTATTGCCGTAGGAAAAATTCAAGGTGGTAGTCACTGAAACCACATTGCCTTCGGCATCGGCCACAGAAAAATGCGTGGTGTCCCGCCCTTCTTTTGGCCAAATGCCCGCAGCCATGGTGCTGCTGTCACCCGCCTTGTTCATACGAAAATCCTTGAAGCGCTGCTTTGCGTAGTCCTTACTCATCAACTTGTTCAAAGGCACTTCATAAAAATCGGTGTCGCCCAAATGCACGGCACGATCGGCAAACGCTCGACGCTGCGCTTCTACCAGCAAATGAATGTAATCGGCACTGTGCCAGCCAAGTGCCTGCAAATCCCAAGGCTCGAGCATATTGAGCATTTGCACAATCAACACGCCGCCAGAAGAGGAAGGCGGCATGGAAATAATCTCGGCATCGTGGAATTTTCCTTTAACAGGTTCGCGCCATACCGATTGATAATTTTTCAAATCCTCCAGCGAAATCACACCGTTGCCACGCTGCATTTCTGCCACAATCAATTCCGCAGTGCGTCCTTCATAAAATCCTGCCCGACCTGAATGTGAAATACGTTTCAAGGTTTTTGCCAAATCTTTTTGCTTCCACAGGAAACCTTGTGGATGTGTGCTGCCATTTTGTGTAAACACCTCAAGGCTGGCTTTTGAAATCTGAAATTTTTGTTGTTGTTGTTTTAATTCCTGCGCCAGTGCCTGATCAACCACAAAGCCTTTTTCAGCCAGTTGAATGGCAGGCGCCAAAACTGCCTTGCGTGACAGCCGCCCGAAAGTTTCATGGAATTTTAACAAGCCATCTACTGTGCCCGGCACACCTGAAGCCAGATGGGTATCCGTACTTAAACCCTTAATCACATTTCCTTTTTCATCTTGAAACATACTTTGCGTGGCTGCCAATGGTGCAACTTCGCGCGCATCGAGCGCATAAGCCTTGCCTTGTTTATCCTGATAAAGAATGAAAGTACCGCCACCCAGATTTCCCGCAGAAGGGTGTGTTACAGCCAGCGCAAACGCTGTGGCAACCGCAGCATCAGCGGCATTGCCACCTTGCCGCATGATGTCAACACCTGCTTGAGAAGCCAGCAATGAACCAGAACTGACTGCACCGTGTTTCCCGATAACCGCTGCATGAGCAGGATTTAGAAAAAATACAGCAATGAAAAAAAGAGCAAAACCTCTAGTTTTCATGTTCAACATCCTTGCCTTCCATTTCCCAAACAATAAAACGATCAATTTCCTGCTTGAAGGTTTTTATCACAAAAGCAAGCACGGCCATATCATCAATAAAACCAAAACCAGTTACAAAATCGGGAATGGCATCCATCGGGCTCAAAAAATAAATCAGCGCAGCGACAATGCTTACCATGCTGCGAATCGCTATTTCCCGATATTCTCCCCCTGCATAAGCAGCTACCAAACGCAGCAAGGTATATAAATCATCGAGACTGTGTGAAATTTTTTCCTTGCTTTTCTGGATTTTTTCTTCAACCGCCTGATTGAGATTAAGTAAATCTTTCGTGTTTTGCAGTTGAATGCGCGCCCTGATTTTTGCCTGCTCAAAAGTCTCGGTGAATTTCATTACGCTTCCTCTTGTTCATCTTCATCCGTCTCCACGAGATGTTCAGGCAACGCCTTGCTTGCCTTGGCACCCATGCGTTTCAGTTTTTCAGTTTGCCCGATAAGATTACCGCGCCCGTCTTTTAATTTGTTCATGCCATCATTCCATGCGCCTTCAACCTGTTTGATTCTCTGGCCAATGCTTTCCATATCTGCCACAAAACCAACAAATTTGTCGTGCATTTTTCCTGCCTGTAGTGCGATGTCCCTGGCATTCTGATTTTGTTTTTCAGTGCGCCAGATGTGATGAATGGTGCGCAACATCACCAGTAAATTGGAAGGACTGACGATAAAAATATTTTTTTCCATCGCCGAGCGGTGCAAATTTCCATCGGCCTGCATCGCTAACAAAAATGCTGCTTCGATGGGCATGAACATCACCACGAAATCGAGCGTATTCACGGATTCTATTTTTTCATAACCAGTTTCACTGAGTTTTTTCACATGGCTTTTGACCGAATCCAGATGCTCATTCAGTGCTTTTTGTTGCACGGCGGCATCATCACTGCTGCAATACTGTTCATACGCGGTAAGCGATACTTTCGAATCGACAATAATGCTTTTATTTTCTGGCAGGCGAATCAATACATCGGGGCGATAACGCTGGCGCTCCCCATCACCACTGCTGTTGGTAAATGAACTTTGTGTTTCATATTCACGACCTTTTTCCAAACCACTTTGTTCAAGAATGGTTTCCAGCACCAATTCACCCCAACTGCCCTGCACTTGCGAATCCCCCTTGAGTGCCTTGGTAAGATTGTGTGCATCTTCACTGAGTTGGGTGTTGAGTGTGTGTAATTGTTTGATTTGTTCAAACAGACTGAGCCGATCACGGCTTTCCTTGTCATAGGTGTCTTCCACTTTTTTCCTGAATTCCTTGAGCTGCTCACGCAGCGGATTCATCAGGTTTTCCAGATTGTCTTTATTCTGTTGGGTAAATTTCTGGCTCTTTTCTTCCATAATGGCATTGGCCAGATTCTGAAATTCAGCTTTCAAGGTTTGCTGGGCTTGCTGAAGAAGCTCGATTTTTTCTTCCGCCTGCCGTGCCTGTGCTTCGAGCAAGGCTTCACTGCGCTGTAGTTTTTGCACCGCTTCCAGATATTTGGCGCGTTCTGCTTCCAATGCCTGTTTGCTTTCCATGAGCTGTTGCTGTTGCGCTTGTAATTGCGTGCGCAGGTTTTCCCTTTCGGTGATGTCCTGAATTAACTGCGGATTATGCGGGGTATTTCTGGAGAGCCTGAACACCAAATAGAGCAACAACATCAGCGCCAGAGCTGAAAGACTTAAAATAATGATGGAAACAAGCGTATTGGAAAGCATGGCAAGCGTATAAGTGAAATATATGACCGTGAATTATAGGCGTGAACGCCTGAAAATAGACACTGCTATGCAGGGCAACCCACCAGGTAAGGTACTCTATACGGCAACATGGGATGCCAAACATAACCAATATCCCACTGATAGTCCGCTGCGGCCAGATGTTTTGTCATGGCTGCCATTTCAGCTTTGGAATAAGTACGCAAACAGGACACTGTACCATCCCACCAAAAAACAAGAGGGATTACTGGAATCACGTAGGTGAACAACAGTTGCTTCCAGTCTGGTTTGGTGAAAGGCATTAGCAAAAAGGCAGCAATGGGTAAGAAAATCATGCCTAGCCAGGCAGGCAAGGTATTATTCGTGATTTCAAAAATAGCAATGGGCTGACGCTTGTTGAAAGCATCTTCGAGAATACCTTGTGCAAGATATTCTGGCATGTGATGAAAACCGAGCAGCATGGTACGCACACCTTGAAAGGACTCTGGCACGTTGGTGGCATCCACCGAATCAACAAGGTAGCGAATATTTTCTATGGCATTGAAATGCTCAGCGGCTTTCAGATTGGGGAACAGGTCGGTCATACACAGCCTTATGTCACTGCTGTAATTTTTGCGCAAATCATCCAGTACCATCGGCATGGCACCACCACCGCCAGAGCACAAATCATAAATTTCTGTTTGGCCAGTTTTTTTGAATACTTCAATCATGCGCGGGGTAATGATTTTTTTGAACATCAGAATTTTTTGAATCAGATACAAAAAATTGGTGATGGCATCACGAATAAATTCAGGCGTTTGCGGTAAATCAATAATTTCAAAGTGTTGTTTGCGCTTCATGGATTTGTATCCTCTTTTGTAATCAGGAAAACTGATACTATTCTATAGGTATTCCATATTCCTCACCCTGTGGATAAATCTGTGGAAAAAATTCCCCCACAAACCAAAGGGTTTCTCATTTAGTTATTTCTCTGCATTTGTACAAATTTTATTCAAGATGCTTTCTTTATAATCAATAACTTACAATGCCTAGTTAAAGTTAATAACTGACTTTAACTGCTAACTGGCTCATTTGCTCAGGCAAGCGTGCTGTTGATAACTTGAATTTTGATATGCATATATGAAACGCTTCTGTACACAATCACTAAAAATTGTTCGTTTTTTAATCAAATTTCGGGGTTTGCTTAAAGCCTCACCAAGCTACTGCGGTTTTCCACAGAAAATGTGGATAAGTTTGAGGATAAACCCGCGATTCAGGCTGCCAAGCCTTGCAAGGATTAGAAAGCAGTCAATTTGATTATATTTTGAGCACAAGTTAAAAATACTTTTATTTTCAATAAGTTAGATTGTTTTTCGTGCTTGAAAACAGGTATTTATGGTGTGCGTTGAAGCCAAAATCGGCCAGCGCCCCACGAATGTGCATAACTAACGCTTGCGCAGCTCAATCATGGTCGCAGATTCAGGATAAGCAGCAGGCCGTTTGTGCACGGGGCTTAGCACTTTCAGGCATTCCTTGATGGTAAAACCATCGGCAAAGCCATTCACCACCACGTTGCGAATTGGCCAATGCTGCAACACCGCCAGTGCCGGAACAATGAACTTGTAAAAGGCGCGTGCAATCTGCCTGCACCACCAGACATCGGTACGTACAGGCTCCATGATGTGCTCTAGCTCCGCCGCCGCATTGGGTGGGGTTTCCAACAGGGTTTTAGCGGCTGCCCTGCCCGATTTGATGGCATTGTGTATGCCTTCCCCAAAAATCGGCTCGGCGTAGCCTGCGGCATCGCCCACCAATATCACCCGACTGGGCTGAGGCTTGAAATATTCGCCGCCAGTGCCGACAGGAAAACCCTGAAATTCATCGATTTCCCTGCACCCCAGCATGTGCTCGGTGTAATCCTGCAAGGCAGTTTTGGAAAGCGGATATTCATCTGGCCTGCGCGTATAAAGCCCGACATTGATGTGATCGCCCTTGGGAATCAGCCAGGCATAGCCCTTTTTGGCTACCTGAAAATCAAAACGCAGTTGCTTGCTGTGATTTTTGGTGATTTTGCTCAGGGGAATGCAGCCTTCCAGCGCCACAGCGGTTCTATCTGGCACGAACTGTTGGCTTTGCTTGCGTACCTTGCTGTGCGCACCGTCGGCACCAACCAGAAAATCGCAGCTCAGGGTTTCCCCCGAAGCCAGTGTCACTTCAATGCAATCTGCCTTTTGCTCATAGCGCTCAAAGCCCTTGGCTTCTACTTTAAGCTTAGCCCCTGCTGACTGGGCTTTTTGCAAACAAAAGGCATCGAGTTCCTTGCGCACGGTTGTCACTACCAAGGGTTTGGAAGCCGAAAGCGTTTTTTCGGCCTTGAATTCGCGCGTCAATGTCATGGAATCGGTTTGCCACTGCACCACAGGGGCTATCGAATACGGTAATTGGTGCAGTGCCTTGATGGTGAGCATTCCCGCGCAGGGCTTAAAGCGCGGAAATTCATCTTTTTCTACAATCAATATTTTTTTACCTGCGCTGGCCAAATCGTAGGCACACGCAGCACCTGCTGGCCCACCACCAATGATGATTACGTCGTAATCTGCCATACCCACCTCGCTTGTTTGTGGCGCGCACCTTAGCATTTACGCATCTGATTTTTAAGTATTGCCATGCAACCCACTGGCCGCCTAGAATTGCCGCCCTTTCCCTTCCAACTTCTTCAGGAGTCTCCCATGAAACCAGCCGTTCGTGTTGCAGTGACAGGCGCTGCAGGACAAATTTCCTATTCACTACTGTTCAGAATTGCCTCTGGACACATGCTCGGCAATGACCAGCCCGTGATTCTGCAATTACTTGAAATCACGCCTGCACTTGAGGCGCTGAAAGGCGTGATTATGGAACTGGAAGATTGTGCGTTTCCTCTGCTGGCAGGTGTGATTGGTACCGATGATGCGGAAGTGGCTTTCAAGGATATTGACTACGCATTGCTGGTCGGTGCACGTCCTCGTGGCCCTGGTATGGAACGCAAGGATTTGCTCGAAGCCAACGCAGCGATTTTCTCGACACAAGGCAAAGCGCTGAACAAGGTTGCCAAACGTAGCGTTAAAGTGCTGGTAGTAGGTAATCCTGCCAATACCAATGCCTTGATTGCCCAACGCAATGCACCTGATTTAGCGCCTACACAATTCACTGCCATGACCCGTCTGGATCACAATCGCGCCAAGGCACAGTTGGCGCAAAAAACTGGCAAGCATGTAAATGATGTGAAAAAAGTCACCATCTGGGGCAATCATTCTTCTACACAATACCCCGACATCAGTCAGGCTACTGTAGATGGCAAAGCCGCCAAGGATTTGGTTGACGAAAGCTGGTACAAGAACACCTTTATTCCCGACGTTCAACAACGTGGTGCGGCGATTATTAAAGCGCGTGGTCTTTCAAGTGCAGCATCGGCTGCCAATGCTGCGATTGAACATGTACGTGACTGGGTAGCGGGTTCACCCGAAGGTGACACACTCAGCATGGGCATTTACAGCGATGGCTCTTACGGTATTCAGAAAGGTTTGATTTATTCCTTCCCCGTTACTTGCAAAAATGGCCAGTACGAAATCGTACAAGGCTTGCCTGTTGATGATTTCAGCAGGGAAAAAATGAAGGCCACTGAAACGGAATTGGCCGAAGAGCGTGATGCTGTAGCGCATTTGCTGCCTTGAATTCATTCACAAGCACAAATAAAAAAACCAGAGCTTGCTCTGGTTTTTATTGAGGGACTGTTATGAGCACTGTACTTTCCAACTGGGACGACATTCTGCTACTTGACCAGCAACTGAGCGATGAAGAAAAAATGATTCGTGACAGTGCCAAGGCTTACTGTCAAAGCAAACTTCAAAGCCGCGTATTGCATTCATTTCGCAATGAAGAAACCGATGTTGCTATTTTCAGGGAAATGGGTGAACAAGGGTTACTTGGCTTGACCATACAAGGTTATGACTGCGCAGGCGCCAATTATGTGAGTTATGGTTTGGTTGCGCGTGAAGTGGAACGTGTGGACAGCGGTTTTCGCTCGATGATGAGCGTGCAATCCAGCCTTGTCATGCACCCTATTTACACCTTTGGTAGTGAAGCACAAAAACAAAAGTACTTACCCAAACTGGCATCTGGCGAATACATTGGTTGCTTTGGTCTAACAGAGCCTGACAGTGGATCAGACCCTGCCAGCATGAGCACACGCGCCACCAAGGTAGATGGTGGTTATAAACTGAACGGTTCCAAAATGTGGATTACCAATGCGCCGATTGCCGATGTGTTTGTAATCTGGGCAAAAACCGATGACGACTTGATTCGTGGTTTTGTGCTGGAAAAGAACATGCCAGGTTTAAGTACAGCAGTCATTAAAGGCAAAATTTCCTTACGCACTTCGATTACCGGTTCAATCAGTATGCAAGATGTATTCGTGCCGCAAGAGAATATGTTTCCCGAAGTGACTGGTTTGCGTGGACCTTTCACTTGCCTGAACTCTGCGCGCTATGGAATTTCATGGGGTGCAATGGGCGCTGCAGAAGCTTGCTGGCATGCGGCACGCACATACACGCTCGACAGAAAACAATTTGGTAAACCTTTGGCGGCAACCCAATTGGTTCAGAAAAAGCTTGCTGATATGCAAACTGAAATCGCCTTGAGCTTGCAGGGCTCTTTAAGGCTTGGCCGTTTGATTGATGAAGGCAACTCTGTGCCTGAAATGATTTCCCTGATGAAGCGCAATGCCTGCGGCAAGGCACTTGATATTGCGCGCATGGCAAGAGACATGCACGGCGGCAACGGCATTGTCGATGAATTCGGTGTGCTACGACATGCAGTGAATCTGGAAACTGTGAATACCTATGAAGGTACTCACGATGTACATGCGCTGATTCTGGGCAGAGCGCAAACCGGTATTCAGGCGTTTTTTTAAAAACGATAACGCACGCTACCATATTTGAGGTAGGCAAGCTCAAGCCATGACTCTATATACTCCTGCCAGAATAAAAACATCCACTAGCAGGAGTTCAAATGGAAGAACATGTCGCGTATGCGATGCAGAATGCCGATGCCATTCAATCGCTGATTTATCTCAATAACCCACTCACGCTGAGAAACTGGACCTTTAATGTGGTGGAAACCACAGTTTTTCTGGGTGCGATTCTGGGTTTCCTGCATTCAATCCGCGAATACAAAAAGCGCGGCAATAAAGCCCCCTTCTTCACCTGGCTGGCCTGCTTGTGGTACGGCATTTTTCTGGAAATCTTCGTCTATAACTTTGTTGATAATTTCTGGCACGGTGAATTTTCGGTAATGTTCTATCACAACCGTTTCCCGCTCTACATTGTGCTGATTTACCCGTCGTTGATTTATCACGTCTTCATGACTATCGAGCGCTTCAGAATCTATCTATTACCCTACGGGCGTATTATTGAAGCGATATTGGTGGGCTGGGCATCGCAAATGATGTACTTGCTGTATGACAACATTGGCCCGCAATTTCACTGGTGGATATGGAACCCGGGCGATGTCACGCTGTTGCCGATGTGGGAAGCCGTACCTGCCACCAGTTACCACTGGATTTTCGGGTTCACCATCGCGTTTGCCTGGCTCTGTCGCGTGCTGATTTGGGACAACGCGATTAAATGGCGCAACACCAACTGGAAATTCTTTGCCGCTGTTTTATTCATTGGCATTGTTACCAACGTGATTGGCTCACTGATTTTTGGCCCCTACAACATGCTCGCTTATGGTTACAGGGCTTTTGAATACGACATTCCTTACGGCTTGCAACAGTATGGCTGGGCGAGCTTCTTGTTAGTGGTGTATTTATTTGCTGGTGCCTATCTGTATTTTCTCACACCCAAAGTGCACCCGAAAAAGCCTGATTTGCAGTTGATGATTTTCCCCGTGCTGTGGTGCTCGATTTATATTGGTTTGTACGCCTATTCATGGTCGGAGCTTTACAGCATTGGCGCAGATGGCATCACCAGCTTTAACACGCCCATCGGCAACTGGATTATTGTGTTAGTCGGTATGCACATGAGCTTTGTGATTATTGGCAAGGCACATTTAACGGGTGATCAGCTGTCGCTGTATCAATTCAGGGAAGTGTTTCGTGATATTCGTGAAAGCATTGTGATGATAGGCCGTGTGCTGCGTTCTTATATTATTCCAGGCACCGATCCCCATGCTTCAACGACGGTTGCACTGAAACAAAAGGAACAGCAGGCAAAAAAGCCTCAAGGGGCTAGCAGCAGTCCCTCGTCGCAATCGGCTGTCGGTGGTTTTATTGAGCGTCATGTGAAAGGTGGTGCAACGGGATTGGAGCCAGATCACTTTCGACATAATCGTGGTGCTGCTTTTCAGAATGTGTTGAGTGAAGGAAAACCGCGTTATAAAAAACCACGCAGTGTTAACGAATATGCTTTCAGAGAACAATACTGTGAATACGATGCCGTTCCTTCCAACAGGGAAATGAATGATCTCACCGCCGAGTGGCGTGAGCAGTATGCTGAATCTAACAAGGTCAATCAGACGACCTCGCCCCTGCCTGAAATTACACGAAAATTCAGCAAGTTTATGCCAGGCTTTGGTGCAGGCTGTGCACCCGATGTCGCTTTTGAAAGTGGTAACAAGATTGAAATCAACGAAGAATAAATAATAAAAGGACAAACACAGGAACAGACAAATGATATATGAACAACCCAAATTTCGTGATCAATATCAAAACTACATCGGTGGAGAATGGATTCCACCCGTAAACGGTCAATACTTTGAAAAAATTTCGCCAGTCACTGGCGAAGTATTTACCAGAATTCCACGTTCAAACGGTGAAGATATTAATCTGGCGATTGATGCTGCCGAACGTGCATTTACAGACTGGAAGAAAACCTCCCCACAGGAACGCTCCTATATTCTTTTAAAAATTGCCGAGCGCATCGAACAAAACATGGAAGCGCTTGCACGCATAGAAACCTGGGAAAACGGTAAAAGTATTCGTGAAAACCTTGTTTCAGATATTCCTTACGTGGTGGATCAATTCCGTTATTTTGCAGGCGTGATTCGTGCCGATTCCGGTGAAGTGGTAGATATTGATCACAACACCATTTCCATGGAAGTTCATGAACCACTGGGTGTGGTCGGACAGATTATTCCGTGGAATTTCCCGCTGATGCTGGCGTGCTGGAAAATTGCACCTGCGCTGGTCACAGGAAACTGTATTGTGATGAAACCCGCAGAACAAACCCCTGTTTCAATTCTGACTTTAATGGAATTGATTGGCGATTTGTTGCCGCCAGGTGTTCTCAACATTGTCAACGGTTTTGGTGCTGAGGCTGGCGCACCGTTGGTGGAATCACCACGCATCAAGAAAATTTCTTTTACAGGTTCTACGCCCACAGGAAAGCGGGTGGCACATGCTGCTGCAGAAAATATTATCCCCGTGACTTTGGAACTTGGTGGAAAATCGCCCAACATTTTCTTCAAAAGCGTGGCCGATGCCGATGATGCTTTCTTTGATAAAGCAGTCGAAGGTTTGCTGATGTTTGCCTTCAATCAGGGAGAGGTATGCACCTGCCCTTCGCGTGCGCTGGTTCACGAAGATATTTATGACAAGCTGATTGAACGTGCTTTAGAGCGTTTAAAGCGCGTAAAAATTGGTGATCCGCTTGATCCCGATAACCATATTGGTGCGCAAGCTTCGTTACAACAGTACGAAAAAATTCTGAGCTATATTGATATTGGTCGTGAAGAAGGTGCCGAAGTTTTAATTGGTGGCGAAGCTTATCAAAGTAAAAAATATCCAGGGGGCTATTACATCAAGCCCACCATTCTCAAAGGCCATAACAAGATGCGTTGTTTTCAGGAAGAAATCTTCGGCCCGGTATTGGCACTCACCACGTTCAAAGATGATGCAGAAGCACTTGCCATCGCCAACGACACCGAATACGGCCTGGGTTCGGGAATCTGGTCTCGCGATTTCCATCAGATTCACGAAGTATCACGCGCGATTGAGGCTGGCCGTGTCTGGGTAAACTGCTATCACCTTTATCCTGCCCATGCTTCTTTTGGTGGCTACAAAAAATCGGGTATTGGTCGCGAAACCCACAAAATGATGCTGGAGCATTATCGCAATACCAAAAACATTCTGATGTCGCTGGATAAGAACGCGATGGAGTTTTTCTGACATGTGAGTAGTGGTAATATCGCGCGTCGATTAAAACCACTCAACCCACTACTACACTCCATGAGTTTATGAGTATACGCATTACTCGTGCTGCCATGTATCTTGGCATTGCCTTGCTGGTATTCAGCACTTTTCGTTTGGCCATTTTGCTTACTTACCCTGAAGACTTTGACAATTTAAGCGCAAACGAAATTCTTTTATCTTTCATCACAGGGTTCAGAGTCGATTTGATTACGATACTGACCTTTGGCAGCCCGCTGCTGTTATTGATGATTTTTCCCAACACCCTGCTCAATCATAAAACCCTGCAAAGTGGCTTCGCGTTATTGTTTTACTTGTTCATCGTATCCTGTGCTGCCGCACTCTACGGCGATTACCTCTATTTTGAACATGTGCAACGCCACACTTCGAACGAGATTTTCTATCTCGAAGGTGGTGATGCCTCGGTGGTTGTTGAATCACTTAAACAAAACTGGCCAGGGGTTCTGTTGTTACTCGTATTTTTTGGTTTGCTTCTTTCACTCACCCTCAAAATTGAACATAAATTCAATTACCCGCTTATATTCACGATAAAAAATTTCGCTGTTTTTGTTATTGTTTTTATACTCATGGCTGTTGCGATACGCGGCACACTGCAAGGAAAACCCTTCGGCATTATCAACGCTTTTAGCAGTGCCAAAGCCGAAAGTGGCCATCTTGCGCTGAATGGCATCTATAGTGTTTATCGAAGCTCTGCAAGAGATGGGAAAGTTGCACAGTTTATGGATGATGGTCAGGCACTCAAAATCACCACCGCTTTACTGCAAGATGATATTTTTGAATTTGCTGATGAGAATTATCCTCTGCAAAGACAATTAACAGAAAGCAAATTGAATACACCAGATTTCCCACAATTTAAAAATGCCAATGTAGTTATATTTTTACTGGAGGGCTGGAGTGCATTATATGTAGACAGCTTTTCAAATGTAGGCTTCAAGGCAACTCCTCATTTCGATGCGCTCACTCAGGATGGTCTCAAGTTCACCAACTTTTTTTCAAATGGCCAACGCAGTATTGATGGCATAACTGCATTATTCACAGGAATTCCTCGTGTGGCTGGTATCAATCGTCTGGGCAGTGGTCTGGAGGTTGCTCATGTTTCCTTTCTGGGTGATTTGGCAAAACAAAATGGTTATCAGACGCTCGCCATGCAAAGCTCCAAACGCAGCTCTTTCAGACTGGATTCCATTTGCCAGTTAGCGGGGTTTGACACTTACTATGGTGCTGAAGATATTCCACAACTGGGCTTGGAAACCAGTGGGCTGCAACCTTATTTTGGTACATGGGATAACAACACCTTCCAGTTCTTTCTGACTCAAGTTAACCAGATGACTGCTCAAAGTGATACAGAGCAGGCACAGCCCTTTCTTGCTTTTGTTTTCAGTGCAACAACACACACGCCCTTTATCAGCCCGGGCAAGGAATGGGAAATCTATCCCCATGACGATGATGATATGTATGGCTATCTGAATACCTTGTATTACGCGGATGCTGCATTAGGCCGATTTATGGAATCTGCAAAACAACAAAGTTGGTATGATAATACCGTTTTTATCTTCATGGCTGACCATACGGTGGGATTTGGACAAGAAGAATTTCTCAAGGATTTCAAAACGCCTGAACGTGAACTGGAGAATATGCGTATCCCCTTACTGGTTTATGCACCCGCTTTACTTCAGGCGGGCATCAGCGAGCAATCTGCCTCCCAAACAGACATTATGCCAAGCTTGGTACACCTGCTTTCATGGAAAGGGAGTTTCAGCAGTGTTTCAAATTCTCTGTTTACTGATTCATCACGCTTTTCCTTACTGGAACAAGGGCCTGTGATTACCTATGTAAAACAGGATGCGTATTTGCAGCATAATCTGGATAAAACACTGGGAAGCACTTTCAAAACAAAAACACAAGAAAAGGAGTTATTGGCAATCTATCAGGTAGTCACGACGCTTCTGAAAAAAAATATTTTTTATAAAAAAGGTATAGCTGCCGTAAAAGACAGTCAAAATCCATGATTATTTCTGACTCACATCATTTTATTTTTATTCATATCAGAAAAGCAGCTGGTGTGAGTGTTAGAAATCAACTCAAGCCTTATGCCATTAGTCGACCTGATGACTTACTTTCAAAAATCAAAAGCAAATCAGGCATTGAAAAAGATTACCAGCGTTTTTATTTCCAAATGCATAGCGATTTGATGAGCTTGAAAAAGCGTATGCCAGAAGAAAAATTCAGCAATTATTTTAAATTTGCCTACGTTAGAAACCCATGGAAACGCGTTCTATCAGAGTATCTTTACATTCGCAGCAAACCGGAACATGGGCGTTATAAGAAAGTAATTAAAATGTCTTTTGATGAATATATTATCTATCAAGCCAAACGCTTTGATGCACATCAGGTAAATATGCTTTGTGATAAAAACGGAAAACTTCAACTGGATTTCACTGCCAAATTTGAAAATCTGCAAAACGACTGGAAACATATCTGTGACAAAATCCAGATTGAGTATAAAGCGCTTGCTCATCTGAATAAAAACAAAACCTTCCCTACAGAAGAGTATTTCACTCAAAAAAATAAACTCTTGATAGAAAAGCTTTGGCAAAGAGATATTGAGATGTTTGAGTACACTTTTGAAGACTAAGGTATATGATGCCATCAAACTATGAATAAACTATTTGAAAATCATTCACTTCCACTCATCGCTGTTTCCATCAGTTTTGTAAGCTGGTTTGGTTTATATTTTGGACTGTATGCCTTGGGCTGGCCAGGCGAACTTCATCCTTGTACTGAAGCACCCTATTGTTTTTGCGAAATCGTTAGTTTCGGAAAACTGGCAGCACAACCTGCCAACACATGGTCCGATTTGGGTTTTGTATGTGTCGCAATTTTTATTGCCTTTCATGGCAGTAAAATTTTAAAAAAATCCGGCGGTGTTGGGAAAGCCTATGCACAAAGCCCTTACCTCATCGCACTCTACAGTGCAGGGGTATTGTACATGGGGCCGGGCAGTATGTTTTTTCATGGTGCCATGACTCAATGGGGAGGCTGGCTCGATGTCATTTCCATGTATGTATTTGTGTTATTTGTGATCAGTTATCTGGTTTATCGAAGCTGGAATTTAAGTTTAAAGCAATTTAATTATATCTATGGCTTGAGCTTAACCCTTGCTGTTTTGCTTGCGATATTTGCTCATGAGTGGAGTGCCAGAATTTTTCCGCTGGTTGCTGCGGTTTTAATTGGCCTTGCTCTGTTACAAATTATTCCTGCGCATAAACTTGCTTTGGGCAGAAAACTGGACTTGAACATGAAACACCGCTGGCTGGTGGCTGCGCTCGGTTTTTTTATTACCGCTATAACAATATGGACTTTGTCGGATACAGGAAGACCGTTTTGTGTTCCCGACTCTTTGTTACAAGGTCATGCAGCCTGGCATTTGCTTAGCGCATGTATGACTTTGTGCATTCATTTTTATTTTGTGAGCGAACAGGCACAGGAAGCCAATTAACCATACGATTAACAGCGTTTTAGGTGAGAGTCAGTTTTTGATTGGAAACGATAACGCCATTGTTATCAGCATAAATATATTCGCCCGCCTTGAAGGTAACACCACCAAAAGTGATGTCGATATTTAAATCCCCTCGCCCTTGACGCACACTTTTCAAGGGAATACTGGCCAACGCCTGTACACCCAGATTCAATGCTGCCAAAGCATCAACATCTCTTACACAACCATAGATAACAATACCTTCCCAGTGATTTTTAACTGCGCTTTCAGCAATCATATCACCCAACAAGGCGCATCTCAGAGAGCCTCCACCATCAACCACCAACACCTTGCCCGTTCCATCAAGCCCCGCATGCTCCTTGATGAGAGAGTTATCTTCAAAGCATTTCACAGTCACAATTTCACCGCAAAACGTATGTTTGCCACCGAAATTTTTAAGCATAGGTGCAAGTACGCGCACATGTTGCGGATATTCATCACATAAATCAGGCGTTATAAAATTCATAGCTATTCCTTTTCACTCAATTCACAGATTTGTCGGTAATGATAAAACGTTACTGCTGTAGTAGCTCTGAAACGGGAAGGTTCCAAGGCTAAATGTGCCATTGCCCTGCCCACCGTTTTTCCTTCTATTGCCTTGTAGGCACTCATGCGTTCTGGTAACAGCGCATTCATTAAAGCAGAAGTTTTTGCAGCAAGTGATTCACCTGCGCGAAATTCATTTCGCTCACCCAGCAAAAGGGAAGGCTGAAAAATTGAAAGTCGTTCAAATGCCAAAGCTTTCAATTCATTCTGGAGCTGGCCTTTAATTTTGGAATAATAGGCGAAGGATTTTGCATTGGAATTAATCGCAGTCACAATCAAGAAATGTTTCACGCCTGCTTTTTTTGCAAGCTGTGCGCTTGCAAGACAATAGTCGTAATCAACTTTTCTGAACGCCGCAATCGAGCCTGCCTGTTTGAGCGTAGTACCGAGACAACAAATCACCGCATCAACTGAAAAAAGTGTCTGGCAAGATTCCATTTCATCAAAATCAATACAATGAAGCACAAGCTTGTCAGATTTTATGGCTAGATTTTTTCTTGCAAGCACATGAACATGATCAAGATGCCTGTTTTCGAGCAAGGCATTCAGACAATGCCCACCCACCAAACCTGTTGCACCCAATAACAAAACTTTTTTTGGCATGTTAGCGACTGAGATATTTCATGGATTCCTCTATACCCTTCATGGTTAAGGGATACATACGCCCCTTGACCAAGGCCTGAGTCATCTTGACTGTATTGGTGTGGTCCCACGCTCTTTCTGGCTCAGGATTTAACCAAACCAGCTTGTCGAAGTAATCTGAAATGCGCATCATCCAGGTTGCGCCAGACTCTTCGTTATAATATTCAATGCAGCCGCCTTCGGAATGGATTTCATAAGGTGACATCATCGCATCACCGACAAATACCACGCGATAATCCTTGCTAAAAGTATTCAGAATATCCCAGGTTGCAGTGCGTTCTGCCCAACGGCGTTTGTTGGATTTCCAAACTGAATCGTAAATAAAATTATGAAAATAAAACATTTCCATATTTTTGAATTCGGTTCTTGCCGCAGAAAACAGTTCTTCACACACGCGGATATGTGGGTCCATCGAACCACCCACATCGAAAAACAGCAGCACCTTGACACGATTTCTACGTTCAGGCTGCATGCGAATATCAAGATAACCGCCCTTTCGTGCTGTTGCGCGAATGGTATCGTCCAGATTCAATTCTTCTTCAGCGCCAGTTCTTGCCAAACGACGCAACCTGCGCAAGGCTACCTTGATATTGCGCGTACCCAGTTCAACATTATCATCAAGGTCTTTATAAGATCGCTTGTGCCACATTTTTGCGGCATTTTGCTTGTCTTTATTGCCCTTAACATTGAAGCCCGAAGGATTATGACCGGCTTTCCCCAGTGGCGATTTTCCATCAGTACCGATGTTTTTAGTGCCACCTTCATGACGTTCTTCCTGATTTTTCAGACGGTCTTGCATCGCTTGCATGAGTTTGTCGATACCACCCAACTCCTCAATACGCGCCAACTCTTCTGCAGAAAAATTATTTTTAAGTTGTTCTCGCAGCCATTCTTCAGGAATTTCCTTTTCGAGCAGAGCTTCAAGTAAAGGCAGCCCATCAAAATAGGCGGCAAAAGCACGATCAAATTTATCGAAATGCTTTTCATCTTTTACCAGAATGGTACGGCTGAGCATATAAAAATCATCCATGCTGGCATATGCCAGACGATGATTCAGAGCATTGAGCAAGTCCAGCAACTCTCGAATAGTGACTGGAATTTTTGCCTGCTTGAGCGCGAAGAAAAATTTAATCAACATGAACAGAAGCTCTCTTTGAAAACTACAACCCTCGCCTGTTCATAAACGCCAAACGCTCAAGTAATTGAACATCCTGTTCATTTTTCAGCAGCGCACCATATAAAGGTGGAATGGCAGATTTGGTATCACGATTTCTCAAAATATCTTCAGGAATATCATCAGCCAGCAACAGTTTTAACCAGTCAATCAACTCGGATGTAGACGGTTTCTTTTTCAAGCCAGGGATTGACCGAACATCAAAAAAGATTTCCATTGCGTCCCTGAGCAAGTCCTGTTTGATTTTGGGATGATGAACTTCAACAATGTCTTTCATCGTACTTTCATCTGGAAATGAAATGTAATGAAAGAAACATCTACGCAAAAACGCATCAGGTAATTCTTTTTCATTGTTACTGGTGATAATAATGATGGGGCGTTTCTTTGCGACAATACGCTCCTGGGTTTCGTAAACATAAAATTCCATCTTGTCCAGTTCAAGCAAGAGGTCGTTTGGAAATTCAATATCGGCTTTATCTATTTCATCAATCAGCAATACGATTTGTTCCCCACTCTCAAAGGCTTCCCACAGTTTTCCTTTCTTGATGTAATTACTGATGTTGTGAACCTTGTCATCACCTAGCTGGGAGTCTCTTAATCGCGACACTGCATCATATTCATACAAGCCTTGAGCAGCCTTGGTGGTGGATTTGATATGCCATTGAATCAACCTTAAACCCAGCGCCTCTGAAACCTGCTCAGCCAACATGGTTTTACCAGTACCTGGTTCACCTTTAATCAGCAAAGGTTTTTCAAGTGTAATGGCTGCATTCACGGCCATTTTCAGTTCAGTGGTTGCAATATATTTTTCAGTGCCTTCAAACTGCATAACATTCACCTTGAGTAATCGAAAAAATCGGGTATTAACCTGATGAGAAGTGTAAATTGCGCAGCTATGCTAACAATACGATTGCTTATCTTCAAACGGCTGTTTGACTATTTGTCAGATAAAAAAAAGCCCTGCAAGCAGGGCTTTTTCATTCAATCCTGTTAGCGATATTTTCTTCTGAAGAATGCTACAAGCAGACCAAGTATGCCGAGATAGTACCAGGCACCAAACAATTCTGTTTCGCCTTTTACTACACCAGCAGTACTACGATTCTGTTGAGAACCTACCCAGCCATAACCTTCCTGATTTAACCTGAATCCTTCACTTTTCACTGTAAACGAAGTTGTATAATCGCCCACTGTAATCTGTGCTGTATGAACACCTTGATAAACCGAAGACGAAAGTACACTCAGTTGTAAAGTTTGACCATTGCTGATAAACCCGGGAGCAGAAGTAAATGCACCACCATCAATGCTGTAACGCACTGGTATCAAAAGAGAGCTGATCGACACAGGCGAAGGAGCTGTAATTCCACCGATTGTAATCACATTAGATTCAGCCCAGGATTCCAGAGGCCAATCTTGTTGATTTGCAAATATAAATGGATCGGGATAAATATCATCGGAAGTGGTTACTGTGAAAGTGTCCGAAAGATCACCAACAGTCAAAGTTACATGAGTTGAGGTTAGAAAATCATTAGAAGCCAACACCCTCACTTGTACACGGTCATAAGGTTTTACGGTTGTTGGTAGTACTCTCCAAGATCCCTGATTAATTCTGAATTCTCCTCCACTAACACTCACTGGCACAGGAGTCTGAATTCCGTGTATTAATACATAATCGGATGCTACAGATGTACCTGGTTTTACACCATTTACGTCCTTGAACGAGAACGGACTGGCAATGTTGTCCAGCTCCGTCGTTACCGTGAACGTCGTGCTGTAATCCCCAACCCGTAACACCGCACTCTTGCCAGTATTGAATTTCGAGGACGACAGTACCTGCACTTGCACCTCATCACCGTTAGTGACAGTACCCGCCACACTGGTAAACGCACCACCGTTAATACTGTACTCACCACCTTTCACACTGATGACCGCAGGTACACCCAATCCCCCTATCGTCACAACATCAGAGTCAGTCCAGCTCGAACGACTAACATTGGTAACCGGCGCAAAATCAAAGACGTTCGGATCAATATCCTCCTTCGTGGTCACCTCAAAACTGCCCACTACACCACCGATATCCAGTATCACTGTCTCGGTCGTCGCATAATCCACCGATGAAACCGTACGCACCTGCACCCGATTCAGATTGCTTACCGTGCCCGCTGCACTGGTGAACGCACCACCGTTAATACTGTATTCACCACCCACAATGCTGATGGGCACCGCAATACCCAAACCTTGTACCACCGTCATGTTCGATGTCACTGTGCTGTTCAACGCTACATTATTCGCATCCTTGAACGAGAACGGACTGGCAATGTTATCCAGCTCCGTCGTTACCGTGAACGTCGTGCTGTAATCCCCAACCCGCAATACCGCACTCTTGTCTGTGTTGAATTTCGAGGACGACAGTACCTGCACTTGCACCTCATCACCGTTAGTGACAG
>CAZKYI010000004.1:190487-220733 GCA_964557005.1 uncultured Pseudomonadales bacterium
TCACCACCCACAATGCTGATGGGCACCGCAATACCCAAACCTTGTACCACCGTCAACCCTGAAGTAATCAACGTTAAGGGCTCCACGCCATTTTGAGCAGAAAAAGAAAATGGATTTGGTTCAGTATCTGGCAGAGTGGTACTGGTGAAGGTGTCAGTGACTCCACCAACAGTAAGCACCGTATTAATACTAGTAAAATATTTAGAGGAAGAATTATGGCGTACTCTAATGGAGTCTCCGCTATAAACCACACTTGGGGCGCTGGTGAAAACACCACTGTTATTAACATCATAGGTACCACCACTAACTGAAATCGGTACTCCTACATCAATACCTGAAATAACAATCGGTGCAGAAGTCATGGTGCTGGAACGTGCCACATCACTTTGATCAGTAAAGAAAAAAGCATTAGGAGTAACGTCAGTAGTATTCAGATAAACCGAAAGCGGCTCTCCAATGTGATAAACAACAACATCCAGCCGACCATCATTATTGACATCAAGACTAATCACTCCAGCAGGCATGTTGTCGGTAGGAAAAATTTCTCTGACTGCAAAAGTGCCATCACCATTGTTCAGCAAAATGGACAGGCTATTGTCCACTGCATCCACTACCAGTAAATCCAGACCATGAACACCGTCAATATCGGCCACCGCCAAACCCACCGGACTATTACCTACTGAATAATTCACAGGAGCAGCAAAAGTACCGTTGCCGTTGTTCAGCATCACTGAAACCATGTTGTTATTCGGGGAAATAAAAACAATGTCACTGCTGCTGTTGCCATCAATATTACCAAGCTGCAAGGCAGCTACAGGCAACTGGGCAGCAGCCAGAGCGTAATCGGTTCCTGGCGTAGCAAGCACACCATTACCGTTGTTCTGTAAAACCAGCAACTGATCGGGTGTATCCGTTGCGGTAATCACCTCTCTGGCACTGTTACCCAACAGATTGTGCAAGACAAGCGCATTACCCGCCACATTACCCACGTTATATGTAACTGCTGCTGCAAAGGTACCGTCGCCGTTATTCAACAGAACATAAAGTGCATCACCCGTTACCACAATATCAGGCCAGTTATCACGATTGACATCAGCACAAGCAATATACAAAGGATTACTTCCCGCTGGATAGCTTGCTGCTGCAAATGACAAAGAGCCATCATTCAAATAAATAACTACTTCGTTATTGGCGGTATCGGTGACAGCAATATCCGAACCGTTGGCATTATCGAAGTCAGCAACACAACCATGCGAAGGGTTATCACCCGTGACAGCTACCGTAATCGGTGCCTCAAAATCACCCGCACCATCACTCAGAAAAATTTCAATATTGGAAGAACCATTTCCGAATACCACCAAATCGAGGCTATCAAGACCATCCATATCAGCAGCAATAATTTCTCCGCTACCATTTGCTGTCGTTGGTAAAGTTGAAGTGGAAAAATTTAATCCGGCATGAAGATGAGAGGTCGTCGTTAGCAGCAAAGTAGCAAATAGAATAAGCAAGCAGCTTTTTTGTTTGCCCAAGCTATGCACAAACCGAAAGCATGCTCCCCGAGTACTGAGTGAAATGGTCAAAATAGACTCCCCAAGTAGTTTTTTTGTTCTTACTTTTTTATAGCTATGGAGTTTTTCAAGGCGAATTGCTGCGCCTGTAACATGTTGATAATAAAAGACCCGCTCTGCCTAGGCAATAGCGATATCCGGACGATACTGCTTCAAATATGTAGACAAATTCACGCCTTGCATTTCAAGCGCCTGCACACGATACAAATAGGCAGCACCTTGAAGAATATGCCCTGCCACCTGAACAGCATCCCGATTTCGATAATCTTCCAAACTCGTACCCTTCACCCAGGCGTTAAACGCACCCAGGGAAGGCCCAGCCCAAATCTGGTAATCCATTTCCCGTCCTGGTTCACCGATATTGGACCAGCGCGAGGAAAGCCCAAGATACCAGCGAAAAATCAGTGCCATCTTGCGTTTGGGATTATCTTGCGCTTTTTGAATGACGGAAGGATCGCGCTCATTAAAGAACGTAATCGTGCCTTGCCAGACATCCTCCAAAGATTGCCTGAATATCTGCTTCTCGATTTTGGTTCGCTCTTCCGCAGGAATTTCTTCAACAGAGTTATACGCCATATACAGCTCATAGAGTTTTTGAGCACGCATGGCAAACAGTGTACCGCGTTTAAGTACCTGTAATTTCACGCCCATTTCGAACATATCGGCTGCTGGTGCCATAATCACATCCGCCATATCTGCTTCTGCCAATACCTTGCGCGTATGTTCGGAAGCACCCGCCTGAACGCAAGCCTGATTCACCGAACCCGTAACCACATAGGCCGCACCCATCATAAATGCACCCAAAGCCGCATGAGGCGTACCAATTCCACCACCCGCGCCCACACGAATCGCTTCCGGATATTGATACTTTTCCTGAATCTGATCACGCAAGGCAATAATCGAAGGCAGTACACTCACCAGCGGGCGATTATCGGTATGCCCGCCTGAATCCGCTTCTACCGTAATGTCATCAGCCATAGGCACCAGTTTTGCCAATTCCACCTGCTCTGCGGTGATGTCCCCCTGAGCAAGCAGCTTTTCAAGCAGTTTCGCAGGTGCTGGCTCCATAAAACGGGTAGCCACTTCCATGCGGCTCACCTTGCCAATCACCTTATGCGCCCTATGAATACTGCCATCGGCATTACGCGACAACCCTGAAACACGGTAGCGCACAATTTGGTCAGTCAAAGCCATATAGGCGGAAGCCTCTACCGTTTTCACACCATATTGCAGGAACAAATCAACATTGCCTTTTTCCAAAGCTGGCTCATTGGGGCTATGAATCAGATTCACCGCATAAGGGCCATTGGGTAGCTCGGCCTGAATACGTTTGATGGCCTGCTCTACACGGCTTTTGACCAGACCTGCTGCGCCAAATGAACACAAATACCCTGCTTTACCCAAGGCAATCACCAGTTCTTCAGAGGCGATGCCATTCGCCATCGCACCTGCGTAATAGGCATAAGGTGTGCCGTGCGCCTGTTTAAACGCATCATCACCCAAGGCACTGACAGGAAAAGCCTCAACCGCTGCAATCACTGCCTCACCTTGCTCGGCCAATGTGTGCGTCGCTGCAAGTTGCTCACCAAAAAAATACAAAGGCTTGTCCAGCACCAAAAGTGCGGCTTTTAAATCCTGCTCACTTTGAATAGCAGAAACACTGCTGGCCCTGGCTGGCAGGCTTAACGAAGAGGGTTTGGCACGAAAAGAAATGACAGACATGAATAATTCCTGTTTTAAGCTTCACATAGAGCAATTTGTGCATCGCTCACTTCATAAATTCTAAGGCCATCTTTATACAAAGAAGCCTTGGCAAAAATAACCACCTTGTCGGCACGTAAGTCAACCTTACTGATATGCACATCCAGACTCATGGTTTTGTTATCGGGAATAATCTGGCCACGATACTTCCATTTGACGGTACTGAGTTCATGCACAAATCTTGGATTGCTAAATTGTGCACCCAAATCATTATCCAAAGCCCACACCTGCATGGCTTGCAAAATAGCTTCCACACCCAAAGAACCTGGCATCACCGGATCTTGATGAAAATGACAAGGGAAAAACCAGTCATTGGGGTTAATGGTTTTCTCGGCATACACATAGCCCTGATTAAATTCACCTGCTGTATTCGATAACACCACGCGTTCAATCAAATCCAGTTGCGGATTGGCGAGGCGATAATACGGCTTACCTGTTTTTGCCTGATAAAAACGCGCTCGTGCATCGGGTGAAAGTAAATCCATAGGCGTTAACAAACTGGCATCTACTTGATGTTCTTCATGCCAAGGTCTGGCTATTTTTCCATTATCCAAACCCAATTGATGCGTGAGTGCTTCTTTAAGGAAATAACCAAACACCGAAGTGCCTTCATAAAATACTTCGCCATTCACCGACAAATCATATTTAAAACTTTGAATGATCGTGTTCCCTGCCGAAGTGGTTGAAAGCAAGGTAGAACGGTTTTGAATGGTTTTGCCACGCAAATCTATGTGCTTCAACAAGGTACCTGAACCATCAAGATTTCTGAAATATAAATCCCGCTCAGGAAATAACAAAGTCGTTCCCACCCATGCCGAAATAAATCCATTGGGTTGCAGGGAAATTTCCATAATCATCGAATAAGGCATCAATTCAGGATGTGTATTTTCGCGGAAGAACCACGCATCTGCAGGGCAATCAAATTCTGCCAGTGTAGATGCCACCGATTTCAAATCAGCACGCTTGCCTTCAACTTGTAATACGCGTGTGGTGAGTTGTAAATCGGCATTGGGGGTACGCGGTGGAGTACGCCCATCATAAATGCTGCCAAATTCTTCGCCAAAACAATTCGCAATACGTCCTGTTGCAAACTCCAGAAAATGCCATTGTGTATAAGGCACGGTATCAGGCACGGCGTTGTTATCGAAAGCATTCCCCGCAAACGGTTTAAATGGGTGCTGCCTGATTTCATAGCGCCCGGGTACATACACATGCCCTTCATGCAATACATTGCTGTTCTGTCTGGCGCTTTCTGCCTGCATCGCTTTTTTATGGCTTGATTGCAGTTGTGCGGAAAATTCCAGACGATTACTGTAATCACCTGCGAGTACACGTTCACGACGACGGATTTTAGCCTCCATCTCCGTACCTGCTATCTCACCCAGGAACAGTCCAAGATTTTTAAAATCCACCACAATTTTTCCATTGAGAATAATGTCCACATTCGCCTTGGCATAAGGATAAGGCTGAGTACCAATTTCCGTGATTTCCATTTTATAAATCAACGTGCCATGCTGTGGTGTCACCTGCCCTCGGCAACGAACCTTCTGACCCAACCCGGGAAGCGGTTGAAACACTGCATTTTCAGTTAACGTATGCAAGCCCAAATACCAGGTATAAAAACGTAACAACTGGCTGCAACCGTCAGACATCAGCGAACCTGCCATCACCTGATCATCTTTAAAATGACAAGGAAAATACCAGTGCTCAGGGTGCAAGGTTTTTTCACCAATCAATACACCCAAACCATAAGCACCACCTTTAGGGTCAACTTCGGTAATACGCTCAATCATGAGCATCTTGGGTGCGGAATACACCAGATTCGGGTTTAAACCACGATGTGCAAACGCAGGGTTTCCAAAACAGGCTGTCAAATCTCCTTCACACAACGCCAACATATCCTGATAGGAAAAACTGCGTTTTGAGCATGCCAGCAAGGCATTAAAAGTTTGCTTTTGAATTTTTGCTCTTGCTGCTTTTTCTGCTTCGGTATGGATAACGCCCTTACCTGCATCCAGTTCTTCATCACTAAAAAATCCTGCTGCGCCATTACGCATGGTGAGCACCAGTTTATCGCCCACAAAACAATCATATTCAAAAAAGAACAGGAAGCCGTCACCGCTGCGTGCATAGGAATTAATTTTAATTTCATAGCGCAAAGTATCCCCTTCCATTGCTACGTTATCCATGAAGGTCAGTTCACAATCCAGCAGTCGGTAAACACGCTCGCCTTTATTCAGAAAATCGATGCCCAGAAATGAAATTAACAATAAATCGCACTGACCCGATTCCACTGCCACTGCCCAGGGAATTTGGCCTTTGACGGAATACCAGAAGTCATACGGCACATCATATTCTGTGGTCATCGAACATGGTTCGAAGCAATGTACTTTGGCATCAAGTTGCGTCACCCGATCAACCAGTAAATATTCGGTAGTCGGCAAGCGTACACGGCGTGAATAGGAATCAATGATGGCGTATTGCTCACCAAACACTTTCGCGATATTACCTTCTGCAAATTCTCTTAATGCTTCCGGCCCCCAAACTACCGTATCAAGATTGGCATGTGGATACTGCACTCTCGATTGATCAAAGCGTGATCTTGTATTGTTTTGTTCAGAAACGCTTTCTGATTTGACCACAGATAAAGATGGCTTTCCTGAATAAGCTTTTCCTGAAGCTAACTGATTGGCAAGCAAATCTCCCAGAATTTTCAGATTTTGTTTTCTGGATTCCAGAAAGGCTTCATGTGCCAGATTCACTCTGGCAACATTTTCATGAAACCCTTGCAGAATGGTGTGAGGGATTACGCTGACATTTTTGCTTGCTGGTGCCAGATTTTTATTGGTTGGCAGCGTTACTGTTTTTGCTGCTGGCACAACATCAATCACTTTTTTAACACTTGCGATTTTTGGTGTTGCAATACTTTTTAATTTTTTTAAATGCCTTTGAATCGGCGTTCCACCCACTTCTATTTTGACCATCAAGGTTTTTTTATCCTGTTGAGCAACAGGCTGATATAAACGCGCCTGTTTAAATGCCACGCCATGAGCAGCCAAACGTGCAAGCGCCCGCAGTAAATTGGCTTTATCCGATGCACCCTTGCGATTTGCAGGAATACAGACATGCTCGCGGCTGGCAAGAATTTGTGAAATATGACGGGTACAGTTATCACGCGCACCCAATTCAATAAAAATTCGCGCACCTTCCTCGTACACTTTTTCAGTCAAGGCAACAAAATCGACAGGGTTACAGTACATCTCGGCAATGTTGTTAGCCACGCCTTGCGAAGAAATGGTTAACGCCTTGTTACCAACCGCAGTAAAAAATTTAACCGCATCAGTTTGTACAACATCCAGAATATGCAAGGCAGCAAGTTGTTCATACTCAGGGCGCACCCAATCACAATGAATCACATCACCCAGTGCTGCTTCAAAATAATCACAACCCAAAGATTCAGCAACGCGCCGACAATCTTGCGGTTTTCCAGCAATCACCGCTTCGTTAGCAGTATTGATTAAAATCAAGCGCACAAAAGGTTCATGCTCAATCGCCTGCCTGATAAGTTCCACGGGTGCTAATAATGCAAAACCCGTCCAGAAACTGCCATCAGCTACGTCTTTACCCAGATTCCATGCTTCACGCAGCGTATCCATCGAACCCGCAAGGCGCGTTTGAAAAACCGGATTGGTGCGCAAGCGCTTCGACATCGCATCGGTTGTACCCCACACACCCAGCGCATACATCATCGACACTTCACCCATACTATAGCCATAGGCCAAATCTGCTTTCACACCGAGAATGGTGTTGAAAATTTCAGTAAAACCGACCGCTACCGAAATACCATTTTCAAAAGAAGAGATGGCCTGCTCAGGCAAAGCCTTCTGCAAAAGCTTTTCCTGTTCATTACTGAGTTTTTCAATCTTGCGTGGATAATACAGTTCATCTGCAAACAAAGTTGCCGCTTCTTCGGAATGTTTGGCAAACAAACCATGCAGCTCTGGGAACAGTTGCCCCAAATCCTTTGCAACATTTAAATAGGAATTAAATGCACCCGGGTAAACAAAACTCACCTTGCCCTTTTTACCTAAAGGCTTGCTGGTAAAATAAGAACCTGAAGGCGAAAACCATTCCTGTTTGCCTGAATCCTGTGATGCTGAATTTTTTAACAATGCGGTTAGCCCTGCCTTTGCCAGATTCACTTCGCTTTCAATTTGCTCCTTGCGATTGATGACCAGACTCAAACACAGTTTACCCGTGCGTGATTGATGTTGATGAAAATAGGCAGATGCAAAATCAGCCAATGAATGCGCAGCCTTTCCTTCCTGTGCGAATACTTCCAGTTCAGAAATCAATTCCTGAATATGATTGCCGCGTAAGGTAAAAAGCTGGCCTTCACTTTGGTAGATAAACTGATTTTCACGTGTTGCAGTTTGCTGACTTTCAGACAGCGCCACAAACGCACAACGACCATCGAGTGCAAGACTATTAACTCCAGCACAGCGAGCACCCTGACTGGCATTTCTAAACCAGGTTTTGGTTTGTACAGGAATATAAAGCGAGGAATCTTGCCATTGTGTCTGATTCTGTTTCGCCAGCGACCATGAGCTGGTACTGGGCAAACTTCGATTATGCAAACACAAGGCTGTTTTTATCAGGCTTGCGATACCCGATGCGGCAAAAGTATGACCAATATTGTTTTTGACACTGCCAATCGCCAGCGTTTTGGTTTTATCGCTGTTGGTAGCGAGCTTTAACAGTGCAGTTTCTTCCTGTGCGTCGAGTTGTGAAAAACCGCTGGCACACAGTTCGAGATAAGATAAATCCTCAAAATCATACGCGCAGTTAAACAGCGCAGCTTCGGTTGCACCTTGCAAGCCCTTGCCCTTTCCAAGTGTATCAAAAGCCAGTGCATCAATATTCGCATACACACGTGACTCACCCACTTTTTCCAGGCTCTTAAGCACGATAGCGCCTGCACCCTCGCCCACACTCCAGCCCTGATTTTCCTGATCAAAACTCAAACTGTTTCCCTGTTTATGAATGCTTCCTGACTGTTGTCGCAGTAATAACGATTCAACACTCGCACTCAAATCCACCGCAGCAACCACCACCGCATCAACTTCATTGTTATGTAACATCAGCTGCGCCAGTTCCAGTGCGCAAAAAGCTGAATTTTCTTCCGCAGAAACCGTAAAGGCAGGCCCCGAAAAATCCCACAGCGAGGCAATGCGCGAAGCCATGATATTACCAATCGCGCTGGTGTATTGATTCAGTTGCGCTTTATGATGAATACTGTTTTTGGTTTCCAGTTCGATGCTTTGTTTCTGAGTGTCTGAAAATGCTTTCCCCTGACTTGACCACAGCTCCTCAAACTGCGCATTCAAATTAACGCGCGCGCGAATCTGATGTAATTCCAGTTCAGTGCCCATCGCCACCAGCACGGCAACCTTGCCACCCTTTTCCAGTTTTGCATCGTGCAAGGCACGATCCACCACCTTCATTAACAAGAGTTGTTGCGGAATCAAACGCTCATCAATATGCGGCGGTAATTTAAAATTCAGAAAATCCAGATCAAAACTTTCCAGATACGCACCTTGAGGAATCTGATCGTGAAATGCGCCCTGAATAAACGATTCCTGTTCAAGTCCCTTCCAGCGTTTTTCTGGCAAAGGTCTGAATAGATGCTTGTCTTCCAGCAACATACATTCAAATTCCGCCAGATTTTCACAACTGCCAAAATGTGCGTCCATACCGACAATGGCCATGCTCACTTGCCCTGCATTCGGTTTTGGGTTGCGAATTTTTTTCTGTTTTTGTGTGGGTGGTGCTTCAAACACCATGTGCGCATTGGCTCCACCAAAACCAAAAACACTCACCCCTGCACGTTTGCGTTCATCTTGCCAGAGTGTATTTTCAGAACAGATTTCATTGGCGGAAAAAATCTGTTGTGGTGAATGTTGCTTGTTTTCAATGTTAATCGAGGCAGGAATCACACCATGTTTCATCGACAAAATCACTTTCGTCATCGCAGGCATACCTGCAGCAGTGAGCAAATGGCCAAGATTGGATTTTACTGAACCCACCAACGGCGCTTTTTGTTTACTTTGTTTCAGATAAGGTGTGAAAAAAGTTTCCATTGAAGTCAGTTCAACCTTGTCACCCAAAGGTGTACCTGTTGCATGACATTCCACATAGTGCACGCTTGCAGGATCAAGCTGTGCACTTTCGTAAGCACGTTCAAACGCTTTCACCTGCCCTTTGGTGTTAGGGCTAAGTACATGCTGGCCTTTGCCATCATTGGAAAGTCCACCACCTTTAATTACCGCATGAATGGTATCGTTATCGGCCAGTGCATCACTCAGACGTTTTAACACCACCATGCCTGCGCCTTCACCTGCAAACAAACCTTGCGAGCGTTTATCCAAAGGTGCGGAAATATTATTTTCAGGGTAGGCATGAAAAACCGAAAAACCCAGATTAACAAAGAACGGATCAGCAGCACTGACTGCACCTGCTAACATCATGTCAGCTCGCCCTGCATTCAAATAATCGCAAGCCAACTTCACTGCATACAAGGAAGAGGCACAGGCTGCATCCAGACAAAAACAGGCTGCACTTAAATCGAAGGCTTCGGCAATCAAGGCCGAAGGATAACCAGCCAACAATCCCGCTTCCGCACTCACTGCTTGTGCAGGCGTGAATCTGGGGAGTACCAGATTGTCATCGCCCAGATTTTCAACCAGCCCATGATTCAATGCCTGATGATACAAAGGAATAAATAACTGATTACTTTGCTTGGTGGGAAAACTCAGATTGCCGAGAATCACACCCGTTGCGATATTTTTGGTTTTATTCAGATAACCACTGTCTCGCAAGGATTCACGCACCACATACAAGGACCATTGATACACATCATCCAGTTGTTCAATTCGCTGCGCACTCAAACCAATCTCATCAGGGTTCAGTTTGAAATCATTGATGTAGCCACCGTGAATGCAATAAAAACTGTCATCTTCACCAGGCTTGCCAACAAAAGGCGCAGGCTCCCGCCCCATCTGATTTTTACCTGCAACAGAACGGCAATCCCTGTTTTGTAACAAGTTGTTCCAGAATTCATCAAGTGTCTGACTACCTGGAAACAAACCTGCCAATCCAATTACTGCAATATCATCATCTTTATAGTGCGTCATAAATCCGCCTGAATTACGTTTTCATACAGTGGATGTAAATCCACATCCACCCGATGACAAAAAAGTTTTGCCATCACTCGTGCAAAAGTCAGACTGTCTTCTGTGCCTTTTGCATTTAAAGGAACGATTACATGCTTTTTTCCACCCAGAATTTTATCAATCCACGTAGAACAGGTTCGGCCTGCACCCGCTTCGAGAAAAATTCGCGCACCATCGCTATACACTTTTTCAACCAGACGCGGAAAATCCACAGGCTCGCAAAAACATTTTGCAATTGAATACGCAATCGCTTTTTGACGAACTGGCACAGGTAAATAACAGGAGCTTGAATAGAGCTTGACCTTGCAACCTTCATGGGTAGGCATTGAATAGAGCTCTGCAATTCCTTCATATTCCTGCGCCGTAATTTCACAATGAATGGCAGGCACAAAGCCCATAGGGATTGCACGACAGCCCAGCGCTTCGACCAAACGCATACACTCTTGCGGCTGCCCTGCTATCACCACGTTATCTTCGGTATTATTTAAAGTGAGATATACGTGCTGCAACTTGTGCAAGTGTTTTGTGGCTTCAACCTGTTCACGATTGGCTTTCAAGGTGAGTGTTAACCAGAGTTGTTCAGAAGGTGTTTGCGCATCGAGTTTCCATACACGTTTAACGGTATCCATCTCACCATGCAGCTTGTGTTTGAATATCGGGCTTTGTTTAAAACGGTTTTCAAGCTCGGCAGGTTTTTGCCAAACGTCCAGCGCCGTCATCATATTTGCCTCACCCATGCTGTAACCAAAGGCCATATCGGGTGCTACCTTGAACACATCTGTCATCACATGCGCACAAATACTCGAATAGGTGGTATCGGTTTTTCCCAAATCGCGCAAATCACTCACAATCTCCAAATCCCTTTGACGTTTTTGTTGAAAACTCATCGCCTGTTCAACACGCGGGTACAACAGTTGCTCGCGTAATTTTTCGCCCACGTTTGAAGTAAAGCGATAACTTTCCTTAAAAACACCTGGAAACAATTGAAAGATTTTCTGCCCCAAGCCCATGTAGGAACTTCCCAAACCTGGAAAGACAAACGCTACCTTGCCCTCTTCACCGAGTGGTTCCAAAGTAAAGTAGCTGCCTTTGGGTGTTTTGATTTCGTGTTTTGCCTGTGAATCCTCTATCGATTCAAATAATTTAATCAGGCTGCTTTCAAGTAAATCAATCTCTGCAAGCAGGGTTGAGTAATCTTCCGCAAGCACCACTGCACGATACGCTTTAATGTCAATCGCATCTTCTGCATCAAGAAAACGTTGGTAATAATTTTTAGCCAAACGTCGAATGTGAATTGCACTGCGACAATCCTGTAATTCTGTTTTCAACTGTGAAAAGCGCTTCGAAAATTCCACTTGTGAATCCGCAGCAATGGGAAATAAATGTGGGCAGGCATAGGCGAAATACTGGCTGTGCCTATCCAGACCAATGCCTTCATCACTGATTAAAAAATTTCCGGAATCCGCACACAACAGCAGTTGCCTTGGCTGCTGCGCATCTTCAACAAACCAGGAACGGCTTTGCTCTGCAATATAAAAAGCCCGATGCCAGTTGAGCTTTTCATGTGGTGCGTCCCACAATGGAACACCTGCAATATAACGGTGATAACATTGCAAACACGCTTTTATCAAAGCAAGCAGCTCCAGCGCAGGAACCTTATAGGAAACATTTTGAGCTACACTCGACAAAGCCAAAGACTGCTCTGGTTTTTGTATTTTTTGTTGAAGCAGCGAAAGCAAACGAGCACTGTTGTTTGAACTGGCTAATTCCAGACTGTCACACTCGTCCAGAACTTTGCTCAATTTTTTTTCTTCAATCATTTCGAAATCAGCATAACGAAATTGATTTTCTTTCACTGCTGACAGGCTCACCGCCACTGCAAAATCACCGCACTGCATGGTTGATGTTTCAAAACTTTGAGACAGTGCAAACTTTTCAGGCACCGCTTCTGTTTCAGCATTAACAGCCCCGCCATTGGGTGAACGATGAAAGGCAAACACATTCACTTGTTCACCGCCTTGTTTAAAATGCTTATCTGCTGTCTCAAATAATTCAGCCAAGGAATGCACATCGACATTAAAAACCAGATTCAAACCAGAGCCTGTAGCTTGAGGCAACTGCTGCACAAGCATGTCCATCAAGGCATGCTGTTCATACAGTCCTTCATTCAGTTTTCCACGAATCGGCAAACCTTCATACAGGCTGTAATTCAGGCACTCTATGCCCTTGCCTTCCGCAATCATGCTCGCCAAACCCACTACTGCATACTTCATAACAACTTGGTGCTCCTGTCCTATGAAGCGAACTTCTGCTGTAACTGTTTGCTCATGGTGACCTGAGCACCCTGCATGCGTGCAAGCAACTCACCCTGTTCAGCATAAGCCAATAAATCACAACACATTTTGTTATCGCTACTCTCTGTTACCATCAAACGGATAAAAAATGGCGTATCGGATTTCATTCGTTGAAATGGCTCGAAACTGTCAATACTTAAAGGCAGGCTCGGTAAATTTTTCTCCTGTTTTGCCCAAATCAAACAGGCTTGTAACAGTGCGTCCATCGCGAAATGATTGTGCGACTGCTCCATAAATTGCCCCTGTTCAATCACACTGTAATTTGCACTACGCGCCTTGAATAAATATTCCTGTTCAGACACTGCGCAAAAACTTTCAATTAACTGCAAACCTTTGCCATGAAACAAAGTACCATCGCGATAGGCTTTGCACGGTGTTGCTGACTGTTCAAACTGTGTCAGCTCTTCCTGTGTGAGTGCCTTCAAGGAAGCTGGCGCAACATTGGCCTTCATACTCAACACCACACTGGCACCGTAATGTGGAATCTGTTTACCGCCCTGCTCACTGTAAACAGTCGATTTCATGCACAACTCATTTCCCGATTCGCTCACACTGAACTGCTCAAGCACCTGTGTCGCTTCAATACTTTCTTCACCTTTGGAAAAAGTCATGCCCTTGAATACTTTTTGCTGGCTAACACTTTTCAACGCATAGTCACTGAAACAGGCCAAAGCGCCTGTGCCATGCCAGTCAGTTGCACACACCATCGGTAACACAGCTTGCGCACCGATGCGATGATCTTCAAGAAAGCGGTTTTCAGACAAGGTAATTTTCCTGCGCAAACTGAGTTTATCGGGAAATTTCAGACTTTTTTTTTGAGCCTCACCCGTTTCAGCTTTCGCTTCCATCGAGCTACCGACCAGCACCTGAACTGCATGGTTATTTTCTGCACCCAGATAATCTGCAAACACAGTCGAACCACCTGTAATGGAAATCAGTTCCACGCCTCGCGCTTCAAACATAAGTTTAAGTTGCGCGGTTACCATGCCACCTTCCCAAGGCCCCCAGTTAAAGCTCAGAGTGCGACAATTCGCCTGCTGCGCTTTTAACAACAAGGCCACCTTGTTCAGCACTTCGTTGGCCATTGCATAATCGGATTGACCCGGATTACCAAAAAATCCCGCCGCCGAAGAAAACAACACCAGATGTTGTAATTGATTCGGATTCACACAGGCAAACATGGAAGCCAAACCTGAAATTTTGGTATTAAACACCGCATCAAAATCTTGAGGCGTTTTCTGTTCAATCAATTTATCAGCAAGTACCCCTGCGCCATGAATAATTCCAGTGATGCTGCCCAATTCAGCTTCCGCATTTTTCAACACTTTTTTGAGTGCTTTTTGATCACACACATCACACGCAACATAAACAGCTTTGGCACCTGCAGCTTGCAGTTGTGTCAAAGTTGTTTTGATTTCACGTTGTGAAAGCACAGGTTGAATAAAAGCAGCTACTTTTACAGGTGTGGGTTTGTCACCTGCCTGTTTTAACTGTGCAATCGCAGCTTGCTTTAATGCAGCTTCATCGGCACAGCCAAGCGCCCACGCAGGCTCCTGCTCAGCCAGTGCAGAACGCCCCATCAAAATAAATTTACACTGATGACGTAAGGCAAGTTCCAGAATGCAACTCGCTGTTACACCTTTTGCACCACCACTCACCAAAAAAACAGAATCACTGTGAATGTGATGTGTGTTTTTATCGCCCTGTGCAGGTCGCTCCATCACTTCTTCAAGCTCCAGAGTAAAACGGCCTTGTTTGGAAAGTGCCACTTCAACCAGATGACGATTGGCATCGTGATTTTCTGCCAACAAGCGTTGCGCGACTTCACTGGCAGGAATCGCAACATCTATATCAAGTGCTCTACAAAAAACATCTGGCCATTCCTGTCGCAGTGTTTTACACAACGCAAACAGTGCGCCACTCATTGCATCAAAGATTTTCGGTTTTTCTGCATAACCCAAAGCACCATCCAGATGTGCCACACACATAAACGCATTACGACTACCTGCATCCACCTGATTCAAACTGTTTTTCAGGTGCTTGGCCAACAGGAATACATGACGCAGCACTTGCGCGCGTTCATCACTCAAGGCAAGGCTTTGTTTGGCAGAGCTTTTTAATACCGCATCGAGATAAATCAAAGTCGCTGTTGCGCCAGTTTGTGCTTCAATTTTTTGAAGGGTTTGTGCAAGTTCGCTTTCATCAAAGCTGTTCAAGTTTTCATAACGACACTGTGGCAGTTTTGCAGCCGATTTATGCAAGGCAATACCAGCAAAACTTAACACGCTCACCTTCCATGACATTTCCTGATACGCCTTCACCACTTCGGCGGTTAATTCACTGCCATCATTCACAATAATGCAGGAACGATGTTCAGGTACCGTACTTAATAAATGCTCAGGCTGAGCCAGTGTTTTCAATTTGACCGTAGCACGCGCAGGTTTGAGTGTGGCATGGCTAACAGAAGATGTAGTATGACTGGCAAGCGCCACCACATTATTGGTGTGCTGCTCATGCGCAGCTTCTACTGGAGATGTTGAAACACCACTCACCTGTGCTTTCATATAATTCACAATTTCAGCCAGTGTTCTTAATTCCGCTAATGCTTCCGGATCAAGCTCAGGCAATTCAGGGTGCAATTCCTGAATTGTGCCGAGAATTTCAACACGCTTGATCGAATCAATCCCCAAATCCGCTTCCATATCCATATCGAGTTCCAGCATTTCCTGTGGATAGCCTGTTTTTTCTGCTACTACACTCAGCATCGCCTGCGTCAGATTTGTTAAATCTACGGTACTGGCAGTCGCTGTCTTCACAGCAACTGGTGATGCAGCAACAGCCACAGGCACCGATGCAGGTGCAGACTGCTCCATATAATGAATAATTTCAGCCAATGTTCTAAGTTCAGCCAGAGCTTCAGGATTCAATTCAGGTAATTCAGGAAATAATTCCTGCACCGTGCCGAGAATTTCCACACGCTTGATCGAATCAATCCCCAAGTCGGCTTCCATATCCATGTCGAGTTCCAACATTTCAATCGGATAACCTGTTTTATCAGCGACCACTTCCAGCATGCTCTGTTTCACTTTGGAAATATCAAACGCCGTGTTTGAAGCAGTTGCCTGCACAGCAACCAGTGCGGGTGCAGTCGATGCAGAAGCAGCGGTTGTTTGTGTCGGTGCTTGCGACTGAATGTACTGAACAACTTGTTGCAAGGTACGCAGTTCTGAAAGTGCTTCCGCATCCAGTTCAGGCAATTCAGGATGTGCTTCCTGAATCGTGCCCAGAATTTCCACGCGCTTGATCGAATCAATACCCAAATCGGCTTCCATATCCATTTCGAGTTCGAGCATTTCCTGCGGATAGCCTGTTTTTTCTGCAACTACGCTGAGCATTTCTTTGGTCAGGCTTTCAAGATTCATACCCGATGCCACAGGTGCTGGTACAGGCGTTGGTATTGCAACTTTATTTTCTACTACAGCTACGGGTGCAGGTGGTTTTGAAACCACAGGATTTCTCGCCACCGCAGCAACTTGTACAGGTGGCACAGACTGGCCACCTGTGAGCAAGGAATAATGCTCACTCATAATTTTCAGGCTGGCTTGTGAAGCTTGCGCTTGCTGATTGAGGAAACTTTCATGCACGCGAATTGTGCTTTGATGTTGCTCGTTAAATGCAGCCAGACTCTTTTCAATACTTTCAGGTAGTACGAAATCCGGATTCGCTTTCATCAAGTCGGTAATTTGCGTGAGCAAATTCTGGAAACTCTCAACATACTGTGCAGGGTTTTCGAGATACTTTTCATGCACACGCAAGGTTTCACTTTGCAAGGCATAAAATGGATCGAGATTGATTTCTGCATGCACACTGTTTGCCACAGGTGCTACACCATTTGATACAGTCTGAACCACAGATACCTCCTTAACAGTTTGCAAAGTAAAGCCATCACCCAGTGCATCAGTAAAGGCTTTGCGTGTTTTTTCGCTCACATAAGCCGCGCCAGATACTTTGATATTGAGCGGGCTGGTTTTTTGCGTGGCATGTTCCACTCTTGGTGCTGCATACGGATCAAGATTGGCAAGCGGCATGCCCAGCACCGCCAGTTTTGCGGCGAGTAGTTTTAACTGGCTGTCTGCATTTTTGTTGGGTGCAGGATTCACCGACAGCGTGACAACATCTGGCTTGTTTTCGAGAATGTTATCGCACAATTTGGCCAAAACATTTTTCGGGCCAAACTCTACAAAAATTCTTCCACCATCCTGATAAATGTTTTCAATTTCATCTCTGAACTGAACAGAATTTAAAATATGGTTTTTCAAGGCAGCTTTAATTTTGTCGCCTGAACTTTCGTGCGCCTTGCCTGTGCCATTGGCATACACCTTGATGGCCGGTTTTGAAAATTTCACTTGCTCAATCGCTTTGGCAAACGGTGCCTGTGCGTGTGCAACCAGTTCGGTATGAAACGCGGCCGATACCGGCAGTTGAATGGTTTTCAGCCCTGCACTTTTCAAATCCTCTTGTGCATTGGCAAGCGCCTGTTTTTTACCTGCAATCACTACTTGTGCATTGGAATTAAAATTGGCAATTTTTATATCGCCATGTTTTTTCAAAACATTTTCGAGTGCTGAAATATCGCCACTCACTGCCATCATGCTGCCTGCATCAAAGTTTTTATCTTCGGGCGCTGCCATTGCTGCACCACGCGATTTTGCCAAAAAGTAAAAATCTTCTTCACTATACACACCAGCTGCCCACAATGCGGTTAACTCACCAAAACTGTGCCCTGCGGTGAAATCGGCTTTAAAACCTGCATTGTGCAACACCGTGTAGGCACTTGTGCTAAACACACCAATCGCTGGTTGTGCATGTTGTGTGAGTTGTAATTGCGCTTCCTGCGCTTTTTTATCCTCTGCATTGAATGCCGCAATCGGGTAAATAATATCGCTCAAACGCGCTTTGCCATCGGCAACAAACAATGAATCCAGTGCTGCAATGCCTGCACGAAATTCAGGAAAATTTTGTGCCAGTGCATCGCCCATGCGCACATATTGCGAACCTTGCCCCGGGAACAAGGCAACTACTTTTCCCGCAAAATCTGTTGCCTTGGTAGCAAAACTGATGCCTTGTGGTAATTCCCAATTTTGCGTATCGGCTTTTTCTTTCAAGGTGTTAATTGCCAATGCAAGTTGCGCTTTTGCAACTGAGGCTTCATTGGAAACAAATGCCAAACGCGCATCTGTTGCAGGAATGGATTTAAGCGCTGTTTGCTCAATAAATTGCTGATACAACACAGGGCTTTCAGATTCACCTAAAGCAGCAAGCATGCTTTCACACTGTGCAAGCAAAGCTTTGGCATCGGCTGCATGAAGTAAATGCACCTGATCCACATGCTTGATTCGGCTGCCAACACTCAATTCTTTTTGATATTCCTCCAGCACAAAATGGAAGTTGGTTCCACCAAAGCCGAAAGCACTCACCGCCGCACGACGCGGACTGCCATCTAAGGCGGGTAGCCAGGGGCGTGTTTCGGCATTGATATAAAAAGGTGAATCTTCAATACCCAGTTTTGGATTGGGCGTTTTAACACTGGCGGTCGGCGGCAACACCTTGTGATGTAAAGCCAGAGCACATTTTATAAAACCTGCTGCACCAGCCGCCGCTTTTAGATGACCAATTTGTGATTTCACACTGCCCAATGCAATGTGTTGTTTTTCGGTATTGTTTTCAGAAAATACCATTTTGAGTGAATTGAATTCTGCAACATCACCCGCTGCGGTACCTGTGCCATGCGCCTCTATCAAGCCCACAGTTTTAGGTTCAAAACCTGCCTGCTCATACGCGCGTGTTAATGCTTTGGCCTGACCTTCGGATCGAGGTGCATAAATACTTTTAAAACGACCATCGGAAGACGAGCCTACGCCTTTAATCAGCGCATAAATTCTGTCGCCATCGCGCTCGGCATCTGCCAGACGTTTCAGCGCCACCATGCCAATGCCTTCGCCCACCATCATACCGTTCGATTCAGCATCAAAAGGTTTGATAAATTCCGCAGGTGTAAATGCAGGCGTTTTACTGAAACTCATATACATAAAAATAGAGTTATCGGTACACGAGCCACCTGTAATCATTAAATCGCTGTTACCCAACACCAGTTCATTCACTGCCATTTTTATGGCACTGAGTGAACTCGCGCACGCGGCATCTACCACCGAATTCATGCCGCCAAAATTGAAGCGATTGGCAATACGCCCTGCAATCACATTGCCGAGCAAACCCGGAAAAGAATTTTCTTCCCAGGGCACAAAGGCTTTTTTGTATTTTTCGATAATGGTTTGCCGTTGCGCATCGGCCACACCCGCATTGGCAAGCACTTTATCAATCACGGGATATTGCAAGCGTGCGGTGAGTGCGGCACTTAATTTCTGGCCTCCACCAATGCCCAGGGTAATGCCGATACGATCATGGTTATAGTCTTCCTCACCATGTATGCCCGAATCGGCAAGCACATCTTTGGCCACTACCAGACCTAACAACTGGCTCACATCGGTTACTTCAAGAATGTTGGGTGGCAAACCATATTCCAGCGGATTAAATTCAATATCAGGAATGAAAGCACCGCGTTTGCAGTAGGTTTTATCGGGTGTCAGGGGATTGGCATCGTAATAATCGTCTATCGACCAACGATCAGCAGGCACATCGACGATACTCACCAGACGTTCCACGATGTTATCCCAATAACTGCTTAAATCTTTTGCATCAGGCATCAAACTGGCCATGCCGACTACTGCGATTGGGTTGTCACCTAACTTGAAGTTTTTCATATGCTTTCTCGTTGTTATTACCAAATTAAAATTAATTTCTTAACAAAATGCTGCCGTACTTTTCCATAAACTGTTTCAGGTTTCCCGCCAATACTTTCTGCACGCTAAACGGCGCTTCATTTAATACCACCTGAATGTAGCGAGCTGCTGCATCGGCGGTTTTATCCTTGTAAATATCCACATAAACCCAGCGCACTTCGGGATCCAGCCCGACAAACAAATACATGCCTTGTTCGCCTTCAAAATCCGGCAAACGGCTCACCGATACATGCACAAAATCCGGCAGGTAATCCTTGTAAGGATTTTGCATGCGCCCCGCTTCATCGGCTTCGGGCTGCAAACCTTTCAAACGCGATACACCATTTCTGCGCAAGCAGCGATCCAGAGCAGAACGACTGATGTCTGCGTTGATGTATTCACGCGTGACCTGCAACAAGTGATCGAGCGGCAGCAATAAATGTTTGCGCAGCTCTACCACTACATGCTCCTGCAAGGGGCTTAAAGTGCTGCTGATGGTTTTGGGGCGATGGCTTTGATCCTCAACACTTTCGCGCTTGCGCCACTTGCGCACGGTAGCTTCCGAAATATTGAGAATGCGCGACAGCTCACTGCTGCTGAGCTCTGAATGCTGAATAAACTCACGCATTTCAGGTGTAGTGGTGGCATTGGCATGCAAGCGCTTCTCTTCGCTCTCATGCGTCATCGCGTTAATCGGTTGTATGTATTGCAGTGGTTTTTCTGACATCGCTACTGTTTATTATTGTTGTGATGCTGTCAGGCATTCGTGAGTGAGCGACTATAACCAAAGAATGCAAAACAATCACGCGGGATTTTTATTTTTTATTGATTGGTTTTGTTAGATTATATCCTGTAATTTCAATAACTTAGTATAGAAATTGAAATATGTTACCAAATGTCCCATAGCCTACTATCTGGTGGGATTGTTGTTTTTGCCATTCCACTTCAATTAAAAGCGCCAAGCATTTGATTTTATTGAACTCCTTAGAGACCAGGGCTAAGCTGCCTGTTCCAAAGCTCAAGCTCGTACCATGCAATCCATTCCCCGACAAATCAGTGAAAACGAAGTGCATCTCTGGCTATGTACGCCTGAACAAATCACTGAACCGCTGCTGCTCAACCAGTACAAGCGCTGGCTCACCGCAGAAGAAGATCACAAACGCCTGCGCTATCGCTTTGAAAAACATCAGCATCAATACCTGATTACCCGCGCCCTGATTCGCAGCACCCTCAGCCATTACATACCAGATACCCCGCCGCAAGATTGGCGTTTTGAACTCAATCACTGGGGCAAGCCGACGCTGATGAGCATGCAAAATCCACACGGACTGGTATTTAATTTGAGCCATGCTGATGGCCTGATTGTGTGTGCGGTGACACAAAATCATGCGTTAGGTGTGGATGTGGAAAATGTCACCCGTGATGGCGAGACCATTAAAATCGCCGACCGATATTTTTCCCCGCAGGAATATCAGGCACTGATTGCACTGCCCGAACATTTACAAAATGATCGCTTTTTTGATTTATGGACACTCAAGGAAAGTTACATCAAAGCCTGCGGCAAGGGCTTGGCCATTCCACTTGATGAATTCAGTTTTGCTTTTCCTGCCGATGTTCCTGCCCTGACAAACATCACGCTGCACACCGAAGCCGCCAGAGAAGATAACCCAGAGTTGTGGCGGTTCTGGAATTGGTATTTTTCAGAAACCCATAGAATTTCACTGGGTGTGAAAGTTGAACCTGCGTTTCAAAATAATTTGAGCAATATTGAAGTGCTCACCAATCACCGTATACCGATGATATAAGCCGCCGAATAGACAAGAAATTGATATGCAAAAAACGACATTTAAAATAACAAAAATGGACTGTCCGTCTGAAGAACAAATGATTCGGATGAAACTTGACGATTTGACAAATATTCAATCATTAGAATTTGACATACCTAACCGACTTCTACACGTTTTTCATATAGACAATAATGAACAAATTTTTCATCGGCTTGACACATTAAAATTTGACACTTCAATTCTTTCGACTGTTTCGGTTGACAATTTCATAACAACTGACAATCAAAATGACGAAAGGAAAACCTTATGGACTGTTTTAATAATAAATTTTTTGTTTTTCGCCATTGAAATTGTAACGGGGTTTATATCGAGCTCAATGGGCTTGGTTGCCGACAGTTTAGATATGTTGGCTGACAGTATTGTTTATGGACTTGCATTAATCGCTGTTGGTGGAACAGTAGTCACAAAAAAGAATATCGCCAAATTTGCGGGATATTTCCAAATCATTCTTGCTGTAATTGGTTTGATAGAGGTAATCAGGCGGTTTATTGGAATTGAGGAAATGCCAGATTTTCAAACAATGATTTTTGTGTCGATTTTAGCATTAATTGCGAACATTATTTGCCTGTATTTATTACAAAAGAGAAAAAGCAAAGAAGCCCACATGCAGGCAAGTATGATTTTTACATCAAACGACATCATCATAAATTTGGGAGTAATTACTGCTGGACTTTTAGTTAATTGGCTCAATTCAGGTTATCCCGACTTGATTATTGGAGCAGTTGTATTCGTCATTGTGGCGAGAGGAGCTTACGGAATTTTACAACTATCAAAATAAAACCCGCTGGATACCCACAGCCCTTGGCGTAAAAATCACATGGATCTGATTGTTAGTTGTGTGGATCCGCCGCATCAAGCTTGTCCAGAAGTTCCAAACCACGCTTGGCCTTACCAGAAGCCGCAAGCGCACGAAAATGGGTTTCGCTGTCAAACTCTGCAAGTGTTTGAGTGGAAATCTCCTCGATTAACTTGTTGACGCTTATTTTTTTTCGTTGCGCCAAGGCTTTTAAACGGTTGTGTTTATCATCAGGCAATCGAATCGTTAAAGTAGCCATATCATCAACCTCGCAATAATTGGTTTGGTGTCATTATATGCAGGCCAGAAAACGTCAGTTCCGACCTTTGCAAATCCCTCACGTTATTGGTAACAACACAATACGCATTACCCGCAACGGCAAGCTCAATTAAAAAATTGTCGTTTTCATCGGGCAAGTTCGGGCGCCACAAATAATAAATGGGTACCCATTCACAAACGCTGTAATAGGCATTCAGAAGCTCCCTCAACTCGACCTGCGTCAACAAGCACTGTTCACGAATATGTGGACGACTGCTGACATCTTCATATTCCTGAAATAAAGCATTGCTTATCAAAGGCTTATAATAGCCTTGCAAGCACTGTCGAATCACTTCTCTGGCTGGACCACTTGGACCAAGCAAAGCACTAATCAATACGCTGGTGTCTACAACAATGATATTACCCATGAATAAATGATAGCATATACGCTATCATTTATTCAACGAACAATAAGAATTGTTCCCGAATCATATCCGCCACTCTATGAGGAATTTCCATCGGAATAAAATGGCTTTGCTCTGGAAGCTGCTGGTCGGTGGCGTTTTTAAAATAGCTCACCAGTTCAGGATTGGTGGGTGACGCATCGAAACTGAAAGGCGCATCATTTTCGTTACGGCTTCTCGCCCTGATAATCGTCACAGGGCAATCGATGTTAGGGATAACCTGATACACGGCTTCAGAATCGGGTGTGAAATAAATATGCCCTTCCAGTTTCGGTGGACACAGCAAACCACCCTCACCCAAGCCATAATCACAATAATCTTTTAACACTTGCGCATGCCAGCGATTGAAAGGCGCTTTTACCTTGAAGGCTGCGTACATTTCCTCGCTCGATTGCCAATCATTTTTCCTGCGCACCACCGGGTGCTCCATACCTTCGGGAATCATATCCTTCATGCGCGGAAGTTCGCTGGAAAAAATAACCGGATCAACCGCCAGAATTTTGGCAAAACGCTCAGGCATTTGCCCTGCGGCACGCACAATAATATGCCCACCCATTGAATGCCCGACTGCTATGATATTGTTCAAATCGAGTGCTTTGATCACTTGCATCAAATCGGCAGTGAAATCCTGCCAGTCAAAAGGAATTTCAAGCCGTGAACTTAAACCGTGACAACGGCTATCTAACAAAATAATTCTTCGGTCGGGCAACTGGCGTACCACTTCATCCCAGCAACGTGCGTGAAACCCTGTGGCATGGCACATTAAAATGGGAGAATCATAATATTCCGGCAAGCCTGTTTGTTCATACACAGCGACCTGGCCTTTTTGTTCTTGCTCACCCAGGCCAACTTCAATAAAACTTTGCTGGTACTGCAACATACAATCTAGATTTCCAAAGCCACACGGGTCGCCTGATCAATCGCGCGTTTTGCGTCCAGCTCGCTGGCGACATCGGCACCGCCCACCAGCGTCACTTTTTTACCTACCGCTTCCAAAGGCTTTTGTAATTCGCGCAAGGAATCCTGACCTGCACAAATAATGATGGTATCGACATCCAGCGTTTGTGGTTTGTTATCAATCGTAATATGCAAACCTTCATCATCAATACGTCGGTATTCAACGGCAGGAATCATTTTTACGCCACGTTGTTCCATCATAATGCGATGTGTCCAACCTGTGGTTCTGCCCAAGCCCTTGCCCACGTAAGTGGTTTTGCGTTGTAACAAATAGACTTCACGGCCTGAAGTTGGAATGAAAGTTTTCACACCATTCACACCACCACGCGGATGATTTTTAAAATCAATACCCCATTCCTGCATAAAAGTTTCACGCGTCAGTTCGACACCATGCTTGTGCATCACATATTCACACACATCAAAACCGATACCGCCTGCACCAATCACCGCGACTTTTTGCCCAACGGGTTTAAGGTCTAACAAACATTCCAGATAGGAAATTACCTTCGGGTGCGTAATGCCTTCAATCGCAGGCGTGCGCGGTGCAATACCAGTGGCAAGAATAATTTCATCAAAATCACTGCTGGCAAGCTCTTCTACGCTTGCACGATGATTGAGTTTGAGTTTGACACCCGACAGTTCAATTTTCCTGCCAAAATAACGCAGCGTTTCACCAAATTCATCTTTTCCTGGAATACGTTTGGCGATATTGAATTGCCCACCAATTCGATCACTGCTTTCAAATAAAGTAACCTGATGGCCGCGCTCTGCTGCGGTGGTGGAAAATGCCATGCCCGCAGGGCCTGCGCCCACCACCGCAATTTTTTTCCTGAGTGATGCAGGTGTTTTTAACATCAGCGTTTCATTACAGGCATACGGATTTACGAGACAACTCACCATTTGCCCACTGAAGGCGTGATCCATACATGCCTGATTGCAGGCAATGCAGGTATTGATTTCATCTTCGCGACCTGTCGCCGCTTTATTCACCAATTCAGGATCAGCCAACATCGGGCGTGCCATTGAACAAATATCTGCATCGCCTTCCGCCAGCACTTGTTCGGCCACTTCAGGCATATTGATGCGATTGCTGGTAATCATCGGAATTTTTAAATGTTTACGCAGTTTTGCAGTTACTTTGGTAAACGCGGCACGCGGCACCATCGTCGCCAGTGTCGGCACACGCGCTTCATGCCAGGTGAAATGCGTCGAAATAATGTTCACACCAATCGCTTCCATACGTTTGGCCAGCTCAAGGGTTTCTTCAAAGGTACTGCCCTGTTCTAACATTTCCATCGCAGCTAAACGATAAATCACAATAAAGTCAGAGCCGACGGCTTCGCGCACAGCGGTCATCACTTCAATGGGAAAACGCATACGATTTTCGTAAGAGCCGCCATATTCATCATCACGATGATTGGTGTATTCGAGTAAAAAAGTGCTCAACAAATACCCTGCTGAACCAATCACTTCCACACCATCATAACCAGCGAGTTTCGCCATGCGCGCACTGTTAGCAAAATCTGCAATATGTTTTTGAATGTCTGCCTTGCTCATCGCCTTTGGCGTGATGGGGCTGATACGCGCCTTGATTGCCGAAGGTGCCACCGCACCTGCGTGATAAACATAACGACCACTGTGAAGAATTTGCATACAAATTTTGCAATCTGGCGCTGCCTTGTGAACCGCTTCGGTAACAATGCGATGATTGGCTGCATCTTGTTCAGAAGCCATTTTCGCGCCCCCTGGAAAAGGATTGCCTTCATCGTTGGGTGAAATGCCGCCAGTAATAATCATGCCCACACCACCGCGTGCGCGCGTTGCAAAATATTCGGCCATGCGCTCAAAACCGTTTTCAGCTTCTTCCAGAAAGGTGTGCATGGAACCCATGAGCGCACGGTTTTTCAGTTGGGTATGGCCTAAATCCAGTGGTGAAAACAAGTGTGGATATTTTTGTTTGCCGTGTTGCATATTCAGTTGGCTTACTTCATTCATAATACAAACCTTACTTATTTATACTCTTAAACGGGTTGGGTTGTTTAGCGAGCAAGTTGAATCAGTTCAATATCTTTTTTTAGTAAATCATTTACAAAGGTGGGATAGTCTTTACCTTTCTGCGCGGCTAACTGGAGCAATGCCGCCTGCACTTCATCGTCAAGGTAAAGTGGTAAGTGGATTTTGGCATCAGGCCGATAAAAACCACCGCGCTCGCCTTTGGTAAAATCGTATTCATCACGCATAGCAATCACCCTTTTTACAATTACTCCATATGAATGCCCGTTGCTCTATGCGCAGCAGTGTATAACCTGGAGTTTTATAACAAAAGTGGGGAAGTGATTTTAATGATAGAAAACTACGCGGCACCTACCCCCACCCAGAGCCACTGCATGGCGACCGATACTGTCGAATTCAGCCAAAGCTGGGTGTATGATGCCTTTGGCAAGCGGCTTGAATACACCGATTACGGTGACAACGACTATAGCTAAAAAACAATAAAAACAATTTATGAACTTCCCAACCGCTCACAGCACTTTTCCAAACAAGCATTTGTTATTTCAAACTGCGTGGGTAGATTTGGACAGTGATGATTTCGTCATCCTGAACCGCGTAGCGGTGAAGGATCTCAATACAGATTCTTCGCCTTCGGCTCAGAATGACATGGGTGGCGGCTACGACAGCATGGGGATGCTCAAGGGCTATCGTACCGATGTCAGCAACAACTATATCGACTATACCTACAGTTACATTGGTATCGGTGGCAGCCGCAAGGTGAGCAACATCGAAGCGGTACTGGATACCGTTGAAACCAACATGGTGCACAGCTATGACAGCAGTGGCAATCTGGTTAAAACTGTAGACAGCGCCCTTGAGGAAGAGGAAGAAGATACCGGCACCACGGATTTTGTGTACAACACCCAGGGCCAGCTGCTGCGCAAAACCACCCACCGCCTTGAAGATACAACGCCGGTAGAGGTCTATCAGGATTACTTCTTCGCCAAGGGCAGCCAGATCGCAAGCAATGGCACCCTCGATGGTCGCTCGGTGGATCAGATTTTTCAAGCCATCAGTGCGGCTTATCCCAATCAAGCCCCAGGCCAGTACACCGTGCAACAGGGTGATACCTTGGAAAGCATCGCCCAGCAACTGTGGGGCGATGCCTCCCTCTGGTACCTGATTGCCGATGCCAATGGCTTAGGCGGAAGCAGCAGTTTGTACCAGGGCAAAGCCATCACCATTCCCAACAGCGTTATCGATGCCAGAAACAGCCACAGCACCTTTAAACCCTACAATGCACAGCAAGCGATAGGTAACACCAGCCCAACCCTGCCCGAAGCACCACCGGCCAAAGGGGGAAGCGGTGGCTGCGGCGTGGCAGAGATATTGGTTACCGTGGTAGCGGTTGCCGTGACCGTGTGGACAGCAGGTGCTACTGCCGGTGCACTGGGTGTCAGTGGCACTGCCGGTGGTGCAACACTGGGTAGCGGTTCACTCGGTGCGGCTATTTTATCCGGCGGTGCCGGAGCCACCTTAAGCGGCTCGTTCACGGCGATGGCGGCCTCTGCCTTTGTCGGCGGGGCAGTGGGCAATTTAGCAGGTCAAGCCACCGCCATCGGCTTTGGTTTACAGGAAGGCTTTGATAACAAAGCCGCCTTAACGGGTGGCCTGCAAACCGTGGTTACCGCAGGTGCTGGCACCTTGGGTGGGGCTTTCACCCAAGCCACCGTTGCCGCCGCAGGCCACCGCGCCGTTAACCGCCTCATGGGTAATGAAGTCAGCAGGCATTTTGACTGGCGAGCCGTCGCCATCAACGCCGTGGCCAGCATCTATGCCCCCAAAGCATCCGATGCCCTGAAAGAAAAATCCGCCCTCAGTGCCATGGCTTACAACAGCCTGGCGGGCACCAGCACCAACTACACGATGTCGCGCCTCTTTAACCGCGATGGCACGCAAGATTTTGTGCAAGTCGCCATCACCAGCTTTGGTACCACACTTATCAATGAACTGGCCGTGAGTGCAGGGAACTGGATGAGTAAAGGCGCAACGGAGTTGGCTAACAAAACCGAACAGTCGAGGTACGAGTTAGCCAGTTCCGGCCAGATAATGAACGACTGGGAATTGACACCGGAAGAGCGCATGTTTCTGGACGCGATGAATCCTGACAACATGACAGACCGGCAAATGCTGGATGCACTGATTAAAAGCAAACCTCATGCACTGGTATCTTCCAATGCCTACCTTGAAAAAGGTGCCAGCTCCAACGACAGAGTGATAGAAAGTGCTTTAAATGAAGCAGGTTTATATCGACTCAATGACAAGACAGCCATTGAGAAGCAGTTAGGCAAAGATGTTGACCTGAAATACTACGACGAAAGTAAAGGCGGCTTCTACGACGAGAAAAGTGGTTATTTCGCGGCACTGTATTACGACAGTAACAATGACAAATACATTCTGGCCAATCGGGGAACCGATCAGGTCAGGGATTTGGCAGTAGCCAGTTTGGCTGAGTATTTGGGTGAAGATACACGTCAGTTCAGGATTGCTAGGGATATTGCCAGAAATTTAAGTGAAGTAGATGGATTGAGCGTTGAATTCACCGGCCATTCCTTGGGTGGCGCACTGGCATCCGTTCAGGCGTTGGCTACCGGTAATCAGGCCGTTACCTTTAATGCCAAGGGGCTTTCAAATGAAACCATTGCCCGTTATAACACCTCACCTAATGACTTGATTACTGCCATTACAGTGAAGGGTGAATTGGTCAACAGTCTGCAACAAAGCACTGTGGTAAATACAGTGTTTGCAGCTGTGTCTACGCCACTGCATAACACACGGGAAGCCCTGCAAAGTCTGACTGGAAATAATAAAGACCCTTCCTTTGGCCTGAAAACCCTGAATGGTGCACTGGGACGGCGTATTGAAGTGTCTGCTAGTACAGAACTGAATGTGTTACAGCGTAACCCATTAGCCAAGCACGGTATTTCCTCTGTTATTGATGCCATCAATTACGAAGAGCAACGGCTGATGGGGAGGGTTTACCCATGATACGTATCTCTGACATTCGACTATTTTTTATTACAGGAGTATTGCTTGTGACTTCCACCTCAGTCAGCTGCCAAGGGTTTACCTATCGCGGTGCACCGCTGGATTATTACTACAAGGATTCCAATGAGCGCAAACTTGCCAGTGCAGCCGTCAGTGGTAATGTGTCTGTAATGCAAACCTTGGTACAAAAAAAGCAGGTGAATGTGAATGCACGCGGCACTGACGATGTAACACCACTATTGTTTGCAGTGAAGAACGGGAATAAAAAAGGAGTTGAAACCCTGCTGCAACTCGGCGCTGATCCTAATGCCAAAGCGCGATTTGAAAACTCGCCCATGACGGAAGCGGTTGAGTCCAGAAGAGATACGGCTATTCTTGAAATCCTGCTAAAGAACGGTGGCGATCCGAGTATTCAGGAAAAAGGCGAACCGATATTGAGTATAGCCATTACGTCAGATAATCCCCCAGCCGCCTATATTCTTGCCAATCATGGTGCGGATTTGAATGCTTTAATTGGTACTGGAACAGCAACAGCTGCGTCAAAAGCTGCTCAATATGGCTATTACGAATTAGCCTGTTTTTTATTGGAGAAAGGTACAACTGCTCAATTGGAAAGACTTGCTTGGAGTACTTATAAATCCACAGTTCACGTTCCCGAAGGTCACAAGGAATACCCTTACCGTGAAAAGTTGATTGCCATGCTGCGTGAGCGAGGCATCAATTATGAGCAAGTGATTGCCGATGGGATAAAAGAAGGTGAGGAAAGGGCAGCGGAAACGAGGGAATACTATAGAAAATTGAATGAAGAACGTAAGAAAAAACAGGAAGCGGCAGGTTCCAATTCAGTAAATTAAAAACTCCTGCCAGGGAGCAGCAACCCCCGAACGGTATAAGGTGCAGGACGTGCCTTACCGTTTGGGGGATTTGTTGAAGCAAGACAAAAAAGATAATAACTGGACACCCATCAAAAATATCTCTTTAACGAGCAAATAACTGGAAACGAGTAGACTTCTTTTTATGGATGTCCCAAATCGTTCCTTCCAAATCGTTATTTGACAGCTTGGTGCAACTCACTCAAACTACTGTCCATTCGTTCAGCAAAGGATTGCCAGTATGACCCTGCCCAGAAA
>CAZKYI010000005.1:0-196698 GCA_964557005.1 uncultured Pseudomonadales bacterium
TGATTCTGGCAGCGGCAACCGATATTGGTAGCGCAGCAAATGCGATTGAAACCACCGTGACCACTTTAGCGTCACAAGCAGGTGGAGATACCTTTGTTCAGGAAACCGATAACCTGGTGATTGGCAGCATTGCGGCGGGTGATATTGAAGTGAACCGTGTGAATATGGATAACACCACCACTAACCTAGCGAACACCTTGTTAGCGGGTGTGACTTCAGGCAGCGATGCATTGGTGAGAGCAGGCAATGGCTTGACGGTGGATAACGCAGTGGCTGCGACAGCAGGTCAGGCCTTGTTACATGCACAAGGTGGTGATTTAGCGATTAACGCGACTGTGAACGCAGGCACGAATGCGAGCTTGTTGGCGAGTGCGAATATCACGCAATCAGCCGATGGTGATGTGACCGTTGGCGGCACGCTGGATGTGGAGTCTGGAACAGGAAACATCACTATGACCAATGGTGCCTTGAGCACAGCGACAGGCGATATCCGTTACGTAGCGCTAGGTAATATTACTTTAGGTGGATTAACTACAGGTGCGGATGTTTTAGTAGGGGCAGGTGGCAGCATCCTTGATGGTGGTGATGCGCATGTTGATGTGGCTGCAACGAACCTGATTCTGGCAGCGGCAACCGATATTGGTAGCGCAGCAAATGCGATTGAAACCACAGTAACCACTTTAGCGTCACAAGCAGGTGGAGATACCTTTGTACAAGAAAGTGATGCCTTGATTATCGGCAGCATTGCAGCAGGTGCAATTGATGTGAACCGAGTGAACATGGATAACACCACCACTAACCAAGTGAGCGCTGCATTAGCAGGTGTGACTTCAGGTAGTGATGTCTTGGTTCGAACAGCAACAAGCTTAACTGTAGATAACGCAGTAGCTGCGACAGCAGGTCAGGCTCTGTTACATGCACAAGGTGGTGATTTAGCGATTAACGCGACTGTGAACGCAGGTACGAACGCGAGCTTATTGGCGAGTGCGAATATCACCCAAGCGGCAGCGGGTGATGTAACGGTGGGCGGTACTCTGGATGTGAATGCCCAAGGCGGCGCGATTACCATGACCGATGGTGCATTGAGCACAGCGACTGGCAACATTCGTTACTTAGCGACTGGCAACATTACTTTAGGTGGCTTGAGTGGTGCTAATGTGTTGGTGAATTCAGGCGCTAGTATTATTGATGGTGGTAATGCCCATGTTGATGTGATTGCTACTAATGCACAGTTAATCGCAACCAATAATGTGGGCAGTGCGGGTGCAGGTGCGATCGACACGACAGTGGTTGTGCTAGCAGCAGAAACAACGAATGGTGATGTCTATGTTTCTGAAACGAACACTCTAGAAATTGGTTCGGTCGCTGCGATTGATGTAGAACGAGTGAATATGGATAACACTACAACTACTCAAGGTGGTTCGCAGTTAGATGGCGTGCAAGCAGAGCAAGAAATTGATATTCGCGCGACTTTAGGTGATATCGAGATTACTCAATTAGTTGATTCTAATAACGGTGATATCTTAATCACCGCACTTGATGGCAGCATTAATCAATCAATAGCAACAGGTATTGTGAATGCGGATGCAGGTGATATTGATATGACTGCTGGCAATGGCGACATTCTGTTGCAGTTGGTTTCGGCAGCAGGCAACACAGTCACACTCACTGCAAGCGATCAAATCCTTAATAACAGTGATACTGCCGGGGACACCAATGTGATTGCTGATGAGTTATTTGCCAGTGCGAATGATGCTATTGGTGTGACAGCGGCGGGCATCTTTACTGACCCAAGTAATAGTCAACGCATCGTCACAGAAGTTGAAAGCTTGATTGATGTCACGCTTGCAGTGGCGGGTACAGTGGCGATTGATAATGTCTCGACCGATGGCTCTGTTGATGTTGTGTTCCATTTACCATTAGCTGATGCCAGCAACGGCTCTGAAGTATGGGTGCGTAACAATGAAACCATGAGAGCTTTGGGATTAGCATTTGCCACTGAAAGCAACAGTGTTGAATTCGACGGTAACTTGCAGTTAATTGCTAGCAATGGTGATTTGACTTTAGATGAAAACACAACAGCAAGTTCTGCAGGTGTTGATTTGGTGGCTCAGTGGATGCGCCTATCAGCTCCTCGTGGTGCGTTCTTAGCGGGTGACGGTTCTCGTTTCCAAACAGCAACTGATGGCTTGAATTTAATAGCTGATGAATTGGTGATTATCACAGGTGGCAATTTCGGAATGGCGGCTACCGTTGATAGCATCGATATTACTGGCACAGGTCTTTACCAACTTGATTCAGGTGTTGGCAGCCCTGGCGACAACGAAGCGAGTGATTTGGATATTCAATTAACCAAGCGTGATACAGCAGTGGTTGACGACCCCATCGTGTTCGAAACTATTCTTGTGACTCACGATGGTGATACCACCTGGATTGATGACATGGATGCCTTCTTCGATGGTGGTTTCGACGAAAATGACTATGCCTTGTTCTCTGCGGGTATTGCTAATGTAGTGAGTTTGGCAGTTGATAACGGTTTAACCCACGACGGTAGTATTCGTTTTTCTGACAATGTTCAAGTCGGTGCTATTTCTGATGCAGCTGATCTAACACTTGCCGTACGTGCTGGCTTATATGATACGGATAGATTTGCAGGCACTATTAGAGTGGACTCTGGTGTGTCAATCCTTGCTGAAAACATAGGTGCGCCACTCGGAGGTACGTTTGCGGTGTTTGGTAGTTTAATTGCTACAGGCGCTGAAGTAATTTCTCATCAAGGTCGCAGTATTGAGCTGCAAGGTAAAGGTGCTGATATTGTGATTCAGGATAATAGTCTAGTTACTGCGGGTCGAACGCTATTGAGTCCAGGGGCTGGTTATGATGTGATTTTCACTAATAATGTAACTTTTGTAGTACCTTATGATTCTTTAGTTGGAGAAGGTGATTTAATTATTCTGGATGCAAGAAATGTAGTCATGGAAGTGGGAACGTCTATCCTTGCTGATGGTAGTGTCTTGATTGGTGCAGATAATAGAACTGGTGATGTTGTTGTTGCAGAAGGGAATAATGCTGTAACGGGTGACTTGATACTTTATAACGTTACAGCCAATGCCAATGGTAATGGTGTTGGTTCAGTGGTTGCTTACACTACAGGTAGTTCTGCAGGCGAGACTTACCAGTTCGACTATGGTGATGGACAACAAACCTATGATGTTACCGGTGCAATCGTGATTGGTCGTCAAGATGTGGTAGATGATTATCTTTCTAGTGGAACAGCACCTGCACCTGCAATTCAAGGTGTTGATATCGACTTGAGTGCAGCAAGCAACATTCGTTCGGGTTGGGCAATCGATTACGCAGGCGGAGATGTGGATACTGATTTAGTACATTTCGTTGCTAGCAGAAATCTAAGCCTTAATGCGCGTGGTGGCGTGGTTGGCGGAACGGTCGACATCAATGGTAATGGCACTGAACTGACACCCAGTGAGCAATCTCTGCGTGTGAGCGTGGGTGAAAACATGGCGATTGGCGCAGGTGTGCATGATGAGTATGGTGTATCTGCGAACTTGGTAGGCACTGCGGCTACTGTTTCCGAAATCGGCTATGTACCTGGCTTGATTCTCTTCAACCAGTGGGCGGTCGGTGGTGCCTTGTTACCCAAGCATGTGGCTGGTACCAGTATTGATGCAGTGAACTACGCCTTGGCCAGCTTTGGTAATGGCTTGATGTATGCCAACGCCATGCAGGCAGGTGTGTACGAGCAGTTTGGTACACATAATGCAGTGTTCGCAGCCAACATGGCTGGCGGACAACCTGCTGCGGTTCCTGCGGCGTGGAATGCGGAAGGCTCAGGCATTCGTGGTGGCGTGAATGATTTCCTCACCCCAACACTCGAAGATGAAGTACCAGAGCTGTACGAAGTAGTTAGGGGCGATACCTTGTGGGCGATTGCAGGCAGATACCTGGGTGATCCACTGCGCTGGAAAGAAATCTGGAAACTGACTACCGGCATCAAGAACCCTGATTTGATTCTTCCTGGTCAGGTCGTGCGCCTGAAAGAGGAAGACATCAAAAAGCTCAAGGAAATCAAAGCTCAGGAGTCAGGAAATAAAGCTGAAGATGATTCCATCTAAAAGAAGCTTGCTTCGATAAATAAAAAAAGAGCCTCTATTGAGGCTCTTTTTTTTGCGGGCTGATTATTGCAAGCCCCTGAATTGGTGGAGGTGGCGGGGTTTGAACCCGCGTCCGCCAGCACGCCGCCTTCGGCTCTACATGCTTAGCCTTGTCTATTGATTTAACTGTTCACGACCCGACAGACAGGGTGTTCACAGCGATCCTTTAAAGATTTAACCTCCGAGCCCAAGGCAGGCTCTTCGGCGATCCCGTTAGTCGAGCCCGAACTGAAAATCTACGGGCAGATTCGCAGTTCGGTTAGCAGATTAAGCTGCTAGTGCGTAAGTATCGTCGTTTGCGATTACTTTAAAGTGCAACAAGGGATTTACGAGAATTGTTACGCTTCTCGGCATGCACCTTGGGTTTTGTTACCAGCGTCGAAGCCAATTTCACCCCCAAAAATGTTCTGCTTTAAGCAGGGTCGGCAATTCTATGCCTGATTGTGAATAGTGCAAGCGGGATTGTATAAAACAAGTCAAAGTTGCCTGAAAGGTTGTATTTGCTGCTCATCGACCGTGGAAATCGGGTCGAGGTGGATGATGACATCTGCATTCGGGTAGGTTTTCAGAATATCGGCTTCAATCGCATCACAAGCCTTGTGCGCCTGAATTAAAGGCAGGTGATCGGGCAGCTCAATGTGCATTTGTATGAACATGGTTTTCCCTGAATCGCGTGTGCGCAGATCATGTACGCCTTTCACTTGTGCATGTGCAAGTGCAATTTTGCCTATGGTTTGCCGGATTTCTTCGTCCAGCTCCCTGTCGAGCAGGGAATGTATGGCTTTGTGTGCAAGACGATAGGCGTTGTAAATAATAAACAGTGCAGCACCTAGCGCGACGAGCGGGTCTGCCAGTGGATAACCTGTGCTTGCCAGCACAAGCCCTGCGATAACAGCAAAGTTAATGAGTAAATCACTTGAGTAATGCAGGGAATCGCCTTCGATTGCCAAGCTGCCGGTTCTGCGAATAACCTGTTTTTGAAATGCGACTAACAATAAGGTCACTACGATTGAAAACGTGATGATGCCAATACCTAGCGTTGCGTGTTGTACGGTTTTCGGATTCAGGAGCTGTTCGACGGCATGCAGAATCAAAACGCCCGCCGAGCCAAAAATAAAAGCAGCCTGACCCAACCCCGCAATGGCTTCGGCCTTGCCGTGACCAAAACGGTGCTCCTTGTCGGCAGGTGCAAGCGCGTAAGTGAGCACGATAAAGTTAATGATGGAGCTCAGGGCATCGATAGCGGAGTCGAGCAGGGAAACCAGTACGGCACTTGAATTGGTTTCAAGCCACGCAAAGGTTTTGAGAACAATCAGTATGCTGGTGCAGCCAACGGCAGCAAGGCTGGAAAGTTTGACCAACCGGTCATATTCCTGCGCAGGTACAGATTGTTTGTGATGTTTCGCGTGAGCAGACATGGTTTGAGTATAACGCCATTCAAAAAAAAGCCAGCACGCGGCTGGCTTTTTCCCTGATGTTTTTGCTGATCTTAGCCAGCTTCTTTTAAGGCATTGGTGATGTCGATAATGGCTTGTTTGCCGTCGCCATAAAGCATGACGTTGTTGTCCATCGCGAACAGCGGGTTAGGTAAGCCGGCAAACCCCGGGCTTAAACTGCGTTTTACCACCACCACATTGCGTGCCTTATCGACATTCAAAATGGGCATGCCGTAAATAGGGCTGCCCTTGTCTTCGCGAGCCATCGGGTTGGTGACATCGTTTGCGCCAATCACAATGGCAACATCGGTTTGTTCAAAAGTAGGATTGATTTCATCCATTTCCTTGAGCTGTTCGTAAGGTACTTCAGCTTCGGCTAACAACACATTCATGTGGCCGGGCATTCTGCCTGCAACTGGATGAATGGCATATTCCACTTCACAGCCACGTGCAATCAGCGCATCAGCCAGGGCGCGTACCGCGTGTTGTGCCTGCGCCATAGCCAGACCAAAGCCAGGAACAATCACCACACGCTGTGCAGTTTCCAGCATCATGCTGACTTCTTCAGGAGAAGATTGTTTTACCTTGTTGTTGTTTTCACCGTAAATTTCATGGCTTTCAATGGCTTCGCCACCTTCCGCCATTACACCAAACAGTACGTTAAACAGGGAACGGTTCATCGCCACACACATGATGCGCGTCAAAATAAGCCCTGAAGCGCCCACCAGCGAGCCTGATACAATCAATACGATGTTGTTAGTGATGAATCCCGCTGCGGCAACACCAACGCCTGAGTAGGAATTTAACAAGGCAATCACAACGGGCATGTCTGCACCGCCAATTGGAACCACTACGAAAATGCCTAACAGTAATGCAGCAAGCAGCAAGGCAAGGAAAATATGGGTATGATTGGGTTCGATGGCCAGAATAATAACGGCTGCGATAGAACCCAATACCAGTAATGCGTTGATGATTTTATTGCCCGGAATGCGTTTGGGTTGTCCATCTATCAATTCCTGCAATTTTGCAAAGGCAATTAAACTGCCTGACAAGGTGACAGCACCGACAAGGGCTGTGGTAGTAATTGCAACAGAATTGATAATGAGATCTGCATCGCTCACGCCACTGACAAGTTGAGGTGTGGCAAAAAAGGAAGCTCTGCCAGTCATCTCCAGATAGGACGCTGCTGCAATAAACAGGGAGGCACCACCGCCAGAACCGTTCAGTAGTGCAACCATTTGTGGCATGTTGGTAATTTGCACGCGTACGGCGGCAATGACACCGATGATGGAGCCGACAACAATACCGCCAATAATCCACTCATAGGACAGGATGCTTTGATCCAGCAGCGTGATGATGATGGCAAGCAACATACCGCCTGCGGCCATCTGGTTTCCTCGCACCGCTGTTCTGGGTTTGGCAAGACCCTTGATGCCCAGAATGAACAGCACAGCAGCAATCAAATAACAAATAGATACTATAGATGCAATCATGGTGTTTTCCTTTTACTCGGCTACTGTTTTTTAGGCTTTTGTTTAAACATGCTAAGCATGCGATCGGTTACGATGAAACCGCCTACAACGTTGATGGTTGCCAGTACAACGGCGATAAAACCTAACACGTTCATCCACATGCCGTTGCTGTGCCCTGTGGCAATAATGGCACCAACAACGATGATGCCGGATATGGCATTGGTACCTGACATCAGGGGCGTATGCAGGGTGGGTGGTACCTTGGTAATCAGCTCAACACCCAGAAAAATGGATAGCACAAAAAGTGCAATTAAAAGAATGATGACTTCCATTAGTTGGCCTCCGCTGTTTTGTTAATTTCGGGTAAGCCCAGCAAACTACGCATACGGGCATGAGGTACTTCACCTGAGTGGGCGATGACCGTTTCTGTGACGATTTCGTCCTGGAAGTTAATCTCAATCTGGCCTTCCTTGTTCAACAGACAGGTCTTGATGAGCGTCTCAACATTTTTGCCGTACATCTGGCTGGCATGAAACGGTGTGGTGGAAGGTATATTTTCAGGGCCGATAATAGTGACACCATTCACAACAATGGTTTCGTTGAGTTTGGTCAGTTCACAGTTGCCACCCCGTTCTGCGGCTAAATCGATAATCACTGCGCCAGGCTTCATGGTGGTGACCATATCTGCGGTGACCAGAATGGGTGATTTGGCACCAGGTACGGCTGCGGTGGTAATCACTACATCTTGCTCCGATAACACCTTGGCCATGGCCGCGCGTTGTTTGGCGAGAAATTCCTCGCTTTGTTGTTTGGCATAACCGCCTTTATCTTCGGTTCCTTCCGCTTCAATACCGAGATCGACCGGTTTGGCACCGACTGAAAGGATCTGTTCGCGTGCCGCCGGACGAACATCGTAGGCTTCTACGATCGCACCCAGACGTTTGGCAGTGGAACAAGCCTGCAAACCGGCAACACCCACCCCCATAATCAATACTCTGGCTGGTTTGATGGTGCCAGCAGCCGTCATCAACATGGGGAACATGCGCGGGCTATTCTCTGCACCCAGTAACACGGCCTTGTAACCTGCAATGGTGGCCATAGACGACAAAATATCCATGCTTTGTGCACGGGTAATACGCGGAATCAATTCCATGGCAAAAGCGGTTACGCCTTTTTCGGCAAATTTGAGTGCATGTTGGAAACTACCGAGCGGGTCCATCATGCCGATAACAATCTGGTCTTTGTGGTAGAGGGCTAAATCATCTTCACCGTTAACACTGTTAGCACCGGGGGCTTGCACTTGTACGATAATTTTTGCTTGCTGGAACAGATTCTTTCGATCAGTTTCGATTTTTGCACCCGCATCAATATACTGTTGATCGGGATAACCAGAGGCATCTCCCGCACCTTGTTGAACTAGAATTTCAATACCGATTTTTTTCAGTACAGTTACATTCGCGGGGGTCATGGCAACCCGTTTTTCTCCAGGACGGGTTTCCTTAGGGATTGCAATAGTCACTCAAGCATCCTCGATTTGGTCTGTGTTTTTGGTGACTGGCTGCCAGAATCGGTGGCCAGCGGGTGCGTGATGGTAAAGGCTAAGAGTGGACAATTCAACGAAAATATAGCGCTTTATAAAGGGTGTGAATGCTTGATTGGCTTTATTGAAAAACTGGAAATAGTATAGGTTTTTACAGGTGATTAGCGCGGTAGGAAATTTTGATTATGAATTACTTTGAGCTCTGGAAAGGCATTCACATGGCCTGTGCCTTTTTGAGTATTTCCGGCTTGTTGCTGCGCGCGTGGTGGATGTTTTCAGGTTCGCTTTTATTTGAGCATCGTTTAAGAAAAATTCTGCCGCATATTGTCGATACCTTGTTGTTGCTGTCCGCCATAATGATGTTGTTTGTTCTGGGCTTGAATCCTTTTCAGCAGGCATGGTTACTTGCCAAGATAGTGGCGTTGCTTGCTTATATTCTGTCAGGCATTTTTCTGTTTCGTTTTGCCAAAAGTCGTAAGCAACAGTTATTGGCTTTTTTCAGTGCCATTGTGTTTGCAAGCTATATTGTTCAGACCGCTTTTACCAAAAACCCCTGGCTGTTTTAAGGTGCTTTATCTGAGCAGGTATTATTTAAGATGAGCTGTGCTGAAAACAGCACAAAAGTCCTTGCCTGATGGTGGCAGAAATCAGCAAGGTGAATTAAAGTGGTGCGGCTTTCCAGCCGTATACCAATCACTATCAGTTTCTAAAGGGGTATTCTGATGTTCCAGCTTTTCACCAACTATGGATTAGGGAAAATAACAAAAATAATTTCACGTCGTGCCTTGTCTTTATTGCTGACGTTCTCTGCTCTGATGTTTGTTGCCAACCCTGCTATGGCGGTGATTATGGTTATTGAGCCGCCTGATGTGTCTGCATCAGGTCTCAATAACCATACTAACTCAGGGCGTATGTCCTATGTTATTAGCTATATTGAAGAAAATAATATCATTCCTTTACAGCTTTATGATGACCCCCGTTTTTTTGAATTGCGCAGAGCGGATGATGATTCAATGGTCATTTCCGATATTTTTATCAGGTTCATAGATTCTACCTCGCGGGAAATTCGTATTGAAAATATTCAGGGTGAAGGTGACTTCTATTTGTATGTTTATGCGGGGACTGCTGAGGATGGGGAGGGCTTTGTAGGTGCAGGTTCTGGAGCTCCGTTTACGGTGGACAAAACAGAACCACTGGCAAATTTAACCGGACCTTTTGAAGCGGATTTGGTTACGCCAGTAAACATTATTGAAGCGGGTGATACTGTTTATTACGTGCTCGATTTCTCTGTCGATCATATGGTTGAACCGTTCAAAAGCAGATATGAGGCAGATATTTTTGCTATTGAGCCTGTGGGTGATGGTAACTGGAGGATCATGAGCGATGATTATTTCGCACTAACCAATGGAGATTTTTCCGGTGTTGCAAGAGCGAGCCGGACAGGCGCACAGATTGTGATTCGTATACAAAATATTTCAGGGCCTGAGGAAGATTTCGGTATTTATATCCTTGAGGGTGCCGCCAGCGATTTTGCAATGAATTCATCTCCTAGGTATGAAAGTGATCTTGTTCCTTTCGATGATGATATCGGTCCTGATATTTCGATTGGTGCCCCGAATCCTGCACTGACGCATGGTGATTCAGTTGTCTATGGTATTGATTATACTAATTCAACAACGGTCACTTTGAATAATAACGATATTATTGTACATACTACCGGTGATGTGACGGCTGATTTAACCGTTATGGTTGTTTCCCAGTTTTTTGCCCAGGTGATTTTCACGAATTTTGTGGGCGAGGGTGAAATTTCATTCAGCATCGCTGCAGGTAGTGCTGCGGATGCTTCCGGCGATCTGGCACCAGCTGCAGGGCCAAGCGCTTGGGCGACTGTGGATATTTATGGACCACAAGTAGTATTTGGTGAGCCTTCGCCGCTTCACACCGTTTCAGGCCCCGCAATTTTTCCGGTGACTTTTGTGAGTGCAATCAGTGTATCGCTGGTTCAGACGGATGTGATTGTTAATACAACGGGTAATGTTCAGTACGATAGAGTAGAGGTGAATCCTACTGGTGTTGATGATTCTCGTGAAGTACATGTTATTGGTTTGAGTGGTGAAGGCACCGTATCAATCAATATTCCTGCCAATGTGGCGATTGACCCATATTTACAAGGCTCTGTGGCCAGTGAAGAAAGCCCTGCAGTTCAGGTAGGGCCTTTGCCACCTATGTCAATTTCAATTGGTGCGCCCAATCCAGGTTATACGGTTGCGGGGCCTGTTTCCTATGTGGTGACTTATGCCGGAGTGGCTGCTATCGGTTTGGATCTTGTGCATCTTTCTGTACAGGCATCGGGAACTGCCTATGCCAATGATATAGCCATTACAGGGTCTGGCTTGAGTCGAACCGTAACGCTGAGTGATATTGGTGGGGAAGGTATTCTGGCGCTTATTATTGCAGCAGGTAGTGCTCAGGATGCAGAAGCCAATTTTGTTGGAGGCATTGCAGGGAATGCCTTTGCTGTTGGTAACAACGATGATGATGGGGACTTGGTGCCCAATGGTCAGGAAGAGCTTGATGGTACCGATAGAGATGATCCGGCAAGTTATCTTGATTCGGATGGCGACCTCGTTCCGGATTTTGTAGAGCAGTATCTTGATGCGACGGATAAATTCGATGCGTTTTCCTACAAGGACAGCGATGATGGTGGTACACCAGATTATGTCGAATCCGTGCGCTTACCGCTTACCGTTGCATTTGCATTTAATGTACTGGATGAATCTGATGATCAGCATGATAGCGATGGCGATGGTTTGCCTGATTATCTTGAGTTGAAACTCAGAGTCGCAGGAAGTGGCTACCATGAAAATGACAAGGATTTGCCGGTAGTTGATGGCGATCTGGATAGCGATAGTGATGGTATTGCTGATGGTCTTGAGTTCTACCTGAGTGAGTTGTTAGGTATAGCTGACCCTGGCTTCTATGATGATTTTGACAGGGATGGTTATTTCGATCACCACGAAGTCAGGTTTGGGCTGGATCCCGAGCTTGCAGCGGTGCGAAATGATGCGGATTCTGACGGTATTCCCGACAGAGTAGAGGCGGCTGCGGGTATCGATATATCCCCGTCTTCAGATATGGATGGCGATGGCATTCCTGACTTTATTGAATATGTGTTTAATCGTGCACGTGTGAATCTGTTTGACAGCGCCTCTGTTTATATTTCCAGTTTGATTCAAGGCAGTCCATTGATTGATGCAGATACGGATACCGATGAGGATGGCATGCCGGATCTGGATGAGCTTGCAGCAGGGTTTAATCCTTTGCGAGGTGATGCGCCGGTATTGTGGTTAAGCTTGCGTCAAGGGCAGCCCAAGGCCAGCGTGTGTCATGTTTCCCTGACTGCGGGAGAAGTCGAAGTTCGCGTGATGATTGGCAATATGCAAACTCATATCAGTCAGGTGGATTGGTCGCTGAGCAATGCGGATATTCTGGGGATTGCCAATCAGTATTTTGATCGTTTGAGTTTCGATCCCGCAACGCTGACAGCAGGTTTATATGACCTTGTTGTGCGTGTTGAACGCAACCAGGGTAATGAAACACTCGAATCCACGCTCACACAACATATCCGCATAGCGGCTGGAGTAATACGTGCTGATTTGGATGAAGACGGAATTTGTGATGACAGGGAAACTGTAGTTAGCTCGGTCGCTCAACGAAATCAGGCACCTTTAAATGCTGCCGGAGAACTTCTGCGAAGCCAGCCAGGTCATTTCTTTCACCTCGGTTATCTTTCACATTTTGTAAATAACGCCAGTAACCTGCAAATACCCTATGCGGTTGTTGAAAGTCGTGGCAACGATTTAACAGCAACGACAGTCGAGGATATTGTTGACAGCCAGTTTGGTAATCTGATTCCTCGTGTGCATTTTGAATTGCGTAATCTGCCTTCAGTGGGTGCGAGTGCACAATTGATACTTCCGCTTGTATCGCTCACCGATGGTTTGCCTGCGTCTGCTCAATATCGTGTGTTGGCAAACACTGGTTGGCAAAATTTTGATACCACAGAAGATGTGCTCGAATCTGCTCCGCAAAACTGCCATAACTCGCCTGTATTTGAATCTGGCTTAAAGCAAGGTTATCGCTGTATTCGTATGACCATGCGTGATGGGGGTGCTAATGATCTGGATGGTGTATTAAACGGTTTGATCCTGCATTTGGGTGCACCAGCCTTGCAAGGTGCAGCGCATGTCGATAATCCTGATGAAGGGGAAGAAGAGAATCCTGATACAGATTTCGTTGCAGGAAAACGTACCATTGTTGTGGGTGAAGCCGGAAGCCTGAATGTGCTGGTGATGGCTTTGTTATGGATGATGTTGATGTTCAGGCTGTCTGTGCAGCATCTTCCACGATTCATTTTTTTTTCGGGCTTGCTGTTTTCGTTGTCACTGCACGCAGATGAAACAAGTGACAAGAACTGGTTGGCACGTACCTGGGACAAGTTGCCTTTACCGGGGCTTGAGCATTTTTATGCGGGTGTGGGTTTGGGGCAGTCAGGTCTGGATGGCGATTTTTCCAATCTTTATGATGTCAAGGATGACAGTGATTTTGGCTTCAAGTTGTGGCTCGATTATCAATTCAGGGAAAGGTGGTTTGCTGAATTTGAATATGCCAATCTGGGTGAAAGCAGTGTGCAAGCCAGTGCCGCTGCGCTTGCCGCCAATGTTTTTCCTGCGCAATTTACTGAAACGATTGCATACCAGCATACCAGCATAACCGCTTTGTATGATTATCCACTCCCTTATGAAAAATTTTCTGTGTTTGCCAAGGCGGGGATTGCCTATGCGGATATTCAGTCAGATTGGGATATTGAGGTAGCGGATCGTTTTTCTCCAAGCATCGGTTTGGGTACCCAGTATCGTTTCAATAAAAAATATATTGCGCGTTTGGAATACGAAACGTTTAGCAAAGACAGCAATCTGCTTTCTCTCGCCATTGCCATGCGTCTGGCCGAGCCAAAACAGCAAGAGCAAGCTGAGGCGCTTGCACAGCCAGAACCTGTAGCAGCAGCGGTATCTGAAGAAGAACAACTGGCACAGGCACAGGAAGAGCAAGTACCGCAAACGCTTGAAGAGTTTATGAAAGCGCTGGAGCCAGAGGAGCCCAGCATGAGCATGGAAGAACTCTATGCCGACCTGAAAGCCAGCATTGAACCAAGTTCCTTGTTTGAACAAGACTCTGCGGCATTGAGTAGAAGACTCATGGCGAATCTTGATGAGCTGGTGCACTTCCTTGATACCTATCCCAATGTGCGTGTTGTAATTACGGGGCATGCCAGTGATGAAGGCGGCGAGTTCTATAATGAAAATCTTTCACGCTTGCGTGCACATGGTGCCAAAATCTATTTGCAGGCAAATGGCATCAGTGAAGAAAGGGTTATCGTAAGAGCACGAGGTATGCACTTCCCCAAATTTACCGAGATGGACGACGACTATCGAATTCGTAACCGCAGGGTCGAATATGATTTCTATATTCCAAAGAAAAAATAACAAAAGTTAACAATAGAAAAATAAAAAAGGCCGCTAAGCGGCCTTTTTTATTGTCATCCTGAGGAACGTAGTGACGAAGGATCTCTAAACAGATTCTTCGGCTTTGCCTCAAATGACATTGTTCTAAAATCCGCTCAAATCCGCATAGCGCTTTTTATGATAGCTTGCATTTCCAAAAGTCTGAATCAGCACACGAATGCGTTTAAGGAAGAAGCCAATATCTTCTTCATCGGTCATGCCAATGCCACCAAACATTTGAATACCTTCGTTACTGACCAACTGTGCTGTGTCACTAACCAACGCTTTGGCCATGCTCACATAACGGCTGGCTTCAGCATCGTTATTTTCCAGAGCCACCAGCGCCTTTCGTACACAGGCCTTACTGAGTTCGATTTCTGAAAACATATCGGCTGCACGATGTTGCAGTGCCTGAAAGCTGCCAATCAATACGTCAAACTGTGTGCGGGTTTTCAGGTAGTCGACAATACGCCCGAAAGCTTCCTGTGTTGCACCGAGAGTTTCTGCTGCCAGACAGGCGTTGGCAATATCGAGAGTTTTTGCAATGGCATCAAAAGCTGAACCTGCTTCACCTAACAAGCTGGTGCTTTCGACTTTAACCTGCCTGAGTTTTACACGTGCAGCATTGTGAAAATCCACCATATAGTTGCGGGTGATTTCTACTCCAGCTGCATTTGCATCGACCACAAAAACAGACAGTCCGTTTCTATCATCGCGTTTCCCGCCGGTGCGAGCGACGACCAACAATTTCTGTGCGATGTGGCCATCAATCACAAACACCTTTTCGCCATTGATTACAAAACCATCGCCATCGGCTTTTGCTTCGCATTGAATATTTGCAGGGTTATGGTGAGCACCTTCATCCAGCGCAAGTGCACACAGTAACTCGCCCGATGCGATGTTGCCGAGCAGGTTTGCTTTTTGCTGAGGGTTGCCCAGTTGCTGAATCAGGCTGCTACTTAAAATGGCACTGGAAAGCAGCGGGGTGGCAGCCAGGCCGCGGCCACATTCTTCACTGATCAAGCCCATCCACAAAGCACCTAAACCCAAACCGCCAAAGGCTTCATCAATCAGAATGCCTGCCCAGCCCAGTTCGGCCATTTCCTTCCAGGTATCGGCATCAATCCCTGTTGAAATCTTGTTATCACGCAAGCTACGCAGTGCAGCAACAGGCAAGCGTTCCTGCACGAATTTTCTGGCAGCATCCTGTAGTTGTATTTGTTCTTCGTTCAAGACTAAAGACATGATTGCTTCCCCTGTACTATTTGGGTAAACCCAACACGCGTTGGGCGATGATGTTCTTCTGAATTTCGCTGGTGCCACCTTCAATGGAATTACCTTTCGAGCGTAACCATGAACGCGTGATACTGGTTTCCATATCGCTGAACCCTTCTCCTTCCCAGCCCAGGCCCTGATTTCCCATCAATTCAATCATCAGTTCGTAGCGTTTTTTATTCAGCTCGCAACCGTAGAGTTTAAAAATCGAACTGGCTGCTCCAGGTGCTCCGCCTGCTCTGGCTTCTTCGGCAGCTTGCTGCATGGTGAGTGCGAAGGCCTCGTTTTTAATTTCAAAATCGGCCACTTTCTGGCGAGCAATGGGGTCGGCGATTTTTCCGTCTTCTTCACCCAGATATTCTTTTGCAATGCTTACCATCGTGTAAGCACCAGCATTGCCATCAAGGCCGCCTTTGGATAAACCAAAACCTGCCACCATTGAGCGCTCGTGTTGTAGCAATTCTTTGGCGATAGTCCAGCCCTTGTTGATTTCACCGACCATGTTGCCCTTGGGCACTTTTACATTATCGAAAAAGCTCTGGCAGAAAATCGAAGCACCGGAAATCAACTTGATGGGTTTGACATCAACGCCCTCACTTTCCATATCGAACAACACAAAGCTGATACCATCGTGTTTGGTGGTTTTATCGGTTCTTACCAGACAGAACATCCAGTCGGCATGATTGCCGTAAGAAGTCCAGATTTTTGAGCCATTGATAAGCCAGTGGTCGCCCTTGTCTTCACAGGCAGTTTGCAAACCGGCCAAATCAGAACCGGCACCAGGTTCGGAATAGCCCTGACACCAGCGAATTTCACCTCGAATGATTTTGGGAAGATGTTCTTGCTTTTGTGCTTCTGTGCCGTATCTCAGCAGCACGGGGCCGAGCATCCAGATGCCAAAACTGGCCAGTGCCAAACGGCAGTTGGCTTTACCCAGTTCGCTTTGTAGCACACGATTTTCAGCATCACTTAAACCACCACCGCCATAAGCTTTTGGCCAGGTTGGTGCAGTCCAGCCTTTGGCAGCCATACGGTCGAGCCAGAGTTTGGAATCAGGATTTTTATAAACAGCTTTCCTGCCACCCCAAACCTGATCGGCATCGGTGGCAGGGGCTTTGAGGGACTCTGGATAGTTTTGGGCTATCCATTCACGACATTCTTCTCTAAAGGCTTCTAGGTTGCTCACTTGAGGCTCCTGCTGCGTGATTTGGTTTTCAGAAAATAGAGCGGCGCAATGTAGTCAGGCAACATTTGTTCGACAAACTCCATTTAGATGAGGTGTTAGCTGGTAATTTCTATCAGCACTTCCCCGGGTGTGACGCGATCGCCTTTTTGTACGTGAATGGCACTGACCACACCATCAATGTCGGCGGGAATTTCGTTTTCCATTTTCATGGCTTCGGTGACCAATACACCCTGACCCGCTTTTACACGATCACCGGTTTTCACGAGCACATCGACAATGTTGCCAGGCATGGCGGTGGTGATGTGTCCAGCTTGAGTGGCTTTCTTGCGTTTGCTGCCACCTGCTTCGCCAGTGTATTGATTGCGTGGCTCGAAAATGGCTTCTTCAGGCATGCCATCAAGCGAAAGATAGAGCTTGCGTTTGCCATTCCCCGCATCACCCACACCGGTAATCGCTACTTCGTAGATTTCACCATGCACATCAATAGTGAATTCTGTGGCTTCGCTGGCGGTGGATGTTTTCCCTGCGACAGGCTCAGGTAATAAGGCTTCGGGTTTTAAAGTGCCATTGGCTCTTTGTTGCAGATATTCCTTGCCCAAGTCAGGAAACATGGCGTAGGTGAGTACGTCTTCCTCATTCAGGGCGAGTTCGCCGATTTCCTTTCTGAGCCTGACAAGTTCGGGTGCCAGTTGATCTGCCGGACGACCTTCCACAGGTATTTCATTGCCAATGGCTTTCTTCTGAATGCTCGCATTGACGGGTGCAGGAGCCTGACCATAACCACCGAGAAAATAGCGTTTCACTTCATTGGTAATGGTTTTGTAACGTTCACCTGACAGCACGTTGTAAACCGCCTGTGTGCCGACAATTTGCGAGCTGGGTGTCACCAGTGGCGGGTAGCCCAAATCAGCACGCACACGCGGAATTTCGTCAAACACTTCGCGGATTTTATCGAGTGCGTGTTGTTCCTTGAGCTGATTGGCCAGATTGGACATCATGCCGCCCGGCACCTGATTGATTTGTACCGACACATCTTCACGGGTGAATTCACTTTCAAATTGATGGTACTTTTTACGCACTTCACGAAAGTAATCGGCGATTTCGCTCAGGAGCGCCAAATCCAGCCCTGTGTCATAGGGGCTGTTTTTCAGAGCGGCCACTTGTGATTCGGTTGCAGGGTGACTGGTGCCACCTGCAAAAGCAGAGATGGCGGTATCCAGTCGGTCAATTCCTGCTTCAACCGCTTTCAGTTGGCAAAGCGGCGCAAGCCCCGCAGTGGAATGGCTGTGTAATACCAAAGGTAAATCGACGGCTTCTTTCAAGGCTTTTACCAGCTCATAGGTGGCATAAGGCGTGAGTAAGCCTGCCATATCTTTGATGGCGATGGAGTCGGCACCCATATCACGCATGTGTCTGGCTTGCTCTACAAACAGTTGCAGTGTGTGTACAGGGCTGGTGGTATAACAAAGGGTTCCCTGGGCGTGTTTGCCGGATTTTTTCACGGCTTTCATGGCAACTTCGATATTGCGTAAATCATTCAGGGCATCGAATACACGAAACACGTCCATACCGTTTTCGGCAGATTTTTGTACAAAGGCTTCGACCACATCATCGGCATAATGGCGATAGCCAAGCAGATTTTGCCCACGCAATAACATTTGCAAGCGTGTGTTAGGCAGGGCTTCGCGTAATTTTCTCAGGCGCTCCCAAGGGTCTTCCTTGAGGAAACGTACACAGGCATCAAAGGTGGCTCCACCCCACACTTCGAGTGACCAGAAGCCCACCCTATCGAGTTTCTCACACACGGGCAGCATGTCTTCGGTGCGCATGCGTGTTGCAATCAGGGATTGATGCGCATCTCTGAGAATGACATCGGTGATTTCAATTTTTTTCGGGCTGTTCATCGCTAACCTCTGTTGAAAATACTTTTATAAACCGGCGTGTGCTGCCAGAGCCGTGGCAATGGCAAGAGCAATTTCGCTTGGGTGTTTCTTGACGGAATAATTCAATAACTCAGGGTGCTCAGGGACAAAGCTGGTATTGAAATCGGCGGCACGAAATTCAGGGTGTTCAAGAATTTGCTTGTAATAGTTGGCGGTGGTACGAATACCGTGCAAACGCATGTCATCAAGTGCGCGTTTGCTGCGTTCAATCACATCATTCCAGTTCAAAGCCCAGACAATCAGTTTCAGGCACATGGAATCGAAGTGGGGAGGGATTTCATAGCCAGTATAAATGGCGGTATCAATACGCACACCCGGGCCACCTGGTGCATAGTAGTGGCTGACGCGACCAAAGCTGGGGAGGAAATCATTTTTCGGATCTTCAGCGTTAATACGAAATTGAAGCGCGAAGCCGCGATAGCTGATGTCTTTTTGTGCATAACTGAGTGTCAAGCCGGACGCGACACGTAATTGCTCGCGTACAATATCGACGCCGGTAATTTGTTCGGTAATGGTGTGTTCTACCTGAATACGGGTATTCATTTCCATGAAGTAAACATCATTGCCTGTCAGTAAAAATTCAACCGTGCCTGCATTTTCATAGCCCACCGCTTTGGCCGCTGTGACGGCAAGATTGCCAATGTATTCGCGTTGCTCATTATTCAGTTGTGGGCTGGGCGCAATTTCAATCAGCTTTTGGTTACGGCGTTGAATGGAGCAATCACGTTCATAGAGATGAATCACATTGCCTTGCCCATCGGCAAGAATTTGCACCTCGATATGGCGAGGATTGACGATGCACTTTTCCATAAACACATCGGCGCTGCCAAAGGCTTTGGTGGCTTCGCTGATAACACGAGGATACTGTGTACGCAGTTCCTGTTCGCTGTCGCAACGGCGAATCCCGCGCCCACCACCGCCTGAAGTGGCCTTGAGCATCACTGGATAACCGATTTTTGCTGCCAGTGCGATGGCTTCATCTATATCGGCAAGATTGCCTTCTGAACCTGGCGTTATCGGTACACCTGCGGCACGCATGCTGTCACGCGCCTGGGTTTTGTCCCCCATTTTGTGTATCACTTCAGAGTTCGGGCCAATAAAACGAATGCCTTTTTCTTCGCATAAACGCGCAAACCCTGCATTTTCAGACAGAAAACCGTAGCCCGGGTGAATACCGTCACAGCCCACTTGCCTGGCCAGGCTGATAATCTTGCGTGGGTCGAGATAGCCAGCGATTGGGTCTTCCCCCAAGGAATAGGCTTCGTCGGCACGTTTAACGTGCAGGCTGTAGCGATCAGCTTCGGTATAAATGGCAACCGAGCGTATCCCCATTTCTGCACAGGCACGAATAATGCGCACGGCAATTTCGCCTCGGTTTGCGATGAGCACTTTTTTCAGCATGTGCGGGTCTCCATGAGGGGGAGCAAGGATAAAAGTCCGCATCATACCTGATTCGCAATGCTGATATAGCCATGTATCATGACAAAGTATCATGACAAAACACAAAAATCAGAGTGTGTATTATTGAAGATGTCCCGTTTATTCCTGAGCAGCCTCGCTGCCTGTTTTTTAGCTGCTGCGGTTTATGCTCATGCGCAGGTCGAGCCGCTTGTGCCGCCTGCTGTTTCTGCGCCCGAGCTGATAGAAGCGGATTATCGTGTGAAGGCCAGCTTCTTTGCGCTGCCCTTAAAGGCAAAAATTACCATCAGAAAACTTGAGCAACACAATTACAGCGCAGAGATTTTACTAAAAAGCCCGTTTTTTAAAGTTGATCAAAAAGAGAGCGCAAGGATTCAGCAATGCAGCGTTGAGTTGCTTTCTCTAACATCTCAAGGCAGCCGAATTGGTTCTGATGATTGGAATGAAACCGTTGAAGTGAGTTGGCCAACACGGCGAGTCACTTATACCTATGATGAGGGAAAACAAAAAAGTTATCGCGCACGCTATGCGCCTACCGGATTCACCAGTTTTTTTGCGCATCAATATACCTCCCTGTTTCAGGAGCATAAAAATAAAACACTGATTTATACGCAGGCCACTCAGGGCTGGGAAACAGGCTATGAATATAAAGGGATTGAGCCAGCGCTGGCGCATTCATTTTTCAAACAAGCGGTTGCGGCAGAGCGCTTTATTACTCCCAGAGAAGAGATGGAAGAGCAGGATATGCCTACCGTGTGGTATGCGACGGAACATTTGGCCTCTATTCCGCTGAAAATGAGCATGAAGCTGGGCATGTTTCGGGTTGAGGTCAATCTCAAGGAGGTGAGTGCCAGCACCGAGCAAATTCAGGCTTTTTTCAGCGATTGGGGCTGCTAGGGGAGCCTGCCAAAACACTTGTCAGCATCACATATATTCTCTTAACATCTGTTAAATCAAGTTTGAGCTTGTTCACATGGTTAAGGAGGGAAGTATGGCGACGCTAACAAAAAACCTGTTTTATGGCTCAGGTACGGGCGAACATCGGCTCAAGGTACTTGAGGGTGTCTGGCCAAGGGACATTGAGGGTTCAGCCTATGTGATTGGCCCTGATAAACCTGAACCGGGCGGGCATTGGCTGGCGCATCATGGCTACATCTACAAGATTGATTGCAAGGCCGATGAAGCAGGTGATGTGCGTGTGCTTGCCAAGCGTGTGGATACCCCTTTGAATCGGCTACGCGAGAAATTGCCTCGCTTGTTCGGGAAGATGTCAGCACTGGAATTTTCTCCCTTCGGTATTTCCAATCTTGCCAACACCAATTTGCAGATACTCGACGAGCGTATGTTTGTTGGTTATGACGTTGGGCGGCCTGTTGAAGTTGACCCTGAAACACTGGAGTTTGTCAGCCCTGTGGGGGCTAACCATGAGTGGCTACAGGCTGTCCCTGCTTTATTGTTGTTAGAGCCGCAGATTTCCGTTGCTGCACATCCCGCGGCAGACTATGAAAACAAACAGCTTTATTTTGTCAATTACAGTCAGGTACCTACCAATGATGGTTTGCGCCGCACAAATATCTGCCGCTGGGATATGGAAGGGAAAATTGAACGCTGGCCAGTGGCTGATATGTGCGGTTTCGACACCATTCACGACATTAAATGCACACGCAATTATCTGGTATTTACCGATCTGCCTTTTATTGTCGAGCCGAATAATGTGTTCGGAAAGCCACGCAAGTATGCCAATCAGGATATTTGCCAAATGTGGATTATCGATAAAAGCGAATTAAACCGAACCCCTGCAGGTGAAGCGGTGAAGGCGCAATATGTGCGTCTCGATTGCCCTGCTGGTCATATCAAGATTGATGCCAATGATGATGACGGCATTATCACCGTGTATTTACAGCATATTCCAGCCACCGATTTGGGTTTGGTGATTTCACCGCATGAAAAAAATCATGCACGACAATCATTTCACAGTGATTATGAAGGCATGATTTCCGTTGGCCCACAACCCAATGCTACAGGCAAGCATCGCATCAATGTGCGCACGGGTGAAATTATAGAAAGCCAATATTGCTGGGATAAAAATAACCACTGGAATTCCTTGTTATGGACAGACAACATCTACAGTGCAGAAGCCAGAGAGCAATCCAGATATTTGTGGACAACTTGTCTGGGCTTTGATCCTGATATGGTGATGGAATCAGCCCATCGCTTGTACAAAGGTTCCACTTCTGCCTTTGTTGCGATGGAAGACTTGCCCACACAGGCCATTCCACCCTCGATTGTGAGAACCAATCTTGAAACCATGCAGTACGATGACAGCTACACCTTAGAGGAGGGTACTTTTGCACACCCACCTACCTTCATTCCACGCATTAATGCCAAAGCAGAAGATGATGGCTATATCATGGTGTTTTTGAACAAAGACAAACCCAAGGAAATTCTTTTGTTCGATGCAGCGAATCTGGCGCAAGGGCCTGTTGTAAGAGCAGGAAGTGAAGAGTTCAATCCGCCTGTGATGTTGCATACCACGTGGAAAGCACCCAAACAGCGGGGCAGGGTGTCTTCTTATAAGGTGAGCCTGTTGCAGGATTTGACTGGCGCTTTAATCACCTGGCCGCGCACGGCCGCTTTTTTTCTGCGTTATGCCAAAAATATGAACAAGCGTTTTCAAGTGAAATAAACACGCTTTCAGGTATAATCCGCGCCTTCTTTCCCTAGCTCAGAATTTCGGGTCTGTAGTTCAATTGGATAGAGCATCGGCCTTCGAAGCCGAGAGTTGCAGGTTCGAGTCCTGCCAGGCCCGCCACTTCGTGCTTTGCACTCGTCTTGGGCGGCAGGACTATTCCAGCCAAAAATTGTAAATTTTTGTCGTTCCGCTCACGCAAAGCAGTGCTTTGCTAATTGTTCGCTCCACCCTGCCAGGCCCGCCATCTAATTCTTACTACTGACCCGATGCGACAGGAATTTGTGCCTTGTCGCTGATTGAAAGCACAATTTTAAAAGTTCCACCTGCGTCTACCTTTGCGGTGTAGCAGAGTTTGGATTCCTCGAACATGCGGGTTTGCCAAAGCGTACAAGCAGGAATCCCTTTTTCCTTATCGCTGCTTTCAACATAACCGACTGCTTTCATCGACATTCCGGCTTTATCCAGAGATTTGATGTTGACCATCATTCTTCCGGTAACGGCATCCAGTCCAGCTTCTCCATTGATGATACCGTTGACAAGAAAGGTATCGGCAGCGCCAGTGGTAACAATCTTGAAGCGAACATCGTGAACTTCATAGACACGCTCAATTTCCACGGTTTCTTCTAACACAGCAGTAAAGACCTTGGGTTCGGCATGAAGCAGTTGAGAGAGCGGCATAGTGAGGACGAGCACTAAAATGCCCACCCTGACATAGCGGTGAATTCTGTAAAGCATTGCTATCCCTTTCGTGATTGTTGTTATTATTTTTGATTGTGTGGAGGGAAATAATCCCGCCTCAGGTGTTTTCCAATTGAGGCGATTGAGCTCCCGCGTTAGATGTGAGCAAATTATAAGCAAGTTGCTTTCAGCTTGTCATTGTTCAGGCGGCAAATAAATTAAAACAGGTGTTTGAATATACAGTGTGTATATTCCCTGTTTACTTGATGTACAGCCTGTTCAGGAAATGGCCTTACTGAGCTTGAAGCCCTCGATTTCTGCTTCAGAAAGCCCGATTTCCCTGAGCAGCTCGCTGGTATGTGTTCCAGCTGGAACCCCTGCAAATTTATAAACGGGTTTACTGTTTGAGAATTTAAACGCCGAGGCTATCTGCGTGTAAGTTCCACCCTGATTGTCGGGTACTTCGGTGAGCATTTCGCGTGCCTGCATGTGGGGGTGCTCACAGGCTTCCGAAAGTGTCAGCACGGGTTCAACACAGGCATCGTGCTTGATGAAAATGGCATTCCATTCATCAAGCGTTTTGGTGCGAAAAACTTCGCGTATTTTTTGCTTTTGTTCATGGATATTACCTTTGCCAATGATGTCACCAAGTTCTGCGGCTGCAATAAACTGGCTAAAAAACTGGGGTTCAAGGCTGCCCACTGAAATGTAGCGACCATCTTTGGTGGGGTAATAGTCGTAATAATGGCCACCATTGAGAATGGTGGTTTCATAATCCGGTTCCCATTGCTTGCCTTGCATCAGAAAGCCAGGGGCTGTGAGTGCATGCATTGAAAACGCAGCATCGGTCATGCTCACATCAATATATTGACCTTCCCCTGTGTGCTGGCGATGAATCACCGCTGCCAGTATGCCCATCACCGAATGGAAGGAGCCACCGGCGATGTCGGCAACTTGTAAACTAAAGGGTGCGGGGCCTTCACTTTTACGCCCTGTGTAGCTCGCTGCACCTGCCATTGCCAGATAGTTGATGTCGTGGCCTGCACGGTCTTTATAGGGGCCAGTTTGACCATAACCGGTAATGGAGCAGTAAATGATGGCAGGGTTAATGGCTTTCAAATCCTGATAACCCACGCCGAGTCTGTCCATCACACCGGGTCTGAATTGTTCAAGCACAATATCGAACTCCTTCACCAGCGCTTTAATCACTTCCTTGCCTTGTGGGTTTTTTAAATCGACGGCGATGGAGCGTTTGGAGCGATTGATGGTGGTGTGGGCTGCGGACACTTTACCTGCCTGTGGTGGCAGCACTTGTACAGGGTCACCACGCGTAGGGGATTCCACACGCACAACATCTGCGCCCAAATCAGCCAGTATCATCGACGCGAAGGGGCCAGGAAGAAGCGTTGAAAAATCGAGAACTTTTAAACCGGAAAGTGGCGCTGCCATGTCGTTACCTGTGTGATGAATGTTGAAGGTTGTAAATCAAGGCAGGCAGTTTAGGAACTTCCATGCAGTGGCTCAACAGCGAAGTGGCGGGAATGTCAGCCTTCGCGTCGAAACCGCATCCATAGCAACAGGCCGCCAAGAATCAGGCCAATGAGGGTTCCATAAAGATGTGAGTCGGTTGCAACTTTACCGCCAATCAATTCAGCGGTGGTTTCAATATACCAGGGGCTTTGTTCCCAGATGACCTTGGCGAGCGTACCCACAATTAAAATGGCATTGCCAATTTTAAAGTATTTAAAGTCGAGCATGGCGTAGGCAACAATCGCGGTATGCAAGATGTCTGACATACCGACATAGTTATAATCCTCGTCGCCAAAAAAATAAAAACAGGTGCTGCAAAAAATACTTCCCACCAGCATGATGACAAGCCAGTTTTTCCACGTACTTACTTGCGCAAATAAATACGCCATGATGCCAAGACCAGACATATTCAGAAAAAAATGATTCCATGTGGTGTGTGTGAAGTGCGCTGTAACAAAACGCCACCACTGACCATTGTGTATTTCAATTTGTTTGTAACGAAAAAATTCAGGCGCATCAGGAATGCTGATAATTGCCAGCGCAATCAGGAAAAACAGCAGCGGGCAAAGTGCCACATTGATAAACGTATTTTTATTCATGTTGATATTGACGTGAGTTACAAACAGGGCAGTGTGGATCGCGTTTAAGTTTCAGTTTGCGCCACTCACTGTTCAGACCATCGAAAATCAGCAGTGAGCCAAGCAGGTTATCACCAATATTAAGCAAGGTTTTTATGGCTTCCAGTGCTTGCATGCAGGCAATTACGCCCACCACAGGGCCAAGCACACCATTTTCTGCACAGGTGTTGGATGCCTGTTGTGAAACATCGGGGTAGAGGCATTGGTAACACGGACTATGATTTTTTTTTGTATCGAACACACTGATTTGCCCTTCAAAGCCTATGGCGGAACCTGATACCAGTGGAATGGCTTGTTTAACGCACAAGGCATTCAAGGCGTAGCGTGTTGTAAAGTTGTCGCTGCAATCCACAACCAGATCAACGCCTGCAAGATAACCGTGCAGTTCATCGGCACTCATTTTTTTTGAAAGGCACTGGATTTTGATTTCAGGATTGAGTGCGTTGAGTGTGTCTTTGGCGGAATCCACTTTCAGTCTTCCAATATCCTGTGTCTGGTGAATCAGTTGTCTTTGCAGATTGCTCAAATTTACGATGTCGAAATCAACCAGTGTGAGTGTGCCGATGCCTGCACTGGCCAGATACATGGAAGCCAGAGAGCCAAGGCCACCCAGCCCAAGAATAAGTACATGGGAATGCAGCAGTTTTTGCTGACCTTCAATATCAATTTCAGGCAGCATGATTTGTCGGGTGTAACGAAGCAGGGTTTGGTCTTGCATTACTCGCTAAATCCTACAGTGAATCTGTCCAGTTGAGCGTAGTCTTTGTGACACTCTACCCGATTAAATCCATTTTGTAGAAAAATCTCGTAAACCGCAGCAGCCTGTTGATAACCATGCTCAATCACCAGCGGTGCTTCGGGTTTTAAAAAAGCTTTGGCTTGTTCGCAAATCAGGCGAATCGCATCCAGCCCTTCCTCACCTGCTACCAAAGCGATGCGTGGTTCAAACTGAATCGATTCGTGCTTGAGTTCTTGCGCGTCTGCTTCGATATAAGGGGGGTTGGACACAATAAAATCAAAGCGTTGTTGTGGAATAGTTTTGAACCAGTCGCTGTGAATAAAATCAACATTGTTGATTTGCAGTCTGTGTGCATTGTGTTTCGCGCAGTCCAGCGCTTCGTGTGAAACATCGCTGGCACACAGTTGCCAGTGATTTTTTTCGTGGCCTAGCGCCAGTGCAAGTGCACCCGAACCTGTGGCGAGATCAAGCCCGGAAAGTTCCCCATCATTTTTAAACTGCTCAAGCAGAAATTCCACCAGACATTCGCTTTCCTGACGGGGAATCAGCACATGTTGATTGACTTTAAGTACCAGTGACCAAAACGCCTGTTCACCCGTGAGGTAGGCAACGGGAACTTTGTGCATGCGTTTTTCGAGCAATTCAAAAAAGCGTGTTTGCACATCGGGCGCAATATTACGCTCAGGATGCGTGCGCATTTGTACACGCAATTGCGATAAACCAAGCCCTGAACAATGCGCGAGCAGGATTTCAATATCCTGCTGGAAATCGCTGTCACGATGATGTGCAAGCGTGTGTAACTTTGAAGCTTGAAGTTTTGATAAAGCGGTTTTTAATAAGGTTTCAAGTGTCACGACAATACGGTGTTTATTCTGCCAGTGCTGCCAGTTTGTTGGCCTGATCTTCCTGAGTAAGAGGCGTGATTACCGAGTCGAGGTCGCCTTCCAGAATTTCCTGTAATTTGTACAAGGTAAGATTGATGCGATGATCCGTCATACGGCCTTGCGGGAAATTATAGGTACGAATGCGCTCCGAGCGATCACCGCTGCCAACCAGACTTTTGCGCTCTTGCGCAATTTCATTTTGCTGTCTGGTTTGTGCTTCATCAAACAATTTGGCTTGTAACAAAGACATCGCTCTGGCCTTATTCTTGTGCTGTGAGCGTTCATCTTGACATTCCACCACAATGCCGGAAGGTAAATGCGTGATACGAATGGCAGAATCGGTTTTGTTAACGTGCTGACCACCGGCACCGGATGCTCTGAAAGTATCAATGCGCAAATCATTTTTATTGATTTCGACATGCTCTATCTCATCAGCTTCCGCCATTACCGCAACTGTACAGGCCGAGGTATGCACACGTCCTTGAGATTCAGTTTCAGGTACGCGCTGTACCCGATGCGCACCAGATTCAAATTTCAGGTGAGAGTAAACATGGTTGCCTTCAATGCGACAAATGATTTCCTTATAACCGCCATGTTCACCTTGATTCTCGCTGAGCACTTCCATTTTCCAGCGTTTGCGGTCGGCATAACGGCTATACATTTTGAATAAATCACCAGAAAAAATTGCTGCTTCATCACCGCCTGTACCTGCGCGAATTTCGAGAAAGACGTTGCATTGATCGCGCACATCTTTGGGCAGCATCAATGTTTGAAGTTCCAGTTCCAGTTCTTCCAGTAAATGCTGGTTGTTTTTTATTTCTTCCTGCGCAAGTTCGCGCAATTCCTTATCGTCTTCTTCAAGCATGAGTTTGGCATCATCGAGTGCCTGTCTGGTTTCCTGATAGCGACTGAAACAATGTGCCACAGGTTCAATTTCGGCATATTCCTGAGACAGTGAGCGGAATTTTTTCTGGTTGGAAATGATGCTGGCATCGCCAAGCAGGGCACCAATTTCTTCATGGCGTTCTTGCAAATTTTCCAACTTGATACGGATAGAATCTTTCATATTTGGTAATACGGGAGGTATTAAGGCTGCGGTTTTTTTCTGGTAGAGGAAGGCTTTTGACTATTTTGATTTTTATTGTGGTCGATGTGATTCACGGTATTTTTTTGAATACCCAGAAGCTCCTTGCTCCAGTTGAGAAAATCAAGCCGTTGTTCTGCCCCGGCTTTTTTCAAGGCCAGACTTGGGTCATGCATGATTTTGTTAATTAAATCCCGACCAAAGCGTTCAAGCACCGCTTCGGCATTCTCACCATTTTGAAGGGCTTTTTGCGCCTTGAGTAACTCCTGCTGTTTCAGGTTTTCAATTCTGGCGCGATAGGCCTTGAGTGTTCCAACTGCGAGACGCTCTTTTTTAATCTGGCTGTACTCGGCGCTACGACGGTCGATAATCAAATACGCCTGTTCGCTGGCAGTTTCGCGATTTTTAAGATTGTCGTGAATGATTTCCTGTAAATCATCGATGCTATACAGATACACATCTTTTAATTCAGCGATTTCTTCTTCAATGTCACGCGGTACTGCCAAATCCACCATGAACATGGGTTGGTGCTTGCGTTTTTTCAATGCGCTTTCTACCCAACCCTTTCCGATAATGGGAACTGGTGCGGCGGTTGAAGAAATCACAATGTCTGCTTTATGAAGTTGTTCGGGTAATTCACCCAAAGTAATGCTGTGGCCATTGACTTGTTGCGCAATGGAATCAGCTTTTTCCAGTGTGCGATTGGCGACCACAATCTGCTGGATGCCACTTTCGTAAAAATGTTTTGCCACCAGTTCCATCATTTCACCCGCACCAATCAGTAAGACGCGGCTCTGGCTAATGTCTGAAAAAATTCTTTTGGCGAGCGTCAGAGAAATATAGGCAAGAGAGACAGGATGTGCGCCCAATTCTGTTTCGCTGCGAATTTCCTTGGCAGTTGAAAAAATATGCTGAAACAGGCGAGATAATTCAGCACCAATGGTGTTGGCATGTTGGGCGGACGTAAAAGCATTTTTCATTTGTCCGAATATCTGCGGTTCGCCAAGAATCATGGAATCCAGACCACTTGCAACTGCCATCATGTGACGCACCGCAGCACTGTGCCAGTGTTCATAGGCTTTATCAGAAAATTGCATTAACGGAATGTGTTGAAAATCACTGAGCCATTTGAGTACAGGGCTGGCATCTTCTGTGTCACACACGCAGTAAATTTCACTGCGATTACAGGTGGAAAGAATCGCGGCTTCATGCACTTCAGGCAAACTGCGCAGCGATTGCAAGGCTTCGTGCAAACTTGCAGGGCTGAAGGCAAGTTGCTCACGCAATTTTATTGAGGCAGATTTGTGATTGATGCCGAGTACCAGTAAGGGCATATCAGGTATTTACCGATTGGTTGGGAACTCATGGGAGTCAGATTTGTCTGGCTTACAGCGCGCGATTGTACGACAAATCTACACGCATTCACCATGACTCATGAACCATTGTACTTTAAACTGAGTTTCGGGTTTGTGTTTCCCAAGGCTGCTCTATGAAAAATCTGCATTTACTTTTGATTCTGTCGGTATGGTTGTCGCTTGCTGCCTGTACCCAAAACCATGTGCAAACAGACAAGCAGGCCGAGGCCAGAGTATTTTTGTCGCAAGCGAATGTGCATTCAGAAGTGGATTCATCTATCAATGGTATGGAAGACGTTTATAAGGATTTCCCACCAGATACGCTTTATGCCCTGATGTTGGCAGAAATTGCACTCAGCAGAGACATGCCTGATTTGGGATTGGGCTATTACCGTCGTGAAGCGCATAAGACACGTGATCCCGCTGTGATTAAACGCGCGCTCGAAATCAGTAGTTGGCTGGAGGCACACCAAATCAGTCTGGAATTGATTGCCTTGTGGCAAGAGGTGGAGCCGGATAATCCTGTGGCGCACATGATTATGGCCAGACAACAATTATATTTTGGTTTGGTAGAAGGTTCTCTACTTTCGATTGAGCGTGTGTTGGCGCTGGGTGAGCCATTTAATTTTGATTACTTTAATCAGCTTGTACCCCGCCTGCCTGAATCCGGTCAGTTGGAGTTGTTACGTAAACTGGAAATTTTAAATGATAAGTATCCTGATAATAGCCAGCTGAGCTTGAGCCGTGCACATTTATACGCTTTGCTTGATCAGCGTCAGTCAGCACTCGATGCCGCCACGCGCGCCAGAAAACTGGATAAGTACGATGATCGTCCAGTGATTATGCGATCCGAACTGCGTTTTAATTATGGTCATGAACGTGAAGCGTTGAAAGAGATGGAAAAAGGCGTCAGGCAATTTCCTGACAGCAAGCCACTCCATTTGCTTTATATCCAGAGCTTGCTCAAGCTTGGAAAAAATACACAGGCCGAACGACAGATTTCTGCAAGTATGCAGCATTTTCCTGATGAGCTGGAGTTTCGTTATCGCCTGGCATTGATTACGGCAGATTTTCGCTTGTACACGATTGCGAGCGATTTATTTCGTGAGAGTGTTGCAAATAATTATCGCAGGGAAGAATCTTTTTTCTATTTAAGTCGTATTGCAGAAAAGGAACAGCGTTATGATGATGCTGTTACTTATCTTGAAAATATTCATCCGGGTGTAGGCTTTATCGAGGCAAGACTACAGATTGCCTATATTCTGAATCAGAAGGGTAATCTCGATGAAGCACTTGAATCGTTGAATCAGGCAAATGCACAACAAAGAGATAACAATGGTACTTTTTTTCATGCACAAGCCGACTTGTTGAGTGAGGCTGGCAGAAAAGAAGAAGCGCTAACCATGTATTCAAAGGGTCTGGAATCCTATCCACAAGTATTTAAATTGCGTTACGCTAAAGCCATGCTTGCAGAAAGTATGGATAAACTCGATATTGTTGAACAGGAGTTGCTCTATATTATCGAGCGCGAGCCAAATCATGCGATGGCGTTAAATGCCTTGGGTTATACCTTGACCAACAAAACCCAAAGACATCAGGAAGCATTGAAATACATTGAACGTGCCTACGAGATTGCTCCTGATGATGCGGCCATCATCGATAGTCTGGGCTGGGTTTATTATCAATTAGGGGATTATGAACAAGCACTCAAGTATTTGCGTCGCGCGCTGGCCTTACAGGCTGATCATGAAATAGCTGCGCATTTGGGCGAAGTTTTATGGGTGAGCGGTTTGGAGCAGGAAGCAAAGCGTGTGTGGGACGAAGCGCTGGTAAAAAATCAGAACAGTGAGATTCTCAAACAAGTCATGTCCCGCTTTATCGATGGGCAGTCAGAGTAGTTTTCTTGCGGAAATTTTGTAGAAGCATATGACAGTCATCAGGAAGTTTCTGTTTTTTCTCCCGCTGTGTATTGTGTTGAATCACTGTGCAAGCAAGCAGTTTGCTCACCACGAGCATTTTTCTGCGCGTTCCGAGATGCTGTTAAAAATTCCGACCTGGCAATCGAGAGGGAAAATGGGTTTAACTTTTTCTCACGAAGGTAAACCTGCAGGAGTCAGTGCTTCGTTTGAATGGCAGCAGCAGGGCGATGAGTTTTTGGTTCGTTTCTATGGCCCCTTGGGTATGGGTGAAGTCATACTCGAAAAACTGACTGCTCATACGGTGCTAACCAATCATCAAGGCAGAAAATTTTATGCTCAATCACCAGAAGCCTTGTTCCTGGAGCATACAGGGATGGAAGTGCCCTGGACGCTTATCAGCTTCTGGTTAAGAGGAATTCCGGCACCAGAGCCAGCCTATGTTCTGAAAGAGTTTGATGAGCAGGGTTTTCCTGTCACATTACTTCAGTCCGAATGGCGTGTCAGTTATCTGTCATGGAAGGAGTTTGATGGAATAGTTATGCCAAATAAAATTCAAATTGCGCGTGATGACATGCAGGCTACTCTCGTAATTCGTGATTGGAATTTTGTTTCACAGGGAAAAGCCAATGGCGAATAAGATGCTCAGAGTACCGGCGCCTGCCAAGCTGAATCTTTGTCTGAAAATTTCAGGTCGGCGTGATGATGGTTATCACGAACTGCATACGATATTTCATTTTCTTGATTGTTGTGACTATCTTGATTTTGAATTACGTGCAGATGAAACGCTGGGATTTTCCTGTAACAAAAGCGAATTGGAAAACGAATCCAATCTCGTTGTTAGAGCAGCGCAAACATTGCAAGATTATTGCGTATCTCAAGGTCTGCCGAAGCAAGGGTGCAACATTTATCTGGAAAAACATTTACCCATGCAAGGCGGCATTGGTGCAGGCTCTTCCAATGCAGCCACTTGTTTGCTGGTGCTGAATAAATTATGGAATGTGAATCTCGATTTGAATCAACTGGCGGATATGTCACTCGCATTGGGCGCTGATGTTCCCGTGTTTGTGAGAGGCCAATCGGCAGTGGGTGAAGGCAGAGGTGAGCTGCTAAAACCACTGACAGTGCCCGAGTTTTACTATGTGTTGGTGAAGCCAAAAACCAGCGTTTCTACGGCGGCTATCTTCGCTCACCAAGAATTGACACGTGACTCAAGTCCTAGGACAATACGCGCCTTTCTAAGCGGGGGTCAGGGGAAACTTCAATCTTTTCAAGGGCTTTTGGAGCTTATCAAGCCCGGAAATGATTGCGAGGTACTGGTTCGAAAATTGTATCCCGAGGTTAATCTTTGTCTGGGTTTGTTAGCTGGGTTTGGTTTGGCCAGACTCACTGGAACGGGTGCTTGTGTTTTTGCTCCTTTTGAAACACAGGATGCTGCCGAAAAAGCCGGATTCGCTTTAAAAGAAAATCCACTGATTGAGCAAGTAATCATTGCTAAAGGTATGAATAGTTCACCTGTGCATACTTTGCTCGACTACAAGATTTAATCAACAATTGGGCTGTCGCCAAGCGGTAAGGCAACGGGTTTTGATCCCGTCATGCGGAGGTTCGAATCCTCCCAGCCCAGCCAACTCACATACAGGCAGCACAGGAAAGCACCGTGTCAAAACTTTGTATCTTTGCAGGTAATGCCAATCTTGAACTTGCACGACAGGTCGCCAGGCATAGCCACCTGGCACTGGGTGATGCTTTTGTGGGCAAGTTTTCCGATGGTGAAGTCAACGTTGAAATCAATGATAACGTGCGTGGTAAAGATGTTTTCATTATTCAATCCACTTCAGCACCTACCAATGATCATTTGATGGAACTGATTGTGATGGCAGATGCCATTCGTCGTTCATCAGCCAGCCGAATTACTGCAGTGATTCCGTATTTTGGTTACGCAAGACAGGATCGTCGTGTACGTTCTGCGCGTGTGGCGATTACTGCCAAGGTGTGTGCTGACATGATTACGATTTCTGGTATTGATCGAGTGGTCACTGTTGATTTGCATGCAGACCAGATTCAGGGGTTTTTCGATATTCCTGTTGATAACGTCTATGCCACACCGATTTTGCTTAATGACATTGAGCGCAAGTATGGCGACGAAGATGTGATGGTGGTTTCTCCCGATGTCGGAGGTGTGGTGCGTGCGCGTGCCTTGGCCAAACTCTTGAATGATGCGGACCTGGCTATCATCGACAAGCGTCGTCCTAAAGCCAACGTGTCAGAAGTCATGCACATTATTGGCGATGTCAAGGATCGCACCTGCATCATTATTGATGACATGGTCGATACTGCAGGTACCTTGTGCAAGGCTGCCGAGGCGGTCAAGAAAAGTGGCGCGAAAAAAGTGATTGCTTATTGTACACACCCTGTTTTGTCGGGCGCTGCTTTGGATAATATTGCCAACTCTTTACTTGATGAGCTGGTTGTTACCGATTCGATTGCTTTAAGTGAAGCTGCCAAAAAAGAACCCAAAATTCGACAGCTTTCATTGGCAGCCATGCTCGCCGAGACAGTGCGTCGAATTAATAACGAAGAATCTATCAGTGCGATGTTTGAGCGTTCGTCTATTTTTTAAATAGAAGGTCTTTTTTCAAACATTCATTGAACGATAGTCACGAAGGACTTAAAACTTCCGGAATCAGTTGGTCGCAGACTGATCTCTGAAACAATTTTTATTAACTGAATTATTGAGGAAAATCTCATGTCTGAAGAATTTACACTCAATGTCACGGTACGAAATGACCTGGGGAAAGGTGCGAGCCGCCGCCTGCGTCGAATTGAAGGTTTGGTACCTGGCATTATTTATGGCGCTGGAAAAGCTCCGCTTGCAATCACTTTGAAAGGTAATGAAATTGCGCGAGCAATTCTTCACGAATCTTTCTACTCTTCCATTTTGACTTTGAATATCGACGGTGCTACTGAAAAAGCAGTGGTTAAGGATATGCAGCGTCATCCGGCAAAGGATTCTGTGATGCACATGGATTTTTTGAGAGTGAATCAAAACAAGCCGATTCATATGAATGTGCCTATTCACTTCATCAACGAAGACAAGTGTGTTGGTGTGAAGTTGGGTGGAGGAAAAATTAATCACCTCATGTCCGAGGTTGAAATTTCCTGCTTGCCAAAAGATTTGCCAGAGTACATTGAAGTCGATATGACCAGTGTGGAAGTGGAAACCACGCTTCACCTGTCAGACATCGTACCTCCTGCAGGCGTGACCATTCTTGCTTTGACACATGGTGAAGCCCATAACCATCCCATTATCGCTGTTCATAAGCCTAAAGGTTCTGTGGACGATGAGGCTGAGGGTAGTGCAAGTCCAGAAGCTTCCGAATAACAATACGGAATCATTCTGATTCAGCGTTGTTATGTCATCGCTTATTCAACATGACATAAAATTGATAGCAGGCCTCGGAAATCCGGGGCCTGACTATTCTGGAACCCGTCATAATGTTGGTCAGTGGTTTGTAGAAGCACTTGCCCGACGCTGTTCTGCGCAATTTAAACCAGAAAGCAAATATAAGGCTCAGGTTGCCTTGGTTCATGTTGCGGGTCAGGAAGTGCGCCTGATGATTCCCACAACGTATATGAATGAAAGTGGGCAGGCGATTTCTGCCTTGGCTAACTTTTTTAAAATCAAACCCGAAGAAATACTGATTGTGCATGATGAGCTTGATTTGGCTCCAGGCATTGCGCGTTTGAAAAGTGGTGGTGGTCATGGTGGTCATAATGGCCTGAGAGACAGCATCAGCCGCTTGGGAAACAACAACAATTTTTTACGTTTACGTTTGGGTATCGGGCATCCAGGTGATAAAAATAAAGTCACCCCTTATGTTTTGAAAAACCCGAATGCAGATGATCGAATCCTGATTGAACAAAGTATTGATCAGGCGCTGGATGTGATTGAACAAGTCATCAGCGGAAATTTACAAGCTGCAATGACGGCATTACATACCGAAAAATAACAAAAGAGTTATTACGAAAGAGGAAATACTGTGGGGATTAAATGTGGCATTGTTGGCTTACCCAATGTTGGAAAATCTACCTTGTTCAATGCCTTGACCAATGCAGGTATTGACGCACAGAATTTTCCGTTCTGCACGATTGAGCCTAATACAGGCATTGTACCTATCAATGATCCACGACTTAAGGCGCTGGAAAGTGTGGTGAGTCCGGAGCGCGTGATTCCTACCACCATGGAATTTGTAGATATTGCGGGTTTGGTGGCGGGTGCTTCCAAAGGCGAGGGTCTGGGTAACAAATTTCTGGCCAATATCCGTGAAACCGATGCTATTGCCCATGTAGTGCGTTGTTTTAACGATGACAACATTATCCATGTGGCTGGCAAAGTTGATCCGATTGCAGATATTGACATTATTGATACCGAACTGGCGCTGGCTGATTTGGAAAGTATTGAAAAAGCGTACCTGAAAACCCAGAAGCTGGCGCGTTCGGGCGACAAGGAATCGCAAAAAAAACTCGCTTTACTCGATAAGGTGAAAGTGCATTTGGACGAAGGTCTGGTGCTGCGTTCTTTAAGCTTGAATGATGATGAAAAACTGGCACTGCGTTCGTACAGTTTCTTAACCTTGAAACCTGTGATGTATGTAGCGAATGTTGATGAAGCCGGTCAGGAAAATAATCCACTGCTTGATTTGGTTAGGCAAAGAGCTGAAAGTGAAGGCGCAGAAGTCGTGGTGATTTGTGCCAAGATAGAAGCCGAAATTTCAGAACTGGATGATGAAGAAAAACTGGAATTTCTCAATGATTTGGGTATGGAAGAAGCGGGTTTGGATCGTGTGATTCGTGAAGGTTATCGCCTGCTGGGTTTACAAACCTATTTCACTGCGGGTGTGAAAGAAGTGCGCGCCTGGACAGTAAAAAAAGGAGCGACTGCACCACAAGCTGCGGGTGTCATTCATACTGATTTTGAAAAAGGCTTTATTCGTGCAGAAGTCACTGCTTATCACGATTATATTGCGCACAAGGGTGAGCAAGGTGCGAAAGAAGCGGGCAAGTGGCGGCTCGAAGGAAAGGAATACGTAGTACAGGATGGAGATGTCATTCACTTCCGCTTCAATGTTTAAATCACGCAGATTATTTTTCTGCTACTGTTGCCCTCTACCTCTGCTCATTACCCCCGTTCTGCGTGCTTCCAGAATTTCAGGTGTAATGCCTTCCATGTGTGCACGGTTGGCTTTGCTTTCTATTTTTAATCCTTCCGCTAATGTGCTTGCGTAGCCTTGATCGATAATGGTTTTTACCGTGTTCAAGGTGATTGGTTCGCACGAGGCAATTTCTTGTGTGAGTTGCAGGCAGGTTGGAATGAGAGCTTCGGCAGGCACAACACGATTCACCAAGCCCCAGCGTTCTGCGGTGTTGGCATCAAGAAAATTGCCAGTAAAACTCAATTCTTTTGCGCGTCCAATGCCAATGATGCGCGGCAGTTTTTGTGACAAACCCCAACCTGGCACAATACCAACGCGACAATGCGTGTCTGCAAATCTGGCATGCTCACTGGCAATCATAAAGTCGCTCATCATTGCGAGTTCAAAACCACCGGTAATGGCAAATCCATTGATTGCACCAATCAGGGGTTTTTTCAGTTGCGCGAAGGCTTTAATCATATGGGTATCTGAAACAGCATCTTCGTTATCCGCTTTTCCACTGCCAAGCTCTTTCAAATCCAGTCCTGCACAAAAGGCTCTTCCTGCACCAGTCAGCACAATCGCTTTTACCTTGTCGTTAGCACTGACTGCATAAATAGCTTCGGTGATGGCAGCACGCATGGGGGTATTCAAGGCATTCAATGCGTCTGGACGATTCAGTGTTAACAGTGCTACACCTTGGTTGATTTCTGTGAGTACGAGTGCGTCAGACATAAGGCCTTCCTGATTTTTTGTAAAAAATGGGCTTGATAAAAAACAGTCTGCATCATACCGTGCTTTTTCTTTTTCGGCATGAAGGGATAGATAAATGAAAAATCTGTTTGATTTACAGGGTAAAGTCGCCGTAGTTACAGGAGGCTCTCGTGGTATTGGTGCCATGATTGCACGCGGCTTTGTTGAGAACGGCGTAAAAGTGTACATCTCGGCGAGGAAAGCACAGGAAGTCGAGGCGGCTGCGGCAGAATTGAACAAAGCAGGGGAATGTGTTGCGGTAATTGCGGATTTGTCCACGCAAGCAGGGCGTGAGGCTTTGGCGGCGGCCATCACTGAAAGCAAAATTGATATTCTGGTGAACAATGCCGGTGCTACCTGGGGAGCGCCTTTTGACAACTTTCCTGAAGATGCGTGGGATAAGGTCATGAACATCAACACCAAGTCTGTTTTTTATTTAACCCAGTTGTTAACGCCCAAATTGAAAGCAGCAGGCAGTTTTGAAGCGCCTGCCCGAATTATCAATATCGCCTCGGTAGATGGTATTCATGTACCTGCGCTGGAAACCTATGCGTACTCAGCCAGCAAAGCCGCCGTGATTCACATGACCAAAGTGCTGGCGCGGCGTTTGGCAGGCGATAACATCAACGTCAATGCGATTGCACCGGGGCCCTTTGAAAGCAAGATGATGGCTGCAACGCTCAAAAATTTTGGCGATGCGATTGCGCAAACCATTCCACGCAAGCGTATTGGTGAACCAGATGATATGGCGGGTACGGCGATTTTTTTAAGTTCGAAAGCCAGTAGCTATATCACAGGCATTACCATTCCTGTTGATGGCGGAATGACTTCTTGCCGCTAGGCAAACAGCAAAAACCCTCTCAGACAATGCCTGAGAGGGTTAAGTACGACCAGCCTAGAGGGTTTTCAGATATTCAATAATTGCGCGACGTTCGTTATCGGTCAGCACTGAATTGAACTCATGCCCTTTATTGCTTTGACCATACATGTGGGTGTTATAGATTTTCCTGTCTTCCATTTGTGATCTGGTTAAAGTGGGTGGGAAGAGAATATTCCATACCAGAATCAGGTTGGAATAAGCCTTGGCAAGGATTTCCTGCGCATAAGGTTTGGCATCTTCTTTTCCAGGAATGCAGTTGATATAAGGTGTGACAGAAGGATTAAACAAACTGCGTTGCTGGCATTTGATGGTGTCGTATTTCCAGCCAAGTTTGCCGTGATCGTAGGCCCGGTGGATATTGGTATCAAAACCCATGACGGCAAGTGGTTGATCCCAGCGAGCAGGTGTTGATTTTCTGCGCCACAAAGGAGGGCGATCAGAAGGTTTCAGCAGTGACCAAAGGTCTGGTATGGAACCATTGTGCATATACGGCGCACTTGCCCAGACTCCGTGTAAAGGTGGTGCCAAATAACCAGGTTTGCGATTACCGCGCAACTCGACACTGTTTTGTGGGCCGCAATCCTGACTGGTGCCTGCGGTTTGTGGATAACCAAAGAAGTTCTTTTTACCGGCAGATTGGAAGGCCTCATTGTTGGTTTCAAGACGCACAGGATCGGTGGCGATAATGTTCATAGGCACAATGTATCCCGCCATACCTTCAAGCAAGGGGGTGTCGAGCCAGGCCTTGTTATTGACATAGCGTGGTGCATAGGCGCCGTGACAACTGGCACAAGAGCCGTTTCCTTCAGGTTTGGCAACGGGATTTTTTCTTTTTGCTTCCCACATATTCAGTTCGTGGAACAATTTTGAACCCTGTTCCGCCAAGGCCAAATCGATGGGTTTGGGATAGGCAGGGGCTTTGAGAGTCTCAATCCAGGTATTGGCTGAGGGCGCATTTTCACGCATCCAGTCTTGCCCGCTTTCACTCAAGGGGCCAAGCAAGCCGCCGAATAAACCAAAGAAAGGCGTGTAGAAAACCATGTCTACACGTGGTGCATCCATCGGGAACACACCATCGATAAATTTCACAGGGCGGTGCCCCATATTCCACCATGCGGGTGTATCCATTCCTGCAGTCGAGCCAGAGGTAATCAAACCTCCTAATTCTTTAGCTGACAGGAATCCTTTATCAGGGAAGAGGAAAGCCAGATTCACATCGCTGGCATTGTTGGTTCCACGCGTACGGTTCAGGTTTGCAAAGGTCGCCAGCGAAGCCGGATAACCCAGAGGCAGCATATCCCTCAGAAACAAATCCAGATCTGCAAGGCTGCTACCACCGCCGTAGGCCAGACCCAGACCTTCACCGTCTTGTGCAGTACCAACCACACCACTGTGACAGGCATGGCAAGTGATACCAATCATGCCCGACCATGAGCCGTTCTGATTGCGTAACTGGGTGAACATTTCAGGCAGTTTGCCGCTACCACCATTGGTACGGTTTGGATCTTCATGCGGCAGTGGGTAAGGGTTGGGGTTCGGACCAAAACCGGAGCCATAGCGTTCTGCTACCAGCTCGTCGAAGTTGTTAGGCCGCCACAAAAATCCGCCCCAGATAGCCCATAACTTGTTGTATTGCTGGGCAGGGAAGGTCGAAATACCGAAAGCCCCTTTTACTGTAAACGGATAGTTTCCTGTGAAGAGTGCGGCAACACCCTCGGAACCGGTATCGAGTAGTGCATCGCCATGTTCAAACCGTTGGCGCAGCTCACCACAGGTTTGCGCTGCACCCTCTTCCTCGGCTAGTACGGAAGGCAGTATGTGGCAGTCCTTCCATGCTGTATTGAAATGAACAGCCTTACCCTTGTTTACCCCGGGTTGTACCAAGGATCTGGGGTCAATCGGCAGCGCGGTATTGTCAGGTTTTTGATAACAGAAATCCCAAAGTGCAGAACCGCCTCGACTACTGCCAATCAGTGCGTCTGGATCATAGTAAGGATTGTCCACATGGTTATAGACCCCATTTGGCATTTTGTTTCCTGGATACCAGGGCGAACCATAACCGCCACCGCCATAGGCAATGACTTGCGTAGTTGCAGTCAGGCCGAAGCTTAAACAGAAATAAATGGCCGTTTTGATACGGATGTGTGTGTTGCGTGAGATAAACATAATCAGCTCCCTCTAGCGTTAAAGTAAACATCTTGTTGTTATGGTTTTACTGCTACTTCTTGTTATTTTTCTACTGCAAACTGCTTGTTTTCAGGGCTTGCCTGAAAATTCCGGATGCGGCTGATACGCCTTATTGATTGTGTTGTTCCAGACTTGCGAGTGTTTGGCTACCGAGCAGAAGCATTAAAATCTGTCTTTCCAGTAGCTTGATGCGCTCTTTTCTTTTTTCCCTGCCTAAATCCATTGAGTTAATAATGAAGGCAATCCACAAGGAAAAAATGGCATCTGCTTCATTTTGTAAATCACGGCCAGATGCCACTTTTTCTTTTTTGGCTGCCTCTTCCATACTTTCACTCATATCCGCACGCATGGAAGCCATTTCACGGCGAATCGTTCTGCGAAATTCCAGATTGGGATTAAACCAATGCTGAATCATGGTGCGTAGTACGGTGTCGTACTCTTCCATGTTATCCAGCAGCAAGCTCGACATATCTGTCATAGCGTGCTCAATCCCCTTGGTATCAATCTTTTGCCTTGTTTGCCTTGCCAGTCGTCTCATGCGTAACAGGCAGTCATCAAGTAAGGCGAAACCCAAGTCATCCATATCCGAAAAGTGGTTGTAGATAGAAGGCGGAGCAATTTCAGCCGCTCGTGCCACTTCGCGTAAACCAAGTTCCGAGGCTGGGCGACCGTCTTCTATCAGTTGCCAGGCAGCCATAAGAATCTTGTGACGCAAGGCTTCCTTTCGTTCAGTTCTGCCAGCGCGGCTACTGCTTGCCGTTGGAGTGGTAGACTTCTTTTTCGCCATTGCCTGTTATTTCGCTATCTAAATAAACCTTACACATGTTAGCTAAAATAATTGTGATGGCAAGACCTGATATGAAAAATATCAGGACAATATCACTACCATGTACAGATAAAGTGTTCATTATTCAGGTTAAGGCGTACATTTGCAGAGCGAGGCGTTGGCAAATGTGCTTGTTTAAAACTAACAGATGTTACGCTATAGTGTTGTCTTCTTATTCATATTTACAGTGATTGATTACAGGAATACCTGCTTATGAGTGGTCTTGATGATGGTTTTTATCGGTTGTCTCACCGTTTTGTTTTGATTGTTCTGATAGCTCTGGGGCTGAGTGTTGAGGCCAATGCTGCTGGTAGACCAGTGAATCTGAATACCGAGCAGCTCACTGAATGGCTGGTTGAAGGGCAAATCAGTCTCAAACAAAAAGGCTTCAGGGAAAAATACTATTTCAGCTGGCAACAGACCAATGAGCAGTTCAAAGTCAGTCTGCGAGAAAAGAGCATGGTGGGTAAGGTAGTTGCCAGTGAAGCAGGCAGCATATTCCAAACCGAATTTGATGTGCAGACTAACGAGTTCATTCAGGTATTAAGAAAGGAAGCTGTTTATGATTCATTGGCTTTCTGGTTGCGTGGTTTGCCGCTCGATTTTGACAACAAAGTCAGCAAAAACAGGGAAGGTCTGGTTGAGTCTATCGAAGCGGGGCAATGGAAGATTCAATTTAAAGGCCACCAGATATATAACCGTTATCCTTTTCCCCAGAAAATAACCATTGATGGTGATAATACCCGTCTCGATATCGAAATCCTCAGAGCAGATACCAACTTTCTGGAGAGTTGGTGTGCGAGCGAGTTCATGCTTGATGACAGTACGCATTACAAGGCTAACTGGATTAACAGTCAGGAGTTTTGTGAGCAGTTAAAGTTGTTACACAACGATGACCTTGATTTAAAAATGGGCTTCTTTGGCCCCGATTCCATGATATGGGAATTGAACCGTTATATTATGCCCCAGGGCTTTGGCGCAGGCAGAGCCTTGTTATTACAGACTGCCCACCCTGTGATCGCCGCAGGAATTGATGATCATTCTGAAGTGCGGGCAGACCCTCTTGAGCGCGGCAGAAGAACTTTCAGTTTTATGTACACCATGATGTATGGTTCTGTACCGCAAGCCTTGAATGCTGCCAATGATGTTCACAAGATTCATCAACAAGTCAGAGGTCGTATTGATGCTGATGATGCAACCGAAGAATTCAAACTGGGCAGCGAATATTACGCCAACGAACTGGAGGCGATGATTTGGGTGCAGGCAGTACTTTGGGATACCTTGGTTGTGACCTATGAGCAGTTACAAAGAAAACTTACTTATGAGGAGAAGGAGCGTTTCTACGAAGAAACGAAATTGTTTGCCATGTTGTTCGGTATTCCGAGAGACAAGATGCCTGCAAACTGGGCAGAATTTGAGCGCTATAACCGTTATATGTGGCGGCGACTTGAGGTAAGTCCGGCAGGTAAACAACTGGCTGAAGATCTGTTTGATCAAAGCAATCCTGTGTTGATGGTGCTCATGCCGATTCAGAAAAATTTTACCAACTACAATCTGCCTCCACGTATTCGTGAACAATATGGTTGGGAGGAAATGGGCTGGTTTGGTAATACCTTTTATAAAAGCGCACGCCTGACCGCAAAAGTAGGTGATCGCTTGTTGATTCCACCTTTACGTTATAACCCGGCGTATAAACAGGCGAATGCGCGTGTCAAAGGAAAGCGCAGTTCACGGTTTACCCGTTATCAATTAAAGATGGGCGTGCATCAGCCCAATCTGGTGAACTGATTACAGAGGCGGGTCGATTTTGTTGTTAGCCGAGCCGTTCAAGCGAAACCAACCAGCGATTGAAATTCTCTTGCGTTTGGCAGGCAGCACTTCGTGTGGGAAATCTTCACTGAGGAATACAAGCACAGTGCCTTTTAAGGGTGTGATTTGGATACCGGCAAAATCTTCGGTGTTTTGATAGAGCACCAGCTCGCCGCCATCTTCCATGTTCCATTCAGGGTTTAGATAAAGCACGATGGATAAAATCCGGTTCGCTTCACCTTTAAAAGCATCCAGATGGCGTTTATAGAAATCCCCTGCCTGATAAATGGCAAAATGACTTTCAAAAGAAAATAAGCCAAGGAAAAGATGGCGATTCAAATAATGTTGTAGTTGCCTGTTCCAGTCCAGCCATGCGCGACCTGCCTGAGACTCGCCGTTAATCCAGCAGATGTCATTGGTTCTTACAAAATCATTGTGCCTGTGATGGTGCAAACGACCGATGCCTGCAGGGCTGAATTGTTCACTGCGCATCTGCTGTACATGGTCAAGCAAGGCATCACTCAAGTGAGCATCAAAGGCATTTGGATTGATGCTGTAACCTTGTGTTTGAATATCCTGAGCTATTTTTTGGAACAAGGCATCATTCACTTTCGATGCGTTCATCGGCAGCGCCTTGTTTTTTGCTCGTTTTACTGTGAACGCCGCGCGTGAGTGATTTGATGCGATCTTCCAGCACATCGACACCATAGAGAATAATCACCACCAGTATGGAGAGTTTTATGGCAGCCGTTTCATGATCGGTTGCAATCAATACGCCGAGTGAAGCAATCACCCAAATGGTCGCTGCAGAAGTGACACCCAGAACCATGCCATCTTTGGAAAGCATTACTCCTGCGCCCAGAAAGCCAATTCCTGTAATGATTTGGCCAATTACACGCGAAGGATCAACATTGTCTCCAGTCAATGTAAAGGTTGCTGTTAGAAAAAGATAAGTGCCGAGAATAATCAGCGAAGAAGTACGAATACCGACAGGTTTTCCGCGCAGTTGTCGTTCAAGACCGATGATGGCACCACAGAAAATAGCCGTGAAAATGTTGTGCCATTTAAAAGGGGAAACATCCAGAAATTGTACGATGGTCTCTATAGTCATTATTTTCCGCGCAGCTCCAGCCTTCTGAGAAATTCAGACATAATCTGCATGTATAACTCGTCACCAAGATAAACATCTTCCACGCCATGATCGATGTTGGGATTATCATTCACTTCCAGCACATAAGCGCGATTATCGACTTCTTTAATGTCGATGCCATATAAACCGTTTCCAACCACAGCCGCTGCTTTCAGGGCTGCATCAAGTACACGTTTGGGTGCTTCAAAGGTGGCCAGCGTATCAAAGCGACCGGAAAAATGTTTCTTGGAATCGTGGTTATAAATTTGCCAGTGATTTTTTGCCATGTGGTAGCGACAGGCATACAAGGCACGGCCATTCAAGACACCAATACGCCAATCGAAATCGGTGCGTACATATTCCTGAGCAAGCACCAAGGCTGAATCTTTTAATAAATCGGAGAGTGTTTTTATCAGCTCTTGCTGGTTGTTCACCTTGAATACGCCTTTGGAAAAAGAACCTTCGGGCATTTTTAAAATGAGCGGATAAACAAAATTTTCTTCTATGCTGGCGATGGTTTCTTCATCGCATTCGTTGATAAAGCGTGTATGCAAACTGGGTACATTTTTATAATTGAAGGCATCGTGTAAAAACACTTTGTTACAGCAACGCAAAATGGAATCGGGATCATCAATCACCACCAGGCCATTGGCTTCTGCGTCGCAAGCAATGCGATAGGTATAATGGTCTATCGATGTGGTTTCGCGAATAAACAGGCCGTCATACTGGTTGATAAAGCGCAGCTCCTGACTGGTAACCGGTTTTAACTGAATGCTCAGTTTCTCGCCTGCTTTCATAAAACGGGACAGTGCACCTTTGTCACTGGGAGGCGTTTTTTCATCAGGGTTAATCAGCATCGCTATTTCCCAGCGATGTTTTTTGCCCGAACCGGAGTTGCGTTTTTTCCACAATTTGCTGGCATAAAGCCCCAGTACATTCATACAAAATGTTTGCGATTCTGTATTCAACTCAAACAGGTTGCAGCGTTTCAATGTAATGCGCCAGCCTTTGCTTTCCTTTTCAATGCGCATGGAAAGCAGGGGTGATGGATAGCTTCTGAACGCTTTGGATGCAAATTTTTCAAGCTGGGGAATCTCGCTTTCGCCCATGCACACCACAAACTCATGTTGAAAGTCGAGTTTGTCCAGCTCGGCATGTTCTGCTTTTTTGTCGAACCAGAGTGTGACACCGTTGCGCAACGCGTTAATCACTTTGCTGCTGGGCAGCACTTCGTGATAACGCGCTTCTGCCAACAGGGAACAGTAGTAGCCCTGGCTTAAATAACGCTCGATATTACAAAGGTTGATAATGCGAATTTTCGGTTCATTGAGCTTGGGGTAATCTCGCAGATAATCCTCAAAGCTGATGGTATTGAATTCCGCAATGTCCTGCAGGGATTGCTTATTATCGATTACAAAAAGAGTATTTTGCATTGTCAGTGACTGGGGGTGAAAGCTTCCAGCTATTTACTCCTTTCCCATAATCAGAGCAACACATTTTTCCGACCCTGCATGGTTTTCATTGTTGCCATGCGGCGAAGTTGTGTCTGCCATTGATGTAGCGTTGCGCTTTTGGGTTTGGAATAATGCCGAGCATGCTTTTTCACACCAGTGGCCTCTATGAAAACAATCACCATTTTTGCCCTTAACGAGGTGATGCCACCTCACGATGATATGCCCGGTATTGTCGATACCGCAGTCGATGACTTTCTCACGGAATTCAAAGCGCATGCGCATTTCATCATGCGTTTGGGCTTGTTCGCGGCGGTGTGGGTGTATGTGTTGTCCCCCGTTTTTACGCTGGGTATTCCACTGCCTGTCTTTTGGCTTTCAGAAAAAAAACGTATGGAACATTTGAAGCGTTACAGCAACAGCAAGAATTTTGTGTTCGCCCAGTTGTGGATGTTGCTCAAAATGATTGCAGGTTTGTGCTGGGGAAAGGACGACAAAGTACGCGCTTATTTTGGTTACGCGCCTTATCTCCCCGAATTGGGTGAGTTCAGAAAAGGAGATGGCCAATGACACACATTTCCTTTATCGAAGCAGGCAGCACGCTTGAAAACGAATTTGATTATGTGGTGATTGGCAGTGGGCCTGGGGGCGCCACTTTTGCAAAAGTGCTCTCCGATGCAGGTGAACAAGTGTGTATCGTCGAAGCAGGTGCATGGCGTGATCCCGAACATTATCCCTCTTCTTTTTATGGTGGTATGAGGGACGGCCTTGATAACTTTGGAACTACTTTGGCCAAAGACAAAACCCAATGGCCGATTGCACAGGCCTGTCTGGTGGGTGGCGGCTCGGTCATCAATTCGGCCATTTGTGTGCGCACGCCTGCCGATGTCTTTCAACAATGGCAAAGGGATTATGGTTTTGGCGGTGAAAAACTTGCCAAAATTTTTTGGGAAAAACAGGAGGTTTTGGAAACCCTGCTTTCGGTGAGTGAAACACGTGAACCGTATCTGGGTGAAAGTAACAAGCTGGCACTCAGGGCGGGTGACAATTCTAACATTGAACACCATGTGATTCGCCGCTTTGTTAAGGAGTGTGAAGGCAGTGGTGATTGCTTTCAGGGCTGCAAGAAAAATAAAAAGCAGAGCATGAATGTCACTTTTATTCCGCAGCTTTTGCAAAAAGGCGGTACGGTGATTTCCTGTGCACCTGTGCAAAAAATTCTGTTTGAAAAAAATAAAGCCAGTGCAGTTGTTGGAAACTTTCGTCACCCTCTAACCAAAAAGGCGGGGGCAAAATTTTTTATTCGCGCACGAAAAGCGGCGATTGTGGCAGCATCTGCTACACATAGCCCTGCACTTTTACAGCGTTCAGGGCTTAAACACCCTGCACTTGGACAGGGTTTTATGGCACACCCGGGTGGTGCAGTGATGGGCTTGTATGACAACAAGGTCGATATGCACTACGGTGCCACACAAGGTTGGGCTTCACTGGAATTTCGTGAATCCAAAGGTTTGAAAATGGAAACCCTTTCCATGCCGCTTGAAACCATTGCAGGGCGTGTACCCGGGGGCGGTGCAGAGTTAATGGAGCGCCTGAAAGATTTTCCCTACATGGCCAACTGGGTGCAGGTTGTGCGTGCGAGTGCCAGAGGCACCGTTAAAAACGGTTTGTTTGGCCAGCCCAATGTGCGCTACGGTTTGAACGAAAAGGACATGCTCACTTTCAGGGAAGGAATGTACCTGTGTGCCAAACTGCATTTTGCAGCAGGTGCGAAGCAAGTGATTACTGGCATACAGGGTTTGCCTGCCTACATAACAGAAAGTCAACTCGACCTTGTGAAAAATGGCCCGACACGGCCAACGGCTTATCTGGGTGTGTGCTCCCATTTATTTGGGGGTTGCACTATGGGTACTGATGAAAATAGCAGTGTGGTGGATACCCAAGGCAAGGTGAGAGGCTATAACAACTTGTATGTGGCGGATGCTTCCAATTTGCCGAGTAATTTGGGCGTGAATCCACAGCACACCATTATGGCCAATGCCTGGCAACTGGCTGAGCAGCTACTCTCAGTTGGGTGAACCACCACCTTCATTCACATTCAACACACTGCCACGATACGAATAGCCAAAGTAAATCAGCAGACCGACGGCATTCCAGATTAAGAAAGCAATCCATGTGGTGTGTTGCAGGTTAATCATCAAATACACACAACCAACGATGCCCAGTACAGGTAGTATCGACCCACCTGGTACTTTAAAGGGGCGTGGCAAATCGGGTTGTGTGCGGCGCAAAATCAGTACACCGGCACACACAATGGCGAATGCACCCAAGGTGCCGATGTTGGTGAGTTCGGCCAAATCACCCAGAGGAATCAGGCCGCCCACCAGTGCCATGATAATGCCTGTCAGTACAATGGCGCGTGAAGGACTTTTGGTACTTGGGGTGATATGAGCAAAGAAATTGGGAATCAGGCCATCACGAGAAATCGCAAACAGTACACGGGTGAGTGCGTAATATAACACCAGCATCACGGTGGTGAGCCCTGCAATCGCACCCAGTGCAATTACCCCTGCCGCCCAGTTCATACCTACATGCAGCAGGGCATCGGAAATCGGTGAAGGGGTATTAAGCAAGGTGTAGTTCATCACACCCGTCAGCAAACCGGAAACCAGAATGTATAACAGGGTACAAATACCCAGCGAAGCGAGAATACCAATGGGTAAATCACGTTGCGGATTGGCGGTTTCTTCGGCAGCAGTAGAAACGGCATCAAAGCCAATGTAGGAAAAGAACACGATGGCTGCACCCGCTGCAATACCCTGCCAGCCAAAAGCAGATTCGCCACGTGAATTTAATGCAGGCTCAGGAATGAACGGTACCCAGTTGCTCGGTTCTACATGAAAAATCGCTACTGCAATAAACAACAGCACCACACCGACTTTGATAAACACAACCACTGCATTGAACAGAGCACTTATTTTTGCACCCGTTAACAATAAGCCACCGAGCGCCAGAATAATCAGTGTTGCAGGCAGGTTGATGATGCCAGGGTGTTTGCTGTCAAAGGGTGAGCGCATCAGTTCTGGCGGCAGCCCCATGCCAATCGCTTCCAGCGCATTGTTGACATAACCAGACCAACCTACCGACACCGCAGAAATGGCAACGGTGTATTCCAGAATCAGCATCCAGCCGATAATCCACGCAGGGAATTCGCCCAAACCGGCATAGCCGTAGGAATAGGCGCTGCCGCTTCCGCCAATCGATGAAGCCAGTTCGGCATAGGATAAAGCTGCAAAGGTGCAAACCGTGCCAGCCAGTATGAACGACAACACCAATGCGGGGCCTGCGTAATTGGCAGCACCAATACCAGTGAGTACAAAAATTCCAGTGCCGATAATGGCACCAATGCCCATCAGGGTGAGATGAACAGGCCCAAGTACACGCTTCAAGCCTGTGTCTTTGGTTAAATCGGTTTCAATCGGTTTTGTACGAAGTAAATCCATCGCTATGTCCCTTTATTTTTTTATAACACAAACTGCAAACCCAGAAACATCAATACACCAATGGGGCCAAACATCAAGGTAAAAAAGTAGCAGGGCAGCAAATACCAATGGCTGATGTTGGCTGCGGCACCTTCAACATGAATGTATAAGCCCATCATCAAATCAAAGGCCAGAATGTGTACCCACGCTGCAAGTGCACCCGTCGGGTTTTTCAGGAGTGCAAGCACACCACGCAAATTGCCAAAGCCAGGTTTGTCGCTACCCGCTTCGGGTTTGCTGCGCACCGCTTTTTGCAACAGGTAGATGTAAAGCAGGGCAACCAGAATAAACGAAACATAAAGCACAAGGGTTTCGGTGTACTGCCATGAAGGCAGGCACATCAGCACCAGCCAGCCGCTCATGGCGAAGATGTTGGCCAGTTTGAAGGGCAGGTCGAGTTGTTTGAGCAAGGTTTCCTGATTGTTCATAACTTGCGCAGTTCCTCGGCAATGTTACTCACATGCTTTTTATCAAGTTGACGAATCAGATTGGGTAACAGCTTGGGGTCATCAAGCAGATGCAGATTGATGACTTTGGCGAGCGCATCTTTATCGACAGCGTGCATGAATTTCACACTAAAATCCGGATTATCTTGCAGTGATTTGTTGACCACCGAAGCCACAATGTTCGGGTTTGCCTGTGCAACCAGTTTGGAAAGAATGTCTGGCTGCTTTTCAAGTAGTTGATTGGCGACTTCGACAATCAGCCCCGTGTCCATTTCGCTGACAACGCGGTCGAGAAATTCAGGCTGATCGACCAGAAACTGATTCACTTGTTTCATCACAGGTTTGGGATCAATCGAGCTAATCAAGCCTGAAAGGAATTGTGGATTTTTGTTCAGGGCATCGCTCAATGCCTTGCCGAGCTTTCTGGTGTCCAGACTGCCGATGATGCGGTAAGTGAGTTTTACCAACCAGGAGGTGATGTTCATGGCCATAGAATTCTTCTTGTTATCAGGTCAAAAGGTGTGAAGATGTTAAAGCTGCGTGGTGAGCTTGTCTATAAAGGCCAGATTTTGGTGTTTAATCTGAACTGTTCTTGTAAAATTTTTGGAGTATCTTTTTCAAAAAATCACAGCAGAGGGTTATTGCATGTCCAAGGTCGCTATTTTGCATACGGTTATTGTGGGCGCAGGAGTCAGTGGAATTGGTGCCGCCATTGAGTTGAAACGACGCAAGGTGAAGGATTTCAGAATCATCGAACAGGCCGATGATTTGGGAGGGACATGGCGAGACAATCATTACCCCGGGGTGGCGGTTGATATTCCCGCACCTAACTATTCCTATTCCTTTGCACAAAATGCCAGGTGGTCGCGCCTGTTTGCGCCGGGCGCTGAAATCAAGGCTTATGTGAATAAGGTTGCACACAAGTTTGGGGTGAAAGAGCACATTCACTATAACAAAAGTGTGCAAAGCATCAGTTTTATCGAAGCAGAAAATCACTGGCAGGTGAACATCAAAGGTGGTGAAAAAATTCTGTGTAAGTATGTGATTTCTGCCACAGGTATTTTGAACCAACCGAAATATCCCGATATTCAAGGCTTGCAAAGTTTCAAGGGCAAGATGATGCACACCGCACGATGGGACGATAACTACGATTTAAAAGGTAAACGTGTCGCGGTTATCGGCACGGGTGCTTCGGCGATTCAGGTGGTGCCTGCGATTGCAGCGGAAGTTGCGCATTTAACCGTGTTTCAACGCACCCCGATTTGGGTGATACCGAAAAGTGATTTTGAATTCCCGCCAGCCTTGCAAAAAGTTTTGCAATATCTGCCATTGTCGAAATGGACACTGCGTTTTTTTATCAATCTGGGTTTGGAAGCGGGCACCTATTTAACGGTGAATTATCAGAAGTTCGGTTTAAGTAATCGTGGTTTGGAAAGCCGTTTAAGAAAGTACATTGATAGTCAGGTGAAAGACCCGCAAGTAGCAGCAAAATTGAAACCAAAATATGGTTTTGGTTGCAAGCGGCCTTCCATTTCCAACACCTATCTGAGAACCTTTAATCGTAACAATGTTTTGCTTGAGACTAACGGTATTCAATCCATTAACGAAAATGGGGTTGTCACCGTTGATGGAAAGCAACATGAATTTGATTTGATTATTTTAAGTACCGGTTTTAAAGTGATGGAAGAAGGCAATGCACCCAGTTTCAAGGTATTTGGTCGAAAAGATGTGGAGCTAGGCGAGTATTGGAAAAAAAATCGCTATCAGGCATTTAACAGTGTTTCAGTGCCGGGTTTCCCTAATTTCTTTTTAACCTTTGGACCTTATTCAGGTGGTTTGAACTGGTTTTCAATGCTGGAAAGCAATCTGGCATTTATCATGCGCTGTATTGATAAAGCCGATACAAGCAAGAGCCAAACAGTGGAAGTGAAACAACTGGCGCACGATCAATACTTTGAGGAAATGCAACGCCGTTCCAACAACACCGTATTCAAGGACGGAAGCTGTGCACTGTCGAATTCCTATTATATCGATGAGCATGGTGATGCTTCTGCTGCCGCGCCGTTTATCCCGATGTGGCGCTGGTTCAGATTTCGTTTTATGTCGCTCGATGCCTATAAATTTTCCTGAGCATCGGGTTTTGTTTGTTTGGGTGCAGGCAGGCTGAATAAATAGGTGAGTACACACACAAAAATGCCGCCGACCATCATGCTGACAAAACTCAATCCATACAGGTAATAAAGCAAGCCCCAGCTAAAACTCATTAAAATCAGTGCAGACCATTTGCTCTTGGTGGTGACTGCCTGTTCGTCGCGCCATGCGCGTAAATGTGGACCGAATTTCGGGTGTTCGTATAGCCATTTTTCCAGTTTGGGTGAAGCCTTGGGCGCTGACCACGCAGCTAACAACAAGAACACAGTGGTTGGCATCAAGGGGAGTATTGTGCCGATGACGGCAAGCATGAGCCAGAAAATTGTCAGCGCTTTCCAGAACAGGGAATGATGAGTGGGTTTGCCGTTTTCAGCTTGCATGATTGTTCAATGGATAGACTTCAAATATCAGCGTATTGGCGCAGCTTACCATTTGGCAAAGTGCTCCTCTACCACGCCGCCCAGATTTTCCACTGTTATGCGTTCAGCATTGTGTTTGCAGAGTGTGCCTGAAAAACTGCCACAGGCCTGAATGAAATTGCTTTTAATGAGAATCAGATTTTCATTGGCCTGCCTTTTGGCTTCGGGGGTGAAAATCAAATCCACTTTTTTATCGGTGCTGAATATATGCCAGGGTTTAAGCGGTGCCGAGGCATCGTAGTCAAACATAATGTCGCTTTGTAGTTCGGGCTTACCTTCAAACCAGATAACATTTTCTCTAAAGCCCTTGGTATAGACTTTTCTGGAAAAATTAAAGCCGATGCGTTTTTGCTGGTTATCGTAACCGCCTGCACTTGCCCAGTTCCATTCGGTTATGCGGTTATGAAAACCGTTAGTCCAGTCGAAAATGGCAAAGCTGTTTGAAGCAGAAATTTCAAAACGCTTTTGAGCAGTTTCTATATAACCGCTCACAGGCAAACCACTGATTTTCTGGGTAAAGGCTTTTTTGCCATTTTGCATCGGCGTAAACAGTTGCAAGGGTAAGGAGTTTTCAGCTTCGCTAATCTCAAGTTTGGCCATGATGTGTTTTGCGCTTCCTTTGCCTACCTGAATATCTAACAAGCGTTTCCCCTGCGAAATGGCATGTTGCATGGTGATGCTGTCTTTACTGTTTGAAAACTGACATTGCCCATTGTCGGCATCACGCTCAAATCGCAGTGAGGCGGGTGGTATCACAAAGCCTTTTTCAATCATGCGCTGGTTTTTTCGGTCATACACAAAACTGAAAGCATTGGCTGCAAAACCCAGATGCACCAACGCAGTACCGGAAATAATTTCTTCATTGATGATGCCAATATAGCACCAGCGTTTTTCACGAAATTGTTTGAGCGAAAATCGTGCAGGTGCACTGCCAACTGCTTCGCTGATGTTGAGATTGGCTTGTCGTGACAAGTAGGCATTAAAAGTAATAGACATAGTGAATCACCAGACAAAAAAAACCCGACAGCTGTCGGGTTTTTTTATTAAGCAAGTTGCTTGATACCTAGATGGCTTGATACATGGTGACAACACACGCACCACCAATACCTACGTTATGTTGCAAGCCAATGCGAGCACCTTCAACCTGACGCTTGCCTACATTACCACGCAGTTGGTTCACCAGTTCGAAGCATTGTGCCAAACCGGTTGCTCCTAAAGGGTGACCTTTGGATAACAAGCCGCCAGACGGGTTGGTCACAACGCGACCGCCATAAGTGTTATCGCCGTCCTGAATGAATTTTTCGGCAGTACCTTCTGCGGTTAAACGCAGTGATTCATAGGTAATCAATTCGTTTGCAGTGAAGCAATCGTGAAGTTCAACCACCTGTACTTCGTCAGCACCGATACCAGCTTGTTCGAATACTTTATCAGCAGCGCGACGAGCCATGCCATAACCCACCATGTCCATCATGCCACCGGCAAAGCTGTCGGGTGAGTCGGTTTCCATTGCCTGACCAGCGATTTTCACCTTGGCAGTTTTACCTGTTTTCTTGAGGAAGTTATCACTCACCAGAATCGCAGCCGCAGCACCGCAAGTGGGCGGGCAGCATTGCAGACGGGTAATCGGGCCGTATTGATAAGGTGATTGCAGAATTTCGTCTACAGTCAAAGGTGCTGTGAACAGTGCACGCTCGTTATGCTCTGCATGTTTACGTGCTTTAACCTGAATCTTGGCGAAGGTTTCCTTGCTGGTGCCATATTTTTCAAGATATTCCTGACCAGCACTGCCGAACATCATCGCAGCAGGTGCAGCGCCTGGGCCTGTGGTAAGACCTTCCTGTTGTTTTTTGGCCATGAATTTGCCCATTGCGCCCATGTGCAACATGGTTGGGAATTCACGATCCATGAATTTCGCACCGAGTGCACCTTTTTCCATTTTTTCAAAACCCAGTACCAGAGCAACATCGATTGCACCAGATTGAATGGCTTGACGCGCACCAAACAGGGCAGAAGAGCCTGTGGAGCAGTTGGAGTTATAGTTGAAGATGGGAATACCGGTTTGGCCAACTTCGTAAACGGCACGCATACCACAGCAGCTTTCACCGTAAACGTAGCCAGTGTGCGCCTGTTGTACCTCTTTATAGTCAATGCCCGCATCTTTCAGCGCATCTTTGGCAGCGTTGGCAGCCATGATGTGGTAGTCAGGCACATTAGGGTCACCTGGTTTGGTAAAAGGTGTCATGCCAACACCTAACACATATACATTACTCATAAGTTCGTCCTCAGTTTTGCTTCAGATCAGAATGGTCTTAGCGATTATTCCCTCGTAAAGGGAGGGGCATGATAGCGCCAAGCACATGACTTTTTAAGCCTTTCCCCAAAAACTGCCCAAGACAGAAGAAAGTTTGTGTCGCTGCCAGAGCCTGCGTATATTCACGGCTTTCTGCCTGTTAAGGGAATCAATTTTGTCTCACGAAGCGCCTGCCTTAAAGCCCAAAACCAACCTGTTTCAAGTGTTGTTTCCTGTGGTGATGACGTTGGGAATTTTTGCATGGATTTTCAGCGGCATTGATTTTGCGGTACTACAAACAGTGTTGTCAGAAATCGAGTGGTGGAAACCTGCTCTGGTGGTCGGCGTGTTTTGCATCTGGATGTATGCACTGGATGTTGTTTCTTTTGGAGCAGGTTTCAAATATCTGGTGGATAAACGCGCACCGTGGACGCATATTGGTTTGATTCGCGGTGGTACCATTTTTTCGGCAGTGATTTTTCCGCCACTGGGCGAAGTGTTTGCGCCTTATTATTTTTATCGCAAATGGAACAAAACGGTTTTGAAAACCTTTGGTACTTCTTTCTATGTTGCGATGGTGGATTCCACCTGTGGTGCAGTGTCGCTGGCGTGCGCCTTTCTGTTTTTTGATGCCAGTATGCTGAGCATCTGGTGGTTGGTGTTGTTATTTGGCCATATTGCGTTGCTGATATTTTTAAGCGTCACTTTTTCGCGTTGGGGTTTGGCGAAAGTGCCACAGTTTGTGCGTGAGCGAGAATTTTTTCATGCCTTGCGCACAGCTACGGTTTCATTCACGGCCACAATTTTGTTGGTACGCATCATCAATTTTGCAGGTGTATGTGTCACCCTGTTTTATCTCTTGCAACTGTGTGGCATTCCGATTCAGCCTGCGCAGGCTTTGTTATTTATTCCCCTGTTTATGGCTTCGGTTTTTTTACCGATTTCTGCGGGAGGTTATGGTGGCCCTCAGGGTGCGGCAGTCTTGTTTCTGGTGGAATTGTGGAACTTGTGCAGTCTTGAAGAAGCCTTGGCTTTCAGCTTGTTATGGTCAACTTTCTTTCTGGTAGGCAGGGCGCTTGTGAGTGGCCCTGCAATCGTACCGCTTTGGTTGATGCTTCAGGGCTTGGGAAAAAAATAGCGCATCAGTTTCTGTTTTTGCGACGCAACAAGCGTTGCTTGTCCAGATTCCAGTCCTTCTGTTTTTGGCTTTCGCGTTTGTCATGGCTTTGCTTGCCTTTTGCCAGTGCGATTTCACATTTCGCTCTACCACGCGACCAATACAGTGACAGCGCAACACAGGTAAATCCCTGTTTGGCAACTGCGCCTTCCAGTTTCAGGATTTCACTTTTGTGGAGCAATAATTTTCGGGTGCGTGTCGGATCAGCTTTCACATGCGTGGACGCACTTTCCAGAGGAATAAAATGTGCACCAAATAACCACGCTTCTCCATCTTTCAGCAGCACATAGGATTCAGCGATGTTGGCCTTGCCTGCACGTAAACTTTTGACTTCCCAACCTTCCAGCGCCAAACCCGCCTCGAATTTATCCTGAATAAAATAATCGAAGCGTGCTTTTTTATTTGCAGCAATCTGGCTGGAAGTGTGAGTTGTTTTATTTTTTTTGGTCATGGTGCTTTCCCCTTTTGGGGGAGCGCGATTATAGAGAATGCGGCTGTGAATAAAAGCACTTTACTTGAGCAGGGGGTGCTTTTTAAGCACAATGCCCGCCATCAATTTTTAAGCCATTGAGTGATTTATGACGCAATCTGGACAACAGTCTGCCGTTTGGGGCAGTCGATGGATTTTTATTCTTGCAGCAACAGGTTCTGCCGTCGGCTTGGGTAATATCTGGAAATTTCCCTACATCACGGGTGAAAACGGTGGTGGTGCTTTTGTTCTGGTGTATCTGCTTTGCATTCTTACCATTGGCATTCCCATTATGATTGCGGAAGTGATGCTTGGGCGAAAAGCGGGAATGGACCCGGTACATGGCATGCAGTTGTTGGCGCGTCAGGCAGGTGCGTCTCGTTTCTGGATGTTGTCAGGTGCACTGGGCATGCTGACGGGGTTTCTGATTCTTTCCTATTACAGTGTGATTGCCGGTTGGGTGTTGGCTTACATTGTTGAAGCGGCTACTGGCACATTCACAGGTGCCAGCGCAGAACACATCAGCGCACATTTTAACGATGATTTTTTGGCGCGGCCTGAGATTCAGATTTTCTGGCACAGTCTGTTTATGCTGCTCACGATGATGGTGGTAGTACGTGGTGTGACACGTGGGCTTGAACTCGCGGTGCGTATCATGATGCCTGCACTGTTTTTATTGCTGTTGATGATGCTGGTGTACGCGATTTTTTCGGGCAGCTTTTGGGAAGGATTTAATTTTTTATTCAAATTTGATTTCAGTAAATTGCATGCTTCCAGTGTGCTCACGGCGATGGGACATGCCTTTTTTACCCTGAGTCTGGGCATGGGTGCCATCATGGTTTATGGCGCTTACATGCCGAAACAGGCATCGATTGGTTCGAGCATATTGTCAGTAGCGTTGCTCGATACACTGGTTTCTCTGGTGGCTGGTCTGGTGATTTTCCCGATTGTGTTTGCCAATCATCTGCAACCCGCAGCAGGGCCAGGCTTGCTGTTCATTACCTTGCCAGTGGCCTTTGGGCAAATGCCCTTCGGTGCCTTGTTTGCCACGGTATTTTTTGTGCTGGTGAGTCTGGCAGCGTGGACTTCTTCCATTTCCATCATCGAGCCTGCGGTGGCGTGGCTGGAAAGAAAAGGCCAGTCACGTATGAAAGTGAGTATTGTGTTGGGCGTGCTCTGCTGGTTGCTCGGTTTGGCAACCATCGTTTCATTCAATGTGGCTGCTGACATTAAAATTTTTGGCAAGACTTTCTTTGATGCACTGGACTACCTCACTTCAAACATTCTGTTGCCTTTGGGCGGTTTGGCGATTGCCATTTTTGCGGGTTGGGTGATGAAGCGCACCGAAGTACAAAAAGAACTGGCTTTCAAATCCTTTGTTGTTTACGCCGCATGGACCATCACCATTCGTTTTATTTCACCTGCGGCGATGGTGATTGTGGTGTTGTGGACGGTGTTTGGTTAAACAGTATGGCAACCACCATTCATGTAGAAGTGGCTTACGCCTTACCCAACAAGCAGGTGATTGTGGGTGTTGAGGTAGAAGAAGGCACCAGTATGCTGGAAGCTGCGCGTCTCTCAGGCATCACACATCAGTTTCCTGAACTGGATATTGAGAACAGCGACATGGGGATTTTTGGAAAGGTCGAAAGCAATCCAGCTACTTATCAACTTCGCGCAGGGGATCGGGTGGAAATCTATCGTCCCTTGCTGATGGACCCCAAGGAAGTACGCAAGCAGCGTGCTGCAAAAGCGAAAGCCAACAGGGCGCTTTGAGCTGGAAAGCTAAAGCGCATCAGAAAATCCACAGGAATTTTTTACGCTTGGGCGGGGTGGGCAATGCTTCCCTGCGAATACTGCTTTGGCGAATTTCGCCTTTGAGTTCATAGCGCTCATATTGTGCTCCCTGAAAATACACACTCACACGACTGCTATGGGTTTGATTATCGCGTCCTGTCTTCATGCTGTAATAGTAGTCCCAGCGATGTTCGTTGAAGGTATCTTCTATCAGCGGTGCGCCCAAAATGTATTTCACCTGATTGGGTCTCATGCCCGTTTCAAGTTTGTCGAGCAAATCCTGAGTCACGATATTGCCTTGTGCGACATCGATTTTATAAACACCAGGGAAGCGAAGGTTGCTACAGCTTGCCAGAAAAAAACATAAAAACAGCAAGCTGGCAGTGGTTGGAAAGTTTTTCATTACGATGAATAAAGCGGAATAAATGCGTGTATTTGATGAAGCATTTCTTTGCTTTTCGCTTTAGAATGGCTTCCTGAACGTTTCAGGATTATGGGCCAAGACATTGGAAAATCAAGATTTAAAGAAAGCAGGTTTGAAGGTCACTTCGCCGCGCGTCAAAATTCTTTCAATCATGGAAGAATCGGTTGACAACCATCTCAGTGCTGAAGATGTTTACAAGCACTTGTTGGAACAGAATGAAGAAATCGGCATTGCGACGGTTTATCGGGTGCTCACCCAGTTTGAAGAAGCGGGTTTGATTACCAAACATAATTTTGAAGATGGTCGTTCGGTATTCGAACTTGCCACTGATGATCACCATGATCACATGATTTGCCAGAAATGCGGCACGGTAGAAGAATTTTTTGAAGCACGCATCGAAGAGCTGCAAGAGCAGGTTGCACAAAACTTTGGTTTCAAAATCCTTCACCACAGTCATTCCATTTATGGCTTGTGCAAGAACTGCCAATAATTTTTCCTACACGGCTTGCGCCAAAGCCAGCATCTCCTCGGCGTGCGAATGTGTTTTTCGCGTGACTTCCACGCCGCCAATCATTCTTGCCAATTCATGAATGCGCTCTTTCTTGTTGAGCATATGCACTTGCGTGCGGCTGCTGTGTTCTGAACTGAGTTTTGAGATTTTGTAATGCTGTTGCCCTTGAGCGGCTACCTGCGCGAGATGGGTGATGCAAATAATTTGCCCGTGCTGCGCCAGTTCTTTGAGTAATTTACCGACCACTTCTGCACTTGCGCCACCAATACCGACATCGACTTCATCGAAAATCAGACAGGGTATTTTGGTGTTGGCAGCGAAATTCACCTGTATCGCCAAACTGATGCGCGACAGCTCACCACCCGAAGCAATTTTTGATAGTGGTTGGGCAGGCTGGCCAGCATTGGTGCTGATTAAAAATTCAATCTCATCTAAACCCCACGCTTTGGCGTGTTCCAGATGCACGCTTTCCATGTGTGTTTGAATGCGGGCTTTATCCATGCCCAATTCCTTGAAACGCGCATTGATGGCGTTATCGAGTTTTTTTGCGCTCGCTTTACGGATTTGGGATAAGGCTTGAGCGGCTTGCACATAGTCAGCCTCGAATTGCGTGCATTGCTTTTGCAAGTGCTCCAGAGAATCTTGTGGGTGCTCAAGGCTCATCAGTTCGGTTTGCATGGCGAGATAAAATTCGTAGAGCGCCTCTGCCTTGATGTGGTGTTTGCGTGCCAGATGATGAATGCGCGACAAGCGCTCATCGACATGCGCCAGTCGTTCAGGATCACTTTCAAGTTCAGCGAGATAGTTGTGCAAATCACGACTGCTTTCTTCAATCTGAATCATCGCCGATTCAATGCTTTCAGCCGTCGGTCGAAGTGATACATGTTTGTGCGCCAGATTTTGCAGAATGTTTTTAATCTGGTGCAGGCTGTTGTTCAAACTGAATTCGCCATCGTTCTCAATCAGGGCGAGCACTTCATTGGCCTGTACCAAATCCTGATCGACATTGGCGAGTTTGCGATGTTCTTCGTTGAGCGCTGCGTATTCACCTTCCTGTAAATCAAGTTCTTCAAGCTCGCTTAACTGGAAACGCAGAAAATCGATGCGTGCCGCAATTTCGCCCTGATTTTTTTTCAGGTTGGAGAGCTGTTTTTTAAGATTTTGCCATTGTTGGAAACAGGATTTGATGTGCTGCAAGGCTTCACCGTGCTGGCAGTATTCATCGAGCAACAGGCGGTGATTTTCCCGTTTCAGTAATAATTGATGCTGGTGCTGGCTATGAATGTTGATGAGCAATTCGGCGAGTTCTTTCACATCTTGCAAAGGTGAAGGCATACCATTGATAAAAGCACGCGATTTGCCATCTTTGCCGAGTACACGCCTGAGAATACATTCGCCGTCGGCATCGAGGCTTTTGTTTTGCAGCCAGTGTTGCGCTTCAGGGTTAGCGGAAATATCGAAGGAAGCAATAATCTGCGATTTATCAGACTGTGCGCCAATGCTTTGGCTGTCGGCACGCCCGCCCAATGCCAGCGCGAGCGCATCAATCATAATCGATTTGCCCGCACCCGTTTCACCCGTAATGGTGCTTAAGCCCGATGTGAATTCGATGTCGAGATTATCGGCAATGGCGTAGTTGTTAATCTTGAGTTCGCTCAGCATACGTTTTCCCCCTTGAAAGTGGGAAAATTCTAGAACAAAACTACTGTCTGTACTACCAGTATTTTTCAGGAAGAAGATGCAGCTGAATCCTAAAGCGCAATACCACCGAAAGACATAAATGCGAGGGCAATCAAACCAACGGAAATGAAGGTAATCCCCAAGCCTTGCAAGCCATAGGGAACATCAGAGTACTTGAGTTTTTCGCGCACTCCCGCCAAGGCCACAATGGCCAGCCCCCAACCTGTACCTGCGCCAAAACCATAGACAATGCTTTCGGTAAAATTGTATTCACGTTCCACCATGAACAGTACACCGCCCATGATGGCGCAATTCACCGTGACCAGTGGAAGAAAAATACCCAAGGTGTTGTAGAGCGCGGGTACATATTTATCCAGAAACATTTCCAGAATTTGTACCACCGCAGCAATCACCGCGATAAAAACCATCAACTGTAGAAAACTCAAATCTATATAAGCCAGATTCGGATTCAGCCAGCCCAGCGCACCATCTGTCATGAGATAGGTACAAATCAGATTGTTTAGCGGTACGGTGATGGTGAGGACGACGACAACGGCAACAGCAAGCCCTATTGCTGTTTCAATTTTTTTGGAAATAGCCAGAAAGGTACACATTCCAAGAAAATAGGATACGGCCATGTTTTCAATGAAAACAGCCTTCACGAACAAGCCAAGCAGGTGTTCCATAAGCAGGTCTCTCTCTGCGCTGGCGGCCCGACCTGCGCTTTTGAATTAACCTGCCTTACTGCATCATACAGTTGGCACCCGCCGAAATTCTAAGAAAAGACCCTTCAGCTTGCAATAAAAGTCTGTCTGACACGGGTTGTGTTCAGTCAGATAATTTAGACTAGAATTGCATCTTTAATGCGGGTTTGTGTAGCGGTATGAACAAAAAACTTCCTGAGCGTTCTGAACATATTCTCAAGCTGTTGATCGAGCGGCACATTGAGTTGGGGCAGCCCATTGGCTCCAAAACGCTGGTGGGGGAAGGGGGCTTGGCCTTGAGTTCGGCAACCGTGCGCAATGTGCTGTCTGATTTGGAAGCTCGAGGGTATTTGCGTTCGCCGCATACTTCGGCTGGGCGTGTTCCCACCGCAGAAGGGTATCGTTTGTTTGTGGATCATCTGCTCACTGCGTCTGAAATTGAAATTGCGAGCGTGCAACATATACAAAAAGCGCTGTCTCGGGATTCTGATCCGAAAACCATTGTTGAATCCGCTTCGCGCATGTTGTCTGAAATGACACAACTCACTGGCATTGTGATGTTGCCAGGTTCCCGAAAAAACACCTTGAAGCAAATTGATTTTTTACCCTTGAACAGTCGCCAGATTCTGGCGGTGTTGGTGATTAACGATAAGGAAGTACAGAACCATATTGTTGATACCGAGCGTGAATACGATGCCATTGAATTGAATCAGGCGAGCAATTACCTGAAACAGAATTTTGCAGGCAAGGGCATTGATGATATTCGTGCTGAACTGCTCAAGTTGATGGATGAGGAAAAACGTAATCTCAGTCAGGCGATGGAAACTGCCATACAGGTGAGCACCAAGGCCTTTGAAAAAACCGCACACAGTGAACATGATCTGGTCATCAAAGGTGAAAGCCATTTGCTTGGCGCTCAGGAAGAAACCAATCTCAAACAGTTGCGAGAACTGTTTGAAGCGTTCAGTCAGAAGCGCGACATTATTGATTTGCTCAATCGCTGTTCCAAAAGCAAGGCCATGCAAATTTTTATTGGCAAGGAAAGTGGCAGCGAGTTGTTTCATGATTTAAGCCTGATCAGTGCGCCTTATACGGTGGGTGAAGAGGTGGTGGGTGTATTGGCGGTGGTGGGGCCACAACGCATTCCTTATCAGAAAGTGATTCCCGCCGTGAACATCACGGCAAAAATTCTCGATTCAGTCTTGAATCAATCCCATTAGCCCTTATATTGCCTGCCACATTTTTGGAATGTCGTGAAGCAAAACGAGGCAAGTCATGTCGCAAGAAAAAGAGACGATTCAAGAGGAACAGGTAGTACAAGAGCCAGAAGCTCAAACATCAGAACAAACTCAAACGCCACAACCGGAAATCAGCATTGAAGCACTGCAAGACGCGCTGCAAGCGGCAGAAGCAAAAGTCAAAGACGAAATACTTCGTGCTCAGGCGGAAATTCAAAACATTCGTCGCAGGGCAGAGCGAGATGTTGAAAGCGCTCACAAATTTGGTCAGGAAAAACTCATCAAGGAATTGCTGGCAGTGGTGGATAGCCTTGAGCGCGGCATACACACCGTTAAGGAACAAGGTGTTGAGCTGGACGTGACTGCGCAAACCTTGATGCAAGGTTCCGAGCTCACCCTGAAAATTTTGTTAGACACCTTGGGCAAGTTCAATGTGAAACAAATTGATCCTGTGGGTGAGCTTTTCGATCCGCAATTCCATGAAGCCATGTCGATGATTCCAAGCGCTGATTCAGAACCCAATTCGGTAATTGCAGTGGTTCAAAAAGGTTTTACCTTGAATGACAGGCTGGTGCGTCCAGCGATGGTGGTGGTGTCAAAAGCCTGACGAAAAATATCAGGCATCGGCTTGAAATAAAGGGTGCAGTCTCAATTATGGGTAGTAATGAATTTCAACGTGGAGAAACACAATGGCAAAGATAATCGGCATCGACCTCGGTACAACCAATTCCTGTGTAGCGGTTCTTGAGGGCGATAAAGTTAAAGTAATTGAAAATAGCGAAGGTGATCGTACTACCCCTTCGATTGTTGCCTATACCGAAGATGAAGTGTTGGTAGGTCAATCAGCGAAGCGTCAGGCAGTCACCAATCCAACCAATACCTTGTTTGCAATCAAGCGTTTGATTGGTCGCAAGTTTAAAGATGATGTGGTGCAAAAAGACATCAAGATGGTGCCCTATAAAATCGTCGGAGCAGATAACGGCGATGCGTGGGTAGAAATCAGAGGTGAGAAACAGGCACCTCCACAAGTGTCTGCGCAAGTGCTTGCGAAAATGAAAAAAACCGCAGAAGACTACCTTGGTGAAAAAGTCACCGAAGCGGTTGTCACGGTTCCCGCGTACTTTAATGATTCCCAGCGTCAGGCAACCAAAGATGCAGGCAGAATTGCAGGGCTGGACGTAAAGCGCATCATCAACGAGCCAACCGCTGCGGCATTGGCCTATGGTCTGGATAAAAGCAAGGGCGATTCCACCATTGCGGTGTACGATTTGGGTGGTGGAACTTTTGATATTTCCATTATTGAAATTGCTGAGGTTGATGGCGAGCATCAGTTTGAAGTGCTTTCTACCAATGGTGATACCTTCCTCGGTGGTGAAGATTTCGATTTGGCGGTGATTGAGTTTTTGGCAGGTGAGTTCAAAAAAGATACTGGCATAGATTTGCACAATGATCCTTTAGCTTTGCAACGTCTGAAAGAAGCGGCTGAAAAAGCCAAAATCGAACTTTCTACTTCGCAACAAACCGAAGTGAATTTGCCTTACATCACTGCCGATGCTACAGGTCCCAAGCATTTGGTGGTTAAGCTGACACGCGCCAAACTGGAATCGCTGGTTGAGCACCTGGTGATTCGCAGTATCGAACCCTGCAAGGTGGCTTTGAAAGATGCAGGCTTGAGCACTTCTGAAATCAACGATGTGATTCTGGTCGGTGGTCAAACCCGTATGCCACTGGTGCAAAAGAAAGTGCAGGAATTTTTTGGCAAGGAACCTCGTCGTGATGTGAACCCCGATGAAGCGGTTGCGATGGGTGCAGCGATTCAGGCAGCCGTGCTTTCGGGTGATGTCAAAGACGTGTTGTTGTTAGATGTCACACCATTAACTCTGGGTATCGAAACCATGGGTGGCGTGATGACTCCGTTAATTGAGAAGAACACCACCATTCCAACCAAGGCTTCACAAGTGTTCTCAACCGCTGACGATAATCAGACTGCGGTAACCGTGCATGTGCTGCAAGGTGAGCGAAAACAAGCGGCAGGTAATAAATCGCTGGGTCGTTTTGATTTGGCGGATATTCCACCTGCACGTCGTGGCGTGCCTCAAATTGAAGTGAGCTTTGATATTGATGCCAACGGTATCCTCAATGTGTCTGCAAAAGACAAGGCCACTGGCAAACAGCAAAGTATTGTGATTAAAGCGTCTTCAGGTCTTTCAGATGCAGAAATTGAAAAAATGATTAAAGATGCTGAAGCCAATGCCGAGGAAGATCGAAAATTTGAAGCTTTGGTCGGTGCGCGAAATCAGGGTGAAGCGATGTTGCATGCAACGCGCAAAACCCTTGAAGAAGCAGGTGACAAGGCAACCGCTGAAGAAAAAACTGCGATTGAAACTGCTTGTTCCGAACTGGAAGCTGTTTTGAAAGGCAATGATAAAGAAGCGATTGAAGCGAAAACCACAGCACTTACAGAAGCAAGTGGCAATCTGGCTCAGAAACTGTATGCAGAGCAAGCGGCTGCGGCAGGAGCTGGCGCTACTCAGGCAGGTGGTGCCGAGAATAGTGGCGCAAATGATGCAGTCGATGCGGAATTTGAGGAAATCAAAGACGGCAAATAATCTATAGATAACGCGGGTTAGCCCGCGTTATTTGTTTGTAAAAAATTCAAGAAAAATAAATAACAAATGGATTAGCCATGTCGCAAAGAGATTTCTACGAAGTGCTGGGCGTGCAAAAAGGAGCCAGTGCGCAGGACATTAAAAAAGCCTATCGACGCATGGCGATGAAGTATCACCCTGACCGCAATCCTGACGATGCGGAAGCAGAAGCCAAATTCAAGGAAGTACAACGCGCTTACGACATTCTGTCTGATGAGCAGAAAAAACAGGCTTATGATCGCTTTGGTCATGCAGGGGTTGATCCACAGGCACAAGGTGGTTTTGGCGGCGGCGGTGCCGATTTCGGCGATATTTTTGGTGATGTATTCGGCGATATTTTTGGTGGTGGCCGTGGTGGTGCGCGTCGTCCAAGTCGCGGTTCTGATTTGCGCTACACGCTTGAACTGAGTCTTGAAGAAGCGGTACGCGGCACCGAAGTTCAAATCAGCGTGCCCACACTTGCAGCGTGTGAAACCTGTGAAGGTAGTGGCGCCAAAAAAGGTACCTCGTCTGTTTCCTGTGCTACTTGTGGCGGTGTGGGGCAGGTGCGTATGCAGCAGGGTTTCTTTTCGGTACAACAAACCTGCCCGCATTGCCGAGGTTCAGGTAAAACCATCAAAGACCCTTGCCCCGATTGTTCTGGCCAAGGCCGTAAGGAAAAACACAAAAAACTGTCGGTGAAAATTCCTGCGGGTGTCGATACAGGCGATCGTATTCGTTTGGCGGGTGAAGGCGAAGCGGGGCATCAGGGTAGCCCGGCTGGGGATTTGTATGTGCAGGTTGCAGTGCGCGAACACAAGGTGTTTCAGCGCGAAGGCAAGCACTTGTATTGTGAAGTGCCGATTAGCTTTGCCGAGCTAACCCTTGGGGGTGAAATCGAAGTGCCCACACTCGATGGCAGGGTAAAACTCAAAATTCCCGCAGAAACCCAAACAGGCAAACTATTTCGTATTCGTGGCAAGGGCGTGGCACCTGTGCGTGGTGGTTCACAAGGCGATTTACTGTGCAAGGTGAATGTAGAAACGCCCGTGAATCTCAGCAAGGAACAAAAAGAATTGCTGGAAAAATTTCAGGCTTCACTGGATAGCGGTGGCAATAAACATTCACCACAGAAAAGTTCGTGGTTTGAATCGGTTAAAAGCTTTTTCGACTAGGCTTGCCTGTTTGATTTAGACTCCTTTCTTTTTTTAAAACAAAACAGGAAATTCAAATGACCAAGATTGCAATTACGGGTGCCGCAGGGCGTATGGGCAGAACCTTGCTCGAAGCCGTTCATCAGGCGGAAGGTGCTCAAGTGAGTGCTGCCATCGAACAGCCTGGTAATGCTTTTATTGGCAAAGATGCAGGCGAGTTGGCAGGGCTGGGTACTTTTGGTGTTGCAATTCGTGATTCGCTGGAAGCGGTTAAAAATGATTTTGACGTGCTGATTGATTTCACTGCGCCCGAAGCGACACTGGCTAACGCAAAATTCTGTGCAGCACATGGTAAAAAACTGGTTGCAGGAACCACGGGCTTGAGTGAGGCGCAAAAAGCCGAGCTGGCCAAATACGCACAGCAAACTGCAATTATGTTTGCACCGAACATGAGTGTGGGTGTGAACCTGAGCCTGAAATTGTTAGAACTGGCTGCAAAAGTGCTGGGTGATGATGTCGATATTGAAATCATAGAAGCCCACCATCGCCACAAGGTCGATGCACCTTCGGGCACTGCCTTGCGCATGGGGGAAGTGATTGCCAATGCCTTGGGCAGGGATTTAAAGGAATGTGCGGTTTACGGGCGTGAAGGCAAGGAAGGCCCCAGAGCCAGAAAGACTATTGGTTTTGAGACTATTCGTGCAGGCGATATTGTCGGCGATCACACCGTGATGTTTGCAGCCGAAGGCGAAATTCTCGAAATCACCCATAAGGCCAGCAGCCGTATGACCTTTGCGCGTGGTGCAGTCCGTGCGGCACTTTGGTTAGATAATAAAAATGCTGGTTTGTATGATATGCAAGATGTGTTGGGGTTTGCCTGATTTATTGATAAACCAACCTGATTGCCTTTTACTTCGCTAGCTTAACTTTTTAACTGACGGGCAAACTCTTCCAGAGTTATGCCGCATGCCGTGCAGATGTCCTGCACTTCCAGAATATCCAGCCGTCTTTCCCCCGACTCGTACTTGCTGACAAAACTCTGTGGAGAGTTCAGCTTTTCCGCCAGTTCTGTCTGGGTCAGTCCTTTATCCTTGCGGATTTGCCGCAGTAATTGCTGGAGTGTTTGTTGTCGGGATGTCCATGAATGTTTTGACATTCCCGCAAGATATATCCTATTCTAGAATATCCCATTTCAGGATAAATGGTTTTCCAGTTAACGGAAAATCCCTGTTCTGAAATGGAAACGGGCGAATGACTTTTCTGAAACCCACCTAATAACATATAACAAAGGAGTACATAATAATGAAATTCATTTTACAGCTGCTGTTTATATCCATAGTAGGGATTAGCTCAATGTCTGTGTATGCAGAAGGCATGACATTGGGTATGGGCTACCATTTGGGTACATACGACGGGGGGTCTGGTTTCAAGGCAAATCCGAATGCCATTAAACTCGAAGCAACAAAATACCTTGCTGACAATGTTGCCATCGAAGGGCATTTATTATTCGGAAGTGGTTCAGATACGATTTCTGGAACCGATGCGGATTTAAAACTGAAAAATGCAATGTCGGTTTTTATTAAGGGCGATTTGCCACTGTCGGATTCAGCAAATTTATATGGCTTGCTTGGTTTTTCACAAGGCAAACTCGAAATGTCTGTCCCAGGAGGAACCATGTCTGATGATGATAGTGGTCTTTCTTACGGTTTCGGTGTCGAAGTAGCGATTGCAAATGATTTATACATATCTGGCGAATATATTCTGTATATCAGTGAATCTGACTACGACTATACTGGTTTTAATATTGGTCTTGCCAAAAAATTCTAATTTAAAGGTGTCAGAGAAATTCTGAGGTATTTTTCGTTTGTTACATCAGTACAGATTATCCCCTGTTTGTCTGATGCTCAGATATGAACAAGGAAGTTAATCAGGGTTTCTCGGTCACTTATGCGCCGCCTAAATCCCCTTTCAATGATGACAGTTTGCCCTGTCTCCATTACAATCGCCGTCCAACCAAAAAGCCGATTTTTTAGCGCTTTTTTCTTTCTACACCCGATAATCCCTGATTAGCACAAGGGTGTGTCACAGCTTGTAAAACTTGCCTTAGGCATTTCGGAGGGTCACTTGAATATTCCAGCCGTGCTCGCGCTTGAAGACGGTAGTGTGTTTCGCGGGCAAGCCATTGGTGTTTGCGGTCAGGCTTCAGGTGAAGTTGTTTTTAATACCGCCATGACAGGCTATCAGGAAATTCTTACCGACCCTTCCTATGCAAAACAAATCGTAACGCTCACCTATCCTCACATCGGCAACACGGGCTGTAACGAAGAAGACGAAGAATCTGCGCAAGTGTGGAGCGCAGGTCTGGTAATTCGTGATTTACCCAAGCTGGCTTCTTCGTGGCGCTTGCAGGAAAGTTTGCCTGCCTATCTCAAGCGCCATCAGGTAGTTGCGATTGCAGGAATTGATACACGCAGGCTCACACGCATTCTGAGAGAAAAAGGTGCGCAACGCGGCTGTATTCTCACCGCAGATAATGAACACGCGGCAGTCGATGAAAATCTGGCGCTCGCTTTGGCGAAACAGGCAGATTCGCTGAAAGGTCTTGATTTGGCGAAAGTGGTCAGTGTGCAAGATGCTTACCACTGGACTGAAGGAAGCTGGCAACTGGAAACGGGTTACAGCAAATCTTCCGCCAACCAGTTTAAAGTGGTGGCTTACGATTTTGGTGTGAAGCGCAATATTCTGCGCATGCTGGTTGATCGCGCCTGCGAATTAACGGTAGTACCTGCACAAACACCTGCCGCAAAAGTGCTGGCGCTAAAGCCTGATGGTGTGTTTCTGTCCAATGGCCCGGGCGACCCTGAGCCGTGTGATTATGCCATTCAGGCGGTGAAAGAGATTATTGCAGCAGGCATTCCTGTGTTTGGCATTTGTCTTGGGCATCAGATTCTTGCACTGGCCAGTGGTGCCTTGACCGAAAAAATGAAATTCGGCCATCACGGTGCCAATCACCCTGTAGAAAACACACTCGACAAAACCGTACTGATTACCAGCCAGAATCACGGTTTTGCAGTGGCGGAAGCCTCACTTCCTGCCAATTTACAGGTAACGCATCGCTCCCTGTTCGATGGCTCGTTACAGGGTATCGAGCGCACCGATGTACCTGCATTCAGCTTTCAGGGACACCCTGAAGCCAGCCCGGGGCCACACGATGCAGCACCGCTGTTCGACCACTTCATAGAACTCATGCAACAAGCCAAGTCCTGATTGAGAAAATTCCATGCCGAAGCGACAAGACATTCATAGCGTACTCATTCTCGGAGCAGGCCCCATTGTGATTGGGCAGGCATGTGAATTCGATTATTCGGGTGCGCAGGCTTGTAAGGCACTGAAGGAAGAAGGCATTCGCGTAATTCTGGTGAATTCCAATCCCGCCACCATTATGACCGACCCTTCGATGGCCGATGCTACTTATGTAGAACCGATTCAATGGAAGGTGGTTGAAAAAATTATCGAGAAAGAAAAGCCCGATGCAATTTTGCCTACTATGGGCGGCCAAACCGCGTTGAACTGTGCGCTGGATTTGGCACGTCATGGTGTGCTCGATAAATACAATGTCGAAATGATTGGCGCGAAAAAAGAAGCGATTGATATGGCGGAAGATCGTCAGTTGTTCGACAAGGCCATGAAGCGCATCGGTTTGGAAACACCGCGCTCCTTGATTGCGCACAGTCTTGAAGAAGCCTTGCAGGTGCTTGATACCGTAGGATACCCCGCAATTATTCGCCCTTCTTTTACCATGGGCGGCAGTGGCGGCGGCATTGCGTATAACCGTGAAGAGTACATCACCATTTGCAAGCGCGGGCTGGATTTGTCCCCTACCAATGAGTTGTTAATTGATGAGTCGCTCATTGGCTGGAAAGAATTTGAAATGGAAGTGGTGCGCGATAAAAAAGACAACTGCATCATCATTTGTTCCATCGAAAACTTCGATGCCATGGGTGTGCATACGGGTGATTCAATTACCGTTGCGCCTGCGCAAACACTCACCGACAAGGAATACCAGATTATGCGTAATGCTTCTTTGGCGGTGTTACGTGAAATTGGTGTGGAAACTGGAGGCTCGAATGTGCAGTTCGGCATGGATCCAAAAACCGGCCGCATGGTGGTGATTGAAATGAACCCAAGGGTGTCGCGCTCTTCGGCACTGGCTTCAAAGGCAACGGGTTTTCCCATTGCCAAGGTAGCTGCCAAGCTGGCAATCGGTTTTACGCTTGATGAATTGCAAAACGATATTACGGGTGGTGCGACTCCCGCTTCTTTTGAGCCTTCCATTGATTATGTGGTCACCAAGATTCCCCGTTTTAATTTCGAGAAATTCCCCGAGGCTGACCCTAACCTGACCACGCAGATGAAATCGGTGGGTGAGGTGATGGCGATTGGCCGTTGTTTTCAGGAGTCGTTTCAGAAAGCACTACGCGGTTTGGAAACAGGCAGCATGGGGCTGGAATCCCGCTTCGAGGGTGAGCTGGGTGAGAAACAACTGGGTATTATTCGCGCGGAGTTAAAAACACCCAAGGCAGAGCGCCCCTGGTATGTTGCTGATGCGTTTAGAGCAGGTTTGCCGATGGACGAGATTTACGCGCTTTCAGGTATCGACCCCTGGTTTCTCGCTGAAATCGAGGATTTGGTGCAAGAGGAAAGCAGGATTCAGGCAAGCACGCTCGCACAACTCGATAAACCCACGCTGTTTGCGCTAAAACGTAAAGGTTTTTCTGATCAGCGTTTGGCTTTCCTGTTGTCGGAAACCGAAGCTGCTGTCAGAGCCAGGCGCAAGCAGCTTGGAGTAAAACCGGTTTACAAGCGCGTTGATACCTGTGCTGCGGAATTTGCGACGGCGACGGCCTATATGTATTCCACCTACGACGAAGAATGCGAAGCAGCGGTGAGCCAGCGCGAAAAATTCATGGTGTTGGGGGGTGGCCCCAATCGCATTGGTCAGGGCATTGAGTTTGATTATTGCTGTGTTCATGCAGCGTTGGCACTGCGTGAAGCAGGCTATGAAACCATTATGGTGAACTGTAATCCTGAAACGGTCTCGACTGATTTTGATACTTCCGACCGTTTGTATTTCGAACCGATTACGCTGGAAGATGTTTTGGAGATTGTCGAAATCGAGCAACCCAAAGGTGTGATTGTGCAATATGGTGGGCAAACACCGTTGAAATTGGCCAAAGCGCTGGAAGCACATGGTGTACCGATTATTGGTACAAGTCCTGATGCGATTGATTGTGCAGAAGATCGTGAGCGTTTCCAGAAACTGGTTGAGAAACTCAATCTAAAACAGCCTCCGAATCGTACCGCCAGAAGTATTGAAGAGGGGGTGAAGAAAGCTGAAGAAATCGGTTATCCACTGGTGGTGCGCCCTTCGTATGTACTGGGTGGACGTGCGATGGAAATTGTCGCCAACGAAGCCGAATTACGTGAATACTTTGATACGGCTGTTAAAGTGTCCCATGAGTCTCCTGTGTTATTGGATCGTTTTCTTGACGATGCGATTGAAGTCGATGTCGATGCCATTTGTGACGGTGAGCAAGTTGTTATCGGCGGCATCATGCAGCACATCGAGCAGGCAGGTGTGCATTCGGGTGATTCGGCGTGCTCCTTGCCACCTTATAATTTGAGTAAGGACATTCAGGATCGTATGCGCGAGCAAACCAAAGCAATGGCTTTGGAATTGGGCGTGATTGGTTTGATGAACGTGCAATTTGCTATTAAAGGCAATGATATTTTTGTGCTGGAAGTGAACCCGCGTGCTGCGCGTACTGTACCTTTTGTTTCAAAATGTATTGGCCATTCGCTCGCAAAAATTGCTGCCTTGTGTATGGCAGGCAAAAGCCTCAAGCAACAAGGCTTTGAAAAAGAAATTATTCCTGTGCTGTTTAATGTTAAGGAATCGGTGTTTCCATTTAACAAATTTCCTGGAGTAGACCCTATTCTTGGGCCTGAAATGAAATCGACAGGTGAAGTGATGGGCGTGGGCGAAAACTTTGCAGAAGCTTTTGGCAAAGCTGAGTTGGCCGCAGGGGAAATACTTCCTGAAAAAGGCACGGTGTTTATCAGTGTGCGTGATGGAGACAAAAAGGAAATTCCTGCAATCGCCAGACATCTTGCCGAATTGGGTTTTAACCTGACTGCCACCAAGGGCACTGCAAAGGTGATTGAAGATGCAGGCCTTGAAGTGCAATACGTGAACAAGGTGATGGAAGGCCGCCCACATATTGTCGATATGTTAAAAAATGAAGAAATTGATTTAATTATCAATACCACAGACGGTTCACAAGCCATCAAGGATTCATTTACGATTCGTCGTAATGCACTTCAGCACAAGGTGTGCTATACCACTACCATTGCGGGTGGTCAGGCAATTTGCATGGCTTTGAAAGAAAAAAGAGCAACGCCGCTGCGTGTGCGTAAACTACAGGATATTGCACTGTAAATTCAAAAATAACGTGAGTTAATTATGAGTGGATTGAATAAAGTCCCCATGACGGTTGTCGGGGAAAAAAAACTGAAAGAAGAATTGCATCGCTTAAAAACCATTGAGCGTCCGCGCATTATCGAAGCCATCGCCGAAGCGCGTGCGCATGGGGATTTAAAAGAAAATGCGGAATATCACGCTGCGCGTGAGCAGCAGAGTTTTGCCGAAGGTCGCATTCAGGAAATCGAAGCCAAACTGAGTAATGCACAGGTGATTGATGTTTCCAAAATTGAAAACAGGGGCAAGGTGATTTTTGGTGTAACGGTAGACATCATCAATCTCGATAACGACGAACGCAAAACCTATAAAATTGTTGGTGAAGATGAAGCCGACATTAAAGCCAATCTGATTTTTGCAGGTTCACCGATTGCGCGTGCATTGATTGGTAAAGAAGTGGGCGATATTGCGCTGGTGGAAACGCCTGGCGGCAGTGTCGAATATGAAATCGACGGCGTGCGTCACGAACTTTAATCGGTTTTTTTTCCGCTAAAGCGTAACAGGTTTGAAAGTTTCGGGCTGGGTTTGCGTGCAGCACGATACAGCAAAACAATTTTGCCGATTTGCTGAACTTCTTCACTCGCCGTTGCAGCACAAATTGTCTGAATCAGTTCAGTTTTGAATGCTTTATTACCAGCAGGCAATTTCACTTTAATCAGTTCGTGATCTTCCAGAGCGCGGTTCAATTCTTTTTCTATATTTTCATTCAAACCTTTATCGCCTATCGTGACTACAGGATTGAGTTGATGGCCGATGGTGCGAAAATGTTTTTTTTGTGTGGCGCCAAGTGCTGGTTCGGGTTTGGAAGACATGTGTGAAAAAGTGCTTGAAAGGCTGCGAAAAGGGCGGCAATTCTAACTAACAGGTCGGGTATAAGCCAGTTTATCCATGAGCAAACAAGGTAAGCATTCCAAAAGCAGCAAGGCATGGTTGAAAGAACATGAGCAGGATTATTATGTTCAGGAGGCCAGACGGCTGGGCTATCGTTCGCGTGCGGCGTTCAAGCTCAAGGAAATTCAGGAAAAGGATAAGCTGATTAAACAGGGCATGACGGTGGTGGATTTGGGCGCTGCGCCTGGGGGCTGGTCGCAACTGGCGGTGGAATGGGTGGGCGCACAAGGCTGCATCATTGCTTCGGATATTCTGCCAATGGATTATCTGCCCGGCGTTGATTTCCTGCAGGGCGATTTTAATTCCGATGAGGTTTGCCAAAGCCTGAGCGAGCGTTTGGGCGAAAAGGCCGTCGACCTTGTAATTTGTGATATGTCCCCCAATATCACAGGCAATGCGGTGGTGGATCAATATCAGGCAATGAATCTGTGCGAACTGGCACTGGCTTTTGCGCAGCAGCATCTTAAAGCGGGTGGGCACTTGCTGATCAAGGTGTTTCAGGGCAAGGGGCAGATTGAATTTGAACAGGCATTACGACAATCCTTTTCCAAGGTATTGATTCGCAAACCAAAATCTTCACGACCACGTTCCAGAGAAATTTATTATCTGGCGCAAGGGCGGACGAAAGAAACGCTGGCATAAAACAGTTGGCGCTGGTCAGTCTGCCAAGGCGCAGTGTAGTATTGAACAAGCGGTTTTTATTTTAAGAGGGCAGTATGAACGACACACTCAAGAATCTGGTTTTATGGTCTGTTATTGCTATCGTGTTGGTGTCGGTATTCAGTAACTTCAATACACGCGGCACTGAAAATGAACTGGGTTATTCCGTGTTTGTGAATGAAGTGCGCAATGGTCGCATCAGTGAAGTTGTTATAGATGGCCAAAGCATTCAGGGTAAAACCATCAATGGCAGTGATTTCAAAGTAGTGATTCCCCCGGGCATTACCGATCTGGATTTGATGCCTGATTTGCGTGATAACCGCGTCAATGTCAAAGGCAAGGCGCCTGAGCAACGCGGCTTGTTGATGCAGCTTTTTATTGCGGCTTTTCCAATTCTTTTGATTGTTCTGATTTTCAGTTTCTTCATGCGCCAGATGCAAGGTGGCATGGGTGGTCGTGGTGGCCCGATGAGCTTTGGCAAAAGCAAGGCCAGACTCTTGAGTGAAGATCAAATCAAAACCACTTTTGCGGATGTTGCGGGTGTTGAAGAAGCCAAGGAAGACGTGCAGGAAATCGTCGAATTTTTAAAAGATCCCGGGAAATTCCAGCGTCTGGGTGGAAAAATTCCGCGTGGTGTATTGATGGTGGGTTCGCCAGGTACGGGTAAGACCTTGCTCGCCAAAGCCATAGCGGGTGAAGCGAAGGTTCCTTTCTTTGCCATTTCAGGTTCAGACTTTGTAGAAATGTTTGTGGGTGTGGGTGCATCGCGCGTTCGCGATATGTTTGAGCAAGCAAAAAAACAGGCGCCCTGTATTATTTTTATCGACGAAATTGATGCAGTGGGTCGCTCGCGTGGCGCAGGGCTTGGTGGCGGGCATGATGAGCGTGAACAAACCCTGAACCAGTTGCTGGTAGAAATGGACGGCTTTGATCCTAACGATGGTGTGATTGTGATTGCCGCAACCAACCGCCCTGATGTCCTTGATGCTGCCTTGTTACGCCCTGGGCGTTTTGACAGGCAGGTGACTGTGCCATTGCCTGATGTTAGAGGCAGAGAGCAAATCCTGCGCGTACACATGCGCACTGTTCCTCTTGGTGATGATGTTGATGCAACCGTGCTTGCGCGCGCAACGCCAGGTTTTTCAGGCGCAGATCTTGCCAATCTGGTCAACGAAGCTGCACTGTTTTCTGCGCGCCAGAATAAACGCATTGTTGAAATGTATGAGTTTGAAAAGGCCAAGGACAAAATTCTCATGGGTGCAGAACGTAAAACCATGGTGATGTCTGAAAAGGAAAAAGAAAACACGGCGTATCACGAAGCGGGGCATGCGATTGTCGGGCGTTTGGTGCCTGAACATGATCCGGTTTACAAGGTGAGCATTATTCCTCGCGGTAGAGCCTTGGGTGTCACCATGTATTTACCGGAAGAAGATAAATACAGTATTTCCAAGCGCCAGTTGGAAGGTCAGATTTCGAGCCTGTTTGGTGGTCGCATTGCCGAAGAAATGACTTTGGGTTTCGATGGTGTCACCACAGGTGCTTCAAACGATATTCAACGCGCAACCCTGATGGCGCGTAACATGGTGACCAAGTGGGGGCTTTCAGAAAAAATGGGGCCTTTGAGTTATGAGGAAGAAGAAGGTGAAGTCTTTTTAGGAAAGTCAGTCACCCAGACCAAAAATGTTTCTGCCAAAACTGCGGAAGCCATCGACGGTGAAGTGAGAAAAATTATCGATACTGCTTATGCGAAAGCGAAAAAAATTCTTGAAGAGAATGTCGATATTCTTCACGCCATGAAAGATGCCCTGATGAAATATGAAACCATCGATGCCACGCAGATTGATGATTTAATGGCGAGAGTAGCCGTGCGAGACCCTAAAGACTGGAATGACAGCGGTAAGGGTTCTAATTCAGGTATGAAAGCGGATTCTGTAAGCAAGAAGGAAGAGCGTGGTGCTCAAGGTGGTCGTGAAGTAGGAGGCCCCGCAAACGAGGTATAAGCATCGCAAAGATGTGAATACTTTTCATGTTGCTCAATACTTTTACATTCCCGCCTCAGTTGATGGCTATTTTGAATCTGACACCGGATTCGTTTTCTGATGGTGGGAAATTCAATCATCTGGATTCGGCACTCAGGCGTTGCGAGCAACTGATTAAGGAAGGCGCAGATATTATTGACTTGGGTGGCGAATCTACACGTCCCGGTGCACAAGCGGTTAGTGAGCAGGAAGAAATCAATCGGGTGCTGCCGATACTTGAAGCCATCAAACAGCAATTCCCCATCAAACTTTCGGTAGATACCAGTAGCGAAACCGTGATGCGCCTTGCTCTGGGTTTGCAGGTTGACATCATCAATGATGTCAGAGCCTTACAAAAATTGAACAGTCTTGATTTTCTGGCACAAAGTGATTGCAGAGTTTGCCTGATGCACATGCTGGGGCAGCCTCAATCCATGCAAGAAAAACCTCAATACGACGACATTCTGCAAGAAGTAAAATTATTTTTACTGGATAGAGTGAGGCAATGTGAGCAAGCAGGTATTCATACAAGCAGGCTTATTCTTGATCCGGGATTTGGTTTTGGAAAAACCTTGCAACATAATTTACGACTCCTGAATCGGCTCGATTATTTTACCGGGCTGGGTTTTCCGGTGCTTTCAGGAACTTCCCGAAAAAGTATGATAGGTATGACCCTGAAAAAAGATGTGCAAGACAGATTATTTGGCAGTCTCGCGACGGTGAGTCTGGCTGTTCAGAAGGGTGCGAGCATAATTAGAGTACACGATGTTGCTGCGAGTCGTGATGTGATTGATATGACATGGGCAGTGATGAACGAGGATTCACAATGAGTAAAAGAAAATATTTCGGAACAGATGGTATTCGCGGATTGGTAGGCAAAGGAAATATCAATCCGGGGTTTGTATTGAAACTGGGTTGGGCTGCCGGACGTGTTTTTGCGCAGGAACGAGGCAGTAAACCCGCAAAAATTTTAATTGGCAAGGATACGCGTATTTCAGGCTATATGTTTGAGTCTGCGCTGGAAGCTGGGCTGTCCGCAGCAGGTGCCAACGTGCGTTTGTTGGGGCCAATGCCCACTCCAGCGATTGCCTATTTAACAAGAACATTTCATGGACAAGCTGGAATTGTTATCAGCGCTTCGCATAACCCTTATCATGATAACGGCATTAAATTCTTTTCAAAATCTGGCACAAAACTACCCGACGAACTTGAGATCGCGATTGAAGAAAAACTTGATGAAGAAATGGAAACCTTGCCAAGTTTTGATCTGGGAAAGGTGAGGCGCATTGTTGGTGCGCGTGGTCGTTACATTGAGTTTTGTAAAAGTACCTTGCCTTTTGAGGCAAGAGATTTTTCAGATTACAAAATTGTGGTTGATTGCGCTCATGGAGCAACCTATGACATTGCGCCAGATGTTTTTGATGAGCTGGGCGCACAAGTGATTGCCATAGGTGTCAGCCCTGATGGCTTCAACATCAATGATGGTTGTGGTTCTACCAACCCCGAACTTTTGCAAAAGACCGTGCTGCAACACAAAGCTGATTTTGGTATCGGTTTTGATGGTGATGGTGATCGACTGGTCTTCGTTGATGAAAAAGGTAACCTGGTAGATGGTGATGACATTCTCTACATCATCGCTCGCCATCGAAAAAAACTGGGCACCATGGAAGGCGGCGTGGTGGGAACGGCGATGAGTAATCTGGGTCTGGAATTGGCGATTAAAAAAATGGGACTTGAGTTTGTTCGCTCACAGGTGGGTGATCGTTTTGTTATGGAAGAACTCAGCCAGCGCAAATGGTTATTGGGCGGTGAATCTTCAGGCCACATTTTATGTCTGGATAAAACCACGACGGGTGATGGCATTATTTCGGCGCTGCAAGTGCTTTATGCCTTGAGAGACAGTCGCGGCACGCTTTCAGAGCTGTGTAAAGATTTAACAAAAATGCCTCAAACCCTGATTAACGTGCCTCTTGGAAATGGCAAGGTAAGTGATTTATTAAATTCAGCTGCGGTGAAACACATCGTTCAGGAAGTTGAAAATCATCTTGGTGATACAGGACGAGTGCTTTTGCGCCCCTCAGGAACAGAGCCATTGATTCGGGTAATGGTTGAAGGTGAAGAACTGGAAATTGTTCAGGCGCATGCGCAGAGTATTGCCGATGTTATCCGCAATCATTGGCTTTGAAAGTCAGTTCAGTTAAGATTGCCGCCGCTTTCGTGCATGGCACTGCACTGAGTAATTGACACAGGAGTATTCACCATGAGGCGCTACCTGATTGCCGCGAATTGGAAAATGAATGGCAACAAAGCTCTGAATAAAGCTTTGATTCAAGGTATCCGCTCCAGATTGGACACTGTTCACTCAGTTGATATTGTTGTTTGTGTGCCCTTCGCGTATCTACAGCAAGTCGCTGGTTTGCTTGATGGAAGCCCCTTGTTGTTGGCAGCGCAGAATGTCAGCGAATATGAGCAAGGTGCTTGCACAGGTGAAATTTCAGCAGCCATGTTGGCAGATTTTTCCTGTATGTATGCGCTGGTGGGACATTCAGAACGTCGGCAGTTGTTTGCTGAGAACAATCAAACAATTGCCAAAAAGTTTTTCCTGCTTCAGGCACACAACATACAACCTATTTTGTGTGTTGGTGAAACACTGGAGCAACGTGAAGCAGGGCAAACGGAAGCAGTCGTGTTAGACCAACTCCAAGCTGTGATTGATGAAGCAGGTGTAGCCGCTCTGAAAAATTGTGTTTTGGCCTATGAACCAGTGTGGGCGATTGGCACAGGTCTTACAGCTAGCCCTGAACAGGCGCAGGCAGTGCATCAAACACTGCGCAGTTATATTGCAGACAGGGATGCAAAAGTTGCCGCATCACTTCGTATTATTTATGGCGGCAGTGTGAACGAAAAAAATGCTCAGGCTTTGTTTGAGCAAGAAGATATTGATGGTGGCTTGATTGGCGGAGCATCGCTGCGAGCTGAAAGTTTTATTGAAATATGTAAGGTGGTTTAAAGTGGATAAGGCGATATTGATTATTCATGTGGTTACCGCAGTAGTGATTGTTGTAGTGATTCTTTTGCAACGCAGTAGTGCAGATGGTGGTGCCGCTTTCGGAGGAGGTTCCCAGCAATCTTTGCTAGGAACAGCAGGCTCTACGCCATTGCTTACCAAAGTGACAGTCGGCCTGGTTTCCTTGTTTTTTGTGACCAGTCTGGTGTTGGCTTACTGGAATCGTCATTCAACTGCTGATCGGGTACTGATTCTTCCAGCGGAAGAAACAATCGAAAGCCGTTCAGCGACAGAACCTCGCATAACCATTAACCCTGTGGATGATGATTTACCAGCAGAAGCTGTGGAATAAGTATACATAAGCCGAAGTGGTGGAATTGGTAGACACGCCATCTTGAGGGGGTGGTGAGCTTGCTCGTGGGGGTTCAAATCCCCCCTTCGGCACCAGGTTCAGGCATTCGATGAATGCCGTTTTAACTTGACTTTCATGGGCTTACTCCCTATATTCGCCGCCTCTCAAGTGCGGGGTGGAGCAGCCCGGTAGCTCGTCGGGCTCATAACCCGAAGGTCGTAGGTTCAAATCCTGCCCCCGCTACCAACTTTAGTTTACGATGGCCGAGGCCAAAGTATCAGTTGGGACATAGATTTCGGAAGCCCCTCTTTAGGGGCTTTTTGTTAGTGGGCGTAATGCCCACTTTTTATTTGTGAAAAGAAAACTGTTTTTGAAGAATTGTTTGTAACAAAACAATGGTTGAGTCGGGTTATGTCGGTTTCTGTTAAGCAACAAGTCCTTGAGGAATTGATAGAGCCAGTGGTGCAAGCTTTCGGGTTGGAGCTGTGGGGTTTGCAGTATATTGCACAAAACAATCATGCCGTGCTCAGGGTGTTTATTGATTCGGCTTCAGGTGTGGGTGTTGAAGATTGTGCGAAAGTGAGCAGGCAGCTCAGCACCGTGCTGGATGTGGAAGACCCTATTTCAGGGAAATACACTCTGGAAGTGTCTTCACCAGGTTTGGATCGCTCTTTATTCAAGCTTCAGCAGTATGGTGCTTATATCGGTCAGGAAGTGAAGTTGAAACTGAACCACAACGTCGATTTTGCTGAACAGAAACGTAAAAAATTTCGCGCACATTTACTGGCAGTTGATGAAGTAAAAAACAGTATTCGAATTGCAGTAGAAGGACAGGAAATCGAAATTGATTTTCTGAATATCGATAAAGCTAATGTGCTTGGAGATGTTAGCTGGTAGCTGGTAGTAGTTTACCCAAAATAGTGTCTTAAACATGAGTGGAAATAACAATGAGTAAAGAAATACTTTTGGTGGTTGAAGCGGTTTCCAATGAGAAAGGGGTTTCCGAAGAAATTATTTTTGAAGCAATGGAATTGGCTTTAGCCTCTGCTACCAAGAAAAAATATGCAGAGGAAGCTGAATTTCGTGTTTCTATCGATAGGAAAACAGGTAATTACGAAACCTTCAGAACTTATCTGGTAGTTGGCAGTGAAGATGAAATCGAGCTTGAAGGGGTAGAGATTTTATTGGAGCAGGCCAAAACCATTGATGCCAATGCCGAAATTGGTGGTTACATCGAAGAAAAAGTTGATTCGGTTGAATTTGGACGTATTGCCGCTCAGGCAGCGAAGCAGGTTATCGTTCAGAAGGTGCGAGAAGCAGAACGTGCGCAAGTGGTTGAGGAGTATCGTGATCGTATTGGCGAAATACTCAATGGCAGTGTCAAGAAAGTGACACGTGATTCCATCATAATTGATTTGGGCGGTAATGCTGAAGGTGTCATTGCACGTAACCACATGATTCCTAGGGAAATGGTTCGTATCAATGATCGTGTGCGCGGCATACTGGTTGCAGTTGAACCGGAAGCTCGCGGTCCGCAACTGGTGATGAGCAGAACCTGCCCTGAAATGTTGATTGAAGTATTTAAAATTGAAGTGCCGGAAATTGGTGAAGAAGTGATTGAAATCAAGGCCGCTGCCCGTGATCCAGGTTCACGGGCAAAAATTGCGGTTAAAACCAATGATGGGCGTATTGATCCCGTCGGCGCTTGCGTAGGTATGCGAGGTGCGCGTGTGCAAGCCGTTTCAGGTGAGTTAGGTGGAGAGCGTGTTGATATTGTGTTATGGGATGATAATCCAGCGCAATTTGTGATTAACGCGATGGCACCTGCTGAAGTGGCTTCCATTGTTGTTGATGAAGAAAAGCAGACGATGGATATCGCTGTACAGGAAGATCAACTGGCTTTGGCAATTGGTCGTGGTGGTCAGAATATTCGTTTGGCACAGGAACTTACTGGCTGGACTCTGAACATTATGACGGTAGATGAAGCGGGTAACAAAGAACAACAGGAAATGCAGAAGTATGTTGAAAAATTTGTTAAGGATCTGGATGTCGATGAGGAGCTGGCAGTACTTCTGGTTCAGGAAGGTTTCACCAATATCGAAGAAGTTGCCTACGTACCTAAAGACGAGATGTTAGCCATTGAAGGGCTTGATGAAGATGTTGTGAATGAATTGCGTGCCCGTGCAGAGGATGTCTTGTTGACCAAGGCACTTGTGAAAGAAGAAGGCATTGGTGACAAGGAACCTGCGCAGGATTTGTTAGAGCTGGAAGGTTTGAGTCGGGAAATGGCTTACATTCTTGCCAACAACGGTGTGGAATGTCGTGAGGATTTGGCAGAGCAATCCGTCGATGATTTGATGGAAATTGAACAACTCGATGGCATGACGGAAGAACTGGCAGGCGAGCTGATTATGAAAGCGCGTGCACATTGGTTTGAAGAGGTAGAGGGTTAAGTGATGTTGTTATGATTTGAACTCTCGTATAAATGTATTGAAAGGTAGGAGCGTTAAGCTGATATGGCTGAAACCACAGTAAAACAATTGGCAAAAGTTGTTGGAATTTCTGTAGACAAGTTGCTTTCTCAAATGCAGAGCGCGGGCTTGTCGCACAAGAATGAAGATGAAGTCGTTTCGGATAAGGAAAAGCAGAGCTTGCTGGTTTTTCTGAAAAAATCTCATGGCTCTGAAAATGTTGATACCAAACCTAAAAAAATTACCTTAAGTAAAAAATCGACCAGTACCTTGTCGGCCACTGGTTCGATTAGTACGAAAAGTAGTGGTCTGGTGAATGTCGAAGTGCGCAAGAAGCGAACTTTCGTCAAGAAAAAAACAGAAGATTCAGCTTCTGAGCAAGAGAGCGAAACGGTATCTGTAAAAACCAAAACTGCGGCTTCTTCTGTCAAGAAAAGCAAGGCAGAAATTCTGAAAGAAGCCAAGCAAGCTGCGGATGAAGCTTCCAGAAAAGCTGAACAGGAAGCGCATGAAAAAGAAGAAGCAGAGAAAAAACGTGCTGCAGAAGAAGAAAAAATTCGTAAAACCCAAACTAAAAGCAAGCGCTCCACCAAAGTTGTAAAGAAACGTCAGGTACCTGCTAAAGCAAAACCAAAAGTTGAGGAAGTGGTACTTGATCCTGAGGCGGAAGCAGCCAAGCGCAGGGAAGAGGAAGCCAGAAGGAAGAAGGCAGATGAAGAAGCGCGACGCAGAACTTTGGAAGAAGCCGAGCGCATTGCCAGTGAACTGGAAAGGCGAGGGGATTTTTCTGACGATTCCGATGAGGAATATATCGCAGGTGACAAACTGGTTCAGGAAGCTTTTGAAGAAAGTCTGCGCGCCGAAGACAAGGCCATCAAGAAGCACAAGAAAAAAATCAAGAATCCTGATGCACCTTTGGTGAGCAGTCTCAATGATGCACATGGTTTTGAAATGCCGGTTGCACCACAGGTGCTGGATATTGAAATAGGCGAGACGATTGCTGTCAGTGCTTTGGCGCAAAAACTTGCCATGAAAGGCGGCGCTCTGGTTAAGGAACTGATGAAGCTGGGTGTAATGGTCAACGTCAATCATGTGCTTGATCAGGAAACAGCTTCGCTGGTGGTGGAAGAGCTGGGTCATAAAGTAAAAATTCTGGATTCCGATGTTCTGGAAACCCAGCTTGAAGCGCTGGTGCAAAGTGAAGGTGAGGCGCTTCCGCGTGCTCCCGTTGTTACAATCATGGGTCATGTTGATCACGGTAAAACTTCATTGCTCGATTATATTCGTTCAACCAAGGTGGCAGCAGGTGAAGCGGGTGGCATTACGCAGCACATTGGTGCCTATCATGTGGAAAGTGAAAGAGGCGCAATTACTTTTCTGGATACACCAGGTCATGCTGCCTTCACAGCAATGCGTGCTCGCGGTGCCAAGGCAACGGATATTGTGATTATTGTAGTGGCTGCTGATGATGGTATGAAACCTCAAACCGAAGAGGCGATTGATCATGCCAAAGCCGCAAAAGTCCCCATGATTATTGCAGTGAATAAAATTGATAAAGCTGGTGCTGATCTTGATCGGGTTAAAAATGAATTGAGTACCAAGGAAGTTATTCCTGAAGAGTGGGGTGGCGAGTATCAATTTATTCCTGTCTCTGCACACACAGGGGAAGGTATTCCCGAATTACTGGAAGCGATTTCCCTACAAGCTGAATTGTTAGAGTTAAAAGCAATTAAGCAAGGTAATGCAAAAGGTGTGGTGATTGAATCACGTTTGAGTAAGGGGCGTGGTGCCATTACCAGTTTGTTAGTGCAGGAAGGTACCTTGAAAAAAGGGGACATGGTGTTGGCAGGCCACTTCTATGGTCGTGTGCGTGCGATGATTGATGACACTGGCAAACAAATTGAAGAAGCGACACCTTCTCTTCCAGTAGAAGTATTAGGTTTGGCTGGTACACCGGATGCGGGTGACAGCTTCATGGTTGTACCTGATGAACGTAAGGCTAAAGAAGTGGCTGACAAACGTGAAAAATCGAAACGTGAAGCGCGTTTGGTACGTCAGCAATCGATCAAACTTGAAAACCTGTTTGATAATATCGGCAGTCAGGCAGCAGCTAATGTGAATGTGGTTTTGAAAACCGATGTCAGAGGTTCACTGGAAGCTTTGGTTGCTTCGTTGCATGAACTCTCTACAGATGAAGTGAAAGTAAACATTGTCGGTTCTGGTGTGGGTGGTATCACCAGTTCTGACATCAATCTGGCCTTGACTTCAAAAGCAGTGGTTTTTGGTTTTAATGTGCGTGCAGATGACAGTGCCAAAAAACTTGCCACAGAAGAAGGTGTGGATATTCGTTATTACAGCATTATCTATGAATTGATTGACGATATTAAAAACGCCATGTCGGGCTTGCTGGCACCTGAGGTGAGAGAGGAAATTACCGGTACAGCGGAAGTGCGCGAAGTATTCCGCTCCTCGAAATTCGGGGCAGCCGCTGGATGTCTGGTGATTGAAGGAACGGTTTATCGCAACAAACGTATTCGTGTACTGCGTGATGATGTGGTTATCTATCAGGGTGAACTGGAATCACTGCGTCGCTTCAAGGATGACGTGAGCGAAGTTAAAAATGGTATGGAATGCGGTATTGCCGTGAAAAACTACAATGACATCAAGGAAGGTGATCGCATTGAAGTCTATCAGGTGAATGAAATAGCGCGCTCACTGTAACACTATGAGCCGTCCATCTCGTTTAGCTGAACAAATCAAACGCGAGCTTTCTGTGGTGATACAGATGGAGTTGCGTGATCCACGCATGGGCATGGTGACTGTTTCTGCGGTGGAAGTCAGTCGTGACCTGAGTGTCGCAAAAATTTATTTCACCGTTTTTGAGCAGGATAAAATTGAAGCTTCCAGAAAGGTGCTGGAAGCTTCTTCGGGTTTTCTGCGCAAACATCTGGCGAGTACGATTTCTGTTAGAAGTTTGCCGCGTCTGGCATTTTATTTTGATGAAAGCATTGGGCGCGGTAGTCGGGTATCTGCCCTGATTGATGATGCGGTGGCCAAAGATAAAGCCTTGTCTGAACAAAAATAATGGGTAGACGAAACAAAGGCAGGGACATCAGCGGATTGTTATTGCTCGATAAAGCATCGGGCATCACTTCAAACAAGGCGCTACAAAATATCAAGATTCTTTTTGATGTGCAGAAAGCGGGGCACACAGGCAGCCTTGATCCTCTGGCAACTGGCTTGTTGCCCATCTGTTTTGGTGAAGCCACCAAATTTTCCCAATATCTGCTTGATGCTGATAAGGTGTATCTTGCTTGCATTAAATTCGGTGAAAGCACTACCACAGGCGATGCCGAAGGCGAAATCGTGGAACACAAGCCGTGTGATTTTGCTTTCGATATTTTCTCTGATGTTTTAAGTGAATTTACGGGTGCGCTTAAACAAGTGCCTTCGATGTATTCGGCTTTGAAACATCATGGCCAGCCTTTGTATAAACTGGCGAGGCAGGGTAAGGAAGTTGAACGTCAGGCGCGTGATATTGTTATTCAGGAATTGCACTTAACCTCGGACAGGCAATTATTTGAACAGCAACAAATCATTGAGGTGTATGTGCATTGCAGCAAGGGCACCTATATCAGAAATCTGGCCGAAGATATTGGCAAAAAAACAGGCTGTGGCGCGCATTTGCAAGCCTTGCGCAGAATCAGAATCGGGCATTTCGATACCATGTGTACTGAATTGCAACTGCGCCAGATTAAAAGCGAGCAAGGTCTGGAAGCTTTGGATCAATGGATTCAGCCGATTGATACTGCCTTGATGAATTTTTCACAGCTACACATCACTGCTGAGCAGGCTTTTGCGCTTAAGCAAGGTAAAGTGCTTTCAAATGTGGAACACGTGTTTCAGGAAGGGCAAATTCTGCGGCTTTATCAGCATGAAACCATGCAGGAAAATGAGCAGGAGTTCCTAGGTTTGGGTGAAGTGGATTCCACCTTGGGAATTAAACCCAAACGCTTGTTACGGACAAACTGACCAGCTTGAGTATTAAAGGCTTTATGTTAAGATGGCCGCCCTTTTCAGGGTGGTATCTGAAGGGTTTAAACAAGAGCTTGGGCTGCAAATATGCGCGGCTTGGCTTTCATTCAATCAAGGCATATTAGAGGAAACACACATGTCATTAACTGCTGAATACAAAGCTAAAATTGTTGCTGAATATAAAAGAGGCAACAACGATACAGGGTCTCCTGAAGTGCAAGTTGCATTGCTGACTGCACAAATCAATCATCTTCAAAGCCATTTTGCAGAACATAAACATGACCATCATTCACGTCGTGGTTTGATTCGCATGGTTAACCAGCGTAGAAGATTGCTGGATTATTTGAAGGCAAAGGATGGTGAGAGATACGCGGAACTCATCAAACGTCTGGAGTTACGACGCTAGAATTCAAAAGGGTTTTCAGGTTGAAAACCCTTTTTTCTTTGATGCCCAAAAATTTTTGCCAAATGAATTATCAGGCAAGCCGATTAAAATTTTTTTGGCAGTCAAAAATAAAAAAACAATTTAAGAGAAGAAAGAGAGAAGAAAAGTATGTTTAATCATGTAAGAAAAGAAATCCGTTTTGGAAATAATACTGTCGTTCTTGAGACAGGCAAGATTGCACGTCAGGCCACTGGTGCGGTGATGGCGAGCATGGGAGATACAACGGTATTGGTGACTGTGGTAGGCAGAAAAGATGTAAAGCCAGGTCAGGATTTTTTCCCGTTGACTGTGAATTATCAGGAAAAAGCTTACGCAGCAGGAAAAATTCCTGGCGGTTATTTCAAACGTGAAGGCCGTCCTACTGAAAAGGAAACTCTGACCTCACGTTTAATTGATCGCCCGATTCGTCCTTTGTTTCCCAAAGGATTCATGAACGAAGTACAGGTGATTGCAACGGTGATTTCAGCCGACAAGAAAACCGATCCGGATATTTTATCTCTGGTGGGTACTTCTGCGGCGCTGGCAATTTCGGGTATTCCTTTTGATGGTCCTCTCGGTGCAGCGCGTGTCGGTTTTATTGATGGTATGTATGTTTTGAACCCGGGCTATGCAGATTTGGAAAAATCCAATCTGGATCTGGTGGTTGCAGGTACCAAAGATGCGGTATTGATGGTGGAGTCTGAAGCCAAAGAATTGTCAGAAGACCAAATGTTGGGCGCTGTGTTGTTTGGTCATCAGGAATTTCAGTCAGTCATTCAGGGTATAGAAGCGTTTGCTGCTGAGGCGAGTAAGGAAAAGTGGAACTGGCAGGCAGCGCCAGACAACACCGCTTTGAAAGATCAGCTTTCATCAAGCTACAAAAACAGAATTACCGAAGCTTATACCATTCGCAACAAGATGGAGCGTTATGGTGTGCTGGAAGCCTTGCGCAACGAAGCCGTAGCAGCCAATGCAACTGAGGCAAGCGGCCTGAGCGCCGATGAAGTAAAAGCGGCATTGTCTTCGATTGAGAAAAAAGTAGTGCGTGAAAACGTGCTCAATGGTGCCCCCCGTATTGATGGGCGAGCACATGACAAGGTGCGTGATATTCATACCGAAACCAATGTGCTTGCCAAAACCCATGGTTCGGCTTTGTTTACACGTGGTGAAACGCAAGCGATTGTGGTTGCCACCTTGGGTAGCCAAAGAGATGCACAGACGATTGATGCTCTGGAAGGTAATCATACAGACCCCTTCATGCTGCATTACAACTTCCCGCCTTTTTGTGTGGGTGAAACCTCATTTAATCTGGGCCCCAAGCGTCGCGAGATTGGTCATGGCCGTTTGGCTCGCCGAGGTGTGCAGGCAGTATTACCGACTCTGGAAGAGTTTCCCTACAGTATTCGTGTGGTGTCTGAAATCACGGAATCCAATGGTTCATCTTCAATGGCTTCAGTCTGTGGTTCATCTATGGCCTTGATGGATGCAGGTGTACCGCTTAAAGCCCCCGTTGCCGGTATTGCGATGGGTCTGGTTAAAGATGGCGATCGCTTTGCAGTGCTTTCAGATATTCTGGGTGATGAAGATCATCTGGGCGATATGGATTTCAAGGTTGCAGGTACCGCAGCAGGTATTACCGCACTGCAAATGGACATCAAGATTCAGGGTATTACCGAAGAAATCATGGAAAAAGCGCTGGAGCAAGCCAAGCAGGGCAGAATCCATATTCTTGGCGAAATGGCGAAGTCGATTTCTGCGCCCAGGGAACAAGTGTCTGATCAGGCACCTACTTACCTCACTATGAATATCAATCCTGAAAAAATCAGAGATGTGATTGGTAAAGGGGGTGCGACCATTCGTGCATTGACTGAAGAAACTGGTGCCAGCATCGATCTGGACGACAGCGGTCTGGTGAAAGTGTTTGGTGAAACCAAAGCGGTTGCAGAAGCTGCGGTAGCCAGAATTTCAGAAATTACTGCAGAGCCGGAAATCGGGAAGGTCTATGAAGGAACTGTAGCACGCATTGTTGATTTCGGTGCTTTTGTGACTTTTATGCCTGGGACTGATGGTTTGCTTCATGTTTCACAAATTGCCGATGAGCATGTCGAAAATGTGAGTGACTATTTGAGTGAAGGCCAAAAAATCAAGGTTCTGGTTAAAGATGTTGATAATCGTGGCCGTATCAAATTAAGTATGAAGGACGTGAAGGAAGCGTAATTCTTTCGTTTCACACAGAATAAAAAAAGGCTTCATTTTGAAGCCTTTTTTTTATTCGTTACGCTTCCGTAGGTGGTTCAGGAATCAAATCCTGTTTAACAATGCGATGATCACCGACTTCAAAGGGGCAGGATTTTAACCAGGCTAACAAGTCGCTCGCACTGAGTGGGCGAGTCAGATAATAGCCTTGGGCAATATCGCAGCCCAACTCTCTCAAGGCATTCAAGGTGGCTTCGTTCTCCACACCTTCGGCGACTACACGCAAGCCAAGGTTATGGCTCATATGCAAGGTGGTATCGACAATCACCGAATCATCTTTGTAATTCATCATATCCATGATGAAGGATTTATCGATTTTGACTTCATCAAGTGGCAATTTTTTGATGTAGGAAAGCGAGGAATAACCTGTTCCAAAATCATCAATCGATATACGGATACCATCATCATGGAGTTTGCCAAGTACTTCCTGAGCATGAGCGGGATCGTACATCATCGCCGTTTCTGTCAGTTCCAGCATCAGAAAATTCGGTGGCACTTTATGCTTTGCAATCAGGCTGCGCACCCGTGTTTCAAAATTGGCTTCCTGCAAATTCTGGAAGCTCAGATTCACGGAAACAGACAGCTCCATTTTCTGGCTAATCAGGAAGGCACATTCAGCCAGAGCTTTATCCAGCACCCATCGTGTGAGTTTGCGTGTCAAACCTGTTTTTTCAGCCAGTGGAATAAATTCGTCCGGTGGAATAAAACCATGTTCAGGATGTTTCCAGCGCGTCAGTGCTTCTACACCAATCACACGGTTGGCCTCAATATCCACCTGAGGCTGGAAATACAACAACAGTTCGTCCTGATCAATCGCCTGACTCAGTTCTCCCATCAAGGCAAGGCGACGTGGGCTGTAAGGATCAAGTTCAGGGGAATACATGGTGAGATGGGTGGCATTTTTATCAGCATTTTCCATCGCCACCAGAGAACGGCGTATCAGCGTGTTTAAATCCTTGCCATGTTGCGGGTAAAGCGCAACACCAAGCCGTGCTCCAATATCGATGGACATATCACGAAATTCAAAATGCTTTTTCATGGTGCTTAACACACGTTTGGCAGCGAACTCAACCTGTTGTTGGGTATCAACTAACAACACGATGGCATAGGTCACGCCTTCAATACTGGTCAGACAATGTTCTTTGGTGTCTGTGTCGATGACCGTCGAGTTCTCCAGATGCGCAGCAACTTCTGCCAGGCGTTGAGTAACAATTTTTAATAATTCATCGCCATTTTGATGTCCAAGGGTATTGTTGATTTCGTGGAAGTGGCTCAGGTTGATGAGCACCATCGCAATCGATTGCTGATAAATTTCTGCTTCACGAATGATTTCAGGCATGCGTTTTTGTAAGGCAAGGCGATTAGGCAAACCTGTCAAACCATCATGCAGGGCGCGGCTGAGCATTTCATCTTCAGCGCGACGTGAGGCAATAATACTCTGGTGCTGTTTGCCCAATTCAATGTATCTGACTTTGTTGTCGTTATGTGTGCGACCAATCAAACCCAGAGACAGTAATAACAGGTGAATTGCAAAGGCGATATGGAATGAGAAATATCCCAGTATCGGGAAAGGAAACAGGTCATAACTGTTGGCGGTATAAATCGCTAAACCGACAGGCAAACACAGCAAGGCAAGAAAATATAAACGTGCAGGGTGATGTCCGTTGGCTTGCCAGCTTTTTACAACAGCAGTCACAGTCAGAAAATAAATTACGCCTGATAAAGCAAAGAAATACCAGCTAATGGCACTGGCTTCAAATACAAACGGGCTTAAAGCCAGAATGGCGCTCACAGGAAGTGAACCTAACAATAACTTGTTGATGACGGGCGAATGTTTTTTGGTATCGAGCAGGGAAAGACAAAACAACCCGCCCCATAACAAGGCACCTGCACCAGATGAAAGGGCAATTTTCATCGAATTATCAGGCAGGAAACTCCACAAGCGGATGCTGCCCAAACCACTCAGGCTCAACATGAATGTTGCAACCGCTGTGAGATAAAGCAGGAAGAAGGAATAGCTGATGTCGCCCACCGAGATATTCAAAAACAGGTTGTAAGCAAGCAGCAGCAACAGCACGCCATAAAACACGCCAACAATGTAGGAAATCAGGCTGTTGCTCTCCTCAATGTAATCAAGATTCCAGATGTAGGCAGACAGTACGGTGTCCTGTGAAGGTTGAATATGGAAATACACCACATTGTTTTCGTCTTTGAACACGGAAATGGGGTAGGCAGCACTGTTAAAACGTCTACCTTTCAAAATACTGAAAGATTGATCTTCCTGTTCATTCAGGTAGAAATTTCCACTTTGATCTCTGGAATAGACATGTATTTCTTCGGTGCTGTTTTGAACAAATAATTCCAGCAACCATTCTTTCTGTTTGCTGTGTGGCGAGCTTTCCAGTTCAAGCTTGAACCAGTGATGTGTATCGGCTTTGAGTGAAATGGCTCTTCGGTTATTGGGTTTAAAAACATCTGCAGGTAATTTTTCCAGCGCTGTGAGTGACAGCACCTCACCGGTTTCAAAACTCTGGATATGCTGATTGATTGAGAGCGAGGAAATCGCATCATCAAGCGTGAAACTTGCCAACGAGCGGGCATGGAGGGTGAAATTGAAAGAGAAAAACACAAAAAAAGCAGTGCACAGCATAACAGCCACATGCACCGATTTGTTTTTAAGCGAAGATGTCAAGTGTATGAGTGGGAGCAAGTTTTTTTCCTACAGTTGGAATAACAGTACATCTAGTTGTTTTTATCGACTGCGAGAGCGTCCAACTGCTCATAAACCATCTGTTATCGATACTAGCCTTTCGCCGAGAACAGACTTTTAAGACTCCAGGAAGATTTTTCAGGTGAATCTTTAGAAGCTGAAAAACCTTGCGTTAGTATTTCTATATCCAGTTCTATGCCTGCATCAATCAGGCTTTTACGAATACTGCTTTGTGCTGAACCTGACTGGGTTTGTGAGCGCTGATACAAATCAACAATGGTTTTCTTGTGAACCACTTTTCCATCCTTGTCGCGCAAAATCATCACTTTGGGTAACAATTTTCGTTCAGGATTCTGTGCAATCACAATACCGATTTCATCGCTGTTTAATTCAACCAGCGTTCCAGCAGGGTAAATGCCCACTGCTTTGATAAATTCTTCTACCAGCTGTTCGTTGAAAGCACCGTTGCGCATTTTGTAAATACGCGAAGCACCTTCGGCGGGTGTCATTTGCGAATCCTGCGCCCTGACACTGGTGATTCTGTCGAATTCATCGACCAGACCTGCAATTTGCCCAAGGATTGGAATCTGATTACCCGATAAACCAAAAGGATAACCTGAGCCATCAAGGCGCTCATGGTGCGCTTCAATAATCGGGATAATATCCTCAGGTACATTGTCGGATTCGCTGAGAATCTCCAGCGACAGCGCAATGTGCGAGGCATATTCGGGAATATCTTCAAGTTCCAGTTTTTTGGCCAACAACAACGCATCTTCGGGCAGGCGGGTAATACCAATATCACACAACAACACGCCGAGCGTGAGAATTTCAATATCTTCCTGTTTCATGCCAAGGTGCACACCAAAGGAAGCTGCAAGCACTGCGGCGCGAATGGCATGGCTATAGGTGGCATCATGGCTGGCTTTCATTTTGCTTAGCCAGACCAGCGCATCAGGATTACGGATAACCGATTCAGTAATTTGTTTAACTGCACGTTTCGATGCGGTCGCATCAAATTTTTGTTCGTGCTTGAGTGACTGGAGCGATTCCTCAAAAGCACTTTCAATTTCAGTGTAGATTTTTTCACCCTTGGAAAGCTCGCTCTCCAAAGTCTGGTGATTGGTGTACTTAACCGATTTGAGTTTAACGGGTCGTCGTTTTATTTGTGATGCCGCGCTTTGAGGTGCCTGTTTCTTTTGCTGGGTTGGTGCTGAAGTTGCACGACGGGTGTTTTCATCAGGCGCACTGCCTTTTTCAACATCAATGAAAACGAACTTGCAGAAATTCTGAACTTTCTTTATGTCGCTGTAATCGCGAATGTGAAATCCCTGTAAAGGGAAGGGCGTATCTACCCAGGGACGATCCAGTTCGGACACATACATTCCGACTTCCAGGTCACCCGCATTGATTTTGATGAGCGATAAAGACATGCAATGACACTCTGATACATTAAATTGCCTAGAATGTATGGATGTCACTACTACAGATGCTACAAATCAGGACATGCCCATACGTGATTCCAAAACCCTCTCGATACATACACCAATCGACCAGCGTCTTTCCGTATGACGATTTCATTCTAGTCAAAATAAATGCCCAATTCGAGACATTTAGCTGATATTTTTTCAGAGTTCTGCACCGATTGCTGATATTGGCAGCACCCGTGAACAGGCGATTTTGCATGCCTTACCTGTGCTAAGATGCCTCCCTTTTTTCAGGTGCAGTCCTTTCCATGCTTTCCCCCGAACTACAGGCGCAAATACAGACTTATTTTAAAGAATGTGTGAAGGCCAGAAATCTCAGTCTCAGGCATGGGCAGAGGGTGATGATTGCCGAGGTGGCGAAATGCTTTGCCACCAGCATCCATGCTGATTTGCAGGATAAGCCCAAAGGCAATATCTGTGTGGTTGAGGCGGGCACGGGTACAGGTAAAACACTGGCTTACACGCTGGGTGCCTTGCCTGTAGCGATGGAGTATGAAAAAGCACTGGTGATTTCTACCGCCACGGTTGCCTTGCAGGAGCAGTTGATTTCCAAGGATTTACCCGAACTCAGACAGCATAGTTCGCTGGATTTTCAGTTCGCGCTGGTGAAGGGGCGCGCCCGTTATGTGTGCCTGTCGAAATTATTGCTGTGGGAAAAACACGACAGCGGCACTACCAATCTGTTTCTGGAAGACATGTTACTGGAAGATGTGACTACCGCCACCGCTGAGGACATCACACTGTACCGTGCCATGATTCAGGCGCTGGATGATAACCAATGGGACGGCGAGCGTGACCACTGGCCGATTGAAATCAAACATAAAAGCTGGTCGGTAGTGATGGCGAATCGGCAGGACTGCAATGGCAAGAAATGCCCGCATTACAGCCAGTGCAGTTTCTTTGAGGCACGTAAAACCATCGCCGAAGCCGATGTGATTGTCACCAATCACGATTTGGTGATGGCCGATTTACTGCAAGGGGAATCCAGCATTCTGCCACCAGTGGAAGATGCCTTTTATATTTTTGATGAAGCACATCACCTGCCAGACAAGGCACTTTCCCACCATGCGGCAAACTTTCGCGTGCGTTCCAGCCAGACCTGGTTACTGCGCTCACAAAGCATGCTCGATAAACTGGTAAACGAAGATGCGCTGGCATGCTTGCCACAAGGTGATGTGCACAGGGTGCAAGATGCGGTGATTCATACGCAGGAGCAAATCGACGAGCTGTACCAGATGGTGCAAGCGATTTATGACGAGCATCTGGCCAGCCAGCAGGGCAATGCAAGGAATCGTATGAATGTGGCTTATCTTGATGATTCGCGTTATATCCGCTTTGAACACGGGATTATCCCTGAGCACTTGCGAGAAAAAGCGCTGTATATGCAGCAATGCTTTACCAAACTGGCGGTGAACAGCGCCCAGTTACTGGAAACACTCAAGACGCAACTGGAAGGTGAAGATTCCGAGCTGGCACGGGTGTATTTGAGTGGTGTGGCCAATGTGCTGGAAAGAGCCGAAGCCAGCGCACATCTGTTTGCGACCTATGCAAAAAAAGACACGCATGGCCAAATTGGAAAAATGCCTCTGGCCAAGTGGATTAGATTGCAGGAATTTGGCGATATGCAGGATTTTATGCTGTCAGCCAGCCCCGTCCACGCCAGTGAAGTGCTTCATTCGTTATTGTGGGAGCGGTGTCTGGGGGTGTTACTTACCTCGGCGACGCTCACTGCGCTGGGCAGTTTTGACTACTTTATTGAGCGTAGTGGTTTACCTGAACGTGCGACTTATTTTCGCATTGCCAGCCCGTTTAATTATCACAGTGCCGCCACGCTGGTGTTGCCTGAGTTTGCATCAGAACCCAATGATGGCAATGCCTATATTCTTGAAGTGGCGCGGTTTATTGAAAAGTGGCAGCCGCTGAGCATGGGCAGTCTGGTGCTGTTTTCTTCATGGGCGCAAATGAATGAAGTGAGTGATTTTATTGATGCCAGATTTCATAAAAGCATTTTGAAACAGGGCGAAAGCTCGAAAGAGGAAATCATGCGTTTGCACAGGGAAGCCATCGACCAGCATCGCCACAGCATGATTTTTGGTTTGGCCAGTTTTGCGGAAGGCATTGATTTACCCGGTGATTACCTGAGCCATGTGATTATTTGCAAGATTCCTTTTTCAGTGCCGACTGACCCAATGGCAGAAGCCTTGTCGGAATGGGTGAGTCATCAGGGCAAGAATCCGTTTACCACCGTTTCGGTGCCAGAGGCTTCACTGAAATTGATTCAGGCTTGCGGGCGTTTGTTACGCTCTGAAAGCGATAGCGGTAGAATCTCGATTCTGGATAAACGTCTGCGTACCAAATTCTATGGCAAGCAACTGCTGAGTGCCTTGCCGCCGTATAAAGTGCAAATTGGAGATAACTGACTTTCATGTCCGATGTAGCTAACAGCTTGCTCAATGAGGATTTGACCCCGGGAAAGGCGGTGCAAATCAGTGAATACATTACACGCATCGTGGCAGATAACGGCAGCGTGATGACAGGTGCAGGCACTAACAGCTACCTCATTGGGAAAGAAAAACTGGCATTGATTGACCCAGGCCCCATTTCTGAAAATCATTGCAAGCAGATTATTGCAGCAGCACAAGGCAGGGAAATCAGCCATATTTTGCTCACGCATACGCATAGTGATCATTCACCCGGCACGCCTATGCTGCAACAAATGACCAAGGCCAAAGTCGCCTTGTTTCCTGAACCCGCAGGCAAACCTTTTAATGACAAACCTGTCACAGCCGACAATCCTTTGCGGCATGAAGATGTGCTGAAAGATTTTTCACCAGCGATTCAGGCAATTCACACACCTGGCCATGCTTCCAATCATTTATGTTTTTATCTCGCACAGGAAAAAGTGTTGTTCACGGGTGATCATCTGATGAATGGTTCAACCGTCGTGATTGCTTCGCCCGATGGCAACATGACGCACTATCTCGATTCACTCGCTTTGCTCAAACGCTACGATATTGACTGGCTTGCACCCGGTCATGGTGTGGTGATGGACAAGCCCTTTGAAGTGGTTGATCACACCATTGCCCATCGTTTGAAGCGTGAGCAAAAAGTGCTGCAAGCAGTTGAACAATTACAGCAGGCAAATATCGATGAGGTCTTGAAACTGGCTTATGCAGATACACCTTCTTTTCTGCATGGCTTGGCAAAAATGTCCCTGCTGGCGCATCTTGAAAAATTACAACGCGAACAAAAAATCCATTGCGACAACACGCTCTGGAAATCTCTATCTTAAAAACAGGCAGTTATTATGAATCCGTTAAATCACACAAGTTTTGAATTTCTGGGCAGCACCGCGATTGAATCGCTCAACATCGATGTGCAAAGTTTTGAACACAAAGTTACAGGTGCGAAGCACTATCATTTGGCGGCAGATAACGATGAAAACGTGTTTTTTGTCGGTTTGAAAACTGTACCTGTGGATTCCACAGGCGTTGCACACATTCTTGAACATACGGTGTTGTGTGGCAGTGAAAAATATCCCGTGCGTGATCCTTTTTTTATGATGCTGCGCCGTTCAATCAATACCTTTATGAATGCTTTTACCAGCAGTGACTGGACGGCTTACCCTTTTGCAAGCCAGAACAAAAAAGATTTCAACAATTTGCTGGGTGTTTATCTCGATGCGGTATTTTTTCCACGCATTGCTGAACTCGATTTTCGTCAGGAAGGTCATCGTCTGGAATTTGCAGAAAAACAAAATCCTGACAGTGAACTCACCTTCAAGGGGGTGGTGTTCAACGAAATGAAAGGTGCGATGAGTTCAGAAACCAGCGTGCTCTATCACACCATCACCGAGCATTTATTTCCCACCAATACCTATCACTTCAACAGTGGCGGTGAGCCGAGTGATATTCCTGATTTAAGTTATGAGCAATTACGCGCTTTTTATAAGAAACATTATCACCCCAGCAATGCCATTTTTTTTACTTACGGCAATATCCCTGCGTGTGAACATCAGGCACAGTTTCAGGAAAACGTACTCAAGCGTTTTGAACGTTCGACCGATTTGCCAGAAGTAAAGCTGGAACAGCGTTTTACCAAACCTTTGCAAGTTGAAGCGTGTTACGCACTGGAAGGTGAGCAAAGACAGAAAACCCATATCACTCTGGCGTGGTTGTTAGGCGAGAGTGTGGATTTACTGGAAAACCTGCGTGCCAACTTGTTATCCAGTGTTTTGCTTGATAACAGTGCCTCACCCTTGCGCCACTGTCTCGAAAGTTCAAGTCTGGGGCTTTCTCCTTCGCCGATTTGTGGCCTTGAGGACAGCAATCGCGAAATGATTTTTGCCTGTGGTCTGGAAGGCAGCGAGCCAGAGCGTGCAGAGGCGGTTGAGCAGGAAATTCTTGCCTGTCTTGAACAGGTTAAACAGCGCGGTGTTGAGCAAAAACAGATTGAGGCGGTGTTGCACCAACTGGAGTTGAGCCAAAGAGAAATTGGGGGAGATCGTTATCCCTTCGGTTTGCAACTGATTATGCACGCCATTTCTCCTGCAGTGCATGGTGCTTCGGTTGCAGAGGTTTTGAATCTTGATGCAGCGCTTGTGCAATTACGCGAAGAAATTCAACAGAAAAATTTTATTCCCGATTTGATTGATCGTTTGTTGCTCAACAATCCACATCGTTTGCGTCTGGTATTAAAGCCTGATGCCAATCTCGCTGCTGAAAAAATTGCTGCTGAAAAAGCACGTCTGGCATTGATTAAATCCAACCTCAGTGAAACAGACATTCAACATATTATTCAGCAAAGTCTGGAGCTGGAGCAAAGGCAGAATGCAGTGGGCGATGAAACGATTTTGCCAAAAGTCGGCAAGGAAGATGTGCCCAGGGACAAAAGCTATCCACAGGAACAAGTGCTGCAAGCGCCATTCAAATTAACGCGCTTTAATCAGGGCACCAATGGCTTGCTGTATCAACAAGTGATTGTTGAATTGCCTGAACTTGATGAACAAGAGCAGAAATTGCTGCCGCTGTTTTGTAAATGTTTTGGTGAATTGGGTTTTGCCGGGTTTGATTATCAACAGGCACAAATGCGTCTGGCTGAAACAACAGGCGGCATACATGCGCTGTTTTCCTACAAGTATCTGCCAGACAATCGTCTGGTCGGCCATTTTGTGTTGTCAGGAAAAGCCTTGAATCGCAACAGCGAACATCTTTCTGCTTTATTGAAACAGGTTTTTGATGGTACACGTTTTGATGAAACCAAACGCCTGAAAGAAATGGTGGCCTCTGTGCGTCTGGCAAAAGAACAGGGCATTACCAGCAATGGTCACACACTCGCCATGTCAGCCGCTTCTGCTTTTTCAACACCCACTGCCTATATTGCGCAGCTACAGGCAGGCTTGCAGTCGATTACTGCCATTCGTGAACTCGATCACGCGGTGCAGGGTGAGCATTCTGAACAAGCGCTTGCAACACTTTCAAAAAATCTTGCAGCACTGCATCAAAAAATTATTGCGCAACCGAAACAGTTTTTGTTGGTGTCTGAAGCACAGATGTTTGAACAGGTGGATACTCAACTGAAACAGCATTGGCAAACACAAAGTCTTGCAGAGCAGCCACAAAATTTAAATTTGCCAAAAGGCTGGACTGAACCAAAAGCAATCAGGCAAATGTGGTTGTGTAACACACAAGTAAATTTTTGTGCCAAATCCTATCTTGCGGTTGATGTTGAACATGCAGATGCACCTGCGCTCACCGTGTTGGGTGGTTTCTTGCGCAATGGTTGCCTGCATAAACTGATTCGTGAACAAGGTGGTGCCTACGGTGGTGGCGCGAGTTTTGATGCAAGCCATCGTTCTTTCAGATTTTATTCCTACCGCGACCCGCGTCTGCAAGAAACGCTCGATGATTTTGACAAAGCCATCGACTGGATGCTCACTGAACAGCACAGCGAGCAAAAACTTGAAGAAGCGATTCTGGGTGTGATAGGCGATATGGATAAACCTGGTTCACCTGCAGGTCAGGCAAAAATCAGTTTTCATGCCAGCCTTTATGGCAGAACACCTGAAAAACGCAGCGCCTTTCGTCAGGCGGTTTTGAATGTCAGTCTCGCTGATTTGAGGCGCGTGACAGAAAAATATCTGAAAAAAGACGAGGCTTCGGTGGCCGTTGTTTGTGCGCAGGATAAGGCACCGTTGGCAGAAGAATTACATTTGCACTGTTACAGCTTGCTGGATTAGGTCACACCTTAAGCGTAGTTAGAAATTTTTCAAAATGATGTTCAAAGCGTCGCCAGCGACGCTTTGTTTTCATGCGCCCATACCAGCGAGCATAGCTGGCCAGCGGGATAAAGTCGGAATTTCCAAAACCATCAATGAGTATGGCGTGTAATGTTGTTTCATTCTGGACAATCAGAATGTTGTTGATGTTTAAATCGCGCACAATCAGATTGTATTTTAAAAGTGCAGTCTTTAAGGTTTGCAAAGCTTGTTTGACTTGTTCTACTTGGCGGGGCGGAGGGGGGCTTTGCGGGTTTTGATTCAGGAAATGCCGCAGTGAAAGCGCATTGCTGCCATCGCCATTCTGTACTCTGTCAAATATCAAACCTTCGCCCTGACTGGTTTCGGTAACACCATGAAACATGGGAATGGCTGGGTTAGGCAATTTTTTTTGCCCTTGTATCAGTTGCAAATAAGCCTTTTCCTGCCGATGTTGTTTGTTGTTAGACGAATGACACACCTTAACACACAGGTGTGCATCGTTTGGGTGTTGGTAGCAGATTCGCTCTGTGCCTTTGGCGATAAAGAGTGTTTCAGACAGTATCAACATGCTTATGCAAGCGCTTGCACTTTTTGCAACTGCTGCCTAAGTTTTTCAAATGAAAATTGAAATTCGGCGAGCTTTTGTTTTTCGCTCTCAACAACGTCAACAGGTGCATTGCTTACAAATTTGTCATTGGAAAGTTTTGCGGAAAGCCGGTTAATTTCACCTTCCAGTTTGCTGATATTTTTATTCAGGCGTGCCACTTCTTCTTCAACATTGATTAGCCCTTGTATCGGCACCAAGACTTCCAGTGTGCCCACCAACTGGGTTGCGCTAGCAGGAATATCATCGCCCTGATTTAGCCAGTTGATGCTTTCCAGTTTGGCAAGGCTTTTCAAATAATTGTGGTGCTGTTCCAGTTTTTGCTGATCAGCTTCACTACCATTGTGCAGAAAAAGTGGTAAAGCTTTGGCAGGTGAAATATTCATTTCGCCACGAATATTGCGTACACCCACGATAATCCCTTTCAGCCATTCAATATCCGATTTTGCCTGTGCATTGCCGATGTTGGTGGCTTTGGGGTAGGGCGCAAGCATGATGCTGTCGCTGGCACTTTTATCGAGGAATAAACTTCGACATTGCTGCCAGATTTCCTCGGTAATAAAAGGAATCATCGGGTGCGCCAAACGCAAAACCGTTTCCAGTACTTTTAACAAGGTGTGGCGGGTGGCGATGGCGGCTTCACTGTTGGCATCTGCATTCAAAGTAGGTTTGCTTAATTCCAGATACCAGTCGCAATAGTCATTCCACACAAAATCGTAAATCGCCTGTGCGGCATGATCAAAACGGAATTGTGCAAAAGATTTTTCAACTTCATTAATGCAGGCATCGAGTTCAGTGAGTATCCACTGTTCGGCAACACCAGGTTGCAGATTTTCAAGCCCCACACCGTTGTGCTGGCCTTCAGTATTCATAAACACATAACGTGCTGCATTCCATAATTTGTTACAGAAATTTCGGTAACCTGCGGTACGTTCAAGATTGAACTGAATATCACGGCCAGTTGATGCAAGCGAACAAAAAGTAAAGCGCAGTGCATCGGTACCAAAGGCTTCAATTCCTTCGGGGAATTGTTTGCGTGTTTGCTTCTCAATTTTTTCTGCAAGCTTGGGCTGCATCATGTTGGCGGTACGTTTGTGCACCAAAGCTTCCAGACTGATACCGTCGATGATGTCGAGTGGATCAAGCACATTGCCCTTGGATTTTGACATTTTCTGATTTTCAGAATCTCTCACCAAGCCATGTACATAGACTTTCCTGAAAGGGACTTCGCCAGTAAATTTCAGCGAAGCCATAATCATGCGTGCCACCCAGAAGAAAATAATATCGAAGCCCGTAACAAGCACATCGGTAGGGTGGAACAAGGCCATGTTTTGAGTTTGTTCCGGCCAGCCTTGTGTGGAAAAAGTCCACAGTGCGGAAGAGAACCAGGTGTCGAGCACATCTTCGTCTTGCATCAGTTTAACGGAAGCACTGAGTTTGTTTTTTTCACGCACTTCGCTTTCATCACGCCCGACATAGACCTTGCCGTTTTCGTCGTACCACGCAGGAATGCGATGTCCCCACCACAGTTGGCGGCTGATGCACCAGTCCTGAATATCACGCATCCATGCGAAGTACATGTTTTCATATTGCTTGGGCACAAATTCAATCTCACCGTTTGCTACGGCGGCAATGGCAGGTTCAGCGAGTGCCTGTGTGGCCACATACCATTGTTCGGTCAGGAAAGGTTCCACCACCACGCCAGTGCGCTCGGCACGTGGCACTTTCAAGGTGTGATCTTCAATTTTTTCCAGCAAGCCCAGCGCTTCAAAATCGGCGACAACTTTTTCACGCGCTTTGAAACGATCCAGCCCGACGAAAGCCTTCGGTGCCAGTTCGTTAATGCAGGCACTAAGATCGAAGATATTGATTTCAGGCAGTTGATGACGCTTGCCGACTTCGTAGTCATTAAAATCATGCGCAGGCGTAATTTTTACGCAGCCAGTGCCAAATGCCTTGTCAACGTAATCGTCGGCAATAATGGGAATGTTACGTTCACACAAAGGCAGGCGAATGTGTTTGCCAATTAAATGCTGGTAGCGTTCGTCGTCCGGATTGACGGCAACCGCACTGTCGCCAAGCATGGTTTCAGGGCGAGTAGTGGCGACCACCAGATATTGTGTTGGGTCATCTGTCAGGGGATAACGCAAATGCCACATGTGGCCTTTTTCTTCTTCCGATAATACTTCCAGATCAGAAATGGCGGTTTGTAATTTCGGGTCCCAGTTCACGAGGCGGCTGCCTTTGTAAATCAGGCCTTCTTCGTACAAACGCACAAATACTTCGGTGACTGCTTTCGACAAACCTTCGTCCATCGTGAAGCGCTCACGTGACCAATCCAGTGATGCGCCCATGCGACGCAGTTGTTGGGTAATGTTGCCGCCGGATTCTGCTTTCCATTGCCAGATTTTTTCGAGAAATTTTTCGCGCCCCAACGCTTTACGGGAACTGCCCTGTGCTTCGAGCTGGCGTTCCACCACCATTTGTGTGGCAATACCTGCGTGATCGGTACCCGCCTGCCAAAGCGTGTTATAGCCTTTCATGCGATGGTAACGAATCAGTGTGTCCATGATGGTGTCCTGAAAAGCATGCCCCATGTGCAAGCTGCCAGTCACATTCGGAGGAGGAATCACAATCGAATAATTTTGCTGGCCGCCTTGAGGTGCAAAATAGCCTTTGCTTTCCCAGAGGTGATACCAATGTTGTTCGATTGCCTGAGGCTGGTAGGTTTTTTCCATCGTTCAAAAAATTCGTGAGATTATTTTTTCAGGCTGTCTTCGATATATTGATTCATGGCTTTTTCCAGACGTTTTTTCAGTTTTTCTTCGAGTCTGGGAATCCATTCTTCCAGCTTGTCTTCAATTTCGGTCATGGCCTCGTTTAAAAGATTTTGAATCACCAACTGCGCATGACTTTGTAATTGTGCTTGCGTCAGTTTTGAACCTGAGTCTGGTGAATATGTTTCTTCGTCATCATCATCGGAAAACAGCGAGCCGGATGCAGTAATGTCATCTACGGTGGGAATATCTTCAGGATTGAGCGGCTGTGGTTTCGGCGCTGGAGGTGGTTCAGTTTTGATTTCGGGTTTTGAAAAATTCAGTTCATGGGTTGTCGATTTCGACGGATCGAGCAAGGGAATCTGAAATTCTTGCGGTGCATTGGTATTGGTTTCGTTCAACAAGGCTTGTACGGATTCCAGCTCCTTGAGAATGGCGGCACGTCGTTCCAGAATATCAGGCGGATTTGAAGGTGGTTTGTTGTTCATGGATAAAATTGGATGCAAATTTGTTGTTATAGTTTTTCAATTTTATGTGTGTTCAAAGGATACCCGCGTTGCTTATAAAAGCTATAGTGCTGACGCAATTTTTGCTTGATGGCTTCATTCTCTTCAATAATTTCAACATGTCGCTGAAAACGCGAAAAGTGCGGTGGTATTTTCAGGCTCAGGTTAATCAGCACGTCATTGTCATGCAAGGGCGCACTCTGTTCGCAAATATCATGGGCAATCCTGATTGGGCTTTGTACCGGCATTGTGGTGTTTTGCGCGGAAATAATTTCATTGGCGAGAAAGCCGCTGTTTGAGAAATTCCATAAGCCTGTACTAACGGCTTCGCTTTGCGTTTCATCTTCCGTATAGATAAACACCTTGTGCCCGATTTTGTGTACCTTGTTACACAAGCGCAGTGCAAATGCCAGTCGTGTGCTGTTTGCAGGCAACAGATAGAAATCAATTTCGGTCATGCTAGCTGGCCAGCCTGTTGAGATATTCAAATAACAAGGGCACTGGGCGGCCAGTCGCACCTTTGTTGCTACCGGCGCTGTGCCATGCGGTACCGGCAATGTCCAGATGTGCCCAAGGATACTTTTCAGTGAATTTCGACAGAAAGCAGGCTGCGGTAATACTGCCTGCCTTGGGGCCGCCGATGTTGGCTAAATCAGCAAAGGGGCTTTTGAGCTGTTCCTGATATTCCGGCCATAAGGGCATCGGCCATACACGATCCCACGCCTGTTCACCTGCACTTTGAATACTGGCGGCGAGCTTGTCATTGTTGGAATACAAGGCGCTGGCGTGGCTACCGAGTGCCACTACGCAGGCACCTGTTAAGGTGGCCACATCAATTACCGAGGCAGGTTTGAATTGTTCGGCGTAGGTGAGCGTATCGCATAACACCAAACGGCCTTCTGCATCGGTGTTGAGAATTTCAATGGTTAACCCGTTCATGCTGGTGACAATATCACCAGGTTTTGAAGCGCCGCCACTGGGCATGTTTTCTGCCGCAGCCACCAGCGCAATCACATTGAGTTTTAATTTGGCATCAATCACCGCACTCATGGTGCCCAGCACACTTGCGGCACCACACATATCGAATTTCATTTCGTCCATTGCAGCGCCAGGTTTCAGCGAAATACCGCCAGTGTCAAAGGTGATTCCCTTGCCAACCAGCACGTGTGGTTTTTCATCTTTTTTGCCGCCCTGATAATTGACGCAAATCAGTTTCGCAGCCTGCTCACTGCCTTTGGCGACTGAAAGAAAAGCACCCATACCCATGCTGGCAAAAGATTTTTCATCAATCACCTTGACGGAAACCCTGGGTGCCTTGGCCATTTTTTTTGCCTGTTCTGCAAGGTAAGTGGGTGTGCAAACATTGCCGGGCAGATTGCCGAGTTCTCGACACAGGGTTATACCTTTAACCAGCGATTGTGCGTTGGCGAGTGCCTGTTGCGCGGTTTTGGTGGATGGTTCAAAAGTGCCGTTCAAGCCAAAGCTGAAAGTTTTGATTGATGAGCTGCGTGGTTTTTTACTTTTGTAGGCAGCAAAACGATATTGGGCATTGAGCAAGGCTATGGTGGCAATATGAATATGTCTGTCCATTTGCTGATTGGTTTCTGCTTCATGCAAATAAAATTGCGCACTGTTGGCACCGGATTTTTCCAGTTCTTTCAGGGCAAGCTTATAGGTTTCTTCAAGTTGTGCGGGTGTGAATTTTTCTTTTTTCATGCCGATGATGAGCACACGATCGGCTTTGATATTCGGCAGTTTAAACAACATGGTGGCCTTGTTGTAATCGGCACACACATCACCTGATTTAATCAGTGCGCTGATGTAACCCTTGCTTGCCTGATCAACGGCTTTCAATGAAGCACATAATTTGCGCGGGTTTGCCAGAGGTAAAACAATACAATCACTGTTTGCATCAAGTGCAGACTGCTTGTTAATGGTGATGCTCATAGAAGTTCCTGTTGTTGAATTTGTTCGCTATTGTAAAAGCCGTTATAGTTTCTTCAACTTTTAAAACGCAATGCGTGGCTGTTTTCGTGATTGTCTATCGTTATCTGTCTTCCCAATTATTCAGCGCCACCCTTGCAGTTGCTTTTATTCTAAGCCTGATCATTATCAGTGGCCGTTTTCTGGGCTACATGGCGGAAGCGGCAGAAGGAGACATAGAAGGGTGGGCTGTTTTTCTGGTGCTGTTTTACCGCTTGCCGGAATTTATGGTGCTGATTCTACCCTTGAGTCTTTTTCTCGGCATCTTGTTGGCTTATGGCCGCATGTATGTGGAATACGAAATGATTGTATTGAAAGCCTGTGGGCTGGGGCAATGGCGTTTACTGGGCTTGAGTATGCTTCCTGCCATCAGCATGGCTTTTCTGGTTGCCTATCTTAGTCTGATACTGACACCTACAGGTATAGAAAACTCCAGCAAGATTCTGGTACAGCAGTATTCACGTTCTGCACTGGAATTACTCACCCCTGGGCATTTCTTTAGCACAAAAGAAGGCGGGGTTATTTATGCAGAGCAGCTCAATACCGATAAAACCGAGCTGCAAGGTTTTTTCAGTTCCAGCAAAAATCAGCAGGGCTATTCTGTGATTGTGGCCGAAAAAGGCCGACGTTTATTGGATGAGCACACAGGCGAACAATTTATGGTGCTTGAAAAAGGTTACCGCTATGAATTTGAAAAAGGCAGCCGCGCCTATACCGAAACACACTTTGAAAAATATCGTTACAAACTGAAAGAACCGGATCAGGAACGTGTCAAAAACCGCATTGCTTCCATGCCCAGTATGACCTTGCTCAACAGTACACAGGCGGAAGAAATGGCTGAGTTGCAATGGCGGCTTTCCTTGCCACCGCTTGCGCTGGTGGTGGTATTGCTGGCAGTGCCATTGAGCAGGGTGAATCCGAGGCAGGGCAGATTTATAAAACTGTTGCCTGCGATTTTGCTTTATCTCACGTATGTCGGGGCTGTTTTAATTGTTAGAAATGCCATTGCAGAAGGGCGCTTGCCGCCTTATCCGGGGATTTGGCTGGTGCATCTGGTTTATGCCGCTATCGGGCTTGTGATGCTGGAATGGGAAAGTATTTCAATGGCATTCAAGTCAATGGTATTCAAGCGGCATCGAGCTGCACAGGTTCAGACATGAACTTGCTCACCCGCTATATCTGGTTGACGGTGCTCCAGTCCTGGTTGTTGGTGATGTTTGTGTTGCTTGGTCTTACCGTGATTTTTTCTTTCATTGATGAACTTGGAGATTTAAAAAACCAATATCAGATAAGTGAAGCATTTATCTATGTATTGGCGACTCTACCCGATCGTGCTTTTGATCTGGTTTCGATGGCGACTTTACTGGCCTGTTTGATTGGCTTGGGGCAGCTTGCAGGCAACAGTGAAATTATCATCATGCGTGCCTGTGGTCAGTCGGTTGCAAAAATTTTATTGATCGTGATACAGCCAGTGGTGTTGATTGTTGTTGCAGCGTTAGGCACTGCCCAGTTTATTTCACCCTATACCAGTGAATTTGCGGGAAGTTACAAAACAACCAAAAGCACGGGAAGTGAATTCAGCAACTTCAAACACGGTATCTGGCAAAGAGAAGGTAATAATTTTATCTACATCAACCGCATCAACAAGGAAGGCAGCTTGCAGGGTGTGAATGTGTTGACTTTTGATGACAGGAAAAAACTGGAACGCGTCGATTTTTTTTCCAAAGCGCACATTCAACAACATCATTGGCAGGCTGAGCATGTCAATACCTTGAGCATAGCGTCTGAGCAAGTCAGTATTAAAAAACAAAGACGAATGAAGTGGCCGAGTGAAATCAGTTTGCGCATGTTGAAACTGATGGCGGTGGGGCCGGAGAAATTATCGGTGTCTTCGTTGTATCAGTATGGTGAGTATCTTGAGAAACAAAACCTGAGCAGTGCGAAATATCATCTTGAATTCTGGAACAAGATTTTTCTGCCTTTATCCACCATTGCGATGGTATTGATTGCCGGTTCATTCGCCTTTGGTTCATTACGAGAAACGCCGATGGGTTCGCGCATTGTTGCAGGTGTTGTGATTGCACTGGTGTTTAACCAGTTTCAAACCCTGAGTTCCCATGCAGCGGTTGTGTATCAGTTCAGCCCGATGATTGCGGCGTTGATACCTGCGGTATTTGCCTTGCTGGTGGGTATGGTGATGGTGAAACGCACTTTCTAGGAAACACAATGAAAATTCTCAGTGAGCAGGATATCCGCGAAAAATTTTCACAAACGGCTGAAAAACAAAGTGATGATACGCAGGCAACCCTGCGTGATTTCTGCATGAAATTGCTGGTGCGCCGCGATTATTCGGTACAGGAGTTATATGACAAGGCGCAGATGAAAGCGATGGATATGACGCTGTTCACCGAAGTGCTTGAGCAACTGCAACAAGCGGGTTTCCAGAGTGACGAGCGTTTTTGTGAAGCGTTTATTCGCTCGCGGGTACGCAAGCGTATGGGGCCTGTCAAAATAAAAATGGAACTGAGACAAAAAGGAATTGGTGAGGCTGTGTCGCGGCAGGTGTTTCAACAACTCGGAGTCGATTGGTTTGTTATGGCGAGTGCGCTTGCCCAAAAAAAACAACAGCCTTTACCAGAAGGTGCCGATTTTGAAACCAGACAAAAGGCAAAGGCCAAGTTGATGCGTTTTTTACAGAGCAGGGGTTTTGAAGCGGAGCAAATCAGTTTTGCCCTGAGTGAGTGTCAGCTCTAACGCTCCAGATATTTTAATTTGTCCGGAACGCCATCCCATTCTTCTGCATCGGGCAGAGCACCAATATTTTCAGTAATGTTTGGCCAGATTTGCGCAAGTTCTGCATTGATTTCGAGAAATTGTGCCTGATCTTCGGGTAGCTCATCTTCAGAAAAAATGGCATTGGCAGGGCACTCGGGTTCACACAAGGCGCAATCAATGCACTCATCGGGGTGAATCACCAGAAAATTAGGCCCTTCATAAAAGCAATCAACGGGGCACACTTCAACGCAATCGGTGTATTTACATTTGATGCAGTTATCAGTCACAACGAAAGTCATAAGGTATTCTCTCAAATCATCGCGCTCTAACAGGTGCGCTAAAATCAGGGGCGAAGTCTAAACATTTGTAAATACCATCGCAAACGATAATAGCGGGGTTTGCATAGCCGGAATAATCAGTTTAGTTGTGATTGGTTATCAGGAATCTTTCAGAAGGATCAACAAGAACACGGTTCTTCATTCCCTCTCTCCCCAGCAACATCAGGTTACTCATATCAGAGCGATCAGACAGCGTAATTTCGATAGGCCAGCTTTCGCCGTTAATTTCAAACAGCGTCTTGATGATGAAGCGTTCCTCGGACACACCATTGGAGCTTTTGATGCGGCGAATATCATGCACGGCCGCTTCGCGTTTGAGCACCTGACTGACATCATGTATATCAGGACTGAAATCGAAAGATACCCACGGCTTGCCGTTTTTCTTGAAGCGTTTGATGTTATCAACATGTAATGAAGAAGTTTTGGCACCGGTGTCCACGCGCATCTGCAAATCGGTAATGCCCAGCTCAGGCAAAGAGCACAGTTCCAGACTGCCAAGAATCATTTTCTCTTTCATAACATGCTGCTGTGGTTTGAATCAGGTTTTGGTACCTGCAGGATGATGTATCGGTTCCTCAGACAGTAATTGTGCCTGCATGAGTTCGATGTTTTGCAATATATCCCCATCATCTTCCGAAAAATAGGCAATATGAAACATGGCATCCCCTTCCTGAACCAGAGGGATATTTTGCTTGCCGATAATAATGCCGGAGCGATTCGCTTTCACGGTTTCAAATATGTCACCAAACGGATTGCCGATTTTTGCGAGCGGATCACCTTTTTGCACCATATCGCCCAGATTTTTCATGCTCGACACAATACCGCTGGCATTGGCGCGCGTCCACGCGCTGGTGTTGGCAATGTAGGGTTGTGGTTGTTTTTTGTTTGCAGTGGACGTTTTGGGTTTCATCATGCCCAAATGCGTGAGCACGTTGAAAATACCGCGAATTCCCGCGCGAATTGACAGCTCATCAAAGCGCAATGCCTGACCTGCTTCATAGAGCAACACCTTGGTGCCTTGTTCGACGGCGGTTTGTCTGAGTGAACCATCACGCAGCGTTGAATTCAAAAGCACGGGCACACCGAAGGCCTCGGCCAGTTCTCGTGTTTCGGTGTCTTTCAAATCAGCACGTACTTGCGGCAGATTGGAGCGATGCAAGGCGCCAGTATGTAAATCGATGCCATAGTCGCAGTGCTTTACAATTTCAGTGAGAAATTTATTGGCCACGATACCTGCGAGCGAGCCTTGTGGCGAGCCAGGGAAGCAGCGATTCAAATCGCGTCGGTCGGGCATGTAGCGTGTCTGGTTCAATACCCCATACACATTAATCATCGGTACCATAATCAAAGTACCCTTTTTAATAGTGAGGCGTTTGTGTTGAATCATGCGACGAATGATTTCAATGCCATTGATTTCATCCCCATGAATCGCCGCGCACACAAAGACGGTGGGGCCGTCCTGTTTGGCACGCATCACGTGCACTGGCATGCAGATGTCGGTATCGGTATAGAGCCGTACCACAGGCAGTTCAATTTGTCTGGATTGTCCGGCGGGAATCTCATGCCCACCAATTTTGAGTGTTTTCAATGCAGTTTCCTGAACCGTTAACCTTTACCGCGTGTCTTGTTTTTATGGGGTTTGGCGTTTTCTTCAATAAATTTGAAAATCAGTCCTGCAACATCTTTTCTGGTTGCGGTTTCAATCCCTTCAAGCCCGGGCGAGGAATTGACTTCCATAACCAAAGGGCCATGGGACGATTGCAGAATATCGACACCGCAGACATTCAAGCCCAGTACGCGTGCTGCCTTGACCGCTGTTGCACGTTCTTCTCTGGAAAGATTGATTAAAGTGGCTGTACCACCCCGATGCAGGTTGGAGCGAAATTCACCTTCGCTTCCCTGACGTTTCATGGCAGCCACCACCTTGTTGCCAATGACAAAACAGCGAATATCCGAACCACCCGCTTCCTTGATAAATTCCTGAACCAGAATGTTGGCTTTCAAGCCCATAAAAGCCTCGATGATGCTTTCTGCCGCCTTGTTGGTTTCGGCCAGTACCACACCAATACCCTGTGTTCCTTCTAACAATTTAATTACAAGGGGTGCGCCGCCGACGTTTTGAATCAAATCCCTGATGTTGTCTGATTTGTTGGCAAAACCTGTTCTGGGCAGCCCGACATCTTTACGGGAAAGTAATTGCAAGGAACGTAACTTGTCGCGCGAACGGCTAATCGCAACCGATTCATTGACGCTGAAAGTACCCATCATTTCAAACTGGCGAACTACGGCGGTGCCGTAAAAAGTAATCGAAGCGCCAATGCGCGGAATCACCGCATCATAGTGTGGCAGTTCACGTCCGTGATAACGCACGGTAGAGCGGTTTTTGGTGATGTCCATATAACAGTGCAGGGTATCGATAACATCGACTTCGTGACCACGCGCCTCCCCTGCTTCCTTGAGGCGGCGAGTGGAATACAGGTCTTCATTTCGGGAAAGCACGGCAATTTTCATGGGAGTCACACTGCAAGTGAAAAGGCGCGAAATCTATGCCTGAACATAAAACAAGTAAAGTGAATTCTATGGCTTACGCATCTCTCAACTTCACCCATTCGTAGAGCAAATCCAGAGCAGCTCTGGGTGTGAGTTCATCAGGGTTTAAAGCTTCAATCGCATCAATTAAAACAGCAGGCAGGCGCGGCGTATCGAGAAACAGGTCGTTTTGTACCACTGGCATATCCTGTGTAGATGCTTTTTGGGCGAGTGTCTGAATTTCGCGAATTTCCTGATTTTCCAGTTCGCGCAGTTTGCTTTTGGCACTTTCGATTACTGCTTTGGGCAGCCCTGCCAGTTTGGCGACCTGCAAACCATAGCTTTGACTGGCCGCACCGTCTTGCACCTTGTGCAGAAAAATAATCTGTTCGCCATGTTCCGAAGCCGATAAATGCTTGTTAAACACATTGCTGTACTGTTCTGCCAGAATGGTTAATTCAAAATAATGTGTCGCAAACAAGGTGTAAGACTGGACTCGCTCGGCCAGATCAATCGCACAGGCCCATGCCAGCGACAGACCATCAAAAGTGCTGGTGCCTCGGCCAATTTCGTCCATCAGCACCAGACTGTTAGCGGTGGCATGATGAAGAATGTAAGCAGCTTCCGACATTTCCACCATGAAGGTGGAGCGTCCACCCGCCAAATCATCGGAAGAGCCAATGCGTGTAAAAATCCGGTCAATCGTTCCAATACTTGCAGAAGCAGCAGGTACAAAACTGCCCACATGTGCGAGCAAAACCATTTGTGCAATCTGGCGCATGTAGGTGGATTTTCCGCCCATGTTCGGGCCAGTAATCATCATCATTTTTTGTGTATCGCTAAAATGCAAATCATTGGGCACAAACTGATCTTCCAGTACCGCTTCTACTACCAGGTGACGACCTTCCCTGATTTCAATTCCTGCTTGCTGTGAAAGCTGGGGCATACACAAACGCAGTTGCCAAGCGCGTTCGGCAAAATTATTGAGCACGTCCAGTTGTGAAATGCCCGAAGCGCAGCTTTGCAGTTCGCGCAAGGAAGCAAACACAAAGTCAATGAGTTGCTGGTAGAGATATTTTTCACGTTCCAGCGCTTTGCTTTTGGCACTCAGCGCCTTGTCTTCAAAAGTTTTTAATTCAGGTGTAATAAAACGCTCGGCATGTTTAAGCGTTTGCCTGCGAAGATAATGTGCAGGCACTTGCTCGCTTTGCGCACGCGAAATTTCAATGTAATAACCATGCACGCGGTTATAGCCTACCTTTAAAGTGCTTAAACCGGTTTGCGCTTTTTCATCGGCTTCGAGTTTTAATAAAAATTCTCCGGCGTTTTCACTGATGCCGCGCAGTTCGTCGAGTTCTGCATCGTAACCTTCGGCAATCACACCGCCATCACGAATCAGCATGGGCGGCATATCGATGAGTGCTTTTTCCAGACGCGCAACAATGTGTGGAAATTCGCCGATGTCTTTTAATAACGCAGCAAGCAAAATAATTTCAGGGTGTTGTGAAAAGGCGCTTTGCAGTTCGGGTAAACGCGCCAGTGAATCACGCAAGCGGCTTAAATCACGCGGACGTGCCGAACCCAAAGCCACACGCGCAAGAATGCGCTCCATGTCGCCAATGCCTTTGAGGTGTTCGCGTAAATTTTCAAAGCGATAATCCGCCAACAGAAAATCAACCACCTGATAACGCTGTTTTAACAGCGTTTGTTCCGTGAGTGGCTGATTCAACCAGCGCTTTAACAAGCGGCTACCCATGACGGTGGCGCAGCGATCCATCACCGATGCGAGCGTGTTGTCCTGTTCGCCACGCAAATTGAAACAGAGTTCAAGATTTCTGCGCGTTGCTGCGTCCATTTGAATAAATTGCGAGTGGCTGCGGAAATCCAGTGCACGCAAATGAGGTAATTTTCCGCGCTGGGTTTCCATTGCGTATTGTAATAAACAGCCTGCGGCAATTACGGCACTGTGATGTTCAGCATCGATAAAGCTGCTTAAATTTTTGACTTCCAGTTGCTCACACAATTTATGCTGTGCATTTTCCAAATCGAAATCCCATGCGGGGCGTTGTTGCACGCGCATGGTTCGCGCAGTTGAGAATGCCCACTGTTTGGTAAAATCCTCGTCCTGAATCAGTAACTCGGCAGGGTTTAAACGCGCAATTTCTGCCAGCATGGCATCTTCACTTTCCACTTCCAGACATTGAAAGTGGCCGCTGCTCATATCCAGTGCCGCAATTCCGAAAGCAGCACCTTGTTCACTCACACCTTCCTTGCCTGTGAAGTAGAGCGCACATAAAAAATTATCGGCTGTTGCTTCGAGCAAGGCTTCATCACTAATCGTGCCCGGGGTAATCACGCGCAGCACTTTTCTTTCAACAGGCCCTTTGCTGGTAGCGGGGTCACCAATTTGTTCACAAATCGCCACCGATTCACCCGCACGAATGATTTTGGCAATGTAATTTTCAGCCGCGTGATAGGGAACTCCTGCCATTGGAATCGGCTCGCCGTTGGATTTACCGCGCGCGGTCAGGGTAATGTCCAGCAGCTTGGCGGCTTTGACTGCATCGTCGTAGAACAGCTCGTAAAAATCCCCCATGCGATAGAACAACAATTCGTTGGGGTGCTCGGCCTTGGTGGCGAGGAATTGCTGCATCATGGGGGTGTGTTGTTCGAGTTGTGCAGCCATGAAAGGGAACTTCCTGAATTCAGCAGTCTAGAACTGCTCCTCATAGCGTTCAAAAGCGGCGTATTCTGTCATCACACCTGAAGCATTCATGGCGAAAACCTTGTAGGGCTGAAACTTGTCCTGCACTTCCATTCCAGGTGAGCCAACTGGCATCGCAGGTGCAGTTAAACCCACCAGACCTTCAGGCTGTTCTTTTAAAAAACGTGCAATGGTTTTCGCAGGAATATGGCCTTCAAAAAAATAGCCTTCTTTTGAAATAGCGGTATGACAACTTTGATACGCCGCAGGAATGTGTTTTTGCTCTTTCACTGCATCCATGTCTCTGGTGTTGATGGCTTTTACAGAAATGTTGTGTGCTTCAAGATGATCAATCCATTTGCTGCAACAGCCGCAATTCGGGTCTTTAAAAACGGTTAAAAGAATGTCTTCATTTTTTGCAATTGTAGGAGCGGCTGTTGTTGCCTGAGGCTTTTCACTGCAAGAAAAAATAAACAACAGCACAAGGGGGACAAGTAGTTTTTTCATGGTATTTGCTCAGCGGTTATTGCTCTACGTTATGGTAAATGTTTTGTACATCTTCCAAATCGTTGAGCATGTTCAGAAATTTCTCAAACATAGCCACATCATCACCTTCAAGGGTGGTGTAGCTTTGCGCAATAAACTGGATTTCATCGACTTCAAATTCCAGTTCGCCAAAGCTATCGAGCATCGCCTGACGTGCCTTGAAATATTCGGTATTGGGTGCAAAAACCGTGAGCTTGCCGTTTTCACTTTCAATATCGCCCACATCAACATCCGCTTCCAGCAACGCTTCCATCAGGCTTTCTTCATTCACCGCAGCGCTTTCGGTCAATACAAAAATCGCACAGTGATCAAACAGGTGGCGCACACTGCCTTCGGTGCCAATCTTGCATTTGGTTTTGGTAAACGCATGGCGAACATCACCAAAGGTGCGATTCGGATTGTCGGTTAAACACTCCACAATCACCATGCAACCGCCCGGGCCGTAACCTTCATAGCGTGCGGTGGCAAAATCTTCTCCACCTGCGCCTCTGGCTTTATCAATGGCTTTTTCGATGACATGTGTGGGTACCTGTTCGCGCTTGGCGCGTTCAATAATCGAACGCAGTGCAAGATTACCGTCAACTTCAACTCCGCCTTGTTTGGCAGTGACATAAATTTCACGCGCATATTTACTGTAAAGCTTGGCCTTCATGTCTGAAGTTCTGGCCATTGATTCTTTACGGTTCTGGAAGGCTCTTCCCATGGCAGGTCTCGAAAAGGAGTAAAAACAAGGCGGCAATTTTAGCGACTAAGTAGAAGGAGCGAAAGCGGATTCCCGCGCTTTTACAGCAAGGTTCAAACGGCTACACTCGATTGATGACGCACACACAAGATAAAAATTTCAACACACTGGCCGAACGCTTTGAAAAGAGTGTGTATGGCGGTTTGAAAGGTGAAATTCGTCTGGCGGTGTTGTGGAAGGATTTGCAGCCAGTGCTTGCGAACTTGCAGCAAAAAAAGTCAGCGCCTTTACGCATTCTTGATGTCGGTGCAGGGCTTGCGCAGTTGTCGATTCGTCTTGCTGCGCTTGGGCATGAGGTCACGGTGAATGATGTGTCAAAGGTGATGCTTGAAAAAGCCAAAGCGCATGCGCGTGTGATTGGTGTAGAGCAGAATATCCACTGGTTATGTTGTGCGTATCAAAACCTGCCGGAAAATTTTCACGCGCAGAGTTTTGATCTGGTGTTGTGTCATGCGCTGCTGGAATGGCTGGAACAACCTGAGTTACTGATTCCTGCGCTTGAGCCTTTGATTGCCAGTGGCGGATATTTATCCTTATGTTTTTATAATCCGGCAGGTAAGGTGTATCGCAATCTGATTCGCGGCAATTTTAACTGGGTGAAAAATGAAGATATGTTCACTTCCGATGTAGGCAGTTTAACGCCCAACAAGGCTTGCAGTATTGATGAAGTGCGCAGCTGGTTGGCGGCTGTGAATTTACGCATTGAAAGCGAAAGTGGCTTGCGCGTGTTCCATGATTATGTGGTGGTCAAGCGCGGTGGCAATGCCTTGCCTGATCAGATTCTGGAAATGGAGCTGGAATTCTCGAACAAGGAGCCTTACAAATGGCTGGGGCGTTATTTGCATGTAGTAGCGAGGAAAAAGCATGAGCAATAAAACAGCACTGATTACCGGCGGCACCGATGGTGTCGGTAAGTCAATCGCCAAGGCGTTGGTAAAAGAAAATTATCAGGTGCATGTCATTGGTTCCAATGCAGAGAAAGGCAAAGCGGTTGAGCAAACTTTGGGCGAATCGGGTTGCGCAAAGTTCTGGCAAGTCGATTTAAGTGATATGGAAGCGGTGGTGAGTTTTGCGAAAGCATTTTCTGCTCAAGTAAAAACGCTGGATTGTCTGGTGTTTTCGGCAGGGGTGTTGTTACCCAAACGCAGTGAAAGTGCTCAGGGTTTTGAGAAAACCTTCGCCATCAATTATTTGAGTTGTTTTGTATTGAGCAGGCGCTTGCAGCCCTTGCTGGAAAAAGCACAACAGGCGCGTGTATTGATGGTGAGTGGCGGTGGCGCGATTGTGTTGCGCAAGCTGATGGATTTCGATGATTTACTGCTCAGGAAATATTCAGCACCCAGGGCAGCGGCACGTGCTGTGCACGCCAAGGTGGTGTTGACTCAGGTGTTGGCGGAAGCATGGAAACAAACAGGAATTACTGTGAACAGCTTTCATCCGGGCATCGTAAAGGGTAATTTGGGCAGAAACCTGTCGGGGGTTTTGGGTGTGGCTTTAAAATCGGCTTCGTTATTGATGCCGCGCGAATGCAAGACCGGTATTTACGCGGCGCTTTCACCCGATATGGACGGTGTGACGGGGCATTTTCTGGAAGGCAAGCAACGCAGGCCGATTCGTTTTAATGCCGAGTATTGCGAGCGTTTAATGGCCGAAACCGAAGCGATGGTGGGGAGATGATATGAAAGCACGTTTGTTTGCTACAGCACTTTTGCTGGCTTTGAGTAGCTGGGTTCACGCAACGTGGACGGACGAAGGCAGCAACGTTTATTCCTGCACCACAGGCATTTGTGCCATGACCTGTGATGCTGACAATGCCTGTAACAACTTCACTTTTATTGCGACCCACACGGCTGAACAGGCACAGGTGTCTTGTGAGGCAAGCAATGCGTGTGCTTCGGCCACTTTTTTTCTGGCTGCAAAAACCAGTCAAAGTGTGATTTGCAGTGAGGTCGATGCCTGTGATGATCTTTCCATTTATGTGGGTGTGCCAGGTTCTGGTAGCACGGGTATGGATGTGGCGGTTCCATCAGGTTTTCAGCAAAGTGATTTTTATGGTGCGATTAGCAGTTTTTCACTCATGTGTCTGGTCACCTCCAGCTGTAATCAGCTTTCTCTCAATTCTTTTTATGCGATTGCCGGTTTAAGTGTGAGTTGTGCGGAAACGGATAGCTGCAAAGATATGAATATCGATGCCGCAAGCATCACTGGCAATATTTCCCTCGGGTGTTTCGAAGAAGATGCTTGTAACAATGTCAATTTCACAACGCGCACCGATGGTACAGCGCAGTGTGTGGATAATGATGCTGGCCATTGTGCTTCGGTCACGGTGAGTGCCAATGCAGCACCCGTTCCAGATGTGGATTTGGATGGTGTGCCTGATGCAAATGATTTATGCCCAACTGGCGTGAGTAATGGCGCAGGTGCGCCACTCAATGCAGATGCCAATGGTGATGGCTGTGATGATGTCGCAGAAGCCTTGCTCGATGATGATGGCGATGGTGTACCGAATATCCTCGATGGCAGAACACTGACATGGAATGGTTCTTTTTTTGATGTTCTGCCGGATTTTTTTGATGAATCCAAATGGCTCGATAACGGCGTAGCAGCCGCAGCCGATGTGATTAACCCTGATCAGGTGATTGGTCGTGAAATTGAGATGGGTAATGTGACTATGCAGTTGGACAATCACCTCAGTGTGTTACTGGGTTATGGCAACAGTCTAACCCTGAACAACACCAGACTGTTTGGTCAAGCCAATACCGCGTTCAGACCAACCGCGACAGAGGGCGGCACAGCCACCATCACGCTTAATCAGCGTGCCAATCTGCGCTTTGGCTGGATATGGGATATTGAGCTGATTCTTGATGGAGAGAGTAGAGCGACTGCTTTAGGTGCGGATACCTCAGCAGACACAGGGGTGATTGGTAAAAATACGACGGTGAATTTTAAAGGTGAGGGTGCAAGTCTGCTGCTTCAAAACGTTTCTGTGGAAGATGCTGAAGTACTGGTGAGCAAGTTTTTGGTGGATGGCGCTGCCGCAGATTTAAATATCAATCTGGTTATCAGTCCCTTTGGTATGGGTGCTGAAATATGGCCTGATTATGATGAAGATGGTCTGGTCGGGGGCGCAGATTGGTGTCCTAAAGGAAACCCCGTGATTACCGATTGGGACAACGATGGCTGTGATGATGCCACCGAAGACGACGATGATGATAACGACGGTGTTCCCGATTGGCTTGATATGTGCCCTGAGAGTGTGGGGTCGAATATCGGCAGCGATGGCTGTGAGATTCCTGATGAAGACAAGAAGGGTAATGGTGACGGCAAGCCAGACGATACCAAGACTAAAAAATCTGGCGGCGGCGGTGGCAGTTTGTTATGGATGTTGAATATGTTGGTGGGCGTGTTGCTGTGGCGGCGCGTTAGTGTCGTCTCGCCTGCACAAACTGTTGTACTTTCTTCAAAATTTCTGTGAGTTGTGAGCGCTCGAACATCAGCACAAATATCAGCGACAGTGCAAACGGAATCAGCAGATAGAAGAATCTGAATACCAGTAGTGCAGCCAACAAGTCTGCCGCATCTATGTCTGGTAATGCGAGAAAAAACATTACCTCCAGCACGCCCAAACCACCTGGTGCATGGGACAACATGGCCGCCGAAAAAGAAGCCACAAAAATGCCCAGTACAATCAGATAGCCAGGATTACTTTCAGCGGGTAACGCGAAATAGATAATGCCTGCAGCGGCCAATACTTCCAGTGGGCCAATCAATAACTGAGCCAAAACAATCAGCGGGCGTGGGTATTCAACGGTAAAGTTGCGGATATGTAGCGGTGTTAATTGGCGCAGGCTGCCGACGATGTACAGCACAATCACCCCCAGCAAGCCAAAGCCGAGTATATAAGCACCCCATATCGGAAAATCGTCTATGAAATAGCTGAGTAACTGAGGGTGTAGCACCAAAGTAATGCCTGCCAGAAAAACACAGGCAAGCGTAAAGGTGATGGAGCAGAACGCCACCAGTACACCCACCTCGGCACCAGACAGTCCTTTGGACGTATAGGCACGGTAGCGAATGACGGCTCCGGATACCACAGAAGCACCGATATTGTGTGCCAGCGCATAGGTGGTAAAAGAACAGGCAAAAACGAAGGGGAAAGACAGACGCTTGCGTAAATGACGCAAGGCGATTGAGTCATAGCCAGCCAGTGCCACGAAGGCCAGTACGGTACAGCAAACCGCCAGAATCCAGTGTGACCCTGCAATGGCGTCCAGGCTGAATAGAACATCTTCCATGGAAATATCGCGTATTTGGTGATACAGCAACCAGACTGAAAAAATCACAGCAGTCAGACCAACCAGTGGCCACGCATATTCTTTGCTTAATCGCATTCTTTTTTGTTTCCGAAAACAGCAGGCTCGTTGGTCAATATGGAGGAAGCGGGATTATACACCTCCAGTACTTTCGCCAAAGTTTTTTGCAAATCCTGAATACTGACGGGTTTTGACAAGGAATAATCCATACCCGCGTCTCTACAGCGCTCAATGTGTTTTTTATCGGTATAGGCAGAAAGAGAAATAATTCTGCTGTTTTCATTCAGACCTTGTGCGCGGATTTGTTGCAGGGTTTCAAAGCCGTTCATGATGGGCATTTCGCAATCCATCAAGATGATTGGGTAGTGAACGCCTGTTTGCAAATGTTCTATCACTTCCACACCGTTACCCAGAATGACGGGATACACCCCCAGCTTGTTAAGCAGCGATTCGATAACCTGCTGATTGATTTCATTATCTTCCACCACCAGTACACTGTTATGAGCGATGGCTGAAAAATCAAATGCAGGCAGGAAACTGTCTTGTGTTTCGCCTGGTTCGTGTATCCATCGTCTGGATTCGATGAGCGGAATCAACACCCAGAATTCACTGCCTGCTGCAGGCGTGGAGTTCAGACCAATTTCACCGCCCATCAGGTGCACCAGTTTTTTACAGATGCTTAAACCCAGCCCCGTGCCTTGCGATACTTCATTGCCGTTACCTTGTTCAAATGCCCTGAAGATACGTTGCTGGCTCTGTTGGGGAATCCCGATGCCATCATCTTTTACCATCAGCTTTAAATAGAGGTTGGCGGGGTTTAAATCTTTTTCACTGCGTTTGATTTTTTCTGCCTTGATTTCCACAGTACCGTTTTCGGTGTATTTGACCGCATTACTTAGCAGATTGAGCACGATTTGTTTAATACGGAAAGGGTCGCCAATCAATTTTTTCTGAAAGGCGCCATCGATGTTCTCTATCAGTTTGATATTTTTCTCTTTGGTGATGGCGGTGTAGATATTGGTACATTCATGGAGCAATTCATGGAGTACAAATTCCTTTTCGACCAGATGGAGTTTGTTCGCTTCTATTTTGGAAAGGTCAAGAATGTCGTTGATGATCACCATCAGCGATTGGCTGGATTTCCTGATCAGCGCGAGATATTTTTTTTGTTGCTCAGTGAGATTGTCACCATCGATGAGATCAATCAGGCCAATCACGCCGTTCATCGGCGTGCGAATTTCGTGGCTCATATGCGATAGAAATTCGCTTTTGGCATTGCTGTTGGCCTGTGCATAGGAGCGTTGTTTTTCCAGTTCAATTTCTTTTTTCTGCTCATCAAGCAAACTCATTTGCATCTGGTTGAGTGTTGCAAGCACGTCATCGAGTTCATCAGGCACTTTCGGTGGTTTGCGCATCAATTCAAAGGGGCTATAACCCTGAGTGATTTTAAGCGATTTTGCCTGATGGGTGATGGATCGCAGGTGGCGAGTGAGCAAGTGGTGAATGAGTAACAGAATCAGGGCGGTAATAATAAAAGTCTTGATGCCCTGACTGATGATAATGAAGCGGGTTTGTTTCCATAATTCACTTCTGACCGAATCAAGGCTGGCGACCACCACCAGTAAGCCCAGTTGCGTGTTTTCACCCGATGCCTGATAAACAATAGGAAAAGTTCTTTCTACGCTGGTAGTGGTATTTGGTTTGGTTCGACTGGCAGCGATGAGTCTGGTTTCACCGTCCCAGGCGAGTGCATGGACTTCTACATGAATAATGTCATCAAGATTCAGCAGGCTCTCAATCAGGGTTTTCACTTGCTGGTCATTAAATTCCCACAGGCTTTTCTCGATGGCGGGCACAATGGACACTTCAATATAACTGATGCGTTGTTCGAGCTTTTTCAGGTCACTGTCATATTGCCTGTAGAGCATTAAACCAATCATGATTGAGGTAATGATTGAGCTACACAGCACGATGTAAATCGTGAGTTTGTAAGACAGTGATTGGGTATTGAAAAAACGGATTTTCATGCACTTGAATAGCTCTGTCGGGCATTTCAGTGTACGGATTAGCGTTGTTGTTTGCCAGTACCTGACAGGGCAGCTAAAATTTTACTGTACGTGTTGACAGCTGTTTTAACGAACAGTAGTATGCCTTTCAGTCCAGCGGGAAAACCAACGCAGTAGTTCGTGTTGAACAAAACAGGCATGGCAGGCAAACAACATTACTAACAGGATGAACATTATGAGTGATAACAAAGAAAAAGCCCTTGCGGCAGCATTAGGTCAAATTGAACGCCAGTTTGGTAAAGGCTCCATTATGAAAATGGGCGATCACGAACAGGTGGCTATTCCCGCCATTTCAACCGGCTCACTGACACTCGACATCGCCCTCGGTATTGGTGGTTTACCGCGCGGGCGCATTGTCGAAATTTATGGCCCTGAATCCTCAGGTAAAACCACATTGACGCTTTCAGTGATTGCCGAAGCACAAAAGCTCGGTGGCACCTGTGCCTTCGTCGATGCCGAGCATGCGCTCGATCCCGAATACGCAGGCAAGCTGGGGGTCAATATTGATGAACTGCTGGTATCTCAGCCAGACACGGGTGAGCAGGCATTGGAAATTACCGACATGCTGGTGCGTTCGGGTGCAGTTGATGTGGTGATTATCGATTCAGTCGCAGCCTTGACACCGAAAGCCGAAATTGAAGGTGAAATGGGTGATCACCATGTCGGCTTGCAGGCACGTTTGATGTCACAAGCCTTGAGAAAGCTCACCGCCAATGTGAAAAATGCCAACTGTCTGGTGATTTTTATTAACCAGATTCGTATGAAAATCGGTGTGATGTTTGGCAATCCTGAAACCACCACTGGTGGAAATGCGCTGAAGTTTTATTCTTCCGTGCGTCTGGATATTCGTCGTACCGGTGCGGTTAAACAGGGCGAGGAAATTACGGGGAATGAAACACGGGTCAAGGTTATCAAAAACAAGGTGGCTCCTCCGTTCAAGCAAGCTGAATTCCAGATTCTCTATGGTGAAGGCATTAACCACACAGGCGAAATTATCGATTTGGGGGTAAAGGCAGGTTTGATTGAAAAATCTGGCGCATGGTATTCCTATAACGGCGACAAGATTGGTCAAGGTAAAGCCAATGCCTGTGAGTTCCTCAAGGAGAATCCGGATATTGCCAAAGAAGTTGAGAAGCAGATTCGCGAGCAATTTCTGTCCGTCAAAAAACCAGGTTCACGTGGTGGTGATGTCACCATCGAGCTGACAGATGAAGCGATAGAAATGGATTACGAGGATTAAGACAGGGCTTCAAAATAAAAGGAGGGAAAAGGCTTCCGACTTTTCCCTCCACGCTGAAGTTATGTTGCTTTCATTTATTATTGTTATTGAGGCTTTATTATTATTATGCCAACGGCCTTGTTATTGTTGTTGCCGCTTGGCTATATATAGAGCACATACTGTGCCAACTTTCTTAAAACTTCCTTATTTCCCGCTAGCGATATAAAAAATCCAATAAAATCAGTTAGTTATAGTTAAAACTATTTCCAACACTTTTCTCTTTAAAGTTAAGGCATTGAAGTGCTTGAAGAAAATACTTCAAACAGGCTAATTTTGGGAATTGAGGTAACAGATTTGGTTACTTTAAAGCAGAAAAATAGAGGGGTTTTGTTTCTAAAGGTAACGAAATTAGCTTGGTTTGAATTTAACGAGATTTGCTATTGGCTTTTTTCCTTGGAATGCCGAGTCGCTGCCTGCGTTCCCACAGATTTTTGCGGCTGATGCCAAGCTTTTGCGCAAGTTCTGTTTCGGTCATGTGCTCCTGATTTTCGAGTACAAAACGCTGGAAGTAATCTTCCAGAGATAAATCTTCTTGCGGTTCATTGAGGGTAGATTTCCGAATTTCAGCACTGTGCTCGCGGTGATCACTCATATCTTTGTGGCGTGGGCGTGCATCGATGGCGAGCAGCTCCTTGGTAATCAGATTGCCATCACACAGAATCACGGCGCGTTCGATGGCATTCTCCAGTTCTCTCACATTGCCCGGCCAGTGATATTCGGTAATCGCTTTCAGAGCATCATCAGAATATTGCAGACGTTTGCTGTGCAGATTTTCGCAGGTTTTCAGCAACAGTTTTTCTGCCAGTTGCACAATGTCATTGCCACGCGCGCGCAAAGGCGGCAGATGCAGCGGTACCACATTCAGGCGATAGTACAGGTCTTGTCTGAAATTGCCGTTTTGGGAAAGGGTTTGTAAATCGCGGTGTGTGGCTGCAATCAGGCGCACATTGATTTTTCTCGACGACACACTGCCAACACGGCGCACTTCTTTTTCCTGCAACAGGCGCAGCAAGCGCGCTTGTGCTTCCATCGGCAGTTCACCAATTTCATCAAGAAACAGCGTACCGTTGTCAGCCGCTTCCACCAGACCCTGATGTCTTGAGCTGGCGCCTGTGAAAGCGCCTTTTTCATGGCCAAATAATTCAGATTCAATCAGCGTTTCAGGAATCGAAGCGCAGTTCACCGAAATCATCGGGCCGTTGGAGCGCTCGCTCATTTCATGCAGTGCACGGGCAATTAACTCCTTGCCTGTGCCAGATTCACCGAGAATCAACACGGTGGTATCGGTCGGTGCAACTTTATGCACATGACGCGCAACTTCTTTCATTGCTGCGCTGTCACCAATCATGCCTTCAATGGAAAGCCCTCTGGCGGAAATTTCAGATTTCAAAGCACGATTTTGTTTTTCCAGACTGCTGGTTTTGAGAATGCGTTGTACGCACAGCAGCATTTCATCGTGGTCGAAGGGTTTGGCAATATAATCTTCCGCACCCATTTTTATCGCTTCTACCGCCGAGCGAATACTGGAGTAGCTCGTCATAATCAGCACGGGCACCTTGTTCACCAGCTCAATCACCTTGGTGCCAGGTTCGCCAGGTAAACGCAGGTCGCTGATAATCAAATCGAAATCATTCAAATCAAAGCGTTCCTGTGCTTCCTTGATACTTTCTGTTTCTTCACAGGAATAGCCATTACGTTTCAGCAAGCGACTGAGTGCAGAACGTATCACTTGTTCGTCTTCGATAATCAGAATGTGACTCATGAATTCTCAGCCAAAAAAAACACGCGTATCGTGAATAAAACTGCGCAAACGATAGCAGAAAAACAGATGCACAAGAATAGAGTTTTACGGTGTTTCGGTATTCTGATTTCGAAACACAGGCAGCGAAATATTCACTCTCGCACCCGAGTGCAGGGTGTGTGTGCTGGTGTCATGGTGCGACCAGTTCTGGATTGAAATCGAGCCACCGTGATCTTCAATAATGCTGTGTACCAGTGAAAGCCCAAGCCCTGTTCCCTTGCCCGGGTCTTTGGTGGTTACGAAGGGGTCGAAAATGTTGGGCAGCATGTGTTCGGGAATACCTGAGCCTTCATCAATGACCGAAATCAGAATTTTTGAACCAGCGTGTCTGGATTCAATGGTGACGCTTGAACCCCACGGGCTGGAATCAATCGCATTGCTGAGCAGGTTGACAAAAATCTGAATCATTTGTTGCTCATCTCCCAATATCAGATGGCTCGCCATGCAGTGATTTTCAAGTTCAATGCCACCTTGCTTATTGCCTAATTGAATCAGCTTGATGGATTCATCGACACAGGCGCGAAGATTCACCGCAGCGAATTCCTTTTCAGCTTTTCCCGCACGACTGAAACCCATCAGCGATTGCACAATGTTGGTGATGCGTTTGGTTTGCAGACGTATTTCCTCCAGCATTTCCTGCCCATCGTCGGGAAGCGAGTTGTTTTCTGAATGGTTGAGGTCATAGAGCAGATTCTGCGCAAGGCAATCAATGCCAGTCACTGGATTACCAATTTCATGCGCCACACCAGCAGCCATGCGACCAATAGAAGCGAGCCGTTCGCTGTGCGTGAGTTTGGCTTCCAGTTTGATGAGGTTGGTCATGTCTTCAATCAGAAAGGCAAGGCCGGTGCTTCTGGCAGAATGTTTATCGTCTGTCTGTTCGCCGCTGCCGCCTTGTTCGGAAATACTGGCCTTATGTAAATTGATCCAGCGAATTTCATCGTGAATGGTGATTTTTTTGCGATGCCAGTGTGTATCTGTACTGGCGAGAAATTCCTTGAACAGATTTCCCCACGGCGCTTGTGCCTGATGCAAATAGGTTCCCAGCATGTTGGAAGATTTCAGTTGGGTAATGTCTTCCAGCGCAATGTTCCAGGTGACAATCTCGTTGTCGTGCGAAATCGCACACACACCAATCGGCAGGTCGATTAGCGTTTGCCGATGAAAGCGACGCAGGTTGTTAAGCTCGGCTGCCAAACCCGTGAGGCGATATTGATATTCTTCCAGCCTGCCTTCGAGTGTGTATAAATCTTCGGTTTCCGATTCAGAACCACTGAATGGAATATAGGTGTTGAGAATTTCCTGGGTTCTCGCCACACCTAACAAACGACTCAGGTTGGTTTCAATGCGATTGCGCAATTTTTGCAGCATGTGGGGTCGGGTTTCGCTGCGATTGATGCCCAACTCTTTTAGAGCTGTTGAAAGTTCCTGCTCTGCAATCTGTGACCCCAGCGGTTTGCTCAGGCGAATCTTGAATTCGTGTGCGCTGTCGATGTCGAGCTGACGAAATTTTTGTCTTGAAAAAAACAAATCCTGCGCGCATTGGTCGGCTGCATAGGCTTCGTCTTCGGAAGTGGGCGTGAGCAAGGAAACCAGAAACATCACACCAAAGTTAATGATGACTGCGGAGATGGTAATAAAATGCCAGTCGCGGTTATTGAGCTGAATGCCGACATAGCTAATATCAATGCCGAGCAACTTGAACAAACCGAGCGGGTCGAGCTCAATCAGCAGCGGTAAATAAAATGCAATTAACCAGATGCCAAAACCCGCAATCAAACCCAGCAACACGCCAAAACGATTGGCACCTTTCCAGAACAAAACACCGAACAGCGCAGGAAACAGTTGTACCGAAGCGGTATAGGCGAGCAGCATCAGTTGCGAGAGGGTTTGCTGATTATCAATCGTCCGGTAAACCAGATAGGCAACGGCAATGATGGCGGCAATCAGGGTATAGCGTTGCCAGCGTAGCCAGGTATAGAGATAAAAACCTGTGGTGGGTGCATTGGCAATCGGCAATACCAGATGATTCACACTCATGGAAGCCAGTGCGAGCGTGCTCACAATAATAATGCCGCTCGCAGCCGAGATGCCTGCAATATAGACTAACAATGCAATCACTTGGGAATTTTGCGCATGGCTAATGCCAATCGCAATGTAATCGAAAGCGATATTGTCATTCTGAAAAATATGAATACCAGCCCACAGAATCGGTGGAATGCACACCGCCATCAGTAACAAATACACCGGCAGCCCCCATGCGGCAGTATGGAAATTTTTCTCGTTGCGATTTTCTGAAAACGCCATGTGATACATGTGCGGCATGGTGAAGGAAGCGGCAAAAAAAATCAGAATCAAGGTTGGCCAGTTGCCGTTAATCATCGGGGTAAACATCGCATTGACGTGTTTGGGATTATTGCGCAGCCAGGTTTGCATTTCTGCAAAACCACCAAACACCTCGAAAATACAAAACCCTGCAATTACCAGCATGGCCAGCAGTTTTAACAGCGATTCAAAAGCAATCGCGGCCACCAGACCGTCATTTTTCTTGTCCTTGTCATTGAAATGTTGCGCACCAAAAATAATGGTGAACAAGGTAATCAGAATGCAGTAACCAATCGCCAACTGGTCTTTCGATGTACCAGAAGAAATGTATTGAATCGAGGTAGAAACCGCCTGAATTTGTGCAGCAAGAATCGGTGTGATGGCGACAATCATTAGTACCGTGACCATCTTGCCGAGAAAAGGGCTGCGATAGCGAAAAGTGAACACGTCGGCGAGAGAATGTAGCTGAAAGGTTTTGGTGATTCTGAAAATTGGTCGCAGCAGTATCGGCGCAAAAAAGTAGGCGGCACTCAGCCCAAGATAAAACGTAAGATAGTTGTAGCCTGATTCCTGCGCAAAACCGAAAGCGCCATAGATGCTCCATGCGCCAGCATAGACACCCAGAGATAACACCAGCGTAAGCGGGTGTTCGATAATTTTTTTGGGAATCAGTCCACGTTCGGCAACATAAGCAATGGAAAACAGAATCGCCAAATATACAAGGCCAATCAGAAACAGGCTTTCTTGACTAATCATTGAGGTCCTTGCTGCGCATCATCCAGAAGCAAATCAAAATCAGTACGCCCCACACGATAAAAGGGTGAAACCAGTTTTCGAGCTGTGCGGCATACCAGTTCACCAGCAAAGGTGAGAGCAGAAAAGCGGATACAGCCAGAAACAGAATCAGTCGATTTGCGTACATGAGCCAGATAATACGCATGCAAAAGTGCTTTTCAAACAGCTATTTGTTTAAAGCGTGTCGAAGGCAATGTCGCGGGTGTGAATGCGCTTGAGTTGCCAGTGTTTCACACCCCAGGCGAGTATGTCGTGGCAATCGGCATTCACTAATTGAGGGTCGGGTTGTTGATTGAGTGCGCAAAGTGCCTTGAACAGCCATAGCGATTTTTGCTGTACATCGAGCGCGGGTGCGTGATGTTGTTTGCTGAGTTTTTGCCCCAGCGCATTCACCACAAGGGGCAAGTGTGCAAAGTGAATATTGGCGACATGCCCTTGTGCGCTGATTTGCAGTGCTCTTTGCCAAAAGCTGCTGTGCAGCAAATCCGCACCGCGCACCACATGCGTAATGTTGTCGCGCAATTCATCTAAACCGCAGGCGAGCATGTAACTCGGCAAGCGATCTTTTCTGATTAAAATAAAATCACTCAATGTATTTGGTGCTTGCTGCTCGCCGAATAGCGCGTCGGTAAATGCCAGTTGCTCGCATTCCAGTGCAGCGGTATTGAGCCGCAAAGCAGAATGCGTGAGTTGTGGTGCGAGAGTTCTCGCATCTTTAACAAGGTTTTTGTAATCCTTGCGCAAGCACTCAATCAGCGTGTGTTTTTCGGTGGGGGACAGTTGTTTGCGGCAGGTATTCGGGTAGTGTGAAATGGCCGTGAGCGCCTTGCGACTGCAATCACAAGGGTAAACCAAATCTTGCTCAATCCATTGCACACAGCGTTCCATGTATTCCATTGCGCGGGTGCTTTGGTAAATAACAGCGCCATCCCAGTGCAAGCCGAAGGCTTCCAGATCAAACAGAATTTTTTCGGCAGTGTCGTGTGGTTCGCGATGCGGGTCGATGTTATCGATGCGTAACAACCACTGCCCGTGGTTGGCTTTGGCATCGAGGTAGCTGGCCAGTGCGGTTAGAAGCGAGCCAAAATGCAAGGCTCCACTGGGTGAGGGCGCAAAGCGCCCAATATAAGGTGTGTGCGTGTGGTGGTGCAAAACTCGTTAGAGTGAAGTTTGTTTTTCCTTCATTTCGGAAAGCGTTTTGCAGTCGATACACTGAGTCGCCGTAGGGCGCGCTTCCAGACGGCGAATACCGATTTCGATGCCGCAATCTTCACAATAGCCGTAATCATCATTTTTGATGGCATCGAGCGTCTTGTCGATTTTACGAATCAGTTTACGTTCACGATCACGCGTGCGCAGTTCCAGGCTGAATTCTTCTTCCTGCGATGCACGATCATTCGGATCGGGCAAGTTATGTGATTCTTCTTTCATGTGGTGCACGGTTTGATCAACCTCGTACATCAGCTCCATTTTCCACTCCGTGAGAATGTGAACAAAGTGCTCAAGTTGCTCTTTGTTCATGTAGTTCTCACCCTTACGTTCCTGATAAGGCGTAACAACGGGGCCATCGGCCGCGCGGCTCAAACGGGTTTTAACAACTGCTTTCTCGCTTTTTTTGCTGGAAGCTTTGGCGGGTGTTGCTGCCTTGCTGCTGGTTGTTTTTTTGGGAGCGCTGGCAGTTTTTTTATCGTCTGTTTTTTTTGTGGCAACGGGTTTAGCGGGTTTGGCTGTCGCTGATTTGGCTGGCGCTTTTGTTGAAACTTTTTTTACAGTGCTTTTTGGCGTAGCTACAGCAGTTTTACTTGCGGGTTTGCTGGCAGCGGCTTTGGTTTTTGGTGCGGCTTTTGCGGGAGTGGCTTTGGGCGTTGTTTTTTTGGCAGTGCTTTTTGCTGGCGCTGGTGTTTTGGCTGGCGCTTTGGCGGCGGGTTTCTTTACCGCTTTCTCAACCACTTTTTTTGCAGGGCTTTTTTTACTTGCGGTTTTGGTGGCATCTGCTTTTTTGGCAGCAGGTTTTTTCGCTGCGGGTTTTGGCGTACTGGTTTTTGCAGTAGCGGATTTTTTGTCGGTTTTGTTTGCCTTTGCCATATCTGAACCTTCTGGGTTGGAGGGTTTGTTAGAATTGGCGCGAGTAAAACCCGCACCGTTCATTATTTTACGAATTAAGCTCACTCAGTCTGGATTCCTTATCGTTGACTCTGTTTCAGGAAACTACGTTTGAATTCAGGGAAATACATTCAAGCCTGTATAAATAGGGGTTTAAAGGCACAGGCTTAAAGAAGCGGGGCATTTTAATCATCAGGTATAGCACTGGCAATCATTAAAAGCCGAAGAATCTCACCCTGACAAAAATCGTCACATCACAGCCAACTGTTGCAGGCCATACCTGTTACCAAACAACACGCACAACCAAGCCGTTAAAATTTTTCCTTTAAAATTAGATAGTTATGCGCAAGAAAAAACTGGCACGAATCATGCAGTTATATCGGCGTAGCAAGAACAAAAAGCTTGGCCAGCATTGTAGTTAGGCAAAGGCTTGGCCTTGCTCAATTAACTTAACCAAATATAGGAGAGTCTTATGACTAACTTAAACATGAAGGGTTTTACCTTGATTGAATTAATGATCGTAATCGCGATTATCGGTATTTTGGCCGCTGTTGCGATTCCACAGTACACCAGCTATATCGCACGTACTGAAGTGACTTCAGGTATTGGCGATTGCCGTGGCTTGATGGTTGCGATGCAGGAATATGTTGGCCGTTATGGTCAGGCAGAAGATAAGCAGACAACACCTACGTTAGCTGTCTACAGACCTGATGTGGTTGATTTTCAGGGTAAGACAACCAAGTTTCTTACAGGCTGTAATAATACAACTGCGTTTGTCACAACACTGACTTATAGCGCAGCGCTGTCTGATGGTGTTGGCGGTAAGACACTGGTATTGGCTCCAGACATTACTACTAACGGGATTAACTGGAAAGTGGATGCTACTAGTACAGTGTTAGACAAGTACCGACCAGCAGACCTTAAATAAGCTTAAACAGCTTGTTTGAATTAAAAACCCCGCTTCGAGCGGGGTTTTTTTTGGCTGTTGTTTTTGTTGAGTGGTGGGGGATAAACTGGTGGGTGTAATTATTGAGGTATTCTTTTATGGAACAGATTGCTAATTTACACATCGAAAAACTACCCGAAGGGGTTTATCTGGCCACGTCTGACGATATTCCAGGTTTGATTGCTCAGGGACGTACAATTACCGAGACTATCGAAATTGCTCGCGATGTTGCTACAAAACTGTTGGAAGCATTGGAAGATATTCGTTTATATGACAGCGCAAAAGAAAGTAATGAGCCATCTATTCCAGTTGATATAGCGTTTAAAAACATTGAAGCAAAGCGCAAATCCCGACAATAATCTACACATTAAAAAATTACAGGTATTCCCATGCAAACAGCCGACTTAATACAGGAAATTCAGCAACTTTCACTGATTAAAAAGTTTTATATTGTCGAAGAAATCCTCAAAACCATAAAAAAAGAAGAGTTACAGAATCAAATGGCACTGGCTGCTGATGTGCTTTACGATGATTATGCAAACGACAAGGAATTAACTGCATTCACATCACTTGATTTTGAGAATTTTTATGAAGCAAAGTGAAATATGGCTGGTTGATTTGGATCCCACCAAAGGTGCAGAAATACAGAAAAAAAGACCCGCTGTGATTGTCAATGATGACCGACTGGGCAAACTGCCACTAAAAATCATCGTTCCTCTGACTGACTGGAAAGACCATTACACCATCGCTCCGTGGATGGTAAAGGTGGAACCTAATAAGTCCAATGGACTTTCTAAAACTTCTTCTGCGGATTGCTTTCAAATTCGTTCACTTTCACAAGAACGCTTGATTAAAAAGCTGGGCTATATTGACAACACCACATTACAGGAAATCAGGGAAGCTATTACCAAGATATTAAACTTATAAATGCTGTGGGGCATTGTCTGGCTCCCCCCTACGGCATAACAATCTCTTTAAGCGCGACATACTCAAAATCCTGACTCGCCATCGGCGGAATTTTATTCACAATCCTGTTGACGGTTTCAAGCTGGTCGGTACGGTTGGTTTTAATCACACTGCCCAAATAGAGCTTGGCAATCAGAAAATCTTTGTCATTGGCGATTTCGCGTGTTTCAAGATATTCAGCGCCTAGTTGCACCACCGTATCAAAGTCATTATTTAGCCACGCTTGCATAATATCCAGCCATGTAAGCCCCGCAGCAGTCAACGCGCCGCTACAGGGTTTAAAGGAAGCCACAAATTCCGCCAATACGGTTTGTTGTGAATTTGGAAAAAGCCATGTGACGATGGAAGTTAATATGTGGGTATTGTGTTGTTTCTGGCCTTCGTCGTGTTGCTGATGGCACAGCTTGAGAATGGATTTGGCCAGCAGCGCCTGATTTTTCTCGGTGGGTATTAGTTCAAGCAAGGTGAGGTCGTTTACACGAATATCCGCATTCTTGAGCAAACCATAGAACGCATGGATTTGCTGAATCTGATGGGTCTTTTGCACTTCATTTGCCGTTGAAACACCGCTGCCGAAATGGTTTTCAGGCAGGTTCAATAATTTTTTTAATACCTGCGCATCGTAAAGCTGAAACAGTTGCGTGGCGCTGGCGGAAAGAAAACGCTGTTTTGCTGCACCGTTATCCAGAATGGGGAAGAAATCGGAATTGGCATTTTGCTCCAGTGGTTTGAAAAATAAATCGAGTACTTCGGTTTCCGCAAGTTTTCTTGCAGCAATATCTTCAGGCGTATAAATGCTGATTCGGTTCAGTTCTGTTTTCATATCTTCCATTGTAAATAAATGAGCATGGTCTTCCCTGAGTTCATGGCTGGAGGCGATGATGGCAATATCGGCTTCGGAGATTTGATAGAAGTGAACATGGCGAAATTCTTTTCTTAGTGCTGAAAAAACGGTTGCCACCAGATTGGGAGAAATTTCATACAGGTGCATCCATTGAACCAGCACGCCATCGTTGCGCAGATACTGGTTTACGTGTTTATAAAATTCTTCACTGAACAAGCTTGATACCCCTGCAACCCACGGATTGGGGGGTTCTGAAACAATCACGTCATATTGTTTTTGCTGCGCTGCAAAAAATGTTTTTGCATCATCAATGATGACCGTGTGTCTGTCGTCCTCATAGGCCTTGCGTACCTTGTCACCGTAGAGTCTTGCGCCTTCAATCACCGCTTTTTCGATTTCGATGGTGTCGAGTTGTTGTAAGGTGGGCGCATGCAAAATCGTATGTGCGGTTAATCCCGAACCAAAACCGATATTGGCGATGAGTTTTGATTCAGGCCGATAGGAATAAGCCAGCGAACCTAACAACACCATCGTCGGTTCATCACTGCCATAAGTACGGCCGCCGTGTGGTTCCATCATAATGCCTGCATCGGGTTTGCCATTGTTTAATATAGTGATTGAAGTGGCTTGCTTTTTAACCGCAACGGTGGAGGTTTTGCCATCTTTATGGAACAGAATTTCCTCATCGTTCTTGTCGTCGATACCATAACGAAACACACCCGAAGCCATTTTTTGTGTATCAAGCTGACTACCCATCAGCAATATAACAAAACCAATCACCAGCACGGTGGAAGGGATTGAAATTGTCGCTGCACTTTTTTGCTGGCTGTCTTTCCATACATAAATCAGCACCAAGCCCAAAGCCAAATCAACGAGTGCGCCGCCCATAATCACCCATTTCAGACCGAAGATGGGCATCACGATTTGCGCCGCTATAACCACGCCGATAATGCCGCCGATGGTGTTCCATGCGTATACCTGACCAATCGCAGAATCCTTGTGTCCAGTCTTCAACAGGATATGGGTGGCCAGTGGCAAGGTGGTGCCTGCACAAAAGGCGGTGGGCAACATGATGAGCAAGGAAATGCCGTAGGAAAATAAAGAATAGGCAACGTAACCTTCGGCGGTTTTGTTGAGGGCATTCATGGCAAAGCCCATCACCTCGAAGCTCCAGTTATACAGCGGAATGGTGAGTGCCGCTAACAATCCCATCACTACCTGAATCAAACCCAATACTGCAATGGGCTGGCGGAATTGATCAATTCTTGGTCGAATCCACAAACTGCCCAAGGCCAAACCCAGAATAAATGCGCTCAGCATAATTTCAAATGAATGGGTGGAGCCGCCCAGCACCATCGTGAGCATGCGAATCCATCCAATTTCGTACATGAATGAAGCAAGCCCTGTCAGGCTGGAAAACACTAACATGCGTGTTAACAGGGACGAATGCGTAACCCGCACATCGCTTTGGCTGACCAAAGCGGTTTCAGGGTAGTGATCGTGTTTGCTCAGGCGATAGACCAGCAGCGCGAGAAACACATTGATGAGCCCTGCGGTGAGCAGGGAGCCGGGCAGGCCAACCTTGGGAATGATGAAAAACGCATTACACAGAATGCCAATCGATGCGCCAAAACTGTTAACGAAGTAGAGCGTTGCCAGCGTTTTTCCGGTTGCCTGTGTATTTCCGCTATTGAATTTGCGCAGCAATCCGGCGCTTAGAAATGGAAAGGTTGCACCGAGCAAAATCGATTGCGGCAGAATCAGCAGTGCAGCAAATGACCATTTAACGGTTTGAACCGCTGCGGGTGAGGACAGTGCAGGGAAAATGCTGTCGTATGATACCGCCTGCACACCCACAAACACCTGATGAAATATCAGGCCGAACACGCCAATCAGCCCTTCGGCAATACCGTAAAATAAAATCAGGTTGGTGAGCTTGTGGCTGTATCTTGCCGCGAGTGCCGCACCCACTGCCATGCCGCCCATAAAGATGGACAGCACCAACACTTGTGCGTAAGCCGCATGGCCAAGATAGAGCTTGAGGTAGTGTGTCCAGATGGACTGGTAAATCAGCCCCGAAAAGCCTGACAGACCGAAAATAACAATAAATAAAATGAAGTAGTGTTGAACTTTAAGAGGCTGGGATTGGCTCATGTTGCTTCCTGATTGTTATTGTTGGTATCGAAGTTGAACAGGGTAAAGAGAATTACACAATCCTGAAAGATAAATCCAGTGCCCTGCAATGCTTGGTTAATGCGCCAATCGAAATGAAATCGGCACCGCTGTGCGCCAGCTCGGCAATGCTTGCTTCGTTAATGCCACCCGAAATTTCAATCTTGCACTGTTGTTTGGCTTTTACCGCCGTATGAATGTCGGCGATTGAAAAGTTATCAAGCATGATGATGTCGGCACCTGCCGCTTGCGCCTGCATGAATTCATCAAGATTTTCCACTTCCACTTCTACGGGTTTATCGGGGTGTTTGTGTCTTGCCTGTGCAATGGCTTGTGCAATTCCACCACAGGCGGCAATGTGGTTTTCCTTGATTAAAAAGGCATCGTACAAACCCATGCGATGGTTATGACAACCGCCGCAAGTCACCGCGTATTTTTGTGCCCTGCGCAAGCCTGGAAGGGTTTTGCGGGTATCGAGAATTTTCAAAGTGCTGTTTTGGGGTAACAGGCTGGCAAACTGGTGTGCGCTGGTGGCGGTGGCCGACAGGGTTTGCAGGAAGTTAAGCGCCGTGCGTTCACCCGTGAGCAGGCTGCGTGCCTTGCCTTGCAGTTCAAACAAACATTGGTTGGGGTGAATGGCATCGCCATCGTTAACCTGCCAGTGAATGGCTACGGCGGGGTCGATTTGTTGATACACCTCATCTACCCATGCACGACCACACATAATTCCAGCTTCACGGGTAATGACTTTGGCATGGCCCTGCTGGTGTTCGGGAATCAGCTCGGCGGTAATGTCACCGCTGCCGATGTCTTCCTGCAAGGCAAAGTTTACATTGGCACGGATGTGGCTGAGGAGGTCATTCATGTCAGGCTCTTTCAGGGTGTTTTAAAAACGTGCTGCATTGTAACGATTTCGCGCAGCTTTGCCCAAGGCACGGCAAATGGTGTATTGTTTTGGCAAAACAAAAATAGAACAACAAAGCTGGATGCTTCCCGATTCCTAAGTTTTATCAGGTGCGCCTTTGAACATAGATGCCTTATTGCAACATATTCACCCCTTAATCAAAAAAGCGCTCGAAGCTTTCGGCAGCGAAGCGCAGGTGTTGTTTTCAGATTTAATCAAGGAAGCAGAAGACGCCAAGGCGAAACACGTTTTGGAAAAATCCCACGAAAGTTTTAATCGCCAGATTCAACAAATGGACAAGGCGATGATGGCCAGATTTCAGGAACAACTACTCGAACTGGCGGGCAAAACACAGGAAGAAGTATCGGCTGAATACAAGGTGAAGTTCACTGCCGATGATTTGCGTCTGGTGGAAGAAGCCGATCTGGAACAACAGGTTTCACTGGAAACGATGGCGGCGAAAGTGCTTAACAGTGTCAGCGCCGAGTTGAATCTGGTTACGCAGCGCCTCAATGCTGCATTCAAACGCGAAGATATTCTCGATAAAACCAATCCTTTTGGCCCCAGTTTGTTCACCGAAAATTTTGGCGAAGCGAGCAGCAAAATTCAGATGCACATCTCTGTTAAATTGAAGTTGTTCAGGGTGTTTGAAGCAACCACCTTGCAAAAACTCAATAACATTTTGCAAAACGTCAATGCCAATTTGAAAAGTCAGGGCTTTTTGCCCAATGCAGAAGTGATTCATAAATCCTCCAGAAATGCAGGTGGCCGAGGCGGTAGTGGTGGCGGGCACGGTGGCGAACATTCTGCTGCAACAGACGCAGGAAGCGGCGGTGGCATGGGCGAAATGGTGGGTGCAAGCGGTGGTCTGGATTCTGCTGCAATTCCCGTGATGCACAGTGCTCACGGCGCACAGCAAGGGCAGATGATACAATCTATCATGCAGCCGATGCAATCCATGCCGATGTCGGGTGGCATGTTTGATATTGCGGATCCAATTGTTAAGCAGATTTACGACATGATTGCCAAAGATGGTTATGGTGTGCTGCAAAGATTGCTGGGTGAATCGCGTGGCGGTGTTGAAACGCGCATCAGTTCTTCCGGTATTGGCGATCAAAATTTTGTGAGCAAACAGGAAGTGAAGGACGATGAACTGCTCGACATTCTTAATACCCTGCAAAGACAGGCGATTGATCAGGAAAATGTTCCGCTACTTGAGGGTGAATTTCAGCCAGCGACCGTGGCGCAAAGTATTGGCAGTGCACTGCAAACAAGAAGTGAGGCGCTGGGCGCTGAAACCACACTCTCGAAAACAGGCAGTGATGTGGTGAATCTGGTCGATATGTTGTTCGATTTTATTTTGTCGGACGATTATTTATCAGACACGGTTAAAAATATTATTTCCGAACTGAAAATTCCTTTAACCAAGGTTGCGTTACTGGATCAGAGTTTCTTCAGCGATAACCAGCATCCTGCACGACAACTGTTGAATGAGTTGGCACGTTCTGGCATGGCGGTGAGCCGTGAAAAAAATCTCACCAATGACCAGAATTTTAAAAACATTTCTGGCACAGTCAAAAAAGTCAAACAGAATTTCGACAAGGAAACCAGCGTTTTCACCGAAGCGCTTGCCGAGTTTTCAAATAATACGCAAAAACACACACGCAAAACCCATGTGCTTGAACAGCGTTTGATGGATGCAGAAAAAGGACGTGCAAAAACTGAACATGCAGAGGAAATGGTGCGTCATTTGTATAAAAAATTGCGTTCGCGTGTACCGCCTTCAGAAGATGTGGACATCTTTCTCGATACTGGCTGGCGCGATGTATTGATGATGACCTGCTTGAAATTTGGTTCACATTCCAAGCAGTGGAAATCTGATGAAGAGCTAACCACCAAGCTGATGAAAAGTATTTTGCTGGCCAAAAAAGCGCGTCTGGACGGCAAGCAAATGCGCATTCCGATGGATTTGCTGAAATTGCTCAAGCAGGCGCTCGACAGAATTTCCTACGATGCGAATGAGAGCAAGAAAATTTTGAGCCATCTTGCAAAACATTATCAGAAAATTGCGGCAAGCACTGCTGAAGAAGTGCGTGAAGAACTGATTCAACTCGGTGGTGAAACCGAAGTTGCCAAGCGGGTTGTGGTGAGTGAAGTGAAGGAAGCGATGGAACGAGGTGAGGAAAGTGATCTGGGCGGTGTGATTGTTATCAATGTGGAAGGTGAGGACGTGCTTGCCCAATCGGTAGATAAGGACAAGGATTTGAACGACGACGAGCTGGCAGCATTGGCAGAGAACGCTAAAATTCAGGAAGCGCGTGAACAGGAATTGCGTGCAAAAATCAGAATTGAGAAAAAGAAAATTGCTGAATTACCGATGGAAGCGCTGGACGAGAAAATCAAAAATCTCGATCAGGAAATTCCCAAGGCCGAAATTGTGCCTGACATTAAAGTGAATGAAGAGTTTGTGGCGGGGAATAGCTGGTATGACATGGTGGTGGGCTTGCCGATTGGTGCATGGCTGGAGCTGCATCAGAAAGAAGGTGAGGTGAAACTGCGCTGCAAGCTGGTCGCTAACATCAAAACGCTTGAGAAATTGATTTTTGTGAATAAGGCAGGCGCAAAAGTCGCAGAACGCAAAGTCACTGTGCTTGCGCGTGAATTGAAAGAACAAAAATCGAGAGTGATCAATGACAATATGATTTTTGATCAAGCGCTTGAAAACGTGATTGTCAGTTTGCGTGCAAAATAACACTGTTCATATTCAAGGTGGTGTTGTGCTTGAGGCCGAGCAAAAGCCTTCGCCGAATTTTAATCAACGTCCTGATGTGAGTGACATCAGTTTGCTGGTGGTGCATTCAATCAGTTTGCCACCAGGTGAATACGGTCACAGGTTTATTGACGATTTATTCTGCAATCAACTCGATTGCACCATTCACCCTTATTTTGAAACATTGCAGGGACTGGAAGTGTCTGCCCATGTTTTGATTCGCCGCGATGGCACGCTTACGCAATTTGTGAATTTTGAACAGCGTGCATGGCATGCAGGGCAATCGAGCTTTTCAGGCAGGGAAAACTGTAATGATTTTTCCATTGGTGTAGAGCTTGAAGGTTTGGAAGGCGAAACCTTCGAGCTTGTGCAGTACCAAAGCCTTGCAAGTTTGGCGCAGGCTTTGATGAAGCAGTATCCCGACATTACGCCGCAGCGTATTTGTGCGCACAGTGATATTGCACCTGATCGCAAGCAAGACCCGGGCAGCGGTTTTGACTGGTCGCATTTTTTTTCCTTACTCAATTAGAGTATGTGTTTAAAGGGGCTTGGTGATATGCTTGCCCGTGCTCAAAAGGCGTGAGAAAACTCACTAGCAGACAAAATCTGGTATTGATAACAATAGGACACCCCTCCCAAATACTTTTTGCCTGCTCGTTTCAATCGCCAATGAAGGGATAACGAATTGTAAACCGCAGATGTGATTGAGGTGAAAAGTAAACACTATGGCCAGTGAAAAGTATTATTCCGATATTGACCCCGTAGAAACCCAGGAATGGCTCGATGCGTTTGCATCGCTCATCGACAAGGAAGGCGAACAACGCGCCCAACATATTCTTAAAGTGCTGATTGAAAAAGCACGTGCGGCCAGTGTGCCAGTGCCTTCGCTCACCACGCCTTATACCAATACCATTTCACCTGCCAATGAAGCGCACATGCCGGGCGATATGTTTATGGAGCGCAAGATTCGCTCGCTGATTCGCTGGAATGCCTTGGCAATGGTGCTGCGTGCAAACAAGAGTGACGATGAACTCGGTGGCCACATTGCGACCTTTGCTTCGGCAGCCACCTTGTACGATGTCGGCTTCAATTATTTTTTTCGTGCGCCCAATGAAAATTTTGGCGGCGATTTGATTTACATTCAGGGGCATAGCTCGCCAGGTATTTATGCGCGTGCTTATCTGGAAGGGCGCATCGATGAAAATCAACTCGATAATTTTCGCCGTGAAGTCGATGGACAGGGTTTGTCTTCTTATCCGCACCCGTGGTTAATGCCTGATTTCTGGCAGTTTCCAACGGTATCGATGGGCTTGGGGCCTTTGCAGGCGATTTATCAGGCCTATGTGATGAAGTATCTTGAAAACCGCGAGTTGCAAGCCAGCAGCGACAGAAAAGTATGGGCATTTCTCGGTGATGGTGAAATGGACGAGCCGGAATCGCTCGGCGGTATTTCGATGGCAGCGCGCGAAAATCTCGACAATCTGATTTTCGTGATTAACTGCAATCTGCAACGACTGGATGGCCCTGTTAGAGGCAATGGAAAAATCATCAACGAACTGGAAGGTGTGTTTCGCGGCGCAGGCTGGAACGTGATTAAAGTGGTGTGGGGCAGGCATTGGGACGCGCTGTTTGCCAAGGACAAACACGGTGTACTGCTGAAACGTATGGACGAAGTGGTCGATGGTGAATATCAGGCCTACAAAATGCACGGTGGTGCTTACACACGCGAACGCTTTTTCGGTAAGTATCCTGAATTGCTTGAGCTGGTGAAGGATTTAACTGACGAGCAAATCTATAACCTGAATCGCGGCGGACACGACCCCTTCAAAGTGTATGCAGCCTATGCACAAGCGATGAAACCCAATGGCAAGCCCACCGTGATTCTGGCAAAAACCGTGAAGGGCTATGGTTTGGGCGCGGGTGAATCGGTGAACAAAACCCACCAGATGAAAAAACTCGACATTGAAAGTTTGAAAAGTTTCAGGGATCGCTACGACATTCCGTTTACTGATAATCAGCTTGAAGAATTGCCCTACTATCATCCGGGTAAGGACAGCCCCGAAATGCGCTACATGCTTGGCCGTCGTCAGGCTTTGGGCGGATTTTTACCTGCACGTCGCAGCAAATCTGACAATCTTGCACTTGCGAATAAAGATATTTTAAAAAGTCATTTTGAAGGCACAGCAGATAGAGAAGTGTCTACCACTATGGCCTTTGTGCGTATTCTTTCTTCCTTGTTGAAAGATAAAAATATGGGCGAGCGCATTGTGCCGATTGTGCCTGATGAAGCACGCACCTTTGGTATGGAAGCGATGTTCAGGCAACTGGCGATTTATTCTTCGGTGGGGCAGTTGTACGAACCCGAAGATGCCAGCCAGTTCATGTTTTATCGCGAGGACATCAAAGGCCAGATTCTGGAAGAGGGCATCAATGAAGGTGGTGCTTTTTGTGCATGGTTGGCAGTAGCAACTTCCTACTCTAACAACAACTGTCCGATGATTCCTTTTTATATTTATTACTCCATGTTCGGCTTCCAGCGCATTGGTGATTTTGCGTGGGCAGCAGGCGACATGCAGGCGCGGGGTTTTTTAATTGGTGCGACATCGGGGCGTACCACTTTGAACGGTGAAGGCTTGCAGCATCAAGATGGCCACAGTCACATTCTCGCAGGCACAATTCCGAATTGTGTCTCTTACGATCCAACCTATGCCTGTGAATTGGCGGTGATTATTGAAGATGGGTTGCGGCGTATGTATCAGGAACAGGAAAATGTGTTCTATTACATCACTACCTTGAACGAAAATTATGTACACCCTGCGCTGGATTATGATGATAAAAATACCAGGGCAGGTATTGTCAAAGGCATGTATTTGTTAAAAGGCACTTCTCCACAAAAGCTGCATGTGCGCCTTCTGGGTTGCGGTGCGATTTTGCGTGAGGTGGAAGCAGCGGCAGAGATGCTTGAGAAACAGTATAAGGTGTCTGCCGACATCTGGAGTGTCACCAGCTTTAATGAATTGCAGCGCGAAGGTGCCGAGTGTGAGCGCTGGAATCGTTTGCACCCGGGCAAAAAACGCAAGCAAAGTTATGTGGCACAGTGCCTGCCGAAAATGGATTGCCCTGTGATTGCTGCAACGGATTACATTAAAAACTATGCGGGGCAGATTCGTGGCTTTATTCAGGACACTTACACCGTGCTTGGTACCGATGGTTTCGGACGCAGTGATAGCCGTGAGCAGCTCCGACATTTCTTTGAGGTCGACAGAAAATTCATTGTGCTTGCAGCCCTGAATGCCTTGCATGAACAAGGTGCCATTGAAGTGGAAGTGGTGGAACGCGCGATTGATCAGTTAAAGATTGATCGTGAAAAAGCCAATCCACTTAAAGTGTAGGGGGTTATTGTGAGCGAGATGCAATTATTGGTTCCTGATATTGGCGGTGATGACAGCAGCGCCGAGGTGATTGAAATTCTGTTTAAGGAAGGTGCTGCCTTGAACAAGGAAGATATTGTGGTGGTGCTTGAATCCGACAAGGCTACCATGGAAATCCCCTGTGAGCAGGCAGGCGTAGTGAAGCAGTTGTTAGTGAAGCTGGGCGATCAGGTGAAAACGGGTGATGTACTTGCCTTGATTGCAACGGCCAAAGTAGGTGAAGCAAGTGCTGTACCTGTTGCACCTGTTGAAAAAGTAGCAGAAAAAGCAGTAGCGCAAGTCGCGAAAACACCTGTGTTAGAAAAAGCAGCACCTGCGCCGCAACCCGTTCGTGTGCAGGATGCCAGTTATCGAAACCCGAATGTTCATGCAGGGCCTGCGGCGAGACGTTTGGCACGGGAATTGGGTGTTGATTTGTCCTTGGTTAAACCTAGTGGCCCCAAAGAGCGTGTGCTCAAAGATGATATCAAGGCCTTTGTCAAAAATTATTTGAGCAAAGGTGGTGCTGGAAATGCGAACGCGATGTTTGCTTTTGAATTGCCCGAAGTGGATTTTTCAAAATTTGGTGCTATAGAAAAACAGAAACTCACACGCATTAAAAAAGTCAGTGCCAAAAACTTAAGCCGTTCATGGCTCACCATTCCGCATGTCACGCAATTTGATGAAGCAGACATCACCGAACTGGAAGCATTCAGACAAAAACACAAAGATGCACTGAAAAAGCAGGGTGTGAATCTAACGCCATTGGCTTTTCTGGTGAAGGCGTGTGCCAATACGCTGTTGGAATTCCCTGCTTTTAACGCTTCGCTTGATCACAGTGGTGAACATTTAATTCTCAAAAGATATGTTCACATGGGCGTGGCGGTCGATACCGACGAAGGTTTGGTGGTGCCTGTGATTCGTGATGCCAATCAGAAATCGGTTTCAGACATTGCCAAAGAGCTGGGCAATATCAGCGAAAAAGCGCGTAACAAAAAACTCATGCCGCAAGACATGCAAGGTGCGTGTTTTTCAATTTCCTCATTAGGAGGAATTGGTGGTACAGCGTTCACACCGATTGTGAACTGGCCAGAGGTGGCGATTCTGGGTGTGTCACGCTCGCAAATAAAACCTGTTTACGATGGCAAAAGCTTTCAGCCACGTTTAATGCTGCCGCTGTCCCTGTCTTACGATCACCGTGTGATTGATGGTGCTGCGGCTGCGCGTTTTTCGCGTTATCTGGCAGAACAATTAGCCAGCGAAACCTTGTTGAGTTTGTGATTTTTTTGCATGAACGATAGCACACGCCAGCAACGCCATAAGCAAGCCATGAAAACCAAAAAGGCGCTTGTTGATGCACGCATTGCTGCTGCACAAATGGATAAGGGTTTGCTGCTGGTGCTTACAGGCAATGGTAAGGGAAAAACCAGTTCGGCTTTTGGCACTGCTGTGCGCAGTCTCGGCTATGGTTACAAGGTTGCGATTGTGCAATTTATTAAAGGCGCGGGTGAATGTGGCGAGCGTAACTTTCTCGAAAGTCATGCTCTGGTGAGTTATGTGTGCATGGCAACGGGCTTCACCTGGGAAACACAGGACAGGGAAAGTGATACACAGGCCGCGCAAGCGGTGTGGCAACAGGCAAAAGTTTTTTTGCAAGATGACAGCATTCATCTGGTGGTGCTTGATGAGCTGACTTACATGCTCAAGTATGGTTATTTGAATGCGGAAGAGGTATTTCAGTGTTTGAATCAGCGCCCAGTACAGCAGCATGTAATTGTTACGGGGCGTGCGGCATCACAGGCTTTGATTGCCTTGGCAGATACGGTGAGCGAGATTGCTGTGGTGAAACATGCCTTTGATGCAGGCGTGAAAGCGCAAAGGGGTATTGAGTGGTGAAGTATGAGCAATAGCCTCTTCAATCTTCTTTAATTCTTGCCCTTGAAACTCGTTCGTTACACTCACTCAGACAGCCAAGGGCTGCGAATTTAAATAAGATTTACGGGCTCTGGAATTGTGAAATTGCCTCACACAATGCTTGTTTCCCTTCAACAAGCCTTGGCCCAGGCCGCACCAGTAAATCAGGGTTGATGTAGACAAACGCCTGATTTTTTACCGCAGGAATACTCTGCCATTTCTCCCAAAAGTTTTTTTGCTCATTAACAGGCTGGCCACTGAGAATCACATCGGGCGCACGTTGTACCACTGCTTCAATGTTGACTTGTGGTGCGAGAATTTCCAGCTCGGCAAAAATATTTTCACCACCACACAGCTCAATGATTTCTGTCACAAAATGTTTACCATTCAGTGTCGTTAATGGCTTGTTCCACACCTGATAAAACACTTTCACTTTTTTTTGAGGGTGAGTTTTAAGGCTTTGAATGTTGGCTTCAAAATTCTGGATTGCGCTGTGTGATGTTTCCGTTGCACCAAACATGCTTTCCAGCTTGCGCATGTTATCGAGAATCGTTTGTAAGGAAGCAGGTTCTGAATAAAAAAATGAAATCCCCATGGTTGAAAATTGTTTGGCTTGTTCAGGGTGAATGCCGCTGTACCAGCCCAGAATCAGATCAGGTTTTTGTTGCAAAATCGCTTCCATACTCAGGTTGTGCACGCTGCCCATGTTGGGTAAGTGCCTGATGGATTCAGGATAATCACTGGCCGAATCGCGTGCGACCAAACGCTGTTCATAGCCAAGATACACCATCAGTTCAGTGAGATGAGGTGCCAGACTAACAACGCGCTCAGGGGGTGTTTTAAAAACCAGTGTCTGGCCTGTGTCATCGATAACCGTGATTGCACTGAACAGCAGGGCAGGGAGCAGGCATAAACAAACGGATAAATAGCTTATGCCTGCCCGAATCATCGGTTTAGAAAGTAATTTTGCTGCCAAGCGTAAAATTCGCTCTGTCTGCGTTGTAGCCATAAAGCTGTTGATATTCCTTATCCAACAAATTGTTAGCCTTCAGGTAAATAGCGGTATTTTCATTCAAACGATAATCCACTTTGGCATTGGCCAGCATAAATCCTGCAAGTTTTTCAGGCTTGCCGTCAAAATCCGCATCGACATCCAGACGCACACTTTCTCCATGTGCACCTAAACCTGCGATGAGTTTTCCTGCACCCACTTGCCCGAAATTGTAGTCCAGTTGAATGTTCACAACGCGTCTGGGTCTGCGTAACAACTCCTGATTCAGGCTTTCATTGGTGGCTTTGGTGTAGGTGACATTGCTGCTCAGGCTCAGTTGTTCAAATGCAATGTGATGGCTGAGTTCAAGCCCCTTGATTTCAACTTCTTCAAGATTCACCAGCCTGCCCGTGAATAACAACGGATCAACCACTTCATACACAATAAAATCCTCGATTTCATTTTTAAACACAGCCAGTTGAATCGCTCCCAGCTTCGATGTGCTTTTGAAACCCAGTTCAACATTTTCAGCGCTTTCTGGTTCAAGATCGGGATTGGGGATATACCAGGGTGAATACAGTTCATCAAAATCGGGTGCTTTAAATCCTGTACCTACAGCAACATAGGGTGTGAATGCTTCATCAACTTTAAACTGATAACTTGCCTGATAGCTGGCATGTGTATCGAATTGTTCGTTGTCATCTTGTCTTAAATTCAAACTGAGCAAGTGTTTGTCGATGTGATATTGATTAAACACAAAAGCGGCCTTGTTATCGATGCTTTGTTTGAAGTTTGCCTGCTGTTCCCAGGTGTCTTTTGCATAATCCACACCGACAGCCAGTGACCAATGTGCATTGGCCTGAATCAGATTTTTTAATGAAAGCGTGCGATGTGTAAACACACTGAATTGGCCTGTGGGTGCAAGCAATTCATCTTTTTCCCTGCTTTCGTTTTGTGCTTCGCCAATATCCACTTGCACAAGCCAATCGGTGTTTACCTGATAATGATTCACGACCTGCACGGTGTGGCCTTTGAAATCTGTGTAAGGGCGTGTGGATGCCGGGAAGGGATAACTATCATATTCAGTAATGCCTTTATGGCCTGTGGCAATGAATTGTGTGTCCAGTGCATCGGTTGGTTTTAATTTGTAAACCACACTGGCACTTTCCAGCACAAAGCCATCGTCATCATTTTGGGTATCGACCACCAATGTGTTGATGCCTTCGCTGCTTTTTCTTGAAAGATTAAATGAAAACTGTTCATTGCCTGATGAAAAAGCGGTGTATTGACTGCGATGGCTGGCCTGCTCAAGCGTCAAGGTATTTTGACTGGCTGTGCGTGTAATAATGTTAATCACGCCGCCAATCGCATCCGAACCATGCAGACTGGATTGTGGACCGCGAATAATTTCAATGCGTTCAACCTGATTCAAATCGAGATACTGTAATTGAACCGAACCGAGACTGGTTTTTTGTTGCTGTCCATTCACGAGAATGGCGGTGTGATTGGATTCGCTGCCGCGCATGAATAAAGAAGTCTGGCTACCCACGCCCCCTGTTTGAACAAGGTTCAAGCCTGCTGTGCCTGCCAGCAGTTCAGGCAGGGAAGTGGCTGTGCTGTTTTCAATGTCCTTTCTGCTGATGACAGTCACTGCGCCTGCGATGTTATCGGTAGTGAGCGACTGCCTGCTTGCTGAAACGACCAGTGCTTCCATTTCGGTTGCCTGTGCATGCAGGGTTGTGGTTAGCAACAGTGTTGCAAGGTAAGAAAAAAATAAAACAAAAAAATAAAAATGGGGGAAGTGCATAAATGCTCCGATGTACCCGCCGTACATAATTGAGTTAAAGAAAGTACAGGCCGGTATCCGGGCTTACGACGTTCGGCTTGCATTTCTTGAAGATGTTTAGCCTTCCCAAAAAAAATTCAGTGGCAGCACATCAAAATGCAAGCTCATCGCTTACCGTTGCGGGGGCAGCGCCATATGGCTTCCCGTTTAACCATTCAAGTGAATGGCACCTGTGGCGCGCAGTGTAATGCAAGCATGGATGGGAAAGAAGCAATAGCGCTTGAATTTTGCTAATAGCGCGCTTCAAATTTTTTAATAGTGTGATAAACGGCGATGTTTTCAGGAACGGCAATGTTGAGGTGTTTGGCTTCATCACATAAATAGCCTTGAATAAAATCAATTTCACTGTGGCGCTGGTGTTTTGCATCCTGATACATGGAAGAAAAATTTTGCGCAGTGGCCTTGGCTACGCCTTTAACTGTATCAACACAGGATTGCCCTGCCATTAGCAAGCCTTTATGCAGCAGTATGGCATCGATTTCACGGCAAAGTTTTTCAAGGTGCTGTTCTCTTTCACCGTTATCCAGCAGTGCGCCATTTTTACATTGATAGATGACTGTTAGGGGATTGATGGCGCAGTTAATGGCAAGTTTCAACCAAAGCCGCTTGTGCATATCGGTATCGATTTGAAAATGTTCATGCGTGTTGTTCAGGCTTTCCACAATGTGATTCAGAGTAGTCTGTTTGTTTTTGTTAGAATCCAGAAAACCGATAAAGGTTTCGCCTTCACCTGCATGTACCACATGATTCGGTGATACACGATAAGCACCATGTGTAGTGGTCGCATGCACAAGGTTGGTGTTTGGAAAGCGTTTGCCAAGCCACTGTGCATTGCCCATGCCGTTTTGCATTAACACCAGCGTGGCATTGTCTGCAATATCGAGCATGTTCACGGCAGCCTGTGTCTGGTGCGCCTTGGTGCAAATCAGCAGCTTTTCAATTTTTTTACACTGGCTGGCCAATACACAGGTGATATTGGCTGTTCGTGTTTGGGTATTTTTTTCAATCAAAAAGGGAAGCGCTTTGGGCAAAGCGTGTTCGGCCAGTACAGAATCGGGTTTCACTATCAGGTATGATTGTTTTGTTAGCCATGAAGCATACAGAATACCGATTGCACCTGCGCCGAGTATGTACCAGGGTTGCTGTGTCATTGGTGCATGTTAAAGCGAATGCGTTTCGTGGCCTTGCCAGTGGAAGGTGTCAATTTTTATTCCTGTATTGGTGGCATTGAGATGTTTTCTGGCCAGTTCAATTACAGTTTCAGGGCTGGGGTAACCGATGCTGCGGTTATCCACACCTACAAGGCTCATGGCAATTTTGAGCGTGATAAAACCCGCTTCGGTTTCGTAAGGTTTGAGATTCACGCCATCAAGTATGCGTTTAAAAATTTTTCCTTCGCAAATACTCAAATCTTTCTGATGCTGAATCACACCGAATTCACTTTGCCCGACACGGGTTACTCCATCGAGTGGTCGCACCAGTTGTTGTATGCGCGAGGCCACACTCACCAGCAGTTGATCGACCACCACTTTACGATACTGCTGTTTGATGCCGTTGAAACCTACAATCGCAAAGTGCAAATAACACAAGGCACCACCACGCGATTCCACAAAATTGAGCACATCGGTGATGCGGGTGATGGCATATTTTTGATTACCGATTTTGGTAAGTGCATCAACCGTGTTGAGCATTTCCAGTTTGTGTTTGGCCACCATCAGCTCGCGATTTTTTCTAAGCAAACTGTTTTGTCTGAGCACCAGACGCGAAGCGGCCATGATTCTTGGAACCAGCTGTTCCTTCATGTGTGACTTGTTAATAAAATCATCGACTCCTGCATCAAAAGCGATGTTAAAACTTTCGCTGCCGTCTTTGGCGGTGAGCAGCAGGGTGTAGGTGTAAACACCTGCGGCTTCGTCTAATGCACGAATTCTGCGCGTGAGTTCCAGACCGTCCATTTCAGGCATCATCCAGTCTGCCAAAAGAATATCAATCGAGCGCTCCTTGATGAGTTCCAAAGCTTCCAGCGCACTTTTTGCACAGCGAATATCTTTATAACCTGCTGCTGCAAGTGTTTTGGAAACGATGGCGCTGCTGAATTTGGTATCGTCAACAATGAGAATGGAAAGGGCAGTGATGTCCATTGGCTGGATTCTGGTTGAAATACGAACTTAAAAGCGTTGGATTTTCAGGTATAGTGGGCGCTGTTTTTGTCGAGATGCGAGCGACACTAATCATATCAGCCGCATAATACAAGCGAACAATTCCGAAGCTACCGAAAATAAGGATAAACGCATTGAACGAGCAAAGTCGTAACGAACTCGCTGCTGAACCAGATAAACAAAAAGCGCCCTGGTGGGTTTTAAGCAGCTATTTCGCAGAAGGTTTTCCCTATTACATTATGCGGGTGGCCATTCCGTATTTTCTCAAGAATGCGGGTTATTCCAATACAGTGAGCGGCATGGCTTCACTGGCTTTTACACCTTGGGCGTTCAAGGCGCTTTGGTCACCGCTGATTGATTTATATGCCACCAAACGACGCTGGATTGTTGCGCTGGAATTTGCGCTTGCAGGTATTTTTTTGTTGTTGGGCGTGTGGATGCTGCTGAACCCGAATGTGTCGCTGTCGGGCATGTGGGGCATTTCATTTTGGGTGTTGGTGTTTACAGGCGCTTTGCTTTCGGCCACACAGGATATTGCCATTGATGCTGCCTACATTGAGAACCTGAAAGAAAAACAACAGGCCCTGTGGTCGGGCACGCGCGTTGCGGCTTATCGCGTTGCAATCATTGCAGGCAAGAGTGGCATTCTGGTGTTGGCGGGTGCTTATAGCTGGCATTTGGCAATGTTTGCAGCAGCGATTATTTTTTTATGCACGGCCTTGTTGCATGTAAAAATTCTGCCTGATGTTCAGTCACCACGACAACAGCGGCCTTCGGTGGTGAATGAGTTCAAGCAAAGCCTGAGCACCTTCTTGTTACGCGAAAAGGCGTGGTTGATTCTCGCCTTTGCTTTTTTCTACAAATTTGGTGATGCACTGTTATTTTCCATGAGCAATAATTTTCTTGATGATTTGGAAGTAGAAACTATTTACATCGGTGTGATTGGCAGCAGTGATTTATTGATGGCGATAGTCGGCGGTTTGTTTGGTGGTTGGCTGATTGCGAGATTTGGTATTGTGATTTGCCTGTTGCCCTTCGCTTTTATGATGAATGGCGCGAATCTGATTTATGCGTTCTATGCTTCCTTGAATCTCGATATTACTGCCATTAAACAAACTGCTTTTCTGGTAACAGGCATCGATCAATTTGCAGGTGGCATCGGTACCGCTGCCTATATGTTTGTGTTTATTGTGTTTTCCAGAGGCCAGCATTCTGCATCGCATTATGCGTTGCTCACTTCAATTATGGCGCTGGAAGTTTTGTTTGCTGCACCTGTTGGCGGTGTGATGGCCGACTGGTTTATTGCACAAGGCATGGGCTGGCAAATGTATTTTGTATTTTGTTTTATGATGAGCGTGCCAGGAATGATTGTGGCTGCGCTGTTGTTGTCACAGCTTGGGAAGTTGTCTGGGAACGACAGAAAAGTTTAGTTAGGGAAGATTGATGCCTGATTTAACGACTTTATCGACTGCTGAGGTATTGGACAAATTACACCTTGTTACTCACGAGGGAATTACTCGAGCTGCCTTGGTTCTGTTTGGTAAAGACCCTGCCAGATTTTATTCCAACCTGTTTGTGAAAATTGGTCGTTTTGGCGCTAGTGATGTGGATTTGCGTTTTCAGGAACAATGCGAAGGGAACCTGATTCAGATACTGCCTGATGTCATAGAGCAATTAGAGAAAAAGTTTCTGATTAAGCCTGTGCGCTTTGAGGGTATTTATCGTATTGAGGAACTGGAATATCCCGTAGCTGCTTTGCGTGAAATGTTACTTAATGCTCTGGTACATAGAGATTACATGGGCAGCATGACCCAGTTGCGTGTTTATGACGACTATCTGGCTTTATGGAATGCAGGTGGTTTGCCCGTTGAGCTAAGCATTGAGGCTTTATTTCGGAAACACCGTTCAATTCCTCGCAACCCTTTGATTGCCGAGGTGTGCTACAGGGCGGGCTATATTGATTCCTGGGGCAGGGGCGTGGAAAAAATCGTGGAGGCTTGTGAGCAAGCAGGCTTGCCACAGCCCGGATTTACTGAAGCTTTTGGTGGTTTTGAGGTTGAAATACACAAAATGCCCAATCAGTTGGGTAATCAGTTGGGTAATCAGTTGGGTAATACCAAGTCGTTCATTCTGGAAGAAATGAGAAGGAACCCGAAAGTAACAGGCTCTCAGCTAGCTAAAATTTTGAATATGAGCACAACAGGGATAGAAAAAAATATCAAACAGTTGCGACAAGAGGGATACATAACGCGCAAAGGTGGTACTAGAGGTGAGTGGGAGGTGCTGGAATGACAAACTTTTCAGTGAAATCCCTGAACCTGATCAGGCTCAACAGTCCTAATCAGCATCTTTACCAGCACCCACTTGCCTCACCTGTTTAAAAATCCCTTCCCCTTATGAAGGGGAAGGTCAGGTTGGGGTAAATTAAACAATATTTATGCTGCGCCAGCTTCCCAGCCACGGCAGGCTAACAATACGGTGCGAGGCACGGGTTTTTGACCGCTGCTGTAATAAGCTACCATGCGGCGAGACAGCCCTAAAGCTTCTGCTGCAGCCGTGAGTGACAGGCCATTGCGTAAACGCCAGTCGGCAAACAACACAGCATCTTCTTTTCCCGTGGCTATCAAGGTTATGCGCCATAAGCTGTCTGCGCCCAGTTCTATATTGTTAGGCCATACAACAGAATGTCCCCAATCACCAACTTGCGCAGCAGTAAAAATGGTGGCATCAGAAAGTGGGGAAAACGCTTTTTTACGCAGTACATTCTGTATATCCAGCACAGCTTTTGTACCGTTTGACCATGTAAGGTGCAGGGTGGCGGGCGCTACCGCACGGATTTTTTTAATTGTTTGTAATTTTTCCACAATTTATCTCCCGTTTAGCATTTGCCATTCGGCCAACAATTTGGATTGATGTTCAGCAGCCCATGCCAGCGCCTCAGTTAATGCTCGGCCAGGTGCATTACCCACTAACACTTCCAGTGTTGCAATTGCCACGCTGCATCGAAAGCCAGCACCTTCTACATGGAAATGCGGTACGCCGTGTTCGTTTCCATATACGGCGATTTTATAATTGCGAGTCCGTTGCAAAGTTACCATAGGTTAATAATAGTGCAATAGTTGCACTATGTGCAATACTCAGCCTTGCCTCACCTGTTTTAACAGCGCCTTTTGCTGTTGACGCGAAAGCGTCTTCAATAATCGTAGTAATTCTGCCAGCTCTACTTCAGGGCAATAAAAATAAGCCATTGGCAAATTGAGCACATCTGCAAGCCGCTTGGCTGTGTCCAAATCTGGCAAATGTTTACCTTTTGCATACTGATTCATTCTGGCGCTGGCGGAAAACTCGTCCATACCCGCCAGAATACCCAGTTGCTTTTGTGATAAGCCCGCCTGCTTGCGTGCATATTCAAGCCGTTCTGCAAAGAGCAGTTTCAATGACACGATGATTCTCTTGACCTGTTTAGAAGTTAAGAGATTCTTAGTTTTTGGATTGACTCGATACTAAGGAATACTTAGCATGAATTTCCATTATTAACTGGGAAGTCGCTCAATATGTCTATTTTACTTAAAACACCTTCTGCTAACGGGACGCCATTTAATTTCCATGTGGACGAAGATACAAAGCAGATAGTCATTACCAGTCAACACGGCAATCAATTCAGGTATGACTTGTCTGCCATTCGCAATCTGTATTTGTGGTTACGAGAAGAAAAGAAAAATGAGTGGGTTTTACTGGGCACAAAGAACGAGCAGGAAACTCCAGTTGCAGGAACAGTAGAAGCGTGGGCGCGTAGTACAGGGCCTGTCGATGGATTCTATGGACTAACACAAGGGAACAGAGGCCGGTTTGCATCTTTTATTCCACCGATACTGGAATACATGGGTTTGGCAAAGGTTGAGCATAACGTGGCAAATAACAGAATGAGAGCATTATAAAAATAAGAGGTGAGTATGAATCGTTTAATTTTAATCAATAAAAGCTGTTTAATTTTTTTTATTTCCGTTTTTATATTTTCTTGCTCATCTGGGGGTGGCGGTAATTCACCCAAGTTCGATATTTCAGGAGCAAAGGCTTTTGTTTTAGTTAAATCAAAACAAGGAGGTATGAATGCTCCATCCTCTTTTTACGAAAAGAACAGTGATTCCAATAGTCAGAATTCTAATTGTCGGTTGTTGAAAATTAACAATGCTGATGAACTGGTTCCAGTATGTGATGAAAGTACTATCTCTAATTTTGAAGTTTTTAAAGGTGGCGTTTTTGTGAGTACTGTTAAGGGTAACTATCTTGTTTTTCCTGAAGGAGAACCTGTAGGTGTAGAGGGTTATTTTCTAGGGGTGAATGAGCAGGGGGATGTTATTCTTTCAAATGCCAGTATTTATAGGGCAAGCAGCAAATCGATAGAGAAAATCCAAACCAACTTTAGTGATCCATATTTTGCCCGCGCGAGTGGTAATTTTGTTATGTTGGAATCATGGAGTATGGGGGAGAGGGGTATACAAGTATTAGATACGATTTCTTTGGCAAGATATAACATTGCAAATTGTAATGGGTCGCGCGTTGCGGCATTGAGTAAACATAAGTTGCTTGTTGATGACTGTGGTCCCATCCTGATGGATATTCGTGATGGTAGTAGAACAGAAATTGCGGGTATGACTTTTGGTCCGGAATTTTTATCTACTTCAGATGGCGCAGTTTTTCTTGGTTGGTGTCCAGGAGGATGGGGAGAGAACTGGTTATGTCATGTAGATTCCACTGGGGAAAATGTAACCAATATTTTAACAACTGATTTAAATCCTAATTTTGGTTATGACTATAAAAACACGGCACTATTTGGAACAGGTGATTATTTTGTTGTGAAGGAGTTGAATAAAATTACTGCAGTTAGAGTTGGTGTTGATAGCCCAATTGAGATTTTAAGTGGCGTGAATGTTATTTCAATTTCTGTAAAAGGTTCATCTGTTTACTATGTTGCTGAAGATTATTTTGGTAAGAAGATAACGGGTGTGTATGATTTATCAAAAGAGACAGACTTTATTTTTGATATTAATGAGGAAGTAGAAAAAATTGAGGTTGCACTTTAATTTTTTTGACTGGAGAAAATCCCTTCCCCTTATGAAGGGGAAGGTCAGGATGGGGTTAGTCGAAGTGTTATAACCTGAACCCACCATCGACATAATAAGTTCTGCCACTGATGTAATCATTCTCGAAAATAAACAGCGCAGTATTGGCAATTTCCTTTGGTTCACCCAGGCGGTCAAGTGGTACACGTTTTTTAAGCATGTCCAGAGCTTCGGGTTTCATGTCCTGTAATATCTCGGTGTTAATAAATCCGGGTGCAATCGCAGCCGCACGGATTTGATGTTTGGCCAACTCTTTTGCCCAGGTGGTTGCCATCGCAGCTACTGCCGCCTTTGCAGAGGTGTAGTTGGATTGCCCCATGTTGCCATCTTTGGATACGCTGGAAATGTTGATAATCACGCCGCCGTTGCGGTTTTCAATCATTTTTACCGCAGCTTCCCGACCACAGAGGAAAACACCTGTCAGGTTGACATCAATCACCGATTGCCACTGCGCCATGCTCATTTTCTTTTCCACCACGCCGTCCTTGCCTTTTACCAGCAAGCCGTCACGGATAATACCCGCGTTGTTCACCAAACCATCAACCGAGCCGAAATCGGCTTGCACCTGATTGAACAGATTTTCAACATCGGCCTCAACCGCCACATTCACGGCATAGCCTTTGGCTTTCACACCCAGTTGTTCAATTTTTTCTACGGCTTTGGCAAGGTCATCTTTGTTGATGTCGGCCAAAGCTAAATTGGCACCTTTAGCTGCAAAAGTTTCTGCCATGCAGTAGCCCAAACCGCGAGCGCCGCCAGTAATGACGATTGTTTTGTTTTTTGGATCCACGATGATTTCCTGTGTTGTTGTATGAATGAAATGACCCAAGCGCAGGTCGCGGCGCATTCTATCACTGCTTGAAAGTTTTGTGTGTATCCCCACTGTAGCGCCACTTGAGTGTCTGGCGGTGGTGGGCATGACTAATGCTTGACTATCTGCCTTGGCTCAATATGATTGGCACTCTCTCGATTAGAGTGCTAATCAAGCGGAAATTGGCTAACCATTCAGGTTGGCTGTCATCATTCTTAATAACTGAAATTTCTCAGGAGAATCTGCAATGAAAATTCGTCCTTTAGGCGATCGCGTTGTGGTCAAGCGCGTGGAAGAAGAAAGCAAAACGGCAGGCGGCATCGTGCTGCCAGGTTCAGCGGCTGAAAAACCTTCTCAAGGTAAGGTGCTTGCTGTCGGTAAGGGTCGAACTTTGGACAACGGTCAGGTGAAAGAAGTTGATCTGAAAGTCGGCGACAAGGTTCTGTTCGGCCAATATGGCGGCAATACCGTAAAAGTAGATGGCGAAGAGCTGTTGATTCTGAACGAAAGTGAAATTTTTGGCGTTATTGGCTAAGCCTGTTTTTAGCCTGTCCCCGTTAATCTTTTAAATATAGGAAACAAAATCATGTCAGCAAAAGACGTAAAATTTGGCGACGAAGCTCGTCAGGGTATGGTTGCAGGAGTCAACATTCTTGCAAATGCAGTCAAAGTCACCTTGGGCCCCAAAGGGCGCAATGTGGTGCTCGATAAATCCTTTGGTGCGCCCACCATTACCAAAGATGGTGTGTCGGTAGCCAAGGAAATCGAACTGAAAGACAAGTTCGAAAACATGGGTGCGCAAATTGTGAAGGAAGTTGCTTCACAAACTTCGGATGTCGCGGGTGATGGTACTACCACCGCAACCGTTCTGGCGCAGGCCATTTTAATTGAAGGTATGAAGGCGGTTGCAGCGGGTATGAACCCGATGGATTTGAAACGCGGTATCGATAAAGCAGTAGTCGAAGCTGTGAAAGAAATTCAAAAACTGGCCAAGCCTTGCACCGATGACATCGCGATTGCACAAGTGGGCACTATTTCCGCAAACAGCGATACGCAAGTGGGTGAAATCATCGCCGAAGCCATGAAGAAAGTGGGTAAGGAAGGTGTGATTACAGTTGAAGAAGGCAGCGGTCTGGAAAACCAGCTCGACGTGGTAGAAGGTATGCAGTTTGATCGTGGTTATCTTTCGCCTTACTTCATCAACAAGCAAGACAGCATGTCTGCCGAACTGGACGCGCCACTCATTTTGTTGGTTGATAAGAAAATCAGCAATATTCGTGAGTTGCTACCCATTCTGGAAGCAGTTGCCAAATCGGGTAAGCCTCTGCTGATTATTGCCGAGGACATCGAAGGCGAAGCGCTTGCAACACTGGTGGTGAATACCATTCGCGGTATCGTCAAAGTGGCTGCGGTAAAAGCGCCAGGTTTTGGTGATCGCAGAAAAGCCATGCTCGAAGATATTGCCATTCTCACAGGCGGTACAGTGATTTCAGAAGAAGTGGGATTAAGCCTTGAAAGCGCCACGCTTGATGATTTGGGTTCTTGTGGTCGCATCGTGGTGGGTAAAGAAAATTCCACCATTATTGATGGCGCAGGCAAAGCGAAAGACATTCAGGCGCGTGTGAATCAGATTCGCGCACAAATCGAAGAAACCACTTCTGATTATGATCGCGAAAAACTGCAAGAGCGTGTTGCCAAACTTGCAGGTGGTGTTGCGGTGATTAAAGTCGGTGCTGCCACCGAAGTGGAATTGAAAGAAAAGAAAGCTCGCGTTGAAGATGCGCTGCATTCCACTCGCGCTGCGGTAGAAGAAGGTGTAGTGCCTGGCGGCGGTACAGCTTTGATTCGCGTATTGAACAAGATTGCTCACCTGACTGGTGCAAATGACGATCAAACTCGCGGCGTGCAAATTGCCTTGCGTGCAATGGAAGCGCCCTTGCGTCAAATCGTCACCAACGCAGGCGGTGAAGCGTCGGTCGTGGTGGATAAAGTGAAAGCCTCCAAAGGTAACAACGGCTTTAATGCGGCCACAGGTGAGTACGTTGACATGGTGAAAGAAGGTATTCTTGATCCTGCCAAAGTCACCAGAACTGCCTTGCAAAATGCAGCATCCATCGCGGGTTTGATGATTACCACCGAAGCCATGATTACCGATGCACCACAAGACAGTGCGCCTGCAATGCCGGATATGAGTGGGATGGGTGGAATGGGCGGAATGATGTAATTTTCATTCCGCAGCAGGCATATTTTAGCTCATAGCTGCGTTATAGAAGTATTAAAAAAGCCTGGATTCGTCCAGGCTTTTTTTTGGCCTCGACTTCCCATAAAGTGTGCGAGGCGATATAGTCAGGCAAAGCACTGAGTGATTGTTTTTTTTCTGTGAGCAAATTCAAGCATGTCATACCGAGCGTTCAAACAAGCAGTGATTATGAGTCGAAAGACTCTGCTTGTGCTCGCCCTCACTTTGCTCCTGCCCTTGCGGGCAACTCTATCTATCTAACACATTTATATTCCTTTTTTTTATTGATGCGCAAACTGCCAGAAGTGGTTTGTGCGAGCACCTCGATGGTGTGTAAAACTGATAAGCGGAGATAACGATGAGCAAGCAACCCTTGATTATTTTTGATACCACCTTGCGTGATGGCGAACAAAGCCCGGGCGCAAGTATGAATAAAGAAGAAAAAATTCGTATTGCCAAATCTCTGGAACGGCTGAATGTCGATGTGATTGAAGCAGGCTTTGCAATCGCAAGCCCGGGTGATTTTGAATCGGTTAAAGCTGTTGCAGAAGTGATAAAAGACAGTCGCGTTTGCAGTTTGTCGCGCGCCAACCGCGCCGATATTGATCGCGCCGCCGAAGCGCTGAAACCGGCAAATGCTTCACGCATTCACACCTTTATTGCCACTTCACCGATTCACATGAAACACAAGTTGATGATGGCACCTGAGCAGGTGCTTGAAGTGGCGGTGAATTCGGTGCGTCATGCACGTAATCTGGTCGATGATGTGGAATTTTCCTGTGAAGATGCAGGGCGTTCCGAATTTGAATTTTTGTGTCGCATTATTGAAGCGGTTATCGATGCGGGTGCAAAAACCATCAACATTCCCGATACCGTAGGCTACGCCATTCCTTCGCAGTTTGGTGAAACCATTAAAAATCTGATTGCTACCATTCCCAATGCGGATAAAGCGATTTTTTCTGTGCATTGTCACAATGATTTGGGTTTGGCGGTGGCCAATTCCATTGCAGCGGTGGCCAATGGTGCGCGTCAGGTTGAATGTACCATCAACGGCTTGGGTGAACGTGCAGGCAATGCTTCACTGGAAGAAATTGTGATGGCGATTCGCACGCGGCAGGATTTATTTCATATCGATACCAAAATTAACACGCGCGAAATCGTGCCTGCTTCACGTCTGGTTTCAAGTATTACCGGTTTTCCGGTTCAGCCTAACAAGGCGATTGTCGGTGCCAATGCCTTTGCGCATGAAGCGGGAATTCATCAGGATGGTGTCATCAAGCACCGTGAAACTTACGAAATCATGCGTGCGGAAGATGTGGGCTGGAAAAATAACAAATTGGTGCTGGGTAAGCATTCTGGCCGTGCGGCGTTTAGAAGCCGTTTGGATGAACTGGGTATTACTTTCGATTCGCAAGCCGAATTCAATATGGCCTTCGAGCAGTTCAAAATTCTGGCGGATAAAAAGCACGAAATTTTTGATGAAGATTTGCAAGCGTTGGTGACTGATACCGTGCATGTGAACGAAAAATTTCAACTGGAGGATTTATCCACTGCGTCCAAAATGGGCGTCACGCCCAAGGCCGATGTGAGTATTCTGGTCAATGGCGAACAGGTGAATGCGACAGCAGAAGGCTCAGGCCCTGTCGATGCGGTATTCAAAGCCATAGAACAGATTGCCAACAGTGGCACCAATTTGCAGTTGTATTCGGTGAATGCCATTACTCAGGGAACAGATTCCCAGGGTGAGGTAACGGTACGGCTGGAAAAACAGGGCAGAGTGGTGAATGGTTTGGGCAGTGATACTGACATTGTGATTGCCTCGGCCAAAGCCTATTTGCATGCTTTGAATTTGTTGTCGAATACGGTACAAAGAGCTCACCCTCAAGCCATCTAACGTAAATATCATGCTGGAAGAGCATCATCGACTTGCATACCTGAACGCTTTGGATATTCCGCAATGGGTGTCCAAAGCGCCGCTTGCTTTTGCAAAGCCGAGTGAATTTTTCGATGAAGTTTTTGTAGAAACTCCAGCTGAAATTCCGGTGCAGGCAAGCCCGCAAAGAGCACAGGCTGTTGCTGAAAAAATTGCTGCACCACCGATTAAATCCAGCGAAGTGTTCAACCTTCAAATACAGATAGTTGGAAAAAAAGGCCATTACCTGATGTTGGTGGATTCAGGCGAATTACAAGCACAGGGCGCAGCAGCCAACACCTTGCTTGCTAACATTATGAAAGCATGGGACAGCTTGCTTGGTAGTTCAGACCTTGCACCAATGCTGCCTGAAAAATTCAAATGGCCGATGTTTGAAACGCATATGTCCACCAGTCATATCGATTTGGGCAAGCAAGCGGCTATTGATGGACTGAATGCGTTCATGCTTTCGTGTGAAAAAAGATACCACAATGTGTATTTGCTTTGCTTTGGTGATGTTTTCAAATCGCTGCTCGATACACAAAAACTGTCCAGCGTATTGCTGCACACAGCAAGCCTTGATGAACTGCAAAATCACGCAGCGTTAAAGGCCGAGCTTTGGAAAAACCTGCGTGAAGTCAGTGCAAAAAAGGAATGAATGTGTGTATCAGCATGACTTGTACAAATATCTCGATTTCAGAGTGCTGGAAGAAAACGATTTAAGTGCAGTATTGCAAATAGAAAGAGCGTGTTACGACTTTCCCTGGAGCGAGAAAATTTTTCTCGATTGTGTGCGCAGTGATTATGTGTGCGAAGCGGTGACTTTGTACAATGAACTGATTGGTTATGTGATTGTGTCGCAAGTGCTCGATGAAGCACACCTGTTGAATATCTGTCTGGCAAAACAATGGCAAGGGCAGGGTTTGGGTTACTCGGTGATGCAACATTTGCTTGAGCGTTTGAAACAGGAAAAAATAAAACGGGTTTTTCTTGAAGTGCGACCTTCCAATTCCAGTGCCTTGGCCTTGTATCAGCGTTTGGGTTTTGAAACCATTGGTGTCAGAAAAAATTATTATCCCGCACATCAATCGAGAGAAGATGCCTTGGCGATGATGTTGATTTTTATTCAGGAGAGGTGGTGAACATGAATAAACTGTTTTTAATCATCATGCTGGGTATTTTTTCAAATAGTCTCTATGCCTATATCGGCCCAGGTGCAGGCATTTCGGCCATTGGTTCTGCGCTTGCCTTTATTGTGATTGTGTTGCTGCTCATTGTCGGTGTTCTCTGGTATCCGCTAAAGAAAATGTTTGGCAAGAAACAAGCGGCTGATACACAGGCACAAAGCAAGGATTCCGATCAGTCACAAGGTTTATAACAACACAGTGGACTATCTCGTTTATGTCTTGAGTGTTGCGGTGTTTGGTGCAAGCTTTGTTGCACTGGGCATTGTTGCTTCCTGTAACAGTTTGCTTGTGCTGACACTGCATGCACTGGAAGTGATTTCCAATCACAGGCTTGCAGACGCTTTCAAACAAAACCGCATCAAAACTATCAGCATCTCCATGCTTGGAAAATTTTCTGTTTTGCTGATGAAACTTGCGCTGCTTATGGTTTTGACACTTACGCCTGCCTATATTGCAGATCATTCAGGCTGGCTTGGTTTTGAACTCGCCATCAATACGCTGATGCGTGTGGACTTGTTGATATACACCTCGGTTGTTATGTTGGCACTGGTGATGCTGATTAAAAAATTAAAACCTGCAAAACAACAGGCTGTGAATACTTCGCGTTATCGCCCCATTGAAAGAATTATGCACAATGTTGCTTTTGGTTCTGCTGTTTTGCAGCGAAGCCTGAACACTCTTGAATTAAAATTGTTTCGCAAACAGTTTGAACCTCTGACTTTGGCTCATCCTGTTTTTATTACTTCACTCGCACGTTCAGGAACTACGGTACTGTTGGAAGCGCTGAATACCTTGCCTGAAACTTGCAGCCACACTTATCGGGATATGCCGTTCATCTTTTCACCCATTGTGTGGCATAAGCTTTCCAGTCGCTTTCGCAAAAAAAGTTACAAGCGTGAAAGAGCGCATGGTGATGGTGTGTTGGTGAATGAAGATAGCCCTGAAGCCTTTGAAGAAGTATTGTGGCTGAAATTTTTTCCACAAAAATACGATGAGCATCATATTTATTTATGGAAAAGTGCCGATTCGGATTTCAAAAATTTCTTCAAGAACTATATGCAGCGTGTGGCCTTGGTAAGAAGCAATGGACAGCAAGGCAGGCTGCGTTATTTGAGCAAGAACAACGCCAATATCGCGCGTATTCCTGCATTGCAGGGAATGTTTCCTGATGCGGTGATTCTCATTCCTGTAAGAGAACCTTTTGAACATGCGATTTCGTTGTTACGCCAGCATGAAAATTTTGGCAGGCAGCATGAGGCAGAAGATTTTATCGAAAAGTACATGGCCGATATTGGTCATTTTGAATTTGGAAATTTGCACAAACGTATTCAGTTTCCCGAAGATGCGCTGTGTGAACCCTATACACCTGCGCAAGTGGATTACTGGTTGGCGTACTGGATTTCTGCCTATGACTATCTTGCTGGCTTGCAAGGTGTGCATTTTATTGCGTATGAAGATTTGTGTAGCAAGGGTGATGCTGTGTTACAGCGCATCAATGAAAAATTCGGGCTCAATGCAAGCAGCGAACACATTCAGCAAGCAGCCGCTTTGTTCAAGCGCACACCCACGCGAAAACACGATTATGATTTCGATACCGTGTTGGCTGAACGTGCCGAAAAGGTTTATCACGCCCTGTTAAATAAAGCGCTCTAGCCACTGACTTTGAAAACTGCTCTGCTAGAATAGCGCCCTTTTTATTTCAGGCATTTTTTTCAGAGTGGTTGGCGCATGACTTCCAGACATTTGGCAGAGCAGATAAAACAACGCAGAACTTTCGCCATCATTTCGCATCCTGATGCGGGTAAAACCACCATTACCGAAAAAGTATTGCTGTATGGAAAAGCCATTCAGGAAGCAGGCACCGTGAAAGGCAGGAAATCCGGCAAGCACGTTACCTCTGACTGGATGGAGATGGAAAAGGAGCGCGGCATTTCTGTGACCACTTCGGTGATGCAATTTCCGTATTCGGGTTGCACGGTGAATTTGCTCGACACGCCCGGCCATGAAGATTTTTCGGAAGACACTTATCGCACACTCACCGCAGTGGATTCTGCGCTGATGGTGATTGATGGCAGCAAGGGTGTTGAGACGCGCACCATTAAACTGATGGAAGTGTGTCGTTTACGGGATACGCCGATTCTTTCCTTTATCAACAAGATGGACAGGGATATTCGCGAGCCCATCGAGCTTCTCGATGAAATTGAAAGTGTGCTCAAGATTCGCTGTGCGCCAATCACCTGGCCAATTGGTATGGGTAAATTCTTCAAGGGCGTGTATCACCTGCTGGAAGACAGGGTATATCTCTACACTCAGGGTCAGGGTCATACCATCGCGGCCGAAAGAACCATTGAGGGTTTGCATAATCCTGCGCTGGATGAAGTGCTCGGCAGCCTTGCCACACAGCTCAGAGAAGAGCTGGAACTGGTGAAGGGCGCGAGTAACGAATTTGATTTGAAACTGTTTTTGGCAGGGCAGTTAAGCCCTGTGTATTTTGGTACGGCCTTGGGCAATTTTGGTGTCGATCACATGCTCAAGGGCTTGGTGGATTGGGCACCTGCACCCATGCCGAGGCAAGCGCTGGAGCGCACCGTAGAAGCGTATGAAGAGAAGTTCTCGGCTTTTGTATTCAAGATTCAGGCGAACATGGACCCCAAGCACCGTGACCGCATTGCCTTTTTAAGAATTTGCTCAGGCAAGTATCAAAAAGGCATGAAGTTGCAGCATGTGCGTATTGGCAAGGAAGTGCGGGTGAGTGAGGCACTCACTTTTCTGGCAGGTGATCGTGAGCACCTTGAAGAGGCCTATGCGGGTGACATTATAGGCTTGCATAATCACGGCACCATTCAGATTGGCGATTCTTTCAGTGAAGGTGAAACCATCAATTTCACGGGTATTCCGCATTTTGCCCCTGAACTGTTCCAGAGAGTACGCCTGAAAGACCCTTTAAAGAGCAAGCAGTTGCTTAAGGGCTTGAAGGAACTGGCAGAAGAGGGTGCCACCCAGATTTTTATGCCATTGAGAAACAATGATTTGATTCTGGGCGCTGTGGGTGTGTTGCAGTTCGATGTGGTGGCCAATCGCCTGTTAAATGAGTACAAGGTGGAATGCGTGTATGAACCGATTAGCGTGAGCACCGCACGCTGGATTTACAGCAAGGACACCAAAAAGCTGGAGGAATTTAAAAAGAAAGCCCACGATGCTTTGGCTCTGGACGGCGGTGATTATCTGAGCTATCTGGCCAGCAGTCAGGTCAATCTTTCCTTAACCAAAGAGCGCTGGCCTGAGATTGAATTCAGGGAAACACGCGAGCATTAGGGTCTGGTTGTACTTCCTGACTGGAAGGAGTAGATTCAAAGTGCAACACAAATCTACTTAACTTTCTGATAAAACGGAGAACAGACAGGAGGCTCCACCCCAAATTTCCAATCAAAATTGAGTAAACAACAGGAGTAAAAACCATGCAAAAAAAATTGCAAATCGTATTCCGAGGTGTAGATCAATCAGATGCCGTTGAAGAGGCCATCCATAAAAAGGTCGAGAAGCTGGAGCGCCAGCACGACCGAATTACCAGTTGTCGGGTTGTACTCGATGCCCCCCATAAACATCACCATAAAGGCAAGCGCTTTCAGGTCACCATCAACACCGCTACTCCGGAAGGGGAAGTTGTTGTGAGCGATGATCAGGAAGATTTGTATGTAGCGTTACGAGATGCCTTTAATACCACCGGGCGACAGTTGAGTAGCATGCACGAAAAGAATCAGCGTTATTTACGCTCAGCCTGATTCAGACTCAGACTATTTAAATTAAATTGGAAAAAGCCCCGCGCTGTGTTCAGTACGGGGCTTTTTTTATGTGTGTCAGAAAAACAATTAAAGCGCAGGTTTTTTTAATAATTTTCTCTGCAAGGTGCGGCGATGCATATTTAATTGTCGGGCGGTTGCCGAAATATTCCCCTGGTTTTCGGTTAATGCCTGTTGAATGTGTTCCCATTCCAAACGCTTGAGAGAAAGCGTTTGTTCATCATTCAGTACATGATCGAGTGCGTCATCAGGGTTGTCTTCAAAGGCCATCAGAATCTGATCAATGGTTGCCGGTTTGGCGAGATAATTATGTGCGCCCAGTTTGATGGCCTGCACACTGGTCGCAATACTGGCGTAACCCGTGAGAATCACAATTTTAATATCAGGATTGAGCGTCTTCAGTTGTCTAACCACTTCCAGCGCGTGACCATCATCCAGCCTTAAATCCAGTAGTGCCTGTGTGCATTGCCGGATGTGTTGTTCAGGGAAATCCGCCAGTGCTGCAAGCGATGCAAAGTGATGAACTTTAAAATGCCGTTTTTCCAGCGCTCTTTTGGTGACTTGTGCAAGCGCCTGATCATCTTCCAGATAAAGTAAAGAGATTACACACATCAGCTTTCTGCACGATTTGTTTTATCTGGAAGCACACAAGGGAGCACAATTTCCAGCGTACTTCCTTCCTGCGTATTTGAACGAAGTAACCGCAACTGTCCACCGAAGCGTTCAATGTTGCTGTTGGCGAGAAATAATCCAATTCCCAAACCACCTGCTTTTTGTGAATAAAAAGGCTTGCCCCAATTTTGTTTTACCGCTTCGGGAAAACCTTCCCCGTCGTCTTGAATGTGAATGTATAAATAATCTTGCTTGCCAAACATTTGCACTTCAACCTTGGTCAGTGCAGCTTGAAGCGCATTATCAATCAAATTCAGCAGTGCTTGTTTCAGCAGAATACTGGCTGTGATTCGGGTGTTCTCACTGATGTTTTTTACATCAAATTCAAGCGGTGTTTTAGTGGGCATCAATAAATAGTGTTCTTTTAGAAAAGCACTTAACTCCTGTGGTGTTTCAGTCCTGTTATCGTGAGAAACTTCGGCCAGACTTGCCAGTTTGTTGGTGGTTTGCTTGCATCGCTCTACCTGTTCCAGCAGTAAATCAAAGTCTGCCTTGAGTTCGATATTTTCCTTCGGAGTTGAAGCGCTTAAATCACTTAACAGCACGGCAATGGTTGAAAGCGGAGTACGCAGTGCATGAACGGTGGAAGCAGCAATGGTGCCCAAACCCACTAACTGCTCGTTTCTGAGATTCTGTTCACGTGCCAGCGCAAGGCTGTGTTCGCGTTGTTTTAACGCTTTGGTTAACACTGAAATCACAAAGTTGATTAACAAGGCGCTGCCGACGAAGTTAATCCACATGCCGAACAGGTGTAATTGAAAATCATCGAGACTGTGGGCAAGATGATCTGCAATATCGGGATAAAACAAAAACGAGTAAACGGTGATTACCAGAATGCTGTAAAACCAGCTCCATTTTTGTCCGAATAACAACGCATTCAGTGCGACAAGAACCAGTAAGTAATAAATAAAAGGATTGCCCGTGCGCCCTGATACACTCACCAGCAATACCACGAAGGCGGTGTCTATAATCAGGTGTACAAAAATTTCGATTTCGTGAATGGCGCTGTTGTGTTTCAGTCGCACCAGTGAGAGCAGGGAATAGGTAATGCCCAGCGCAATGATATAGGCAAAACTTTGATTGAGCAGTGAGGCAGAAATAAAAAAATAAATAATCAAACTCGCGAGCAGTGCAAAACCAAGCATCACAAAACGCAGTAAAAAAACCGCAATGATTGCTTGCCTTGGGTTGGAATATAGCTCGCTGGGTAGAAAGAATTTGACGGGCACACTCACGCTCGAATAAACATGTTGGCCTGTTTTTCAAAACCGATGGTGGTGTCCTCTCCATGTCCTGTTATCACGATGGCATTATCATCGAGTGTATAAAGTCTTTCACGAATACTTTTCTCGATTTGTTCAAAAGAGCCACCTGGCAAATCGGTTCGTCCGATGCTGTGTCGAAACAGCGTGTCACCTGCAATCAAAAGCTTGTGTTCCTCAAACCAGAAACTCATGGAGCCAGGTGTATGCCCGGGTGTATGCAGTGCAACACCTCCAGCCACATTCAACGCCTGATCATCTTTAAGATAAAAATCCGGATCAGGCATTTTGGGGATGCTCGTGCCAAGAAAACTGCGTGCCTGAAGTTCAGCCATGTCCCACAGCGGTTTGTCGTTTTCGTGTAAATAAAGCGGTGCTCCAGTCGCTTTTTTTATTTCGGCAGATGCAAGGAAGTGATCAAGATGCGCATGGGTATGAATGATGGCAACGACTTTCAGTTCGAGACGATTGAGCAAGGCCAGAATCAATTCATGGTCACCACCCGGATCAATCACCAGCGCTTTTTTGGAAATCGGCTCACCAATAATGGTGCAATTACATTGCAAGGGGCCAACGGGAAAAGATTTTCGAATGAGCGTTTCCTGATTCATGCGTATGTGCCTTTTGAATTGAGCAAAGTGTGAGTGCGCAGTGTATAAAAATTGCCGCCAAAACATAAGCGGTGCATGGTGTTTGGTTGCACTTGCTTTATACTTTTGCGCTTTACATCAGCATCATTGAATCAGGGTAAAACGATGGATAAGGCAACCAATGTCACATGGCACGCAGGTGAAATTTCACGAGAAGACAGAGGAAAGCTTCTTGGCCAGCGTGGCGTAACGCTTTGGTTTACAGGCTTGTCAGGCAGTGGAAAAAGCACCATTGCAGTAGCTTTGGAAAAGGTTTTGCTGGATATGGGCAAGCTCAGTTATCGCCTTGATGGTGACAACATTCGTTTGGGGATTAACCGCAATCTTGGATTTTCTACTGAAGATCGTCAGGAAAATATTCGTCGTGTGGGGGAAGTTTCAAAGTTATTTGTTGATGCTGGTGTGATTGTACTCTCCAGTTTTATCAGCCCTTACGCAGCTGATCGTGATGGTGTGAGAAAATTACACGAAGAAGCAGGTATGGATTTTATTGAAGTATTTGTCGATTGCAGTCTGGAAGAAGCAGAAAAGCGTGATCCGAAAGGCTTGTACAAAAAAGCACGCGCAGGGGAAATTAAACAATTCACTGGTATTGATGATCCCTACGAAGCACCTGTTAAACCAGAGCTTCACTTGAGAACGGATCAGAATACCCTTGAAAAAGAAATCGGGGAAATTCTTGATTTTCTGAAATCCAGAAATTTATTACTGGATAGATAAAGGAGATCCTTCACTACGTTCAGGATGACAAATTGAATGTCATTCTGAGGCGAAGCCGAAGAATCTTTTGGGAGATCCTTCACTGCGTTCAGGATGACAAATTGAATGTCATTCTGAGGCGAAGCCGAAGAATCTTTTGGGAGATCCCTCGACTGCGTTCAGGATGACGGTATTCTGTACTTGGGATGACTATATTCTACGTTCGAGGATGACAGAAAATTGTCATTTCGACCGAGTGAAACGAGTGGAGAAATCTCACGGTTTTATCATCCTGATTAAACCCTCCTGAATTACCGAAGCAACCAGTACACCGCTTTCGTTATAAACACTGGCACGATTAAAACCACGACCACCTTGTGAAATGGGGCTGTCCCCTGCAAAGCAGAGCCATTCATCAACACGTAGTGGTTGATGAAACCAGATGCTGTGATCAAGGCTTGCTGATTGAAAATCACGCTGCATCCACGAAACACCGTGAGGCAGAATGCAGTGTTCTAACAAACTCATGTCAGAGACCCACGCAAATAAACCCTGATGCAAATGACTGTCATTGCCCAGTGTGCCATTGGCCTTAAACCATACAGCATTGTGTGGTTCGTGACTTTCGGGGTTGATGGGGTCAAGAAAATAAACGGGGCGTTCTTCAAAGGCACGATCATCTTCGTACCACTGTTTGGCGTGTTCAGGCAATTTGTGTTTAATTCTGTTCCAGTTTTCTCGTGAACTTGGCAAGGAATCTGGATGAGGAATATCCGCCATAGCGATTTGATGCTGCAATCCTGTTTCAGGCTCCTGAAAACTTGCTGACAGGGTGAAGATAATTTGCTGTTTTCCTTTCTGGGTTTGTGTTGCGACAACACGGCGAGTATTGAAACTTCTGCCATCACGAACATTTTCTACTTTAAACGTGACATCCTGTTGTGGATCGCCTGCGCGTAAAAAATCAGATTTCAATGAAATGGCAGGGCGATTGTCTACAGTTGCCAATGCCGCCATCAGCGCCTGACTCACCACTTGTCCACCGTAAATACGATTGGTATTGGTGCTGGATTGAGCACCAATAAAAGTGTGTTCATCGATTTGTTTCAGTTGTAACAATTTTATAACGGCAGCAAGTGCCTTGTTTACAGGAGTGCTCATCAATCAGTTCTTCAGCAAAAAAAATCAGAAAATAAACATCAGGCAGCAGAGTGCTGTTTGAACCATTCTAACATCAGTGCGTTGAGTATGGCTGGTTTTTCCTGATGCAGAAAATGACCTGCGCCCACAATTTGTTCAACCCGCAAGCTGTGTTCAAAATCTTCCTGACGCATCATTTTTTTGAATACATCGGTATGAATGCAACCATCATCTGCACCTGTGATGGCCAGCAAAGGCACGGTGATTTTCTTACGCGTTTGTCTGGCAGTTTCCTTGTAGGCGCTGGATGAAAAATCAAACATGGCACGGTAATAACCCAGCGCAGATTTTTTGACTCCGGGTTGGGCAAGGGTTTCTATCACGGCATCCAAATCTTTTTCAGGGAGATTCCATGTGGGGCACCAGTCTTGCCAGAGTTTACGAATGAATTGAAAGTTGTTTCTTTCAACTGCCCAATCGGCAATACCACGAAGCTGAAAGAAAAACATGTACCATGAATAGCGCAGTTGCACGGGATACTTGCGGAAGGCTTCCTGGGAAAAACGCCCCAGATGGGGTACTGCCATCGCAGTAACCGAGTGCAGTTTTTCAGGAGCCATTGCTGCGACTACATAGGCAATCACTGCACCCCAGTCATGCCCTACCAGATGTACTTTTCCGACATTCAGTTGTTCAATCCACGCGATGACATCTTCTGCCAAACGAATGATGGCAAAGTTTTCGTTGCCACCTTGTCTGGGAATGGAGCCGGGTTCATAACCACGCAGTGTCACGGAAATGGCACGATAGCCAGCTGCGGCAAAGGCAGGTAATTGATGACGATAGGAGAGTGCGTGATCGGGGAAGCCATGTAAACATAGAACAACTTCTCCTTCACCTTGCGTGATTGCACCAAAGGTGAGTGTTTCACCATTTTCCAGAGTACGTGTAAATTGCAGTTGTTCAAACGTGTTCATCAAATTATCTCAGATGTTTCTTTAATTCAGCGCACCCGCCAATAAACTTTCCCTCTACAAATACCATTGGGAAGGTTTTCCAGCCTACCCAGATTTTCAGGCTTAAACGTTTACGCCATTCAGCAAAATAAGAACCATATTCGAGATAGCAAAAATCAATATTGGCTTGCTTGAGTGCTTTCACTGCATTCTTGCAATGTGGGTTGCCCTTCATGCCCACCACCACATAGGCATTATTGGCAATGGCGTTTTTGACTTCGTTAATCATGGGTGCCTGATCGGCAACCATCTGCTCCAGCACTTCGGGTGCGATGTTTTGGGTATCAAAAATTTCACGGTTCATATGGGTTTCCTTGTAAGTTGTTGCTGAGTGAATTGAATGGGCGGCCAGTATATTCCAGCGAGTGAGTGGCTTTCCAGAAGGGATTCTATGACAGGAAGCACAGCAGTCGGGATAAATGGCTGTAGAAAGGGAGCAATCGGGCGAGTTTGTTTGTCTTAAAAGTATTAGTATTGGAGCAATAAGTGTTTATTGGGGCGGAAAATGTATCCATTCAAAAAACAATCTGGATTTCGGACATTGGTTTTGATGGGCTTGTGTACCTTTGTGCAGAGTGCCTATTCGGCTATTACGATTGATAATTTTAATGCCCATGTTTTTTGCAATATTGTTTTGCCTTGTGCTCAACCAACGCCAACAGCTGGTAACAGGCGGGTAGATGCACCAAATGTTGGGCTTGGAGGTGAAAGGGATCATATTTTTTATGCGTATCCCGACAACCTTTTTCCGATTATCACCTCGACAAGAATGCCTGGCTTTAATACAGCAATGATTTTTAATGTTGCTAATGGAATTGACTCGTCACTTATGAGCCTTGTATATGATGGAAATGATAATAATGATGTCGATACTATTGTGTTTAATCTGATGAATGTAGATTTGACAAATGGTGGAGCTGAAAATGCCTTTAGATTGAGAATCTCAACTGCTACAGATGTCTCCTTAAGGTTAAAGCTTTATGAAGATGTGGATACCTACTCAGAAATTTCAAAAACAGTTCCCAGCTCAAATAATGTTTACCAAAATGCCTACATTCCTTTCCTGGATCCTGATTTTGTACATGTAAATGGGGGGGTAGATTTAGCGAGTGTTAAAGCAATTGAACTTGAATTTATCAATGAAGCTTCAAGCGAGGGCGATGCACTAACAATCGCAGATGCCGTTGTTGCCTTGTTAGGAAATAATGCAGCAAGTTTGGCATTTGGCGTAGCTATTTGTAATGCAGTTCCTGCTAACTGCCTTGAACTTCATCATGGAATTGGCATAGATCATTTTGAAACAACCAAGCAAATTTCTCATACCATTTCTGCTGCAATACTCGATGACAAAAATCTTGATGGTGACATTGATTCAGCAGCCGATCTGGAAGACACAGATACCTTTCGTTATACCGTCACCATTACCAATGCTGATGATTTACTCGATGCACCTGCAACCAACCTTGTTTATACGGCCAGTTTTAATCCTGATTATGCTTCGTTTATCAGTGGTACTGTCACAAGCGGTCTGGGTTCAGTGACGACAGGCAATGAAGAAGGGCATACATCGATTATGGTAGAAATCGGCACGCTTGCCGATGGTGAAAGCGTAACAATCACGTACGACATGAAAGTAGATGCGGGTTATGAGCAAACGCCAAACATTACCTATTCCCATCATGGCAACATCAGTGCCGATGAATGGGATGCCTATGACACAGACTCTATTAATGTCCTGATTAACAAATTCGATTTTCAAACCGATATGACTGTCGCTGCACTCGATGATGCCGATGGCGATGGTTTCAGTGGTGCAGGTGAACGCATTCGCTATACGGTCACAATTAACAATGTCGGCCCTAATACTTCAAGTTTGGTGGTGTTTGATTTGCCTGCTTTGGATGGTGCGACTTTTGTAACAAATTCCTATAGTCATGTTTCGGGTGTGTCTGGCACCAATCAATCGGCCAACGGTGCAGTTCGTATTCGTTATACTAACTTCCCTCCATATTCGAGTAGCACGTTCACCTTTGATTTTAAAATCATGGATGAGCCGATTTATTTTGCGGAAATTGATCGCATTACCGCTTCAGCACTGATTACCAATGATGCGGGAGCAGGGCAGCCTTTTTATATTGGGTTGAGTGATGATCCAACAGACCCTACCAGTGGGTTTGATGATCCAACTGTTATCCTGATTGATGCTTTTCCAAACAATGTAGCGGCTTCTGTGGATGGTGACGACGATGGTATGCCCGATGAATGGAACGCAGGTTGTAATGCTGCATGCCAGCAAGATTCGGGTTTAACGCTCGATCCTTCTCCCAATGATACCGATAATAACGGTGTTCCCAATGATCCCGATAACCCCAATGCCGATGACGATGGCGATGGTGTTCCCAATGGTGTGGATGCTTTTCCATTCGATCCTGCTGCCAGCGTTGATACCGATGGAGATGGCATGCCTGATGCGTGGAACGCAGGGTGTGATGCTGCATGCCAGCAAAAATCGTCTTTAACTGTTGATGATGACGATGACAATGATGGTGTGCCGGATGTTGATGATGCTTTCCCATTGCACTGTCAGGCTTCGGTTGATACCGATGGCGATGGCAAGCCCGACAGTTTCCATAATCCCTTACCTGCAGGCTGTGTGAATGATGGCAGTCTGCTGGTGGATGATGACGATGATAACGATGGCGTGCTGGATGTTAATGATGCTTTCCCTTTGAATCCGGCGGCATCTGTGGATGCAGATGGTGATGGCATGCCCGATGCGTGGAATGCAGGTTGTAACCTTGTTTGCCAGCAAAATTCCGGTTTAACGCTCGATGCCTTTCCCAACGATACCGACAACGATGGCGTGATCAATGCGCTGGATGCCTTCCCCACCAAGTGTCAGGCTTCGGTGGATACCGATGGAGATGGCAAGCCCGATAGTTTCCATGACCCCCTACCCGCAGGCTGTGTGAATGATGGCAGTCTGATTGAGGACGATGATGATGATAACGATGGCGTGCTGGATGTTGATGATGCCTTCCCTTTGAATCCGGCGGCTTCTGTCGATACCGATGGAGATGGTATGCCTGATGAATGGAACGCAGGCTGTGATGTAAGCTGTCAGCAAAATTCCGGTTTAACGCTCGATCCGTACCCCAATGATACTGATAACAACGGTGTTCCCAATGATCCGGATAACCCCGATGCCGATGATGATGGTGATGGCATACCGAATAGCGAAGATGATGAGCCTTATCGGGATAATAATCCCCCGACTATTGTTGCGCCTAAAGCGATTCAGATTAATTCAACTGGAAAATTAACCACCTTGCCTGGTAACTTGCTTAAAAATGCGGTGGCGAGTGATGTTTATCAGGGTGTCGCGGTGGCATGTGAGCGGATATTGAAAAGCACGAGCTCTGCGCAGCCTTGCTGGTATTTTCATGATGCAAAAACCACCTATGCTGTGGGTGAGCATGTGATTACATGGACAGTGGTCGATACCGCAGGCAACAGTTCTACCGATACTCAGAAATTAACCGTGGTTGGAAAAGACAGCGGCGGTGATGGTGGTAATAATTCAGGCTCCGCTGGTGGCGGAGGCGGTGGTTCCCTCAGTGCGTATGGTGTTTTTGTGCTATTGGCCTTGTTATGGCGACGCAGGCAGTTGGTGGCGATGTGAGTACATCATATTGAATCACGTGTTGATGGCGGGTTATCCCGCCATTTTTTTTGCCATTATTTTTTTAACTGATGTTCCACCAAAGGCAAACGATCGTTACCAAAAAACAATTCGTCGCCCACAATAAAACTGGGTACACCAAAAATCTGCCGATTCACCGCCGCTTCGGTGTCATTTTTCAGACGCGTTTTATTTTCTTCCGAAAATGCCAGTGCTTTGCATGCTTCAACATCCAGTTTTAAACCTGAAAGCAACGCATCAATCTCTGCTGGCTCAGCCATATTTCTTTTTTCCTGCCACACCGCCTTGAAGGCAGCCTCGTGAAATTCATTAAACACAGCTTGTTCCTGAAGCGCACAGGCAATGCGCATCAATGACAAGCTGTTGACCGGAAAATGTGGATTGAATGCAAAGGGAATCTGGTAGTAATCCACCCAATGACTGACATCTTTTGCAAGGTAGCCCACTTTGCTTTTAACAGGATTCATCATGGGTGCCTGATTCCCCGTTGCCTTGAAAATGCCGCCCAGCAGTACGGGTTTGTAAATCACAGTGGCCTGGGTGCTCTGCACAAGTTTGCTGATTTGCGTATTGGCAAGATAACTGTAGGGGCTGGCGTAATCGAAGTAAAAGTTGAGTGTCTTCATGTTCAGGAGATTCCTGTGTGCAAGTATTGTTGTTGAGTGCGATTATTCTGTCACAAGGCATCATTATGCAAGTATGGTCATGTTGTTAAATTGATAAGTAGACTTGCATGTGCATCTTCTGAGAAAACGACTATGTTGACCATCCTGAATAAATTCGACAGAGAAAAATCTGTTTTCTGGCGCAATATCCGCAGAGAACCCTACCACTTTGGTTTATATATTCATGTGCTTATATCGGCATTGTTATTGGTAACGTCATTGCTTGCTTTTGTATTCGGGCGTGAAGCTTCCATTCTGATGTGGATTGCACTGATTGGTTTCGGACTGTATGCAGGCGTTTACAGACGCTTGATGGGGTTTAAATACAAGCTGGATAACAATATTCCCATCACGCTTGATGAAAAAATCAAAGTACATGATTCATTTTCCAAGGAGGAAGAGGTAGCACGCAGGGAAGACCCTTGGTATGACGCGATTGTCTATGCCTTCCACGCGCTGCATTACATTAATTTCTTTGGCATTTTATTTGTGCTGGCACAACTTCAATCGATGATTGTTGCACTGATTTTTGCGCTGGCCTGGGGCTATGCCTACTCAGGTATTCTGATTGCCTTTAGTCACGAATTTTTACATCGCCGTTCCTTGTTTCATCAGATGTTGGGTGGTTCGCTGTGGTCATTCTTTTGTTACGGTACATTTTTGTCCGAGCATTGCATGGTTCACCATGTGCATGTGGCAACCCCGCTCGATGCGTCTTCTGCACCGAAAGGGCAAACCCTGTACCAATTTTTGCCACGTGCGTTAATGCACAATGCACCCAATGGCTTTAAGGCCGAGGCCAAACGGCTGCAAGAAAGAGGCAAGCCTGCATTCAGCATTTACAACCGTATCCTGTGGTTGAGTTTGTTATCTGTAGTGATTTTTTATTTGTCGTGGCAGATTGCAGGCATCTATGGTGTGGTATTTTTTATGGTGCAAACCATTTTCAGTATTTTGAAAATCGAAGTGGCGAATTATTTCATGCACTATGGTTTGCAAAGAAAATTGTTACCCAATGGCCGCTATGAACGCGTTTCACCTTTACATTCCTGGAACATTGAAGGGTATGATCATTTTATTGTGGTGAATGTGAGCCGCCATTCGGATCATCACGCTTTTCCAAGAAGACCTTACCCTGTACTGAGAAATTTTCCTGATGCGCCCCAGCTGCCTTTGAATTTTTCCCAGGCCTTGTTGTTGCCTTATTTTCCCAAGGTGTGGTTTTCCATTATGGACCCTGTGGTCGATGAGCACATGGACAAGCTGGAGCGCTGGCGCAATGAAAACAAGGACGACTATCAAATGGTGATGGGGATTTCAGGCCGTTCAGAAATGCAGCAGAGTGGGGGTTAGAGGGGTCGCCTGCTTTTTTAAGTATCAATCAACACGCATGGAAGTTTTCTGCTAGAATCCAGCCACATTTTTCCCAGAGCACCTGAGATTTTGCATGAGTGGCGAACACAAGCACGGTGAGCAGCAACTTTCACAAGAGCTGGCTGAAGCCAAGGAGCAGTTGCTCGATTTCTTTGATCGCTTTGGGGATATTTACTTTTGGGATTTGGGCAGGAAAGCCAGAGCAGTTTCCATCACGGCGATGCTCACCAATTTTCTGGTGAGCATTAACGCAGGGTTTATTGCCAAGGTTCAACCCAAAACACTGTCTCTCGATTTTGAAATTGCACAATGGACTTATCAGTTCACCGCTTTCTGTGCGCTGTATTATTTTGCATTGTCTGTATTTGCGCATATCAGTTTTGTTAAACAGAAATACCAGAAAGCAATACTCTATGGTGTGCTCGCAAGCCTGTCAGTCACCCTGGCGGTGTTTGGCAGTTTGATGGGTTTTTTTGACAACACCACCTGGTTTATTTTTTTCCTCTATACCATGCTCGGTTTTGTGTTGCTTGATTGGCGACAGGTGGTGATTACCGATTTCTGCATTATTTTTGGCATGATTCTGATTAGCGTTTTTCACGAAGCATTGCCTTTTCCTGTACAGGCGTATTTGTTCTCGCACGAGTCTCACTATATCGGTTCGATGAGTTTTCTGGATTTGCTGGTGGCGTGGACCATTACTGTCACCGCTGCGGTTTCAGGTATGTGGATTATGAGTTTTCTGCTCAGAAACTGGCATGCACATGGCGTTGAGCATGTGTCTTTTGCCCATCTGGATCCGCTCACCAAGGTGATGAAACGTAGTGCCATCTTGCATCTGCTTGAAGATGAGGTGCTGGCCGCAGCCAGAGAGCAGCAGCCCTTGACGGTTGCGGTGATTGATATGGACAAGTTCAGGGCTTTGAATGCTGACTATGGCCATGTGATTGGGGATCAGGTGTTGACGCATTTTGCACGTTTGCTGACGGAAGTTAGCCGCAAGGGAGATTTTGTTGGCCGTTATGGTGGTCAGGAATTTATGATTGTCTTTCCACGGTGTCGTTCCGAGGTGGCTGTTCAGGTGCTTGAGCGCTTGAAGGCCATTATTTCCGATGACAACTTTGCGCCGATTGAAGGCAAAAAGTTTCGCTTGAGCTTCAGTTCAGGCATTGCCTATTTGCGCCCGGGAGACAGTAAATTCGAAAATGTAATTGCCCGTGCGGATCTGGCACTGGCTGATGCAAAAGCCAAAGGTGGTAACCAGATTCTGGTACATGGTGAATAATCGGACTGCCACCGTATTTGGGTAACAAGAACAATAATTTAACCTGAACATAGCTGGTTTTTAAAATTGGGGGTATGTGTTGAATCGCATTGATTCCACGTCTGTATTGCAACAGTTTTCCTTAAGCAGGTTCTTTGCGGCTCTGGCTGATATTTATTTTTGGCAGGATGCTTCCAAAGCCTGCTTCATTGCATTTTGCTATTCGGTGGTATCGAGCTTCTTTGCGCTTTGGTACTGGTTTCACTTTTTTGTGCTTGATACCACCAGCATTGTTTACGTCGCCTATTCCAAAGAAGCATTACTGATGGCCGCCAATATCAACATGCTGCTTGGCGTGTTGATGTTTATGTTATCGGTTGTGGCAACTTTTTGTGTCCTGGCCAATCGCTTCCACAAATGGATACTCAATATTTGTTTACTGAGTTTTGCGCTGGCCAATTCCATTTCATTTGGCTTGCTGGGGGTATTTGATGGCATTACCTGGCTTTATATCCTGATTTACAGCGTGATTGGTTTGGTATTTCTGCATCGTTTGCAAGTCATGGCGACGATAACCACCCTGGTATTGTTGATGATGCTGTGGAGTTATCTGGCACCCTGGTTGCCTGTGGAAATTCGTGCGTACCAGTTTACTGATCAGGTCACGCTGCTTTCCATGAGTGTGTTTGATATTACCGCCACCTGGTTGATTATTCTTGCGACTTCAACCTTTTGTTCACTCATTCTTGATGTGTTGATGGCTGCCTGGCATCGCAAGGAGCAGGATTTACATCACAGCTCTTATCGCGATGAACTCACTTCCTTGTTGAATCGTCGAGGCATACAGGATGGTCTGAAAGAAGAATTTTTCAGAGCCAAACGTGGTGAATATCCTTTGAGTATTGCAATGGTTGATCTGGATTATTTTAAACAGGTGAACGATCGCTATGGTCATCCTTTTGGTGACAAGGTGCTCAAACTGGTTGCAGCAAAAATGCTGGAGATTACGCGCAAGAAAGATTTGATTGGTCGTTATGGCGGTGAAGAATTTCTGATTGTGTTTCCTGAATGTGAAGGTGAAGTGGCCTTGAAGATTCTGGAACGTCTGCGCAAAAACATGGAAGTGCAAATCATGCACACACTCAGTCAGCAAGAAGTCACGGTTACCTTGAGCGCAGGTGTTTCCACCCTGAATGAACACGACAAGATTGATGATTTGCTCGCAAGAGCAGATGAAGCCTTGTATGCAGCAAAGCGTCAGGGGCGCAACAGGATAGTTTATGGTTAAGCGCGTTACACGTAAGGCTTTGCTCAGGTGGTGGGTATTGTCCAGAAAAAGATTACAGTTAGTGGAGCAGTTTTCCAGCTATTACCAGCGCATGTTGGGAGATATTTATTATTGGCGACCAACTGAAAAAGCCTTGCTGATTTCGCTCACTGCACTGTTGATTAATTTCGTTGCCGAATGTGTTGCTGTGGGTGCTTATGTATTTGATCTCTCTGCACTGAATATGAGTATACATAATGTGGGTTGGGCAGTGACGGTGTTTGCTTTTAATTTGTTGTTATTGGGTAGCTCTTGTGTGGCTTCCTGGTTATTGAGAAACCACGATCAGCTTCAGATTCCATTACTGGTTTTTGCGCTGTTTTCGCTGGTGCTGACGATGGCCTTGTTAATGGGAACTATTGGTTTTTTTGATGGAGTTACCTGGCAAATATTTTTTCTGTTCAATGCTGCGTTGATTGTATTTCTTGACAGAATCTGGGTGTTTATCAGTTTCATCTGTTTGTTAGCGCTGATGATTGTCATGAGTTTCAGTGAAGATACTTTGCCATTCCCTGTGCGCGCAATCCGTTTGGCACCACAATTAAGCTTGTCGGATATTGGGTTTTTCCAACGTATTTTTGAATGGTTTATGTTGTTGCTGGTGGGTGGTTTTGGCATCACGGTTGTCGATTTCTTTTTAAGCGCCTGGCGAAATCGTGACCGTGATTTGCGTTCTCTTTCCTTCATCGATGAATTGACGCAGCTCATGAACAGACGGGCAGTATTTGATGGTTTACAGGAAGAATATTATCGCGCCTTGCGTGTTGGTTATCCCATTTCCGTAGCATTGATTGATCTGGATCATTTTAAATCGATCAATGATCGTTTTGGTCATCCTTTTGGTGATGAAGTTTTGAAAGGCATTGCCAAAGAATTTGCATCGATTGGCAGAAAAAATGATTTGGTTGGCCGTTATGGTGGCGAGGAATTTATTATTGTGTTCCCTGAGTGTAATGCCAAAGTGGCAACGGCACTGATGGAACGCTTGAGAATCAAAGTTGAGCAACTGGAATTCAAAACAGATCAGGGTGAAAGTGTGTTTGTCACCATGAGTGCGGGTGTGGCGCAACAGGAAGAAGCCGACGAAGAATATCTACAGCTGGTGGCACGCGCGGACTTTGCGCTGTATCGCGCGAAAGAATTTGGCCGCAATCGGGTGTTGTCGATTGAAATAGAGGACAACGAGCCGCTGGCTTTTCTGGATCGAATCTAGCCTTGGCTAGATTTCGACACAGATTTTTCCGTTTTCAACCTGCACAGGGTAGGTTTTCAGCGCTTTCTCCTTACGCAATGTGTTCACCAGTTGAATGCCGGGCGGAAAGTTTGCCCATTTCACCACTTCGCCGCTTTTGATGTCGAACTCGGCGCGATGAATGGGGCACTGAATTTTGCAGCCATCAATGATTTTGCCTTTTTTCAAGGACATAAAAAGATGGGTGCAGGAGGATTGTGTGGCGTAATAACCATCGTCGAGTTTGAACACAAGCAGATTTTCGTTAGCGACCTTGCAGGCAAATTGCTTGCCAGTTTCCAAAGCTGATACTTCGCAGACTTCATGTTTACTCATGGCACGTACCCCTTGTTGAATTGTTTATTTTTATTGTGGATAGCAAGCCTAATATAGGCTGCCTCTTGCATGAGGTAAATCTAATCTTGCCCTTGAGGGCATCGCTTTTTACACTGCCTCACGCTTTTATTCGATGAACCGCTTAACGCATACATAAGGAGCCGCCATGTCCAGTTTGAACTCTCGTGATGAAAAATTATTGAATCTGGTGTTATCCGAACACATGGAGCCTGTACTGGAACAGGTGAAACACTTTATTGGCAGGGAAATTGAACCGCTTACGGCGCAATTTTATCAGGCTGAAAATACCGAAAATCGCTGGGCTTTGAGTGAAAGGCAAACCGAAATTCTGGAGTCCCTCAAGGCCAAAGCCAAACATTTGGGCTTGTGGAACTTTTTCTTGCCTGACTGGAATGGCGAGGGAGTCAGTAATCTTGACTATGCCTATCTGGCGGCTGAAATGGGCAAGAATCCTTTGGCTTCTGAGGTGTTTAACTGCGCGGCACCTGATACCGGCAATATGGAAGTTCTGGCCAAATACGGCTCTCCTGCACAGCAGAAACAGTGGCTGGAGCCTTTGCTGGAAGGCCGTATTCGCTCCTGTTTTGGCATGACTGAACCTGAACTGGCTTCTTCAGATGCCAGAAATATTTCTACACGGGCAGTGCTGGAAGGGGATGAATGGGTCATCAATGGCGAGAAATACTATATTTCAGGTGCCGGAGATGCGCGTTGCAAGATTATGATTTGCATGGTCAAAACCTCACCGGATGCGGCTCCCCATATGCAGCAAAGCCAGATTCTGGTGCCGATGGACACTGCGGGTCTGGAAATTCTCGGGCCGATGGATGTGTTTGGCCATGATGATGCGCCTCATGGACACATGCACATTCGACTCACCAATGTACGAGTACCCAAAGACAATATCCTGTTGGGTGAAGGGCGTGGTTTTGAAATTTCCCAAGGCCGCCTTGGCCCCGGTCGTATTCATCATTGCATGAGAGCACTGGGCGCAGCCGAAAAAGCGCTTGCACTGATGATTGAACGAGGCAGTTCCCGTGAAGCCTTCGGCAAGCCTCTAATCAGGTTGGGGGGCAATCTTGATCTGGTTGCCAAAAGCCGTCTTGAAATTGATTACTGCCGTTTGATGGTATTACGTGCTGCGCGGGCGATGGACATATTCGATGCGCGTGAGGCGCGTGTGTATATCTCGGGGATTAAGGCGCTGGTGCCAGAAACGGTGTGTACGATTATTGACAGGGCGATTCAAATGCACGGTGCAACAGGGGTATCGCAGTGGACGCCGCTTGCACGCATGTATACCAGTATGCGCACGCTGAGACTGGCCGATGGCCCCGATGAAGTCCATCGTATGGTGGTGGCTCGCGCAGAACTGGCGAGATATTAAGGTCGGGTTTCCTGTTGTGCTTCCAGCAGTTGGGTTGGAATACGCAGACGCTCACTGGTTTCGGTTGGGTCGTTGAGCACGACTTCAATAAAAACGTAAATCATTGCAATCACAGGCAGCACGATAAAGCCCATCACAGTAAAAAACTGGGTGCGATTTTCGGAGCCTTGTTTGAAAAAACGGAATAAATTCATAAGCAGATTTGGCGAAGCTGTGGGTGCCGTCAGTCTAAGGTACAAGAGGTTGGAAAAGAAGCATGGGTATTTGGGTTCGAGGTTGTTTGCTGTTCATGGTTGCAGGTGTTTATTCAGTCCAGTTGTTTGCAGCCGATGTAGAAAATGTGCAAGAACAACAAAAGCAGCAACAACAACAAAATAATGAAGTGCTGCAAGCTCAGGCGATTGAAGCACGTCGTCTTTATCAAAATGGTGAAGACGCTTTAAGGTTGGCCTCTGCAAATCAGTTTTATGGTTATGCAGTCCAGTCTTATGAAGCGGCATCCGCGCTGGGTCATCAAGGCGCAAAAGCACGCCTTGAATGGTTGGCCACCTATTTGCCAAATGAACCGAGCCTCAAAAGTCGTTATCGACGTGAAATGGTCAAGGCCAAACAGGGGGATGCCGAGGCTCAATATGTTCTGGGACATATGTGTGAATTCGGTGTCGGCGTAGAAAAGAATTTTGAACGTGCCTTGCGTTGGTATCAGGAAGCCGCAGCGAATGATCACGGTAAAGCCCAGAATCGTTTGGGTGAACTGTATGCTGCGCAAGAACAACAAGGTGAGGCGCAGGAACAGGAACAAGCCTTGAGCTGGATTCAGTCAGCAGCAGAAAATAATCAACGCGATGCACAGTTCAAACTGGGCAATTATTATCTTGAAGGGCAGCATTTTGACAAAAATGAACAGAAAGCTCTTGAATGGTTCAAACGTGCAGCAGAATCAGGCCACATACAGGCGCAAGTGAAAGTGGGTTTCATGCTGAAAGAAGGACAAGGTACCAAACAGAATTACGAAGCAGCATTGCTCTGGTTCGAGAAGGCAGCGCAACAAGGGAATACCGTTGCAGGTGAGCAGGTGAAAGAAGTGAACCGCATACTCGATGAAATTTTTCTGAAAACTTTCAAGTGAGGCTGGCACTTTAAAAAAATGGCGCCCCCGAGACGATTTGAACGTCCGACCTAGCGCTTAGGAGGCACTCGCTCTATCCTGCTGAGCTACGGGGGCATAAGGCGGGGGATTATAACCAGACAGGTATCGATATTCACGTTTATGTGTTGCCTGATTATTTCTCTGTTATGATGCGTCCACAAAAAAATTATAAAGTTGTTCTAATTTGTAAGGCTTGAATATAAAGGAGAGTCCCTGTGTTTCAGCGCATTCAATCATTGCTGTTGGTGTTGTTAGCGAGTTCCCCTCTGGTTTTTTCTGCTCAGGCGCATAGCGAAGAAGTGCCTCTGTGGCTCATTGATGGAAGCATTGCGGCGATTTCTCTCGATGCTTATCCAGGTTCCAGTTTCAAGCGCAATGTGGTGGTTCCGTTTCCAAACTTTCGTCTCAACAGCCCTTATTTGCAGAGTAGCGGCGGCGGTGTGAATGCGCGTTTGTTCAATTCCGACAAACTGGATCTGGGTTTGACTTTCAGTGCTTCGATTCCGACCAAAACCAAACATCTCGATGCACGAAAAGACAGAAGCATGCCAGACCTCGATCCAACCGTTGAAGTGGGTTTGGGTTTGCGTTACTTGCCATACAAAACCCAGGATTGGGAACTGAGAACCCAGTTTCCTGTGCGCAAGGCGACTGGTTTGGCTTATGAGGATCAGGACGAACTGTGGAAGATTCACCAGCCACTGGATTTGGGCTGGACTTTCAGCCCGCGCATTACCTTGACGCGCTTTTTGCAAAGCGGTGATGTACGCCATGAAATTGATTTTGAAATCGGTTCCAAACTGGCTACACAACAGAATATGAATTTTTTCTATGGCGTGGATAGTCAATATGCACTGGGCACCGAAGGTGCTTTTGACGCAGAAGCGGGGCTGGTGAATCACTGGGTGGAATTGGGTTGGGTACGCAAGCGTGGCTTGTGGCGCTTCAGTGTTTCTGCCGAGTACATCGATTTGCATAAGGCAAAAAATGTCTTGAGCCCTCTGATTGAGGAAAAAAATTCCTGGTTTGGCTTTATGATTCTGACTTATACCTTTGCTGAATCTAACCTGATGGTTAAACAGGATTACGAATACAAGTATTAAGGTTTTGTTTTACGCGTGATAAAACGCTGCCATCGCAGCACCTTTGAGTGAGGCGTGCTCATGCCTGTGAAAGCTCGGTGTTACCTGATGCTTCCTGAGAAAATTTCCCAGATAAAATCGAATACGCTGTTGGTACCCGTACAACTGGTAATAGGTGCTGCCTTCCACACTGATTTGAACATTGACTGTGTCTTCTGTTTTGTGATGCGCTTTTTCATACAGAAACACCGCATACAGTTGCATGGCGCATAGATAGGCAGCGCGTTCCAGTACACTGCTTGCCAGAAAACCAAAGGCGCTTTGGTCTTGAATATCAATGTCGAAAGGAAGTTGTTGTTTTTCCAGCAGCGCATGCAAATGCTCACTGGTGAAGGTCTGGCCACTTTGATAAAACTGTTTTAACGAAGCTTGTGTATTCCGTGAAAATAAATGGTGTTCTGCGGCCAGTATGAGCAATTCCAGATAGAGACTACCCAAATAGCGCCCTGAAATTTTTTTCTCGAAATTATAGTGGTGTTGGTCGTGGCACTTTGTGTGCAAGTTGTGATCGGCGGGGAAATCCTGCGTGTGCGCATAACTGCCCGATTCAATGTTGATGATGTCCTGATGTACGCTGCTTTTGAATGCGCAGTTCGTTCCTGTTCCCAGAATCAAACCAATTTGCAGGCTGTGCTCATGCGCTGGTGCATCGGTGTTGGCCAACAGACAGGCAACGGTATCATTGAGGATAAAAATACGTTTTCGTTGATGGCCTTGTTGTTCAAGGTAATCGTTCAGTTCTTTGCCTATCCATAAGCCCTCAACACCTTCCGCCTCTACTTCTTTGGTCCAGCGTAGCAATTTGCCATCAAGCTCTGGTGAAATTTCACAAGGATAGGAAAAGCAGAAACCGATTTTTTCACTGTAAGGTAAATAGTTTTCCAGATAACGGCACAGGGTTTCAAAAAAATTCTGTTTGTTACTGGCGCTTTGGCTGCCTGGCATAGGAAAAGTTTGCAGTTGTGCAAGCTCGATGCTGTTGTTATTTATGTTAGCCAGTGCAATCCTGAGATGGCTGCCACCGGCATCCATTACAATGACGGTTTCTGAATTTGATACCTGCTGGTCAAACGATTGCTGGAGAAAGGAGGGCAGCATGGCCAGCGAAGAAGGGTGTTTCTCAATACCCAGTTGCATTTCGCTGACGAAATCATCAGCAAGTTGCCGGTAGTCGAGTGCGCCGATAGCAAAACCTTGCTGCCAGATAAATGTCCTGAGCGATCCGGTGTTATTCATTATCCTGTTTTTTTGTCAATCTTTAACCAAAAGATGCAGTATAAACTCAACACCACCATGATGATGCTGGTAAAAATATAGGGGAGTTGATGCCCGAATTGATAAAGCATGGGGCCAATAATCGGGCCAACCGAAAAACCAATCGGTGCACAGGACGTAATTAAACCGGCCACTGCGCCTTGTTCTTTTGAGGAAACCTGTAAGGAAGCGGCAGCGGAATATCCGGGGCCGACGATGCCCATGCCCCAACCAATCAGAAAATGACTGACAGCAAAATCCAGAAAATTGCGTGCGAAAATAATATTGATAACGCCAAGGGTAATCAGTGGAATTCCGAGACGAATCAAGGTGAGTGGAGAAAGCCGCAGACGGTTGGCGAGAATCCATTGCGCGCTAATCGACGCAAGTGCAGAAATCACACTGAGTTTTCCAATGATTTTGATGGTGTCCTGTGCATCGAGTTGCATGAGGTCTTGTATATAAAAGCCAATGGTCATGTGCATGGCGGCAAAGGCGATGAACATGGAAATACCAATGAACACAAAACGGCGCACACGCGTATCAAAATAGGAAAGTTTTGACGGTTTCGGCTGGGTAGCTTCCAGTTTGGGGGTGGAAGGCAGACCGATCCAGCACAGAATGGCGGCAACAAACGGCAGAATCGCCGCGAAGTAGAGAGGGGCGAGCAGGGCAAAACCTGCGAGAAAACCGGCACTGGCAGGCCCGAGAATCGTGCCAAGACTGTGCGCAGAGCCCACTCTTGCCATCGCCGCGGTTCGGCTGCTGTGGTCGGTAATGTCGGCAATCAGGGCAGAAGCAGCAGGGGGTGTGGCCGACATCAAGGTGGATTGAAACATGCGTGCCAAAGTCAGGCACACCACCAGCGCCGTGCCTGCCAGGAGACCTTCAAAGCCGAGATAAAACACGGTGGTGAACAGGACGGTGCCAACCGCATAGCCAATCAGGCCAGTCTGGATAACCACCTTCCTTCCCCAGTGCTCACTCTGCATACCCCACAGATTATTACCGGTAGCGAAAATGATGGAGGAGCCGACGATGATTAAACCGACATGGATAGGTTCCAGCCCCAGTTCACGACCAACGGGTTGTAGCACAGTGAAAACGGTGGTTTGGCCAATGGCAACAGAAATGGAGGCAATAAAAACCAGTATTTCTGTAATGAGCTTTTGCCGTGCGTTGAGTTGGTAGAACAGTGGGTGCAGCTCGGGATTTTCCAAAGTGTCGGCCTTCAGCAAACGGCTTCGACAAGCCGTTGGGGGAGTTCGGGAGGCGCGATAATACGCCAGCCGATTTAACAACAACAGACACAGCCAACAAAATCGCATGTTGTCCAGGTGTTATTGTGGGAACGAGTCAGCGAATTTTGATAATGGCATTCGTGAGCAGTGTTTGCTTCAGGGACATCTCTTATAGTCGATTGACATTCAATGCACCTTGGTACTGAGGGGACGTGATTATGAAACTTAACTTTATTGATGAAACTCCGCGCGAAATCCGTTACTTCCCTGACAAGGGCGAAGCAGCCTACAGCATGAAACCTGAGCATGTTGAAACGGTTGCTGAAATTTTCAAAACCCCATTGGTGGGCACTTATAACTGGGATTACAGCTTGTGTGATTCCAGGATTCGCAAAATTTACGAACTGGGCAAGCAACTGAACTGGAATGTGGAAATGGATTTGGACTGGAATCAGCCTGTTCCTCGTGAGCTGCATCCAGACAGAGACGATGCCAATCCCTATGTCGGGTTTGCGCCTTACGAAGCACTCAGCAAAAGTGACAAGGCAGAATTTAACTGGAAGCGTCATGCGGCAGGGCTTTCGGATTTTCTGCATGGTGAGCAGGGTGCTCTGTTGGTGGCTTCGCAGTTGGTGAGTTGTGCACCGACGTATGATGCCAAGTTGTACGCGGCTTCACAGACTTTTGATGAAGCGCGCCATGTGGAATTTTTCAACAAGTATTTACAAACCGTAGTCGGCTATACCTTCCCAATCAGTCATGGGCTCAAGAGCCTGCTCGATAAAATTCTCACCGATGAACGATGGGATTTGAAATTTCTGGGCATGCAAATTCTTGCAGAAGGTTTGGCTTTGGCCGCATTCCAGACGGCCATGAATAACACCCAGGTTCCCCTGTTTAAACAAGGGATTTATATGGTGCTCAGAGATGAAGCACGTCATGTGACCTTTGGTGTGAATTATCTGGAAGAATACTGCAAAACGCTGACTGAACAGGAACGTACCGACCGAGGTATGTTCGCTGCCCAGGCGCTGGGTGGTTTGTTTCAGTCGCGCACCAGCTCAAGAGGCATTATTGCCGAGATGGGTTGGGATAAAGAGGAAGTGAAGGCGCATTTGAAAAATAATGCTGCGCAAAGCCAGATTGCCAAGGATTTTATGACGGCACTGATGGGTAGAATTCTGCCTAATCTGAATCGTATTGGTGTACTGACACCGCAGGTCAAGAGCATGTTTGATGGCATGGGTTTTGACGAGTACGAGAATTTTGATTCCGATGGTGACATTAATTGGGAAGAGCTTTCCGCACCGCTCGATTACCAGAAATCGGTTGCCTGAATGGCTTGAAAAGCGCGCGCTCAAATACCTGTTCAGGGTATAGGGGGCTTGCTGACCTGTGCTAACATGAGTCCATGTGCAGTTCTGGCAATCACTCTGAAATAACCTATGAAAAGCGTTAAAACTCCTTGTATAGGTGTGTGTTCTACTGTGTTCGGCGATGTGGTTTGCCGAGGTTGTAAACGCTTTGTACATGAAGTGATTGACTGGAACATTTACTCGATTGAACAAAAACTGCTGGTAAAACAACGTCTGGCTGAGCTCTCGGCACAAGTGTTGCAAGGTAAGCTGGTGGTGTTCGATAAAAACCTGTTTGAAGGTTTGCTCACCAAAGTTGAGGTAGACCTTGAACAGACGCAATCCATGCAAATCATTGAAGTGCTCAGAAAAGCAGCCAAACAAATCGAGAATCTGGCAGACTTTGGTATTCAGGTATTACCTGAGTACCAACAGTATTCAGTGAATGAGTTGAAGGAATTGATAGACGCTGAAATCCATGTGCTGGCCACCGCCACCTACCAGAAAAATTTCCAACCCTACAAGAGGTATAAATCCAGTGAAGCGAGTCGTGTTTAATCAGAAAGGCGGTGTCGGAAAAACCAGTATTACCTGTAATCTGGCAGCCATCAGTGCAAGCAGGGGAAAACGCACCTTGGTGATTGATCTGGATCCACAATATAACGCCAGCCATTACCTGCTTGGTGATTTGGAAGTGGAGGACAGTGTTGCGGAATATCTGGATCAGGAAAAAGGATTTTTCTCCAAAGCGCAAGGCGCAGAAAATTTTGTGTATGAAACGCCATTTAAAAATCTGTATCTCATGCCTGCGAGTAATCGCTTGCCAGAAATAGAACACAAGCTGGAAAGCGCCTATAAAATCTACAAGCTCAAGCAAGGCTTGCAAACGCTTGAAAATTTTTATGATGAAATCTACATCGATACGCCACCCGCTTTTAATTTCTTTACCAAATCTGCCTTGATTGGCGCAGATCGTGTACTGATTCCTTTTGATTGTGATGCGTTTTCAAGACGCTCGATTGAGCGTGTTGCGCAAGCGATTGATGATGTGTGTGAAGATCATAATCCCGATTTGAAAATCGAAGGTATCATCGTCAATCAATTTCAACCACGCGCCAATTTACCCCAGCAGTTGGTAGATGAACTGGAAAGTTCTCCTTATCCGGTGGTGCCGGTTAAATTGACAAGTTCAGTGAAGATGCGTGAGTCACATCAGTTGTGCAAGCCACTGATTTATCTTGATGCCAAACACCCGCTCACCCAACAGTTTATTGCGGTGTATGACACGATTATTCAGAGTTGAAGTTTTGTCCTTTGCTTACCTTTAATCGTTTCGTCTATCTCCTTATTTTTCTCATCGGTGCGCTGAATTACGCATTGATGCTGGGAACATTGGAGTTAATCACTGGCGGTTTTCCTGTTTTCGCTTCTCTGGATTTGTTAAGAACCGAAGGCAGTTTTTTTCTTTTTGTGGGTTTTTGCTGTGCTTGCTATCTGGTAACGGCTAAAACCCTTTTGTGGGTTCGCAGGCTGGTGACTTTGTTCCTGTGCACAGTGTTGTTGTTTTTCGCGCACATGGCCGCAGTGCTGGCTCAAATCACTGCTGAGGCAGGGCCAATCGAAAAGGTGTTGTTCTATTCGAATTATTTGAAATTACCCTGGCTCAGCAATCATACCCTTGAGCCATTTTTGTTGTATGGCATTCCAGGCTTTGTTTTTTTCGGTTTGGTTTTTATCTATTTTTTCTGCCTGAAAAACCCCGAAGATGTTTATTTAAGGAAACCATTTCGTAGAAATTGTGCTTTGGCTTTGGCATTTCTGTTGTTGGGATTTATTCAGCCACTGCAAACACAAATGCCTTATTCCTTATCTCATAATGCCTTGTTGTATGTGTTGAAGTCGGGATATTTTCCACAAGCGCAGTATCATATTCATGATGCTCAGGCGGCTTATCCTGCGTGGGTGTTTGAAGAGAAAAGCCCCGCAGTACACAGCCAAAAAAATATTGTGCTGGTGATTCTTGAATCATTCAGGGAAGACAGCGTGGGAAGAAAGAGCATTGATGGCAAACATTCTGCCACCCCGTTTCTGGATCAATTAGCAAGCCAAAGCACGGTTTATAAAAAGGCCTATGGCAGCGTGCCGCATACCAGCAAGGCTTTGGTGGGTATTCATTGCGGCATTTTTCCTGTGCTGGATTTACCTATTTTTGAAAGCATTTATGGCCTGCCTGTGAATTGTTTGCCTGCCTTGTTGCAAGAGCGTGGTTACCACACCGCCTTTTTTCAGGGCGCTACAGGAAAATATGAAAACCGCAGGGAGTTGTTAAGTGTTTTCGGGTATCAGCATCAGGTGACTGCGGAAAGTTTTACTGAAGATGCTGTGCAAAAAGTGAATCCGCTGGGTGTTGATGAATTTTCAATGTTGGAAAAATCCACACACTGGCTAGGCGAACACAAGCATGAACCTTTTTTACTGACCTATTTAACTTTGGCTACCCATCATCCTTATGATGTTTCCCACCTTGGCCATAATCAGCATTACCATGAAGTTCCTCTTGTTAACAATTACCTGAATGCGGTGCGTTATACCGACAGTTTTGTTGAGCAACTGATTGATGTGTTTAAGCGCGAAGACATCTATTCAAATTCCATTTTTATTTTTGTGAGCGATCACGGTGAAGCTTTTGGCGAGCATGGCGAGCAACTGCATAACAACGTTGCCTATAATGAAGTGGCTCAGGTTTTTATGATGATTCACGATCCAGACTCCCTGCAAGAAAAGCAAGAACATGCTGCTGTGAGCCAACTTCAAATTTTACCGACTGTGATGGAGTTGTTGGGGTATCCATCCAAGCAAGACGCTTTGCCAGTGAGCCTCAATCATAAAACAGGAGAAGCATTGGGTAGTTGCTACGAAAAGCAGATGTGTTTGTACTATGTAAAAGAAAATTATAAATACATCTATAATTTTCGTGAGAAAACACCCGAGTTATTTGATATTTATGATGACCCAAAAGAATTGAACAATCTGATTAAAACGCATCCCGAAATTGCTGAAGATATGCACCATACCTTGATGACCTATTACAGCTTTCATCAATCTGCATTGCATAACTTTTATTCTCAATCCAATCCCGATTATCTGGATGATCTCGGCGCAACGGTTTTGTATTCAATCGATGAAATGCGAAAATCGATTCAGGCTGTGTTTGGTGAATAGACCTGTATTTATTTAATAGAAATATTAAAAGTCCACAGGGCTTCGTACCTTTAAACCCATTTGCTCAGCCAGATGCAAATAAATTTCTGTGGTTTCCAGATTGCTGTGCCCCATCAATTTCTGGATTTGCGTTAAATGCACACCATCCATCGCCAGCTTGGTGGCAAAGCTGTGACGAAAGCAGTGGCTGGTGATTCGCTTGTTTATCTTCGCTTCAATAGAAGCTCTTTGAATGGCTCGTCTTATTTGTGTGGGATAAATGTGGTGTCGGCGTTCAACTCCTGAACGTGGGTCACGCGCGATATTTATCGAAGGAAAAACATACTGCCATATAAATGATTTGTCAGCGCTGGGGTATTTTGCTGCCAAGGCGTAGGGCAAATAAACTGAACCATAACCTGCCAACAAATCGGACTCATGAATTTTTCGAGTGCGTTCGATACGAATCAGTAGATCATCCCTAATGCTAGCGGGTAATAGCGTAATACGATCTTTATCGCCCTTGCCACTGCGCACAATAATCTGGTTAAGCGCAAAATCAATATCCTTCACCCGCAAGCTGATGGCTTCAGAAATACGCAATCCTGAACCATACATCAATTTTGCAATCAACTGTTTATCACCTTGCATGTATGCAATCACCGAGCAAGCTTCCTGATGCGAAAGCACAACGGGCAATCGTTTGTTGGCTGTGGCGTAACGGTAAGTCAGCTTGCTGATTTCAATATTCAGAAATTTTGAATAAAGATTCACCAGCGCATTCAAAGCCGTTTTTTGAGTGCTGGGTGACCAATATCGTTCTACCGCCATTGCGTTGAGAAAGGCTTCAATTTCACGCGCTCCCATAGATTCGGGGTGGCGTTTGTTATGGAAACGAATGAATTTCAGTACCCATCCCACGTAGGTTTTTTCGGTTTGCCAAGCATAACCATTCAAACGCAGCCAGGCTCTGTAGCGGTCAATGAAGCGGGGTGAATCGGGTTTAATGGAAACTGGAACATCAGCGAACGCTTCCCTGTGATAAGTATTCATTGCACATCTCCTTATACTGTTATTATGTACAGTATTATTCTGGTGCAAAAAGTCAAGATATATTCACCCCGATATATGTTGCAGCGAGATGTTGAGAGAAGTGCAACATAAATAAAAACTGCATTTCGATATCACGAATAAGTGTTTGAAATAAAAAGATTTTTTACACGCTATAAAAACAACACTGAAAAATACCGAGCGCCAGAATTATGTTGCACTTGCAACATAACTCCGCGCACTTTTTCGAGATAAACGCAGTAATGAGTTGTTATTTATGGGGTTTTGGCTAAGATGTCGGGCTATGAATCCGAAAATAAAAAAACAAAAAATATGTTGCAACTGCAACAGAAGAAACTGTTAAATTCCGAAGGGTAAACCTGTGAGCACTGAGTTCGAAGATTACAGAATGGGACATCTTGTAAGGACAGCCGAAGTTTGGAAGCGGCTGATAGAACTGGGTGCCACAGAAGAATCGAAGTTGGACTTCGACTTTCAATTTAGCGCCAAGCGGAAGGTTGCAGTCGAGGCTCTTCAATCTGAACTGGCTGACTATCCGCTCCGGGTAGAGCGAGAGGGATTCCTAAGAAAGTCGTACGTAATTTCGGGCAATTCCGGCCCTATAACTTGGTCAGAAGAGCAACTTTTGAAGTGGGTTGATTACCTTATTTCGGTTGGTGCTGACGCCGGCTGCGAGTTCGAGGGGTGCGGCGCCAGTGCTCCGTAACAAGAAATTTAACAAGTCAATTAAGTACGTTCCGGCCTGCGGCCTCCACCGGACGCCCCTGTCGGGCCGCCGCTTATTTCAGCGTTAGGTTGCATATGAGAAAAATCGCGGCACTTATAATTGGTTTTTTCTTGATTTCTACATCAGTCGCAAATGATGAATCTACATCATGGGAAATATCAAAAGTTGAATTCTTAAAATCTCCATCCAGAATCCCAGGACTTGATGTTGAAAAATCTGCGGTTTCATTTAAAAACGGAAAACGTTTTGTACTCCCATTAGATAGAGCCAAACCAATTTCCGTATTACACGGTAACGATGGCTCCTATTTTCTTTTGGCGGAAGGCGCTGACTGCACTGCGTGCGATGAAAACACAGGTCTCAGGTTTTACGAATTAAACGGCTCTGAACTAAAGCCAGCAAAGAAAAGATATTCGTATCCCGGTCGCTTATATGACTATCTGGACTCAAAGTCATTACTAGAAGAAACACGAACTTTTTATGGCCAATGCCTCAATCAATCAAATGATGTTGTTGTATTGTTTACCAAATACTTTGGCCAAGATTCAAAATGGCATTATTCAAACACGTTTGTTAGCCTCTCGAAAGCTGGCGATTATATTGTTAAGCTTGAGCCAGCGCAGGGTTCACTTGCCTCAGTACTTAAAGCTGTTTCAAATAATACATGCAAAGAGTTACCGGGTATTAATGGAACTACAGAGCCCTAATATGCAACCTAACAAATTGCTTTTGTCTGCTCGTTTCACTCGCGGGACGCCCGGCTGCGCCGCGCGCCCCAAAGCAAAGCGTTATACACCTACAACTTAAACTGTTCGTACATACAGTATTGTGTTATGGTTTCGCAAAATAAGTGATTTCGTCCTAAAGAGGTGAATTATGATTAAAGGGAGTTGTTGTTGCGGAGCTGTACAATTCGAAATAAGCGAAGAGCCCAGTATGATGGGCATGTGCCATTGCAGTCGTTGTCGTAAAGTTGGTGCAAGCGCTTTAGCCTTCGTGAAATCAGACGCATTTAGTATTACTGCTGGCCGAAACATAATTTCCACATTCAAAGCTAAGCCGCCATACAAATATAATCGGTGTTTTTGTTCAATCTGCGGCACCGCACTTGGCGAAGTTCTTTCGGACTTGGATTCTTTTCCAATAAATGCAAACTGCATAGACAGTGACATCGAGGCAGACATTAAATTTCACGAGTTTGTTTCAGAGAAGCCGAGCTGGTTCAAAATCGGTGATAACGCGAAGCAATTCAATGAACATCCTCACGAATAACCAGAAAGATGTATAACAAAGCTGTCATAGGGACATTTTTTACTTCGCTCCGTTTTGGGGTGGCTTCGCCACTTTACCCCAAAACTCCACTACGCAAAAAATGCCCCATACAGCGGCGTTATGCACAAAAGGAGAAGTCATGAAGTACATAAAAAATAGTTATGTATTAATACTCTTGCTAAGTATTTTATGTGGTTGTTCGCCAAAATCTGAGGTGGCATATAATGAAAACCATGAAAAAGTAAAAAGCCTTTTTCAAAGTGATAAAGAACCAACTGCTAAAGATGCCGTGTGGACAGCCCAGAATATTTTCAAGGTTGGTGTAATTGATGATGGTACGAAACGAGATGGTTATGCTAAATATGTATGTGCTGTTTTAGATGAGTATGGATTCAAAGGTGGCGGCATATGGGTACAGATAATTGATATTGTAAAACTTACTAGTGATGGTAAATGGGTAAAATTAGGTGAGTCAAGGTGTGATAGTGCATAACAAGCTAAGGCACGCAGGACTCGCTAACGCTCGCCCGTGCTTAGGGCGTTATGCATTTTGAAATGGAATACATCTACATAATAACAGGCATTATTTTGATATTGGTTGCCGTAAGTTTTCTTGAACACTTGCGAATGAAGAGAATCGCAGTATTCAGAGGGGAGCCAAATATTTGTGAATATGCTCGTGAATTTGACTATCGAAATATAGATACCAAAATCATGCGAGAGGTATGGAGCGAGGTTCAAAACTATTTAGGCAAATACAACGGTAAGCCGTTTCCTGTGAAAGCAGACGACTTATTCAAAGATACCTACAACTTAGACAGCGATGATTTAGACGATATATATTGGGCGGTAGCAGATCGTTTGGGTATTTCAACTGATAACCCCGAAACAAATCCTTACTTTAATAAAGTTACTTCGGTAAAGAATCTTGTTTTATTTTTACATAATCAACCCAGAGGCAAAAATGCATAACAAGTTGCTTGTGCTGTGGACGGCCTACGGCCGCCGCACAGCAAGGCGTTATGTGTAAAAGAGATAGACAATGTTAACTTTAGGAAATTTCGAAAATTGGGGTGAACTAAGTAAAAGGCTGACTATTCCATTTTTTGTAGTTGCTTGTATAAATCAAATTGGCACAAACAAAATAGATCAAATTTCAATATATATGCTACCAATATATTTTTTGTTTGTTGTTGCAGCGGCTTTGATAATTGAAAAAGTAATTTATGAAGTAATTAAATTCTTAGAAATAGTTGCGCACGCGGTAATACCTACAAAAATATATAAGCCTGGCAGAGTATTTTCATTTTTTGCAATTTCATTTATATCGTTTGGGTTGCTTGGTTTTTATAAAATAGGGTTTTTGGTACAAATTAAAGACACATGGTTTATAGCATCGGGTTTATATGGTTTGTATATGTTAGAGCTGCATATTCAAGCGATTAAAGGCATGAAAAATGGTTAAACACATAACAAGGCAAAGCAGCAGGGACGCAGCACAGCTGCGCCCCTGTTTGCGGCGTTAGCCCCCTAGAGAGAGATCCAAGATGGTTGAGAAAATTAGAGTCTCTCTGTGGGACATCTTCTCGTTCTTCCTCACCGGCCTCCTGGCCATGCTTGTTTTGGTCGCGTTCTTTGTGGCCTACGGCGGCCTTACGCTCAAAGAGCTATTTGACGCGCTCTCCACTTTCCCAGCAGCAATCACCCTTGTTGCTGCGCCGCTCGCCTTCACGCTTTTCGGCATGGTCATAGAGCCTTTTGCAAACTACTTTGATCGGTACGCCTTGAAGTACATCCTCGGTTGGGTATCAAAACCAAAAGAAAAACACAGCCACGAGGAGACTCTCCTTAAAGAGGAAATCCGATCCAAGTACATGGGCTCCCTCAACGGCAAGATCGATAACCCGTATGCCATCTGCAAGGAATACGTGGAGACCAAGCAGCTAAGCACCACGTTCATGGTGTACTTGTCCAGATACGGCTTCTATCGCAATTGCGCGTTCATCTCGGTCGCGTCCGGTATTGCCGCGCTTTTTCTTGCTTCCACATGGTGCGGCGGCATTCTGGCGCTTCTGTTCGGTGTAGCGGCTTCCGCCGTGTTCAAACGGCGGGCTGAGGACTTTTACAGTTACATGGCTCCAGCGGTGTATCGCGCGTTCCTCATCGACAAGGTCTCATGGGTCCCCGGCAACGGGGGCTAACAATTCATTCAAGCCGAAGCCGCTTCGCGGCTCGGCTTAATTCAGGCGTTAGGAGTAAATGATGGTGGATATTAAAAAAATTTATATATTTATTTTAACTGCGACTTTTTCTTTAAGTGGTTATTCAAAAGATGTTCCTCCTCCTCTTAAAGACCATCATCAGGACTTTTACCATCCTGCTGCCTGTTCTACAGAAGAATTAGTAAAATTGAAGAATCGAGTTGTTGAGGCTGCAGGAAATAGGAATCCAGAAGATGCTTGGAAAGTAGTACACGCAATGGTATGCGAAGAAGGTGAAACAACAGAAAAGTTTGTCTTATCTAGGATGTTAGAAAATTTAGAAGAAGAAAGTTTCGATTATGAAGAAGGAATAACGAAATATAATAAAACAAAAAAAAGCACAAAATATCTTGCAAAACTAGCTGCTTGGAGCATAGGAGCTGCTGAGGTTGAGGGTAATATCTCTGTTTCATACTGGGCCAGTCAATATTGTGTGAATGGTTTTTCATTAAGTTTTAATGAAAACAAGTGGCAAATATTTAGAGTTGGTGGAGCTTGTGATTAATTTTACTCCTAACAAGTGGTTATTTTTGGACGCATTTTCGCTGCGCTCAATGCGCCACAAAACCAGGCGTTATAGGTTTCGGAACAAGAAATGAAAAAAGTCACATTAAAAGGATTTGTACTTGTATCAGAAGAGGATTTGTTTGGGGTGATGGCTGAATTACCTAAACATATAGAACTGACATTGAAAGAGAAGGGATGTTTAGTTTTTCAAGTTACTCAAGATTCAAATAATAAAAATAGACTTAATGTGTACGAAGAATTTATTGATAGAGAGTCTTTTGATTTTCATCAAGCAAGAGTAAAGAGTTCGAAGTGGGGTGAGGTAAGTAAAAATCTTGAAAAGCACTATCATATTCAAGAAGGCATTCAATGAATCAAGTAAAAACCTATAACAAGGTGCTAGTGGGTTGGACTCGCTACGCTCGCCCCACAGCACGGCGTTAACCTAAATCAAAGAAAACTACCCTATGCATGAATTCTCGGAATTAATTTATAGATGCACAACTTTTTCATTAGGTTCATTGAATGAAGTAAACAAAAAAATTATTCAAGAGTTGGAGAATTCTGCTGCAACGAGCTTAGTGAAAAACCTCCAAATGATTAACCTCCATAAGGTAGTGCTTGCAGTCGGAATGTTTTCAATCTTTGAAGCTCATCTGCAAGATAGACTAGATTGTACAGATGGATTTGGTGAAGCAAAAGCAATCCTAAATCAGGCGAATGAGAATGAGATTAGCGAATGTTTCAGTGACCTAATTTTGGCTATTAATGTTCTGAAGCATGGAAAAGGGCGTAGTTATGAAGCCCTTATTAAGAGGACCAGTAGCTTACAATTTAGAGTAAAATTGCCAGATGAGTCGTTTTTCTATGAAGGTGATGTATCAGAAGTCTCAACTTTAGTTGAAGTGGATGACGCATTTGTAGAGTTGTGTAGCAAAAGCATAGAGGATGTTTCAAATGTTATACGTCGAACTCAGCCAAATTTTAGTTAAAGAAAAGGTTAACAAACCAAGGCACAAGGACGCGGCTATGCCGCGCCCGCGCTTGGGGCGTTATAACTATAGGAACGTTATGAGAAAGATAGTGTCAGTTTTGTTAATAGG
>CAZKYI010000006.1:0-155045 GCA_964557005.1 uncultured Pseudomonadales bacterium
CGCCAGTCAGTGCAGAACAACCTAAGTTAGTGCCCGGAAATACTTGACCACTACATATTGAGCGAACGCAGAGAGTCGAAATATCTCTGAATAGATTCTTCGCTGCACTCAGAATGACATTGCCTAAAAACGCTTTGGTTTTTAAGCAGTTAGTGGGAATATGTCAGGTAAAACAAGTACAAGATAACGCATTCTTGAAAGGGATTTTACTCAAGCTGGGGAGGGCATGAGAGGAGATATGCCGTGTTAAAAGAGAGCAGAAAATTGACAAACAATACCTATCATTTTGAAGTGATGCCCAGTATTCAGGTCGATACCCGCTGGCTGCTGGACAGGCTGGTGGCCGATGGTCTGGTGAACGAGCAGGATGCCAATCTGCTTGCAGGTACGCCCAGAACCCGAGAGCAGCTCCAGCATCATGGTTTGCAGATGATTGCAGATGCAGGGCTGGAAAATCAGAAAGATGGCAGCATTCTTGAACTGCCTGCGCTGGTGAGCTGGTTTGAACGCATCAGCGGCATGCCGAAATATCACATCGATCCACTCAAGATTGATGTGCCTGCGGTCACGTCCATCATGTCCTACAAATTTGCAGAACGGCATCACATTCTGGCGGTGAATGTGCAGGACGATGAAGTCACCATCGCCACCACGCAGCCCTATTACAAGGATTGGGAACATGGCCTGAAACAGGCATTGGGCGAGCGAAAAATCAAACGGATGTTGGCGAATCCCGAAGATATTTATCGCTATCGCATCGAGTTTTATAACCTTGCGAAATCGGTTTTTGGCGCTTCCGAAACCACCAAACAAACATCCAAAGTGGGTAACTTTGAGCAGCTTCTCGAAATCGGCAAGCTCAAAAATCCTGATGCCAATGATCAGCACATCGTCAACATTGTAGATTGGTTGCTGCAATATGCGTTTGATCAACGCGCCAGTGATATTCATTTGGAACCAAGGCGTGAAGTAGGCAGGTTGCGTCTTCGCATCGATGGTGTGCTTCATCACATTTATGAATTACCCGCTAACGTCACTGCTGCGGTGACCAGCCGAATAAAAATTCTTGGTCGCATGAATGTCGCCGAAAAACGAAAACCGCAGGATGGCCGCTTGAAAACCGTGATGGCCAATGGTAATGAAGTGGAATTGCGTTTATCGACCTTGCCCACCGCGTTTGGTGAAAAACTGGTGATGCGGATATTCGACCCGGATGTTTTGTTACGCTCATTTCAGCAACTGGGTTTGGCGAATGAAGAACATCAAACCTGGCTAAACTGGATTAGTAATCCTAACGGCATCATTCTGGTGACAGGCCCCACAGGTTCTGGAAAAACCACAACGCTGTATTCCACACTCAGACAACTCGCCACCGAAGAAGTGAATGTGTGCACCATTGAAGATCCGATTGAAATGGTGGAAGGGCGTTTTAATCAAATGCAGGTACAGCATCAGGCCGATGTGGATTTTGCTACGGGTGTGAAAGCGCTGATGCGACAAGACCCCGACATCATCATGATTGGTGAGATTCGTGATCTGGAAACGGCCGATATGGCGATACAGGCATCATTAACAGGCCATCTGGTGCTTTCTACCTTACACACCAATGATGCGCCTTCCTCTATTACAAGATTGTTAGATCTGGGTGTGCCTTCCTATCTGGTCACTTCAACACTTACGGGTGTGATGGCGCAGCGTCTGGTGCGTACCTTGTGCCCGCATTGCAAGGAAGAATGCGAGCCAGATGAACATGGCTGGGAACAACTGGTGCGCCCGTGGAAAGCGAAAAAACCTGAAAAAATCTGCAAGCCTGTCGGGTGTCTGGAATGTCGCGGTACAGGGTATCTCGGTCGTATGGGTATTTATGAAATGCTCACCGTGTCTGACAACATCAAAGCCTTGATAGAAGACGATTTCAAGTTGAGCGAGCTGAGAAAAGCCGCTTATAAGGAAGGTATGAGAACCCTGCGTTTAAGTGGCGCGCAAAAAGTTGCCAATGGATTTACCACCATCGAGGAAGTCATGCGCGTTACTCCCCAACATGCGCATTAGTGTGTCGTTGTTATGAATGAATCCCTGATCAAGCAGTTAAAAATGCCTTCCGATGTTGAAGGCATTTTTTTTGAGCGCCAAAAAATGCTGTTAGAGCATTGGCAAAATTTTGTTGATGCAGGTTCAAAAATAGAGGCAGATTTTGAAACACAGCTTGTTCGTGCAATCAGTTATAGCGTTTATGTGTTTGAGCATATTCATCAAGCCCCAGAGCATTTTTTAAATCTGGTGAACGAGGGTTTGTATCAAAAACGAAGCGATGGCTTTTATCAGGAACACTTTACTTCACTTTTGCAAGGCTGTGACAATCAGCAACAGTGCATGAAAGTGCTGCGACAGGCACGCAATCTTGAAATGCTGCGTTTCATCTGGCGTGAAGTGAATCAGTTGTGTAGTTTGCAGGAAAGTGCCGCAGAAATTTCTGCCTTTGCTACGGCTGCCATTGATGTGAGTTTGCGTTTTTTGTATCAAAATTTTTGCAGCCAGTTTGGTGAGCCTTTGTCAGCACATACGCAGTTGCCACAAACGCTTTCGGTGTTGGGTATGGGAAAACTCGGTGGCAATGAACTTAATTTGTCTTCCGATATCGATTTGATTTTTTTCTATCAGGATTCAGGGCGTTGTGCAGGTTCAGGACAGTTTGAAAACCAGCAATTTTTTACACGCCTTGCACAACAACTGATTCGCGTGCTCGATGAAAGAACTGCAGATGGCATTGTATTTCGTGTGGATATGCGCCTTCGCCCTTATGGTGAAAGCGGTTTGCTGGTGTTGAATCAGGATGCGATGGAACAGTATTACGAAACCCAGGGGCGCACCTGGGAGCGTTACGCGTTCATTAAAGCCAAATGTATTGCGGGCAACATTCAACAGGGTGAGGATTTTCTCGAAGCCATTCGTCCTTTTATTTATCGCAAATATGTTGATTTTTCGGTGCTGGAATCCTTGCGTGAAATGAAATTGCTCATCAATCGCCAAGTGGTGAGCAAGGGTTTGGAAAACGATATTAAGCTGGGCGGGGGTGGTATTCGTGAAACTGAATTTATTGTGCAAGCCTTGCAACTGATTCAGGGCGGCAGAAAACCACGTTTGCAACAACGTTCTTATTACACCGCCATGCAGGAAGTGCTGGCGCTGGGTTTGATGAATCAGAGTGATGTACACACTTTGGTAGAACACTACACCTACTACCGTCGTATTGAGCATCTGTTACAAGGGCAGGCAGACAAGCAAACACAAATGCTGCCTGCGGATGCACAACAACAAAACAGTCTGGCGTGGGTGATGGGCGAAAACAGTTTTGCCGATTTGATGCAGCAAATTCAAAACCGACGGCAGTTTGTGCGCAGTATTTTTGATGAACTGTTTTCTGTTGAAGGTGATGCGCAAGCTGAGCAAGGTTTTAATTTGCAACACTATCAAACCTTGTGGCTACAGGCGGCAAGAGCCCCCCTCACTTTTTCAAAACTGGAAGCAGAAGTTTCACAAAATCTGGCGGAAGTTTTTTCAAAATTTGCACAGGAAAAAATACTCAGTGCATTGTCAGAAAGTGAAAAGAAACGCATTGACTGGTGTATGGCCTATCTTGTGTATAGTATCGAAAATTTTCAGAATCCATTGGAGTTGCTTGAGAAAACCTTGCGCTTTTTGCGTGCCATTCTCAAACGCTCGGTGTATCTGGTTTTACTAAGTGAAAACCCGAAAGTATTTGATTACCTGTTAAGTTTATTTCAACGTAGCGAATGGGTTCTGGATAATCTGTTACAGCATCCATTCCTGCTCGATGAATTACTGCAATTACAAAATAATAAAAAACTGGCCGCACCTCAGGATTTGGCAGACGAGCTTTATCAGCTCACCTTGCGTATGGACGCGCATGATTTGGAAACTGTGCTGGAAGAGTTGCGCGTATTTAAATGCACCTGTGAAATGAAGGCAGCAGCGCTGTATCTTGATAAGGATTTGAACACCAGTGATTTGGGTGATTACCTGAGTGCCCTGGCGGAAGTGATGCTGAATGCGGTGTGTCGCCTTGCGATTAAGGAAGTATGTAAAGACGATACCGATAACCAGCGAGCCAATTTTATTGAGCAACATTTTGCGGTGCTTGCTTATGGCAAATTGGGCAGCCGTGAATTTGGTTTTGGTTCGGATATGGATTTGGTATTTGTGTTTAACAATCAGGAAAAACAGGAAGGAGACATAGGCCAGTTTCTCACGCGCTATGCACAAAAAATTATTCATTTGCTGACTGTGCGAACTTACAGCGGCATTTTGTATGAGGTGGATATGCGTTTGCGGCCATCGGGAAAATCGGGGCCTTTGGTCAGCTCGCTGGAAGGGTTTGAGCGTTATCAGCAACAGAATGCCTGGACGTGGGAGCATCAGGCCTTGGTGAAAGCGCGCATGATTGTGGGCAGTGACATGATGCGCAAAAAGTTTAGCGACATACGCGCACAGATATTGGGCAGGCAGCGCGATTGCAAGTTGCTGTTGCAGGACATGAAAACCATGCTGCTGAAATTGCGTGACAATTCCCCTGCGGCAAAATTACCCGATAAATTTCATCTTAAAAGTGATGCGGGTGGCATTGTTGATATTGAATTTCTGGCGCAATTTCTGGTGCTGTCTCGTGCGCATGAATTTCCTGACATCATGGCAGGGCATGCCACGCTCGAAATTTTCAATTTTGCTGAAAGCGAAGCGGCACTCAAACCGCACTGGCTGCCTGAATTGCGCCATCATTATTTTACCTATCGCAGGCAGGTGAACGAGCTGACACTGGCCTATCAAAAAGTGATGCTCGATAAACCCAGCTTTGAACAGGAACGCGCAAGTATTCAGGCAGTTTGGCAAAATCTGTTTGAACAATACGCTTTGCAGTGAGCATGGCGCTTACGTTTTTTGCGCGAATTCCGATATAATCACCCGCTTTTTCACGGGTAAAATTTTGTGGAGTGTGTGTTATGTCTATGGCCGACAAAGAAGGGCTAATCTGGTTTGATGGCAAGATGGTGGATTGGCAAGATGCCAAAGTGCATGTGCTCACCCACACCTTGCACTACGGTATGGGGGTTTTTGAAGGTGTGCGTGCCTATAACACCGAGCAAGGCACAGCAATTTTTCGCTTGCAGGAACACACCGATCGCCTGTTTCGTTCTGCGCACATTATGAATATGCCCATGCCTTTCACCAAGGAAGAAATTTGTCAGGCACAAATCGATGCAGTGAAAGCCAATAACTTGCCCGATGCCTATATTCGCCCGATGGTTTTTTATGGTTCAGAAGCGATGGGTTTGCGTGCCAAAGGTTTGAAAGTGCACGTGATTGCGGCGGCGTGGTCGTGGCCTTCCTATATGTCGCCAGAAGCGTTGGAACAAGGCATCAAGGTACGCACTTCTTCCTATACGCGCCATCATGTCAACATTTCCATGTGCAAGGCGAAGGCGAATGGTCATTACATCAATTCCATGCTGGCACTTCAGGAAGCGTTATCTTGTGGTGCCGATGAAGCGCTGTTGCTCGATAACGAAGGTTATGTTGCAGAAGGTTCAGGTGAAAATATTTTCATCGTTTACAAGGGTGTGCTTTATACGCCTGAGCTGACTTCCTGCCTCGATGGCATTACGCGCAATTCCATTTTTACGCTGGCGCAAGATTTGGGTTACAAAATTATTGAAAAGCGCATTACCCGCGATGAAGTGTATGTTGCCGATGAAGCTTTTTTTACAGGCACAGCGGCGGAAGTGTTGCCGATTCGCGAACTTGATGGTCGCCTGATTGGCAGCGGCAAGCGTGGTGCGATTACCACACAATTCCAGCAAGCTTATTTTGATCAGGTTTATGGTCGAGATAACAAGCACGCGCAGTGGCGCACGCTGGTTAAATAGTTGCTTGCAGGGCTGACGTGAGATATTTAATCGTTGGCCCATCATGGGTAGGCGACATGGTGATGGCACAGAGCCTGTTCAAGGCACTGTGCACTCAAAATGCTCAGGCAGATATTTCGGTACTTGCACCTGCCGCTACTTTCCCCCTGCTTGAGCGTATGCCCGAAGTGAAACAAGGCATTCTTTCTCCCATTGCACATGGCAAGCTCGATTTTTCGGCACATCGAGCAATGGGGCACTCACTGCGCGGGCAGTTTGATCAAGCCATCGTGCTGCCGAGTTCACTGAAATCTGCGCTGATTCCCGCCTTTGCAAAAATTCCCAAACGCACTGCATGGAAAGGCGAGCTGCGTTACGGTTTGATCAACGACATGCGCACGCTTGATGAAGCGCAATATCCTTTAATGATTGAACAATACCTCGCCTTGAGTGTTGAAAACTTTGCACCTCTGCCTGAAAAAATATTTCCGCATTTGCACACTAACCCAGAAAATATCGAGCAGGTGTTGCAAAATTTAAAGCTGGATACTTCAAAAAAAATCCTTGCGTTTTGTCCTGGTGCTGAATATGGCCCAGCCAAGCAATGGCCTGCCACACATTTTGCAAATTTGGCGGTAGAAAAAATTCAGGCAGGTTGGCAGGTGTGGATTTTTGGTGGCCCCAAAGATGTAGAGATTTCAGAAAGTATTGCCAAAACAGTCAATTCGCCACACTGTATTTCACTTGCAGGTAAAACCAAACTGCTGGATGCAGTGGACTTGTTGTCACTCGCCGATACCGTGGTGAGCAACGATTCGGGTTTAATGCACGTGAGTTGTGCCTTGGGTAAAAAAGTGGTGGTGCTTTATGGTTCGAGCACCCCTGCGTTTACACCGCCTTTAAGCCTTACGGCGAAGCCGCTTTCATTGAATCTCGAATGCAGCCCCTGCTTTCAACGCACTTGCCCCTTGGGGCATTTGAATTGTTTGAACCGGTTACAAGCTGCGCAGGTGAGTGCAGCGATTGAACAACTTTCTTAAAATTTTTCAGGTAGAAAATTATGGCCAGTTATCAAGCTCCACTTCGTGATATGCAATTTGTTTTGTTCGAATTGTTCGAAGCACACACGATTTGGCAACAGGAATTACAACTGGAATTGGACATCGATGAAGAAACCGCGATGGCCATCTTGAGTGAAGGCGCAAAAATTGCAGAACAGGTATTGCTGCCACTTATTCACAGTGGCGATGAAGCAGGTGCGCAATACCACAATGGTGAAGTGGCCACACCAAAAGGTTTCAAAGAAGCCTATCAACAATTTGTTGCAGGCGGTTGGCAAGCGCTTGGCGGGAATCCTGAGTTCGGTGGACAAGGTTTGCCCAAGATGCTCACGCTTCCCTTTGAAGAAATGGTTATGGCCAGTAATCCGAGTTTTGCCCTGTTCCCTACCTTAACCAATGGCAATGCCCTGGCGCTGAATGCACATGCCAGTCAGGAACTTAAACAAACCTATTTGCCCAAACTCTATTCTGGCGAGTGGGCAGGTACTATGTGTCTAACCGAAGCACACTCGGGAACCGATTTGGGCATTATCAAGACCAAAGCACAACCGAATGATGATGGCTCTTTCAGTATTTCAGGCACCAAAATTTTTATTACGGGTGGTGAGCATGATTTAAGCGACAACATCATTCATCTGGTGCTGGCAAAGTTGCCTGATGCGCCCGAAGGTGCCAAAGGCATTTCGCTGTTTATCGTGCCGAAATTTCTGCTGAATGAAGATGGCAGTTTGGGCAAACGCAACAGCGTCAGTGCAGGTTCCATTGAACATAAAATGGGTATTAAGGCTTCGCCTACCTGTGTGATGAATTTTGATGGTGCTAAGGGATTCTTAGTAGGTGAAGAAAATCAGGGCTTAAGCTATATGTTTACCATGATGAATTACGAGCGCCTTTCCATTGGTATTCAGGGTTTGGGTGCAGGTGAAATGGCCTATCAAAATGCGCTGGCGTATACCAAAGAGCGTTTGCAAAGCCGTTCACCGACAGGCGTACAAGCACCCGACAAAGTGGCTGATCCGATTATTGTGCACCCTGATGTACGGCGCATGCTGCTGATTCAAAAATCTAACAATGAAGCCGGCAGGGCGTTAGCAGCCTATGTTGCCAAACAGCTCGATATGGCCAAGTTTGGTAAAGATGAAACGAGCAAAAAACGTGCGCAAGGTTTAGCGGAATTGCTCACGCCAGTCACCAAGGCATTTTTTTCAGATAATGGTTTGGAAGGCTGTTTGCTCGCGCAATTATGCTTCGGCGGTCATGGCTATATTAGTGAATGGGGTATGGAACAACTGGTGCGTGATGTGCGCATTGCACAAATTTATGAAGGCACCAATGGGGTTCAGGCGATGGATTTAATGGGCAGAAAAGTGGTGTTTAATCAGGGCAAAAATTTGAAAGTTCTGCTGGCAGAAATCGAAAGCTTTGGTGAACAAATGCACAATAAAACCATACAAAAAAGTTTGGGCGAGGTGATAACACGGCTGCGCATCGCCAGTGATTATGTGTTAAGTGCAGCAAGCAGCAATCCGAATGAAATTGGCGCTGCCGCCACAGATTTTCTGAAACTGTTGGGAATTAGTCTGTACAGCTATATGTGGGCGCGTATGGTGGAAGTGGCAGAGCAACAATTAGCATCGTCCAATGCCGACAAGGCGTTTTATCAAAGCAAAATTCGCACCGCCAATTTTTATATGCGCAAAGTCATGCCACAAAGTGCAGGCTTACTTGAAAATATTCTCAATGGTTCAAGCAGCTTGATGGAGTTTGAAACGGAGCTTTTTTGAGCTGGCTTTTTACCGTATTTAATTCAGTCTGCTTGCGATATCCCACATACTCGTTATCTTCTTCCGACCAGGTAACGCGATAAGTATAACGATCAATAAAATTAGCCATTTTCAACCTCCAATGTATTTAGTGTCCAATTTGTCTTGCGTTGCGTCCGCAGCACTAGCGTTTGGGTTAAGTGCGAAAGTTTCCAACAGTTGTTGAACCTTTTTTATAAATCCCTATAAATTCATCTTCGATTCTATGGATGTATTTATTACCAGAAATTTCAAATTCGACTATAGCCTTGACTTTCTCATTTTCTTTAAAAACAAAACCATCCTCTATTTGAACAACAATTGCGCATACCCCGCCACCGTTAGAATAACCTTTACATTTTTTCTCTATAGGGCTGCTATTCTTGGTTTTTAAAAATATTTTTTCACCGTTTTCTAGTAAAACAAAGGCTGTTCTCAAGGTTAGTATTTTTCCTTCAATATCATCTCCTTGAAAATTCAGAGCTAACTTGTATGGTTCTGTTTTTGAGTATGAAAAAAATTCGGAATTGTAAGTTGAGTGTAGACTTAAATATGCCCAACCCTCAGAAAGTCTCTTACCATATTTGTATGAGCCTGTTCGTTCATAGAATTTCAATTCATAATAAATTGGTATGAAAGAACAGCTTTGTAATACGAAAATCAATCCCAAAAGTAATAACTTATAGCTCATAATCTACCTATCAGTGGCCCAACCCAACGCTTCACATCAGTAGCTGAAAAAAAGCAGAGCGAGGAACGAGCAGAGTATTTTCATATCCGAGTTTATGCAATTGTTAAGTATCTATCTTGACTCCATACTTCCTTATTCTGCACTTATTAATCTCACTTTCTTTTGCTATTATCTTAAGTGCTTCAGTGGCTCTATTCGCAATTTCTTTCTGCTGTTTGCTGGAATCACTAAACTGACCAAATTTCAAGCAAGTGTAAACATAAGATGAGAGATGCTCACCCCTCTCGTTTTTGAATAGCTGGTAGTAATCAGCTATCGATGTATTGGCAAGTACCACTTCATCTTCTAGGTTCCATCCATTCTTGTTGGCTATTCTTTTCAAAACATCGGAAGCATTTTCGACCGCCACTGACGCTTGATACTCAGCATTAAACTTTCCGATAATTTCTTCATCTCTGATGTCTCCGAAAAAGTTGGTCTCCTTCATGTTAAACAGTTCTTTTTCTGTTTTTCTTTGCTGTATATAGAAATCAATAATTTCTGATGCTTTTTTTTCTTTACCAAGTTCTTTAAACAATCTAACTGTGCCATTAAGATTTCCTGGAGTTATATTTTTTACATTCTTTTTGAAGCTCTCATATAGCTTTTCTATTACCTCTTCTTCATTGTTATCGAAGCTATCATGGTATAAGCGCCAAGTTTCGCTAAATGAGTCTTTGGACTTTGATGCCAGTATTTGCTCGTTCTTCTTTGACGCTTCGCGCCTAAACCTCTCTTCTTGAATGTATCCAGTTCTGACTGCATCAGCGAGAACGAGATCTAGCTCATCCGTATGTTGGTACTCATAACGACCAACTAAATTTTTCCAAACCTTTTTCTCTTCACCTTCTTCCTTTTCTTCACCTAGTTCCCAAGCGTCATATCCTAGGTTTGTTATAAAGTCTAGGGGTGGAGCGCCATCAGCAGTGCAGTAATAGCACCAAGAAAAAAGAACGAGTGAATGACGAACTTGATATTCAATCTCCGATTCGTAACTAGAGGCCAGTGGAAGGCTAATATTAACTAGCCTTTCAATTTTCTTTAGAACACGAATATTTTTTATATCTAGTTTTTGAGTAAATTCTGACAGCTTATCCTCATTGCCAGAATCAGTGTTGAAAGCTATTTTAGCACTTTCCAATGAAGTGGGTTCAAACCGTAGCTCTATATCAACAACTTTCTCTCTGTACTTCGTATAATCCTCGAGACCTTCTTCTTTGTCGTTCAAAAGTAATACAATTTTGCACCTCTTTTGCTCCTTCAATTGCGACACCAAACCGAGTACATCCTTTATCGATAAGTCTGATCCTCTGCGTTCTAAATCATCGATACATATCAAGTATTTATTCAGAGAAAGGAATGCTATTGATTCAATAGCAGGTGTGAAACTCTCCAATGGCGACAGGCCTTTAAACCAGCCTAATGATTTTCGCCCAAGTATTTCAAGAAGACCGGTTGTATTGTTCTTGAATGTCTCAATATTGGCCTCTGTTCCAATCGTTTCCTTAGTTATCACATGCTCGAAAATCGTGTATTTAAATGCATCCAGTGAATTTATCCCGAATAGGGATACATAAGAATATCTTTCAAGAGCAATGTTATTTGAGCTCTTAGCATGAAGTAAAAATTTGTTCCAACTATATGTCTTGCCTACACCCCAAGCTCCCTTGATAGCAAGCACCTCTGGCTTATCACTAGACAGGAATTCTTGAATTTGTGATTTAACTATTTCAATCGACATGGCTAGACTCTTCTATGCATAACATTTTCTGCTGCTGAATTTGGAACATCTTAGTCAAAACCCTATCAATAACAACTCATTACTATTTCGGAAAACCCAGCCACTTTTTTGCGTTGGAAAAATAGTGTTCAGTCAGAAAGAAAACTTCAAGAAAACACCCAAGCATTCAGCTTCAAACTTAATTCCTCAATCACTTCCTGTGCACTTAATTCTTCGGGTGGGTTAATCACTAATTGCGTCAAGCTGCTGACCACCAGATTGACGATTAAATACATCGAAGCCTTGCTTTGTTTATTGGGAAGTAAGTCTGCCGCGCCCGCTTCAAGTAATTCTGAAAAACGCATGAGCTGTTGTGCAAAGCCTTGTTTTTGTGAAATCTGTTCGCTGTAGGGAACTTCCAGAGTGAGCACGCGAATGATGTCTTTTTCCTTGCTCAGGCAGTCGTATATTCCTTGAAGCCAGGCTTGCATCAGGTCGTTCTTGGCCAAGCCTTGCAGGGAAAGTGCAGTTTCGGCAAGTTGGTTCAAGATGCGTGAGTTCATGCGCTCGATGGCTTGGGCGATGATGGCATCTTTGCCTGGAAAGTATTCATAGAGCGAGGCAATGCCCACGCCAGAGGCTTCTGCGATGTGATTGGTGGTGGTGCCTGCATAACCCAGCTTGGGTAAAACCAAAGTACACGCTTCAATCAGGGCATCGAAAGTGGTTTGTGATCGTGCCTGTCTTGGCCATTTTTTAGGTTGTAATTCAAAGACTTGCGCCATGATTCCCGACCCAATTTGTGTAACTGGAAAATCCGAGTATATCCAAGTAATTACTAGGATTACTATGATTTCGTGGATTTAACCAAGGTGTGAGGTGAATGATGAATAAGGTCGTGAAAGCAGGTGAAGCAATACAATCAGAGGCTAACTGGATTGATGACCCAGTACAGACGGGTGCGCAACCCGATGAGCAAGACGGCTACCAAAGTGCAGCAGACATCGCCCATGTAACTGCCGTGCCTATGCATCACCCTGATTCGCTGTATTTGAAGCTCGGTTCCGATTTGCGTAATGGTTTGTTGATGGGTGGCGCGATGTTTGTGCTGCAAGTGGCGCATCCTAAAGTGGGGGCGGGTGTCGGTCAGTTCTCAAATTTTCGTGAAAATCCCTGGCATCGCCTTAAGGAAATAGCCAAGTCGGGTGAGCACTATATTTTGAAAGGCAAGCAAGCAGGTTTGGAAGAAGGAAGACGACTGAGGGAGCTGCATCGCAATATTAAAGGCGTGGATAAACAGGGCGAGGTTTACCATTCCCTTAATCCAAAAGTTTACGGTTGGGTGCACACGGTGTTTTTGGTTCTGATGATTCGTATGTGTGAAAAATATGCCGAACCACTCACGCGCGAGCAGCAGCAAATACTGTTTTTGCAGTGGCAGGAAGGTGGGCGTGTGTTTGGTTTAAGAAATCAGGATATGCCGAAAGATATTGATGATTATCTGGCCTATGTAAATCAGATGATTGAAGACGAGTTGGAATACAACGAAGTAATGCACTATATGCTGAGCTTGGACGAGCACCCGCCAGTAAAACCCAATGACAAGATTCCTGATTTTATCTGGAAGCCCTTATGGAAGTGGTTGGGAAAAATGTACCGTGATTTTTCCATGTTTGCCTTGCCTGAGGCGTATGTGAAAAAAATTGCAGAGCATCAACCGTGGACTGAGGCTGACCAAAAGCGCATGGAAAAACGTGCCAGACGTATCCGCTTTTTCTTTAACTTGCTGCCTGAAAAATTCCGCTACGACCCCAAGGCTTATGCGGTGATGAAAGGTGGTTGAGTTCGGAGTGTATGAAATCCACTGCAACTACTGGTTATAATGGTGGCTTCATTTTTTCTTCATGGCTTTCTTTTTATCTATCAAAACATCTTGCTGCCATTTGCCGGGTTTCTTGTCCGTGCGATGAATGCACCCAGCCCAACAGCATGGTCGTTTCTTACCTTCTACCAGCTCCTCAACGGTTCGAGAAATCCGTTTTTCTCTGGTCTTCTTTTGTTTCGCATCTTCAACCCAACAAATAAATTCGTTGCGTCCAATGGGCGATAAAGCCTCCCAGATATTGATTGTATCTTTTTCAATCAATGCTTTAGCCAAATCAATAGGTAATCCGTGTACGAGCCCCCCGGAAAGTTCTAAATTCATATGTAAAACCTGTTTTATTCGATTGGTTCTGGTACCTGATAGGTTGAAGTACATAAGCCCTCTGACAAGGTGGGTATTAGGGGGCTGGCGACTAAAAAGTTCGAGTATTTGTACATCAGAAGCCCGAGTATTTGTACATTAGGCGATTCAAGACTGTGAAAACAAGCGACTACTTCGCACTATCCGAGCGTTTCAAGTCACGATAGAAATTCTCGTGACTGCCCAACTTCAAGAGGTACAGGGTAATGGTTTCGGCATTGTGCTCATAAGCCAGTAAAACTTCCTGCTTGTTGAGTCGAAATTTGTAGACCTGAATTCCAGCAAGATCTGCGATTTTCATTTCACCAATGGAAGGGTCAGAGGCAATTGCCTTTACCGCAGCATCAAGCTCGGCTTTTTGCTGTTTTGGTAATTTCTTAACCGTCTTTGCGAATTCGTTGGTCTGAACAATGTTCATCCGAATTTGTACTCGCTCACCTCACCCGCCCTGACTTGTGCGCGGGCACGAAGAATTCCGATGATGAATTCGTATGGCAAATCAGGGTTTTGCTCGGCAATCCGACCCAATGTTGCCCAATGCTCAATCTGTTTGGGCGTAGAACGATGCGAAGCCTCTCCGTGTACGCGGGCTGACTCAACTAATGCATCATCAAGTTTCACTGCGGTGCTCATGGGTGGTTCCTCTTAATCAGGGACACCATCGTAGTGAGATGGGATACCTTTTGCAACCTTTGGTATTATTAGGTGGCAAGTTGTACCTAAAAGCGACTAATGCCTTGCAAACTATCCATATTGAGCGATTAGTTATGTTTTTGCATACGGCTTGACACCCTTTATTGTTGGCCAGCCAAATACTTTGACATGATTGATAAGCTTACCTGCTTCGGACTGTTGCTCAGATGATAGCTCGTAACCACCCCATGCCTCAGTAAAATAGTGCTCGTGGGGAAATTCGCCTGTTTTAGCCTTCGCTGCTATATCAAGGAGCTGCTTCGCGAAAAACTCTAGACCAGCAGCATCGCCATGAACGAAAACTTGTTCGCACTCTTCGTCAGTTTCAAATGTGAGTAGATAGTCAGTCATAGCACCTCGAAACCTAACAGCTTCTTCTGTTGCACTTACAATATTTGGTTAATTCGCTGACCAACATCTTAGCCAAAACCCTATTAATAACAACTCACTACTGCGTTTTTCTCGCTTCATGTTCTTCAAGCGTCATAAAACAGTTTGACAGTTTGTGGCATTTGAATAGACTACTGTTCATTAATACAGTATATGGAGTGTGGAGTGCTGAAGGCTCTGGTTTTGCCTAAAGACACTCCCTGAATAGGGAATTCGAATGTCTAGACTGCAAGCTGTCGAACAAATCACTTCTAGAATCCTCGTTATTCGTGGCCAAAAAGTCATAATCGATGTTGATTTGGCGGAACTTTATGGTGTGTCCACCAAGCGGTTGAATGAACAAGTTAAACGCAATCTCGCACGTTTTCCGAGTGATTTTATGTTTCAGCTCACCAGCGCCGAGAAACAAGGGGTGGTCGCAAATTGCGACCACCTCAATTAGAACCCAAAAAACGGCCGATTGGATTTATTCATTCCAAGGACGATGCAAACTAATGAGAACAAACAGAATCTCAATAAGAACTTTGAAAGCAGAAATTCTGCTTGATTTCCTCTAGTGAAAGCCTAACATCGCCCTCCTTTCTTATCCCTTGAGATTTTATGTTTAGCTAGACTAGGCGTTTTCCTCTGAAGGCGCGTTAGTAACCCTTAACTATTGCGACTTTGTTTTAGAGGAGAGCCTATGGCTAAGTCATCTTCTTCCCGTTCTGTCTCACGGGTACCCCGTTGGACCGTTGACGACAGTGCGGAGTTTTACGGAATACACGATTGGGGCGTGGGCTATTTCGATGTTTCGCGTAAAGGCGAAGTGTTGGCCACTGCCACCAAAAATCAGCGCACGGTATCGGTTCCCCTCATCAAGATTATTGAAGGCATGAAAGAGCGTGGTCTGGAAATGCCTGCCGTGCTTCGCATCGAAAATGTGCTCGATGACAGGATTCAAACCCTCAACGAAGCGTTCAAACGCGCCATCAAAACCTACAATTATCAAAACGAATATCGTGGCGTATTTCCCATCAAGGTGAATCAGCAATGCCATGTAATTGAGGAAATTGCCGATTTCGGAAAACGCTATCATCATGGTCTGGAAGTGGGTAGCAAGGCTGAGCTGGTGATTGCGCTGTCGCATGCCAATGACGATAAAAGCCTGATTATCTGCAACGGTTATAAGGACGCAGAATTTATCGAGCTGGGTTTGTATGCCAGAGAAATGGGCTGGCCATGTATTTTTGTGCTGGAAACTGCGACAGAGCTGCCCACCATTCTCGAATGCAGTGAGCGTCTGGGCATTGAGCCGATGCTCGGTGTGCGTATTCGCTCTACGGTGGTGGTAGATGGCCACTGGAATCAGGACAGCGGTGATCAGTCCATTTTTGGCCTGTCATCGGTGGCTTTGCTGGATGTGGTCGAAGCTTTGAAAGAAGCAGGCATGATTCATTGTTTGCAACTTTTGCATTGTCATTTGGGTTCACAGATTCCCAATATCCGCAATATCCGCGCGGGTGTGCTGGAGGCCTGTCGCTTTTATATCGGGCTTGTGGAAGAAGGCGCACCTATGGGCTACCTCGATTTGGGTGGCGGTTTGGCGGTGGATTACGAAGGCAAACGCAGCACCAGCACGCACAGCAAAAACTATCAGCTCGATGAGTATTGCAACAATATCGTGGAAACCTTGTGCGAAAATTTTGAGCCTTTGGATATTCCACATCCCGTGATTGTAACCGAATCGGGCAGGGCGACCGTGGCCTACTCGTCGATGTTGTTATTTAACATTCTCGATGTGCGTGATCATAGCCCGAGCAAACTGCCAAACAAACTTGATGAAGAAGCCCATGAGCTTTTGCAAAATCTGTGGGACGTAAGAACCAGCTTTGCCAAACGCAATATACAAGAGTGCTATAACGATACCTTGTATTATCGTGATGAATTACGCGAGCTGTTTCGTCGTGGTCAGGTGAGTTTGAAAGAGCGGGCACTGGCCGACAATCTGGCACTGGCAATTTTTGAACAGATTGCAGAGGTGATTAAAAAATCAGAAGAAGTGCCTGAAGAACTTGAGAATCTCCCTGAAATTCTTGCCGATATTTATTATGGTAATTTCAGTTTGTTTCAATCCTTGCCAGATATTTGGGCGATTGATCAGCTGTTACCCGTAATGCCCATTCATCGTCTCAACGAGCAGCCAACGCAAGATGCGGTGATTGCCGATTTAACCTGCGATTGCGACGGCAAGATTGATAAATTCAGCACCCGACAAGGTATTCAACGCACACTCAAATTGCACAAGCTCAACAAGGGTGAAGAATATTATCTGGGTGTGTTTCTGGTGGGTGCCTATCAGGAAACGCTGGGCGATTTGCATAATCTGTTTGGTGACACCAATGTGGTGAGTGTCAAAATTACGGGCAATGGTAAATTCCAGTTTCAAAGAGAATTTCACGGCGATAGCATTGCCGATGTACTTTCCTATGTGGAATATGACCCAAAAAATATGGAAGAAAAATTTCGTAAACGTGCAGAACATGCGGTGCAGTCGGGAAAAATTTCTGCAAGCAGACGAAAACAAATGATGCGAGCTTTCAAGGAAAGTCTTGATGGCTACACCTATTTTGAAAAAGAACAGGTTTAGATGAAAAGTTTTAAGAGGAAACCTTGATGAGCGAACAAAATTCAACAATTCTGATTATCGGTGCGGGCGGTGTGGGTAATGTGGTTGCGCAAAAATGCGCACAGGTGTCTGAAGTTTTTCAGCGCATTGTGCTCACCAGCCGCAATGAAGATAAATGCAAGGCGATTGCTGCAAACATCAAGAAGAATTACGGCCGCGACATCGAAACCGCACAGGTGGATGCTGATGATGTTGGCGCATTAACCAGTTTGTTAAAAAAAATCCAGCCAAAGATGGTGTTGAACGTGGCGCTGCCTTATCAGGATTTACATATTATGGATGCCTGTTTGAATGCGGGCGTGCATTATCTGGATACCGCCAATTATGAACCGCTGGACACCGCAAAATTTGAATACAAGTGGCAGTGGGCGTATCAGGATAAATTCCATAACGCAGGCTTGTGTGCCTTGTTAGGCAGTGGTTTTGATCCAGGTGCCACCAATGTTTTTACTGCGTATCTGAACAAACATTACCTCGATGAAATTCATTATCTGGATATTATCGATGTCAACGGCGGTAATCATGGTTACCCGTTTGCGACCAACTTCAATCCTGAAATCAATATCCGTGAAGTGACTGCGGAATGTCGCCATTGGGAAAACGGAGAATTTGTGACTACAGGCGCAATGAGTCGCAAGGCATTTTTTGAATGCCCTGAGCAAGTGGGCACCTACAACATTTATCGTATGTATCACGAGGAACTGGAATCCATCGCCAAACATTTTCCAACAATTAAGCGTGCGCAATTCTGGATGAGTTTTTCGGAAAATTATCTCAAACATCTGGAAGTGCTTGGTAATGTCGGCATGACAGGCATTGAACCCATCGACTATGAAGGTCATCAAATTGTGCCGATTCAGTTTTTGGCGAAACTTTTGCCCGATCCTTCTACCTTGGGGCCACGCACCAAAGGTAAAACCTGTATTGGTGTGGTAGCGCAAGGCATTAAAAACGGTGAGCAAAAAACTTTTTATTGTTACCAGATTTGTGATCACGAAGCCTGTTATGCGGAAGTGCAATCACAGGCGATTTCCTATACCACAGGCGTGCCTGCGATGATTGGTGCCAAGCTGATGATGCAAAACATCTGGTTGAAAAAAGGCGTGTGGAATATTGAGCAGTTTGATCCCGACCCTTTCATGGACGGTTTGAATGCACATGGTTTGCCCTGGCAAGTGATTGAGCTTGAAAATTTCAAACTGTAAGGCATTTGCATGAATCCGATGGTGAGTGATTTCAGCAAGCTCGATACACGCTTGCTGCCAAGCCCCTGTTTCGTAGTCGATGAGTGTGCGCTTGAGCACAATCTGAAAATTTTGAATGAGGTGCAAACAAAAAGCGGCGCAAAAATTCTGCACGCCTTGAAAGCATTTTCCATGCACGCGCTGGCACAGCACACCAATAATTATTTAAGTGGTTGCTGTGTCAGTGGCCTCAATGAAGCACTGCTTGCGAAAGAATTTTACACAGGTGAGATTCATGTTTTTTCTCCTGCCTATAAGGAAAAAGATTTAGTACAGCTATTGGAATTTTGTCATCACGTTATTTTTAATTCCTGTAGTCAGCTCGAAAAATTTGCAGCCTTATGTCAGGCGGCAAAAAGCAAACGACCTGAATTGCACTTTGGCTTAAGAATCAATCCCGAACATTCCGAAGGCGAGTACGCCATGTACGACCCTTGCGCAAAAAAATCGCGTTTGGGGATTACCTTGCAGCAACTTCAAACACATTTGCAAAGTGCGACGTTTAAACAGGCGTTTGCGTTAATCAGCGGTTTTCATTTTCATACCTTGTGTGAGCAGGGCTTTGAACCACTGGACAGAACCATTGATGCCTTCGAGCAAAAATTTTCAGGGTATTTTCCACAATTAAGCTGGTTGAATTTTGGTGGCGGTCATCATATTACGCGCAGCGAATATAACCGTGAGGGCTTGATTCGCAAGCTGAACCATTTTGCTCAAAAACATCAACTGGCCTTGTATCTGGAACCTGGTGAAGCCGTTGCCATTGGCACAGGTGTGTTGATTTCAGAAGTGCTTGATATTGGTTTTAATGAATTGCCACAGATGATTCTTGATACCTCGGCTACCTGCCATATGCCCGATGTACTGGAAATGCCTTATCGACCTGTGATTACAGGCTCGGCAACATTGAATGAAAAACCCTATAACTACCGTCTGGGTGGACCGAGTTGTTTGGCGGGTGATGTTATCGGCGATTACAGTTTTGATGCGCCACTCAAAGTGGGTGACAGAATCATGTTCGAGGATATGGCGCACTACACAATGGTAAAAACCACCACCTTTAACGGGGTGAATTTACCTTCCATCGCGATTTGGAATTCGCACACCAACACGCTGAAGCTGCAACGCAGCTTTGGCTATGAAGATTTTAAAAACAGATTATCCTGATGAACACTTCGCGCAAGCTGCTCAGTTGAATCAGCTTCGCTTGAGTGTAGGAATCAGGCCGAGGCGAATTTCATGATGCACAATGCGCATGTGGAATTTGGTTGGCTCGCCCTGGTTGTACCCCATGTAATCGAACACGCCGTCCAAACCGAGTCTGGATTGTGCTGCCTTCGGCAGTTTGGTGAGTGCGCGCGTCAAGGTTGAAGGATAAAAACCCCGATATTGCGCACGTTCTTTCAGCACGCTTTGTGGTGTTGAAATAATTTCTTCAATCGCATAAATGGTTTCGTTTTTAACCATCTGACCAATGTGACCAGTTTCAGTAAATAAATAATTGACGCCGCTGCGCAGCAAGGCAGTTTCTATCGGTAGCACTAACAAATCAAAGCGGCTGACAAAAGGATAAAGCTCCAAATCAGGGTGGAATTTTTTCGACAGATTGAAGCGCACCATGTCACTGTTGGCCTGCATTTGGCGCGCACTTTTGCCCAAACCAATTCTGGCGGCGAGTGTGCCGTAATGCGGGCTGCCCATCGGAATATACAGTGGCATATTGTATTGTTTCACCAGTTCAGGGTGACTATGCAATAGTTGATCCCACACAAAACCACCCAGACTGTGACCAATGGGGATAATCTGTTTGCCTGGTTCCTTGCGTGCGATTTCTTCGAGTGTTTCTGCCAATTCTTCGGCTAACGCATCGACTCCTCGGAAAAAGGGGTAGCGCACTACATAGACCTGATAACCGAGGCTTGCCAGTTTAAACGCAGCACGGTCGCCGCCAGTGTTGTCGATGTAGCCATGCAAAAACACAATCACCATATCTTCCGGATTAAAGTCTTCCCGAAACTGCCAATCAGGATTATTTTTTTTGAGCATCTTGATGTCGGAATTTTCAGGTAGGTAACGCAGTTTTCGGTGGCGCATGTGCTCAGGGTAAACACCATTGCGGAACATTTCCGTCACCAGTCCAGGTGCCATTTTGGCAGCGCCGACGGCTTCACCAAACAGGGATATGCCAAAGTGCACGCTGTCTCTTAAAAGTTGGCTGTCATTCCAGCTTGATTTGTCGGCATTGGCATCCAGTCCGAGAATATTTTCCTCAACCCATTTATCGACAATAACGGGTTGGTCAAGCCACGCGGAAAACTTTTCATTTCTGGACATGTGTTACTCCTTTCAAGAGAATCAGCTTCGGGTTTTGCGCGAGTTTAATCGGTATCACGGGAGATAGAAATGACAAATAAAGCACAGAGTACGGTAGAGCAATTTCTGGATTATCTTGAAGATTTAAATCTGGATGCTGCAATGGAACTGGTGAGTCAGGATTGTGTTTATCGCAACATGCCGTTTCATACGGCACGGGGTAAAGAAAGAATTGCACGTGATTTAAAAGCGATGATGGCACGCGTAACAGAATTCGATGTTGAAATGCTGCACATTGCCAGTGACGGCGAAACGGTTTTAACCGAGCGTATTGATACTATCAGCGCGGGAAAAGTATCCGCAGGAATCGAATTGATGGGGGTATTCGTGGTGCGTGATGGTTTGATTACTGAATGGCGCGATTACTTTGATTGGTCGAGCACGGGTGGCCGTTTTATCAAAGGTGCTGTGAGTGGTTTGTTATCGGTGTTTCGGTAGAAGTGTTTTGTTACCTCTCCCTGCCTCCCCTTTAATCAAGGGGAGGTTGGGGGGATAACAATTTATTACGCGGCTTTGCCCATCAAAATGTCAGCCAGTTTGGCGCGTTGATAAGCGGCATCACCATATAAAGCCTGATTGTGTTTTTGCCGTTTGAAAAACAAATGCACAAAACATTCCCAGGTAAAACCAATACCACCGTGATACTGCACAGAACGGCTGGAACCGTAATCTGCCGTATCGCTGGCAGCGGCATTCGCCATACGCGCATATTGCGCAGCTTTTTCAGGTTCGTGATCAATCGCACACGCCGCGTTATAGGTATGTGATTTGGCCTGATCAATCATAATCATCAAATCCACCAGCGGGTGTTTGACTGCCTGAAAGTAACCAATCGGGTGATCAAACTGGGTGCGGGTTTTGGCATATTCCACAGTAGTTTGCAGTTGCCATTCGGCAGCGCCCACCATGTCCGCTGCAACCATGGTTAGAATGGCAGGTTCTGCCTGTTTCAGTGCAACGTCGCCTTTGCCCGCTGCGGCTACAATCAACTCCGCCTTGGCATTGTTGAAAGTCACACGCGCCTGATCACGAGTGAGGTCAATAATCGCATCGGCTTCAATGCTTACGCCATCGGCTTTTGCAGAAATCACATACAAGCCTACGCCCGCAGTATCTTTCGCGCTCACCACGAAGAAATCCACTTTTTGTGCATCTTGCACGAAACAGGCTGTGCCATTGAGCGTGTCGCCATTGGCTTTGACATCGGTGTCATGGCTTTCCCATGAGCCTAAGTGATTGGTGATGGCCAAGGTGGCCGATGCGCCTTCCATGATTTTTTCCAGTGCTTTATTGGCAGCATCCGTTCCACATGCAGCCAGTACGTAGCTGCTGTTAATGGTTGTTATGAACGGTGCGGGCAGGGCAACGCGGCCTGCTTCTTCCATCAATGCAGCGACAGCCACGGCCGACATACCAAGGCCGCCTGCAGATTCTGGCACCGCAACACTGGTCCAGCCCAGCTCAACCAGTTGCTTCCACAAGTCCTTGTTCCAGATGCACTCGGGTGCGCGATCAGGATCAGGATTGTGTGCATTGGTGGCGTGGAGTTTGTCTGCAGGAACATTGTCCTGAAAAAATTTTTTCGCCGCATCGCGGAGCATTTGTTCTTCTTCACCGAAGCCAAAGTTTGTTGGTTGTGACATGTTCTTTCTCCTTATTTTGATTTGGGCATGCCGAGCACGCGCTCGCCCAGAATGTTGCGTTGAACTTCGCTGGTACCTGCTGCAATGGTGCCACCAAAAGAGTTCATGTAAGCCAAGGGCCATTGTCCGCCATCGGGTGCATTTTTATCTGCCAGATACAAAGAGCTGGCTGCGCCTTCAATATCCAGTGCAACATTAGCGGTGTCCTGCATCAATTCGGTAATCAGCAATTTGCCTTGTAGCGGAATGCGCATCGGGTGATCAATCAACGGGAATACGCGAGCACGGCGACCGTTCTGGCGCATACCTTCCTGACGAATGATGAGCTTCATGATTTCATCGCGAATCACCGCATCATCGGCAGAAGATTTACCGTTGCGGAAAGATTTTTTGGCCAGATCAATCAAACCATAAGCACCTGCGACACTTTCTTTTTCTTCATCACCTTTGCTTTTGCCACCCGAAGCAGGGGTGACCAGCGAACCCGCACCGCGTTCATGTAACAAGGTAGTCATAGCGACTTGCCAGCCATTGCCGACTTCATCAAGGCGATATTTATCATCGACTTCAAGATTATCGAAAATCACTTCGTTAAAACCGGTTTCGCCAGTGATTTTAATCAGGGGGCGAACGGTTACGCCTTTACCTAATGCTGCTTTAATCGGTACGACAAAATAGGAAAGCCCTTTGTATTTGTCTGACTTGTCGGTGCGGCATAACAAAATCATGTAGGTGGCAAAGTGTGCCAGAGAAGTCCACACCTTGTGGCCGTTGATAATCCATTTGTCACCTTCTTTTTTGGCAAACGTTTGCACGCTGGCCAAATCAGAACCGGCACCAGGTTCACTAAAACCCTGACACCAGATTTCTTCGCCTGAGAATAACCTGGGCAGCAGTTCCTCTTTCACTTCCTCACGCGCATGGTGATAAATGGTGGGTGCCGCCATACCCAGGCCAATCACGTTGGGCAGGAAGGGCGTTGCAACTGCCTGCATTTCCGAGTTGGCAATACGCTGGCAATCGGTTCTGCCACCGCCACCGTGACTTTTCGGATAATCACACCCAACCAGACCGGCATCGTAGGCGGCTTTTTGCCACGCGCACAAATAATCAAGCTGCTCGCGCGTCATAATCTCCAGTGCCGACTGGGGCAAGCGTACAGGGGGTTCTGGTGGCAGGTTATCCTTGAGCCAGTCCCGACAGTATTGGCGGAACTCAGCTTGCTCCTGAGTGTCTTTAGATTGCGACATGCGCGTTCTCCTTGTGTTATGTGTTGAATTTGAGGCGGCTAGTATAGCCAAGCAGAAACGAATTCACAGTGTGTATACCTGTGACGAAAGTGCCTATTGGTCATGCTTGTGGGGGCTTGCAAGGAAGGTGTAAAGTCGCTGCTGTTTCGCTTTCAATTCATTCGTTATCTATAAAACAACAAGAGGAAGTTATTGTGTTAACCCTGCTTGCAAAATTACTCAAAGCGCTCAATTCAGAGGCCAGTCCGTCACAGATTTCACTGGCTTTTGTGTTGGGCATGATTATGGGCTTTACGCCTTTGTGGAGTGTGCATAACCTGATTGTGCTGTTGCTGGCACTGGTGCTGCGCATTAACCTGACGGGCTTTATTCTGGCCTTCGGTGTGTTTTCGGGTTTGGCTTATGGGCTGGACTCATTGTTTATACAGGCTGGGGAATATCTGCTTACTCATGCAGATTTAAAGGATTTCTGGACTTCCCTGTATGTGTCTGATGCGTGGCGGGTTACCCGCTTCAACAATACGCTGGTGATGGGTAGTCTGGCCGTTTCGCTGGCACTGGCCTTGCCTGCTTTTTTCCTGTTCAACTTTCTGATTCATCAATACCGCGACAAGATTTTTGCGTGGGTACAGAAATCGAAACTGGTGCAAATGCTCAAAGCCAACAAGTTTTATAACTTGTATACATCTCTGACAGGAGGGGTCTGATCATGTTGAAGTGGATTCGCTGGCCTGGTTTTATTGCCTTTCTTGCCATTGTCGGTTTGTTGTTTGCTTTTACTTATTTTTTCACTGGTGTTTTTATCAAAAACGCTATTGAGGAACATGGCAGTCAGGCTTTAGGTGCCAAGGTCGATGTGGAGTCGGTGCGCCTCACGCTCGATCCACTGGGATTTCGCATTGGTCGTATGCAGTTCACCAATCCCGATGCGCCGATGACCAATGCGGTTGAAGTCAAGGGCGCTGCCTTTGAAGTGGCGTTCTGGCACTTGTTTATGGGGCAGGTGATTGTTAATGAGTTGAGTGTGGACACCCTGCAGTTCAACACACCGCGCAAAACATCGGGTGTGATTGTCAAGAAAGTAGCACCGCCTAAAGAGCCTGGAGTCATGGACGAAGTGATTGCCACGGCGATTGAGGAATTGCCTTCCGCCAGCGAAATTCTGGCCAAAGAAACCCTGCTGACCGATGTGAAAAACGAAGAGTTGGAAAAACTCTATGAGCAAAAAAACAAGGAGCTCGATGCCTTGCGTGCAAACCTGGCCAGCAGTGCGCAGTTGAAAGCGTACCAAGATGAAATCCAGAAACTCACGTCGGGTAATTTAAAATCACTGGATGATTTTCGTCAGCGTCGTGCGCGACTGAATGACATTCAGGACGAGCTTAAAAAAGAACGCGCCAAAATCGGTGAGCTGAAAGATGCCTATGGTGCTTCCTACAAGGAATTGAACAGCAAGTTGAAGGAAGTTAAAGATGCGCCTTCACAGGATTTGCGCAACTTGAAAAACAAATACAGTCTGGATGCCGACGGTGCTGCCAATATCTCGCAACTGTTGTTCGGTGGTGATACCGGAGAATGGACGAAACAGGCCTTGTACTGGTATGAGAAAGCGCAGCCCTATCTGGTTTCCGATGATGAGGACAAACCGGTTGAGCCGAAACCGCAACGCGCCAAAGGGCGTTATATACATTTTGGCGGCGTGCAAACCTTGCCCGATTTTCTGTTGCGCGAAGCGCGTATTGATGTGTTGCTGGAGGCGGGACATCTGGATGCCAAGCTAACCAATGTCACCCATCAGCCGGAAATTCTGCGTAAACCCACACTGCTGGCGGTGAGTGGTACCCAGCTTAAAGGGTATGACTCCATTCACCTGACGGCCGAGTTCAATCACATTAATCCCAAAAATACTTTCAACCGTGCCGATTTGCACATCAAGGCCATGCAGCTTGATGATTTTACTGTATCGGGTACGAGCAGTTTTCCTCTGAAACTGGCCAAGGCTAATACCGATATTGATACTGCTTTTCTGGTGAATCAGGGTGGTAGCATGGATTTGAAGGTCAAAGCCTTGTTCAGTGATGCGCAATTCAAAAGCGGTGCCAAATCCGGTGCGGCCAGACAAGTGGGGCAAGTGCTGGAAGGCATTCACGCCTTTGATATTAACTTTGCCGCCAAAGGCAAGCTGAACAATCTCGATACTTCGTTAAACACCTCGCTTGAAAGGCAAATAAAAGAAGCCTTCAAAGACAGGATTGATGCCAAAAAAGCCGAGCTGGAAGCCGAGTTAAGAGCGAAATTACAGGCAAAAGTGGCTGAGAAAACAGGTGCCTACGGTAAGGACATCGAGCAATTGCTCAGTGGTCAGGGAGATCTGGATGCCAAACAGAAGCAGTTGGAGAACATGGCCAAGGCCAAACTGACTACCTGGGAAGAGCAGCAGAAAAAAGAAGCAGATGCCAAAAAAGCGGCTGAAAAGAAAAAAGCTGAAGATGCAGCCAAAGACAAGCTGAAAAAATTGTTTTAATGGCTTCATTAAAATTGTTTGAGGAAGTTCTTTCATGCTCGCAGTGCAAAAATGAACTTCCTTTTCCACCCAGGCCAATGCTTCGCTTTCATCCCAAAGCACGGATTCTGGTGCCAATAATTTTTCATACAGTACAAAGCTTGTTATAGAGCTTGTCATAAGAAGTGCGCGTGAATTTAATAAAAATCTCGCGCTTTTGAGGTAGGTAAGTGTTAGCGGAATTAGCTAATGTATTGAAAAACACCAAGAGAAAAGCACCATGCCAATGCCCAGCAATATAAAAATTATTGATCTCATGCTCAATGTACCAGGTGAAGACAACAGCACCTGGTACGATTTCATCAAACCACTTTTGATGGATGAGGAATCACGCATGATGTTTAAAATGCCTGCGCAATATATGTTCAAGGACATTCCCGATACTGGCAAAAAAGAAGACTACATTGCCTATACCATTGAGCTGCTCGACAAATTCAATATTGAACGCGCCATGTCGGGGTTTGATGATCATAACGAAGTGACCAGGGAAGCACTCAAGCGTTACCCTGAGCGTTTTTTTGCTTCTTATGAAGCGAACCCGAATCTGGGTATGGAAGAAGTGCGTAAAATTAAACGCCTGCATAAAGAATATGGTATTAAGGCAGTAACCGCTTTCCCTTCGGGACTACTTCCGCAAGTACCCTTGAGTGATAAAAAATGGTATCCCGTTTATGCCGCGTGTGTAGAGCTGGATATTCCTTTTTGCCCTTGTGTGGGTGTGCCGGGTCCACGCTTGCCGATGGAGCCACAAAAAGTGGATCAGCTTGATGAAATCTGCTGGTTCTTTCCTGAGTTAAAAGTTGTTATGCGTCATGGTGCAGAACCTTGGGAAGATTTGGCAGTAAAACTCATGATTAAATATCCCAATCTGTATTACATGACTTCCGCTTTCGTTCCCAAACATTATCCCAAAGCGATTATTGATTACGCCAATACACGTGGTGCCGACAAAATCATGTATGCAGGGTATTTCCCTATGGGCTTGAGCCTCGACAGAATTTTCAAGGACATGCCCAATGTACCTTTTAAAGATGAAGTGTGGCCGAAGTTCTTGCGGGAAAATGCGATAAGGGTGTTTAAGCTGGATTAAGTTCCTTCTGATAACTCACATAACGCGGGTTATCCACCGACAGTTTATCCAAAGTGGTTTGCCACAAGTGGGCGACGAGTGCTTCATTTTTATCATTGAAGCTGCCCGCATCAATGGCCTGGCAAAGCTCGTGATTCAGCGCAAGCACATCAGTGGTTTCACTGCTTAATAAAGCCTGCAAACGTGAGCGTACCTGCACAGAAATTTCATCGCCGGTTTCAAGTTCGCGCTCAAGCATTTTGATGACATTGATGGCAACACGCGTATTAAACCCCAAGTGCCCATGAAGTTCGGGTAGTAGTTTTTCTTCCATAAATTCCCGCACGGCACCGAGTAATTCTATTTTTCGTGGACGATCAAATGGCATGGGTGACTCCTTGTTATCTCGGTGCGATTAAACGCAGCAAATCGATTTCGGTTTCAGACACCCGCCGACCAATCGCAGCACGTTCCACTGAACGAATATGGCTACGTAAATGTGCGAAGGTCTGGTATAAACAAATCACGCCCCATTTGAAGGTGCCAAATACTTCCCAAAATTTAACAGTGTCTGCATTCACACGGTGGCCACTGGCCTTCTCATAAGCAGCAAACAAATCTTCGCGTTGACCAAAGCCGCCTACGGGCTTGTCGATTTCACCGAAGCGCCATGAATTTACGCACAACCAACCTAAATCTTCCATTGGGTCGCCTGTGTGGCTCAGTTCCCAATCAAGCACGGTCTTTATACCGTTTTCATTGACAATAAAATTACCATTACGAAAATCACCATGAACCAAGCGTGGTGCTTGTTCTTTTGGCAAGTGAGCGGCCAGCCATTGACAGGCCAGATTAAAAACAGGAACAGGCTCGCCGAAAGATTCATATAGCGCCTTCATTTGTTTTAACTGTGGCTCGGCGCGCTGGTCGGGCAGTTGGGGTAGTTTGGTAATATCGATGGCATGAATGGTGGCAAGAATTTCACCACATTGTGCCGCCATGATTTCACGTGCCTTGCTGAATAAGTCATCACGCAAGATTTTCCGCGCAATCGTTTCACCCTGATGGCGTTCCATAACATAACCATTACCCAGGCCATCATGCGGGTTTAATTTATAAATGACTTTCGCAACGGGTACACCCGCCTGATAAGCTATTTCCTGTAACGCGGCTTCTGTGCTTTTGGTAATACCTGCGCCAAAGGCAACGTCGTCAGTGCTGCTACTGCGTAGTATCAGTTCCTGCTTTTCAGAACCTGTCACAACATCAAACAACCAGGTTTCTGCGGACGCGCCGCCTGAAAGCGGAGTGAGATTTTCTACTTTGCTCGCGTCTGCATTGTTGCAGAAAATTTTTTCGAGTTGGCTTTGTATGTTTTGTTGACGATTCATGGTTGTTCTTAGCAGGCTTTACCTACTGGCACATCGTCAATGATTTGATCGAGGTATTCCGACATGCCAATGCCGCGCATGCCCTCACAGAAATATTCAGTCATCGCTTCGGTAATGCGTGTATTTAACACCGTACCATCAGGGCTTTGACGACGATTTCGCAAAGGAATCAGGGATAAATTCTTTCCGGTAACCAGATAGTCACGCTCGGCAGTTTTTGCCTGAATCGTCATGCTTTGCTGAAAAAAGCGTTCGTCGTATTCGGTTTTAATACTACCGTCGATAATGTTTTTGTAAACTTTTTCGCCATTTTCGTTTTTGTCGAGCACCATGCCCCACACATTGGTTTTGCCGTTGGCCATAGTCACCACAGAAATGTTGAGCGCGAAATCTTCGGTAAAGCTCATCGGCATCCAGCGATACCAATAAATGTTCTGCCAGTAGCGTGGCCCCCATGAATGATCGCGCAAGCCCAAACCTTTCAAGTGCCAGCTTTGCGTACCAATTTTGATGGTGCCTTCACCACGCACATGCGCTTCATAGTGTGCACGTGCAAAAGATTCTTCAGCTTTTTCTTCAAATCTGGAACCATCTTCATTCACTTTCTCACCACCATAAATGGGTGAAACGTCGTAGAAATCGATGCTGACTTCAGATTTAACAACAGGATTATTGGCGAAAGCTTTTTTGGGATCGGCCATTTCGCTTGGGTCTTTCAGCATACAAACTGAACCGGCATAAGTGACGCGCAGGTGTTTGAAAGGCTCAATCACTTCAAAGCGTAAACCACCGGCGTTGAGTTCATCGTTATTACTGATTTCAGGCCGTTTGAACATAAAAGCCACCGTACCATCGGGCAAATAAATGCACACCGTCATTTCGGCATGGCCTTCGTTGGGGCGATTCCCCACGCGAAACCAGCCACCCATGTTTTGTTGGTGATCGAACACATTGATGTACATGCTTTCGTTGAAATTGGTTTCAGCTTCGATGGGGTGGTTATATTCGTCTTTGGGTTCAAGGCGAAATCGGGTTGTGCTTCCGTGTTCCATGATGATGTGCTCCAGTGGCTGTGTGGAAAAACAGTATAGCTTGGGCTATAGGGGCAATCTATCCAATTGCGCCAAATAAAACTTTTATATGGCGCGATTCTAATTATTACGCCATAATAAGCGCCATTATGCCAAAACATGTTTCTTCCGAAGAATTACAGCTTGTTACTGATGCGGTAGCTGCCTTTCCCGATGGTGCCTCGCTTAAGCAGTTGTTTGCTTATCTTGGTGATGCTGTATCTATGCGTACCTTGCAGCGCAGGCTGGCAACTCTGGTTGCACAGGGTGCTCTGAAAAGTGAAGGAAAAGGGGCAAAAACCCGTTATTTTTCAGTTGCTTTTGTGCATAGAGCTTCTGTGCCGATGGGGGTGAGGGAGCCTGTTGAGGGATACAGGTCGAATCAACGGTTTTCGTTGTCTGTCGCTGGCCGCGAAGTGCAGGCAGCAGTGAGTTTGCCTTTGGCAAAACGCAAGAAGGTGGGGTATCAGGCCGAGTTTCTGAAAGGCTATCGCGCCAATAAAAATTTTTATTTGGCGCAATCGGTGCGTAAAAGGCTGGCTGAACTGGGAAGTTCACCCTTGGAAGACAGACCGGCAGGCACTTATGCGCGGCAAATCTACAACCGTTTATTGATTGATTTGTCGTGGAATTCCAGTCGGCTGGAAGGTAATACCTATTCCTTGCTGGAAACCGAGCGCCTGTTACAGGCGGGGGATATTGCGGAAGGTAAGGACATACTGGAAACGCAGATGTTGCTCAATCACAAGGCTGCTATTGAATTGCTGGTGGAGCAGGCTGACGAGATTGGTTTTAACGCTTACACCATTAAAAACCTGCATGCACTGCTTTCGGAAAACCTGCTCTCTGATTTACAGGCGGAAGGGCGTTTGCGTACTCATGCGGTGGGTATTAGTGGCAGTGTATTTCAGCCTCTGGATATTCCGCAGCAAATTGAAGATGGATTTAATCGTTTTCTGCTTACGGCCAATGTTATTGATGATCCAATTGAAGCTGCGTTTTTTGCGATGGTGCATTTGCCATATCTGCAAGCGTTTGATGATGTGAATAAACGGGTTTCGCGGCTTGCGGCCAATATTCCCCTGATTCGTCATAACCTGTGCCCTTTATCGTTTGTCGATGTGCCTGACGATTTGTATGTGCAGGGCTTGTTAGGCGTGTATGAGTTAAACAGGGTGGAATTGCTGGTCGATGTGTTTGTGTGGGCCTACGAGCGTTCATGTGCACGTTATTCCCAGCTCAGGCAAACGCTGGGGCAGCCAGATGCGTTCCGTTTGCAGCACAAGGCGGCAATGTCACACCTCATTGGCGAGGTGGTACTGCAAGGTATGAATAAAAAACAGGCCAGCGCCTATGTGAACCAGTATGCAAAAGCCAGAGTGCATTCAAGTGAACAGATGCGTTTTCGTGAAGCAGTAGAAACCGAGTTGTTAGGTTTGCACGAGGGGAATATTGCACGTTACCGTTTACGCCCTTCGCAATTCAAAACGTGGCATGGAAAGTGGGAAGATTGAAAGACTTTGACTACAGAGTGAAGCAGCTAGCCTCATTTTTCATCATCTGATTCATTTGACCACTTTATTTCAAATTCGATTTCTTCACTTGAGCCGTCCCTTTCATATTCAATATTAAATTGGGCATTGTGCGGTATATAAATTTTTTCGCCTGCAAATTTAATTGCAAAGGCTTCATTTTTTTCGAGTGCATCGGCCAAACGCCTTAATCTGAAAGCAAACTCCAAAGCCGAATAGCCTTTTTTAATTTCGCATTCATCTGCTTCCATCGTTGCCTCCAGATTTTCTGTCACATGGACAAAGAGTTATTTGTGATAGGGGTGCCCTTTTAGAATACATTGAGCGCGGTAGAGTTGTTCTGCCAATACAATGCGCACCAAAGGGTGGGGTAAAGTAAGTTTGGAAAGTGACAGTGTTTGATTGGCACGTTGCAGGCAGCTTTCATCGAGCCCTTCAGGGCTACCAATCAGAAGTACAATGTTTTTACCGAGGTTCTGCCAGTTTTCCATATGTTGCGCCAGGCCTTCGCTGCTGGTTTGTTTGCCTTCAATACAGAGTGCAACTACCCAATCTTCTCTTTGACAACAGGCAAGCATGGCCTTGCTTTCTTTTTCAATCAGGCGTTTGACATCGGCATTTTTGCTGCGGGTATTGAGCGGAATGTCGATAAATTCTACCTGAGTGCTGTTATCAAAGCGTTTGAGAAATTCCTCGCAGCCCGTTTGCACCCAGTCGGGCATTTTGTTAGCGGGTGAAACAATTTTAATTTTCATTGCTCGCTACGGAAATCGTCAGGGCGATGTGTCCAGAGTTTTTCCAGTTCGTAATGATTGCGTGTGTGTTCCTGCATCACATGTACCACCACATCGCCAAAATCAATCAGAATCCATTCGCTGCTGTCTTGCCCTTCGCTGCCAAAAATGTCGAAATGATTTTGTTTGCCATGTTCCATCACGAAATCCGCGACAGCTTTTACATGGCGATTGGAAGAGCCGCTGGCAATCACCATGATGTCGGTGACATTGGAAATACCTTTCACATCGATAAACACGATATTGAGTGCTTTCATTTCATCAAGTGCATGCCCCACACATTGGCAGAGTTTGAGTGTGCTTTCATGTTCGGGTAATTTGGAAAGATAACGGCTTAAATCAAAAACAGATTTACTCATAGGGTATTCTCCTGATACAGGCTGTGTTCGCGAATGTAGGCTTTTACCGCTTCGGGTAATTCGTGGCTCAGGGTTTTATCCACATTACTACGAATGCGCGTGGAAGAAATATCCAGATTCAGCCCTTTGTAAAAATAGATTTTACCATGCGCATATGTTTTAAGTGCTTCAATGGTATTGCTTTCAAATTCAGCAATAAAATTTTTCAGTGCCGCATGGTTGGGAATCAAATAGTTTGGGCGTTGTATTACCAGCAAATGACAGAGTGTGAGTATTTTTTCATATTGATGCCACGACAGAATATGTTCAAACGCATCACTGCCCAGAATAAAAACCAGAACATCATTTTCGTTTAATTCATCGCGCAAAGATTGCAGCGTATCCACAGTATAAGACAAACCCTCACGTTCACACTCGCGCCTGTCCAGCTCAAGCCCTGTTTCGTTTTCAATCGCAAGTGCGACCATGTTACAGCGATGAGCAGCACTGCGTTGTGGTTGGGTTCTATGCGGTGTGTTGGCGCAGGGAATCAGCTTAACGGTGTCTAAAGCCAGCAAAGTACGCGCACTGTGAGCACAGGCAATATGAGCGTTGTGGATTGGATCAAAAGTACCGCCGAGCACACCAATAGATTTCATTTTATTGGCGAATGTGCCCATCGCCGAGCACAATGTATTTCATGGAACTTAAACCATGCAAACCCACAGGGCCTCGTGCGTGGAATTTATCGGTTGAAATACCAATCTCGGCACCCAGGCCATATTCAAAGCCATCGGCAAAGCGGGTGGAGGCATTCACCATCACCGAACTGGAATCCACTTCGCGCAGGAATTTTTGCGCCAGCGTGTAGTCCTCTGTGATGATGCTGTCAGTATGTTGCGAGCTATAGGTATTGATGAAAGCAATCGCTGCTTCACCATCTTTAACCAGTTTGATGGAAAGAATCGGTGCGAGATATTCTGTGTACCAGTCTTCTTCGGTAGCCGCTTTGATACTGGTTGAGAATTTTTGTGTCTTTGCGCAGCCACGCAGTTCCACGCCCTTTTCCACATAGGCTGCGATTAAACGAGGCAAAATATTTTCTGCAATATCTTCTGCTACCAATAAGGTTTCCATCGCATTGCAAACACCATAGCGATGAGTCTTCGCATTTAAAGCGACCTTGAACGCCTTTTCCAAATCTGCCTTGCTGTCGATATACACATGGCAAATGCCATCAAGGTGTTTAATCACAGGCACGCGCGCACCCGCACTGATGCGCTCAATCAAACCCTTCCCTCCACGAGGAATAATCACATCAACGAAAGCAGGCATGCTGATGAGATGGTCAACCACAGCACGATCAGCGGTGCTCACCACTTGCACCACCGTTTCAGGCAGCCCTGCTTTTTTAATGCCGCTTTGAATACAGTGGGCAAGCGCCTGATTGGAATTCAAGGCTTCAGAACCGCCGCGCAGAATCACGGCATTCCCTGATTTAATGCACAAGCTCGCTGCTTCTACTGTGACATTGGGACGGCTTTCATAAATCATGGCCACCACACCCAAGGGTACGCGCATTTGTCCAACCTGAATGCCGCTGGGCAAAAATTTCATGTTGCTGATTTCACCGATGGGATCAGGCAGGGCAGCCACTTGTTGCAAGCCGTGCAGCATGTCATCAAAGCGTGCGGGGGTGAGTTCGAGCCTGTCGAGCAGAGCAGCTTCGAGATTTTTGGCTGCACCAAGCTTTAAATCTTCGGCATTGGCTTTAAGAATGGTTTCCTTGTTTGCGATTAATTCTTCTGCAATCAAAGTCAGCGCATCATTTTTTATTCTGGTGCTGGCTTTGGCAATCGCTCTGGAAGCAGAGCGTGCATTCACGCCAAGCGTTTCGCTGTAATGTTTGATGTCGTGTTCACTCATGGTTATTTCCGCTGATATTTTTCTGGCTCAATCTCGCCTGTAAAAACGGTGCTGGCATCGCCTTGCATGATGACAGGTGCAAAGTCGCCTGCCCATTCAATACTTAAATCACCACCTGATAAATGCACAGTGACCTGATTATCCAGTTTATTTTGCAAAATACCTGTCACTACCGCTGCGCAAGCACCCGTGCCGCATGCCAGCGTTTCACCCACGCCACGCTCGAACACGCGCAGGTTAATTTCACTTCGCGAAGCAATTTGCACAAACCCCACATTCACTTGTGCGGGAAAAGCAGGGTGATTCTGTAACAAGCTGCCGAGCTGGAAAATCAGTTGATCATCGAAGTGCTCAACTTGCAGCACCGCATGCGGATTGCCCATCGAAACCACGCCAAACGTGAAGTGCTTGTCAAAGCCTTCAAGCGCCAAACTGATTTGCTGATTGTCATTGATGTTGGCTTGCACAGGAATATGTTCAGCTTTAAAAATTGGGGCACCCATGTCAACACGTACCTGATTGTTATCGACGCAGTGCAGGGTAATGATTCCGCAGTGCGTTTCAACCACCAGCGGATTTTTGTTACTCAAGCCTTGCTCGTGTACAAAACGCGCAAAGCAGCGTGCACCATTACCGCATTGTTCTACTTCGCCGCCATCGGCATTAAAAATACGGTAGGCAAAATCCACATCTGCTGAACGAGCGGGTTCCACCAATAAAAGCTGGTCGAAGCCAATACCAAAGCGTCGATCTGCCAAAGCCTTGATGTTCAGTGTGCTGAGGTCGAGCGTTTGATTCACCGCGTCGATGACCATGAAGTCATTCCCCAGGCCGTGCATTTTGCTGAATTTCAATGTCATGTTGAGTATTAAAGTGGTGCGAGTGTTTCTGCCTGAAATTGTTCGGCGTAACTTTCACGTTTACGAATCACATGAATGGTGCTGCCATCGACCAATAATTCAACAGGGCGATTACGACTATTGTAGTTTGAACTCATTGCAAAGCCATAGGCACCTGCGGAAAGCACTGCCAGAAAATCACCTGCACGCAAGGCAAGTTCGCGATTTTTCCCGAGGAAATCACTGCTTTCGCAGACAGGGCCTACAATGTCGTAGAGTGCGGTCGGAGCTTCGCTGTTCTCTTGCAAAGGGGTAATGTCTTGCCATGCAGAATAGAGTGCAGGGCGAATCAAATCATTCATCGCTGCATCGACCACCGCAAAATGTTTGCCTTGATTTTCTTTCAGAAATTGTACCTGCGTGAGCAACACACCTGCATTGGCGGCAATAGAGCGCCCTGGCTCCAGTATAATTTCAAAACTTCGTCCCTGAATTTTGTTGAGAATCACTTGCGCATAGTCGTGAGCAGTGGGCGCTTGTTCATTTTTATACACCACGCCAAGGCCGCCACCAAAATCGAAATGTTCAATATGAATGCCGATGGCTTCCAGTTCATCAACAAACGCAAGCATGCGTGTGAGTGCATCTGAAAATGGTTCAAGCGAAGTAAGTTGTGAACCAATGTGGCAATCGACACCGATGGCTTTTAAGTGTGGGGATTGTTGAATGCGTTGATACACTGCTTTGGCTTTTTCAAACTCAATGCCAAATTTATTTTCTTTCAGTCCTGTTGAAATATAAGGGTGGGTTTTAGCATCAACATCGGGATTAACGCGCACAGAAACTGGCGCAATCGTGTTCAGGGTGCTTGCGCAGTGCTCGATTAAATCCACTTCGGCGAGCGATTCAATATTGAAGCAACGAATACCCACTTCCAAAGCGCGTTTGATTTCGTGTGCTTGCTTGCCCAAACCTGAAAACACTATTTTGGCTGGATTGCCTTGTGCCAAGAGTACACGTTCCAGCTCGCCTTGCGACACAATATCAAAGCCGGAACCCAGCCTTGCCAGAACATTTAATATGGCAATGTTGGAATTGGCTTTGACTGCATAACAAATTAAATGCGGGTGACTGGAAAATGCCTGATCCAGCGCCTGCCAGTGCGCCTCAAAAGCTGCTCTGGAATACACATAGGCAGGTGTACCGTACTGTGTTGCAACTTCATGCAGTGAAGCGGCTTCGCAAAACAGTTGATGGTTCTTGTAGTGAAAGAATTGGTTTAATGCACTCATGGATCTGGTTTTCTAAATGGATTCAAGGTTTTTCAGCAGTGCGCTGTTTATCCTGTTGCTCTTGTTGTTCAGCTTGCTGAATGTAAAGCGCGCCTTTTTGTCCGCAACTGGTTAAAACGCTGCTGCTCAAAAATAACAGTGCACACAGCGCAAGTATTTTTGTATCGGTGAAACACATCACGCAAACCCTTGCTGGTTTTTACTTAACCATTGTTGCCCGCGCTTTATCGCTTTTTTAACCTGTGCAGGTGCAGTGCCGCCCAAATGATTACGCGCATTTACCGAGCCTTCGAGGGTGAGAACTTTATGTACATCGGCAGCAATAAATTTCGGTGCAAATTGTTGTAACTGTTCAAGGCTCAGTTCAGACAAATCTTTTTTCTGTGTAATGGCAAAAGCAACTGCCTTGCCGACAACTTCATGCGAATCGCGGAAAGCAAGCCCTTGTTTAACCAGATAATCCGCAAGATCGGTGGCGGTGGAATACCCCGAACGTGCTGCCTCATACATAATTGTTTCATTCACTTTAATGCTGGGCACCATATCCGCATAAGCACGCAAGCAAGCGAGCAAGGTATTGGCACTGTCAAAGAGCGGCTCCTTGTCCTCCTGATTATCTTTGTTATAAGCAAGTGCCTGCGATTTCATCAGCGTGAGCAAGCTCATCAGGTTGCCATAGGCGCGGCCACTTTTACCACGCACCAGTTCAGGTACGTCAGGATTTTTCTTTTGCGGCATAATCGAAGAACCTGTGCAAAAACGATCGGGCAGGTTGATAAAATTAAATTGTGCGGAAGACCACAGCACCAGTTCTTCAGAAAAACGGCTCAAGTGCATCAGCACCAATGCAACATCGGAACAAAATTCAATCGCAAAGTCTCTATCGCTCACAGCGTCTAGAGAGTTTTCACAGATGCCCTCAAATTTTAAAAATTTTGCAGTGATGCTTCTATCAATAGGGTAAGTGGTGCCAGCCAGAGCAGCAGAGCCGAGCGGCATGACATTGACACGCACGCGACATTCCTGCAAACGCTGGAAATCTCTTTTAAGCATTTCAAACCACGCCATCATGTGGTGGCCAAAAGTAACAGGTTGTGCCACTTGCAAGTGCGTGAAGCCGGGCATGATGGTGGCAGAGTGTAAGCTTGCCTGAGCTAACAAACCTTGTTGCAGTCTCAAAATTTCTGCAAGTGCCTGATCAATCACAGTACGTAAATACAAACGAATGTCAGTTGCGACCTGATCATTTCGGCTACGGCCAGTGTGCAGTTTTTTGGCAACATCACCAATGTTTGCAATCAGCCTTGCTTCGATGTTCATGTGAATGTCTTCAAGTGCAAGCGACCACTCGAAATCGCCTTGTTCAATTTGTTTGAGTATGGCGTGCAAACCTTTATGAATGGCTGCCTTTTCTTTTGGTGTAATGACACCCGTTTCACACAGCATGTGCGAGTGCGCGAGCGAGCCTTCTATATCCACCCGATAAAGAATCTTGTCGAAAGGAATGGATGCGGTAAATTCCTGCACAAAGGCATCGGTGGATTCAGAAAAACGTCCACCCCAAAGCTGGTTAGCTGGCTTTTTGCTCATTAAAAATCTCGTTTTTTCAAGGCTGGTCACAGTAATAATTCTGTAAAAATGAGCGGATTTGTTTATGATTCCTGCCAATAGAAAGAAAAATTAAAACATCGGCTCAAGGCACAAAGGATAAATGAATAGCAGCGAAAAACATACTACAGGCGGGCAAAATCCGCTGTTTGAGTCCAGACTTGCTGCGGACAAGGATGATTTTTTTATCCCCGATTTATGTCATGCGCGTTCGGTGCTGGTGCTGGTGATTGCCAGTGAGATGTTTGCATTGATTGTGGCCATCGTAGCGTATCCGCTTCCACATTTTAGCTGGATGAGTTTGGGCATGGTATCGCTGTTAACGCAATGGATTACCCTGAGCTCGGCTGCTGTGGTGTGTAGTTTAAGACCGTTTCTCAGGAAGTTACCTCCACGCATTGCGATAGCCGTTTGTTTGCTGGTGGTGCTGCTGGATACGGCTGTATTCAGTCTGATAGGGGAATGGATGATTACACCAGCGTTTAACAGTCCCAGTGTTTGGCATGCCATTGATTACTGGTTAGTGCTGCAAAATCTGCTGATTGCGTTTTTAATTGCAGGCATGGTGTTCCGTTATTTTCTTTTGCAACACCAGCTACGTGTTCAGGAAAGTTCGGAATTGAATGCACGGCTTCAATCCTTGCAATCACGCATTCGTCCGCATTTTCTGTTTAACAGCATGAACATTATTGCCAGTTTGATTGCGGTCGATCCCGACACCGCAGAAACGGTGGTGGAAGATTTATCGGAATTGTTTCGCGCAAGCTTGAAAGAAACAGGCAATCTGGTGCCGCTTTCAAACGAAATTGAACTGTGCAAAAAATATTCGCGCATAGAACAACTGCGTTTGGGCAAGCGTTTGGAAGTGGATTGGGAAGAAATTAATTTTTCAGAGGAATTGTATCAAACCATCGAAATTCCTCTGCTGTTGTTGCAGCCACTTCTGGAAAATGCGATTTATCATGGTATTCAACCACGTGCAGATGGTGGGCGAGTGACTATTCATTTGGATAATCAGGAAAAATTATTAGTGGTGACAATCACCAATCCCTTGCCCGGGCGCACGCACCAGAGTGAGGAAAACCAGTCAAAGGGCAATCAAATGGCACTTAAAAATATCCAGCATCGTTTGGAAGCAATTTATGGTGACAAAGGCAGCTTGAAGCAGAGCATTGAAAATGAACACTTTGTGACTGTGTTATCCTTTCCAAAAGTGATGCAACAAAAATAAACACATTCATCATTCAACATGGAGCGCATATGAAAATATTGATTTGTGATGACGAACCGCTGGCCAGAGATCGACTGGCGCGTTTTATCGACGGCATGGACGGTTATACCGTAGTCGCGCAAGCTGAAAATGGTGCAGATGCGATTGAGCAAGTGAATCAGCATGAACCCGATATTGTATTGCTGGATGTGCGCATGCCAGGCATGGACGGTATCGAAGCCGCACATCATTTGAGCAGTAAAGATGAACCACCTGCGATTATTTTTTGTACGGCGTATGATGAATATGCACTCGAAGCTTTTCGGGTCGATGCGATTGGCTATTTGATGAAACCTGTGCGTGCAGTGGATTTGGCAGAAGCTCTGGCAAAAGCATCGCGTTTGAATAAATCACAAATTCAATCCTTGAATACAGCCGCCAAACAAAAAGAAGCGCGACGCAGAACACACATCAGTGCCAAAACGCATAAGGGAATTGAACTGGTGTCGGTAGATGATGTGCGTTATTTTCGTGCCGATCATAAATATGTCACGGTCAGGCATACGGGAGGAGAGTTGTTGATTGATGAAACCCTCAAGATGCTTGAAGACGAATTCGGAGAAGAATTTATTCGTATTCACAGAAATTCATTGGTCGCAGCGAAATATCTTGATGGTATGGAGCTGAATACTCCAGGACACTATCAGGTGAAATTCAAGGGTGTGGAAGACAAGCTGGTGGTGAGTCGCCGCCATATTGCAGCGCTGCGCAAGGTGATGCAGCATCTGTAAAATTTTTAAAAGTAGTGAATTATGAAAATTACCATTGCAACACGCGAAAGTCAGTTGGCCTTATGGCAGGCAGAATTCGTCAAGAGTGAATTGTTAAAAATCGATACTGCGTTACAGATTGAATTACTGCCGATAAAAACACAGGGAGACATTATTCTCGATGTGCCTTTGGCTAAAATCGGTGGCAAGGGTTTGTTTTTAAAGGAGCTGGAAAATGCCTTGCTCGAAGGTAAAGCGGACATCGCCGTGCATTCCATGAAAGATGTTCCAATGGCATTTCCGCAAGGCTTGCAACTCACCACCATTTGCAAGCGCGAGCGTGCCAGCGATGCGTTGGTGTCGAACAGGTTTTCCAGTTTTTCAGAATTACCCAAAGGCGCTGTGGTGGGAACTTCGAGTTTGCGCCGTTCAGCGCAACTTGCACATGCACGGCCTGATGTGGAATTCAAATCCTTGCGCGGTAATGTGAATACCCGTTTAAGAAAACTCGATGAAGGCGAGTTTGATGCCATTATTCTAGCCACCGCAGGGCTGCTGCGTTTGGGCTTTCAGGCGCGCATACGTGAAGAACTCGATACGCAGCTTAGCCTGCCAGCAGGCGGACAAGGGGCGGTGGGGATTGAATCACGCAGCGATGCCAGCGAATTGAATGCCTTGCTCAAACAGCTCAGTGATGCGGACACGCACGATTGTGTGATGGCCGAACGTGCCTTGAACACGCGTTTGCAAGGCGGCTGTCAGGTGCCGATTGCCGCGTTTGCAGAAATTAACCAGGGCAAACTTGGGATTCGTGGTCTGGTTGCGTCTCTTGATGGCAAGCAAATACTCAAAACTTACCAGCAAGGTGAGCGAAGTCGCGCGTGGGAAATTGGCACAGCAGCAGCAGAAGATTTATTGGCGCAAGGTGCAAAGGCAATTCTGGATGAGGTTTACGCACACTAGGCTATGGCTATTTTATTGCCGCGAGCACGTTTGAATTTATCTTCTCCTGTTTGGCAGCCGTTGGGTCTGGATAATAACAGGCTTGAGTATTTTCAGGCTTTGCTTGATGAAAGCACGCTTGAATTACAACTCCAGAAACAATTTAACAGCAGCATTCATGTCGTCAGTAGCACGGCTATTTTACCGAGCAATTTTTGTAAGCAGCAGTGGCATGAGCAGGCACTTGCTTCAAAAAGTTCACCCGATGTGATGATTTTTGTGAGTAAACATGCAGCATTTCTGGGAAGTGTGTTAATACCTGAAACGCACCTGCGTGCTGCACAGTGTTTTGCGGTGGGCAAAACAGCAGCGAATTTTTTTCCTGATATGTCGATACACTATGCAGGCATGGGGAAAGAACATGCAGCAGGTTTGCTCGAACTGGATAGCCTGAAAAATCTAACTGGAAAATCGCTGTGGATTATTAAAGGTGAACAGGGTCTGGACAGTTTGGAATCTGCTTGCAGGGAACGAGGTGCGCAAGTGGAGGTGTTGAATTTTTATACCCGCGCCGCCAACACAGAGCAGAGCACGCAAGGTGTGTTAGAGGCTGTTTCTGACATTGATTTTATTTATGGTGTGAGTGTGTATGCTTTGGAGCATCTGCTTGAACTATGTGATGCGCACACCAGAGCACACTGTTTGAAACGACCACTCAAAGCGATGAGTGAACGCATCGCGCAAGCAGCGCGTGCACTGGGTTTTGAACAGGTTGACGTGTTGCAACTCAACCAGAGTGAGAATTTGCATGAGCGAAGTGTCCAAAACACAACTTGAAACTGCGATAAAAAATACCTGCGTGCAGTTTCAGCTACCCCTTGTGCAGGCAAGTCTGGCGGAGCTGAAAGCCGATATTGAAATAACAGCGCTGAATCAAGGCGCAGGTTTGCTCACACTGAAAATCAGTTTGCCTTTTGCCTGTGCGCAATTTTTACAAGAATTCACACACAAACTTGTGCAGACCTTGCAAGATGCCTTTCCTGAACTGTGTGAGATTGACATACATTGGCAGAGTAAAATTGCGGCACACAAGGCGAATAATGGTGTTAAAGCCTGTAATGGCATAAAAAATATTATTGCTGTCGCTTCGGGCAAGGGCGGCGTGGGAAAATCTTCCACCTCGGTGAATGTGGCACTGGCTTTAAAAGCGCTGGGTGCCAAGGTGGGTTTGCTCGATGCGGATATTTACGGCCCCAATCTCGCACTCATGTTAGGTGTTCCTGCTGATGTGAGGCCGCAAGTTGAGGCGCAAAAATACTTGCTGCCTTTACAGGCGCAAGGCATACAAAGTATGTCGATGAGTTATGTCACCACTGCCGATACGCCGCTGGTATGGCGAGGCCCCAAGGCCAGTGGCGCTTTTACCCAGTTGTTAGGCACAACACTTTGGCATGAGCTGGATTATTTGTTGATTGATATGCCACCAGGCACGGGAGACATTCAACTAACGCTTGGGCAAACTGTGCCAGTGAATGGCGTTTTGATTGTGACCACGCCGCAAAATATGGCGACACAAGATGCTCAAAAAGGCATCGCCATGTTTCGCAAAGTGTCTGTACCCGTGTTGGGTGTGATTGAAAATATGAGCACGCATATTTGCTCGAACTGTGGTCACGAAGAAGCGATTTTTGGCGAAGGTGGTGGTAGTTTGCTTTCGCAAAAATTTGAAGTGCCTTTTCTGGGTGCAGTGCCTCTGGATGCACGTATTCGTGAGGATTGTGATAATGGTATGCCGACGGTTGCAAGTGCACCTGAGAGCGATATAGCACGCCGTTATCTGGAAATTGCATTGTGTTTGGGTGCAAATCTGGTAAAAAACAGTGAAACTTTGACAAATCCCGCAATTAAACTAGTTGAAAATTAAATGTTATGACCAGAATCCTTTTTATTTTTTTAAGCACTTTCTCTTGCCTCTTTGTGCTCCCTGCGTATGCCGAATCCAGGTTCGACTTTGCAAAACCGTGGTACATCGGGCTGCAAATTTCAAACAATGACATCACCCTGCCCGAAGGCAGCAGTGTGGCAGGCGCGATTCAGCAAAAACTATCGGCCGATACCAGTGATAACAGCACAGGATTTTTTGTTGGCATGCACTACTGGAAGCATGCAGATTTGGAACTGCGTTACGAAAATTGGGGTGATTTTAAGCACACGCTGGAATATGTTGATACCGCCAAACCCGTGCAAATCGATATCGCCAGCCAACTCGACTATTCCGCATTCAGTGTGGCGTTCAGGCCAAAATATCACCTGTTCTGGAATATCGAAGTATCCGCAGAAGCGGGTTTGGCTTTGGTGCAGGGGGAGCACAGCACAAAGGTACAAGTGTTAGGCACACAGGCTGCGTCAGAGCTTGCCAAACTTCAGGCCGATTTGGAAAAACGTGTTAAAGGTGAAGATAAAACCGAAGCGGCACTGGTGTATGGTTTGGGTGTGCAATATCGCCATAACAACAGCAGCCCTTGGCTATGGCGTTATAATTTGAGGCGCACCAGTCACGGTGATGAGGATTTGAGTGCGACCGTACTCAGTATTGCGCGTGTATTTGGCAATCCGTAAACACTATTCCAGATAGTGTTTAGGCGGCAGCTCGCACTTCAATTTATGCCCCAGTAATTTTTCAATCGCGGGCAGTTCAAAGGATTCATCTTCACAGGCAAGGCTAATCGAAGTGCCCGTTGCTTCTGCTCGCCCAGTGCGGCCAATGCGGTGAATGTAATCTTCAGGGTCTTCGGGCAGGTTGTAGTTAATCACATGGCTCACGCCATCAATGTGTATGCCTCTGCCGACTACATCGGTTGCCACCAGCACCTTGAGTTTGCCCTGTTTGAAATCTTCAAGCGTGCGGCTGCGTTTTTGTTGCGAAATTTCTCCTGTGAGAATGCCTGCTTTCAGATTTTTATTTTTAATCGCATCAAACAGTTTCTGGCTTTGATCACGGCGATTGGTGAAAACAATCGCGCTTTCTGTCGCCGTGTCATTGAGAATGTTGAGCAACACTTTTTGTTTGTCTTCATTCGCCAGCAAATATACTTTTTGCTCTACCTTGTCGGTGGCTACTTTTTCGGGCGTGACTTCGACAAACACCGCATCATGCGTCCAGCGTCTGGCAAGGTTTAAAATATCCTCGGTAAAAGTGGCGCTGAATAATTGGGTTTGGCGGTGTTCGGTTTTGGGAATGTGCGCAATAATGCGTTTTACCTGCGGAATAAAGCCCATATCGAGCATGCGATCGGCTTCATCAAGCACGAGGCTTTCCACCATGTCCACATGCAAATCGCCTCGGCTGATGAAATCGAGCAAGCGCCCGGGCGTGGCCACCACAATATCCACAAAATCATTGTCCATGGCTTGTTTTTGTTTATCGTAGTTTTCACCACCAATCAGTGCGCAAGTCTTGAGCGCACAATATTTTGAAAGCGCCTTGGCATCTTCTGCAATTTGCATCACCAGTTCGCGGGTAGGGGCAATAATCAATGCGCGAGGCTCACGCAAAAAACGCTCGTGTTCTACCGCGTTGAGCACCAAATCATCAATCACTGCAATGAGAAAGGCTGCGCTTTTACCTGTACCTGTTTGTGCCTTGCCAATGGTGTCGCGACCACGCAACGCATAAGGCAAGGCTTTGGCCTGAATGGGCGAGCAATACTCAAAGCCCAAATCGTGAATGGCGTGCATGATGTCCAAACCCAGCCCCAGGTCGTGAAAACGTGTCAGGCCTTCTACTTCGGCAATCCTGAAATTTTCGAGCGTCCAGTGGCTGGATTTGTTTTGCACTGTCTAAGCTACCTTTTCCATAATGTGGATTCCACAACAAGAACCCAAACCAATCACATGCGTTAAACCAAAGCGTGCATTGGGAACCTGACGCTTGTCCGCTTCACCACGCAAATGCGTGCACACTTCATAAATGTTGGCGATGCCCGTTGCACCTAAAGGGTGGCCTTTGGAAAGCAAACCACCCGAAACATTCACAGGGGTTTTGCCGCCGTGCGTGGATTGGCCTTCATCAATAAATCTGCCTGCCTCACCATCACCACACAGCCCAAGATTTTCGTAGTGAAGAATTTCCGCAGTCGCAAAACAATCATGCAGTTCCACCAAATCCAGATCTTCGGGGCCAATACCCGCCATGTTGTAAGCGGCTTTCGCTGCGTTGCGGGTACAGGTGTTGACATCGGGCATCACCAAATCGCGATCGGTGTAGGGGTCGGTGGTGAGCACAGAAGCCTTCACTCTCACCGCGCGTTTCAAGCCCAATTCTTTCGCTTTCTTTTCAGATACCAGCACTGCCGCCGCCGCACCGTCCACATTCACGGAACACATCAGCTTGGTGTTAGGGTAGGAAATCATTTCTGCGTTCATCACCATGTCGAGTGGCGTTTCGATTTGGTACATCGATTTCGGATTCAGGGTGGAATGCTGGTGATTTTTGACCGACACCTTGGCGAATTGCTCGAACGTAGTGCCGTATTTATTGGCATGTTCCATACCTGCTTCAGCAAACACACAAGGCATGGTGCCAGAACCTAACAGCCCTTCCTTGGGAATGCCCGAACCACCGCCAGAACCACCCAGCAAGCCCTTGCCCATTTGTTCAACACCTACCGCCAACACCACATCATGAACACCTGCCTTGATGGACATCCACGCTTCACGAAAAGCAGTGGCACCCGTCGCGCAAGCATTGGCCACATTCACCACGCCAATACCGGTTTGGCCAATCAGTTGCAGAATGCGCTGACCCACCATTGCATTGGATTGATACAGATTGCCGCAGTAAAGCGCCTGCATATCTTTAATGGTCAGCCCTGCATCGTCCAAAGCCATCAAAGCAGCTTGTGCGCCTAATTGAGGAACTGTTTTATCGGGAAAACGCCCGAATTTAATCATATCGATACCGACAATATAAACGTCGCTCATAAAGTTTCTCCTGTGAATACGTTGTTAGGCTGCGGGTTGAAAGAAAAAGCTGACATAGCTGTTGCCGTCTTTGTCTTTGCGACCCAGCGCATCTTTAAACACCACTTCAACAGGCATATTGAAGCGAATGTGTTCAGGTTTGGGTTCAACATTGATGAGGTTACCTTTGAGCGTGCCGCCGCCTTCCAGATCGACAATCGCTGAAATGAAAGGTGTTTCCACACCCGGGAAGGTTCGGTACACGATGGAATAGGAATACAGCGTGCCCTTGTTCGACAGCCTGACGCTTTCCAGTTGATCACGCGCACCGCATTTGGCGCATACGTAGCGTTCGTCGGTAAAAACGGCTGAGCAGCTCTTGCACTTCAGCCCTCCAAGATAGGGTTCTGTGCCTTGCGATAGTTTCACACAATTAACGGCGGGTAATGTTTCTGCCATGTTTTGTCCTCATTCAATGATTGGAAAGTGAATAGCCTGAAAAGTGAGCGGGCAATTTAGCATGGACGGGGTACTTCAAGCGAATATTCACCCCATTCTTGCCCGCGAATCCAGATTTCTTGCGTGAGACAACAACTCGCGCAGTACAGAAGTTTGCGCCTGATTCACAATAGCCGTCAGCGCCTCGCGCATTTCTCTTTCTGATTCCGCAGACGGAAAAAGAAAAAACTCCAGCAATTCCACATCCAGCGCGTGAGCAATCGCCACCAGCGATTCCATTGACGGGAAATATCGGCCTGTTTCAAGGCGGGAAATATGGTGGCTATCCAGATTCACCCTTTCGGCCAGCTCGCTTTGGGTCAGCCCTCTGGCTTTGCGTAATACGTTGATTCTTTCTCCTATCTGTTTTTTTACGTCATTCATACTTGTCTCCGCACGGTGGCGGTCAAGTTAATTAAATAGTAAGACAGCTATGAATGATGTTTTACATCAATAAAATTATAATAATTGACGTTAAACATCAAAATATGTATGTTAAACGTCAGATTTTTATAAAAATAAAACTGAAATAATAAAAATAACCAGAAAAAGGAGAATCAATATGCAATTTAAACACTTAACCTTTAACAAACTATCGATAAGGGTTGCTCCGATGTGGAGTTATCCCTGAAAACAGACTTTGCCGAAATATGTGATGAAAGCGACTATTATTCGGCGCTTTTTAGAGAAGTCCTGTCTGAGTAGTTTGATAAATCGGAACATCAATAAAAAACAAGAAAACAAAAAAGCCAGCCTTGCGCTGGCTTTTTTATTTGCGCTGTATCAGATACACCTGTTTTAACCGAGATATTTCGACTTCGTTCGCTTTACGAACTTCGCTCAATATGGCAGTGGAAGAATTTCCTTACTCAATCTTCATCTACCCAAAAGTTATATATTGTATAACTTTGTGAAATGTTTATACTTGGTATAATTAAGCGGAGGGGGTATGGAGCATATTTTAAAATTAAGACAGTGGGGTAACTCGGTGGGTTTCACGATTCCCAAGACTATTCGGGATGCGATGGGCTTGTCGGTTGATCAACGGATTAAATATCAATTTGATGGGCATCGTTTGATTATTGAGGCCGATAATGTTCCCAATCTGGACGAGTTGATTAAGCAGATGCGTGTTGATAATGCGTATGGCGAAATTTCAGGTGGTTCGTCTGTGGGTAATGAATTCTAACAAACAAATATCAGGGAGCGTGTTATGAGCCAATACCGACCGGCACAGGGAGACATTGTTTGGGTGGATTTTGATCCACAGGCAGGGCATGAACAGGCCAAAAGGCGGCCAGCGCTGGTTATTTCAAATAGTCGTTATAACGCCAAGGGCTCCATGTTTATTGTTTGCCCGATTACCAGTCAGGTAAAAAGCTGGCCGTTTGCAATACCTGTAGAAGTGGCAGGTAAACGTAATAAGGTAGAAGGTGTGGTGCTAAGCGATCAAATCAAATCGTTTGACTATGTTGCCCGAAATGCGGAACTGTATAGCAAGGCGAGTAATCAATGCCTGGAAACGGTGATTCTGTATAGCCACGCTTTAACCAGAAAGGGCACATGAAAACGGACTCTTTTTACTCCACATCTCCCGCCGCTTTCAGTTGAGTAATTTGCTCATTACTGTAACCCAGTGAAAGCAAAATCTCGTTGGTATGTTCTCCCACTGCCGCAGGCTTAACAGGCTCTTTCACTGCGGTTTTTTCCAAACGGAAAGGCGCTTTGCTTACTGGTGCAGGGTGCGCAAGTTCAGGGGCGTGGATTTCAACCTGCAAGCCCATACCTTTGACCTGGGGGTGATCGATGGCTTGTTGCAGCGTGAGCACGGGGCCAGCAGGCACCGACATTTCGCCGAGCACTTCCAGCACTTCATCATTGGTTCTTTGCAGAAACCACGGTGCGGCTTCTTCGCACAAGCGATCACGATTTTGTCCGCGCTTGTCATCACTGTTGAGGCTTTCATCTTTAAGCCAGTGTTCTTTCCCCAAGGCTTTTGCCAAACGCGCAAACAAGGCGTTGCCTACGACATGCACAATCACATGGCCGTCTCTGGTTTTGAATACATCGGAAGGGCCGGAAGTTTGTGAACGGCTGGCGCTGGGTTGGCGATGGATTTGCGTTGCACCTTGTTCGCAGAGCATGGGGGCGAAAATGGAAACGGCGCTGGCGAGCAAACTCGCTTCCACTTTCTGGCCTTCGCCTGTGCGTTCCTTGTGCCACAGTGCTGCAAGTGTGCCCATCGCGGCAGTCATGGCGGTGCTGTTATCGACATACGCGGCCGCAGTTTTGACTGGCTCATCAGGTTTTCCCGTGAAATACATACTGCCCGACATCGCCTGTGCAATACCATCAAAACCTGCTTTTTGCGCCCAGGGGCCTTCGCTGCCCAAGGCGGTAACCCAGGTAAAAATAATGTCGGGTTTAATCGCTTTCAGGCTGTCATAGTCGATGCCCATGTTAAGCAATCCTGCTTCTGGCATGTTGGCAATCACCACATCGGCACTGGCGATGAGTTGTTGTTGAATACGTTTGCCTGCTGCGCTTTTGGGGTTAATGCCAATCACTTTTTTATGGGAATTATTCTGATAGAACATGGCACCGTCACCATCGCTGCCATCTGCTTTTAAAAACAAGGGCGAAACATAGCGATCTTCACTGCCGCCGAATTTTTCAATACGAATCACTTCCGCGCCAAGGCTTGCCAGTAACCAGCTTGCATAAGGCCCTGCAATATAGCGGCCAAAATCAATGACGCGAATGCCTTTAAGCAGAGATGAATTCATAAGTTTGCCTTTTTTTATTTTAGAAGATTTAAACTGTCGGCCAATTTAAGATAATTGTGATAGCGACGCTCGGAAATTTTACCTGATTCCACTGCCGAGCGAACTTCACAGGCTGGCTCCTTGTCGTGTTTGCAGTTGCGAAATTTGCAGGGCATTTCAATCGCTGCGATTTCAGCAAAGCCTTTTTGCAAGGTGGCTAAATCCACTTCGTCCAGATCAAAATCACGAATGCCAGGGGAATCAATCACACAGCCGCCATTTTCCAGTAAATACAGGCGCGAACTGGAAGTGGTGTGTTGTCCCAGTCCACTGCGTTGTGATAAAGCCTGTGTCCTGATTTCATGTTTGCCGAGCAGGGTTTTTATCAATGAAGATTTTCCTACGCCAGATTGCCCGATAAACACACTGTTTTGATTTTCCAAATGCTCGGCCAGTGTTTGCAGTTGTTGTGCATGGTGGATTGAGCACAGCTGAATGTCTTCTACCACGCTTTGATAATGTTCCTGCAAGAAAGCGAAAAACTTTTCGCTGCTGGTTAAATCAGATTTATTCACAATGATTTTTACGGGTAAATGCAAAAGTTCGCAGGCGGCCAGATAGCGGTCAATCACTTCATCAGCGGTGTGCGGTTCACTCGCAAGCACCAGAAAAACCTGCGTCACATTGGCGGCAATGATTTTGAGCTGGCCGTTTTTATCGGTGCGCGATAACAAGCTGTGGCGATTTTGCAGTGCTTCAATCACACCGCTGTGGCTTTCGCTATCGTTGAGTTTGCTCCAGATGACTTGATCGCCCACCACCATGTCGGGAATGTTGGCGCGAATGTGGCACAGATATGTTTGTTGCTGTGCCGGTTCAGTTTGCGAAAGTTCGAGTAATTCCACCTGTTTGCCGTGACGCGCAATAATCAAACCCGACAAATGCTGTGAATCGGTTTGTAGATGAGAAATGCTTTCTTCGTTTTTTTGCAGGCGTTTCTTTTTTTCTGCCTGAATTTTTTCAATGCGCCAGAGTTGCCGTCGGTTTAATTTACGCTTGGACATGCTTTAGACTGTGGTTTCGTTTCATGCGGACTATAATATGCAAAACCCCATTGAGCTGAAAGGAGCTTGCCATGAGCAATCGTAAAAATAATCTCATCTGGATAGATCTGGAAATGACCGGACTGGAACCAGAGCGCGATCGCATTATTGAAATCGCCACCATCGTCACCGATGCGCAGTTGAATGTGCTCGCACAAGGGCCGGTGCTTGCGGTGCATCAAAGTGATGCGTGTTTGAGCACAATGGACGAATGGAATACCAACACACATGGTGCTTCTGGCTTAACCGAGCGTGTGCGCCTGAGTGATTGCGATGAAGCTGCCGCAGAAGCCAAGACCCTTGCCTTTCTCGCGCAGTGGGTGGAAAAGGGCGCTTCCCCCATGAGCGGTAACAGCATCGGGCAGGACAGGCGTTTTCTGGTGAAGTACATGCCGAAACTGGAAGCGTATTTTCACTATCGCAATCTCGATGTGAGCACCTTGAAGGAACTGGCGCGACGCTGGGCTCCAGAGGTGATGGAAGGCTTTAAAAAGAAGAACACACATCAGGCGCTTGATGACATTATTGAGTCGATAGAAGAATTAAAATACTACCGTGAGCATTTCCTGAAATACTAACTATGAAAGAACTGCGGGTGCTCCTTGAGAACGAGCAGCAAACACAACGCTGCGCACAGATATTTGCGGCATTTTGCAAGCGCGGCATTTTCTATTTACGCGGTGATTTGGGCGCGGGGAAAACCACCTTTAGTCAAGCCTTCATCAAGGCCGCAGGTTTTTCAGGCAAGGTCAAAAGCCCCACCTATACTTTGGTGGAACCTTATGAGCTGGCTCACAGAAACATTTACCACTTTGACTTGTATCGTCTTCAAGATGAAGAGGAATTGTTATTTCTGGGCTGTGATGAATATTTTGAAGCTGCGCAAAATAAAACCGCGATGAGTGTGTGCCTGATTGAATGGCCGGAAAAAGCAGGCGCAATTTTGCCAAGGGCAGATATTGAACTTAGAATAGCGCAGCACGGGCTTGCAGATTTAACAACAAGAACATTGCACATTAGCCCAATCAGTTTGCACGGAACGCAGCTTGTGAATGCCATGCAGGTAGAACTTCAATCCTTTGAGCGTGTATGAGATTTAAACTTTTCCAAACGCTGCTGTGTGCTTTTTTCCTGCTTGGCAGTGCATGGGTACTTGCTGCCAATGAAGTGTCTGCGGTGCGCTTGTGGCAAGCACCCGATAACACGCGCATCGTGTTTGATTTGAAAGGACCGGTGGATCACAAAATTTTCTCGCTCGAAAATCCTGATCGTCTGGTGGTCGATTTGACTAACATTGCCATGAAGGCCGACCTCAACAAGCTGGAATTGAAAAGCTCGAAAATTCAATCGATTCGCGGTGCTGTTAAAGATGACAAGGATTACCGCATGGTGTTTGATTTGGCGGTACCGGTAAAACCACAAAGTTTTGTGCTGCCACCCAATGCGCAATATGGCCATCGGCTGGTGATTGATTTAAAGGAAAAAACTGCGCCCGTGGTGAAAACAGAGCTGGATTTGGCACCCAAGACAGGGCGAAAGGGCAGGCCAGTGGTGGTAGCGATTGATGCGGGTCACGGTGGTGAAGACCCGGGCGCTTTAGGCCCCAATGGCTTGAGAGAAAAAGATGTAGTGCTGCAAATTGCAAAAATGCTCCATAACGATTTGAAAAAAAGCAAAGGCATACAACCGGTATTGGTGCGCACGGGTGATTACTTTTTGAGTTTGTCTGAACGCCCCAAGCTTGCCAAAAAGAAATACAACGCAGATATTTTTATTTCAATTCATGCCGATGCGTTTACTGATCCCAGAGCGCATGGTTCTTCGGTGTATGCGCTGTCACGCAAGGGCGCAACTTCCAGTGCGGCGGCCTATCTCGCTGAAAAGGAAAATCAATCCGACCTGATTGGTGGTGTGCGCATCGATGAAAAAGATTCGATGGTGCGCAACGTGATTATCGATTTGATTATGGAAGGCAGTCTGGAACACAGTATTTATATGGGCGACAAACTGCTCGGCGAAATGAAAGAAGTCGGCAAGTTGCACAAACCGCATGTGGAACAGGCAGCGTTCAGAGTGTTGAGATCGCCCGATATGATTTCCGTGTTGGTGGAAACAGGTTTTATTTCCAACCCTGCCGAGGCAAGGCAGTTGGCAAACAGTGCCTATCAACAGAAGCTGGTGAAGGCGATGAGCACGGGGCTTGAAAATTATCTCACGCAATATCCTGTACCGGGCAGTTATTACGCCACCTTGAAACAACATCATGTGCATGTGATTGCGCGCGGCGATACCTTATCCTCGATTGCGACTCGTTATGGCGTTAGCCTTGCTTCGATTCGCCAGTTAAATAACCTGTCTTCTGATCAAATCAACATTGGTCAGAAAATCAAGATTCCTGCCAGTTAATCCCTGACGACTACTGGTTAGATAACCATGACACGCATTCACACACTCGATTCCCGTCTCGCCAATCAGATTGCCGCAGGTGAAGTGGTTGAACGGCCTGCTTCAGTGGTGAAGGAATGTCTGGAAAACAGCCTTGATGCGGGTGCAACCGACATTGATGTAGAAGTTGAACAAGGCGGTATCAAACGCATCAAAATTCGTGACAATGGTTCAGGGATTCATAAAGATGATCTTGCGCTGGCCTTAAGCCGTCATGCCACCAGCAAAATCAGTGTGTTTGAGGATTTGGAAAAACTGCTGAGTCTGGGTTTTCGTGGTGAAGCGCTGGCGAGTATTTCATCGGTTTCAAAACTGAAATTAAAATCTTCACAACAAGATACGGGTTTGGGTTGGCAGGTGAGTGTTTCAGGGAAAGAGATGGAGGCGCACCTTGAAGAATGCGCACAGCCCAAAGGCAGTGTGCTGGAAGTGCGTGATTTGTTTTTTAACACACCCGCACGAAGGAAGTTTCTCAAAGCTGAAAAAACCGAATTTAATCACATTGATGAGGTGGTTAAAAAAATGGCGTTGAGCCATTTTCATGTTGGTTTTTCGCTAAGCCATAATCAAAAACCCGTGCATCAGTTTCGTGCGGCGCACAATCAGCAAGACAGGGAGCGGCGTGTCGCAGCGATTTGCGGCACTGCCTTTATTGAAAATGCCTTGCATCTCGATACAGAAATCCAGAGCGAAGCGGGTTTGTTGCGTTTGCATGGCTGGATTGCACTGCCGACGTTTTCGCGCTCACAAGCCGATATGCAATACTTTTTTGTGAACAACCGCATTATTCGTGACAAGGTGGTTAGCCATGCGGTGCGTCAGGCGTATCAAGATGTTCTGTATCACGGCAGGCACCCCGCTTATGTGTTGTATCTGGAACTGGATCCTGCGGGTGTCGATGTGAATGTCCACCCAACCAAACACGAAGTGCGTTTTCGTGAGCAAGGCAGTGTGCATGGTTTTATTTATAAAACCTTGCACAGAGTGCTGGCAGAAACTTCTCCGCAAACGCAAAGCAACGATTTTTTGCATCAAAGCACCACCGCAGCGCCTGTGGCTTCGCAATCGCCACAAGCGAATACGCAAAATGCCTTGTACTTTAATCGTGAAACACACTTGTCTTCACCGCATCAGGTGCAGCAGCAAATACAAAATTATGCGCGTGTGTATCCATCAGCGAGCGCAAACATCGATTTTTCAACACAGCAAACTTTTCCGCCATTGGGGTTTGCGATTGCGCAGTTGCACGGCATTTATGTGCTGGCGCAAAATGAAAGCGGATTGGTGCTGGTCGATATGCACGCCGCGCATGAACGCATTACCTATGAGCGCCTGAAACAAAGTTTTGACGCTAACAATCTGGCAACACAGCCCTTGCTGGTACCACAGGCGATTTCCCTGAGTGAGCGCGAAGTCAAATGTATTGAAGAACACAGACAAACCCTGCTGGGTTTTGGGCTGGATATTGAAACCCTGTCCGAAGAAGCGGTGGTGTTGCGCGCCATGCCCGCTATTTTAAAAGCCGCCAATGCAGAACAACTGGTGCGCGACGTAGTGAGTGATTTGTTAACGCATGGCACAACGTCCCTGTTGGAAGAACAGCGCAATGAATTGCTGTCGAGCATGGCCTGTCATGGTTCGGTGCGTGCAAATCGTCAGCTCACGCTTCCTGAAATGAATGCACTGTTGCGTGATATAGAAACCACTGAACGCAGCGGACAATGTAATCATGGTCGTCCAACCTGGATGCAGGTCGGGCTTAATGAAATTGATCGTTGGTTTATGCGAGGACAGTGACGTGAAGCAAACCGATATTCCTGATATGCAGCGCATTCACCAGCTCTGGGACGAGCTGGCCGATTTTAGCGTGACCGAAGCACGGGCGGCGCGTGAGCATCTGTTTGCGGGTGTTTGCCAGTTGATTGATGCGTGCAATGCCACCTGGATAGGCGCAGTGCGCATGGGCGAACCGCATCCGCAAGACCCCATCAAGGGCTGGCGGCCGCGCATGGTGCTCCAGTGGCAGCCAACCCCTGTGATTGAACAAATGGCGCGCAAGGAAGTGGTGGCCGCAGAACTCGGTGAAGTCGATGCAAGCACTGTGCGCAATGTTGCACTGGCGGGGCAGTACCGTGTCAATCGCCTGTGTGATCTGGTGTCTGCCGACTGGTTCGAGAGTGATTTCTATCGTCATGTTTATCTCGACATGGGGCATTGCGATGCCATCTGGGCGGGCATTCCAGTCAATGAAGATGTGGAAGTTTATTACGGTTTTCACAGGGCAAATCTCAAACCCATGTTCACCGAAGCCGAGCGCGATATTGTGTCCGCTGCCTTGCGTGGTTTGAAATGGTTTCACCAGCGCCAGCTTTTAGCCGAAGGCATCGGCGTGGCGAGTGCGCCGTTGAGTGCTGCCGAGCGGCAGGTATTGCATGGTCTTCTCACGGGGCAAACGCACAAGCAGATTGCCACCACACTCGGCCATAGCCAGCACACTACCCGCGAATATGCGCGGCGTATCTTCCGTAAATATGGCGTTTCTGATGGTACACAGTTGATGGCGCTGTGGCTGGGCGGCTAGGTCAGAAAAGGGTTGAATGAGCGTGTCGCCGTTTGCGGCGACTTTAACAGGCAAAACCTGAATGTTTTAATTTGTAATTAAAATAATTCAGGAGTTGTACAGATGCGCCGGAACTTTCCCCTCCAACCTCATGTTATGCGCCATATCATGGCGACACTGTTAATCGTTATCGCTGTGTTTCTGACAGCCTGCTCAGGGGGTTCAAGTGGTGGAGGCAAGAACACTTCCACGCCGCCGCCAAAATCAACAGACACTGTGCCACCGCCACCCCCACCGCCACCTACCGATGAAGAGATTGTTGCGGCTGCCCGTTTTGAGGTTATTTTCAGCGGTGATGATTCCATTGCGCGTGTGACGGGCGATATTGAGCTGCCATCCATCAGCGACAATGGTGTGGACATTACATGGTTATCGAAGAAGCCAGACGTGATTGACGACACTGGCAAACTGCTCAGAACCCCCGCTTCCTTTGAAAACAATCGCATTTTTCTGACGGCGACCCTCACCAAGGGCGATGTCACGGTAGAAAAAGACCTTATCGTGTGGGTGGCGCGTGAGGCGGGCTGGGTGATTGAAAATCACCGGCTTGTCCGTACAGATGGCACCGTGCCAGGCAGTTACAGCGCTTTGAAAAAACTGGAAGATGAGGAAGGTATGCGCTTGGTATTGCTGCCAACTCTGGGCTTGCAACGGCCGCCGGTTATTGATGACAAGATCGTTTTTATCGCCAAGGATCTGGATGACGAAAGCGCAGGCTATCGTCTCTGGGATATTGATGATGTCACTGGCGAGGTCAGAGTAATTTTGGGTGCCCGCTTTGAGGCAGATGAACTCTTTAACTGGGAAATACGGGGCGACAAACTGTACTTCGCACAGCTTTATACCGAAACCGAAACCGTCTGTAGCGAGACCTTCGATGTCGAACGGCGTCGTTACTTCCGATATGAAGTGGTTGGTGGCGATGGGCAGTTAATAGGTACGCTGGATGCACCCACTGGCCGTGAATGCCCCCCTGATGGTTACACCGAGGAAGAGTGGGCGGATGACGATGATGACGGCCTGCGCAATATATTTGAGGCGGAAGCGGGTACCAACCCCAATAATCCCGATAGCGACGGCGATGGCTGGACCGATGGTTATGAATACTGGACATCGAAAACCGATCCGTTAAAAAAGGATACCGATGGTGACGGCCTTGAGGATCCGGCGGATTCACTGCCGCTCACGCCCAACAACATTGTCCTCATCCACGTACCGGATCTGGTGCTTGTCTTTAAGCAGGATATTATCTATGACTTGCAGGATTTCTTCCCGGAGATTGATGTTTCAATCACCCATGCCGACGGCACGCTGAACCCGAGCGAGTTTGCCAGTGCCGTGCTGGATTTTGGTGATGCACTGCTGCCGTTCCTGCGCAGCCATCTGAACAAGCCCTTGTCCAGCGATGCCGATGTCAAATCGGGTGAGTTGCAAGTGAATGAATACCTGACCGACTACCTGAACATGCTGGAAAAAGGCGTTGGTGCACCCACCAGAAAGGAGATTGGTGATCGCATCAGGAGTGATGCAGGTTTTCGTATGGCGCTGAGTGGGCCCTTGGCGGGAATTTACAAGCAAGTGCTCATCAATGGCGATATCGACACGCTGAGCGCGGTGCAGAAGAAACTGCTTGCGCGTATCGCCACCAACATCAACGACTACCGTACCAAGCTGGGTCTGGAGTTGCAGAGACAGCACCAGGCGTGGGCTGCGCAGAATGCCATTACGCCGTTCAGCTTGAAAACCATGCCTGATATTGCGATTTCTTCACAGGAAGCCACCACACAACTGGCGGTGGGTGCGGCCATCGGTGCGGGTGCCGGCGTGGTGGTGGGCGCGGTTGCCTTTGCTTCCGTCAGTGCGGCGGCTACGTCCATCTTCCCGTTTGCTGCCGCTGGTACGGCCGCGATAGTGGCGGGTGCGGGTGGCGCGGCGGCCATTGGCGGCATTGCCGTGGCTGGCGTTGTCGTCGGCGTGATTTCGGTGGTTATGCTGGTGCAGGAAGCGGAAAACAAGCAAGCCTTTGACAACATGGTGGCGCGCTCCAAGGTGAAGGTGAACGAGAACACCCTGAGCCCCTTGAAGATGAACAACGATCAGGACCTGGCGGATTTCCTGATTGGCTTCACCATGACTGTTGGAGAAGTGAGACCAGGTAGTGCAACACCTTTGTAAAGGAAGGTAGAAAATAAAAACAACTTTCAGGAAGCTTATATGAACTCAAAACTTTTGCCTTCACTTGCCTTATCCCCCCTGGCCACCGCCATTGCCTTTGCGGTGGCACTGCCTGCCCATGCAGAGCTTTTTACGATTCACAATCAGGCGGAGTTGGATACTGCCATCGCCACCATTGATGGTGCGGCTAACGAATCGCATACCATCACTTTCGCTTCCTCCTTGAGTGGTCAAACCCTGATACTGAATCCTTTTGAACTGTATGAGGTCAGTCTCACCATTGATGGCGAAGAGGCAAATAACCTGACGCTCACCATAGAAGCAAATACAAGTAACAGCATTTATGTTGAATATACTGAGTTGACTATCAATGCGGTGAAGCTGAATCTGCAAAGAAGCAGTGATGATCTTTTCTCTCATGCGACAGGCATCAGACTGTATGAAAGCGCCTTGAACCTGTCTGGCGCTACCGTCAGTTTCACGGGTGCTGATGGCGACCTGGGCGCTATCGATAGTGATGAAAGCTTCATCAATATTTCAAACAGCCATTTCAAGGGCAGAGCGGGTGAACAGAATCGCTTTACCTATGCGCTCAACGCAACCAATACCGTTGGTGTCACCATTGAAAACACTGTGATTGAAGGTATGGATCATTGCTGTATCAGCGCAGTGAATATTTCCAGAAGCTATGGCAGCTCATCGGTTTCGGTTGTGGATAGCACTTTTAGCCATAACCGTGTCGATAGTAATCAGGCTGCTGCCTTGACGCTGATGGGTACGAAGTATGGCCACCTGAATGTGACTGTTAACCGCGCACAGTTTTTTGCCAATGAGAACGGTGGCGGTGGTTCAGCCATGTATGTGGGGGTAACCCACTCGGATTCTTCAATGGACGTGACGATTGAGAACAGCACCTTCCATCATAATCAGGCGGGATCAGGAACAACACTGCGTGTGGGCGCTGAGGCGAATGATGCCGATCTGACACTCAATTTGAAAAATACCACTTTCGTCGAAAACGAAAGTGATCAGAATCCTGCAATAGTCACTTTTAATTACGAAAACAGCTTCATTGATTTGAAGATGAGCCATGTCACCATTGCCAATAACCATGCCAATATAGGTAGTTGGGGGGGGGCGGTATTCATGTATAGCTATAATAATCCTGCCACCAGTGTGCAGATTGAGAACAGCATCATCACTAACAATGGCAGCACGGAGAACTATGATTTTTACTTCTATGGAGAGGTTGCTGTGCAGGCACAGTATTCGCTGATTGGTGCCGAGCGTCTCGACGGTGCTCCAAAGGTTACAGGTGAAACCAATCTTTTTGGTGATGCGCCTGAATTTGGCGAGTTTTGTGATTATGGCAGCGGCATACCAACGCTTGCGCTCAAGGCGAATAGCCCTGCGGTTGATGCAGCCAGTTTAAGCCTCACAACGGCTTCGGGTTTGCAGGAAGATCAAATCGGTCACAGCCGGGTTGACGACGATGCGCCTGATATGGGCGCAATGGAATATGTCGCAGGGCTTAAATGTGTGGAAGTAGGCAAGCCGAAAAAAGATAAACCGAAGAACGATAAATCAGGCGAAACCAAAGCCAAGAAAAAGAGTGGCGGCGGTGGTGCAATGGAATACCCCGTGTTGGCGGGTTTGTTATCGCTGATTTGGTTACGAAGGAGACGATGATTTCTGAATGCTTTGCAGGCCACGATTCACGGCCTCAGGAAAGCCTTTCAGAAAATCGCCATCTCTGAATTTGAGTGGCTGCTCGATTTTTCCACTTCTTTCAATTTGTTCAAAATATTTTTGTGTGCGCAGCATTGGCCCTGCAAGGCGGTGTGAAATGATGAGCGTAATGCCACAAGACAACACAAAACCAATCGCCAGATACAAGGCCAAACCGCTGTAAAGCACGCTCATCTGGTATTCAATAAAACGATTGTAAAAAAACTTCGAGCCGACACTGGCTTCGTCATTGCCAAGCGCATTCATGTCGGCAACCGCTGAAAGAATCTGATACTCAATCGCACCAAGCACCGCGAGCATGGTGACAATGTTCACAGCAATCAGGCTAAGCTGAAATTTCGGATAGATTAAAAATTTTCTTTTATGAAGCGCTGGGCGTTTATTGGTTGACATAATCAGTCCTCTCGTATGCTTTTTAATTAAAAACGGTTTTCAAAAATTCAATGCGTTGTTTCACAATGGCTTTGGTCACGGGGCTTTTGGCTGCCAGCAAATCAAAGCCGTGCACCGTCCTGAGCGTGTTGTTAGCTTCTACTTCCACCCCCGCATTTAACAGCGCTTGTATATAAGCTTTGCCTTGATCAAGCAGCGGGTCGAACTCGGCAGTTTCAACATAGGCAGGCGGCAAATCAGTCAGCTTGCCTTTTAAAGGCGCTGCATATTGCGGCATACCTTGTTCAGCAGGGTGGCCAAGGTAGGCTTGCCAAATCGCAGGGCCATTCAAACGCCTGAAGGGTTGCACATTGGCGTAGCGTTGGAGTGAGGGATAATCTCCCGCGCCATCGGTTGCGGGGTAAACCAGCAACTGTCCGCACAGTTTTATGTTGTCTTCCTGCGTGGCTTTTTGCGCAATGCCGGCGGCGAGATTACCACCCGCACTGTCGCCACCGACGGCAATACGATTGGTATCAATGCCCAATGTGTTGGCATTGGCAATCGTCCATTTCAAAGCGGCATAACAATCATTAAGTGCCGCAGGAAAAATATGTTTGGGTGACAGGCGATATTTCACAAACACCACGCAGCACTGCGCTTCTTTTGCATATTGCACGGCGTTGATGAAGTGTTGCGGAGAGTAGGAAAAAATAAATGCGCCACCGTGAAAATACACCAGAGCAGGCGCGTTTGCCTTCAAGCCTTCGGGTTTAATCACCGTCACAGGAACGAGGTTGTTATCCAGCCCTGTGATGTTTTGCTTGTGCGCCATGTTGCGATATTTGAGGTGCATAAGCACATGGGCAAAGCTCATCAGCGAGTTCAAAAAGCCCAGAAACCATCGGTTAATGATGAAGGGGATTTTCGGAATCTTTTGAAAATCGGGGTGAATATCAAATGGCTCAGACATGGTAATACTTTGGTGCTCCTTGCTTGTTGTTGTTTTTGTAGCAATAAAGAGAGGGAGAGTATAAGGGAAAATTCATGTGCCAAGCACTGGGATTTTCGGCCGAAATCAATGCTGTTATCTGCATCTGGTTTTGCCATGAGCGTGAGAGTTTGGCATAATTCAGACCAGTTAGGTCAGACTTGTTGAGTCTACAGGAGCTTGTTATGCAAAGTTGGCAAATGCAAACCGCCAAGGCACGGTTTTCGGAGTTAATCAAACTCGCGGCGCAGGAAGAACCACAGGACATCACGCTGCACGGCAAATCCGTCGCTGTGGTGATGTCGCGCGAGCTGTTCGATAGGCTTTCCGGCAGTGAACAGTCGCTGGTAGATTTTATGCGTGCGTCGCCGCTGGCTAATCACGATGAGATTGTGTTCGAACGTAGCCGTAGCCTGCCGCGAGAACTCACATTTTGAGTTATCTCATCGACACCAATGTTCTGTCTGAATTGCGCAACCGCAAGGCCAACGCGAAGGTCGTAGCGTGGATGCAGGCACGCCCACGCCAGTCGCTGTATCTTTCCGTTCTGAGTCTGGGAGAAATCCGTAAAGGCATTGAAAGCGTTGCCGATCCTTCATTCCGCCAAACACTCACGGATTGGCTGGAAGTGGAGTTACCCAACTACTTTCTTGGTCGGGTGCTCGGTATCGACGTGGAGGTTGCCGACCGCTGGGGTCGCGTGCAGGCCAGTGCCGGTCGCACCTTGCCAGTCATCGATGGTCTGCTGGCAGCAACGGCCTTGCAACATGATATGACTTTGGTGACACGCAATATCAACGATTTTGAAGGGCTCGGCGTGCAGCTCGTGAATCCGTGGGAAGTTGGTTAGAGAGAGTCAATGAAGAAGAAAGGTATCAGTCCCAAGGGTATCTCAATCAAACTCAACAGGTTTGGAGATTTGGCCGATTTTTTCAGGCTTAAACTCGATATCCACAACTTCAGGCATCTCCAATAGAGCCACAATATTTTCCCAGCCTGCGCCCGCACACCATTGGCGGTCGAAGCCATTGTTCATCGCGAGTGCGCTCAGGAGGGGTAACAGGAATTTGCGCAAGTCCTCAATCACTGCCGCCAGCGCCATCAGCTCCAGGGCGTTCTTGCGCTGGAACGCTTGCCACTGTTTGATTTTGTGTTCGTCCAGACCGAATTCGTCACTGAGACCCAGCGGCACGCTGGACGGAATAGCAGTACCTCGGCGCTCGAAGGTGGCACGGATTGCTTGGGTCAGCACTGTGCCATCGAAGTCGGAATGCCGAGCCAGAATCCACAGGTCGAAGTAGTCTTTCATTCGGCTGTTGAGCATGCCGAGCTTAATCATCGCTTCCAGCTTTTCGGCGACTACGGTATAGCGAGGATAGACTCGTAGTTGTGGCTGCGGCATGCCATCAAGGATAGTTGGGTATTGCACGTTTTCTGGCTCAGGCGTGACGGCATCGCCGAAGCCTATGTCGATTTGCACTGGGCAGCGTGCACTGTCGAGCAGGCCGAGCATCGTCACTCGGATACCTGCGTAATTGGCTTCCTTACGGATTTCAACCGCCTTCACCGAGTTGGCTTGAAACGCGATACCATCATCACTGGCAATCTGGCTGATCTCACGGAACAGCTTTTCGAGATGGGGGATTTCTGCGGAGCCAAAACCCAGCAAATCAACATCGTGCGTGGGGCGATGTGGCATGCCGAACCAGAGATTGAATACCAACGCACCCTTGAGCAGGAACTGATTGCGCTGCTCAGAAATACTCAGGCGGTAGAGTATGCGCTCCAGCGCGTAGCGGGTGAGTAACAGGTTGAAATCGAGTTTTTCAGTGCGTGCCTTGTTGAGCAGTCGGGCACGAACCGATGCGGCCTTATTATGTGGAGCGTTACGCTGGTTCATGACAGGCTTTCCAGATAGGGGCGCATCACGTTGGTCACACGGTCGATTTTGGCGTAGTACCATATCTCGTCGCTGGTTATACGTTTGGCACCCCATGCTTCACGCAGTGCTTCCAGTGCTACGTCAAGGCCAATTTTGTTGCGGTACTTGAAGCAGTCAGCTACCGTTTTGGCGACACTGGTGACGCGGACGGTCACACCATCAACGACGTGCTCCTCGACACCTTCGGTCAGCGCCGCGCCAGAGAAACGCACGAGGCGCAGCGGCGGATAGTCCAGCTTCGGCGTAGCGGCCTTGTTATCAATGGCCAGCCACACCTCGAACGGAGCTTGTGTTGTCAGGTCGTGAAATCGCAGCGCGGACAGCAGACAGACGACCCCTTTCGGCACGCGGCACGCGACTTCGGCCAGTGTGCCGTGAGCCGACACGGGGCGTGCTACGAGGCCGTACAGGCCGCGCCCGACGCGCTCCAGTTGTCCGCGCCGCACGGCTCGCGTCAGAGCCACCCGTGGGATGCCCAGCGGAGCCAGTGCGTTGGGACGCACCAGTCCCTCTGTGCGCACCAGTTCGAGCAGTTTGTCAGTGGTCGTTTCCATGCCTGCACTATGTTCCAAAACATAGGTAGATGTCAATAATAATTGATGAATTGGAACATTAATCATGACCCAGATGTACTTGGCATCTAAGCAGTCTAGGGGGAAGGGTCAATAAGGAGAGTAAAGAAGTGGTGGCCAGAGGCAGAATCGAACTGCCGACACGAGGATTTTCAGTCCTCTGCTCTACCGACTGAGCTATCTGGCCAATATGCTCTTAATTATTTGATTTTAAAGGCAATTTTGGCGCTATTGAGCGAGTGTGCGCAAAAGAGGCGGTATTAAACCCGTAAGCCGTAAGCGAGTCAAGGGAAATGCTTATTTGGCGGGGGCTACGTAGCCTTTGGGGCGCTCGTAATCGTCTCCTGCAAGGTACTTTTGCAACTGCTCATCGAGAAAGAGTTTGGTGGCAGGTTCCATCAGGTTGAGCTGGTTTTCGTTGATGATCATGGTCTGGTGTGCAAGCCATTCCTGCCAGGCTTTTTTCGATACATGCTCAAAAATATCCAAACCTTTTGCGCCCGGGTAAGGCGGCTTTTCAAGCCCTTCGAGGGTTTGCTGATATTTCTTGCAAAAAACAGTTCTCATGGCGTTCTCTCTTGAAGTGGCAGGTGTTGAATGAGTTTTTTCACAGGCGCTGGCAAGCCAACTTTGTGTTCGTTGTTGTACCAGAGTGAAGCGGTTTGCGCGATTCTAGCAGGCTCGCGTTTGATGCGGCAAAGCAGAGGGCTGATGTTAAGCTGGTAGTGGGTGAAGATGTGTTTCACTTCGGGGAGCTCTTCCGTTTTTGCATTGATGGGGTATTGGCTGAGAAAGCGTTTGAGTTGAGTTTCATCATCGAATTGGGGCAGGCTCCACAGCCCGCCCCAAATACCTGCGCTTGGGCGTTGTTGTAAATACACGCTGCCATCTGGTTTTTGCAGAATCAGCATGAAGCAATGTTTGATGGGCTTGATTTTTTTCGGTTTGGGTTTGGGAAAATCTTTCTGCGCTTTGCGTTCATAACACGCACACCGAGGTGCAAGCGGACAAATTTCGCATCGGGGTTTGCTACGTGTGCAGATGGTTGCGCCGAGATCCATCAGGCTCTGGTTGTAGGCTTTGGCATTTTCTTTGGGCAAATGCTGTTCGGCGAGTTGCCAAAGTTGCTGCTGCGCCTTGGTTTCTCCACTCCAGCCTTCTATGCAGTGAAAGCGGCAGAACACACGTTTTACATTGCCATCGAGAATCGGCGCTGCCTTGTTCATCGAAAGCGAAACAATCGCACCTGCGGTAGAACGACCAATGCCGGGTAGTGCCTGCAATGCTTCAAGCGTTTGCGGAAATTTCCCCTTGTATTGGTTGTGAATAATTTGCGCACATTGGTGCAAGTTTCGCGCGCGACTGTAATAACCCAGACCCGCCCATAAATGCAGCACTTCATCGACATGCGCTGTCGCTAACGCTTCAATGGTCGGGAAACGTGATTTAAATTGTTGGTAATACGGAATCACAGTTTGCACTTGTGTTTGCTGCAACATGATTTCACTCAGCCAGGTGTGATAGGGAGAATTATCTAGTTGCCACGGTAAATCCTTGCGGCCGTGTTGTTCATGCCACGCAATCACGGCTTCGCTGAAAGATGAAGATGTTGTTTTTCTCACTACTTTTTTCACTAAATCGTGCTTTTCAGGGTGAATCGGTGGAGACTGGCGTGCGCTGGCATTATAATCATTTTTCCTTCCTTTTCCTTTGAACAAGAGTTGAATAAACGCATGCGCAGCGCACAAGTCGAACGACATACTTCTGAAACACAAATTTCTGTCACAGTGAATCTGGACGGCAGCGGCAAGGCCAGTTTTGATACCGGCCTGCCTTTTCTGGAGCACATGCTTGATCAGATTTGTCGTCATGGTTTGCTGGACATGGAAATTCATGCCAAAGGCGATTTGGAAATTGATGCGCATCACACCGTTGAAGATATTGGTATTACGCTTGGGCAGGCTGTGAAGCAGGCGATTGGCGATAAAAAAGGCATTCGCCGTTATGGTCATGCCTATGTGCCTTTAGATGAAGCGCTGTCGCGTGTGGTACTGGATTTTTCTGGTCGCCCGGGTTTGATTTATGACATTCCATTTACCAAAAAATCGGTGGGCAATTTCGATGTGGAATTGTTCGGCGAATTTTTTCAGGGCTTCGTCAATCACGCGCATGTCACTTTGCACATTGATAATTTGCGTGGCAAGAATGCGCATCATCAGATTGAAACGGTGTTCAAGGCTTTTGGTCGTGCCTTGCGCATGGCGATAGAACACGATGAGCGTATGCAGGGTATTCCTTCCACCAAAGGCTCACTGTAGTTTTTAATTTTTTATGCCGAACACGATAGCCATTATTGATTATGGTATGGGGAATCTGCATTCCGTGAGCAAGGCGGTTGAAAAGGTTGCGCCTGATGCTTGCGTGCTGGTGACCGACGATGCGAAACAAATTCTTGCAGCCGACCGTGTGATTTTTCCAGGTGTGGGCGCGATTCGTGATTGCATGGCTGAAATCAAACGTCGCGGGCTGGATTCAGTGGTAACACAGGTGGCGCAATCCAAACCTCTGCTGGCAATCTGCGTGGGCATGCAGGCCTTGATGACTTTCAGTGAAGAAAACAACGGCGTGGAGTGTCTGAATATTCTGTCGGGTGAAGTTAAATTATTTCAGGGCGAATCTTTTTCAGGTGCGCAGAAATTAAAAGTGCCGCATATGGGCTGGAATAATCTGGAGCAAAAAATTTCACACCCGATGTTCAGGCAGATTGCGCAAAATGAACGCTGTTATTTTGTACACAGTTATTACATACACTGCGCTGACAAAAATCTGGTGGCCGCGCAAACAGTGTATGGTTTGCCGTTTGATTCGGTGCTGTGCAAGGACAATATTTTTGCAGTGCAATTTCACCCTGAAAAAAGTCACAGAACGGGTTTGCAATTACTTAAAAATTTTTCGGAGTGGCAAGTTGCGTGTTAATCATTCCTGCGATTGATTTAAAAGATGGCAAGTGCGTGCGTTTACGTCAGGGGCGCATGGAGGACGAAACCGTTTTTTCACACAAACCAGTCGATATGGCCAGACAATGGTTTGAACAAGGTGCAAGACGTTTGCATCTGGTCGATTTGAATGGCGCTTTCGAAGGCAAGCCCGTGAATGGCGAGGTGGTTAAAGAGATTGCCGATGCCTATCCTGACAAGGAAATCCAGATTGGCGGTGGCATTCGTGATTTGCATACCATTCAATCGTACCTTGATGCAGGCGTGAATTTTGTGATTATCGGCACCAAGGCGGTGGAAGAACCTGAATTTGTGAAACAGGCGTGCGCACAATTTCCCGAGCATATTATTGTTGGAATCGATGCAAAGGACGGTTGGGTGGCGACTGATGGCTGGGCAAAAGTCAGCCAGGTACAGGCGGTAGATTTGGCGAAACAGTTTCAGGGCTTTGGTGTGAGCGCGATTGTGTATACCGATATTAGTCGTGACGGCATGATGCAAGGCGTTAATGTTGAAGCGACACTCGCACTTGCAGAAGCGATTGATATTCCTGTGATTGCTTCAGGCGGCATTACCAATATGGACGATATTAGAAATTTATGTGCGGTGAGTGCGCGAGGTATTTCCGGTGCCATTACAGGGCGCGCGATTTACGAAGGCACGATTGATTTGGCAAAAGCGCAAGCATTGGCCGATGGAGTGCTTCCATGAGTCTGGCCAAACGCATTATTCCCTGCCTGGATGTGGACAAGGGGCGCGTAGTGAAAGGCGTGCAGTTTGTCGATATTAAAGATGCGGGTGATCCCGTCGAAGTGGCCAGACGCTACAACGATGAAGGCGCTGATGAAATTACTTTTCTCGATATTACTGCCAGCCACGAAGGTCGAGATACCACCATTAAAACGGTCGAAAAGATGGCCAGCGAAGTGTTTATTCCGCTGACGGTTGGTGGTGGCATTCGCAAGGTAGAAGATATTCGCAATCTGCTCAATGCCGGTGCTGACAAAGTGAGCATCAACACTGCTGCGATTTTTGAACCAGAATTTGTGGCGCAAGCCAGCGAACGCTTTGGTTCACAATGTATTGTGGTTGCGATTGATGCGAAAAAAGTCAGCGGCGAAAACGCAACCAATCGCTGGGAAATTTTCACGCACGGTGGGCGCAAACCAACGGGTATTGATGCGATTGAGTGGGCAGTGAAAATGACAGGTTTTGGCGCAGGTGAAATTTTGTTAACCAGTATGGACAGAGACGGCACCAAAATCGGTTTTGATCTTGAATTGACCAAAGCCATTAGCGAAGCGGTGAATGTACCGATTATTGCTTCAGGGGGTGTGGGTAATCTGCAACATCTGGCCGATGGTGTTTTGAAGGGCGGTGCTGATGCAGTTTTGGCCGCCAGTATTTTTCACTTTGGCGAATACACTATTGGTGAAGCAAAACAGTTTATGAGTAAACAGGGCATTGAAATGCGCTTGTAGCATTTGAAACAGGGAGGAGCATGTGAACTCACACAGTTGGTCAGTATGTTATGACACAACAAGGAAGCTTCTGCTTATCCTGAGCGCTATTTTGTTTTTATTTTTTTCAGGTTTGTATACTTTCGCGCATGCAGGGAATTTAATTGTTATCTCTAAAGATCAGTATCAAACCGACATTACCCATGCGTTTCACTATCTTGAAGACAAGCACAAGCAGCTTGATTTTGATCAGATAAAACAGCTCCCTGATTCACAGTGGCAAGCACTGGGTACTCAAGGAGTTGATTGGGGTTTTGTCGATTCAAGCTTCTGGTATCACAGCGTATTACTCAATGATACTGATAGTTATCAGGAAAAAATCATTGCGATACCTTTTCCCTTGCTCGATGAACTGGATGTTTATGTGCTTCGTGCCAATGGAGAAATGGAAACATTCTTGTTGGGCGATTTACGCCCGTTTTCTGCGCGAAGGTACCAGCATAGAGATTTTGTTTTTGAACTATCTTTAGCGCCGCAAGAAAGCGTAGCGCTGTATTTCCGGATGTTTGCCAGTGATGGGCACAGCCTGAAAATATTTCTCTATGAGCCAAGCGCCTTTGTGGTAGAAGACCAGAAGCTGCTGATTATTTTCGGCCTGTATTTTGGTGTGATGCTGATTATGATGGCCTATAACACCTTTATTTTTGGAGTGACCAAGGAAAAGAGTTATCTGTATTTTATTTTGCTGATTGCATCAATGACCTTGTTTTCTGCGATTCAGAAAGGGTTTAGTCCACAGTATTTTTGGCCTGATGCTACGGTTTGGAACAATCTTTCCGATCCGTTTTCTATTTTAATCAGTGTCGGGTTTTCCTTTCTGTTTACGCGAGAAATTCTTTCAATCAAAACCCGTTCAATAATACTCGACAGAGTATTTCAGCTCAGCGCAGCCATCAGTTTTTCAAGTGTGTTGGTGATATTTTTTATTCCAACCAGTTATGCCATTTTTATGGGAATGATTTTTGCTGTGTCGGGTTGTCTCATGTGTCTTGGTGTGGCCTGCATGCTGATTTTGCAAGGCGATAACATTGCACGCTACTATTTTGTCAGTTTTGCTTTTTTATTGATTGCTGCAATGCTCACGATTGCGGTTTCTTTTGGTGTTATCGATGCCAATATCTTTAGTCAGAATGTTTTTATTCTGGGGCATGTGATTCACGTCACCATTTTATCGCTGGTGCTTGCGAATGAAATTAGCCAGAGCCGTATCAGGGCGGTTAAGGCGATTACCGAAAATGATGCAAAAAGTGAATTTCTGGCGCGTATGAGTCACGAAATTCGCACACCCATGAACGGTATTCTGGGAATGTCCCAGTTGATGAAAGATACCGAACTGACCACTACACAGCGCCATTACAACGAAGTGATTTATTCCTCAGGGCAATACCTGCTCACCATGATTAATGACATTCTTGATTATTCCAAAATCGTGGCAGGCAAAATGGAACTGGAAGCGGTGCCATTTGATTTGGGCAAGTTGATTGAAAATACTGCTGCCTTGTTTGTATCACGCGCCTATGAAAAAAATATTGAGTTAATTTGTGTGCTTCATCAAAAAGTACCACGCGTGGTGGTGGGTGATCCGATTCGTCTGGAACAGGTGTTGCTCAATTTGCTGGGCAATGCCATTAAATTTACAGATAAAGGTTATGTGACCTTAACAGTTGATTTAAGCAGGAAAGAAAAACATCAACTGGAATTTGTGGTTAAGGATACGGGGATTGGTATCACCCTTGAGCAACAACGCAGCCTGTTCGATTCGTTTTCTCAAGCAGATGTTTCCACACAACGAAAATATGGTGGAACTGGCCTGGGGCTTTCTATTAGTCAGCAACTGGTGCGTTTAATGGGCAGTGAGATTCAGGTGGAAAGCCAGCCCGGCAAAGGTTCGCGTTTTTATTTTTCTGCCAATTTCGGATTTAAGGAAGGTGATGTGCAGTCAGTTTCTTTTGCTGCTGCCCATGTATCTGTACATTTGCTGGTGGTAGACCCTGTGTTGAGTATTCAGTATCAGCGTTTGTTCAGTGCAGCCAAACTCAAATATAAAGTGTATGACGAGCCAGAAGAGTTCTTTCGTGCAGTGGCAAAAGTGAGTGATACCGATGTGGGTAAAACCCTGTTGGTGGTGGATAGTTCGGGTGTGGAAAAAAATCGGCAAGCTTTAAGTGAAGGTTTGCTGGCACTTGATAAATCATTTCAGTTTTTGTGGGTGTGCCATGCAAGGTTGATGGATAAATTCAAAGCAGAATTAAGCAGGCAGAAAGTGCATTTCGTACAGAAGCCCTGGTGTAGTTCGACGATTATTTCTGCATTGCGCAGCCTGGAGATTTTTGAGGTTGGCAAAGATGATTATGACAACGCGCTGCTTAATCGGGAGCAAAAAATTCTGGATATTCTGGTCGCGGAAGATAATCCAACCAATCAATTAGTAATCTGTGGTTTGATAGAAAAACTTGGTCATGTTCCACATGTTGCCGAGCAAGGTAAAGAAGTGCTGGCTATACTTGAGCAAGGCAAAAAAATTGATTTGATTCTGATGGATTGTGAAATGCCACAACTCAATGGCTGGGATACAACGGTGAAAATCCGTCAATCCAATGAAGCGTATCGTGATGTTCCAGTGATTGCACTGACGGGTCATGCGGTTCAGGACAGCATTGACCGTTGCTTCCAAAGCGGTATGAATGATTACCTGTTCAAGCCCATCGATTTGCGCCAGTTACGCGACAAGCTGGTGCGCTTTCAATAATTATTTTTTAACTTCTATGCTGGGCATTGCCGCTTTATTGACAATCATTTTTTGTGTGGGTGCAATCACCAGAGAAGTCCCGTCCAGTACCACCTTGTTGTTTTGATTGAGGACTTTGACATCAAGCAGAACATTAAGCTTGTCTCTTTTTTCAGCCACCGTCACCGTTGCGGTGAGGTGGTCACCAATTTTAACGGGACGTTTGAAATTAAATTCCTGACGTAAATAAATTGTCCCCGGGCCTGGCAGGTATAGACCGACGGCCGCACTCACCAGCGAGCCTGTCCAGATGCCGTGTGCAATGCGTTCGCCAAATTGGGATTCGGCTGCAAATTGCGCATCAAGATGAATCGGGTTTTCATCACCCGATGTTGCCGCCATCAGAATAATATCCTGTTCCGAGCAGGTTCTCTGGTATTGGGCAGAATCACCGATTTGCAATTCATCGTAAGTACGGTTTTCAAGCGTAGTGTTGGTGCTCATAAAAGTTCATTTATCCAGTTAAGTAGCAGGTTATAGGTTAATTCGCGATCAGTTTCATTGAGCACTTCATGGCGTGCATCTTTTAGCAATTCACATCGGGTATGACGATGCCCTGTTTTTAGCCAGTGTTGATGCAAGGCGCTGACATATTTTCCATGTGCGCCTACAGGGTCTTTATCACCAGAAATAATCAGGCAGGGCAGTTCGGCAGGAATTTTTTCCAGTTGCGTGGTTTTTGAAATATCAATCAGGGCGTGAGCCAGTTCATACCAACTGTAGGCACTACAGATAAAACCGCACAATTCATCTTCGATGTATTGGTCAACTTGTTGTGTGTCACGGCTTAGCCAGTCGAAGGGTGTGCGTTGCGGCTGGAAGGCTTTGTTATAGCTTCCGAAACTGAGTTGATCAATGACTTTGCTGTAGCCTGCCTTGCCAACACGAACACTTTCAAAACGGGCAAGCCATTTGAGTGCATGTAATAAAACAACTGGTGTATAGGCGCTGCCACTCAAGATCAATCCTTGCAGCGGGCAGGAATAATGAATGAGATAACTTTGGGCAATAAACGAACCCATGCTATGTCCAAGTATAAAAATTGGCGTGTCTGGATGCTTGTTGCGAATAAATTGTTGGGCAACATGAACATTCTGCAAAACAGAATGAAAGCCTGCGCTATCACCGTAGTGGCCAGGTGTATTCCCTGACTGGATAAACGCTCCATGACCAGAATGGTCATGCGCATATACGGTAATGTGATGTGTGTTTAAAAAATTGGCAAAGTGCGCGTAGCGGAGTTTGTGTTCACCCATGCCGTGCAGGATATGCACAATGGCATGAGGTTTGTCCGATTGGGCTTGCCAACAACACAAGGATAATTCGTTTTCGAGTGTATCAATGCTGTGCAAGGCAGGTAGTCCACAGAAACAGGATTGGGCTTATTGAGCACAATTCTAGCGGTTTTTTAAAGGCTTGTATTGCCCTGATGCCAGGTTGATAATTCCGCCTTGTTCAGCAGGTTGAGCCTTTGAATAATGATTCATTTTATAAAAGGACGTTACGTTAACAGTTATCTGATTGAAGAAGCCAATCGATTTTTTGTCATCGATGTTGCCATGCGCAGCGGAGAAAAATTTGTGTTGGGCTATATGGAACAAGTGCTCAAGCGTGACCCAAACGAAATTGAACTGGTGATGTGTACCCACGATGATCCCGATCATATTGGTGGCGTTCACGCACTGGCTAAAGCCTGTGAAGCGAAGGTGGCGATGCCTTTTGCCTCACGCGCCTTGCTGATGAAAAATATGAATAATCCACTCGGTGTTTTGATTGGTCCGACAACTATTTTTATTGAAACATTCAGGCCGCGCATGTGGTCGATGTATATGAATCCATCACGCACCACAGCAGCGAATGAGCTGCCAGTTAAGGAAAGTGAAGAAAAACACAGCGTGTTTGAGCGTTCTTCAGAAGCGGATTTTCTGCTTTACCCCAAAATGTTGATACCAGGTTTTGAAGATTGGCAGGTGGTGCATACGCCCGGGCATTCATGGGACAGCATGTGTTTTTTTCACAAGCCCAGCAGAGCATTGATTTCGGGAGACACGCTGTTGTGCAGCAAGAAGAAAAATCAGGTGGTGATGCCAGCGATTTACACCAATCCGTTTCAAATGCGCCGCAGCATCAAGAAGTTAATCAAGCTGAATCCTTCAGCAGTGTATCCTGCACATGGAACAGCCCTTCATGGTGAAGGGCTGCTCGATCATCTGGTGTGATTATTTTTTCTGCCAGCTACTGCCCGTGTTGATGTAGTGACCGCTTGCAGTTTTTTCAATCAGTTTTTGCCCTGCCTGTTTTTCTACCGCACTGAGGTCGGTACCATTTTTGGTGGCAATTTCCTGATATTTCGCTCGGCGTTTTGAATTGATGTCTTTCACCAGTGCTTCTGCTTCGCTGCTGGCGGGTTTATTGACCACGCCCAGATAGCCGTTGATTTGTTCACCAATCAGCCCTGCAGCTTTGGCTGAATCCAGATCCAGTGCCAATGCGGTGTTCGCCAGAAATAAAGTCAATGTCAGTAAAAGGGTTTTGATAAGCATAGGGTTCTCCTGACTTAGAATAAGCCGTCTTCTTCTGTAAACAGGGTTTCCAGTTGTCTGTCAACGGCGATACGAATTTCGTGTTCCACCTTGACATTCAGGTTAATGGTAATCGGTTTGTCAGGCACTTCCACCGCCACTCTGGGCTGGCAAGCCGACAATAACAGTGCAGTACACAATGCACTACCGAATAGAAAAGTGTTTTTGTTCATAACGAAATCCTTTATGGGTGAGGAACTTTGTATCCAGTCTGTTAAATACAGTCAAGGCATATTTTTTTGTGCGCGTTTGTCGATGCGATTACTGATGTTTTTACCTACCTGCATGCTTCTGATCATATCTTCAAAATTGAGTTCAATATTGGGATTAAACTCAATCGGGTAGCCTGAATGATAATCAGGATTGACACCTTTCAGCTTTCCTTCAATAAACAATTTTCCTCGATCGTCCAGATCCACTCTGGCAAGCAGGGTGTGGTACTGCAAATGGCCAAGCACATCGACCAGCAAGGCCATAGCTGGATTCAATTTTAAACTGGCACGGCTGGCCTGATTGGGTTGGTATTGAATCGAACCTGAGCCGTGATTGTTGATTTTGCCGCCGTTAATCAGGGTGAGATTTTCATCGATAAAAATCGGTAATCTTCCTTCAATCAGGCCGTTGCCCTGAATTTCAGGGTTATCTGCCAGTGCCAGAATGTGTGATAACTGTATGTTCTCAAGTGTTGCAGTGAGGGCAGTGTGATAGGGTTGTTTTTTCTTGTCGTCGGGATTGTAAGGGACATAAAGCTTGAAATTGTTGGCACTGATTTGCCCGCCAAGCAGCTCTGCCTTCAGGTTTTCAAGCAAGACTTCTGAATGACCGAGCAGGTCGGCGTTGATGCCGGTGTTGACACTGAAATTTCTAATATCTACACCCGCATCAATGTGGCTGATGCGCAAGCTGTCGTTTTTATCATTGGCAAGCTTGCTGCCTTTTCCCTTGAATGTGCTTTGGTATTGTATGTTATTAAACAGGAAATCGTCGTAATCGGCATTGAGCTGGTTAATGGAAAGATTCACTGTGTAGTTCAGGCTATCAGATTCAAAACCATGGGTGACTGGAAAATTAAAATCCCCATTGAGTGCAATGTTACCAGATAATAATTCGAGGTCTTCATCCCAATATTGAATCATTTGATTGATAAAAGTTTTGCTGCTGCCGATTTTAACTGGCGTGAGTTGATAGCTTCCCTGAATCTGATGTTTGTCTTGTGTTGCTTTGATGTTGAGTTCAGTCGTGAGCTTTTTTTCATTCAGGCGTAATTGGTAGTGTTGCACAGGCTCAAGCAAACTTGATGCAGAAAATACCGCATGGTGCTGCGATGCAAAATGTTTATTAAAACGGGCATTGAGTTCGTGTTCAGTTTTAAAGGTTTTGGGTTGAAAGTCTGAAAGCTCAAGCACTAGTTTTTCGAGTTTGAAATCGATAAAAGCACGATCAAATATCGTTGCCCAATGTAGGGTGAAGCCTTCACTGACTGTAAGCAGTTGAGGATTGAGATGGAGTTGCAAAGCTTCATTGAACTGGAGAATCAGGTTTTTGCTACCCAGGAATTTCAGTGTTGCGTTACTCGATAACAATTCAGATTGAGAGTCTGGAATCAGTTGCAAGGTATTCAGTTGCGTATTATTGAGCGTGAATGTGTTTAAGCCTTGTTGCGTAACAGTAAACTGCCCGTGATTGGTGAAATCGAAATCGACAGACTGAAAGGGAAAACTGGCTACAGGCTTGAAGTTGCTCTTGGTTTTTAATCTGGATTGGAAAGTGCTGTGTATTGCGTTTGCCAGGATTTGATGCTGGCCTTTCAGTTCAATATGCGTTTGAAGCGATTCAATAAAATCTGCCTGTGTTAAATAGTGTGTGATGAGCGCTGTGGTAAGTTTTCCACTCATCATTTTCAAGTGGGTATTAAAACGCGAATCACTTTCGGTAAGTTTGAAATCGATATATTCCTGCGGGTTAAGGCTGGCATGCAAGGAGAAATCACCAGAGTGCTTGAGTGAGGCATGTAACGAAAGCGGGTAAATCAGCGTTTCAGCAGAGCTCAGTGAGAAGTGCAGGTTTGGCACTTCCTGCCATAATTTCAGTTTTTCCAGCTCAATGCTGTGATTTAAACGCCAGGAATCAAGAGTAATTTTTTCTATCACAATGTCGAGCTGACTTAGCTGCTGATAAAGCGTTGTTGGTAAATAACTTTCAATAGAAAGTGTAGCGTTGGATACAGTTGTGTCATTGTTTGTTTTTGTACGAGTCTCAAATTCCATTAAATGCAGCGTGGCAATTTTGATTTTTTCTGGCCAGAGCTGCTGTTTGCGCCATACAAAATCAATACAGGTTTCACTGAGCACCGCCTGATAGTTTTCGTATACAAGATTGAGTTTGTTGAAACAGACTGACCAGGGTTGAATGGCGATACCTTCCAGTTCGCGAACTTTAAGCGGTGTGAACGCGTTGACCGCATGTTTCACAGTGCCATCGTGATTGAGTAACAGCGCACAGGTACCGCAAACAAGCACAAACAAAGCAGCAATAGCGAGTAGAAAGTATTTCATCATCAATCAGTATTTGACTGCCTTGAAGTTTGAGAAAGTGTGCGCACGATTTTCAATATAGTCTGAATCTTTTTCAAGATAATAAAGATGGTGGCGAGTAATATTCTCGCTGACTGCCTGTTCAAGCTGTGCATGCAGTTGTGCAACAAGTTCGGAATGGCTGTCTGCAATGTTGGTGTGTTCATTCGGGTCACTATCCAGATTAAACAACAGGGTTTTATGGTTGCGTTTATCCCAAAGGTATTTAAACAAACTACCTTGATGATAAATGAGATAGGCGTAGCAATAGTCCATATACCAGCATGAATGGGTGGTAGCCGTATTTGAGGGAAAAGGCGCATCTCCTTGCAGCCAGCTGATGAGTTGGCTGATGTCATTTTGTGTTATCAGGCCGCTTTCCTTTCTTGTTACTGGCGCTTGTGCATTAAAAATAAACAGAGGAATGTGTATGCCGGTTTGAAACAGATTATTGTTGTGCATCAGTGGTCGCTGTTTATCAAAACCTTCGCCATGATCGCCGACAAAAATAAACAGCGTGTTTTCATATAAGCCAAGTTGCTGGTATTGATTGAGCAGGTCGCTGACAAAGCTGTCGACATAGCGTTGGGCATTGAGATAACGGTTAATTTTTTTGTTGCTGTGTAATTCAAGTGATGCAAAATGTGATGGTGTTTGATAGTTATGATGGGTTGTTCCAGTAAGATAAGCCGCAATAAAAGGACTTTGCGCGTTTTCTTCTAACCACTGGTGTGAGGCGGGCAGAATGATTTTATCTTCATAGGAAAAATAATTCACCGCTTCAAAGCCTTGTGTATTCATATCTTCGAGTGCATATAATTTTTCAAAGCCAAGTGCCTTAATCAAGGCTCTGCGATTTTCAAAACTGTCGGTAATGCCCTGAAAAAATACGCTGTTAGCGTTAAATTTTTTTGGCATGCACGCTTTGGAAACACCGTAAAGCGATTCCCATAAGTAAGGTGAAAAAAATGCGCCCTCGGTACAAAAAATATTCACCAGCGCCTTGGAGGTGTGGGGAATGGGTGCATAGGCATGTTCAAAATTCAGGCTGTTTTCTCGCAGGGCATATAAGACAGGTGTGCTTTGGAGGGAAATACCGCTATAAGCAAACGATTCAAGCACAATAATCACAATATTTTTTTTAAGTGGAAGTGCAGGTGTTGTGATTTCTTTGTGTGCTATCTGATTTGCAGGATTGGTTATTTCTGCGTGCAATTTATTCTGTGAATTAAACACGCCAGAAACACTGTAAATATAGGGGTGATAGGCAATGCTGGAAGGAATTTGCTGCTGTATCGGCGGTACACATGCCAGCAGGACGAGTAAGCTCACACTGACAGCAGGCCAGCGTAATTTTTTGGACTTGCTGGTTTCAAAGCACAGATACAGCAATAGCAAAGCAGGGAGTGTGATATAAACCAATGTGCTAAGCCACTCACCCGAAAAGGGAATCTGTAACAAAAAGCTGCCATAGGTAATCATGCCCCAGGGCGTGCTGTCATAGGTGTAAGCGTAAAGACCAGTCAGTTTCAGAAAATAAAAAGTGCTGATAAAAAACAACAGCGCATTTGAGCCTGAAGCCAGTCTGGACGTTTTGTTGTAGGCATTTACAAAAAATATCAGTAACAGTGCCAAATCAAGACTCAGCTGTGAACGCACAACATCGATATAAGTAAAAAAATCCGCTCCAGTATAAAGGTTCTGTACAACTTCCAGTTTTATGCCTAGCCATAAGCCAACCAGAACCAGAAAAATCAGCGCAATACTGTGGTTGAGCAGTTTCAGAAAAGCTTGCAGTGAAAGTGCTTGCATTAATTTCCAGAGAGCTGTTGTTCCAGCAAGAAAAGACGATCTTGCCCCCAGAAGGCAAGCTGCCCATAGTGAAAACAGGGTACGCCCCAAAAACCCAGTTGATGCAGTTGTTGGCGATTATTTTCTGCCAGAGTTTGCCAGCTTGTGTCGTGCAGATATTGACGCGCTTCCTGCCAGTCAAGCCCCGCACGTTCTACCAGCGTCTGCAAGGCAGCATCTTCTTCCAGGTTCTGGCCTTGCGCCCATGTACCTGAGGAAATGCTGGCAATATATTCCAGCGCAAGATTATTTTTTTGTGCGAGCGGGAAAATGGCCATTGCGCGTTCCACACCTTTGCCGAGCGGATCAACACATTTGCCAAAAGGCAGGTGGTAGCGATTGGCTTCGCGTTTGGCATCGAGAAAGATGTACATTTTTTTTGCGCGAGGAACAGGCAGGTTGCGCATCACCATCGGCAATACGGGTAACACATTGACCTGCAAGTTGTATCTGTTTTTCAGCGCGAGCAGGCGTTGACAGGCCAGATAGGAGTAAGGACTGCGAAATGAAAAATAAAAATCCAGTGGCAATGTGCGCTTGTTTTCAGAGATAACCAGGGGTGTAGCGGGATAGTCATAGCTGTTGAGATCAACCGAAGTTTTGGCAATGCCCAGGCTATAAAGGCGTTTGGCAAGATGTAGAATGCGATCTGCGCCCCAATACCATTCCCCTGCATAAAAAAGTGTGCCACTGAGATAATGACCTTTTTTTCTTAACTGATTCTGGCTGCGTTTTACCAGATATTCATGTTGTTCATCGCTGATATGACCGACTTCCTGTTCAAGCCTGTGAATCGCGCTTTCGCCTTCTTTCCAAAGTGCATGATTTACATCCAGCGCAAATTTTAAGAAGCTGTCTGATTGTTCGCTGCTCAATAAAATTTTTTCTGCACGTTTGCATAAATGTTTATCAGGGAAGTTGACCTGTTCGGGAAACTCCAGTTGAAAGGCTTGTGCAAGAAAGTGCGCATCTTTCAGCGACCACGCATTCAGCAATTCAGGCTCTGGATTCATGCTTATATCCAGCTCACTCACAATGCGCGGTTTTACCTTGATGTCGAAATCGCCCATCAGGCGTTGCAGCAGTTGTAATAACAAGTAGCTGTAAGGGTCATCGACCTTGTGAAAGAACAGCACTTCATGGGTTTGGCCACGTCGCTTGCGATTCAACTCACTCACGCTGCGTTTAAACGCAAGCAGCTGATCCGAGCTGAGTATCTGTGCAAGCTGTGCTGAAATTTGGCTACCAAGCGACATGATAAGTTCCAGTGAGTAAGTTTACAGTTTATCGGTGACTGCACCTTCCGAAGCGGAGCTGACGGTGAGCGCATATTTGGCTAGCAAACCTTTGGTGTAGCGGGGTTTGGGTGCCTGCCAACGGGCAAGACGTTGTTTGATTTCGGTTTCACTTAGCTTCACATTGATGACCTTGTTATCTGCATCAATGGTGATTTGATCACCATCTTCGATAATCGCAATAGGCCCGCCTTCGGCAGCTTCGGGTGTAATATGGCCGACAACAAAGCCGTGACTGCCGCCGGAGAAACGACCATCGGTAATCAGTGCAACGTCATTACCCAAACCTTTACCCATAATCGCAGAAGTGGGGCTAAGCATTTCACGCATGCCCGGGCCGCCCTTGGGGCCTTCGTAACGTATAACCAGAACGTCGCCTGCGACTACCGTACCATCAAGAATGGCTTTGAGAGTTTCTTCTTCTGAATGAAACACACGCGCATTCCCTGAAAATACCAAGCCTTCCTTGCCAGTGATTTTTGCAACCGCACCCGTTGGTGCAAGATTTCCACGTAAAATAACCAGATGACTTTCAGCCTTGATGGGGTTTTCCAGAGCATGAATGATGTTCTGATCTTTGGGATAAGGTTGCACATCGGCAAGATTTTCTGACACGGTTTTGCCTGTGACTGTCAGGCAATCGCCATGTAAATAGCCCGCATCAAGCAACATCTTCATCAGCGGTTGAATACCGCCAATGGCGACCAGTTCCGACATAAAGTATTTTCCGCTTGGACGAAGGTCGGCGAGCATCGGTGTCTTTGCGCCAATGCGTTCAAAATCCTCAAGCCCCAGTTCAACACCAATGGCATGAGCCATGGCAATTAAATGTAATACAGCATTGGTTGAACCACCGAGAGTAATGACCACAGTAATGGCATTCTCAAATGCTTTTTTGGTCATAATGTCTGAAGGGCAGATGTTTTTCTCTAACAAATTCATCACTGCGGCACCTGCGTGCTGGCAGTCAAGTTTTTTACTGCGCGAAATTGCTTCTTGTGCAGAACTGTTCGGCAGGCTCATGCCAAGCGCTTCAATCGCAGAAGCCATGGTATTGGCGGTGTACATGCCGCCACAGGAGCCCGGGCCTGGAATGGCGGTTTCCTCTATTTGTTGTAATTCGATTTCTCCGAGACTGCCTTTTGCATGCGCACCGACCGCTTCAAATACAGAAATAATATCAGTACGGTTTTTCCCAGGTTGAATGGTTCCACCATACACAAAGACAGAGGGGCGATTCAGTCTGGCCAGACCAATCAAACAGCCAGGCATGTTTTTGTCACAACCGCCGATGGTGACCAAGCCATCAAAACCCTGACAACCTGCAACCGCTTCGATGGAATCGGCAATCACTTCACGACTCACCAATGAATACTTCATGCCTTCCGTACCGTTTGAAATACCATCTGAAACGCTGATGGTATTGAAGATAACGGCCTTGCCACCTGCTGCATCGGCACCTTTGGCAGATTCTTCTGCCAGTTCATTAATGTGCATATTACAAGGTGTCACCATGCTCCAGGTGGAAGCAATACCGATTTGTGGTTTTTGAAAATCTTCACTGGAAAAACCAACTGCGCGCAGCATGGCGCGGCTGGGTGCCTGTGCAATGCCGTCAACAATTTGTGAAGAATGTTTTCTGGTATCGTTGTTATTCATTCGACTGCCTGTTTATGTTATGGATTTTAAAAAGATAAGTGAGTTTCTTTGAAAATTATAAAGTGTTTGCTTTTTCAGAGGTAAGTCATCAATGCTGGCTTTGGTAAAACCTCTTTCGAGAAACCAGTGCGAAGCTTGTGTGGTGAGCACAAAAATTTTCTCCAGTTTGAGTATGTTGGCCTGCTTTTCAACAAAAGCGAGTAGTTTTTCACCTCGGTCTTCGTTCTGGTAATCCTTGCTTACACAGATGCAAGCGAGTTCACCCAGAGATTTTTCCGGATAAAGATAAAGCGCAGCGCAGGCAATGATTCGACCGTCTCTTTCAATCACGGTAAAGCAATCAATTTCATTTTCGAGAATTTCACGCGACCTTTTAACCAGAACACCTTGCAGTTCAAGGGGTTCAATCAGTTCCAATATACCACCCACATCATTCAATACGGCTGGTCTTAAATTTTCATAAGGTTGTTTGCTGATGAGGGTGCCTGAACCATCAGTCGTAAACAGCTCTTTAATCAGTGCACCATCATTTTCGTAGTTGATCACATGCGCTCTGTTGACACCGTGTTCGCAAGCCTCGCTACAGTAGCGAAACAAGGGTTGCTGTGCTTCCTGTACATCAAGCGTGGAATTTGCAGAGCTGAGTTCGCGTAACAGTTTTCCCTGTTTGTCGAGACAGCCTTCACTCGATGTGAAGTAAATGAGTTTATCTGCACCCAAAGCAATCGCTGCCTGTTTGGCCACTTGCTCAGACATCAGGTTGAAAATTTCTCCCGTGCCTGAATAGGCGATGTTGGATAACAAAACGATTTGCTTGGTATCGAGCAGCGAGATAATCGCCTTGCTATTGATGTTTCGTACTGTCCCTGTGTGCTCGTAATCCACACCGTCAATCACCCCGAGTGGTTTTGCGCTGACATAATTGCCAGAGCTGATGGTGATGGCCGCATTCTGCATCGGTGAATTGGCTATACCCAATGAGAACATGGATTCTATTTGATAGCGCACCAGCGCGGTTTCCCTGCAAATGGTGTCCATATCTTCGAAGGTACTGATGCGTAAACCCTGATGAAATTTGCTATTGGGCAAGGCCTGATCAATCTGACTGCGCGTGCCATGCACAAGCACCAGTCTAATGCCCAGGCTATGCAGCAAATTGATGTCGTGCACAATGTTGGCAAAGTTTTCGTGCACGATACATTCACCCCCCAGCCATAGCACAAAAATCTTGCCACGATGGGTGTTGATATAGGGAGCGGCTCGTCTGAACCACTGTATGTAATCCTGGGTATGATGTGTTGTCACAGTTGCTTTATCTAATTGGTCATCTTGTATGGAAATAAAAAAGGCGCTGGAAGCGCCTTTTTGTATTGTAAGTGAGGAATACAGCGCTTGCTATTCTTTACACAGGTAGTTAATTGCCCGAGCTTCGGGGTCAATATCATCCAGCCCGCCAGCCCAGCAGCTACCGTTTTCCCATGTAAAATCCCAGTGAAACTTCTGACGACTGCTATTGGTACAGTTACCCTCTTCCCACAAACCTGATACGCGTTTTTCAAGCCTGTCTGTAGCGAAGTAGCACTCTCTGGTGACTTCATCACTGCTGCCAAGGCGATAGGAGACGGTTATATCCGTGCCTCTGGTTCTGCCGACATCGAAACCGTTATCGAGAAAGGCTCTCAGAACATTATCATTGTCACGTACATAGCGATAACGCTCATCTATCACACCATCGTAATGATTGTCGGTATCAACTCTGGTCAGTAGCTGCTGGCTGGAATAGTGATAGATTTTCTGGTGGTCGATAGTGCCACTGTTATCAACATCGAACTCTTTTCTGTAGAGATAACCATTGGCGTAATAGATATAGGCAATCACTTCATCTGCCTGGAAATATTCGATGGTGTCTGAATCATCAGGGTCACGACCATCACGGGTACATTCGATATTGTCTATATCTGATGCGTCGAAATTCAATTTCTTGCAGATATATTCCAACCTGAGTTTGTTGGCATTGGAATTGGCGGTATAGCCATTGACCGGATCAGCTTTGAAGTCGGAAGGGTCATCTTCATCATCATAGGTATAATGGTGCAGCGTATGAAAGTTGGAAGTGCTGTTTTTTGCAACCGCTACCTTATCAAGACGAGTTGTGCTGGAGTAAAAGTACTGCCTGTAGCTTACCTGATTACTGCTTGCATCACTTCTGCGTTCTATCACTGAATCAAGGCGACCTGTGTCATAGGTATATTCGAGCCTGCCTTTGGGTGACGGTGTGCAGGCCTGATTGTCAGGGCAAGATTGATTCCATCTTTGAGCGACAGTGATTCTTTGCGTATTGCCGTTACGATTGGCGGGAAATTCGGCCGGGAGGCTTGCATTAATACCGGGGTTATCTTTGGGAATGCCGGGGCTGGAATCCGTGCCAAGTAACATATCGCACGCACTTACCACCAGTAACACAGGTAACAAGATAAAAAACCTGATGGCACTTCCTTTGCCTGAAAAGGGTTGAGTCATAATGATTTCCTGAAAACAAATCGACATTTTTGTTCTTATATTTGGGTATTTGTACTTTTATTTTCTAATTTACTCGTGGCTCGAAAACCAATGCGCAGTAACTGCTCAGTTTATGTAAGGCCACCGTTTTAGGCAAGTTTTCCATAGATTCATCATTTTCTGACACTTGTAATGCTTAGTCAGGCAAGCAGGGCTTTTCCCTTATCACTTTTGCTATCAGGCAATATCATAGTGCTCCTTTTTTCAAGACGAGAAGAACATCTTCAAGGAGCACAATATGAGTGAATTCAAAGATAAAGTGGTGGTCATTACCGGAGCAGGTGGCGGTCTGGGCAAGGCACATGCACTGGAATTCGCGCGCCGTGGTGCCAAAGTGGTGGTGAATGATTTGGGCGGCAGTGGTGATGGTCAGGGCAGGAGTGACATGGCCGATGCAGTGGTAGCACAAATCAAGGCCGCCGGTGGTATTGCCATTGCCAACAAGGCTTCGGTTGCTGACAAGGCAGGTGCGAAATCGATTATTGATGATGCGGTAGCAGCCTTTGGCACGGTGGATATTCTGGTGAATAACGCGGGTATTTTGCGTGATAAATCCTTCAGGAATTTAACGCTGGAAGATTGGGACATACTCATTAATGTGCATTTGAATGGCTCGGCTTACGTGACTCACGCAGCATGGCCGATTATGTATGAAAAACGCTGGGGCAGAATTGTGATGACCAGCTCTACCTCAGGTATTTATGGCAATTTCGGGCAGGCCAATTATGGTGCGGCCAAGACTGGCCTGATTGGTTTAATGAATGTGCTGGCGATTGAAGGACGCAGCAAGAACATTTGTGTGAATGCACTGGCACCTGCCGCAGCGACACGCTTGATTAATACCATCCCGGGGCGCAATCTGGATTTGGATAACCCTGACCCGATGTCGCACCCCAAACTGGTCACCCCCGCTGTGTTGTTAATGTGCAGCGAAGATGCACCAACAGGAAAAATTTTTCATGCGGGCAATGGCATGTTTTCGGTGGCCGCCATGTACAACAATCAGGATTTGCATTTCGGCGCAGATGTGACTTACGAAGATTTGCTTGCAAGAAAAGCGGAATTGCTTGATATGAGCAATGCCACAGAAGGGTGGTCTTATATGCAGGCCATGATCAAGAAACGCGCTCAAAAAGATCAATAGAAAGCCAAATCAATAAACACAAATCAACAATAAAAAAAGGAGCCAACTTATGGCAATGACACAAGAAGAAGCAGCAAACTTTAAAAAAGAAGTTTGTTCATGGCTTGCTGACAATTTCCCGAAATCGTTAAGTGGAAAAGCGGCCGAACTCAGATTGGGTGAAAACATTGGTGGTGCTTTGGCAGAAGATGCCGAGAACTGGCGCAAGCGTTTGGCAGAGAAAGGCTGGGGTGCGCCCACCTGGCCAAAACAATACGGTGGGGCGGGATTAACGCATAAGCAGGTGTCCATTATTCAGGATGAAATGGGAAAAATCGGCGCGTTTAATCCGATTCCCGTGTTGGCAGGTATGGGGGTGACGATGGTTGGCCCCACCATTCTTGAATACGGTACTGAAGCGCAAAAAGCACGCCATCTTCCCAAAATGGCAAGCGGGGAACATTTCTGGTGTTTGGGTTATTCAGAACCCGGCGCAGGTTCTGATTTGGCTTCGCTTTCAACCAAAGCAGAAGATAAAGGTGACCACTGGTTGATTAACGGGCAAAAAGTATGGACCTCCGGTGCCGACAAAGCGCACTGGTGTGGTGCTTTGGTGAGAACCAATCCGGATGTTGCCAAACGTGATGGCATCAGTTTTTTAATGTTCCCCATGAATCAGGCGGGTGTAGAAGCGCGCCCGATTAAATTGATTGGCGGGAACTCTGATTTTTGTGAAATGTTTTTCAACAATGCACGTGCAGAAAAGGATGAACTGCTTGGCACCTTGAATGATGGCTGGAGTCTGGGTAAGCGCTTGTTACAACATGAACGTCAAAGTCAGACAGGAGATAATGGTCCGGGTGCGGCGTTGGGTGCTCGTGATTCTCTGACTGATATTGCCAAAAAATACGTGGGTGAAGATGAGCAAGGTCGTTTGGACGACCCTGATTTACGCTTGCGTTTGGCGCAATACATGATGGATGCCAAAGCGCATCGTTTGACCATTGCACGCATTATGGCTGAAGCCAAAGGTAATGTGCAGGTGAGTGCAACTGCATCAATTCTGAAAAATTCCGCCACCCGTGTTGCACAAACCCGTGCAGAATTGATGGTAGAAATCATGGGTTCACAGGGTCTGGGTTGGGAAGGCGATCATTACTCTGAAGAGGAATTGAAAGCGGTGCGCAGTTGGCTGGGGGGCAAGGCGATGTCAATTTACGGCGGCTCTTATGAAATCCAGAACAACATTATTGCCAAGAATATTCTTGGCCTTCCCGAAACAACACAAAAAGGTTAAGCAATCATGGCAGCATTAAATGAAGAACAAAGCATGATTAAAGATCAGGCCAGTGCCTGGGTGATAAAAGAAAATCCTGTCAAAAAATTTCGCGCCATGCGTGACAGCAATAACGCACTGGGTTTTGATCAGGCAACGTGGCAACACATTGTTGATATGGGCTGGGCAGGTATTCTTGTACCTGAACAGTACGGTGGTTCTGATTTGGGTTATCTCACCTTCGGCATCATTCTGGAACAGCTTGGCCAGCAACTGGTGGCTTCCCCCTTGTTTGCATCAGCTTATGTTGGCGCAAGCGCATTGTTGTTAGCAGGAAATGAGCAGCAAAAACATCATCTGTTACCTGCGATTGCTGAGGGAAAAGAAATTGTGACCCTGGCTTTGGAAGAAGGCTCACATCATGCACCTGAAAAAATTGCGTTGTCAGCTAAAAAAGAAGGCAGCCATTTTGTTCTGAATGGTGAAAAAACCTTTGTTCTGGAAGGTATGGCAGCTACCACTTTTATTGTAGTTGCGCGTACTGCGGGTAAAGCGGGTGATAAAAAAGGTATCAGCCTGTTTCTGGTTAAGGCTGATGCACAAGGTGTTTCACGCGAACGTTTGTACACCACAGACAGTCGTGGTTATGCCAAAGTGAACTTCAACAATGTACGTGTTTCTGAAAATGATGTGCTCGGAAAAACGAATGAAGCTTACGATGTTCTGGAAAACATTCTTGACAGAGCACGCGCAGGCATGACGATGGACATGCTGGGCACTGCTTCACAGGCGTTTGAAATGACTTTGGACTATCTCAAAACCCGCGTGCAGTTTGGTGCGGTGATTGGCTCCTTTCAGGCTTTGGGACATAGAGCGGCGGCACTTTTTGGTCAAAAGGAATTGGCGCGTTCCTGTGCCGAAGCAGCTTTGCAGAGCATCGATGCGGGTGCGAATAATCTTGATGAGATGGCATCACTGGCCAAATGCAAGGTGGGTGATTTTATTCATCTGATGTCGAACGAGTTGATTCAAATGCACGGCGGTATTGGTATGACCGATGAATTCGATGCAGGTTTATATCTGAAACGCGCCCGTGTATTGGAAGCCTGCTACGGTAATCAGGGTTATCACCGTAATCGTTTTGCGGAAATCAAAGGCTTCTAGCTTTTATTTGTACTTATCGATATAACATGCCCCTTTAGATTAAAAGGGGTTTTGTTATGTTGGGTAATCGGAATATTCAGATAAGCAAGCCTGAGACCGTCAGCAGTATTGATACGCACTCAGAGTGTCATCCCGAAGAAGCGGGTTTAACGCAAGCGTCCATCGATGCCATTTGGAATGCGGTTATCGATTTCTACCAATCCGGCATTCACCCGGCCATTTCCATTTGTATTCGCAGGAATGGCAAAATCATTATCAATCGTGCCATTGGTCATACGCATGGTCATGAGCCTGATGCAGCGTTAAACACTGAAAAAATTCAAGCAACACCGGATTCTTTGTTTAATTTGTTTTCTGCATCGAAAGCGATAACCGCTATGGTGATTCATCACATGGCAGAAAACGGATTACTTGAACTTGATGATCCGCTCTGTAAATACCTGCCTGAATTTGCAGAGGGCGGTAAACGCCATATTTTGGTGAGTCAGGTGTTATCGCATGAAGCGGGTGTGCCAACCATGCCGCCCGAAGCGCTGGATTTAAGCAGATTGCAGGATTATGAATTTGCCCGCTTGATGTTTCAAAAAACCCAACCCAGGTGGAAAGCAGGAAAGCACCTTGGCTATCACGCGCTTTCAGGCGGATTTATATTTGCCGAGCTTGTGCGCGAAATAACAGGCATGACCATTCGTGATTATCTTGCCAAATACTTTTTGCAGCCTCTGGGTTTCACGTATTTTAACTACGGCGTAGCGCCCGAGCTGGCGAAACAGGTTGCACCGCATGTGTATACGGGGATTCCTTTCCCCAAACCGATTGAAGAACTGTATGTAAAGCGTTTGCTCGGTGTTTCCTATAAAGAAGCGATTGAGCTTTCAAACGATGAAAAATTTCTCACGGGGATTATTCCTTCAGCCAACATTATCGGTACGGCAGAAGAAACCTCACGTTTTTACGAGATGTTGTTGCGTGGGGGCAGCTTGAATGGTGTACAGGTGCTCAAGCCTGAAACTGTCAAACAGGCTATCAAACCGCAGCGCGATGGCGTGGACAGAATGATTGGTATTCCCATCAAATACAGTCAGGGTTTTATGCTGGGCAGGAAATATCTCAGTCTGTATGGCAACGATACCCCCAAGGCTTTTGGGCATATTGGTTTCATCAATGTGGTGGGTTTGGCTGACCCGGAGCGTGATATTTCTGTGGGGATTATGAATAGCGGCAAGCCTGGTGTGAGCGTGGGGGTGGTGAAGTTTCTGTCGGTCTTGAACACGATTGCTGCCAATATTCCAAAACTTGATAAAAATTCCCGATAAAATTAGTACGGGGAAGCTGTATTTATGCCGCGATAGCTGTATAGTGCGCCGACGGTTGGTAGCGGCCGTGCTACATCTGATTTTTCCTAACAAGTCCTTCCAAAAAGTTCCTTGTCCCGAATTCACGAAGTTTTAGCACCATTATCAACCGGCAACTCATTTGGGTTAAAAGCCGGATGGGTTTTTTATCATCAAAAATACAGGAAAAATTATGTCCGAGACAGTTACTGGAACCGTTAAGTGGTTCAACGAAACAAAAGGCTTTGGTTTTATCGCCAGAGACAATGGTCCTGATGTGTTTGCACATCATTCCGCTATTCAGGGTACTGGTTTTAAAACCTTGCGTGAGGGTCAGAAAGTACGCTTCACCGTAACACAAGGTGCCAAAGGCCCTAATGCTGAAAACATTGTAGCCGAGTAGTTGTAATCCAGCTTTAAAAAGCCCGTCAATGTTTCATTGGCGGGCTTTTTTTTGCGTTGTAAAAATGATTCCGGCAGAGCCAATAGATTGAAATTTTCAATAAAAACCGTATTTATACCTGTCAATGATAAATACAATGTGCCTGAATTTGGTGCAAACCAAAGTGAAAACCCAAACCAACTCAAATTGAGGAGAACAACAATGATCAAGAAAATCGTGGAATATAGTTTGCAAAACGAGAACAGCCTTTCAGCAACCATCTTGCGTATTCCAGTCGGTATTGCGCTGATGGCACATGGTGCACAAAAGTTGTTTGGCTGGTTTGGTGGTTATGGACTGGAAGCCACAGGTCAGTGGATGAGCCAGGGTGTGTTCATCGGTCAGTGGTTGTCTGGCATAGGGATTGAAGCAGGGTTTTTACTGGCTTTTCTTGCAGGCAGTGCCGAGTTTTTTGGTGGCCTGGCATTGGTGCTTGGCTTGCTAACACGCCCTGCGGGATTGGTGAATGCGTTCACCATGCTGGTGGCGATGACGGTGCATCTTGGCAGTGGTTTTTTTGCTGCCAAGGGTGGCTATGAGTATGCACTGGTATTGTTTGCCGCGAGCTTGGCCTTGGCCATACAGGGCGGTGGACGTTATGCGCTGGATAACCTTGTGCGAGACAAAGTGCTGAAATTATTGCCCTGATTAAGAAAGGAAAACATAGTGAATCGTTTACCTGCATTATTTATTGGGCATGGAAGCCCGATGAATGTGATTGAAGACAATCAATGGACACAGGCATGGCAGCAACTGGGCAAGACGCTGCCTCGTCCTCAAGCCATATTGATGATTTCCGCACACTGGTACGGCAGAGGTAGTTTCGTATGCAGTGCGCGCCAGCCCAAAACCATCCATGATTTTGGCGGTTTTCCTGAAGCGCTCTATCAAATTCAGTATCCCGCACCTGGTAGCCCTGAGCTGGCCTTGCGTGTACAAGCGGTGTTGAAAGACACAGTGACAGTGGTTCTGGATGAAAGCTATGGTCTGGATCATGGTGCATGGAGCGTGTTGTATCACCTGTTTCCTGAAGCAGATATTCCTGTGGTGCAGCTCAGTATGGACGCGACACACCATGCACAAAAACATTTTGATGTGGGCAAACAACTTGCCACTTTAAGAGAGCAAGGTGTGTTGATTATTGGCAGTGGCAATGTGGTACACAATCTTGCTCGTTATGACTGGGGGCGTTCTCAAAGCAATACGACCACTTGGGCGCATGAGTTTGAAAATACTGTGAAGCAGTTGATTCAGCGCAATCAGGTTGAAGCGCTTATTCATTACCAAAATCTGGGAGAAGCGGCACATTTATCTATCCCTACAGCAGAGCACTATTTGCCTTTGCTCTATGTGCTTGGTAGTGCTCATGAAAACGACCCTGTCAGCTTTCCTGTTGAAGGCATTGAGGGTGGTTCGCTTTCGATGTTGTCGGTACAACTCGGTTGATGAAACATCTGAAATAAAACGAGGGCGTAACATGGCATTCCAACCATCACAGTGGACAGATTTATTTCGGCTTCTGCTTAGTCCTGAGCAAAGACATGTTAATGACCAAAGCACGCTTGCGGATTTTAACTGGTCGAAGCATAACAACCGCTTGCCTGCGGGCTTGAGTTTGCAATGGTTGGGTACGGCAGGTTTTCGCTTTGATTATGAAGGCTACACCTTGCTGGTTGATCCTTATTTTACTCGCCCGAATCTTAAAACCACCTTGTTGCGTGCCTATGTGGAACCGGCATCGGATACCATCAAAAACTGTGTCGATAAAGCTGATGCCGTCGTGTGTGGTCACACACATTTCGATCACGCGATGGACATTCCCGAAATCACCAAACTTTACGGTGCGCAAGTCTATGGTTCTTCTTCGCTGAAAAATTTGATGGCCTTGTATGGTTTGGCCGATAAACACACCGAAGTGGTGTGCAAACAAACCTACGAGCTGGGGCCTTTTGAAGTCACCTTCATTGAAAGCCTGCATTCAAAACTGATTCTGGGTTTGGCCGTGCCCTCTGAGGGTGAGATTTGTTGTGAGCACATGGAACACCTGAACGCAGGAAATTATCGCTGTGGCCAAGTGTACGGTATACACATCAAGGTAGCGGGCGTGAGTTTTTATCATCAGGGCAGCGCCAATCTGATTGATGACCAGGTGATTCATCACAATGTTGATTATTTTCTGGCGGGTATTTCAGGCCGAAGTTTTACCAGAGACTACACTCGCCGCATTTTGCACAGGCTGTCCCCGCAAGTGATTATTCCCCATCATTTCGATGATTTTTTTCAGGATATTCATCAGCCTTTGAAGTTCAGCTTGAATGTGAATCTGGGTTTGTTTGTCGATGAAGTCAGGCAGGTGTCTGATGAATTCCAGATTCGCACGCTCGACATGCTGCAAACCATCAAAGGCTAGCGCTTCCCTCTTTGTCTGACTTCCCCTAAGATGGCAACTGGTCAGACCAGTTGCGCTATTCAATAGCGAGGGGAAAAGAATATGACACTTGCAGCAAACCCGAACAGACAGCCGCGCGTATTGGTGATTGGTGCGGGCATGTCCGGCATTTTAATGGGCATCAAGCTGAAAAGAGCGGGCTATCAGCACATCACTATTTTTGAAAAAGCCGCTGCAGTGGGTGGCACCTGGAGAGAAAACACCTATCCGGGTTTGCACTGTGATGTGCCTTCCCTGAGCTATTGCTACAGTTTTGCACCAAGGGAAAGCTGGGATAAACGCATGTCACGCGGGGAGGATATTCGCGCTTATTTCGAGAAAGTCACTCAGGATTATGCGCTGGATAACTTGATTCAATTCAATGCCGAAGTTACCCGTGCGGTATTTGAAGCGGGCACATGGAAGGTTGATACCAATCACGCAAGCGGACTTGAATTTGATTTCATCATTACCGCCTGTGGTGTGTTGCATCATCCGGTGATTCCACAATTTAAAAACATGGATACCTTTGAAGGCGACAGCTTTCACACGGCGCGCTGGAACCATGACATCAATCTAACAGGAAAACGCGTGGGTGTGATTGGCACCAGCTCTACAGCGGCACAAGTCATTATGCCTGTGTCTGAAATAGCCAAAAGTGTGGTGAATTTTCAAAGAACACCGCAGTGGATTTTTCCTTTGCCGAACAGGGAATATGGTGAGATAGACAAATTGCTTGCGAGAAAATTTCCGTTGTATCGCAAGGTGGCGCGTGCTGTATTTGATGAAGCGTTTGATCGGGGTGGCCTCGCCTGTACGCGTAACAGTTGGGAACGCAAACTGATTGAGACCATTGTTAAACTGAATCTTCAGCTTTCAGTGAAAGACAAGGCACTTCGGAAAAAACTGACACCCGATTATCAGCCCTTATGCAAACGCATGATTGTTTCAGATAATTATTACAAAGCCTTGCAAAAACCCAATGTGCATCTTGAAACTTCGCCCATTCAACACTTCGAACGAAACGGAATTCGTTGTGAAGATGGCACCTTGCATGAACTCGATGTAATTGTTTTTGCAACAGGCTTTGATACACAAGCCTATATGCGTCCGATTCAGATTCAGGGCTTGCATGGAAAAACCTTGGCAGAAGTGTGGAAGCAAGGGCCGATAGCCTATCGCACCATTGCCATGCCTGAGTTTCCAAATTTGTTTATGCTGCAAGGCCCCAATGCGCCAGTTGGCAATTTTTCACTGATTTCTACCGCAGAATCGCAAAGCAGTTACATTATTAAATGTCTGGAACATTATCGAACTTCCAACATTGGCTACATGGTGCCAAGTCAGCAAGCGTGCGATCAATTTAACAAGGAACTCGTAGAGGCCATGAAAGGAACAGTGTGGATGTCAGGGTGTTCCAGTTGGTATATCAGCGATGCGGGTATTGCCTTGTCATGGCCTTGGGGGCCGCGAGAATTTCGCGACAGTATGAAGCACCCTGACTTCAGTGAATATGAGTTTGGTTAAACGGTTTATTGCAACGCAGGAACAGGCGGTTCGTAACTGGGATCGCCGAATAAAATTTTCAGCCAGTATTTGGGCGAATTAAAATAGAGCTCCCTGCCCAGTTTAATCCATTGATCAAGCGCAACTTTGATTGGATTCCCGGGTGGGCGTGTTTCGTGAAACAAACCTGTTTCAGGAATCGCATGGCTAGGCTTTGCGTAAGTGCCCATCAGTTTGTCAAGCCACACAAATTGCGCTGCAAAATTACAACCCGAAGCCACATTATGTTCAGGCCATTTTGAATGATGGGTGTAATGAATACGGCCTGTGACAAAAAAATTTTCCAGCCATGCGAGATATTTATTTTTTGAAAAAAGTAAATAAGCCGCATAGGAATGCGATACGGAATGATTGATGATGCGAAGCGAAGCGATAATCAAGGCAGCACTCAAGGCTTGTTCGGCATTGACCTCTGAAAAGAGTTTGAAAAAAACCGCTTTCCCCAAAATGTTTGAAACAAAAGAGCCGCCACCGCCATCGAGAAAAAATAAAGGATAATCAGCGCAACTGGTGGCAGAGGTTAAGCGGGGCGGGCGGTGGTGCTGCATGTGCCCGAGCTTCCAGATAACCCGCACGTTATGTGCAAGGCGATGGCCGATGTAAAAGAAAACATCATCGAGCACATAAACCAGCAGTACCAAATAAACAAAAGGAATGGTGGTAATCGGTTCCAGCGTATTAAACAGCGTGAGCAAATGATCAGTGAGTTCAACCAGCCAGTTGGCGAGCGGCGTGTTAATCAACACAATGCCTGTTGCACCAATCAGGCCGCTGGCAAGTGAAAACACAAAACAATCTTCCCATGCGATAGGCTTGTTTTCATGTTTCGAGCGCACCCATAAATCAATGGGCGCAAGTGCTGCATTGAGTAACTGGTGAAATAAAACCATGCCAATCATCAGCATCAGCAAAGTTTGACTGCCTTCCAGAGCAACGCGTGGTGAACTTGCAAAATTGGTGAAGGAATAAGTGTGATCACTTAACAGTGAATCGCTTGCGAAAAAAAATATCAAAAGCCCTGTAGGGGGCAAGGCCAAAGAAAGTAGAATCGCAAGGCGTATATGAACAGGGCGTAACTTGCTTGATGCTTCGTAAATATCAAAGTGATAAAGGGTGTGAACTGCCTTGTTGAGCTTGTTAGCTGATTTCATCATTGCGCTACCGCTTGCAAAAATTTCAATACTTCGATGTTCACCTGTTCTGCCTGTTCCATTTGTGTCCAGTGGCCACAGTTGTCAAGCAATACCGTTTGCAAGTGATCGAAATAATCCCCCATGCGCTGCATGGCTTTTTTGTTGAAAGCAATCACCGGGTCCTGACGACCTGCAATAAACAGGGTAGGCATGGAAATACGCCAGTTGCTGTCATGGCGGCTTTCCTCCCATGAAGCATCCATCGCACGATACCAGTTCAGTGGGCCAGTAAAACCGCTATGAGTGAAACGCGCGGTATAATGTGCCAAATCATGTTCCGTCATCCATGCAGGCTGTGTTTTGGGTGTACTCATGGATTGCAGAAAGCCCGTTTGATCAGGGCGCAGTATGTAATCGCCCATACCTGCGGCAGAAATGCCGTGAAAAATCAGTCGCAAGCTGTGGGTAATATCAGCTTCCAGTTCCTGTTCAGGTAAAACCGGCTTTTGAAAATAGAGCATGTAGAAAAAGCCATCTTGAAAAAGTCTGCGCATGGCATCAGTTGGTGGCTCAGGTGCAGGGCCACCATAGGGCACAGACAAACCCACCACCGCACGAATAAGTTCGGGATAACAACGTGCCACTTGCCAGGTGAGCGCACAACCCCAGTCATGCCCCATCAATATTGCCTGTTGATGGTCAAGTGCATGAATGAGTGCAGCGACATCTTGCGCCAACACACTCTGCCGATAGGCATCTACCGTTTTAGGGCCACCAGTAAAACCGTAGCCACGCAAATCTGGCGCGACGGCGTAATAACCCGCATCGGCCAGCACAGGTAATTGAAAGCGCCACGATGCCGAGCATTCGGGAAACCCGTGCAGGCATAGCACCAGCGGCTTGTCGGCCGAGCCAGCTTCGGTTACGGCAAAATTCAGCCCATTAGCACTCAGGCTGCGTTCGCGGATATTGGCCATCTGTTTTACCCATCAACAATGTGTTTGTGCGTTATTCAGAACTTGCTTCGGCGTGATTTTGCTCACGCAAACTCAGTTTATAACCGACAACACCACACACTAATATGCCGATGTTGCCTACAAAATCCAGCAGCATCCAGTCAGTAAATATTTGCTGAACAAAATAGAAATAATAGTTGAATGCAAAAAACGGGAAGGAAGCAAAAAAACCAAACACCAAAAAGGTGTGAGGTGTAAAACGCGACATTAGAATCACAATGCCGCAAAGCACCGCCTGTGCTCCAAAACAGGCAACGAACAAATGGCTTGCCTGTGTTCCAATGTAATGTTCAGGTTTCAAAACAAGCGCTTCAACCATGTCTGGAGCAAGCATTGCCCAACCACCCAGGCTCAAAAAAATAAACGATAAAAACCATTGAATATGTATGGCTTTCATAATTGCCTCACGTCAGATTGTTGTTTTTCCGCCAGCCCCTTTTGTAGCACATAACCAGCAAGAATCGGTACTGCCGTAATCAGCACGAATAACCAGCATGCACACACTAACCCACAGATTGGCGACAAGCCGAATTGCCTCTGGCGGAGTAGCCTGTTTAACACATAGCAATTGGACGAGCTTCCACGTTGCAATTAGCCGAAGTCGCATGTGGCAATTAGCCGAGCATTGAGGTTACAATTAGCCGACGATAAAACAGCCATAACAAGTAGCCTCAATGATGAATAAGTCGGCATCTCAACAGTCCTATCTGCCACGGTATCTGAGTACCGCGTTGAAAACGGCTTTATCTGACACGCCCGTGGTCTGCCTGTTGGGGCCGCGCCAATGTGGCAAATCAACGCTGGCAATGCACTGTGACCCTGATCGTCATTTTGTCAGTCTTGATAATCCAGCCTTTCTGGATTTGGCCTTGAACGACCCGCAAGGTTTTATCGATGATCTACCTGAGCGCGTGGTGATTGATGAAGTACAACGCGCGCCAGAGCTGGTGTTGGCGATCAAGTACAGCGTCGATATGAACCGAAAGCCCGGACGCTTCCTGCTGACGGGTTCCGCAAATCTGCTTCAGTTACCACGGCTGGCCGATTCACTTGCAGGTCGGATGGAGTGTTTGTATTTGCACCCCTTTACCGTTGCCGAACTCAGACAAGCGAAAGGCAACTTTCTTGAGGACTTCCTTGCCAGCAATTTGTTGCCACGTATTACCGCTTCGCGCAAGTCGCAACGCTCGGAACTACCTAAGCTGCTGCTGGCAGGCGGCTACCCCGAAGCGGTTTTTCGCGAGGGTGATCGGGCTGAACGCTGGAAGATGAATTATCTGCAATCCATTATCGAACGCGATGTTCGGGACATTGCTCAAGTGAAAGATGCCAGCGATTTGCTCCGTCTGCTTGAGCTGCTTGCCGCCCGCCCGGCACAACTGCTGAATCAAAGTGAACTCTCGAATGCACTGGGTCATTCCAGAGCGACCATTGAGCGTTACCTGATAGTGCTTGAACGCCTGTTTTTGATTCGACGACTGCCCGCTTGGCATAACAACCGCAGCAAACGACTGGTCAAAACACCCAAGTTACATTTTGTTGACAGCGGTTTGGCAGCCACGCTGGGGGAGCTGGATGCCACGCAATGGAATGAACAACGCACTCGCTTCGGGCACTTGCTGGAATCGTTTGTGTTACAACAACTGATTGCAATGGCAGATTGTATGCAACGCCCACCGCGCTTTTACCATTTCAGAGATAAAGACAAAACCGAAGTGGATATTGTGATTGAACATCACGGCAAGGTTTGGGGTATTGAAGTGAAAGCAGCCGCAAGCGCGAACGCAAGCGATGCAAAAGGTTTGCAAAAACTCGCCGTCACAGCGGACAGCGCTTTTCAGGGCGGTGCGGTGCTTTATGATGGCGAAGCGACTTTTTTTCTCGATAAACAAACCAATATTCTTGCTGTGCCCATTTCCAAACTGTGGGAGCTTTAGAAAATAGAGATTTGTATTAATAGATTTTTAATCAAAAAAAGCCCGCAATGACGCGGGCTTTTTTTGACTATTACTTTTTAATTTTGCTAACTGTTATTTACCTGCTTTAGCGGTTTTTGCTCTGGCAGTTTCCAAATCAATCACGCCTTTAAGCAGTGTTAAACTGGCTTCTTTGAATTTCACAGAGTCTGCTTCGATTTCCAACACGGGGTCTGCTTTTAATGGTGGGCCCAGTAGGACTTGAACCTACGACCAATCGATTATGAGTCGACTGCTCTAACCAACTGAGCTATGGGCCCTTGCCAGAAATGTTTAATTATCGTTGTCGATAAAACTTCTCAGATTTTCTGAGCGAGAAGGGTGACGAAGTTTGCGCAGTGCTTTTGCTTCGATTTGTCGAATGCGTTCACGTGTTACATCGAACTGTTTACCAACTTCTTCCAACGTGTGATCGGTATTCATATCGATACCGAAACGCATGCTTAATACCTTCGCTTCACGAGCAGTCAAACCTGCCAATACATTGCGTGTGGCTTCGCTTAGGCCGGTAAAAGTAGCGGATTCAATCGGTGAATCAATGTTCGGATCTTCAATAAAATCGCCGAGTGACGAATCTTCGTCATCACCAATCGGGGTTTCCATCGAGATAGGCTCTTTGGCAATTTTCAGTACCTTGCGTACTTTATCTTCCGGCATATCCAGACGTTGCCCCAATTCTTCAGGAGTAGGCTCGCGGCCTTTTTCTTGCAGCATCTGGCGGGAAATGCGATTGAGCTTGTTAATGGTTTCAATCATATGCACCGGAATACGAATGGTTCTGGCCTGATCAGCAATCGAGCGGGTAATAGCCTGACGAATCCACCAGGTGGCGTAAGTTGAGAACTTGTAACCGCGACGATATTCAAATTTATCGACTGCCTTCATCAAACCGATGTTGCCTTCCTGAATTAAATCGAGAAATTGCAAACCACGATTGGTGTATTTTTTAGCGATGGAAATCACCAGACGCAGGTTGGCTTCAACCATTTCTTTTTTGGCGCGGCGCGCTTTGGCTTCACCAATGGAAAGTTCGCGGTTGATTTCCTTGATTTTATCAATATCCATGCCCAGCGTTTCGCTAATTGAAATGATTTTTCGCTGAATGGCCATGATGTCATCTTTGTAGGTCTCCATGCCTTCCTTGTAGGGGGATTTACCTTTGGTCAAGGAGGCAGCCCATTTCAGATTGGTTTCATTGCCTGCAAATTTTTCCAGAAAATCCTTGCGCGACATTTTTACCTGTTTAACGCAGATTTCCATAACCAGACGCTCAAGGCGACGAATTTCGTCAATATAGCGGCGCGCCTGGCCTACCATGTGGTCGTAAATTTTCGGGCTGAACTTGAAGAAAATAAAAATTTCGTTCAACTCGTTAATTGCCTTGATGGATTTTTTGTCCTGCAAGCCATGCTTGTCGATGACTTTTCTGGTTTTACTGTATTGTTTGATGAGTGCTTCGAAACGCTTTTTGGCTTCTTCTTCGTCAAGCAGGCCAACTTCTTCATCGCTGCTTGCACTATCGTCGTCTTCGTCATCCAGGTCGGCATCATCGTTATTGTTGCTGCTCGACGGGTTGCCTTCGTAGTCGACATCGGTTTCAACGACCACGCTTTCGTCGATGTCCATGAATCCTGAAATCAAGTCAGGAATTTTTCGTTCAGCTTCTTCTGCGCCTTTGGCGGGAATGGTTTTCAGATATTCTTCAATCGCGTGCTCAATGGTGTTTGGCCAGTAAATCAGGGTGCCGAGTACCTGACGTGTGCCTTCTTCAATACGCTTGGCAATTTCGATTTCGCCTTCACGGGTTAGCAGTTCCACTGTGCCCATTTCACGCATGTACATGCGCACAGGATCGGTGGTGCGACCTGGTTCGGCCTCGACCGAAGCCAATGCAGCCACGGCTTCTTCTGCGGCAATTTCGTCGGTATCCGCATCTTCTTCCTGAGTCATGCGCAACTGTTCGGTGTCTGGCGCACGTTCAAATACAGGAATACCCATGTCGTTAATCATGGAGATGATGTCTTCAACCTGATCAGGGTCGGTAATGTCGGCGGGCAAATGATCGTTCACTTCGCCATAGGTCAGGTAACCTTGTTCCTTTCCTTTGCCGATGAGCATTTTTAAACGTGACTGTTGCGCTTCAGTTTCTGACATACATTTTTCCACTATGGTTTTATCGGAGCGAAAGCGGCAATACCGAACGGGAATCGTCAGTTTTTGTGCTTACGCTGGAGATAATGATTATTTGGGCTGTACCTGATCGGGTTGGGGAGTGCTTCCCTTGAAATGCCCGTTTTAGCGCTTTCGTCTAAGCCGCGCGAAGCGCGGATTATACTCATGTGCCTCTGTATTAGAAAGCACTTTGACAGTGCGATGCGCAGATAAATTCCCGCGCTGTTCAGGTTTTTTGGACAGTTTTTTGAAACTTTTTTTGCTCTTCGAGCAGCTGCTTCAGGCGTATTTTATCGGCCTCACTATCGCCTTTGATTTGCGCAATTTCCTGTTTGAAAAACTGTTTGGCGAGTTGGGTAATTGCATCGCGTAATTCCTGTTCCCAGGCATCGGGAGGAAGCAGCGGTTCAGCGAGTGCGAGTGATGACAACAGAAAACCGTTTTCGGTGTTATGCCAATGTCCAAGAATCATGGCGGTATTAACGGAATGCTCCGCATCCCTGATGTAGTTAATCACTTCGATGAGCAAATCAATATTATGAGCGCGTAAACGATACACCTCTTCGGGAATTTCAACGTCCAGTGCCAAACGCGGATTACGCAACAGGTGGCCAAGAATTCTGTTGACCGTTGAAATACGCGGCTCTTCAATTTCATCAAGATGTGTTTTCTGCTCAGGAAAATACTGGAACGAATAGTCGGCTTCACTTTCCATGTCTGAGAAAGCTTCATAACTTTCGATAGGCGGAAGTCCATCATTCGCGTGGGTTTTCATCGGCTGGGTTTGTTGCTTGAGCCAGGTGTCTCTTTCAGCCTGTTTTTGCAAGGCAGCCTGCTCGGCTTGTTGCACGGATTTGGCGATGGTGGCGGTATCCAGATGCGTAATTTCGGCAAGGCGTGCGAGCATCATTTCGTAGAACAAACCTTTGGGCATCTGGTTAATCAGGGGAGTGGCGCGTTTGGCAAGGCTCGCTCTGCCGTCCATGCTGTCAAGATTCAAATCGCGGCCAAGCTGTTCAAACAGGTATTCCGATAAGGGTTGTGCCCTGGCAACTTTGGCTAAAAATAATTCAGCGCCATCACGTCGCACTTCGCTGTCAGGGTCTTCACCTTCGGCCAGAAACAGGAAGCGAATCTGGCGGCCGTCCTGCATAAAGGGCAGGGCGTTATGCAAGGCACGTTCAGCGGCCTGCCTGCCTGCGGTATCACCATCGAAGCAGAACACCACCTCGTGTACGCTGCGGAAAATCAAATGTAAGTGATCACTTCCTAATGCTGTACCCAGTGTCGCAACAGCATTAGTAATTCCTGCTTGTGCCAGGGCAATCACATCCATATAGCCTTCCACCACAATCACCTTGTTCAGATGGCGATTGGCTTGTCTGGCTTCATAAAGACCATAAAGCTCTTTGCCCTTGTTGAACACGGGCGTTTCAGGGGAATTGAGATACTTGGGTTTTTCGTCTCCCAACACACGCCCACCAAAGGCGATGCAGCGCCCGCGACTATCGCGAATCGGGAAAATCACACGGTCGCGAAAGCGGTCATATTGCAGGCTGCGTTCCTGCCGTCCGTGTTCATTCTTGGCGATGGTTAAACCGGCATCGACCAGTTTTTCAGCAGGAAACTTCGCCATCAATTCATGTTTAAGCAAACCGTCCCAACCTTGCGGGGCATAACCAATCTGGAAATGTTTGGCGATTTGCCCGCTTAAACCGCGCTTTTTGAGATAGTTCACCACACGTTGTTTGTCGGGCGCATGGCGCAGTTGGTGCTGGTAGAACTGATTGGCCTGTTCCAGCACCTCATAGAGTATGCGCCCTTGCGCGTGTTGCTCGGCTTGTCTGGCATCTATTTCGCGCGGTACTTCAAGCCCCAGTCGCGAGGCCAGACTTTCAACCGCCTCGACAAAATCCATGCGCTGGTAATCCATCAGGAAGCTGACGGCATTACCACTCTGGCCACAGCCAAAGCAGTGATAGAACTGCCCTTCGGGGCTAACACTGAACGAGGGGGTTTTTTCCTTATGGAAGGGGCAGCAGGCCATGTAATTCTTGCCGCTGCGTTTGAGCGTAACCGCTGCGTCGATGAGTTCAACAATATCGACACGCGCAATCACATCATCAATAAACGCTCTTGGAATCAGCCCCTTCATTTGTGTGGTTCTGGTGTGAACACGTTGTTAGCCAAGCGCAGCCTTGATAAGATTACTCACAGCGGCCATATCGGCTTTGCCCTGTATTTGCGGCTTGAGTATCGCCATCACTTTGCCCATGTCTTTCATCTCACTGGCACCCGTGTCGGCGAGTGCTTTTTGAATCAGGGCATCGAGTTCGGCATCGCTCAGCGCGGCAGGCATAAATTCCTGTAACACCTCCATTTCGTAGGCTTCCTGTTTGGCCAAATCGGCTCTGCCTGCATCACTGTATTGCTGGAAGGAATCCTTACGTTGCTTGAGCATCTTGTCGAGAATCGCCACAGAGCGGGTTTCATCAATTTCAATGCGCTCATCGACTTCCACTTGTTTGAATGCAGCAAGCGCCAGACGGATAACGCCGAGGCGTTCCTTGTGCTGGTTTCTCATTGCGTCTTTCATTGCAGCGGTGAGCGCAGTTTTGGTAGCAGAGTCGGCCATGTTGATTTCCTTGAGTGAATGATGAGGGTAATTATTGAGCCAGAACGTAAGCGAAGTAAAACAGAGTGCCAGAAACAAAAAAAGCCGACGAGTCGGCTTTTCAAGTCATCAAGCTGTTAAAGCTTAGTAAAGACGTTTCAGGCGCAGGTTTTCGCGGCTTACCTTTTTGGCATGGCGTTTTACCGCAGCCGCCTTTTTACGCTTGCGCACTTGAGTGGGTTTTTCATAAAACTCTCTGCGACGCACTTCGGCAATCACACCGGCTTTTTCACAAGCGCGTTTAAAACGACGAAGGGCAATATCAAAAGGCTCGCCTTCTCTTACTTTTACGTCTGGCATCTTTCGTTTCCTGAAATTTTAAATCGAAAGCCTGACCCTGTTTTAAACTTTACAACGGGGCTGGGCGAAAGGACGCGCATTTTATAGTCAAACATTTTTAAATGCAAAGCCTGATTTTAAGGCAATGCCAAGTATATTTAGCCTTTTCCAGAGGCTAGAATTCGCGCCCTCCCCAAACAAGTTATGACCGAGAAGGCAAGCAGCGTGAGCAAAACCAACACAGCAAAAATCGTGCTTGGCATCGAGACTTCCTGCGATGAAACAGCGGTAGCCGTGTATCACACCGAACACGGTTTGCTCGCGCATACCTTGTTCAGTCAGGTGGATTTGCATGCACAGTATGGCGGTGTAGTACCTGAGCTGGCCTCGCGTGATCATATTCAGAAAATTACTCCACTGGTGAAGCAGGTGATGGCAGAAGCCTCCTGCGAATTGGTACAACTCGATGCGGTGGCTTACACCCTGGGGCCAGGTTTGATTGGCGCCTTGCTGGTGGGTGATTGTTTTGCACGCGCGCTTGCGCAGGGCTTGGGGATTCCTGCCATTCCTGTGCATCATCTGGAAGGGCACTTGCTCGCACCCATGCTCGAAACGCACAAACCCGAATTCCCTTTTCTGGCGTTACTGGTGAGTGGCGGCCATAGCCAGCTGATTGATGTGCAGGGTTTGGGTGCGTATCAGATTATTGGCGAATCTCTGGATGATGCCGCAGGCGAAGCCTTCGACAAGGCAGCAAAAATGTTGGGCTTGGGTTATCCGGGCGGCCCCGCCATTGCCAAAGCAGCGCAGCAAGGGCAGGCAGGGCGTTTTGTTTTTCCTCGTCCCATGTGCGACAGGCCAGGGCTGGACATGAGTTTCAGCGGCTTGAAAACTTTTTGCCTGAATACCATTCAGCAATGCAAAAGTGCCAACACATACAACGCACAATGTATTGCCGATATTGCACTGGCTTTTCAAACCGCTGTGGTGGAAACGCTGGTGATTAAATGCCGCCGTGCACTGGAGCAAACGCAACACCAGCATTTGGTGATTGCTGGCGGTGTGGGTGCGAATCTGTTTTTGCGAGAGCGACTTAAGCAGGAATGCGATAAACGCAAGGTTGAGTTGTATTACCCGCGCATAGAATTTTGTACCGATAACGGCGCGATGATTGCCTATGCAGGTGCGCAACGATTGCTTGCAGGAAAATTTCTTGAAGACGTTCGCGTGAAACCACGCTGGCCGCTTGATGAGTATTGTGAGGTGGTTCGAGGGGATTCGATTACCTAGCTTTTCTTCCCACCAATCTTGCTTTCAGTGCCGTCACGCAATTTGCGGATATTGTCCTGATGGCGATAAAGAATCATCAGGCTCATGGGGGCAAGGCTGAACACCAGTTGTGGCGAAACCATCGCCCACGCAATGAAAGGCGCGAGTGTCCAGGTAATCAGGGCGGCGAGTGAGGAATAGCGTGTCAGCAGCGCAATCGTCGCCCAGCTGCCTACACACACCAGACCAAATTGCCAATCGAGTGCAAGCGCAAAACCAAAAGCCGTCGCCACGCCTTTGCCGCCTTCAAAGTTAAAAAAGATGGGAAACAAATGCCCCATAAAAGCGGCGAGCCCGACAAAGCCCAAAAATAACCACGGCAAATCCAGATAGTGCCCAAGCAAAACTGGCAGTACGCATTTCAATACATCGCCTGCCAGTGTGAGTGCAGCAGGCCCTTTGCCTGCAATGCGCAAAACATTGGTAGTGCCCGGGTTGCTCGAGCCTTCACTGCGTGGATCAGGGTAGCCCAAAGCCTTGCACACCAGAATGGCGCTGCAAATCGAGCCGAGTAAATAAGCGGTAACAATTAAAACGAGTGTGATAAGCATGGTTTATTCTAGCTTGCTTGACCCTCCCATGTCTTCAATGTTCAATGCCTGTTCAAGTGAGAAAAAACAGGAAAGCGCGTGGATATTGTTTATTTAAAAGAACTCGAAGTAGAAACCGTGATTGGCATTTTTGATTGGGAAAGAAAAATCAAACAAACAGTCAGTCTTGATCTGGAAATGCAAAGCGATGTGGCGGCAGCGGCGGCCACCGATCACATTGATCAGGCGCTTGATTATAAAAAAATTGCCAAGCGTTTGATTGCGTTTATTGAAAGCAGTGAATTCCAGTTGATAGAAACCATGGCCGAGCGAATTGCACAGATTGTATTGAATGAATTTAATGTGCCGTGGCTGCGTTTGCGTTTAAGCAAGCCAGGTGCGGTACGTGGTTCAAAAGATGTGGGCGTGATAATTGAACGAAGTCGCAGCTGAAAATTTTCTTATCTATGACAGAAGTTTTTTTAAGCCTTGGCAGTAATATTGAAGCCGATTTACACATTCGGCGTGCGCTGCAAAATTTGAGCGAGCTGTTTGGTACGGTGGAATGTTCACCCATTTACGAAAGTGAAGCGGTGGGTTTTGTCGGGGATAACTTTCTCAATCTGGTGGTGAGAATTCACACAGAGCTTCCCTTGCAAGCTTTGGTTAGACAGCTCAAGGCGCTGGAAGATGCCTTGGGGCGCAAGCGTTTGGGGCCAAAATTTTCTGCGCGCGTGATTGATATTGATGTGATTTTTTACGGGGCTGCGTGCGGAAATTTTGATGGCATCGAACTGCCCCGTTATGAAGTGTATGAAAACGCCTATGTGTTGTTACCGATGAAAGCACTCGCGCCCATGTTTATCGACCCACTTACAGGTTTTAGCATGGAGCGCTTGTGGGAAGACGCACAGCACAAGATGTGCACACAAAAATTGTGGCTTTATCGGCAAGATTAACTTTTCTACGTGCTTTCCAGTTTCTTGCCGAAAAAACTTTCAAACTGGAATAACAGCAAGCTGCTAATGACCAGAATAGTGCCTGCAATCAGGTGCAAGCCAACTGGTTCATTATTCAGAAAAGCCGCTAAAAACAACGCCACTACCGGTGCCATCACGGTAATCAGTGCCACCATGCTGGCGCTGGTGGTTTTGAGCACCAGGAAAAAGCAGTAGGGCGCAATCACCGAAGCTATCAGTGCAAGATACACAATCGCGCTGGCCGATTTGATGCTGATGTTCGTCCATTCAACATGCTGATTGTCGAAAGCAAAACAAACGACATACAAGGGCAGTGCAAACATCAGGCTGCCAGTTGTCAAGGAGAGTGGATGTATATCGGTGCCTTCACTGAATCGTTTAATCCAGATATTGCTAAGGCAAAAAAGAACAACCGCAACCAGCAATACGCCAACCGCAGTCATAAAATGATAATCACCCGCGCCATCGAATGTCAGTTGTGAAGACATCACCACCGTTAAACCCAAAATGCCGCTGACAATCGCGGCACACTGGAACAGGTTGAGTCGTTCCTTGTAGAAAAACCACACCAGTATGCCAGTGAGCAAGGGGCTGAATCCAAATAACAATGAAATCAGGCTGCTGGGTAAATAGCTGGCTGCCCAATAACACAACAACATGGAGGCACCTTGCCCTAACACTGAAACCGCATAGATTTTTTGAGCCTGTTTGCTCAGGTCAAATTGGATGCGGAAAACACGCAGGCAGGCAAGCAGCACGGCAAAGGCAATGAGCATGCGCAGCAAGGCTGCAAAAAAAGGTGAAGTGCTTTCACTGCTCCATTGAATACCCAAAGGAGTTGTGCCCCAAATCAATACAACACTGGCGTAGGCATAAGGGTTCATAATGTGACCTGTTCAAAGTGTGTGAACCTGAAAGCTGCGGCTTAACCCTACGACCAGAACCAAAAAAGCCGTGGGGTTGAGGCCACGGCTTTTCAGAATTCGGTTTCAGTTTATGTTTTCTAAAAATCCGTGACCGCTTGAGCGACCTTGGCAAGTGCCCGCACATGCCATGCCTTGTTCAAGACGAGCGCAATCAGCTTTGCCGCAGGGCGAGGCATTTTCACACTTGTAAACACAGGCAAGGTATTCATCGGGTTTTGCTAAAAAAGTCAGGGAAAGTTGGAAAAACCGTTTTAATCAAAAGCGTATTACTGCATCAGTTGATTTGAACGGTGAATTGATTTTGAATGCAAACAAATGCCTAAGCAAGCAAGTTTTGAATGAGAACAAAAAAATAGTGAACGTTTTTCTGGTAGGTGGTGCAGTACGAGACAAGTTACTGGGTATCCGGCATACCGAGCAGGATTGGCTGGTGCTGGGTTCAACACCCGAACATATGCTGGCAGAAGGTTTTGTACCTGTGGGAAAAGATTTTCCGGTATTCCTGCATCCGCGTACCAAAGAAGAATATGCGCTGGCGCGTACCGAGCGAAAAACTGCGAAAGGCTATAAAGGGTTCAGTTTTTTTACTTCGCCCGATATTTCCATTGAGGAGGATTTGTTACGCAGGGATTTAACCATTAATGCAATGGCTGAAGATGCACAGGGAAATTTGATTGATCCGTATGGCGGTCAGCAGGATTTACAGAAACGTATCTTGCGCCATGTCAGCCCGGCTTTTGTGGAAGACCCTTTGCGCGTATTGCGTCTGGCACGCTTTGCCGCTTGTTATGCGCATCTGGGTTTTAGCGTAGCCCCTGAGACTTTACTGTTAGTGAAAACCATCGCGGCATCGGGTGAACTTGAAACGCTGGTGGCAGAGCGGGTTTGGCAGGAGTTGCATAAAGCGTTGGCGAGTGATGCACCACAGGTTTTTTTTGAAGTGTTGCGTGCAGGTGATGCCTTGAAAGTGGTTTTTCCCGAAGTCGATGCACTGTTTGGTGTGCCACAGCGTGCTGAATATCACCCCGAAGTGGACAGTGGCATTCATGTAATGATGAGCTTGCAACAAGCGGTGTTACTCAAGGCCAATGTGCGCACACGCTTTGCAGTGTTGTGTCACGATTTTGGCAAGGCAAGCACACCTGTCGAAAACCTGCCAAAACATATTGGACATGAAGCACGCAGCAAAGCGATTGCCGCACAGTTTTGTGCACGCTTGAAAGTGCCCAACGAATTTGAAAAACTGGCGTTACAGGTTGCGCAATATCATTTGCAATGTCACACCGCGTTTGAATTGAGAGCGGCGACAATTTTGAAATTATTCAAAAAACTTTCTGCTTTTAATGATGAAACGCTGTTGAAAGATTTTTTATTGGCCTGTGAAGCGGATGCTAAAGGGCGCTTGGGTTTGGAAAATCGAGCGTATCCACAAGCAGAATTTTTAAGTGCGTTGTTTAAAGCGGCTGCCAGTGTGAAAAGTGATGCGGTTGATGCCGAGCGTTTTCAAGGCAAACACTTTGGTGAGCAACTGGATCGTTTGCGTGTCGCTGCGATTGAGCAGGCAAAACAGAATTACGAGAAACCTTTATGAAAATGACCAATGCAGTTTTGATTACTGGTGCAGCTAAAAGACTGGGTAAAGCGATGGCTCTGGCGGTGCATGAGCAAGGTTATAATGTACTGCTTCATTACAATCATTCTGAAAAAGACGCAAAAACAGTGTGTGACCACATGAATGCGAAACGCGCCAATTCTGCACTGATGGTACAGGCGAACCTGAATGACTCTGTGGAACTGAAAAAATTGTGTGAGCGTGTGAGCGATTCAGTGCGGGAATTGAAATTATTGATTAACAATGCCTCACAGTTTTACCCAACGCCTGTTGCAAGCGCAGAAGAAAGTGATTGGCAGATGTTGATGGACAGCAATGTGAAAGCGCCATTTTTTTTAAGTAAAAATCTATATCCACTTTTGCAGGAAGCACGCGGAAGCATCGTCAACATTGTCGATATTTACGGTGAACGGCCTTTAAAAAAGCACAGTATTTATTCCATGAGTAAAGCAGCCTTGCTCATGCAAACCCTTAGTCTGGCCTTGGAGTTTGCACCCGACATTCGTGTGAATGGTATTGCTCCTGGTGCGATTCTCTGGCCTGAGGGTGGGCAAAGTAATCAGGCCGACATTCTCAAAAAAGTTGCCTTGAAAAGACAAGGCACGGAGCAGGACATTGTGACTGCCTTGTTATATTTATTGAAAGCAGAGTATGTCACTGGCCAGATTATTCAGGTAGATGGTGGCAGAACCCTGAATCTGTAAGTTATGAATGTAATGACAGGGCGTGCCTGCTTAACAGTCACAGCAAAATCGCTGTTTATCTTCCAGTCTTAACGCGCTCAAGCTGTTGCCCCACACACAACCAGTATCGAGCGCGAAGATATGGTCTTTATTGGTTTTTCCTTGCAAGGCTGCCCAGTGACCAAATAACAGTATTTCATGGTTTAAGTGCGCATTGTCAAATTCAAACCAGGGCTTGAACCCGACAGGGCGTTCTTCACTGTTGCCCTTGCTTTGCAGTTCAAGTTGTCCTGCGGCATTACAAAAACGCATGCGCGTAAAATAATTGGTAATCACTCTTAATCTTTCTGCACCTTCGAGGGTTTCCTGCCAGCCGTTGGGGGTGTTGCCGTACATAGTGTTAAAAAATTCCTTGAAACTTTTTCCTTGTAAAACCACTTCAACTTCTCTGGCGCAGTTGATTGCTTTATCAACACTCCAGATAGGCGGTAGACCTGAGTGGCTTAAAAAGTAGCTGTGTTCATTGACGATGATTTTTTTGCACAGACTTTGCTGTTGCAGCCAGTGCAAGAGTTCGGCAGCGTCTGGCGCATCAAGCACATCAAAAAAATTATCCTTCCTTTTTCGTTGTGCGCAGCCGTGATAAACCGCAAGCATGTGTAAATCGTGATTGCCTAACACCGCTTCGCATGCGCCTTGTTGTGCGAGCTCATAAACCAGTCGCAAGGTGCCCAGTGAATTTTCCCCGCGATTCACCATATCGCCCGCAAGCCAGAGTTTGTCTTGTGTTGAATCAAACTGAATTTTTTCAAGCAAGCGACAAAACGCGCTGTAACAGCCTTGAATATCGCCTATGGCGTAGTTGGCCATTTATTGAATGGCGCCTGGCAGCGCAAGGGTAAAGGCGGGAATGGGTGCGAGAAAGTATTCGCCACTTTCGCTGAGCATTTCGTAGGAACCGTGCATATAACCGAAGGTGGTGTTGATGATGGTGCCGCTGGTGTATTTGTAGGTTTCACCAGGTTGCAGCACGGGTTGTTGGCCAATTACGCCTTCACCCTGAACTTCCTGCACGTTTTCATTGGCATCGACAATCAACCAGTGACGGTTGAGTAGTCGCGCACTTTGAGCGCCTTCATTGGTGATGGAAACGTGATAGGCGTGCACGTAGCGATTTCTTTGCGGATCACTTTGTGCACCCAGATATTCGCTGACAACATTCACGCGCACTTTGTTTTTTTCGCTGGCAAGAGGATTGAGATTCACACGCTGTCCTGATGTTTTTGTTGGTGATTCAGAATATTACAAAGCCTGACATAGAGCGCAAGTTCAATATTTTCTGCGCGTAAATGACTTTCGATACCCGCTTGTTCGAGCGCTCCGCCAATATCCAGTTTTTTGAAATTATTTCTCAAGGTTTTTCTGCGCTGTGAAAATGCTTGCGCGACCAGCTTTTCAAGCAGCGCAGGATTGTCACAGGGGTAAGGCAGTTTTTGATAAGGAGTAAGCCTGATGATGGCGGAATCCACTTTGGGTACAGGGCTAAAACTTTCAGGTGGCACCTCGAACAGATTTTCACAGGCGCAATAATATTGAAGCATGATGCTCAAACGTCCGTAATCCTTGCTGTTCGGGCTGGCGCAGATTCTTTCCACCACTTCTTTTTGCAGCATGAAGTGCATGTCCTGAATGTGTTCGAGTTGTGTCAGAAAATGAAACAAAATCGGTGTAGAAATATAGTAGGGAAGATTGCCAAGCAGTTTGATTTTTTGTTCACAGCCCAAGCTCGCCAACTCAAAGGTGAGGGCATCCTGATGAAAAATACGCCATTTTTCCGTTGGAAAACGCGAAAAGCGTTGTTGCAGTTTGGGGATTAAATCCCTGTCGATTTCAATGACATTGAGTTGTTTTGCCTGCCCGATTAAATACAGGCTGAGTGCACCCAGGCCCGGGCCAATTTCGACTACTACATCGTCCTGTCGGGTTGCAATCGCAGAAATAATTCTTTGAATAGTGATTTCGTCGGTCAAAAAATTCTGACCAAATTGTTTTTTGGCTTTATGCACAGGCATTCACCATCAACTGCGCTTGTTCAATGGCACGCAATAAGGATTGATGAGACGCTTTGCCAGTACCCGCAAGTTCGAGCGCAGTTCCGTGATCCACCGAAGTGCGAATAATCGGTAAGCCCAAAGTGATGTTGATGGAATCGCCAAAGCCCAGTGCTTTTAATACAGGCAAGCCCTGATCGTGATACATCGCAAAAAAAACATCGGCTTGCTTGCGATTGTGCTCACTGAATATGGTATCGGCAGATAAAGGGCCAACAACATTGATGCCTTGTTCACGCAAAGCCGCTAAAGCAGGTGCGATGATTTCAATTTCTTCTCTACCCAGGTGGCCATTTTCACCTGCATGCGGATTTAAACCACACACATAAATACACGGTTGCGTGATGCCAAATTTCCGTTGCAGCTCGTTGTGAATGATGTGTAACTGTTCCATGAGCATGTTCTGATTCAAGGCAGCACTTACTTCTTTCAAAGGCAGGTGAGTGGTGGCGAGTGCCACTTTTAAATGTTGATTGGCCAACAGCATCACCACTTTTTCAACGCCGCATTGTTCCGCCAGATATTCCGTGTGCCCCTGAATGTTAAACCCTGCTTCAATCAATACACTTTTTTGAATGGGGCAGGTCACCATTGCTGCACATATTTTATCGCTGCACAGGGCAATGGCGGTGTCGAGCATGTGCATCACATAAGGTGCATTGGCAACATTCAGTTCACCCGCTTGTACAGACTGCGCACACGTGTGCTGCAAAATGTTGAGTGTATTTTTTTGAAGTTGTGTCTGGAGCATATGAGCGCTGGTAGGAGTGCCTTGCACAACATGGATTTCAAGTTCACTCATTAGCGCTGCTTTGCGTGCCTGAAATACCTTGGCGTCGCCGAGTATCAGAAAGTGGTGGCAGGGAAAGTTTTTTTGAGCAAACAGGCTCAGAATAATATCGATGCCAATGCCTGCGGGTTCACCACTGGTAATAACAATGCACTCAGGGGCGCAATCATGGGTACTCATGATTTGCCTTTGATTTCTACAAAAGCATCTTGTCGAACTTCTCTTAACCAGAGTTGCAGCTCGTCTTCAAACTGGCGTTGCTGCAAGATGCCACGTGCTTCATTCAACTGGAATTCCTTGCCCACATTATGTTCTCGGCGCTCCATCACTTCGAGAATGTGCCAGCCAAAAGTGGAATAAAAAGGCGTGCTTACAACACCGATTGCAAGTGCATTCATGGTGCTTTCAAATTCGGGAACATAATCGCCAGGATTCGACCAGCCCAATTCTCCACCATCGGAAGCTGAAACAGGGTCTTCCGAATAGGTTTTTGCGAATTCGGCGAAATCCTCGCCCTCGATAATTTGCGCACGAATATCGTTGATTAGATGTTCGGCATCACTTTTGCTGCGAATTTCGTTGGGTTTAATCAGAATGTGTCGCACCTTGGTTTGCGACACCATCTTGTAATCACCGCCTTGTTTATCTACCAGTTTGATTAAATGGTAACCACTTGCGCTGGCAATCGGTTCGGAAATTTCATTGAGCTGGAGTTTCTGTGCTGGCTCAACAAACAGAGTAGGCAGTTGTTCAATTTTTCTTAAGCCCAAATCCGTGTATCGCCCGAACTGGCTGGCAGTGCTTTTGAAATCTGCGCCGTCTTTCAGTTTTTTTAACAAGGCTTCTGCATTGGCTTTGTTATCCACCAGCACATGATCCAGCCGATAAGAGGCAGACAGTTTTTCCTTGCCTTCTTTGGAATTGAGATAATTTTTAACATCTTGCTCGGTAATGTTGATGCGGTTGGTAATCAGTTTTTGTCGCAAGCGGCTTAGAATCAGGTTCTTGCGAATTTCCTTTCTCAGTTCGCCGTAGTCCATGCCATCGGCTTCAACCATCAGTTTGAATTCATCGAGATTCTTGCCATTTTGCTGCGCGATTTTGTTCATGGTATCGCTTAAGGTGCTGTCACTAACGCGAATGCCATTTTTTTCAGCGAGCTGCATTTGTATCGATTCAAGAATCAACTGTTCAAGAATTTGCTCATACAGGATTTCATCGGGCGGCATCATGCGCCCGTTCTGTATGATGTCATTTCTGACCAGTTTGATTTTCTCGTCCAGCTCACTTTGCAGGATTACCGTGTCTTCAACGATGGCAATAATTTTTTCCAGACTTTTATATTCGGCATGGATAAGAGAGCTGCCAGCTAACAACACGAGGGTAGTGACGATGCGGTAAAGTGTATTGGAGAAAAAACCACGAAGCATGATGCGTATCTATTCGTTAAAACCGACAATGCGGTCTTGCAGGTAATTTGAAATTTGATTGTTCAGGTTGCCAAGACCTTTCAGTTGAATTTCAAGGCTTTGTTTGTTGGCACTTTCATAACTGTTGCTACTGCTGATTCTGCGCAACCATTTCTGGTTGAGTGCACGCACCACAATGCAACAGTTTTCATATTCTAAGCCCGATGCCAATTCAATAGTAGCTTTTTGCTCAAGGCCATAATTCCAGAAAGACATCGCCTTCCACTGATGGTTCACTGGCCAGATGAAGGAAGCGCGGGTTTCTTTTTGTGGTGCAGTAAAACTGGCAGGGCGATAACGAAACTCCAGATTAAAGATATTGTGTTGTGCGTTTTTGTAGTGAATGCCACTGCTGAATTGATTGAGTACATTCTCTTCACTGTCCCACTGTACTTTTTGAATGAGTGTCCAGTCGGGAATCAGCCGATACTTTGCCCTGCCAAAAACGGGTGAAAAATCTGCCTGTGTATCTTCGGTGGCATCAAGCTGTATTTTCCTGTCTTCAAAGTAGGTAATCTGGCCGATTTCAAGTTCGAGCTTTTCAACCCCGTTACGTGTGTAGATGCGTGAGCCAAGGCCAAAGGTAAGTTGCTCGGTGTCGCCCACTACATCGTTTCCTGCGTAGCGGCGTTCGCGATACAACTGGTTCTGGTTGAAGTTCAATAAACTGCTGTCGAAGTTGGGCGCATCACTTTGGTCTTTGTAGGGAATGCTTACGAATTTCAGGCGTGGCTCCAGTGTTTGTTTCAGGTCGCTATCACGGATAGAAATGTCGCGTTCAAAAATCAGCCCGCTGTCGAGGCTGTAGATGGGAATGCTGTATTCAAACGTTTTGTCCTGATTTTCCGCACGGTAATCTTCCAACTGGTACTGGCGATGATGCAAACGCGCAGCGGGTTTAACAAACCACGCCGCGCTGGAAAAATTACCGACCAGTTGCGGTTGCAGCACCAGACGCTCGCCAGTCGTGAGCGCACCTGCGCTAACCGCAGCCGCACCGATGGCAAGCGCATCGAGGTCTCTTTCAAAGCGGCTCAGTTGGGTGTCGAGAGACAAACTGAGTGGCAGCGTAGCAAGGCTGTATTCATGGCCGCCCGCAATTTGAGGTGCAAGACGATAGGGTTTGTCGACATCGGCGATGGTATCGAACACCTGAAAATCCTGCGCCAGAATTGAAAAATAACTGCGGCTGTCAATAAACATCAGCGCACCGCTGCGTTCCACATAGCCCAGATGCGTGTTGTCGGACAGCGCATCCAGATCATCAAAATAATCACTGTCCGACACATAGGCGTAATCAACATCGGCATACCAGTTTTCCGAAAATTGTTTTTTATGCAGCCACTGCGCCTGCTTGCGTTCTGTATACAGAGGATTGATGTCATCTTGCCCCAGATAATCGCCGCTGATGCTGCCTTCACCGCTGTCGTTCAGGTAGCGAAATTCTGCACCGATTTGTGTGCCGCGTTTTGACAGCAGTCGGGGTGTGATTGTGGCATCGTAATTGGGTGCGATATTCACATAGTAGGGTGTGGCAATATCCACACCATTCACACTGTCTACGCCGAGCGATGGATAGAGAAAACCGGTTTTGCGGCGATCATCGAGCGGAAAGGTAAAATAAGGTGCGTACAACACAGGCACGCTCGCGATATGCAGGGAAGCGTGTTTGGCGTGTCCCCAGCCTTTATCTCTATCGAGATGTAATTCGCTGCTTTTAAGTTCCCAGTTTTTTTCTCCAGGCGGGCAACTGCTAATGCTGTTTTGATAAACATCGATTTGGGCTTGCGCAACACGAATGCGTTGCGCCTGACCATTGAGCGCATTTTCAAACAGCAGGAATTGTGCCTCGTGCAATTCGGTGCGTTCCAGCTCGCTGTCATAGGTGGCGTGTTCACTGACAATCAGCAAACCTTCGCTTTCTATTTGTACATTGCCTTCTATATCCAGCTGTTTGCTTTGGTGATCATATTGCAGGCGGTTACCTGAAATACTTTGCTCACCTTGCGTGACAATCACATTGCCTTCAAACACAGAAATACCGTCTGCGGAATAGAGCGCGCGATCGGCGGTAATGGTTTGGCTGCCCGCCTGTGCATCTTCATTCATTTGTAATTGCGTTGCATCTATCGGCTTGAAGAACACACCCTGACATTGAGGTGCGAGTGCGGGTTTGGGTTCGGGTAATGCTTGCAGTTGCGTGGTGTTATACCAGTATTGTGTTAATCCAGACGTGTCAGGCGTGGATTCGCTTGCAAGGCTTGCACCTGTAAAAAATAGCAGCAAAAAAAAAGTTGTATAGCGAATCGTCATTGGCGTGATTATTATAGTTCGATGAATCGCATTCAAGAAAATCCACAACAAAAAGCACGTAGCGAGCAGTTGCGGCTTTGGCTCAATCAACAATTACCTTTGCTGGCCAGTTTCCCCAAAGCGGCCGATTTTGATGTGCAGATGGTATCGGGCGATGCCAGTTTCAGGCGTTATTTCAGGGTGAGTTTTGTTTCCAGTGAGGGAAGCGTGCAAACCTGTATTGCAGTCGATGCGCCACCGCAACACGAGAATTCACAGCAATTTTGCAAGGTGGCGGCCTTGTTATTGCAGCAGGGGTGTTTTGTCCCTGAAGTGCTGGCCAGCGATTTTGGTACGGGGTTTATGTTGCTCAGTGATTTGGGCGACAGGCAGTTGTTGTCAGAACTGAATGCTGAAAATGTTGAACACTACTATGCACTGGCTTTTGAACAATTACTTAAAATGCAGGCCATGCCGATAGAGCGAATCAATTTGCCGCTGTATTCACATGAGATGTTGATGACAGAAATGGCCTTGTTGCAGGAATGGTTTTGCACGCAGTTCCTCGGTTTGAATCTAACAAATGAAAATCTTGGAATGATTGAGCGCACACAAGCGCAGATAGCCAAACAAGTAGGTGCGCAGGTTCAGGTATTTGTACACAGGGATTTTCACTCAAGAAACCTGATGATTGTCGGGCAGCAACTGGCAATGATTGATTTTCAGGATGCGGTCATTGGTGCTGTAACCTATGATGCAGTTTCCCTATTAAAGGATTGTTATATTGAATGGCCAGAAACGCAGCGAAAAAAATGGCTGCACAATTATTTTGAAAAACTGGTGAAGCAAGGTGTTTTGCGTGATACCGCTACCTTTGATGCTTTTTATAAGGACTTTGAGTGGATGGGCTTGCAAAGACATTTGAAAGTGTTGGGTATTTTTGCACGTCTGAGTATTCGTGATGGAAAGCACGGTTATCTAAAAGATTTGCCTTTGACCTTTTCCTATGTGGAACAGGCGCTTGCATCAATGGAGGAACTTGCTGAATTCAGGCAATGGTTTCTCGCAGAACTTAAACCTGCTTTTGAAAGCAAGCTGGCCAGCTTATGAAAGCGATGATTCTTGCAGCAGGTTTGGGAACGCGCATGCGGCCATTGACGGATACGCTGCCAAAACCCTTGTTACCCGTAGGTAACAGCACCTTGATTGAATTACACCTGCAAAAACTTGCCAAGGCAGGTATTCGTGAAGTGGTCATCAATGTTGCGTATCTTGGCGAAAAAATCGAAGCACATTTGGGCGATGGCAGCCGTTATGGTGTACGCATTGGTTATTCACGCGAAGCGGAGCCGCTTGAAACGGCGGGCGGCATAAAACAGGCATTGCCTTTGTTAGGTGCGCAACCTTTTTTGCTGGTGAATGGTGACATCTGGAGTGACTACCCTGTGGACAAACTCGTGGAAAAAGCACAGCACCTGAAAACCAACGCACATTTGGTATTGGTGCCGAATCCTGAACATCACCCGCAAGGGGATTTCCATCTCAACGATGCAGGCAGGGTAGCGCTTGAGGGTGAGCCAAAGTTTACCTTTAGCGGCATCAGCGTTTTGTCGCCTGCTTTATTTGCGGCGGAACTACCTTCCAATCGTCTGGTTGAAATTCTCAAACCTGAAATTACCCAAGGCAGAGTGAGCGGTGAACTTTATGCCGGCCAATGGATGGATATTGGTACACCTGAGCGCCTGCATAGCTTGCAGAAGCTGGCCAGCCACCAGCAGGGCTAAAGTGTTGCCAAGTGCCACAGTTGTCGGGTTCAGGCATTTGCATAATCACGGTAACTCACTTAGTGTAGGCCAGTTTTAACTTTCAAACGCCCGTTTGAAGCGGTTAAATTGCTGTATTTTCAATCTGCATGATTTTGCGCTGAATCCTGTTTGCAAGACTCTGGCTCGGGTTGGCAGATTTCCTTTATCTCTGGTGCTAGGTGGTGAGGCAAGTATGGGCAAGCAACAATCCGGTGAAGCCATTGTTCAGATTAAAGATGTGTATAAACGGTATCCTCTCGGCAAGACGATGGTTGAAGCTTTGAGAGGAGTCAGTCTTGAACTTTACACAGGGGAATTTGCGGCTCTGGTTGGGCCTTCAGGCAGCGGTAAAAGCACTTTGCTTAACATGATTGGCTGTGTCGATGTGCCGAGTTCGGGCACGGTTCTGATTGATGGCAATGATATTTCAAAGCTCAGGGAAAAAGAGCTCACCAAACTGCGGTTGGAAAAACTCGGATTTATTTTTCAGTCATTTAATTTAATCAATGTGTTGTCGGTTTATCAGAATGTCGAGATGCCCTTGTTGTTACAGGGGCGTTATACCAGGGCCGAGCGCGACCAGAAAATTCGCAACATGGTTGAGCGTGTCGGCTTGACCAAATTTATCAGCCATCGCCCGAATGAATTGTCGGGTGGTCAGCGTCAAAGGGTATCGATTGCGCGTGCGCTGATTACCAGCCCGCGCATTGTGCTGGCCGATGAACCCACCGCCAATCTCGATTCCAAAACTGGCAAGGAAATTGTTGATTTGATGCGCGAAATCAACGAGCAGGAACATACTACCTTTATCTTTTCCACCCATGATGACAGGGTGATGTCTCGTGTGGAACGTGTTATCCCTATAGAAGACGGTGTTATCAAAACTGAAGCGTTTGCGCATTAATCGGGTACAAAAACATGTTCAATTTCAGTTTTCTTGCACTCTTGCTTCAGTTGTCCTGGCGCAGTATCTGGAGCCACCGCATTAAAAGTCTGGTGGTGGGCTGTATTATTTTTATTGGTGTTTTTCTGCTGGTGATGACCGATGCGATGATGAGCAGCATCAACCTTGCGATGGAAAAAAGTCTGACATGGAGTATCACGGGACACCTTCAGGTGTATGACGGCAAGGCGAGAGATAAATTAACCATGCTCGGTATGGTGGGCAGTTTGGGTGCTGATCCCAATGTTGGTTACATTGAAAACTTTGGCAAAGTGAAGCAGGTGATTGAACAGCATCCCAATGTCAAACATGTTGTACCGATGGGCACAGATTATGCGCTGGTGTTTGGCGGCAATACCATTGACAAACTGGTGGGTGCCTTGCGACAAGCGGACAGGGATAACAATCAGGAACATTTTGATTTGGCAAAACAAAAGCTGGTGAGTGTGTTTGAAAAACTGAAAATCCAGCAGGAATATCGTGTTGGCGTTGTCAGGGATCAGGAAGCACTCTTGAAGGAAATGGAAACCCTGAAGGTGGTGACCGAAAATGGATTCTGGGCGCATTTTGAACAAGACAAGGAAAACAATTTCATGTTTCTGGAAACCGAGCTTGCGCCGATGGTGAAAGATGGCGAGCCATTGTTTTTGCAATTTCTGGCCACCGATATTGATCGTTTTGCAGAAGCCTTTCCTTACTTCAAGCTGGTACAGGGTGAAATGGTGCCAGAGGGTGGGCGAGGTTTGCTGGTGAATCAGGAACAATATGATTTTGTATTCAAGGATCGCATGGCGCGTTTGTTCGACAGAACCGAATTTGAAATTACCATTAAACGCAATGGCCCAATCGCAGACAATTATGAAATCAAGGGCAGCATCAAACGTCGCCAACTGGAAGTGCCCGAATGGATTCTCGATTTGGGCGGAATTGAAGCAAGGGAAATACGGCTTGCACTGGAAACGTATCTTGGCAAACAGGGCGAGCTTGAAGATTTACTGATTGAATTTATTGAGTTCAACGATGAAAACTTTTTCGAGCGCAAGGCATTTTTTTATGAACGCCTTGCACCGCATATTGATTTATATCCCATTAAAGTGGGCGACATGATTACGCTCAATAAATTTGGTGTGGGTTCATCGATTCGCATTCGTTTTTTTGGCACTTATACCTTTGAAGGCTTGCAACACAGTGGATTCAGTGGTTTTTATAATTTGATGGACTTAACCAGTTTTCGTGAAATGCACGGCTTTGCAACCCCCGAACAGTTGCTTGAAATTGCAGCCATGAAAAGCAGTGTCGGCATGGATGTGTTCGGTGGAGATGCACTGGATGATGAATTATTTGGTGAAGGCAGCAGTATCATCATGTCCACCGATTTAAAACCCGTAGATGAAGCTTTTAACGCCATTGAAGGCATTCAGGTGATTGATATTGAACAACGCATGCGCGAACTGGAAGCGGTGCGTTACACACAAGCAGAATTGGAAGACGGGCCAACTTTGAGTGCGGCGGTGATTTTGCATAACAGGGATAAAGCAAAACAAACAACCCGCGAACTGGAAGCCTTGTTTGAGGCCAACCAGCTCGATTTACAAACCATCGATTGGCAAAAAGCGGCGGGTTTTGTTGGGCAAATGATTACCGTGATGCAGGTGGTGCTCTACACTTTTATTGTGTTCGTATTTTCTGTCGCAGCCGTGATTATTAACAACGCCATTTTTATGGCCACGCTCCAGCGTTTTACAGAAATCGGTACCTTGCGTGCGATTGGTGCAGGACGTTCGGTAATCATGGGCATGTTTTTGTTTGAAAGTATTTTGCTTGCGGTGATTGCGGGTGGCCTGGCCTTGCTTTCCGCTTTTCTGTTTATCACATATCTGGGGCATGTCGGTATTGCTGCACCCAAACCGGAAGTGAATTTTGTGTTTGGCGGGGAATATCTGTATCCCGCCATCAGTCTGGAAAATATTTATCTGGGTTTATTTGTGGTGCTGGTGGTGAGTGTCGGTGCCACTTTATATCCAGCGATTTACGCAACACGTATTCCTCCCATTGTTGCCATGAGTGCAAAAGAATAATCAAGCGAGCCTGAACCTTATGTGGATTTATTTTGTGATTGCATTCAGAAATCTTTTGCAGGCCAAACGCCGCACACTGTGGCTGGGTACGGCGATTGGGGTTGTGACTTTTTTGCAAGTGCTGCTGCAAAGTGTGGGGAATGGCTATATGGAAAATCTGGAAGAGGGCAGCACAGCGCTCACTTCAGGCCATATCAACGTGATGGGTTTGTACAAAATGCGTCAGGGGCAAATGACACCTTTCATTCGTGATGCCAATAAGGTGGTGGAACTGATTGAAGATATTTCACCGGAAATTGCCCATATTTATATTCGCAATGGTGGCCCCGGGCGTTTGATTGGCAGTTTTAATTCACGGGTATCGCTGGTTCAAGGGATTGATTACGACAAGGAAGTGGGTTTGCAGGAAACACTGGTGCTGGCACCGGAATCTTCCTATGTCGATGGTGGCCGTAATGAAGTATTCGGCGATGTATCGAAAGTAAAGGAATTGAACAGCGTGGTTTTATTCAGTTCGCAGGCAAAGTCACTTAATGTCAAAGTGGGTGATGGTATTGCTTTCCGTGCCTACAGTCTTACGGGTATCAATGTTACCGATATGAAAGTGGTAGCGATTGTTGAAGATGTCGGTGCGATTTCCTCGTTTTTTGTATTCATGTCGCGTGAGACGGTGGCAGCAGCCATGAATGTGAGTGAAGAGGTTTCGGGTAACATTCTGGTGTATCTGAGTGACAAACAATATTCCCAAGCCATCATGTATCAAATTCGTGAGCGGCTCGAAGCAGCGGGTTACACCCTCACAGAATACGAAGGCGTTTCGATTGTTAAACGCTGGCAAACGGTCGAAAGGCAACCGTGGTTAGGCCAGAGAATTGATACAGTAACCTGGCAGGATAATGTGAAAGATGCAGAAGTGGTGGTTAAAAGTATCAATGCCATCAGCTTTGTTTTGCTCACCATTCTGTCCATTATTATCGGCATTGGTATTGTCAATACCAGCTGGATTAGTGTGCAGGAGCGCATTAACGAAATTGGCTGCATTCGTGCCATTGGCATGTCATCACGCGCAGTCCTTGGATTATTCATGTTAGAAGCCCTGATGCTGGGCGTGTTGTTTTCAAGTTGTGGTGCCTTGATTGCGTGGATAGTGATTGAAATGGTGGCGAGTGCCCAGATTCCCATTCAAAGTCAGGCACTGAGTCTGGTGTTATTTACCAACAAACTGAATCTGAGTATTTTCTGGTCAGACATGGTGGTAGCCATTATTCTGTTTTCAACGATTACGGGGATTGCAGCCTTGTTTCCTGCCTTGCGTGCATCACAAATTGAACCGATTCAGGCGATTAACGCCGCCCATTGATATTTAACAGGAGTCTGCTTATGAAAATTCTGCCGTGTTTATGGATAAGAGGTGTTGTTTTTGTTATCAGCCTTGTGATGAGTACGCTGGTATTGGCCGATAAAGCCATGACTGTCGAACAGATAGATGCGTTGATGAAAGAGCTGGATAAAAACACCAAATTTGAAGGCGATTACAAGGCCATCGCGCTGGCACATACCTTGAATCGCGAAAAAGGTGAAACCATACAAAAGATTGCTATTTATCGTCGTGATGCCGACAAGCGTCTGATGTTGTTATTCCTGCAACCCAAAGCCGATGCAGGCAAAGGCTATTTGATGATTGACAAGAACTTTTTTTCTTACGAACCATCAACAGGAAGCTGGACACGCGTGAGTGATGATCGTGTGGGTGGCAGTGCCCTCAACAGAGCCAATTTTGATGGCTTTAATTTCTCAGAGCGTTATGCGGGTGAATTCGTTGCCTATGAGAAGCTGGGTAAATACGATGTGGCGAGAATCAAGCTGCGCGCCAAACAAGGCAGTGATGCTGAGGAAGATGTGATTGAGCTGTGGGTGGAAATCAATAATAACACGGTGTTAAAGCAGCAAGACTATGCCTTGTCGGGGCGCCTGTTACGAACCAGCTATCGTACCGATTACAAGCAATTTGAAGATGGCAAGGGCAACAAACAGTTTGTGCCGATGAAAACGATTGTAAAAGATGAAGTGGAAGTGGGTAACCAGACCACCATGGTGCTTGAGCAAATTGACACCGAGCCTTTAACCGCTAATATCTTCACCAAAGCGTGGCTGGAAAGTAAAAGTCGTTAATGGATAAATCCGAACAGCGTTATTTGCCAGATTATTTTTTTCTGCATAAAGCAGCACGGCGCTTTTTTGGCATTCTTGCCTTTGCAGGTTTCCTCACCGCTCCTTTTTTGCTTCACGCCAATTCAGGCGAAGATGAATTGTTTGGCGGGAGTGCTTCAGGATTTTCTTCTTCCAGTGTTGATGAGGCTGGTTTGTTTGGTAGCAGCGATGATGAAGATGCACTGTTTGGTTCGGCTGAAACAGGCACTTCTCTAAAAGCATCGTTACAGGAAAAATTCAACGAGCAATTACAGAACAAGGAAAGTCAATTTCATATTGGTGGTGAGTATTATCATACGGTGAATTTCACCAGCACCGAACATCAGAGTGCGCGGGACACGGGTTTCGCAAGTGAGGGCATTGTTAATCTGTATTTCGATGCGGCACTGGATGATGGTGTGCGTTTCTATATGCGCCAGAAAATCAACTACGAATATTCAGCTGCGCAGGCCAGTTCAACGGTGGTGAATTTTTCAGGCACGGAAGCTGAAACTTCCATCGATCAAATGTGGTTGAAGTTTGATTATCAAAACAGCGTTTACGTCACCATGGGTAAACAACCCACTTCGTGGGGTTCCGGTTTTATCTGGGCACCCACCGATTTTGTGAATGAGGAACACAAAAGCCCGTTCAGTTTGTCGGATCAACGCTTGGGGGTGAGCCTGATTAAAGTGCAGTATCCCGTCGATGTGCAGGGTATTAACCTGTACGGCGTGTTGCAAACTGATCAATCCAATACTGTGGGTGGCATCAGAAGTCTGGTGAGGGCTGAAAAGGTTTTTTCAAATTCCGAACTGGCGGGCAGTATTTCTTCTGCACCGCATGGTGAGTTAAAAGGCGGTGTGGATTTTTCGACGGGTTTGAAATGGTTTGATGTCTATGCGAATGCTTCCTTTACCAAACATGATCGTAATGCCTATTACGAAAGGCTGCCAGGTGCGGGTGATTTAACTTCCGATGATTTGCTCGGTTTGTTGCAGGCCAGTATTGACGGTGATCCCACCGCTATCCCCTATAATGCGCAGTTAGTCACGCTCGATAGAAGTGATGAACTGATTCGGCAGCTGTCTACCGGGTTGATTTATATCAAATCTTTCGATGACAGTTCGCAGTTGGTTGTTAATGGTGAATTCTTCTACAACGAAAAAGGTTATGAAGATGAAGACATGCTCACCATTTTGTTATTACAGAATCCTGCTGCCTTTGATCCACTTTATTTCAGCAAGCGCTATGCTGCGCTCGGTTTTTCCCGTGCCAATCTCGGTAATGCTTCACACAATTATGGTATGCAATATATACGCAATCTCAGTGATAGTTCGGGCGCACTGGTACTGAACTATGGTTTTCGCCCGTTCAGGGATTTGAGTTTCTCTTCCAATCTGGTGATGTTCACCGGTGGTGCAGGTACCTTTAATCCTTTTGCTGCGGACACACAGGCACTGACAGAAACAGCAACACGGGTGGCCAATGGAGAGTTGATTTTACCGCCCAATATTCAGAATAATCTTGATGCGCTGCCCATTGTACTGGAGCCTCAAAATACCACGCCAGTGACTACGCAAGTGGGCGACAACAGTTTCGCTTCACCACAATTTATGTTTTTGACTCAATTCCGCTTGAGATTTTAGGAGAGCTTATGAATAGATTCCATATTATGTTGTTGTTAGCTTTGGGAGTGGTGACTTCGTTTGCGTGTCAGGCAGACGCAGTTGATGCGCCACATATCAGCGTGATGGGCAGTGCAGTCAAGGAATTCGAGCCAGATGTAACACGCTGGCATCTCTCACTGCGTTCAGAGGCCAAAAGTGCAGATGAAGCCGCAAAAAGTCATGCACAAACGCTGGCGAAATTGCTGCAACAGTTGAAGGCCAAAGGTGTTGCGGAAAAAACCATTAAAACCCAAAGCATGTCTTTGAGTGAAAACTGGAATTACGTAAACGGTAAACGCTTTCAGCAAGGCTATGTGGCAACTGCAACTATCCAGTTTGAAAGCACCATAGACAGCTATTCACAATTCTGGGCGGAGCTTTCCAGAATTGAAGGCTTGAGCATTCAGGGCACTTCCTTCGATTTGAAAGACCGTATTCGCGCACATCAGCAGGTGAGAAAAGAAGCATTGCTGGCAGCAAGAGACAAGGCGAAAGCAATGGCCGAGGTACTCGATGCGGCTTTGGGCAAGGTGTATGTGATTGAAGATTTAAACTGGGAAGATGATGTACACCTTCCTGTGCAGAATGTGGCCATGATGCGTTCCGCCAAGGCGGAAGTCATGGCAGCCGATGCTGCTTTAGTTTCCCCGGGAACGCTTGAAATTCGCTCAAGAGTGAAAGTGATTTTTCTGCTGAAATAATTTTCTGTTGAAACAGTTTTAATGATTAAACTGTAATTCCGCCAGATGTTTGTAGAGCGGGCAGCTTTCGAGCAATTCGTGATGCTTGCCTACAGCAATAATTTCCCCTTCATTGAGCACAGCAATTTTGTCTGCATTCATCACTGTTGCCAAACGGTGGGCAATCACAATGCTGGTGCGATTTTGCATGAGTTGTTCGAGTGCCAGTTGAACAATCGATTCACTTTTTGCATCCAGCGCACTGGTGGCTTCATCTAACAATAAAATTTCAGGGTCTTTGAGAATGGCGCGTGCAATCGCCAGACGCTGGCACTGCCCGCCTGACAGTTGCGCACCTGCTTCACCAATAAAGGTTTCGTACTGTTTGGGCAGCAATTCAATAAATTCACTGGCATAGGCTTTTTGTGCCGCCTGTTTCACTTCATCGAGTGTGGCATCAGGTTTGCCGTAGCGAATGTTGTGCAGGATATTTCCGGTAAACATGGTGGGATTTTGCGGTACAATGGCGATTTTGGCGCGCAAGTCGGTCAGACTCAGTTCACTGATGTCTTGCTGATCAATCAGTATCTCGCCTTGCTGTGGATCATAAAAACGCATTAACAAATCAAACAAGGTGGATTTTCCTGCGCCCGAATGCCCGACCAGAGCCAGCGTTTCGCCTGCATTCACATTCAGGGTCAGATTGCGGATTACTTGTTTTTCAGGGCGAGAAGGATAGTAAAAGCCAAGTTGTCTGATGGAAATTTCACCCTGCAAGGCCTGTTGTACGGGCACAGCAGTGTGTTGTTTTGGCAAGAGCAGATTTTTAGAATTGAGCAGCTCCAGCAAGCGCTCCATCGCACCTGCGGCACGCATGATGTCGCCAATCACTTCCGAGATGGCAGCAACGGCAACCCCCACTGCGCCTGCATAAAAAGCAAAGGCTGCAAGTTCCCCCGCGCTGATATTGCCATTCATCACATCACGCCCCCCCACCCATAACATGGCACCCATAGCGAAAGCGACCAGAGAGAGAATGCTGGCAATCATAAAGGCACGCATACGCACGTGTGATACGCCTGCCTGAAAACTCCATTCAATATGTTTGTTGAAAGCTGTTTTATCGACGTGTTGATGATTAAAAGCGTGTACAGTTTTTATGTTGGAAAAGGTTTCGCCCACATAAGCACCGGCATTGGCGATGCGGTCTTGTGAATTTCGGGAAAGCTGCCTGACTTTTTGTCCAAAGAAACGCAGGGGAAATACCACAAAAATAATCAGCGTAAATACCACCAGACTCAATTTCAGATTGCTTAACGTCATCAGAATCAAACCGCCGATAAACATCACGGTATTGCGCAGTGCGATGGACATGGAAACCGAAATCACCGATTGAATAATAGCGGTGTCTGTTGTGATGCGTGTCTGGATTTCACCGCTGAGGTTTTCATCGAAAAAGGCTGGATGCAAATCAATCACATGGCTGAACACTTTTTTGCGAATATCCGCACTGATGCGTTCGCCAATCCATAACACCAGATTAAACCGCACGAAGGTGCCTGCGGCGATTAACAACATCAATCCAATAAAAATCAGAATACTGCGATTGAGTAATTCAGGGCTGGTGCTCATATAGCCTTCATCAATCACAATGCGAAGGCCCTGCCCGAACGAGAGCGACAAGCCTGATGTGAATAACAAGGCAAGCCCTGCTATCGCCAGTTGCAGTTTGTAGGGCGATAAAAAACTCAAGGCAGGCTTGAGTATGGAAATGTTGGTGCTGGAAGGGCGATGTTTGAGTTCTTCTTCCATAATACTTTGCCTGATTGTGTGATTATTTTTTAAAGATGAGCTTTAAGGCGTGCGCTTTTGAAGCCTGCGATGAACAACAGACAGGCAATCAGACCAAACCCGAAATGGCCTTTGGTTTTTTTGAACAGCACGGGGCCTGGTGGTGTTTCAGGATTACAACTTTGATATTCGAGTGTGCCCATATCGGGTTGTTTGTCGTCCATACGACTATTGCCGCTTAAATCTTTTTTCAGTTTAAAACTTTCACTGAAAGTAGAATTACCTGTATTTCTTGCAGGGCTGTTTGCTTGCAGGCAAATATTGGTGATGCTCAGCTCAGCGCTGTTAATCAATTCCAGTTCTTCCAGTAACGCCAGACCTTCCAGTAATTGCGGATTGTCGAGTTTTTCAAAAAGGGGGTTAACCCCTTTTAAAGCCTTTTTTTCAACCCGTGTTCCGCTGTGATTTTCTGAATTGATGATACCCACAAGAGAATGTTCAAGCGAAAAGTGAATCATGCCTTCTAACAGAAGGTCTGCATTACTATTGTCAAAAGCAATGCTGTTTAAAAAATCAAACCGTGCGGTGTCGGTGTCGGAAAACAGGCTCACGCCTGTGCTGGCGGCTTCAACGGCCTCATCGTTAACATGGTTGGCAGTGATAGTGTTATGAACCATTGTCACTGAAAAATCGGCGTTGGCAGTATCGTGAAATGCCAAAGCGGAATGTGAACTGCTGCCGTCAATAAAGCTGCTGTTGGTAATGGTGGCGTTGAAAGCATCAAGCGTATCGGCATGTACAGCGAGCTGGCTGGTCTCACCGCCGCTATTTCCGCTGAATACACTGTTATGAATGGTCATGGCCACCGTTCCTGCATCAGATGCCACAACACTCAAAGCTGCTGTGCCCTGATTTTTTTGCCAAACACGGTTGTTCAGGAACAGGCTGTTTTTAATGTTGATTTGAACGTCAACATCATTTTCTGCAAGCACCAGCAGCCCCGCTGTTTCTGAAAAACTGTTATTTGCGGAAATGGTGCTGTCGATAATGCTGATGTTTGAATGGTTGCTTTCAACGCGAATGCTGCTTTGATTACTCGATGCGCCGAACATGCCGTTATTGCGAATGTTGCTGTTGGTGAGTTTGAGAGAATGCTTGCCGCTATCGTTCACAAAGTTAATCGCTGAACCGAGTTCATCGGTAATGTGCATGGCACTGATGGTGGAGTTGGTGAGTGTGACTTTGGAATTATGCGCGTTAATGCCAATACGTGGGCGATTAACAAAAGCGTTAACCCCGTTCAGGCTCACATTGTCGAGGCTTAACTCACCATTGCTGACATCAATAAAAGTGATGGGGGTGATTGCCAAATCGATGCTTTTGAGTACAAAGCTCAGGTTTTTGATTTCCAGATGTGTGTCACTCACTTCCAGTGCTTTACCGCCGCCCAGCTCCAGTAGTGCAGTCCCTCCTTCCAGTTCAATCACCAGACCTTCAACGCCACTGCCATCAAGCGTGAGTTTGCTGCCAGCGCCTGAATTCCAGCTATGGTTTGCAAGGCTCAGGCGCGTATTGGCAAGCGTACTGCTGAAGGTAATGATGTCGTCATCGGCATTGGCCAGCGCTGCTTCCAGTGCTTCGTTCAGAGTGGTGGTGCCAGGGTCAACATCGGTTGCTTCTGTGGCATCAACAACAAATACGCCCGCGTGAACAACAGCGCTGAAGAACAACGTAGTGAAGAGTGCAATGAAGTGTTTTTTGGCGGGCATCATAAGCGTGAAAGTGTATGCGTTTTCAAACAAGCTGCAAGTTACAGATGTGCCTTGCAAAGCGTATAATTCGCGTTTTTTAATCCTTGGGAGTAGACAATGAAATTATATGTTCTGGCAGGTGCCTGTTCGATGGTGCCACATACCGCTTTGGAATGGTCGAAGACAGATTACGAGTTTGAAATTGTGGGCAGGGATAAAATCAAATCACCGGAATATCTCAAGTTAAACCCGCAAGGTGCGGTGCCTTTACTGGTTGATGGTGATTTTGTGCTTTCACAAAATGTGGCGATTTTGAATTATCTCGATCAATGCTTTCCGCAGGCCAATATTTTCGGCACAGGGAATGCGCAAGCAAGGGCAAAAGTATGGCATTGGTTGGCCTATGCAAATTCCGATGTTCACAAAACTTTTTCACCCATGTTTTCTGCACGAAATTTTGTGACAGAAGAAAGCAGCCAGCAGGATTTAATTGAAAATTCACGCCAGAAAATTATCGCGCAAATGGCATACCCCGATTCGGTACTTGGTCAGCAGGATTTTCTCACGGGTGAAATTACCATTGCCGATATTTACATGTATGTTTTATTGCGTTGGGCAAGAGGTTTGAAAATTGATTTAAGTGAGTACAAAAATCTTGCGCCGTTTTTTGCGCGGATAGAAGGAACTGCTGCGGTGCAATCGGTAATCAAACAGGAAGGTATTCGACTGCTTGCCTGAAATAAAAAAACCCGCCAAGTGGCGGGTTTTTTTATGTTATGCGTTGAGGTGAGCGCACTTAACCTGGTTGTTTTACATAGCGCAAATAGGGTTTCAGTGTTTTAAAACCTGCGGGAAATTTTTCTTTCGCCTGCTCGTCAGACACCGAAGGCGGAATGATGCAATCGTCACCGTTTTTCCAGTTCACGGGTGTAGCAACACCATGCTTCGCGGTGAGTTGTATGCTGTCGAGCACTCTCAACACTTCATTGAAATTTCTGCCTGTGCTCATCGGGTAAGTGAGCATGAGTTTGATTTTTTTATCAGGGCCAATAATAAATACTGTGCGCACCGTGGCATTGGTCACAGCGGTTCGGCCTTCTGATGTACCCGCTTCATCAGCAGGCAGCATGTTATACAGTTTGGAAACATTTAAATCGGTATCTCCAATCATCGGGTAGTTGACGGCATTCCCCGAAATTTCCTGTATGTCATTCACCCAACCTGCATGGCTTTCAACGGGATCAACACTCAGGCCAATAATTTTGGTATTGCGTTTGGCAAACTCATCTTTTAATCCAGCCATATAACCCAGTTCGGTTGTGCATACGGGTGTGTAATCTTTCGGGTGAGAAAATAACACGGCGTAGCTGTCGCCAATCCATTGATGGAAGTGAATGCTGCCTTCGGTAGTGTTGGCGGTAAAATCAGGTGCGGTATCGTTAATACGTAAAGACATGATGTTTCCTCTTGGTTATTTACGAATTCAGGAACGATGATAGTGCGGTTTAAAAACCACATTGACAAAGAATGATTGGCTATAACTTTATGTGTTTTCTTTATAAAAGATTTTATTCGTCAATCAAATGGAGGAAATCAATTCCTAGCGCATCGGCAATATCGATCAGATAGCCGATAGAAATATTATCCAGCCTGCCGTTTTCCAGAGCGGATAAATTCTTTTCACTGATACTGGCGGCTTCGGCAAGCTTTTCCTGAGTGAGTCCTTGTTCAAGTCGGTACTGTCTCACATTAGCGCCAATTTGCCCCACAATGGCCTGTTTGCTGGTTGTCATCGTCAGCCCATTACCTCTATTCGGTATGGGAGCGATGGTTACGATATATCCAGCGCCTTAACACAGGATATATCTTACCCTCTCAAATAAAGTATGATATATATTACCTGTCTATCAAGACTCAATTCAGATTTATAACAATAGATTGAAGGAGAGAAAAAATATGAAATTCAGTCATTTAATTGCCATATCCACAATGGCCTTATCGACAAACGTGTTTTCAAACGAAATCAGTTACGACTATATACAAGGAACCTATCATTCAATTTCAGATGATAGTTTGGGTGTTGATATAGATGCTGATGGATTTAGCTTTGGAGGCTCTTTCAGTATCTCGGACAATTTGGCGCTCACTGCGGGATTTGGAGCAGCCAGTTACGACAGAGTTGCAGGCATAGATATTGATACGAGCGATTTCAGCTTTGGCATGACTTTTCATCAATCCGTTGCTTCTGGAACCGATGTCTATGGCAACTTCTCTATTGTCAATGCTGAATACGAGCTTGATGATGGCACCACCAGGATAAGTGATGATGATATGGGCAATGTTATTGCTATTGGTGTTCGTCACATGGCTTCGGAAAAAATTGAAATCGGTGCGAATATTTCAAGAACAGATGTTTTTAGCGACACAAGTAATTCATTTGGCGTTGGCGCAATATTTTTTATTAACGATAAAGTTGCTTTTGGTGTTGGGTATAGTTCGGGCGATGATGTTGATGCACTGTCACTAGGTTTGCGTGCCAACCTGAAATAAATATAACAGTAGTATGCGTGGCCTTGGGCTTCCCCTTGCCCAAGGTCTGCGTTTAACACATCGCGCTCAGTTCTCTTGCCAATAACAAGGAATCACCGAGGTTGAGTTCAACCAGTCGCTTCAAGTGGCTGGCACTGTCAATATCAATATATTCACAACTTACACCAATGTGCTTGCCTTCGATGTGCACGAGATTGCCTTTAAAGCTAATCTCAATGCTTTGTTCGTGAATCAGCAGAGAAAAATTCAAGCCTTCCGCTCTGCCCAATAACCAGTCTTCAGGTAATTCAATCAAGGCACCTTTCAGGGAGATGTCGATTAGTTCGGCGTGATAGCGCGTGCCTTCATACTCAAAGCTGACTTTGCCATCAAAGGGAAAGCGGGTGAATTGTCGGCGTTCTGTATCGCTCATGGGTGTCTTCTTTTTTTATCTCTTTTTTTAAGAATGGATCAAGACAGCTTTTTATATTTTATGCGCTTTGGCCCTGCATTGTCGCCCAGTTTCTTTTTGCGCCATGCTTCGTATTCGCTGTATGAGCCTTCATAAAACTCCACTTCGCTATCGCCTTCAAAAGCCAGAATATGCGTCGCAATACGATCAAGAAACCAGCGATCATGCGAAATCACAATCGCGCAACCCGGGAAGGCGAGCAAGCCTTCTTCAAGCGCACGCAAGGTTTCAACATCGAGATCGTTGGTAGGTTCGTCAAGCAATAGCACGTTCGCGCCCTGTTTTAACAGCTTGGCCAGATGCAAGCGGTTGCGCTCACCGCCCGATAAATCCTTAACCTGCTTTTGTTGGTCGCCACCTTTAAAGTTAAAACGGCCTGCATAAGCACGCGAGCTGACTTCGTAGGAACCAATAAGAATGTTATCAAGACCATCTGAAATTTCTTCCCAGACAGTCTTGTTACCATTGAGGTTTTCACGGCTTTGATCGACATAGGCAAATTTCACCGTATCACCAATGGTAATGTCGCCTGCATCGGCTTGTTCGATGCCTGTGAGAATTTTAAACAAGGTTGATTTGCCAGCGCCGTTTGGCCCTACGATTCCGACAATGGCACCCGCAGGAATGCTGAAATTCATGTTTTCGTAAAGCAGGCGGCCTTCAAAAGATTTGCTGAGCCCTTTAACTTCAATCACAGAATCCCCCAAACGTGGGCCGGGTGGAATATAGATTTCCTGTGTTTCGTTGCGGCTTTGGAATTCACGCGAATTCAATTCATCAAAACGTGCCAGACGCGCCTTGCTCTTGCTTTGTCGGCCTTTGGCATTGGAGCGCACCCATTCAAGTTCCGCCTTGATGGCTTTTTGGTGAGAAGCCTGTTGTTTTTGCTCGGTTTCCAAACGCGCTTCTTTTTGTTCCAGCCATGAAGAATAGTTGCCCTGATAAGGAATTCCATGACCGCGATCCAGTTCCAGAATCCATTCGGCAGCATTGTCCAGAAAGTAACGATCATGCGTAATCGCCACAACCGTGCCTTTGAAATCACACAGGAATTTTTCCAGCCAGCTCACGCTTTCGGCATCGAGATGGTTGGTCGGCTCATCGAGCAGCAGCATGTCAGGATTGGAAAGCAATAATTTACACAAGGCGACACGGCGTTTTTCACCGCCCGAAAGATTGCCTACTTTGGCCTCCCACGGTGGCAGGCGCAGCGCATCGGCAGCGATGTCGAGCGTGCGTTCCAGATCCCAGGCGTTGGCCGCATCAATGGCATTTTGCAGCTCGGCCTGTTTTTCCAGCAGCGCATTCATTTCATCGTCGCTCATTGGCTCGGCAAATTTGGCATTGATGTCATCGAAATCGGTGAGCAGTTGTTTGATTTCTGCAATGCCTTCTTCGACATTGGTTTTCACATCGGCTTCGTTATTGAGTTGTGGCTCCTGTGGCAAATAGCCAATCTTGATGCCGGGCTGTGGTCTGGCTTCGCCATCAATGTCGGTATCAATGCCTGCCATAATTCTGAGCAGGGTTGATTTACCCGAACCGTTAAGCCCAAGTACACCGATTTTGGCACCTGGAAAAAAAGACAGTGAAATATCCTTGAGAATTTGTTTGCCCGGTGGAACGGTTTTACCAACGCGATTCATTGTATAAATGTATTGTGCCATGTGACCTCAAACTGCTGTTTTGCTTTAGGAAAGGGTGGGGGACAGGAGGCGGATTCTAGCGCGTTCGGTGTGCGAATCCCAAGATGAGATTTTCTCAGTTTTCCTTGAAAAACTATGTATTTATGAAAGATATGATTCGGGTAGAATGAGCGCCCTTACCCAAGGTTAAGCGCAATTCCCCGAAAATAAAGACAGAAAATCAGTGAGGCAAAGCATGTTTACCAAAGAAATGACCATTGAAAGTTTTGATCCCGAATTATGGTCTGCCATTCAGGAGGAAGAAAAACGTCAGGAAGCGCACATTGAACTGATTGCCTCGGAAAATTATGCCAGCCCGCGTGTGATGCAAGCACAAGGCTCCGTGCTCACCAACAAATATGCAGAAGGGTATCCGGGCAAGCGTTATTACGGCGGTTGTGAGCATGTCGATGTGGCGGAAAATCTGGCTATTTCCCGCGCCAAAGCCTTGTTTGGTGCAGATTATGCCAATGTGCAACCGCATTCGGGTTCTCAGGCCAATGCCGCAGTTTATATGGCGCTTTTGAGTCCGGGTGATGTCGTGTTAGGCATGAGCCTCGCGCATGGTGGCCATTTAACGCACGGTGCGGGTGTCAACTTTTCGGGCAAAATGTACACCGCCTATCAATATGGTTTGAATTTCGACACAGGTGAAATCGATTACGAAGAAGTCGAGCGCCTTGCAAAAGCGCATAAGCCAAAAATGATTATGGCGGGTTTTTCCGCGTATGCGCGCATTGTTGACTGGCAACGCTTTAGAGAGATTGCCGATGCAGTGGGTGCGTATCTGGTGGTTGATATGGCGCATGTGGCAGGTTTGGTGGCGGCAGGTGTTTATCCCAGCCCGGTCAACATTGCCGATGTCACCACTACTACTACGCATAAAACGCTGGGTGGCCCACGTGGCGGATTGATTCTCGCAAGAGCCAATGAAGAACTGGAAAAGAAGATTAACTCAGCACTTTTCCCGGGAGTGCAGGGCGGGCCCCTGATGCACATTATTGCCGCGAAGGCGATATGTTTTAAGGAAGCGATGAGCGAGGAGTTCAAAAGCTATCAACAGCAAGTGGTTAAAAATGCACAAACCATGGCGAGCACTTTACAAAAGCGCGGCTTTGATATTGTTTCAAACGGCACTGATAATCACTTGTTCCTGCTCAGCCTGATTAACAAAGACATTACAGGGAAAGATGCAGATGCTGCTTTGGGTGCAGCGCACATCACCGTGAATAAAAATGCGGTGCCCAATGATCCACGTTCACCCTTTGTTACCAGTGGTTTGCGCATTGGTACACCTGCCATGACCCGTCGTGGTTTCAAGGAAGCTGAGGCTGCACAAGTTGCCAACCTGATTGCCGATGTGCTCGACAACATGGGCGATAACACTGTGATTGAAACAGTACGCGCTCAGGTGTCGCAACTGTGCGCCAGATTTCCTGTTTATCAAAAATAGACCTTAAATTATGCACTGTCCCTTTTGTAGCGCGATTGATACCAAAGTGATTGATTCACGACTGGTTGCTGATGGGGCAGAAGTGCGTCGCAGGCGCGAATGTTTAACCTGTGGTGATCGCTATACTACCTTTGAACGCGCTGAACTGGTGATGCCGATATTGATAAAATCCAATGGAACGCGCCAACCCTTTGATGAGGAAAAATTACGCGCAGGCATACTGCGTGCGACAGAAAAACGCCCCGTGCAAACTGAAGACATTGATGCGGCCATCAATCGCATCAAGCAGGCTTTAAGAGCGAGTGGTGAGCGCGAGGTTGATAGCCATAAACTTGGCGAACTGGTGATGTCTGCATTGCGGGAGCTGGATGAAGTCGCCTATGTGCGTTTTGCATCGGTGTATCGCAGCTTTCAGGACGTGAGTGAATTCAGAGCCGAAATTGATCGTCTTGAAAAAGACAACCGTAAAAATTGATGCACATTTCCCAAAACAGTTTCGATCGACAAATGATGTCGAAAGCCATTCAGCTTGCGCAGAAGGGGCTGTATACCTGTTCGCCTAATCCGCGTGTCGGCTGTGTTATTTGCAAGGACGGCAAAGTGCTTGCAGAAGGCTGGCACCAAAAAGCTGGCGAAGCCCATGCAGAAGTGAATGCGCTGAAACAGCTCACAGTGGAACAAAGTCGAGGTGCAACGGTGTATGTGAGTCTGGAACCGTGTGCGCATACGGGCAAGACTGGCCCTTGCACACAAGCCTTAATCGATGCGCAGGTTGCGCGTGTGGTATGTGCGATGCAGGATTCTGCACCGCATGTTGCGGGAAAGGGGTTTGCTGTTTTACAGGCAGCGGGCATTAAAACTGAATGCGGTTTGCTCGAAAGTGAAGCTCGTGCTCTCAACCCCGGATTTTTCAAGCGCATGGAAAGCAAGCGTCCTTATGTGCGCGTCAAACTTGCGAGTAGTGTAGATGGCCGCACAGCGCTGTGTAATGGTGAAAGCCAATGGATTACTGGTGAAGCTGCACGGCGAGATGTTCATCTGTGGCGTGCACGCTCTGATGCCATTGTTACAGGGAGCGGCACGGTGTTGGCGGATAATCCGTATCTGAATGCACGCATTGAAGGGCTTGAGATAAAACAGCCTTTGCGCGTTGTGGTGGATAGCACATCGAAACTGAATAGAAACCTGAATTTTTTCAAAGGTGAAGGTGTAGTCGTTGCAGGTGTTAGCACGCAAGCCGATTGGGTTTTACCTGCCAATGCGCAGGAAAAAGTCCATCTGGAAAAGTTGTTAGATAAACTGGCTGATGAGCAAATCAACGAAGTGTGGGTCGAAGCAGGTGCTACTCTGGCAGGTGCGTTTCTGGAAGCAGGTTTGATTGATGAGCTGCTTGTTTATATGGCACCTGTGTTGCTGGGTGATAAGGCTCGGCCTTTGTTGGTTTTAAATGAAATCACGCGTATGCAGCACAAGAAAAGTTTGCGTTTACTGGAACAGCGTATGTTGGGTGACGACATACGGTTTCGTTATGCACTCAATTAAACAGAAATAGAGTTGGCATCATGTTTACAGGCATCGTGGAAAGTTTGGGCAATATTGCAAACATCACACCCAAAGCGGGAGATTTCAGTGTGCAAGTGCATTGCGGCACGCTGGACATGAGCGATGTAAAAATCGGCGACAGCATTGCCGTGAATGGGGTGTGTTTAACCGCAATCAGCATTGCTAAAAACAGTTTTATTGCAGACGTTTCTGCCGAAACTATTCGTCTTACTTCGCTCGGCAATTTAAAAACAGGTGATGCGGTGAATCTGGAAAAAGCCTTAACGCCAACTTCGCGTTTGGGTGGGCACTTGGTGAGTGGGCATGTCGATGGATTGGCCACCGTAAAGAAAATTTTTCCCGATGCGCGTGCGATACGTTATGTATTGGAAGCACCGCAAGCCTTGGCGAAGTATATTGCTGCCAAAGGTTCGGTGTGTATTGACGGGATTAGCCTCACCGTGAATGAGGTTGATGGTAACCTGTTTTATTTGAACATCGTGCCGCATACCGCCAAACAAACCACCGCCAGTGATTGGCAGGTGGGCACACAGGTGAATCTGGAAGTCGATGTGCTTGCGCGGTATCTGGAACGCTTGCTTTTAGGTGAAACACGTGAAAAAACCGCTATTACCGAAGGCTTTTTGGCCGAGCATGGTTTTCTGAAGTAGAATCTGCCGCCAGACAGAACAGTGTTTGAGCAAACAACACAGAGATTGACTATGAAATTGAATACACCGCAACAGCTCATCGATGATATTCGCCAAGGCAAGATGGTGGTCTTGATGGACGATGAAGATCGCGAGAACGAGGGCGATCTGGTAATGGCTGCGGCATGTGTTCGCCCTGAAGATGTGAACTTCATGGCGAAGGAAGGCAGAGGTTTGATTTGTCTAACGCTGACTCAGGCGCGTTGCAAACAACTGAACCTGCCTTTAATGGTCAGCTCTAACAACGCACAACATGGCACCAATTTTACCTTGTCCATCGAAGCGGCTGAGGGTGTGAGCACAGGTATTTCTGCGGCGGATCGTGCGCGTACCGTACAGGCTGCTGTCGCGCCGAATGCAAAACCCAAAGACATTGTGCAGCCTGGACATATTTTCCCTTTAATGGCAGAACCAGGTGGCGTGTTACACAGGGCAGGGCATACCGAAGCAGGGTGTGATCTGGCGCGTTTGGCAGGGCTTGAACCAGCGGCCATGATTGTGGAAATCATGAATGAAGATGGCACGATGGCGCGTCGCCCTGATCTGGAAGTGTTTGCCGAAAAACACGGGCTTAAAATTGGCACGATTGCAGATTTGATTCACTATCGTTTGTTCCACGAAAAAACGGTAGAACGTGTATCAGAACAAACCATTCAAACCATTCATGGTGAATTTAAAGCAGTGGTGTATCAGGATTTGGTGGATAACGAAACGCATCTCGCGTTGATAAAAGGCGATTTACGTTCTGAAACCACGCCACCGATTGTGCGTGCGCAAACCTTTGATGTCTGGCGCGATGCTTTGGGAGTTGAATTACCCGATCGTTTTTCGTGGAGTACGCATCACGCGCTTGATTACATTAGCAAACAGGGAAATGGTGTGTTGCTGATTTTGGGGCATACCGTTTCTTCACAGGATTTGTTTACCTTGATGGGTAATGTGATGGCGACCAATGAAGCCAACAAGCGTATTGGAACAGGCTCGCAAATTTTAAGAGAGCTTGGCATCAAGAAAATGCGTTTGCTGAGTTCGCCCATGCGCTTTAATGCGCTTTCGGGATTTGATTTGGAAATTGTTGAATATATTGAAAGTGTTTAAGTGACTAAAAGTAGAAAACAATTAAGAGAGAACAACGATGAATAACATAAAAACCATTGAAGGGGATTTCAAAAATTGCAAAGGCCGTTATGCCATTGTGGTTGCACGTTTTAATGCTTTCGTAGTGGAAAGTTTGTTAAACGGCGCTGTCGATACTTTGGTGCGTCATGGCATCAGCGAAAAAGAAATTACCATTGTGCGCGTGCCTGGCGCTTTTGAATTGCCTCTCGCCGTTAAGAAACTGGCTAAAGCAGGCAACTTCGATGCAGTGATTGCTCTGGGTGCAGTGATTCGCGGTGGTACACCGCATTTTGATTATGTCGCTGGCGAATGTGTGAAAGGTATTTCCACAGTGTCTCTGGGTGCAGAGATTCCAGTGGCCTTCGGTGTGCTGACGGTAGACAGCATTGAACAAGCGATTGAGCGTTCAGGCACCAAGGCGGGCAATAAGGGTGCGGAAGCGACGTTAAGCGCCCTCGAAATGGTGAGCTTGTTAAAACAGCTATAAGCATGAATAAAAATTCCGCATCCAAAACTATGAATCCTGTCAGACCTTCGGCGCGTCGGAAGGCAAGGCGTTTTGCCATGCAAGGTTTGTATCAATGGCAAATGACAGGCACTTCGGTGCGTGACATCGAAATTCAGTTTCTTGAAGAAAATGACATGAAAAAAGTCGATATGGATTTCTTTCGTGAATTGATGTCGGGTGTAACCAAACATGCAGATACACTGGAAACGGCGATAATGGTTCATCTGGATCGAGCCTATCGCGATCTTGACCCTGTAACGCTCGCCATTTTACGCATCAGTGCGTTTGAGTTGATACATCGTATTGATGTGCCGTATCGCATTGTGATTAACGAAGGCATTGAATTGGCCAAGGATTTTGGCAGTGAAGACAGCCATCGTTACGTGAATGGCATACTCGATAAACTTGCGCAGCAATTTCGCAAGCCCGAAGTTGAAGCGCCTGCTGCACGATGAGATTTCGTTTCTTTTATGGATGAATTTGAACTCATCAAAAAATATTTCCATAACCCGCACAACCAGTCGCTTGCAGTAAAAAAACATATTGTGTTGGGCATTGGTGATGATGCTGCCGTTTTTGAATTGGCGACCGATGAGCAGTTAGTCACTTCGCTGGATACTCTTGTAGAAGATGTGCATTTTCCTGCCAATGTTTCTGCTGGCGATATTGCGCGTAAAGCACTGGCAGTTAATTTAAGTGATTTGGCGGCGATGGGTGCGACACCGCACAGTTTTACCTTGTCGTTGACACTTCCTGCTATTAACGAACATTGGCTGGCAGATTTTTCTGCTGGCTTGTTCGCTGTGGCAAATCAATATGAACTGGTTTTGCTCGGTGGTGATACCTGTAAAGGCGCTTTGAGTATCAGTATTCAAATCAACGGCACGGTAAAAAAAAATCAGTTTTTAACACGCAGTGCAGCCAAAGCGGGTGATAAAATTTTTGTCACGGGGTATTTGGGTTTGGCGGCCTTGGGTTTGCAACAGTGGCAACAGCATTTGCCAAAAAGTGTTGAAGCACAGGCACGTTTTTTAACACCACAACCGCGCATTGCTTTTGCGCAACACCTGTATGCGCAGGGCGTGCGTTGCTGCATTGATATTTCCGATGGCCTGCTGGCAGAGTTGGGGCATGTGGCGCAGGCCAGTGCTTTATCGGCGCGTATTTATCCGCAAAGCATTCCAGTGTATCAGGAGTTGCAACACAGTGATAAACAAAATAGTCAACAGGACATCCTGCGTATGATGTTGTCAGGTGGTGACGACTACGAACTGTGTTTTGCTGTTGCACCTGAAAATAGCGACAATATCCTGCAACTGGCAGAAGCACATGCCTTGCCGCTTGCCTGCGTGGGTGAATTTTTTGCCGATACACAAACACGGGTTGTAGTGGAAGGTGCGGAGCATCTTGTGATAGATCAAAGCGGTTATCGGCATTTTTAGTAAAAGTTGGGCGCTCAACTTACTGTGAGTGTTCTTGAAGAATGGGTATCGTATTTTTTTGTTTCCCTAGAAGCCAATATTATTAGTACCACTAACTTCGCATGTCATAGTGACATCGTCTTCTTTCTCCGCATAGTTATCTATCCCTGATACTTCACATTCATCAACTGTAACGCCAGAAGAAAAGTATAAATTATTGCCTATTCCAGTTACATCAAGAGTCCCAATATCCGATTCTATATATATGATGTTGTCTATTCCTGTAATATCGAGATCAACTTTTTTAGCCTCGTTTATTGTTACGGTTACATTTTTTCCAGAAATATCAATGGATTTATTCTTTGATTTTCCAGAATTTGACCCTCCTGAGTTTGAGCCACCAGAACTAGAACTAGCACCACTACATGCGCTTATAGACAGTATACAAATTACAATTAACATCTTTTTCATTATTTAACTCTCCACGATATTCAGGGAAAACTGGAACCCAATTTTTTTATTTTAGGTCTTCAGAGAGCTGAACTATAACAATAGGTTTATATTTTTGTAAACCGTAAGTTTTAGATAAGCGATTACCCTCTGGCCATGAAGTTCAAAGACGAAAAACAGGGGTTCAGCGAACGGCTCTGGCAATCCCTGCAACAAGCTGGAATTAATCCTGCCAGCCCAACAGCGGTGGCTACGCGCTTTAATGCGTTGTATTCGGGTACGCCTGTATCTGTACCTGCTGTAAAGAAGTGGCTGGACGGCTTTTCCATTCCGTCTCAGGAAAAGTTGCAGGTACTGGCACGTTTGTTGGGGGTGTCGGCACAATGGCTACGCTTTGGGGAGGAGGCGGTAGAAAAGGGAAGCGTGGCAGTAACACACCGACAACCATCCAACCGTGAGTTAATGACGCTCATCAGCCTTCTGGAGCCTGATCATCGGCAGGCAGTTCATGCCGTAGTGAGAGCCTTTCTGCGCATTGAAGGCAAGTCTGATAGTTGATACCAAGGTTCATCTACCAAAATTGGTGGTCAGATACCTTCTAATTTTCAAATTTCCCAAACAAGTATTTGTTATTTAAAAATGTGTAGTTGGGAAAAAGCCAGCAGCGTGCTGGCTTTTAGCTGCTATCGGTTTTTGATTACAGGGGTGAAGTCAGACCATTGCTCAAGGCGGAAGGCGCGAATGTCCCGCACGGATAAGGGGAACCAAGTTAGAGCCTTGAGTGCCTGTATCGCTAGAAACAAGCTGGCCATGTCTTCCTTGTCGGTAACGTAGAGGCTGCCTTGTACACGACTGAAACCGAAGGCGCTGAGTGTGGTGCCGATGTCTGCGTAAGCCTGCGATACTCCTTTGGGGTGATGCTGTTCGGCATCCTTGATGGTCAGATCAAATGCAATGGCAAACATCAGTATGCTTCCGGATCATTGAGTAGATGCGTGCGACGATATTCGGCTTCTTCTCCAGTTTCCAGCAATCGGATTTTTATCATCCAGTCGCCATCGTCGAGCGGATACGATGCACTGAGCACTTCATACGTGGGGCCGACTTTGCCAAAGCTGCGGATACTTCCTGTCGGAATGTTGGGTGGGGTGCTTATTGGGTTGGTTTGCATGTTTGCCTCCTGCTAGGAATGTTAGTGTATAGCTTACTATTTGTGTTATCGAGTGTCGGTATAAAATAACCAAACATTTGGCTTTGACTGGAGAAAAAACCATGCACTCAAATATGCCCGTAAGCAGTTGGAAAAAGCCGATTCATATTCTGGCTTTTGGTTTTGGTGCAGGTGCCAGCCCCAAAGCGCCAGGTACGATGGGTACTCTGGTGGCGGTTCCGATTTATTTTTTGTTACAACATTTGCCGCTGTTTGCGTATGTGGTCGCTGTTCTGGTGATCATCGGTGCAGGTGTTTTTATTTGTGATCGCTGCGCGAAGGAACTCGGCGTGCATGATCACAGTGGCATTGTGTGGGATGAAATTGCAGGCTATCTCATTACCATGATTGCCATTCCCATGAATATCTACACGATTGCGGCGGGTTTTTTATTGTTTCGTGTGTTCGATATTTTAAAGCCCTGGCCGATTCGATACTTTGACAAGCAGGTGAAAGGTGGGCTGGGGATTATGCTGGATGATGTCGTTGCAGGCATTTTCTCGTGGGTAATTTTGTATTTGGCGGTTCACTTTCTTGCCTGATGCCTCTATTAGCTTGGCTCACCTTAATTTGAAAAGCCTTCATTTCGCCCTTGGATAGCTTTTTGCTACAATCGCGCCCCTCTTTCAGTTCTTGGTATTTGCCTTAAATCAGCCTCCAGCTTTATGTCAGTGAAATTTGTTGCAGCTTCCCGCTTACCCACACCTTGGGGCGATTTTGAATTGCTCGGCTTTCTTGAGCAGGCCACAGGCAAGGAGCATGTGATTCTGGGTAAAAATCTGGCTGCAATGCCCACTGTCGAAGCACCGTTATTGCGTTTACATTCGGAATGTCTGACGGGTGATGCCTTGTTTAGTCTGCGCTGTGATTGTGGTGCGCAATTACAGGCGGCGCTGGAAAAAGTTGCCGAGGAGCAGATGGGTGCTGTTTTTTATTTGCGTCAGGAAGGGCGTGGCATCGGTTTGCTCAATAAAATCAAGGCTTATGAATTACAGGACAAGGGTGCGGACACGGTAGAGGCGAATGAGCAGTTGGGATTTGATGCTGACCAGCGCGATTACGACATCTGCAAGGGCATGCTGGATTATTTGAATGTCAAACAAGTGCGTTTGATGACCAACAATCCCAAAAAGGTGGAAGCACTTGAGGCATTGGGCATTGTGGTGAGTGAGCGTATTCCTTTGCATACAGGGCAAAACCTGCATAACGAGCGTTATCTGGAAACCAAAAAAGGCAAGCTTGGCCATTTAATGGATTGATGCTTTATTTTTTAACTATCTTTTGAGCTATTTTTATGAAACCTGAAGTAAAACCCGCTAATCCCAATTTTTCATCTGGCCCCTGCAGCAAAAGACCAGGCTACAGTTTGGCAGCACTGAATACGGAAACTCTGGGGCGTTCTCATCGCTCCAGCATTGGCAAGGCAGCGTTGAAAAAAGCGATTGATGAATCGAAGCGCTTGCTGGGTTTGCCCGAAGATTATTTGCTGGGCATTGTGCCAGCCTCGGACACGGGTGCGATGGAAATGGCGATGTGGTCGATGCTCGGTGAACGCCCTGTCGATGTGTGTTATTGGGAATCGTTTGGTCAGGGCTGGTTTTCAGACATTGTTAAACAGTTGAAGTTAAAACAGGTTAATGAATTCAAGGCGGAGTATGGCGAATTGGCCGAGCTTTCAAAAACCAATCCAGATCACGATATTGTGTTTACCTGGAATGGCACCACTTCGGGTGTGAAAGTAAACAACACCGACTGGATTTCAGATTCACGCAAGGGTTTAACCATTTGTGATGCCACTTCGGCGGTGTTTGCGATGGACATTCCCTGGCAAAAAATTGATGTCGCTACTTACAGTTGGCAAAAAGTTTTGGGTGGTGAAGGCGCACACGGTGTGTTGATTCTCAGCCCGCGAGCTGTGGCACGTTTGGAAAGTTTTACGCCCGATCGCCCATTGCCCAAAATTTTTCGTATGACCAAAGGCGGAAAATTGATTGCAGATATTTTTACAGGCGCGACCATCAATACGCCTTCCATGCTGGCAGTTGAGGATTATCTTGATGCGCTTGCATGGGTGGAGCAAAGCGGTGGCTTGAAGGCCATGATTGAGCGCTCGAATAACAATCTGGCTGTGCTTGAAAAATTTGTGGCAGCGAATGACTGGATTAACTTTCTGGCAGTTTCAAAAGATATTCGTTCCAACACCAGTGTGTGTTTGAAACTGGATTTGAATGCCGAGCAAATCAAGGCAATGACCAAATTGTTAGAGAAAGAGCAAGTCGCTTATGACATTGGTGCCTATCGTGATGCACCTGATGGTTTGCGTATCTGGTGTGGCGCGACAGTAGAAAGTAGTGATCTGGAAGCACTGATGCCCTGGTTAAGCTGGGCTTATGCGGAAGTTAAAAAATAATCGGCCTTAAATACATCTATTCAGAAAATAAAGAGTGAACGCCATGTTTAAAGTTAAAACACACAATGCGATTTCCATTAAAGGTTTGGAGAGATTTTCAAGAGAGAAATATGAAGTAGGCGGCGACATTGCACACCCTGATGCGATTCTGTTGCGCTCTTACAAAATGTCGATGAGTGATGTCACAGATACGCTGCTGGCTGTGGGTCGGGCTGGTGCGGGTGTGAATAACATTCCTGTTGCTGATTATACCGACAAGGGGATTGTGGTTTTCAATACGCCAGGTGCGAATGCCAATGCGGTGAAAGAGCTTGTCCTTACGGGATTGTTGTTAGGTTCGCGCGGTATTGTTCAGGGCATTAACTACGTTGAAACACTCACCGAGGAAAAAGATGCTGGAGCTATGGGCAAATTGCTGGAAGCCGAGAAAAAACGCTTTAGTGGTTCTGAAATTATCGGGAAAACTTTAGGTGTGGTGGGCTTGGGCGCTATTGGTTCGCTGGTGGCACGCATGGCTCTGGATATGGGTATGAATGTGGTGGGTTATGATCCTGCACTGTCTATTGAGGCTGCCTGGCGTTTGCCCAGTGAAGTTGGAAAAATGGAAAACCTGCATTCACTGTTTTCAAAATCAGATTTTGTAACGATTCACGTGCCTGCACTCGATTCAACCAAAGGCATGGTTAATGCCGATGTGCTGGCTTCGGCAAAAACAGGATTAAAGCTTTTGAATTTTGCGCGAGATGAAATTGTGAGTGTGGAAGCGGTAATAAATGCTTTGGAAGCCAAAAAAATTGCAGCGTATATTTCAGATTTTCCACGCCCTGAATTGATTGGTCGTGCAGATTGCATTTCATTTCCACATTTGGGCGCAAGCACGGTTGAAGCCGAGGATAACTGTGCGGCGATGGCGGCTGACCAGCTCATGGATTTTCTTGAAAACGGTAATATCAAAAATTCGGTCAATTTTCCTCTGGCCTATATGGAAAGAACGACTGGCTACCGTATTACTTTTTCCAACAATAATGTGCCTAAAATGCTCGGCAATGTGCTTTCAATTCTGGCAGATGAGAATATCAACGTGATTGACATGCTCAATAAAAGTCGCAATGAAGTGGCTTATAACATTCTCGATGTTGATACCCAGCCAGGTGAAGCGCTGTTGAAAAAAATTGCCGCAGTGCAAGGTGTAATTAAAGTCAGAGCGCTGTAGTTATTTTTTTTCCTGCTTGTTCACGATGGCATTGAGAATACTGCGGATACTGAATTGCCCGATGAGCTTGCCGTTTTCCACCACAGGCATACGGCGGCGATTGTTGTCGAGAATGAGTTTGGCAATGTCGAGAATGTTCATATTCACGGGAACGCTTTGTACATTTTTAGTCATGTAATCACCTACATGCCCACCGATATCGCCGTAATAGGAACCATCCAGAATGGCACGCAGGCAGTCGACTTCGGAAATCACACCGAGCAGGTTGTTGTCTTCATCGACTACGCTCAGACCTGAAATCTTGTATTCAATCAATAGCTTGATGGCGTGAATCACGCTGTCATCAGGTTTTACGGTATGAGCGATTTCGCTCATGTATTCTCGTGCCAGCATATGGGTCTCCCAATGGTATTTTTTTCCCTAGGCTGAACATCTTCCTGTAAGCCTTTGACAAGGGCAAGCGCTGGATTTTAATTTTTGTACTACAAAGTATTCCAATAATTAAATTTTCTGGCATAATGCGCGCCTCTCTGGCCGGAACTATTAGTGGCATAAGTGAGCGGGGTGTAAAGTTGCCAGGCTTGGCAGTAATGCTTGGTGCAAGTAGTAAGTACAATATGTGGTGAACATTAATCTTGGTTAGGAAATTATTGGAGAACAGTCATGGCTGCTAGTAAAGCAAATAATCGTGCAAAATCTGCTCTTGATCGCGCAAGCGATCTGGTGGGCAAGTTGGAAGATCAGTTGGAAAAGGCGCAAGAGAATATGAAAAAGCAACGCGAGCGTGTGCAAGAAGCAAGCAAGCGTGTGCAAATCAAAGCGACTGCGGCCAGCGAAGTGGCTTTGGAAGAGGCTAAAGAAGCCTTTGAAAAAGCAAAAGAGCAGTTCGAGAAGCGTCGTGAAGAAATGAAAGAAGCCAAGCTTGATGAGCAAATTGCTTCTCTTCGCGAGAAAATCAGTGAAGCGGAAGGGAAAGTGCGTGAGCAGCTTTCAAAAAGAGAAGCCGAGTTGAGACAACGTATCGAGAGCGAATATGAAGCTCAACTGGAGCGTGCCAAGGCTCAAATCGACAAAGCACTTGAAAACAAGTATGCCAAGCGAGTCAGGGAGTATCAAAAGCAACTTGAAAAGAGTGTCAAGAACGTAACAAAAAAGGTTGAAAAGCGTGAGAAGGAGTTACTCAAGCAAGCAGGTTTGTCGGTGAGTGCTGTTAGTAAGAAAGCACCTGCCAAAAAAGCAGCAAGTCCAAAGGCACCTGCAAAGAAAGTGGCAGTGAAAAGGGTTGCCGCTAAAAAAGTAGTCAAGGCGAAGAAAGCGACTGCTACGGCACCTGCCACAGAAGCTTGATTTAAAAAGCGCTTTATTTAGGTCAGTGAGTGTAAAAAGGCATAGTCCAGGGGCTATGCCTTTTTCGTTTCAGCTCAGGGAAGGCGGTTGATGGAGCATGGCTTTTGCAGGACGGGGCTTTTATACTCTTGAACTCTTCCCCGACCTTGCTTTAGCACATTTTGGGGTCAGATTTTGGGAGTTCCTTTTCAATGCCCTCCGATGGTCATCAGCAGAATACAATCACAACAGATGCCAGCAAGGCATCGGTAAGCGACAAGAAGGTTACCGAGGTGCGTGATAGCCTTAAGGATGGCGAGTGGCAAAATCAAAAAGCACGGAAGGCTACATTGGAACCGTTAAGTAACAAGGATACGGAAACAAAGAAGAAAGCAAGAAGTGCTTCAAGGCAAGGACCCTTCATTCGACCCAAAGCCGATTATCGATTTTCCACTGAAAATCGCGATAAAAAAAATCGTACTTTTCGAGGCTATCGGCCTCATAGAAAAATCACCAGTGTCGAGTATCAAAATGCCCTTCGGCAGTTTCAGAAAAATCGTGCGGCTGCCCGTCGAGAGGCAATCAGGAACAAAACCGGAACACCGGAATATACCGCAACCGACTATATTCATTTGAGGAAGGAAATTGCCGATTCGGTAAAACGGCCTCGCTTCAGAGCCGTCAAGGCGCATGGCACTACATTCATCGTGATATTGAGTTTCATGCTGTTTAAGCTGACTTCTGTTTTTATTCCCAAGCAGAAAAGAGAAGAAGTCTATAAGAAAGTACTCAAGAAAAACGCCCAACTGATTTATCGCACCATTGTTAATGTACAGGGTTTGTTTGTTAAGTTTGGTCAGTTGGTGAGCGTTGTTAGTTATGCGGTGCCTGAGGAGTTCAGGGAAGAGCTTGAAGGTCTACAGGATAAGGTGCCTCAGCGGCCTGTTGAAAATATTATCAGGCGTATTGAATCGGATCTGGGTCGCCCGATTGAAAGTGTGTTCTCGCATTTTAATGCAGAAGCGCTGGCAGCAGCTTCACTTGCACAAGTGCATGAAGCTACCTTGATTACGGGTGAGCGTGTTGCAGTCAAAGTGCAACATATTGGTATTGAGAAGGAGATCAAGGCAGATTTACGCACCTTCGGCCAGATCACGCGCATTGCAGATTTTTTCTTGCGGGTGAATGGTTTGAAACGTGCCCAGCAGCAGATTACTCAATCCATAATGGATGAGTTGGACTACAAAAAAGAAACAACGCATCTTGAAAATTTTTATAAAAATTTTTCAAGCGAAAAAGAGATTCACATTCCCAGGGTTTACAAGAAATATTGTAGTGACCATGTGGTGGTGATGGAGTATGTGGAGGGCATCAAAGCCAACGATTATCGCAAGCTGGATGATTTTGGAATCAATCGTCCAGCGGTTGCGAAGCATATTCTGGAAACGTTTTGCCAAATGGTGTTCAGAGATGGCCTGATTCATGGTGATCCTCATCCAGGTAATATTCTGGTGAATGAAGATGCTTCAATTACTTTGATTGATTTTGGCTCGGTGATTGAACTGAATCCGGTGTTGAGACAGGGCGTGATTGATTTGGTCTTTGGCGGTTTAACCAGAAATACACGCCGTATTTTGAATGGCTTGCGAAAGGTGGGTTATCTGACACCTCAGGCCGATATAGCTTTGGTAGAGAAGCTGGTTGATTACACCTATGAATTTTTACTTGAAGGCGGCATCAAGCTGGATAATTTTTCTCTTGACCAAGTGGAACTGGATCAGGATTTGGTCAAGCTGATTTTGAAAGATTTGCATCATCTGGATATTACCTATGATGAAATTCGGGATTCGTTTCAACTTCCACAAGATGTGATGATGATGGGCAGAATGCTGATTATGCTCGGCGGTTTGATTTATGAAATTGACCCGAACATTCGGCCTTTCGATATTATCAGGCCTTATTTACAGCGTTTCGTTTTGAGTGGCGGTGGTGATTGGAAAGCAACGGTCAGTGAAGGTGTATTGGGCTTTGGTATGGGGGCTTTGCAAACGGTTGATAATGCGCGTTATTTGATTGATAAGGCCAAGAAAGGTGATTTGCAGTTTAATGTCAAAGATGAAAGAAAAAGGCGTTTTTTGCAGTATTATTTATTCCAGCAGTTTATTTCCATTTTACTGGCCAGTCTGGGTGCGGGTACTGCTTTATATATGTGGATGCAAGGTGAGTTATTATTTGCTCAACTGGGTGCCTTGTTTGTGGCCGTGTTTTCGTGGTCGGCGATTCAGGCCAGCAAGTCGGCAAAAGGTTTTCGCAGGTAAGTTGAAACCACTGGTTATTTGTATAACCAAGGAGTGAGAAAGTGAGTCTTGAACAATACTTCCCCATGTTTTTTGGAACCAGACATGGCTTTGTTAAAAGTCTGGATTTAAAAAGTTTTGAGCAGCGTTTGAAAGAATTAACACCGCTTGATCGATATTTTCGCGTGAAATTTTACGGTATGGAAAATATTCCTGCCGAAGGTGGAGCGCTTTTGATTGGCAATCACGGGCCTTTTGGTATCGATGGTGCTTTTGTACTCAAGCACGTTTATGAAGAAGGTGGTCGTGTGGTTCGTCCTTTGGGTGATCGTCTGTTATTCAAAATTCCTTTGCTCAGGGTTTTGCTCAATACCGTCGGTGTGCTGGAAGGGGAAGCGCAGCAGGCGATTGATATTCTCAAGGCGGGGGAACTGGTTTCGGTTTATCCGGGTGGTTATGCAGAAACCGTCAAGGAGCCACATGAAAAATATCAGGTGCGGCCATTCTGGGAAAATCATTTGGGTTACATCAAAGTCGCCTTGAAAGCCCAGGTGCCCATTATTCCGGTTTCTTGTGTTGGTCTTGATGATATTGTGTTTCAGTTAAAAACGGGTGAACAAACCTCACAGTTTGCTTTGGCGCGTGGGCTGCAAAAATATATGAAGCACGATAAATATAAAATTCCACTGTGGGTGGGCTTGGGTCTTTTGCCTTTGCCTGTGCAATACACTTACAAGGTGGGTGAAGCGATTGATTTGGGCTATGGACCAGAAGCGGCAGATAACCCTGAGGTTCTGCATAAAATCAATAATCGTCTCATCGAAATTATGGAAGGTATGCTGGAGCAGGGTTTGGATCATCGCCGCTCGGCACGTGCAGAATTACGCGAAAAAATTTATGAGCGTCTCACGCGTGGTCCTGAGGTGCTTCATCAATTATTTGGAAATGCCTCTGTTTATGATCCTGATTGGGAAGATGAAGACAAGGACATCTAGTTTCCAAACAGTTTTTCAGTAAGAAAGCGGTTGTATTCACTGGCATAGATAAAAAATTGCTCACGTAAATACATGTGTTTCTCGCTGAAAATTACATCGCCCATGCCTTCCTGTAAGATGTAGCCCTGTTTGAGCGCCTGTTCCAATTCTTCTTCAACCAGCCCGGGAATTTGTATATGGCCTCTCAAACTAAAGCCAAGGAATTTGCTTTCTTTGCCGTGCAAGCGAAAGTTTTTTTCGACATCCTGTTTGGCGTTGGCATGTTCAACCCACACCAGTTTTTGTGCCTGCGGGTGTAATGCTTCGGATTTTTCCTGTTGAGGTGCACAGGCTGAAATAAACATTCCAGCACAAACACACAAGAGTAATTTTGTTTTTCGTTTCAGTGTGACAAAAAATAAAGGTACAAGAAGATATAGCATGGAGCCTCCACCGCCTGATTTACTTTTCCTGGTTGAATTTGTGTTATTGGTGACGGGTGGATGGTCATCATTGAGAATCATCACGGGTGCAAAGGCTTTGCTGATGTAGCCACTGAGTGGATTACTGATGACAAGCTGAAAAGATTCATTTTCCTCAATCAGCGTATCGCCAAGAATAACGACTTCAAGACTATGGCTGCTTTGTTCTGCTTCAAAACTCACAGTGCCTGAAACATCAGATACAGGAGTGTAGTCACTGCTGTCGGCTGCATGATTTCCATAGCCAGTAAAATTAAAATCGATACTGTTGGTTTGCGATACATCGCCTGTGCGGGTAATCGTAAAGATAACTGTTTTCTCTCCGCTATTTCCCTCCGCAAGTGCGCTTTTGTTACTGGTGACTGAAAAATAACTGGTATCTTCGGAACTCAGAATAAATTTTCCACTACCTGCGCTATAGAAAATATTATCAGCACACTCAATCAACAAGCGTGCATGATTGCTGACAGAAAGACCGCTTATGCTGTGCATGCCATCATTGACGACGTTTGCTTCCAACAAAGCATAGTCATCGCGATTCTGGCTATTTGAATCAGAATAATAAATATCAACTTTCTTGCATGAAACTGGGTTGTTTTCGGTATTGGCGGTATTCCAGTATAAATCGATAGTTTGATTGGCAGGATATACCGAGTTATTGGCGGGGTGAAGCAAGACAAATCCCTCGTCAGTTTTTGTTACCTTGATGTTAACTTGTTCGGTACTGCTTCCATAAGGTTGGGAGCGAGCCGTCACCGTGTAATTGAGCTGTCTTTGTCTGGTTGGGTAGGTTTCACCTACTGGCGTTGTTCCCTGAATCACATGGTTAAACGCAGGGAAAAATCTTTTGCCTTGATTCGCTTCGCTCATCAGTGAGCGAAATAAAGGGTTGGAGCCAAAATCTGTGTGCATTTCTGCAAGATTCTTGCTTGCCGTGCCTGTATCAGTTTGTTCCCAGCTATAAAAAATATCGCCACCATCAATATCGATTGCTTCGGCTTGCAGATAAAAAGCGGTGTGTGATGGAATGGTGTGATTATTGCTGTGGCTGATAAATTCTGGAGGATGATCGAGAGGTGTGCTCAAACTGCCTTCGGTAGTGTGGCAGGACTGGTTGTTAATATGATTGAGGATTTCGTTAATGCTGGTGGTATGAAAGTAATCGTCGGAATGTGATTGGAGATTCTGACTACCACAGATTCCTGCATAGCCCATAATGGTGGAGCCACTGCCTGGTTCAACGGCTGTGCTGGCGTTTCTTGTATCGCATGTTCCTGAATTGCTATTGAAGCTATGGTTTGCACCGAATTGATGGCCTAGCTCGTGGGCGATGTAGTCAATAAAAAAATACTCACTTTGGAGATAAGGCTCGCTGGTGGTTCCAGTGACTCCGGCACCTTTGACATTGTTGTTACATACAGACTTGATAAAGGCGATTCCCCCATCACTTTTGGTTAGCATGTGGCCGACATCATAGTTGTTTGAGCCAATAGCATCGCTAATGACCTTGGTAATTTTGGATAAATCCTGATTGATATTGTTGGTAAATGGATAGTCTTCAGCAGAGCTGTCTGTGAAAATCAAATCATGTTCTTCCAGCAAGTTAAGTTGTATCGCAAGGTCTTGGTTAAAAACAAGGTTGACGCGGTTGATGGCGGTTACAATGGCGTTGAATATCTCTGCTTTGTTCGGGTTTTCCAAATCTGTAAATACACTTGAATAACTCGGTGTTGCAACCACAGCCAAGTCATAGGTTCTGAGGATGCTTCCGTGTGAGCGTGCAGCTGTTCTTGCAAAAGATTCTGCTGAATCAAAATCAGATGGATTTTCAATCGCACCACAACTGAAGTGAGCAGCTTGTGTTTTGAGCAAACCATAGTGTTTGTAATTTTCATGGTTGTGCTGTAATTCAGGATCAATAAAAAAACTGCGTCCATTTCCGCGAATCATGGCGTGGAAACCACGTGTGCTTAAATCCAGATGAGCCACCAGATTTTTCTGATCCAGACCGAAGGCTTTATAGGTTTTTATGGCAGGTTGATTTTTTTTGGAAGTTTTGATTATCGGATTATTGAAAACCTCAAATCGCGAAAAACTGCCATTGGCAAGTGGCAGGTAAATGATAACGCCTTGGGCACCTGTTTGTTTTTGTGAAAGCAACGGCGCTTCATCTAACAAGCTCAGCAGAGCATCCAGATTGGCTTCAAGTTCTAACTGAAGATCGGGAGAAGCTTGAGTTGATTTTTGTTGAATGTTTTTATTAAGACTTTGTGGGTTTTTGTTTTGTGCAGCGTGGTTTTGAGTGATGCTCCATAAACTGTCTGGAGAGTTCGCGATAGCATAAGCTGGACTCGATAAAACTATACTTAACGAGTGAAGCAAGGTAAGCAGTGCAAATGTTCGAGTCGATTTTCTCGGAAATAACATGCGGGATTCGCTGTTGTGCTTTGCTATGATTGGAAGCCTTAATGATAAGCTTGCGCACAACTTAATCAAAGTATCGGGCAGCTTTGTTGATGAGGGGTAATTAGTGAGTCAGTTTGAGCAAAACAGTACGCGCACAAAGCAAGAAAAAGTGAATGTACTTATTCAGACTTTGGCGGATGGAAAACTTCATTCAGGGGAAGCTTTGGGTGAAGTGCTGGGCATTTCGCGCGCAGGGGTATGGAAGTACATCAAGTTGTTGGAGCAACTCGGCCTGCCAGTTGAGGCAATTCGTGGGCAAGGCTATCGAATAGTCGATGGTTTGAATTTGCTGAATCGCCAACAAATCGTTCAGGAGCTGAACGCTTCTACGCGTGCTTTGTTTCACTCGATTCATCTGTTTGGTGAAATTGATTCTACCAATGAATATTTATTGGGCTTGGCAGAGCAACAGGAGAATCATCATGGCAGTGTTTGCATTGCAGAAAAGCAAACGGCCGGACGTGGCAGACGAGGGCGAAACTGGGTGTCTCCATATGCCAGAAATATCTACTGTTCTCTGTTATGGCGTTTTGATGCGCCGATGTCTGCACTTGAGGGTTTGAGTCTGGTGGTGGCGATGGCAATCCATGAGGCTTTGGTTGATCTGGGTGTAAAAAAAGCGCAGTTGAAATGGCCGAATGATTTGCTTGTGGAAGGAAAAAAGTTGTCAGGCATTCTGATCGAAGTGCGTGGTGATTTGGTGGACTACTGTAATGTTGTGATTGGTTTCGGAATCAATGTTGATATGCCGGAAGCAAGTCAGAAAGCAATCGATCAGGCATGGACAGATTTGAAAATGCTCTTGGGCGAAGCGCCAAATCGTAATCGCGTGCTTGGTTTGGTGCTGCAATCGATTGCCAATCATCTTCAAACATTTGAGCAAAGTGGCTTTGCAGGTTTTCAGAAACGCTGGAATGAACTGGATATTTTTATCAATCAGCCAGTTGAAGTGCACGCAGGGCAATCCAGACAAGCGGGTATCGCCAGAGGGGTGAATGTGCGTGGCGCACTTCTGTTAGAGCATGATGGTGTCATCAGGGAGATTCATGGCGGTGAGGTCAGTTTGCGAGGTGCACATGCAACTTTGGTGTGATGTTGGTAACACTCGCCTCAAGTGGCAGTTATGCGACGGGGAAATCATGCTTAAGCAGGGTGCGTTGGTGCATCATAAAAATGTTACAGATATTCCTGCAATGCTCGCAAAGGAAGTTGAGCATGTTTCATTTGTTGGTTTGGCTTCGGTATTAAGTTCAGCGAATAACAAATTGTTGAGCGAGCAACTTGTCCGACAGTTTGGATGCGAAGTCAAACAGGCCAAAGTCTCGGCTTCGTTTCAGGGTTTGAGATGTGTGTATCAGGATATTACCCGTTTTGGTGTGGATCGTTGGCTGGCAATACTCGCTGCGCGTGTTATTCATTCTGGCAAAGCGGTTTGTGTGGTTGATGCAGGCAGTGCATTGACGCTTGATTGTGTTCTGGCAGATGGCAGGCATTTGGGTGGCTATATTGTTCCAGGCTTGCAGATGTCGATTAACGCCTTGCTTGGGAAAACCGAAGGTATACGTTTCACGCAAGATGCTCATTGGAGTTTGGAATATGGTGTGGATACGGCGAGCGCAGTCGAGCATGGCGCCTTATTGCAAATGTGTGCTCTGGTTCAGCAGGTATGGAATCAATTTTCCGAAGAATATTCTGCGCAATCTCCCGCCTTGTTTTTGACGGGCGGCGATGCAAGATTGCTTGCATCAGTAATGCGTGTAAACTTTGAACTCCATGACGATCTGGTATTGCGCGGCTTAAAAAGCTTGTTTACGCAGGATTTCGTTTTGCCAGCTTTGAGAAACGGGGAAATATGAATAGCGCTTTGAAGTGGTTCGCTTTGGTCTTGGTCTTTTTTAATGTCGCCTATTTAATTTGGGCGCTTGCCAGTCCTTCCTCTCAAACAGTCAAGTCAACACCTCGCCAACTGGCGGGTGAGAAAATCATCTTGCTTGATGAGTTGCCTGAAACTGAAAGACAGGCTATGGCTACGATGGTGAGCGAGCCTTATTGCCCTTCATTAGGCCCTTTTGAAACAGCAGGCAAATTGCAGGAATTTGGGCAAAAGCTGGCAAAAAATGGTTTAAGTTCAACTGCGCGTACCGTTACGCTCGATTCCAGCGAGAAATTTCGGGTTTATTTGCCTTCCTACGTAAGCTATGAAGCGGCCAATGATGCCTTGAAAAAACTTCGGGCTAACAAGATTGATAGTTACATTATGACGGAAGCACCTTTTGCCAACTCGATTTCCCTGGGCATTTTTTCCAGCGAAGATAGCGCAGAGGGTTTGGTGAAGAAGATGTCTTCACACGGTTTTCGTGCGTTGGTAGCTCCTGCAGTCATGGAGAAGCAAGTTTATTGGCTGGATTTAAGTCGCCCACAAAACTCTGAAAAAGCGGAGCAAATCCTTATTTCATTGCTGAGTGGTGCGAAAGGAATTGCGCGCATAGATTCCCCCTGCAAAGTTGTTGCGTTGGCTCAGTAAATTCCTTAGAATCCCGCCTCTTTTTTTGCAGCCCAATGTGCTTTCTGGTGCCTTGCGTTGTTTTGGGCTCTGGTCAACCTGGTTTTAAATTTCCCAAATGCTGGTGTAGCTCAGTCGGTAGAGCAGCTGATTTGTAATCAGCCGGTCGGGGGTTCGACTCCTCTCACCAGCTCCATTTTCAAGGGGATTTAAAAGGAAAAATCGTTTTAAATTCAATGATTAATGGTTGACTTTGAAAATGGGCGTAAGCAAAATACACGCCCTCTCAAATCGGAGGGGTTCCCGAGTGGCCAAAGGGATCAGACTGTAAATCTGACGGCTCAGCCTTCGGTGGTTCGAATCCACCCCCCTCCACCACTTTGTAAAACGGGCAGTGGGTGATGCAGGTGGAGCTGCTGAAATTGAAAAACCGAGTTAAAAACTCGATTTAAAAGCACAGCAATTGTATTGATTCAATAACAGAGTCAATCCTTGCTGTTTTTTTACATCTGGTTTTGGGCTTGATGGGATTTTTGGCGTATTAGTTGAAAAATCCGGGAGCTGGATGTTAGCTGGCAAGCGATATGGTTTTTTGGGTGGTGAGGTGAGTGCCTGAGGATTGCAGGCCCTGAGAATTTGCGGGCATAGTTTAGTGGTAGAACCTCAGCCTTCCAAGCTGATGATGCGGGTTCGATTCCCGCTGCCCGCTCCAAGCAGTTTGCTAGCTCGCGATTAAGCTCATATAGCTCAGTCGGTAGAGCACTTCCTTGGTAAGGAAGAGGTCACCGGTTCAAATCCGGTTATGAGCTCCACGTTTTGTTGGTAGTGAATTTTGTTTTTTAATCAATGCTTGCCATTAAGGTGAGGGGGTAAAGAAAGATGTCAAAGGAAAAGTTTGAGAGAAATAAGCCGCATGTGAATGTAGGAACGATAGGTCATGTTGACCATGGTAAGACGACGT
>CAZKYI010000007.1:0-130624 GCA_964557005.1 uncultured Pseudomonadales bacterium
TCTCTAGTTTAGAATTTTCTACTTATCAACGCTCCGGTTTCTTGGGGGGATTACACACCGTGCTGCCCTGCATACCGTTATCAACCGTGATGCCACTGCTCATGTGGCGAGCGTAAATGCGTTCAAGAGCCAACTGGTGGTTGGCGTTGTAGAAGGAAAAGCGATTTTGAACACAGGCAGCAATCATTTTTTATGGGTGTCCTGTTTTTTCTTCTGGCTTTTTCTTGTTTTTTATGGGCGAGCACTTTCCGGTCTTAATGAATTACATTCGGCATTTATTAGATTGTCATTCTCATTCTTAAAACCTATAAAACAATAATTATTACCTTGAACTTCCTTGTACACAGAATAAAGACAGCTCATACCGCAAATAGCTGTAGGCACATATAAGAAAAAATAATTTTCAGCGTTTTGTTTTTTTACAATATAAGAAACCCTTCTATACTCAACTGCTTCATCAATCAAATTCATTTTTGATACATAATGATTAAATATGACCGTTGGCAGACCAACTTGTTTTTCTATCAAAATTTCAATTTTTTCATATTCAGTATTTGCAGCAACATAATTCCCATGGATAGAAAATAATAGGAGTACTACAAAAGATAAAGTTTTACTTATATTCATTTGCATACCCTCCAATTTTGTATCCAGTTCCAGAAATCTTATTAACATATCTAATAATCTCTAATGCTTTCGCATCAAAGCCATTGGGATTTCCTTTGTATAAATTTTGATAATAAGGTGTTTGTTGCAAAGTCTTTGTCAAGTTATCTTTTGCCAGAATTTTCTCGATTGATAAATCTCCTTTGTTACTATTAGAAATCGCTGTCTTGATAGTACTTCCACCTGCGTTATAGGAAGCCAAGGCCAACCTGCCTTTATCTAAAGCTGATAATTCTAAATCGTTAAGGCCAGCATATTTATATTGCTTATTAAACAATGATGCTGCGGCATTTATAGAAGCATTTGCATCAAATGGATTTTCTAACCCAGTTTCTTTTATTGCTATCGAAGTAAATTGAGCAATACCTTTTGCTCCCGACGGACTAACCGCAAATCTGTCAAATCTAGACTCCTGCCTAATCAGTCCCTTTAAAAGTTCTGCTGGTATATTTTGTTCTGTAGCAGCTGCACTAATCACAGGGTCATAATAATCGCCTAGTGCATTCATAATCGCTTGATCGGTTTTTCGACCAAAAATACCATCTATATTGGAACTACCTTTATCTGACAGCTCCGATAAATAACCCTGCTGAATTAATATTCCTTGTGCGCGTTCGATAAACTTAGGAGACAGTTCAGCTTTCGCTTTAGATCCTACAAAATACTGATTATGAATAACTAGCTCCAGAATCATTGCTTGTTCATCTGACATTCCCTTGAAAGATGGATTCTGCCAATCCTCTGGCAATTCAAAAGCATCTGTAACTCCAATATCTTTACCCCAATTTTCCACCATGAAATCCATCATGGCATCGGCTCTGGCCTGCATGTCTGGAGTCATCTGTGAATTGTTGTTAATTATGAGCGCCTGCATTGCTTTTTCAGTTGGTGATAGCTCCCAATCATTCATAATGACATCGGAAGAAGCGAACAACACCCCACGCATAGCGTTGTTATTCCAAAACTTATCTTGCAGATGTTCCACACTACCGAGCTGTCCATTCTGAACATCTTGTAGTGGTTGTTGGTTGTGTTGATTATTGGGTGTGTTATCGGCACCCAATATACTACCTCTGGCGATGGCTGCAAAATGGCTGACAATGGCTGACCCGAAAGCAGTAGCAATCACCTGTTTTGAGCTTTGCACACCACCAGCATTGAAGCGTTTGTTGAGCGCATAGCTGGTGCTGGAAGCCAGCAAGGCATTGCGCGTGCTTTGTACGAGCAAGGCGCTGCCAGTTTTATTGGCATCGGTGAGCGGGTTCATGGCCGTGCTGGTCACAGCATTGATGGTCGCACCACGCCAATCGAAGGCGCGCTGATTGAACGCAGCACTGACCCCTTCATAGGCAAAGGCCGTACCCGTGGCAGTGAAAGCACTTTGCTGGAAATCATTGCTGAACAGTTTTTTCGACAAGCCACCAATCTGATTGGCCGCTGCCGCACTCAAGCCGGCAGTCGCACCCGCCTTGAGCATTTGGTCAGCTTCAAAACCCTGCTGCAAACCCGTAGCCTGTGCCACGCCCTGCCCGGCCGCATTACCCAGCATGGAACCCAGTATCGCCTTGCCCACTTCAATTCCGTTGGCCGGATTGCCCGTCACCATTACCGTAACGGCAACACTCACCGCCGTAACCAGCATTTCCGCAACACCGCACCCACCCCCCTGTGTACCCGCCGGAGGCGGCTGCGGAACTGTCGGCAAGGTATCCCCAATCGCCTGTTGTGCCGTATAGCCAACCACAGACACACGGTTGGTGACCAGATTCGGAATCATCAGTGCTCTGCCCTGCGTAAGCGCTTCGCTTCCCCTCAAACCATTGGCATCGGCAATCAAATACCACAGTGAAGCATCGCCCCACATCTGTTGCGCTATGCTCTCCAGCGTATCGCCCTGCTGCACGCTATAACTGTTGGGCGTGACCGCAGGGTAATAACTGCTGATGGCTTCAAACCCGCTGTCAACACGCTGCGCATCAAGGTTGCCACTGCTGGCTAGCTGCTTGCCCACAGCCAGCGCAAAATACTGCTGCTTGGTGCTCGCCACACTTTCAAATGTCCCTGTTGTCTCACGGCTCTTGCGAAGCACCTGACCCTGCGCTGTGTACATGAAATCAGTGGTTTCATCTGCATCGCTGTCATACACGCTGGTCAGGTAACCGTTACTGTCGTAACTGTGCACCGTGCTGCCCTGCATACCGTTATCAACCGTGATGCCACTGCTCATGTGGCGAGCATAAATGCGTTCAAGAGCCAACTGATGGTTGGCGTTGTAGAAGGAAAAGCGGTTTTGAACACAGGCAGCAATCATTTGTTATGGGTGTCCAGTTTTTGACTTTTTCTACTTTGATGCAGAAAATATTACTCCAATCCTGAAAAGTTTATAACAGAAACGTTACTCCGACCCCAAACGTCCCACCAAACGTCCTTATTTGTGCCACCCAACCCGTTTAGCTACTCCCGTCTTAATATCAACTTCAAATTCACTGCCAAAAAACCTTTCTGCTTTTAATACTTCTCCATTCATCTCAATTGAAACAAATGAATCACGCTTGCTAGGAGAATCAGATGAAATTCTCCATATAACACTGTCTTCGCCGTCAATACAAAACACGTTAAAGTTATGCTCATCTTCAGAAATATGCCTTTCACCAGAATAATCAAGCCGTACAACCCTTTTATCTAATCCAAGGTCAATTGTTTCATCAATTGAAGAAAGTTGGGTTTGATTTAGTTTCATCTCAAAACCCTCGTATTGGAGAAGCTAGATTTTGGTATCTCATCGAGAAGTTGGTACTGAAATCCACTAGTTTGATTTAATCCGAAGTTCGGTTGTGCTCCAATCCTTCCTGTCTGCATTTGGGTATTCGCAGGAACTCTAACGTCCGAAATAAACGCTGGTTTATCCCTAAGCCCTAGGTAGACTCGAATTTTTTCAGCATCACCATTCAAATGAGCAATTTCCTTCTCACGCACTAAAAACCCTCCCTGAGGTTTATTTTCTCTAACATGGACACGAACAAAATCAAGATCATCAGCTGTTGTAAAACTCCTTACACCTGCGGAATTCGGATATGGAGGCAGCCAGCCTTGCGCTAAAGCTTCGTCACTTATGACGGATTTATTAGCCTCTGAACCTGATATTCTCCGTACATTCAAGATTTGTTGATTGCTTGCCCCCCCCGCCGCTTTCACACCTTTACCTAAGGCAAGCACACCGGCACCTGCTCCCAAACTGATGGCTTCGATAGCTATATCAACGGCATTGGTGGGCATGAGATTGGCCAATGCAAACATAGGGAAGTTTTGACTGGCAGCCCAATGGTTCAAGGCGTCTTCACGCACGTTCACCAGCGTGGGCATTTCCGCTCGGTTATACAGTTCCCCCAGCGTGTTGATGCCGCTTTCAACGCCTTGTTCAAATGCGGTTTGACTTCGCCCTGCGACCGGACTGCGATTGGCTTTTCTGACGGCATGGCTTGATTTTTTACCAGACGCATTCGCTGCAACACTGGCGGGCTCGTCGGCGTAAAGGCCGGCTTGTGCATTGATAAATGCGTCCATCGCGGCACTACGTGAATCCAGATTAAAAAGCATATTATCTATATCGCTGATAATACTGTTCGCTCCAAAATCCATTCCCGAAATGATGTCAGCTATCAAGGCTGAATTGATATTTCCCTCTGCCTGCGTTTGCCCAAACTTATCTTGCAAATGTTCCACACTACCGAGCTGTCCGTTTTGTTTGTTCAGAATGTCTTCCATCGGGTCTGAGGTGTTGGCGTTGTTACCCGTTTTGCCGTTGATAGCAGTTGCTGCGATAGCTGCAAAATGGCTGACAATGGCTGACCCGAAAGCAGTAGCAATCACCTGTTTTGAGCTTTGCACACCACCAGCATTGAAGCGTTTGTTGAGCGCATAGCTGGTGCTGGAAGCCAGCAAGGCATTGCGCGTGCTTTGTACGAGCAAGGCGCTGCCAGTTTTATTGGCATCGGTGAGCGGGTTCATGGCCGTGCTGGTCACAGCATTGATGGTCGCACCACGCCAATCGAAGGCGCGCTGATTGAACGCAGCACTGACCCCTTCATAGGCAAAGGCCGTACCCGTGGCAGTGAAAGCACTTTGCTGGAAATCATTGCTGAACAGTTTTTTCGACAAGCCACCAATCTGATTGGCTGCTGCCGCACTCAAGCCGGCAGTCGCACCCGCCTTGAGCATTTGGTAGTTATCGTTGCGATTTTGAACACAGGCAGCAATCATTTTTTATGGGTGTCCTGTTTCTACTGTAATCAGGTCTTCAGGTAGCAGATCGAGCAACATACCATCATGGAAGCTACCGTCAGCTCCGCGTTCGTATTGCCTCATAATGCCGACACGCTTGAACCCAACCTTTTCGTAGGCACGAATCGCCTGAACATTATCAGCGGCAGGGTCAATGGTAATACGGTGATGACCTCGCTCCTCAAAAAGAAAACGACACACCAGGGCTATCGCCTCTGTTCCAAAGCCCCTTCGCTGGTACTGCGTAGAAACAAAAAGATCAATGCCTGCATGTCGGTAGTCGCGATGTAGCTTCTCCCAACCGGCAATCCATCCAATAATTTTGTTATTGAGACTGATAACAAAAGTGGAAATACATTCCGCACCATCGGCATCGTCTCCAGAGAGCAATTCACTCCTGTCAAAATCGTCGTCAGGTTGACTCCAGTGACGGGCGACATCAGGCTCACGGAGAATCTCCAGCAAACGCGCAAGATCGCTTTCATGCACAGCACGAAGAATGATACGAGAGCCTTGCAAAACAGATTTCATTTGAAGCCTCACTTATGTTTTTTTAAATCAAATCGTGTTCCACACTTTTTGCAGGAAAAGTTTGTAAGCGGGATAAAACCTAACTCAATTTTCTTCCCTTACTCGCCGCAATTTTCAAACGCAGTGCATTTAATTTGATAAATCCTTCTGCATCTTTCTGGTTATAGGAACCTGCATCATCTTCAAAGGTGGCAATTTTTTTATCGAACAGATTGTCGTTCGCAGATTGACGACCCACCACCGACACAGCGCCCTTATATAATTTCACACGCACAAGGCCATTCACATGTTTTTGGCTTTCATCAATCAATGCTTGCAAAGCCTTGCGCTCGGGTGACCACCAGAAACCGTTGTAAATCAAATGTGCGTAGCGTGGCATCAGTTCATCTTTCAAATGCGCCAGCTCTCTGTCCAAAGTAATAGATTCAATGCCGCGATGCGCTTTCAGCATAATGGTGCCGCCAGGTGTTTCGTAACAGCCTCGGCTTTTCATTCCGACAAAACGGTTTTCCACCACATCCAGTCGCCCAACGCCATGCTCACCACCAATCCGGTTTAATTCAGCCAGCACTTGCGCAGGGCTTAAGGTTTTGCCATCAATACTCACAACATTGCCTTGCTCAAATCCCAATTCAAGATAACGGGGCTGATCGGGTGCTTTTTCAGGTGCAACTGTCCAACGCCACATATCTTCCTCGGCTTCCTTCCACGGGTCTTCCAACAAATCACCTTCATAGGAAATGTGCAAAAGATTGGCATCCATCGAATAGGGGGATTTTTTACCGCGTTTCATTTCAATGGGAATCTGATGTTGCTCGGCAAAATCGAGCAAGCTTTGGCGTGAAGTCAAATTCCACTCGCGCCACGGCGCAATCACTTTTATGCCAGGGCTTAAGGCATACGCGCCCAGTTCAAAACGTACCTGATCATTGCCCTTGCCTGTTGCACCATGAGAAATGGCATCGGCACCCGTTTGTTTGGCAATCTCCACCAGACGTTTTGCAATCAGTGGTCGTGCAATCGATGTGCCCAACAAATATTCGCCTTCATAAATGGCATTGGCACGAAACATCGGGAACACAAAATCGCGTACAAATTCTTCACGCAAGTCTTCAATATAAATTTCCTTAACACCCATCGCGCTGGCCTTGGCACGCGCAGGTTCCACCTCTTCACCCTGCCCCAAATCAGCGGTAAAAGTGACCACTTCACACTGATATTGCTGCTGCAACCATTTCACAATCACCGAAGTATCCAAACCACCAGAATACGCCAACACCACTTTTTTAATTGAAGACATTGCAAGTTCTCGCGCTGAAAAAAGAGCGCATTCTAGCAACAAAGATTGCCTAACTCATCTGCCCGCGTGCATTTCTGCGCGGCTTTTATAAGTGGCTGGATTTCAGTAGCATAAGCGCCCCTGAGAGGAGCTTTCCCATGCAATCCATTCGCATTCGTCAACCTGATGACTGGCATATCCATCTGCGCGATGGCGAAGCGTTGAAACACACCTGTGCCAGTGTCAGCAGGGTGTTTAAACGTGCGATTGTCATGCCCAATCTCAAACCTGCAATCGTGAACACGCAACAGGCACTGGCTTACCGCGAACGTATTCTTGCAGCACTTCCGCCGCAGTCGGATTTTGAACCGCTGATGACGCTTTATCTCACCGAAGCCACTACAGTTCAGGAAATCGAAACAGCAGCGCAAAACCCTCATATCCATGCGTGCAAACTCTACCCTGCTGGCGCGACCACGCATTCCGATGCAGGTGTGAAAAACATCGACACCATTCTGCCGTTACTGGAAGCCATGCAAAAACACAACTTGCCACTTTTGATTCACGGCGAAGTTACGCACGAACACAGCGATATTTTTGAACGGGAAAAACTATTTATCGACGAAGTGTTTAGCCAACTCATTGAAAAATTTCCGCAACTGAAAATGGTGTTTGAACACATTACTACTCAAGATGCGGTCGAATTTGTTGAAAGCAGCAGCAAATACATTGCTGCGACGATTACCGCGCATCACTTGCTTTACAATCGCAATCACATGCTCGCAGGCGGTATTCGCCCGCACTATTATTGTTTACCAATTCTGAAAAAAAATGTGCATCAGCAAGCCTTGTTGCAAGCGGCCTGTAGCGGAAACCCGAAATTCTTTTTGGGAACCGACAGTGCACCACACGCACAACACACAAAAGAAACTGCCTGTGGTTGTGCAGGTGTGTATTCTGCACCCGCTGCCATTGAGTTATACGCGCAGGTGTTTGAACAACAAAATGCACTGGACAAACTGGAAGGCTTTGCCAGCGAATCTGGCGCACACTTCTATGGCCTGCCTTTAAACAACAGTTACATCACCCTGAAAAAACAAAGCTGGCAAATGCCTGAAAAACTTTTGCTGGGTTCAGACAACATCATTCCCATTTGCGCAGGTGAACACCTGAGCTGGCAAACAGAACATCACCGCTGATATCAGCAAGCGAGATTTAATGAATAACGAGCACTTGCTCTCCAAACGCTTTAGAGGTTTTTTACCCGTTGTTATCGATATAGAAACGGCAGGGTTTAATCCTTATGGTGACGCGATTCTGGAAATTGCCGCTTCGGTGATTACCATGAAGCCAGATGGCATTTTAACACCGCGTATTCCGGTTTTTTTTGAAGTCGAGCCTTTTGAAGGTGCGAATCTTGAACAGGCTGCACTGGATTTTACGGGGATTGATCCTTTCAGCAGGGAACGTGATGCCGTGAGCGAGCTGAAAGCCTTCAATGAAATTTTCAGCATGATTCGTCAGGAAATAAAAAATCATGCGTGCAGTCGCGCGGTACTGGTGGCGCATAATGCTGCTTTCGATTATTCATTTATTACTGCCGCTTTGGAGCGCAATGGCATTCAGCGCAATCCCTTCCACCCTTTCACCACCTTTGACACCGCAACACTGGCAGGTATCGCCTATGGCCAAACCGTGTTGTCAAAAGCCTGCGAAAAAGCCGAGATTGTGTTCGACAGCAAACAGGCACATTCCGCGTTATACGACACTGAAAAAACTGCCGAGCTGTTTTGTAAAATCGCCAATCAATTTCACATCAACTAAAACTGCTTCTTGATACAGCAAGTTATTTGGCAAGCTGTGAATTCGCAAGATAGGTGCCATGAAAACCATAAGGCACGCGCACTGGCATGATGACTTGCGCGATTGGGCCTTGCCCGATTTTTTGTGCATCGAACACATACAAAATACTTTGCTGTGTTTGTTCATTTTGTGCAAAGCCCAACAAATAACCATCATCTTCGACCTGACTGTTATCTCTTTGCGCAAACACAAACTCACCCGCAAAAATACCTGCGCCAAATTCATAGACCTGTTTGCTGTTGTGTGTGCGATTGAATTTTATGAGCGCATCGAAACGTGGTGCATCTGAATCCGCACTAAAACGCACCGCATAGGCGAACTGATTGCGCTTGCCTGTGTAAGCTTCGTTAATGCGTGAAAACTCACACGCGATGTCATCAAAACCGCGTTCGCTGCATGTACCTGTGCGCATATTCATACGATATTGATGCGGTTTGGCTTGTTCATCTTCACGGTTGTATTGCTGTGTGTCTGAAATCACCGAACTGCAATTTGAGCGACACGCTTCCAGCAACACTTCATCGCCTTCCTGCCAGGCATTGAATACGTGGAAAATGAAGCCTGTTTTCACTTCAAACCAGCGCATGTCTTCATCATGTCCGTAACGTGGCAGGATGCCGATGCGAGCGCCATTGTCAGGTTCCCACGCAAAGGCTGCACCCCCTGCCAACGCACGCTCAAGACTGAAAGTAACGGGTAAATCCATAATCACGGTGTAATCCGGTGTGATGGCACAATCATGAATCATCACCGGTTTGCCTTTTAAACGCAGATTGGCCTTATGTTTGAGCTTGCCTGCCGCATCAAACACGCCATAAGTCACACCAAATTCACCAATCACGTTATAGCCGAAGGTAATCATTTCGCCAGTATTGGGGCAAATCACCGGATGCGCGGTGAAGGCAGAATTCCATGCGCCCTCAAAAGTTTCCTCACCCAGCGTTTTCAGGTTGGGCATGGTCAGGCTATGTGGCAAGCCCGCTTCCCACAACGCCAACAATTTATTGGCATGCCAGATGAGTGCGGTATTGGCCACATTTTTGGTCATCATGTCATGATGCACCTCAAGCTCATGTAGCGATTGAAACCCCTTCCAGATGCTTTTACCTGCCTCTCGTTCAAGGTTGAAGCCCTTGGTACGCACCCAGCGATTTTGATAGTGCACCAGCCCACCTGTAAAACTGAGCTGATGAATCATGCCATCACCATCAAACCAGTGATAACGCTGCTCATCCAGCGGGGCAAATTGCGGGTTCGGTCCCACGCGCAAGAAATGCCCGTTTAAATCCCTGGGGAACTTGCCCACTATCTGCATACAGGCTTGCGTCACTTCTTCATGGACAGGTGCAAAATTGCCGCCTAGAAAGGTGTTGTTCGCCTGCATGGATTTACCTCGATAAGGAAAGATATAAATTGAACATACGTTCATTAAAATATACGCCAAACTTCAATAGTTGTGAAGCTTGCACTATACTCGCCAGCTTTCCGAAGAAGGCTAAAAACACAAGGAATCTATGCGTCTCTCCACACACGTATTAGCAGTCAACAATGACCTTCCCATCAAGACCGATGCTCCCGTACACAGCGGCAAGGTGCGCTCGGTGTACTGGTTGAGCGCCGCCGACAGTGCGCGTTTGATTGAAAGCCAAAATTATCCCGTACAAAGTAATGCACCCTTGGCAGTGATGGTAATTAGCGATCGCATTTCCGCCTTTGACTGCATCTGGCGAGGCGAAGGCGGCCTGAACGGCGTGCCTGGAAAAGGCGCAGCCCTCAATGCGATTTCCAACCACTGGTTCAAGCTGTTTCGCGAACAAGGGCTTGCAGACAGCCACATTCTCGACATTCCCCACCCCTTTGTATGGATTGTGCAAAAAGCCAAACCCGTGATGATTGAAGCCATTGCGCGCCAATACATCACTGGCTCAATGTGGCGTTCCTACCAGAAAGGCGAACGCGAATTCTGTGGCATCACCCTTCCCGAAGGTTTGCACAAAGACCAGAAATTACCTGAATTGCTGATTACCCCTTCCACCAAAGGCATTCTCAAAGGCATTCCCGATGTGCCCGAAGCAGATGATGTCAACATCACACGCAAGCAGATTGAAAACGCTTTTGCAGCGTTTAATTTCAAATCCGTAGCCGACATCGACTTGTACGAAAAATTGCTCAAGGACGGTTTCGCCACCATCAGCACCGCTTTGGCAAAGCTGGATCAGGTGTTTGTCGATACCAAATTTGAATTCGGTTACGTAAAAGACAAGGCAGGCAACGACAAACTGATTTACATGGATGAAGTGGGTACCCCCGATTCCTCACGCATTTGGGACGGCGAAGCCTTTCGCAAAGGCGAGGTGCTGGAGAAATCGAAGGAACAATTCCGTCAGGCACTGCTCAATTACTTTCCCGACCCCGATATTCTGCTCAACAAGGATCGTATGAAAGAGCGCGTGAAGCTGGCGCAAGACAATGAACTACCCGAACACATCTTGCGCGAAACTTCGGAAATCTACCTCGATATTGCAGCGAAAATTACCGGAAACCCGATTAAACTCTCTGACAACCCCAAGGCAGAAATTATTGAGGTGCTGAGCGATAAATTTCGTCTCATCAAATAGTCCGCTCGTAACAAAAACATGGAAGTCAGCCAAGGCAACATTTAGTCTCAAACACAATAAGAAAAATAACCGCCACTCAAAAGGAAACTGAAAATGAAACATCTTCGTCATGCTCTGCTTCGCATCATCGCGCCGCTGTTATGCGGTCTGTTACTCACCCAGAACCCTGCCTTTGCTGAAGACGACAATATGCAAAGCATGGAAAAGTACGAATGGACACTGGTGCGCAATATGAACGGTATTCAGGTGTATATGAAACACCGCGATGAATCGAAAATTAAATCCTTTCTCGCCAAAACCGTAATGGAAGTGCCCGACCCTTATTCCCTGCCCGCCGTGATTGAAGATTTTGAATCGGCACCGCAATGGCTGCACATGGTGAGCGAACTTACAGAAATCAATCGCCACAGCAACGAAAGAAGAGACATTCGCCTTGAAACCCGCTTGCCCTGGCCAGTCAAACACAGAGACAGCGTATTGAATGCACTCGTCATGCAAAATCCTGAAAACAACGACATCACCATCAAATTCATACAGGATGACACGCTGCTTCCCGAATATCCGGGCTACATCAGAATGCCGGAAGTGCAAGGTGAAATCAGAGCCAAGGCGCTCTCAGGCCAGCGCATGGAATTTGAAATGGAATTTCTGATGGACACAGGCGGTTACATTGCGCCATTTTTTGTCAATCTGATTCTAAAAGACTTTTCCTATCACAGCCTGAAAAATCTCAGAAAAATGCTTTTGAAAGAAAAATATCAAAACCAGCGCCCGGTCTATGAGTCATGGATTATCATTCCTGACAATTACGGTGACGGTACCTATCTTCACCCTGACGAAAAAGCAACACCCACAACCACACCCATCAGCTAGAGCCATGACTTCGATTGACAATGAAATCATTGATGTAGAAAGCCTCGACAATCTACCACAAGCCAACGAATCGCAATTTCAAAATGCCAAACTGGTGTTGGGTTCGGTTTGGGGCGGGCTGGCCTTAACCCTGCTCTGCTTTGTCTCTTACCAGTTTGGTTTTCTGCGCAGGAATTTCGACGAATTACTCACCATGTTTGGTGTCATTTGGGCAGGATATTTTGTCTTGCTTATCGTTGTTGTTAGCGGATTGAATAAAAAACTCAACGATCATACGCTGGCAACGCCAGTGGTGTTCTGGTCACTCGCCACCATTTTGTGGGTGGCCTACTACCTCGACCAACTACGCCTGACGGTGATGCTGCTCTATTTCAGCACCATGGTCATCGGCGCTTTTCGTTACAAGCTCAAGGATTTCATGATTTCTTCCACCATTGCCATTGGTGGCTACCTGCTGGTGATTCTCGCCTTGATTAAAAATCATCCTGAAAGCATCTCTGTGTTTAACGAACTGGTGCAATGGACGGTGTTTTCCCTGCTCACCGCAGGCTTTGTGTTTATGAGCGGCGAAATTGCCTACATGCGCGATCGCCTGCAAGCTGGCAATGCCCAACTCAATACCGCATTGGGAAAAATCAGCGAACTGGCGATTATTGATGAACTCACCGGGCTGTATAACCGCCGCTATGCCATGAAAGTGCTGGAGCATCAAAAAGGTATGGCCGACAGAGATGCCTACAATTTCAGCATCTGTTTTTTCGATCTGGATTTATTCAAATCCATTAACGACAACTACGGCCACCATGTCGGTGATCTGGTTTTGAAAAAATTCTCGGAACTGGTACAAGGCAAGATAACTGACATCGATTATTGTTCGCGCTTTGGTGGTGAAGAATTTGTACTGATTCTGGTGAAGAAAAATATCGAAGCTGCCAAACAAATCGCCGACGACATTCGCCAACTGGTGCAAGACACCAACTTCGGCGAAATCAAGGAAGGCTTGAATGTCACCGTCTCAGTCGGCGTGTCCGAATTTGTTTCCAACGAAGAAATTGAACACTGCCTCATACGTGCCGACGAAGCACTTTACGAAGCCAAGGGTGCAGGCAGAAATCAGGTAAAACACAAGTAGCATTCACATTCCATGATAGAAAAATTAAGAAACGAACAAGCTCAGGCCGCACAGCGCATTCAAACCCGCCAGTTATGGTTCATGCTGTCGGTGAGCATTCTGCACACGTTTACTACGCTGTTTTTCTACCTCTCCGACAATATGCGTTTACAAGCTGAACCGCTGTTGGCTTTTTTTGCGCTCATCTGGTTGATTAATATCGGTTTGTTAACGGGTTACAAAAAAAATCTGACATCACGACTGAAAGACCCTGTACTCACTGTGCAGATGATGCTCTGGCTCAGTGCCTGCATTCTGTTCACTGCTTACCATATGAAGGATTTCAGACTGAGCATGCTTATGCTGTTGTTAGGCGTACTGATTCTGGGTGCCTTTAGTGTGCGATTCAGAAATTACTTGTTGGTGGTTCTATTTATTATTACTGGCTACAGCATTGTGTTGTTTCAGTTAGTCAATAATTTCGGTGAATTTATCGACCTCACGGTGGAAGTGATTGAGTTTGCACTGTTCATTCTGGTAAACATTGGCATGCTGGTAACAGTGACACGCATTGCCAAATTACAAAACGGTTTACTGCAACAAGGCAATCGTCTTACCGAAGCGCTGGAAAAAGTACACGACCTTTCCATTCGTGATGAACTCACGGGTTTATACAATCGCAGAAAAATCATGGAGCTGTTGCGCGATGAAGTGAATCTTGCCAAAACAGGCGATTACAACTTCGTGGTGTGTTATCTCGATCTGGATAAATTCAAATCCATCAATGACACCTTTGGCCATGCACTCGGCGATGAAGTCATCAAACGCTTTTCACAAATCGCTCTAAAAAGCATTCGTTCGATAGATTATGCAGGGCGTATTGGCGGTGAAGAATTTTTACTGGTGCTCACCAATACCAAAATGGATGAATGCCTGCTCGTGGCGGAACGTGTGCGTGCAGCCATGGAGAAAGAACATTTTGCAGGCATTACCGACAGAGATGCGGTAACGGTTTCGATTGGCGCGGCACAGTTCAGGATAGATGAAACTCTGGAAACGCTTTTAGGCAGAGCAGATGCTGCCTTGTATCAGGCCAAGGAGAATGGCAGGAATCAGGTGGTTAAGGCGTAAGACTATAAATACTTTCTCAAGCGAATATTGAGTATTTCAACCACCACCGAAAACGCCATCGCGAAGTAGATGTAGCCCTTCGGAATATGCAGCTCCAGACCTTCCGCCAACAGCGCCATACCAATCAGTACCAGAAAACTTAAAGCCAGCATCTTCACGGTCGGGTGCCTGTCCACAAACTCACCAATCGGTTTGGCGGCAAACATCATCACACCCACCGCAATCATAATCGCCAGCACCATCACTGGAACGTGCTCTGCCATACCCACCGCTGTAATCACTGAATCGAGTGAGAAAATAATATCGATTACCGCAATCTGGGCAATGATACCCATGAACGAGTTGGCACCCGTCCCTGCAAGCGTGGGCGCATGTTGCTCCTGAACATCAAAAGAGCTGTGAATTTCGAGTGTACTCTTGGCGATTAAAAACAAACCACCACCAATCAAAATCAAATCACGACCGGAAATCTCTTCCGAAAAAACCGTGAACAAGGGCTCGGTTAAACGAATCACCCATGCCAAACCCAGCAACAGCGCAATACGGGTAAGCATGGCAAACGACAGGCCAAGCATTCTGCCCCTTTGCCGTTGTTCCTCCGGCAAGCGCCCGACCAGAATCGAAATAAAAATGATGTTGTCGATACCCAGCACAATTTCCAGTGCCGTCAGTGTTAACAAGGCCACCCAAGCTTCGGGGATAAAAATCCATTCAAACATAAGAAAAACTTCAGCAGTAATGAGATGTATACGAAAGGCGCTAATTTAGCAGCTTTCAGGTACGCATAACAAACAAAGTAACACTAAGCCAATGGCTTCCCTACCATTTTGGACAAGCGTACATAATCTGCTTCACTTACTTCCGCCTGCCGCAAAAATTCAGGCCACAACGCTAATGCAGCTCGAATACGCTCTGCAATTCTGCGTGAAGCGCCCTTGCTCACACCCAATATCTTGCCTGCTTGTTCAGCTTGTTCCAATACTGGTAAAAACGGCTTGCCGTCAAACTGGATTTGATGATAACTGCCCACCGTATCACTCGGCACAATGTCATAGGCAGCACTCAAGTGCCAACCTGCTCCGTCATGTATTAACGAAAAATTGCGCAGGTGATCATCCGTATTTTTCAAGACACTGTTTATCAACAGTTGCCCCAGTAATTGCTCCAGATCAGCCAGAGGGTTTTCACAATATTGGCGTATGACTTGTGCAATGTCTTCGTAACGCCCCAGATGGGCATCATCCTGAGAATAAATGTCTTTTAGTAAAGCGTTTAAGGTGAGCAAATGATAACGACCACCCTGAGCGCTAATATCAAATCGTTTTACTTTTAAACATTTCCGCTCACCAAGCTGATCAAGCTCGGCCTTGGCCACTTTCAGCTCAGCAGCCTCAAGCACTTTTAAACTGGCCCACTCCGCAGCCGCCATATCGAAACTGTCTTGCGCACGATTAAACTTAACCAAATACTGTTGCCCTTCATCACTCGCCAATATTTTTGGCCTGGCTCCCCCAATACGACTGCCGCCAGATAACAATAAAGATATTTCCTGATCCAACCGACTCAAGGCTTGCCAATCTTCCTGCCACACCAAATCTGCGATACGACGCACCTCTGAATAAGCCACACCTTCCAACCAGGGTGGTGAAGATTTATTTTCAGCCGGTATCATTTTTATCGCGCCGATCGCAGCACCATTTAGATTCTGCATAAGTGTCAAGGTATCTACATGACGCTTACCTAATCTGGAAGCAACAATTTTTCGTCCCCAATCGTCTGGTAAACAATCGTCGATAAAACCCGGCAAATGTTGCCCAGCTGTTTGAAAATCTTGCCGCTCACTTAACAAAGGACAATGTAAAGGATCCAAAGCAAGCGCTTGAGGGTGCTGCAAGTAATCATGCGCATATTGAAACTGAATATCCTGAATACGCCCATTATCCAGTTGCTCCAGTGCCAAAGCGCCAACCTTGATTACCTGTGCATCGGGCAGGCAACGCCAAAGGTAAAAACCCGCTTTTTTTGACTGGCTCACAAAGCAAGCTCACGTAATAAATCAGGCTTTTCTGCTTCGGGTTCAAATAATGAGAACCACCCGCGTGTAACGCCAAGCAACTCTGCCGCAGCGAAGTAACTCCCCAGTGAAATAGAAGGGTCACCTTTTTCCATTTTTTGGTAGGTCGCACGGCTCACCTGAATGCGAGCAGCAAAACGCCCCTGATCATCTCGTGGATAACGCTGCTTGCGTAACGCTTTCAGGTTCTGCCCCATCACTTGTAGTGTTGCATAAGAAGGGTTAGTCATATTTAAAGCCAAAAAGGTTTTTCAACAGGGAATATAAGGGAATGTAGTAGATAAACATACATTAGAAACGCATTAAATTATATGCTTTTTATGATATATAGCCATATAAAGCATATTATTTTATGCTTTATATGGCTATATAGGAATGACAAGCACAAAAAAAAGCCCCTTACTTCACTGAAGCAAGGGGCTTTTTGTAGCAATACAATACGACGTGTTTATTCTGCGTCTGACTTATTACTGAATTGGCCTAAAAATACAAAATCATCATGGTCATAATGAACGCCGTTAGCCAGATTGATTTCCCACACTTCCTCATCTTCGATGATAGATGATGCAGAATAGGCAAGGCCATTTTCATCATCAAACCAGATAGCTTCAGCAGGATTAGGCACATCACCACCAGTTGGGTCATACAGCACGGGATCACACAGGGCAATCTTGTCAGCAATAATCAAAGTGCCATCTTCCTTGATTTCAAATTTAACTTTATCGCCTTCTTCATAAATGTCCTGACTGTCCGCTGCCGCTTCAAAGCTTTTTACAACTGGCCCATGAAAAGTAAAGTTATATACCTTTGCAACAGACGCGGGAATTTCGGCTATCTGTTCACCATCAAGTAAATCTCTTGTTCCATGTTCACACGATGCACTACCGCCACCACCTGAGCTGGAACTGCCACACGCAACCATCAAGCCAGACAAGCAGGCAAGCAGAAATAATTTATTCAGATTTTTCATAATTGACTCCAAAAGGTTAATTAAAAGCTGAATCAATCTATCAGACCTGACTACGCAGGCTATAGCTGAAACTCACTATATGGTGTGTGGGGAGGAGAAACAGAATAGTAAGTATTCTTGATTGCCCTAAACCGCTCAATTTCCTGCCTGAGACGCTCATCACTCCAGAACAATTTAATCGCCATATAACGCGCCAATGCCTGCAAGAGCACCTCATCGTTTTGCAACAAGCCCAAACGGGTGCGCCGAAACATCAAATCATCAAGATGCTCTACCTGCTCGAAATCCACCGCCCAATAACAATCTGCACGGGAAAACCCGTAATTTTCGATAACAGCATAAGCATCGGCTTCATAGTGATGCACAAAATCATCAAGCAGATTGCCGTAACGTCCAGATAAAATCTTTCCATATGCAGGCGTGATGTGCGTCGCTTCACTCGCAAACACTTCGTTAAAAATAGCAGCTTCGGCCTTGAACAAAAATTTTCCCGACAAGCGATTAACCTTCGCCAGCACTTCATCGGCAATCACTCTGAAAATCGTCAGCTTGCCGCCACTCACAGAAATCAAATTATGATCCACCCAGATTGAATGGCCGCGTTTTTCTTTTGAAGGGTCAACACCTTTACCGCTACTAATCACAGGGCGCACACCACAAAAAGAGCTCACAATGTCGCTGCGCTCCAGTGTCACTTCGCTGAAAAAATCATTCACTACTTTTAACAGGTACTCCACTTCCTGTTCGGTAATGGCGGCTTCGACATCGAGATTCTCAGGATAATCCAGATCGGTAGTACCCAATAAAATTCGCCCAAACCACGGAAACATAAACACAGGGCGACCATCATCGGGGTGAACCAGAGTCAGCGCATGAGTAAGTTGAAATTTGTCTGCCTTCAACACCAGATGGCTGCCACGCAAGGGGCGAACTTTTTTGTGTGCGCCTTGCAAACCCATTAAATGATCTGCCCACGCGCCCGTTGCATTCACCACACACTGCACATTCACATCAAAAAACTGCTTGCTTTCATTACAGTGCAAGCGCACCTGTTTCACCTTGCCGTGTGTGTCCCTGTGCAAGTGTTCGGCCTTCACATAATTGATGGCCACACCACCAAACTGTTTGCCTTCCTGAATCAAACGCATCACCAAACGCGCATCATCGGTGCTGGCATCGGAATAGCTGATTGCACCTTTCATGTTGGCAATATCCAGCCCCTTTACCTGCTTCCCAAGCTTTTCATTGTTAATGTAGGCACTGTCATGCACGCCTGCCAGCAAGTCATACACTTTCAGTAACACACCTAAAGCAAAGCGACCGGGAAAGCGCCCTTTTTTAAGCGGAAACACAAACTGCATGCGATCAACCAAGCCTGGCACTTCCCTGAGCATTTGCTCGCGCTCGTGCAAGGCTTCTCGGGTGAGTTGAATATCACCCTGCGCAATATAACGAAACCCGCCATGCACCATTTTTGAAGAACGGCTCGAAGTGCCCCATGCATAATCCTGTTGTTCAACCAGCAAGGTTTTGAACCCTGCTTTGGCTGCCTGACGAAAAATTCCCGCACCCGTCACACCGCCACCAATAATCAGTACGTCCCAGGGTTCACCGAGCAGCAAGCTATCCAGAATCTGTTTACGACTGCGAGTGTGCATCAAAAAACCTCGTCGGGTGTGTGTAATACCTGCTTCAAGGCTGCACATAATTTGCCTAACTGTGCTTCGCTAATGACATAGGGCGGCATGGTATAGACCAGTTTTCCAAAAGGGCGAAACCACACACCTTGCTGAATAAAGGCGCGGGTAATTTTTTCCATGTTGACCGCCTGTTTGAGTTCTACCACGCCAATCGCACCCAGCACACGTACCTCTTCAACATGCGGCAGTGCACTCAATTCAAGCAGTTGCTGTAACAAAATGTTTTCAATGTTATTCACTTGTTGCTGCCAGTGATTTTCAAATAACACATCGATGCTGGCATTGGCGCAGGCACACGCTAAAGCATTACCCATAAATGTGGGGCCGTGCATTAAAGCACCAGAACCATCTCCCGAAATACCCAAGGCCACTTCATCGGTGGTGAGCGTAGCCGCGAGACTCATATAGCCACCTGTAAGAGCCTTTCCCACACACATGATGTCAGCCTGCACATCGGCAAATTCACACGCAAACAGTTTTCCGGTTCTGCCAAAACCTGTGGCGATTTCATCGAGAATCAACAAACACGAAAATTCGTTACACAACTCGCGCAAGCGTTTTAAATAGGCTGGCGCATAAAAATACATACCACCAGCACCTTGCACGATGGGTTCAATAATCACTGCTGCAATGTTTTGATGATGCTGTTCTAACAACGCTTTCAAGTCGGCGATATGCACTTCTTCAAACACATCGTTGAATTTGCACGCAGGGCGCGGTGCAAACTTTTGTTGCGGCAAAATACCTGTAAACATCTCGTGCATGCCTGTTTCGGGATCACACACCGACATGCACGCTGCGGTATCACCGTGATACCCGCCTTTCACCGTGAGCAATTTGTTTTTGTGTGCTTGCCCTTTGGCATACCAGTATTGCGTGGCCATTTTGATTGCCACTTCCACCGCGACAGAGCCAGAATCTGCGAGAAACACTTTGGTTAATTTTTCGGGCGTAATTTCAATCAACTTTTTTGCAAGTGTAACGGCAGGCTCATGTGTTAGCCCGCCAAACATTACATGCGAAAATTGTTTGCTTTGCTCGATTAATGCGGCATCTATTTTCGGATGACGATAACCATGAATCACCGACCACCACGATGACATGGCATCAATCAGCACTTCACCCGTCGCCAGTGTCAGTTCCACACTTTGCGCAGAAATTACCGGAAACGTAGGCAAGGGATTCACCATTGAGGTGTAAGGATGCCAGATATTTTTTTTATCGAATGCCTGCGCTTGTGGCCAGGAAAATGTTTTCGATGAATTCATAAACTGCGTCCAAAGGAAAGGCTTGCATTCTAACAGTTCACCACACGGTTTAAATAAAGATATAATGCGTTTTTGATTGAACTTGCTGAATGTTATGAACAACTCGCCCACGCAGATAAACAGCCTGCAAAAATTACTCGAACTGGAAAAAATCGAACACAATCTGTTTCGCGGTATCAGTCGTTATTCCCCCGCGCCGCAAGTGTATGGTGGTCAGGTATTGGGGCAAGCGCTGATGGCAGCCTGTCAATGTGTCGATGAAGACCTGCACGCACATTCGATTCACTGCTATTTTTTGCGTGGCGGTGATATGGATCACCCAATCATTTATGAAGTGGAACGCACGCGTGATGGCAAGGCATTCAGCAGTCGCCGTGTGATTGCCATTCAACATGGTCGCCAGATTTTCAACATGTCAGTGTCTTTTCAGAAAAATGAGCAGGGTTTTGATCATCAAACCCCTGCACCTGAAAGCCCCAATCCTGAAACCCTGCCACGCTCAACAGACTTGCAAAGAGCATTCAGCAAGGAAGCGGGTTTTCGCTACAATCCTGAAAAACATCCTTCATGGTTTTTTGATATTCGCATTGATGGCCCGCCACCGAGCTTGCATCCAGAAGCACGTAAACCCGAATTCAAAATCTGGGTGAAACTCAAGGAAGCCTTTGTGAATGACAAGGCCTATCACGCCGCCGCACTCGCCTATGCTTCCGACTTTCGCTTGCTGGGTGTCTCACTCATGCCGCATGCCGTGCCTTTCACACAGCAAATTCAAATTGCAACACTTGATCATTCCATCTGGTTTCATCGCGATTTCGATATTCGCGAATGGAATCTGTTCAGCATGCACAGCCCCAACGCCTGTGGTGGGCGCGGCTTCAGCATTGGCCATGTGTTCAATCAGCAAGGGATATTGGTGGCTTCCTGCACACAGGAAGGCTTGATTCGCGCACTCTAGTCGTCAGATTCCTGCGCGTCCCTGTTTTCATCACGCAGTTGCCTGCGTATTTTCATGTATTCGGAGCGCTGTTGAACACTCATGCTGCGTATATCTGCCGCACGTTCGCCGTTCATCACTTCGCGAGTATATTGTTCCATATCCGAAATATCCGCTTCTCCCTGTCCTGAGCGCAAATTGCTTTTCCAGCCATCACCGCGCACATTAAAGTTGTTACGCAACTGGTGGCCGCCCTCAAGCTCATCATTCAATCTGCGCATACCTCTGCGTTCACGGCGCTCCTGGGCACGCGCCTCATTCTCCTGCTGTTGTTCATAACTCAGTTCGGGGGCATCTTCATCCTGCACCACTCTCACTGGCTCGAATTTGGGGATATAACGCTGCAATTTTTCATTGCGTTCAGCACTCCCCCAACGTGATGATGAAGCCGAATCTGACCAGCCATCTTCATCGAGTGCGCTAATGGCAACAATGCGCTCGCAACCCTCTATCTTTTGATAGCTCAACACCACGCTCATATCACGGGTAATACTTTCAATCGCCTTGGTTAAGGGCAGTGTTTTTTCAAGACTGATTTGCTTGTCGTCAGTCTTGAGCATACTGATTTCAAACTGATGTTCGTCCGCAAGTTGTTTAAGCAAGTCAAAACGGCTTTGCTGATTGGCATTCACTGCCACCAGCGGATTGCATTCAGCATGACCCACGATGGCAAACAGGCTGCTCAATACACACAATGAAAAACACACTAATGTTTTAATCAAAATGATTACCCTCTTCACCTGTTAAAGTTTCAACAAAGGCCAGCACCGCGTTTTCATCAAAAGGCCAATCGAGTTCTTTGTCGCTATCCACCAAAGCAAGCACTGGAATACGCACGCCATAACGCTCAAGCAAGTGCGCGTCATCAACAATATCCACCACTTTGACTTCAAAAAAATCATCGCGGTTCCTGCGGTGCAAGGTATTCCGACAATTTTCCAGAATCTGCTGTGCCTGTTCACACAAATGACAGCCCACCGTTGAATACAAATATAAAGAAATCGCTGTGTGTGACATGACCCTGCTGCGCACTCGGTTTAGAATCCACACATTAACAATAAGTACAATAAAAACAAATCAAGGCAGCACACTATGACCAGCCCCTTTCCCGAATACACCCGTTATGATGCCCTTGGCCTCGCGGAACTGATTAAAACCCGCGAAGTACAAGCCAGAGAAGTGCTCGACAGCGCCATTGAACGTATTGAACGCCTGAATCCGAAACTCGGCGCGGTTAATACCCCGTTGTTTGAGTTGGCACGTGAGCAACTTGAACACCTCGATTCAAACAGCCCCTTTGCTGGTGTACCCACGCTGTTAAAAGACATTCAGCATCACCTGAAAGGCACAACGATGAGCGAAGGCTCCAAGGCCTATGTGAATCGCATCAGCCCTGAGGACAGCTATCTCGCACAAGCATTCAAACAGCAAGGCATGATTATTTGTGGAAAAAGTTCCACACCCGAATTTGCTTTAAAAGGCATTACCGAACCCAAGGCTTTTCCCCCTTCACGCAACCCCTGGCACCCTGAACACAGTCCGGGGGGCAGCAGCGGCGGTGCCGCTTCAGCGATTGCCTCTGGCATGGTGCCAATCGCCAGTGCCAGCGATGGTGGTGGCTCGATTCGCATTCCCGCAGCCTATTGCGGATTGGTGGGTTTAAAACCTTCTCGCGCCCGTGTGAGCAGCGGCCCTGCCTTCGCCGATTTGTGGGCAGGCTATTCCAGTTCGCTGGTGCTGAGTAAAAGTGTGCGCGATACCGCAGCCGCGCTCGATTTTCTTGCAGGAGCAAAGTCGGGCGACCCTTACGGTGTCATCGAAAGCAATGCACCCAAACACAGCTATGCAAGTGACAGCACACTGCCCTGCCGTAAACTCAACATTGCCTTCAACACCGAATCACCGCTCGGCAGCGAAGTGGATAAAGATGCCGTGAAAGCGGTGACAGAAACCGTGAAACTGCTTGAGAGCATGGGACACACCTGCATTGAAGCCAAACCAGACATTGACGGCACCGCAGTGGCCGATGGTTTTTTCACCATTTATTACGCGTTTATGTCTGCCAAGCTGCAAAGTATTCAAAAAGAATTTGGCAAGGCCAAGGCAAGGGAATTAACCGAACTGGATACACAAGTGCTGGCGTGCATCGGTAATGCCATGAATGCAGGCCAGTTCGTTGCCATACGCGATAGCTGGAACGAGATTACCCGCAGCATGGGCGGTTTTTTACAGCGCTATGACCTGTACCTCACACCCACCACCGCACAAAAACCCTGGGAAATTGGCGGTATGAAGCTCGGTGCGATTGAAGAAGTGGCGGCACGATTTATAACACGCTTTGACCTGGGAAAAATTCTGATTGCCTCAGGCATGGTGAAAAGACATGCGAGCAAGGCACTGGCACGTACACCCTTTACACAACTGGCGAACATGACTGGCCTGCCTGCGATTTCCCTGCCTGTGTTTCACAGTGAAGATGGTTTCCCGATGGGTTCGCAATTTGTGGCACCTGCGGGTGATGAACTCACCTTGTTGCAACTGGCGAATGAACTGGAACAGGCGGTAAATTGGCAAGCGAGATTGTATAAATTGCAAATGTCATTCTGAGCGAAGCGAAGAATCTATTTAAATTTTCTGAATCAACCACGTTCTGTGCGGTTGCCTGCGTAAAAAATCTTCCGACACCGTTTGCTTGCTGATTTCCTCAACTTTAAACAAAACTTCCAACTGCGGCGACAACTCAAATTTTTTAAAGTTGGTCGAGAAATAACACTTGCCTTGCGGATCGAGCCTGCGCATCGCCATTTCAATCAAGGCGTGGTGATCGCTTTGCACATCAAAATTCAGATGTTTCTTTTTGGTATTTGAAAAGGTAGGCGGATCGATAAACATCAAATCATATTGCTGTTTGTCTTCCTCAATCCATTGCATCACATCAGCGCTTTCAAAACCATGATGTTCGAGTGAAAAGCCATTGGCAAGAAAATTTTTGCTCGCCCATTCCAGATAATTTGCCGACAAATCCACCGAGCAGGTACTTTTGGCACCACCTGCAGCAGCATACACACTCACACTGCCCGTATAGGCAAACAAATTCAGAAACCTGCGCCCCTTCGCCTCACTGCGAATGCGCTCACGCATCAAACGATGATCAAGAAACAAACCGGTATCGAGATAATCCACAGGATTCAATAAAAAATTCAAACCGCCTTCCTGTGCGAGTATCAACTTGCCACTTTTGTTTTCTTTGGCCATATATTGCGCCTTGCCTTTCTGGCGTTCACGACGCTTGATGAAAATATGCTCACGATGCAAATCAAATAATTGCCGCAAGGTATGTGTTAATTGATTCAGACGTTTGCTCGCAATTTCTGCATCAACCGTTTTGGGTGGTGCATACTCAGCAACAATCATAAAAACGGATTTTCCGTTTTGATAACAATCAATCGCCGCGTTAAATTCGGGCAAATCCGCATCATACACACGAAAATTATTTACCTGATTTTTATTAAGCCAGGGTTTCAGTTTTTTCAGATTTTTAAGCAAACGGTTTTTAAGCTCAGGCACTTCCCATTGTTTCTCATCAGCTTGTTCCAGTGCTTTTAAAAAATAATTCGCTTGTGCATCTGCCACTGTTTCACTTTTCACAATGCTTGCCTGACGAAACAGACATTTGAGATTACCGTTATAAAAGCGCTGTTGTTCAAAATTTTTCAAAGCCAGTGCATCAAGTAATTCCACCTGACTACAAATAATCCCCACCTGCCAGCCTGCAAAGCATTGCGTGAAACGCTCACCTAAAAAACGATACAGGTATTTTAAATCTTCACTGCCCTGCAAGCGTTCGCCATAGGGTGGATTGGCAATCAGCACACCTGCCCTGCCTTGCTCATCTTTAATCTCACTGATTTGATGAAAATTTCTGCGCTCCAGATGCACATATTTTTCCAGACCCAATGCCTGTAAATTTTTTCTGCTCGCCTGAATTGCACTTTGCTGCGCATCGTAACCGCGAAATTTCAAACCCTGCGCTTCCAGTTGCTGCAAGCCCTTTTCTTTTCTGTGTTGCGCTTGTTGTTTTAATTGTTGCCATGCGCTGCGCTGAACTTCGCCAAATACTTCGAGTTTTTCAAAAGCAAAGCCTTCACCTTCCATGCGTAAAATATGAGGTGCACTATCGGCTGCCATTAACAAGGCTTCACACAGAAAGGTGCCTGAACCGCAACAAGGATCAAGAAAACATCCAGCTTGTGCATAAACTTTTTGCCACTGCATCTGGCGCAACAAGGCCGCTGCCAGTGTTTCCCTTAACGGTGCGTCCACCGTTTCAACACGATAACCGCGTTTGTGCAAACGCTCGCCTGCGATATTCAAATACACATGCAAGTGATTGCCTTCACCAAATAATTGCAAATGCACATCGGCGTGCTCACGCACAACCGAAGGACGTTTTTCAAAGTGAAAACGAAACGCATCGGCAATCGCATCTTTACACACCAGTGTGGCAAAACGCTCATCATCAAATACGGTTTGCTCACCACTGCTGTCGATACGAAAACTTTTATCAAGAGCAAACAAGCTATGCCAAGGCAAACTTTTTACTGCCTGATAAAAAGTTTCCCGTGCATCTTGTTGTGTTTTTTCCAGAACCTGAATATCAAGCAAGTGCACCAGCACCTGTTCTGCAATGCGTGACCATAAACACAAACGCATGGCATCGACAAAGTTCGCCTGCAAGCGCACAGACCCGTTGCCTTGTTCCAGAGTAGCTTCACAGGCAGGTAAAATGTCTTTGATTTCTTCAAGCAACAAATGCTCAAAACCACTGGCACAGGTAAGTACCAGCGCTAATTGCCCTTGTGCTTCAAAAAAAGCTTGATAAAACGGGGTGACTTTCGAATATGAGCTGCTCACAGTCTATCCGCCTATTGCTATTTGCTTATTTACGCGCGCGAACAATATCGCTAATCAGCGCGGGGCCTTCGTAAATAAAACCCGTGTAGATTTGCACCAGCTCTGCACCCAAAGCAAATTTGCTTTGGGCATCGGCTACGCTGCAAATGCCACCTACACCAATGATAGGAATTTTTCCTTGCAGTTTTTTCTGAAAAGCACGCTGCACATAATTGGCTTGTACCAATAAAGGTGCACCACTCAAGCCTCCTGCTTCGGCAGCCAATGTTTTATTTTCCAGTACCGATTTATCGGCGGTGGTATTGCTGACAATCAAGCCTTCGATTTCTTTGGCCAACAAAGTTTCGGCAATAAAATCTATTTCTTCCTCATTTAAATCGGGTGCAATTTTCACCACCAGCGGCGTGCGTTTTTGATGCTGCGCTTCCAGCTTGCCCTGCTCTTCTTTCAATACCGATAACAAATCGCTCAAGGCGCTACCATGTTGCAGTGAACGTAAATCAGCGGTGTTGGGCGAAGATATGTTCACCGTGACATAAGTCGCGTGCGCATACACCTTGCGCAAACAAATCAGATAATCCTGCTGCGCTTCTTCAATCGGCGTGTTTTTATTCTTGCCGATATTGATACCCAGCACGCCTTCATAGGCAGCCGCCTGCACCTGCTTCACCAGATAATCCACACCCTTGTTATTAAAGCCCATGCGATTCACCAAGGCCTGCTGTTCAGGCGCGCGAAACAATCGCGGCTTCGGGTTTCCAGGTTGCGGTTTGGGGGTCACGGTGCCTATCTCGATAAAGCCAAAACCCAGCGCGGCCATGCCGTCAATACAATCACCATTTTTATCCAGCCCTGCGGCCAAACCGACAGGATTTTTAAACTCAATGCCCATCACCGTCACGGGCGCTGTCAGTTCCGCAGCAGTATTTAAAGGAATTTTCAGTTGCTGTGCTGTGGCAATGGCATGGAGAGAAATTTCGTGGGTAAATTCAGTAGGTAAAGCAAACAACACCTGACGGGCAAGCTTATAGAGCATGGAAGTTTCTCGGTAACACAGTGGCAGCGGGAAGTGCACGCATTTTAGCCAGTTTTCCCATGCGAGTCATGCGGCTATGATAAGCAACCCTCCTCTCATAGAGATTGATGATGATTTCCACTTTTAAGGCCGACGACGGTTTACATCGCTGTTCATGGTGTTCTGCCACTGAACAATACATGCACTATCACGATTACGAATGGGGCTTGCCTGTCGATGATGATCAACGCCTGTTTGAAAAAATCTGTCTTGAAGGTTTTCAATCGGGTTTGAGCTGGCGCACCATTTTGCAAAAACGCGAAAATTTTCGTAAAGCGTTCAAACAATTTGATTTCAATAAAATTGCACGCTTTACCGAAAAAGATGTAACACGTTTGCTACAAGATGAAGGCATTGTACGACATCGCGGAAAAATCGAAGCCACGATTAACAACGCCAAGTGCGCCAAGGTACTGGTGAAAGAACAGGGCTCACTCGCGCATTATTTCTGGCAGTTTGAAATCCTTTCTGTATCCGAAGCATCAAGCGCCCTGTCGAAAGATTTAAGGAAACGCGGCTGGAAATTTGTCGGCCCGACAACCATGTATGCTTTTATGCAGGCCATGGGCATGGTGAATGATCATGCAACAGACTGCGATTTTTATAAAAAATCAGAAAGCGCCAGAAAAAAATTCAAACGCCCCTGAATAAAAATCACACCATGAATACTGAAACGATTTTTACGCTCGAACACATTCAAACCTTGCCTGAATCGAAACTGGTTCTGGTGATTGATGGCGGCGTTTATGATCTCACCGAATTCAGCATTGCCCACCCGGGTGGACTGGAAGTATTAAAACGTTTTAATCGCAAAGATGCCTCAAAAGCCTTTGCAGCGGTTAAACACAGTCATGAGGCATTCAAACTGCTGCCCAAATATCGCATTGGCTTGCTGGAAGGACAGGAACAGCTGTTTCACGCCCAACAAAACACGCTCCACACCGCCGCATCAGGTTATTGGCAAAACCTCAAACAAAAACTGGTGACGCATGAGGATCACTTTTACATTCACAAAATACTCGGTGGCATTGCGCTCAGCCATTTTATGGTGCGCATGGCGATTCTGGTCGTTGGCACGGTTTTGTTTTTATCGACTGGAAGCCGCGAAGTTTTTAACTGGAATGTGCTGTACGAACCTGCGTGGTTATTGATTTTAATGGCCTTGTTTCACGGTGCACTCAGCCTGAGCAGCTTGCAGTTTTCGGTGCCGCGCAAAAGCAGCCAGAGCCTGCCGATGATTCACGCACTGTTTCGTGCACACAGCATTACTTTTGCGCTCAGAGCAGTTGCGTGCATGATTTTGTATGTTGCACTGCGTGATTATCCTGAAATGCGCATGCTCGCCATTTCCATCGTGGTGCTGGCAGCCTTGTTCATTGCCGATGAAATCAGCGAAAAACTCACCGATAAAAGTGATCGCTTCGATACTACTTCGTCCATGCCTTACTGGTTTGGCGTGAGCCTTGAACGCCAGAAGCTGCACAAATATCTCTATGGTTATGGCCAATATCTTGCCACGATGGTGTGTCTGGTCACAGGCTATGCTGCCACACTCTACACACTTGCACCGATTCAGGGTGCCGCTTTTGGCATGACACTGGTGCGCAAAAATTTATTAAGCCCCAGAGTTCATCACACCATTTATTTAATTCTTTTGTATCTCCCCATTCCCTTTGTGGTTTTCTTTTATCCCAAACGCATTGTTGCATTTCTGGCGCTCACCTGGTTTTTCTATGAACTGCGCAGAATGCAGGTGAATAAATATCTCATCTGGGTTCCCTTTATTATTTCCCTGAACATCTATCTGGTACCAAAAACATGGTGGCCAGCATTCATCGCGCTACTCGCCGTTAGTTCTGGTGCGGCTGTGCTTTACAATTTACACCTGATTCGTAAAAAGGGTGTGGTGCGTGTAGACAGTAACAATCGCCTGCTTGAGAAAACACACATCAACCCGCATTGCGTGGAACTTAAAATCCGAACGCGACTTCGCATGCACATTCAACCTGGTCAGCACATATTGTTGCGTTTGAATAATGAAGTGGAAAGAAAATACACACCCGTCTGGACAGAATATCTTGAAGACAGCGACCAAACCCTGCTGACTTTAAGAGTAAAACAATATCCCGAAAAATCCGCACAGCCCGAAAACAGCGCTTCGCATTTTCTGGGTAACTGTGCGGTGAATACCATTCTCGATATACATGGCCCGATTGGTGAAAAATATTATTCGCCACAACACAATGCAGTCATTGATGATGAACAGCGTATTGAATTGAACAGCAAACACGCAGATATAATTCTCATCAGTGCAGGCAGCGGCATTACTCCGCTGTTTCAAATTGCACAGAATCTTTGCGGTCTGGGTGAGAAAGTCACTTTGGTCACCTGCGATGCCACACCCAATCACATGCTGATGCAACAAGACATTCAGGCACTGCAACAGCAATGCCCTGCACAACTAAAGTGGATAAGCTTTTTTTCTCAGGAAACACAACGGCTCAATGCACACCATCTCAACGAGTTATTGAGTCAGAGCAGTGAACGAGAAAAAATTGTGCTGTTCTGTGGCCCCAAAGATTGGGAAAACATGATTAGCCAAACCCTGAATTCAATGGACAAGGTTCAACTGATTAACTGGTAGTTTTTATACTATCTAAATCAGCGCCGCCCTCCAATTCATATGCACCTTCCCTGTTATGTACTTCTTTACCTGTCAAAGCAGGATTAAATACACAAGCCATCGTCATGTTTTCAAAAGCACACAATCTATGGCGATCATGTTGATCAAGAATGTAAATCGTACCTGCTTCAATCGGATAAATCTTTCCATCATTCAGGTTTTCAACTTCTCCTCTACCTTGAATGCAATACACCGATTCCAAATGATTTTGATAATGCATACGAAAGTCAGCTCCCTTGTAAATGGTCGTAATATGAAAAGAAAAACCCATCTGGTCGTTCTTCAGCAGCAAACGTGTACTCTCCCAGTTTCCGTCGGGTGAAACGATGCGTCTTTCGCTCTGTTGTGCTTCACGTAATCTCCTGACAATCATGCTCTATCCTTATACCTTATTGGAGGCTATTTGATAGTCGTCAAAATAGTTTACTTCTTCTGGAATAGAATCTTCCCTGGCGCAAACTTCCTTAATCGATTCTTCTATAATATCCAGACCACGAAGTAAATTAGCTTTCCTGATAACCAATGGGCATAACAACTTCACCACATGATCATCAGCACCACTGGTTTCTATAATCAGATTTTTCCTGAAAGCCTGACGGGTAATCTTGGCCGCAATGTCACCACTCACACAGTTAATCCCCTGAAACATACCACGACCACGAACAGTGAAATTACCTTCACCATATTGCGCAACGATTTTTGCAAAACGCTCCTCTATGAGCTTTCCTTTTTCTTTGATCTCTCTTGAAAAATCATCATTTGTCCAAAAAAAATCGATGGCTTTTTTGGCCGTAACAAAAGCAAGGTTATTACCACGAAAGGTACCGTTATGCTCACCGGGCTTCCACTGATCCAGCTCCGGCTTTATCAGCACCACAGCAAAGGGCAAACCATAACCACTAAGTGACTTGGATAAAGTAACCACATCTGGATAAATGCCTGCTTCTTCAAAACTGAAGTAGGTCCCTGTTCGGCCACAACCAGCCTGAATATCATCAACAATCAAAAGCATATTGTGCTTTTTGCATACTGCCTGAAGGTTTCTTAACCATTCAAAACTTGCGACATTGATACCACCTTCTCCCTGTACAGTTTCCACAATAACAGCAGCTGGTGAGTTAACTCCACTACTGGAATCACTTAACACCTTATCAAGATAGAAGGTTGTATCTATTTCGTTTCCCAGATAACCGTCATAAGGCATTCTATGTGCACCTGTTAAACTGACACCTGCTGCATCTCTGTGATGTGAATTCCCTGTAACAGAAAGTGATCCAAGACTCACACCATGAAAACCATTGGTAAAAGTCACAATGTTTTTCTGCCCTGTTACCTTTCTCGCAAGCTTGAGTGCTGCTTCTACAGAGTTTGTACCTGTAGGGCCTGTGAATTGCACCACGTAATCAAGATGGCGAGGTTTCAGAATTTTATGCTTGAAACTTTCCAGAAATTCAACCTTGGCTTTCGTATGCAAATCCAGACCATGAGTAATGCCATCGTTCTGTATATAGTCAAGCAAAGCTTCCTTGAACACGGGGTGGTTATGCCCATAATTCAGAGTACCTGCACCAGCAAGAAAATCGAGGTATTCATTGCCATCTTCATCATAAAGAAATTCCCCTTGAGCCTTATTAAAAATGCGTGGGAAAGAACGCGCATATGAACGAACCTCTGATTCAATTTCCTCAAAAATTTTCATCTCTTTTTCCTTTTGTATGTGCCTTGATATGTGAAAAGCAAAATGGTTCTGTTAGAAAGGACCAATACGAACCAGCACTTCACTGTCATGCTTTTGCTGAAAATGAGCTTCAGACTCAAACAAAACTTCTGTTTCAAATCTGGCATGACGTTTCCGGGCGATAGATCTAAATAAGGCCCAGGATGCCTCATTAGATTCAGTGATAGTGGTTTCCAGATACTTCACCTGTTCGCAAGCATCGCCCCGAAGAATCAAGTCAATCATCAAGGTAGCCAGACCCTTGCCTCGCGCTTGCTCACCCACGGCTACCTGCCAAACAAACAAAGTGTTGTTACGTCCAGGAATCAAATAGCCTGAAACAAAACCGGCAAGCTTGCCCCACATTTCTGCAGCAATACTGGTGCCTGCAAAATGGCTACATTGCAGTAAATTGCAATAAATGGAATTAGGATCCAATGGTGGGCAAAGCGCCACCAGATTATTCAATGCAACGCCATCTTCAGGGCTTGGCCTTCTCAGAATAATTTCACTCTGTCGTACATTCATGTTTCTTTAATTAGTAATTGGTGTGCATTTTATACACATTGAACTCTATGTAGTTTGATTCCAGGTAAAACCACTCAATTCAAACTACAAATGATAAATATCTATAGATTTTTTGTTTAATTTTCAAGAAAAAGCTCTTTTTAGCCAGGAAATCTGATTTAAAGTTTGAAACTATTTACATAGTATTCTATGTAATTTTTCAAAGCAAATGGCAAAATAAAGCACTAATTTATGAAAAATTGCGTTAGCAATTCCTCCGAATCCAAACCATGGGTATATACTCCAGCACCTCTTCAGTACCCCAATGGCAGAAAAACCACGGCAGTCAACAACACTAAAAACAGAGACAATTATTCATGGCTAGCAAGGCTTTAAATGATGTGCTTGTCGCACTGAGACGGGTGATTCGCGCAACTGATTTATATTCCAGGCATCTCGCAAAAACCACTGGGCTAACCGCCCCGCAGATTTTGTTACTGCAAACCATTCGCGACAAAGGTGAAGTCACCATCAGTGAACTGGCAAGTGATATGAGTTTGAGCCAACCCACGGTAACAACCATTCTCGATCGACTGGAAAAAAGAAAGCTGGTGTATCGAGAACGTTTAGAAAAAGACAAGCGTAAAGTACATGCCTATCTTACCGAACTTGGCCATGAAATGCTGAAAGATGCGCCTACGCCCCTACAGGAACAATTCGCCCAACAATTCAGTGAACTACAGGAATGGGAAAAGACCATGATTATTGCTTCACTACAACGTGTTGCGCAGATGATGGGCGCACAACACATTGATGCGTCACCTGTGCTTGATATTGGTCTACTTGACAGGCAGGAAAGCACGCATGAAACACCGGAAGACTACCCGTCAAATCAAGCCAAAACTTTCCAAAACGTTATACTCTGAGCACATTTCTGCTATTGAACTTCCATTCACAAGCCCTATCTAATCTGCTCAAAATCAAGCCTAACTTTCGGAGGAAATATGTCGCAGTTGGCTGCATTCACTCAACTTTCCCAGGCCTTGGGAAAAAGCATTATCGGTCAGGACAAACTGGTACAACGCCTTTTGATTGCCTTGCTTGCAGACGGCCACTTACTGGTGGAAGGTGCACCCGGCCTTGCAAAAACCCGCGCGATTTCAAAGTTATCAGAATTGATTGAAGGAGATTTCCAGCGCATTCAATTTACGCCCGATTTGCTGCCAGGAGACATCACCGGCACCGAAGTATTTCGCCCGCAAAATGGCAGCTTTACGTTTCAACCTGGCCCCGTATTTCATAATCTGGTGCTTGCCGATGAAATCAACCGCGCACCCGCCAAGGTGCAATCGGCCTTGCTGGAAGCGATGTCAGAAAGACAAATCAGTGTGGCTTCCATCACGCACCTGCTGCCCAAACTGTTTCTGGTGATGGCCACACAAAACCCGATTGAACAGGAAGGCACCTTCCCCTTACCGGAAGCGCAACTCGATCGCTTTCTGATGTATGTGACGGTAGATTTTCCCAACGATGAAGCTGAACTCGATATTCTGCGTTTGAGCAGGCAGGAAGCGCTGGGGCTTGCAAAAAATGAAACAGCGCACAACAACGATTTTCGTATTTCACAGCAGAGTATTTTTGAAGCACGGCAAGCAGTATTGGGCATTCATATGTCGGAAGCCATCGAACACTACATTGTGCAACTCATCAGCGCGACGCGACACCCGCAAAATTACGGCAAGGAATTTGCTGACTCGATTGAATACGGCGTGAGTCCGCGTGGCACGATTGCACTGGATCGCTGTGCCCGCGCACATGCGTGGTTGAATGGCAGGGATTTTGTCAGCCCAGAAGATGTACAAAGCATGGCAAAAGATGTGTTGAGACATCGCATTGGCCTGAGCTATCAAGCCGAAGCCAAGGGTTTGAATCGCAGCCATTTGATTGAGCAATTATTGAATCTGGTTCCAAGCCCCTAACACAATCATGCGCAAGACAGATAACGCACAAGCCTTGCAGGGCGTGAGTGCTTCGCTCACTGAATTGATTGGTTTAAAAGCCAAGGCAGAAAAACTCGCCTTCCCACTGCGCCATCGCAGCCGCAGCCAGTTCTATGGCGCAAAACGCTCTGCCTTGCGTGGCCGAGGGCTGGATTTCGACGAAGTACGCGCCTATCAGGCAGGTGATGAAATTCGCAGCATTGACTGGCGCGTCACCGCACGCACGGGCGAAGCCCACACCAAAATCTACAAGGAAGAAAAAGAAAAGCCCGTATTTGTGTTACTTGATTTACGCAGCCCTATGTTCTTTGGTTCAAGAACGTATTTTAAATCAGTCAGTGCCTGTCATGTTGCCGCGTTGCTGGCATGGGCGAGTGTAAAACGCGGCGATCGCTTTGGCGCATTGATTTTTTCAGAGCAGCAGGAAAAAGATTTAAAACCGCGTACAGGCAACAAGGCGGCACTCAATTTTGTGCAAATCGCAAGCCAGTACAGTGAAGCACTGCTGACACACAACGGCAAAAAAAATATAACAGGCGCTCAGGCAGCATTCACCTTGAATAATGCACTGGAAAAACTCTACCAGATTATTCGCCCGGGCAGCCTGATTTATCTGATTTCAGATTTCCATGATTTGAATGAAAACAGTCAGCAGTTTCTGACGCTGCTCTCGCGCCATAACGATTTGATTGCCATTCATGTCCACGATGCGCTCGAACAACAACTGCCTCACGCAGGACGCTTGCTGTTCACCAACACCCACGCCAGCGCAGAACACATCAGTGAAATTCAGGCAAACAACAAACACATCAGACAACAGTACCAGCAATACTTTTCAGATAAATCCAGAGCACACATCGAATTGCTGCTGAATTGTCGCGTACACAATATCGCGATAAACACCGAACAGGAGGTTTTCGAGCAATTACAGCAACACAGCTTTCAACGCAGGTTCAAACGCACATGAACGAACAGGCACAGCAACTTTTGCAACAAATGCGCCCGCTGCACTTGCCTGAACAGATTGGCTGGTGGCCGCTTGCACCTGCGTGGTATGTGTTGTTTGTGAGCATTCTGTTATGCCTTGCCTTGCTTGTTTTTTTCGCGCTCACACACAAAAGAAATTCACTCTTTAAAAAACAGGCACTCGCCGAACTTGCTTTCATCGAACAACAGTTCAATGAAAACCCAGGCCATACAAACCAAAGCCTGCAAGCGCTGTCACTGTTATTAAAACAGGTAGCACTCACGCTGCTGCCAAGACAAAGCGTTAGCGCCCTGCACGGTGAAGCATGGCTTGAACAACTGGATAAACTTGATGGCAGCCACTTCTTTACCCGTGAACAAGGCCAGGTGCTTGGCAACAGACTGTATCAACCCAACCATGAAGTGAATCAGCACGATGTTGTACTGCTAATACAAAGAAGCAAGCAACTGATTCAAAAACTGAAAAAACCTGCAACGCGAAGATTTTTTTCATGGGGCAAAACACCATGATGGAATTTGAATGGCTGTGGATATTTTATCTGCTTCCACTGCCCGTGCTGGTGTATTTTCTACTGCCTGCTGCACGCATTGATAACACCAGCCTGTTGAAAGTGCCTTTTTATAGCGAATTGCAAAGCTTTCAAAATACCGCACGCTCGATCAGCATCGCCAAACCGTGGCACTTTTTGTTACTCACCTTAATCTGGTTGTTATTGCTGTGTGCCGCTGCGCGCCCTGTGTGGCTTGATGACGAAATTATTTTTCCCGCACAAGGCAGGGATTTAATGCTGGCGGTGGACGTTTCAGGCAGCATGAAAATTCCCGACATGCAACTCAATGGTGAAGCGGTTGATCGCCTGAGCATCGTCAAGCTGGTGCTGCGCGATTTTATTCAAAGACGCAAAGGCGATCGTCTGGGCTTGGTGTTGTTTGGCACACGCGCCTATTTGCAAACACCGTTGACTTTTGACTTGACGACTCTCGAACAATTTTTACTGGAAGCCGAAATCGGTATTGCAGGCGAAATGACCGCAATTGGCGATGCCATTGGTTTATCCATCAAGCGCTTGCTGGAACGCCCTGCCAACAGTCGTGTGTTAATTTTGTTAACCGATGGCAGCAATACCGCTGGTGCAGTAGACCCCCTGCAAGCAGCAAAACTCGCGAAAGAAAAGCACCTGAAAATTTATACCGTCGGTATTGGTTCTGATTCAATGGAAACACCTGGACTGTTTGGTTCAAGCTTTTTCAGCCGCACGGTAAACCCTTCTGCTGATCTCGATGAAGCCGTGCTCAAACAGATTGCTGAATTAACTGGCGGACAATACTTCCGTGCAAAAAGCGCCAGTGATTTGGCAAACATCTACCACATGCTCGATCAGCTCGAACCGCAGGAAGCTGAGCATTTGAGTTATCGCCCGAAACGCGCACTGTTTTATTATTTTCTGGCAGCGGCATTTTTTCTGTCACTGGTTTACGCCCTGACCAATCTAACACTGCATCATCGGGGAAACTCGCATGAATGAGTTTTGGCTGGCGCTGGCACAATTTCATTTTTTACGGCCTTACGCGCTGCTCGCAATTTTGCCAGTGATTGCGCTGTTATTCTGGATGCGCTTTGAAAAAACTGCACAAGGTGATTGGCATAAACTGATTCCTGAACATCTGCTCAAACATTTGCTGTACCAGCAACGTGGCAGTTCTTCCAATATCGCGCTCGCCTTACTCGCCTTGTTATGGTGTTTAAGCGTGTTAGCGCTTGCAGGCCCCACCTGGCAAAGAATGCCGCAACCCGTTTTTCAAAAACTGGAAGCGCGTGTTTATGTGCTCGACCTGAGCTATTCCATGTATGCCGCTGACATCAAGCCCGATCGCATCACCCGCGCACGTTTGAAACTCATCGACATGCTCAAAAGCAAACGCGAAGGTTTGAGTGCACTGGTGGTGGTATCGGGCAGCGCACACGTAGTTACCCCGCTCACCACCGATGTGAATACCATTATCGCGCTGGTACCTGCGCTGGAACCGCGCATCATGCCGCACATAGGCAGCAAAAGCAGTGCAGGTATTCAAAAGGCACTCGAATTACTGGCCAACACACCCATAGAAAGTGGCGATATTATTTTCATTGGTGATGAAATTACCGAACCCGAACAGCAAAACATTCATCGTTTAATGAATAACAGTCCATATCGATTGTCGGCTATGGGTGTAGGCAGCGAAGCAGGTGCGCCCATCAAACAGCGTAATGGCGAGTTTCTGAAAGACAGTTCAGGTACGATTGTGCTCCCCAAACTCAATCGTTCCGATTTGAAAGCACTGGCAGAACAACACGGTGGCCGTTATGTGGATTTGCAGGCGGGCGATGCGGACATCAGCACCCTGCTTTCACAGCAAACACTGGATAACAACAGCATCGAAAATGCGCATCAACTCAATGTCTGGTTTGAAGCGGGGCAATGGCTGATGCTGCCGATTTTGTTTCTCGGTGCACTGGCCTTTCGCAAAGGCTGGATAGTGTCGGTATTATTGATCAGCTGCTTTGCACTTCCTGCACAGGAAGTTTATGCACAAACTGAAACCTCTCTTTTTCAAAGCTCAGATCAACGTGGTTTCAGTTTATTCAAACAACAAAAATATCAACAAGCGGCAGAAGCATTCTCCAATCAAAGCTGGAAGGCCAGTGCTGAATTTTACAGTGGCCAGTTTGCGCAAGCCTCCGAGCGTTTTACCGTAGATAAACAGTCATCTGTGATGCAGCAAGCAGATACCTGGTATAACAAAGGCACAGCGCTGACCTTTGCGGGTGATTATGACAATGCCATTCGCGCCTTTGAACAAGCGCTTGCACTCAACCCTGAGCATGAGGACGCTGCGCATAACAAGGCCTTGGCAGAACAGCTCAAGCAACTGCCGCCCCCTGAAAATCAGGATCAAGAACAACAACAGCAACAAAAGCAAAATCAGCAGCAAGACAAACAGCAAAAAGATTCACAGCAGAATCAGCAAGAACAACAAGGTGAAAGTGAAAACGAAGACAATAGCGAAGCCGATGAATCAGATGAAAAAAACAGCGAACAGGAAAACGAAGAACAGCAGAAAAGTTCCGATGAAGAAAAACAAAATTCAGAACAACAGAGTACAGAAGAAATAGAAGAAACTGAAGAAACAGATGAAACAAACGAACACGAAGAAGCAGCACAAAGCGCTGAAGACCGCGAAAAACAACAAGCGCTGGAACAATGGCTGCGCCAGATACCTGATGACCCAAGCGGCCTGATGCGCAGAAAATTTGAACTGGAAAACCTGCGTAACAAAAATTCTGATAATGCACAACAATTCTGGTAACACCATGCACATGATTCGTCACAGTTTTTCACTTTGCCTTGCCCTGCTTTGCATCAGCCTGAGCCAATACAGTTTGGGTGCTGAACTCAAAGCCTATGTCAGCCATAACATTGTACAGATGGGACAATTTATAGAATTTTCATTACAGCTCAGTGGAAAATCGGCTTCCAGAAATCCTGATTTCAGTTTTTTAAATCAGGATTTTGAAATAGTGAGTAGCGCGAGCCGCAGTTCACAAACGCAAATCATCAACGGTTCGATGTCTTCCTCGACCACATGGACACTCACGATTAGCCCAAAAAGCGAAGGCGCGGTGGTGATTCCGCCGCTAAGCTTTGAAGGTTTAAGCACCACCCCCATTACCGTGGTGGTAGGAAAAGCTACGGAAAAACAGGCCGCCGATGTGTGGTTTGAAACCAGCGTCAGCAACAAGCAGGTGTATGTGCAAGCGCAAGTGCGTTTCGATTTAAGGCTCTACATTCGCCTGGCAACACTCTCGAACAGCCAACTTGATGACCTGCAATTACACGATGCGCAAGTAATACCTGTGGGTGACACCAAACAAAGTGAAATAGTAAACAACGGTATTCGCTATTACCTGATTGAAAGAAGTTATTTTATTTTTCCTGAAAAAAGCGGCGTGCTCGAAATTCCTGCCTTGAATTTCAGCGCCATTGTCAACGAAGGCACACGCTTCAGTAATTATGGAACACGCAGACGCATTGCCGCAAAAAGCGAAGCCATCACCCTCACAGTATCAGGCATTCCAGCGAGCTACCCCAAAAATGCTGTCTGGTTGCCTGCGCAAAAAATTGAATTGAAAGACAGTTATTCCAGCCAGAATATTCACATTGGCGAGCCTGTAACAAGAACCATCACCACGACTGCCATAGGCTTGCCTGCATCGGCCTTACCACCGTTTCAATTCAGGGAAAGCGGAAAAATAAAAATTTACCCCGATCAGGGCAGCACCGAAGATAAAAATAACGGGCAGACCTTGATTGGTATTCGCAAAGATGCACTCGCGATTATTGCAAACGAAGCGGGCACGCTCGATCTACCTGAATATCGATTACCGTGGTGGAACACCACTACTAACACACTCGAATATGCCGTGTTAAAACAAAGTTCGCTGGAAATTAACGCTGCCAGCCACGAAAGCACACGGGAAAGTTCTGTTCAGGAAAGTATTCCCCTGGAAACAACCAGTCATTCATTGCTGTGGAGTCTAACAACGGTATTCACTCTGCTTTGGCTTGCCACCATCATTATTTTTGTCTGGTACATACGCAGAATCAAAGGCACGCAAACAACAGATACCATTACCATTGATTTAAACCTCAACACCGCACACAAGCAGGTGATACAAGCCATACAGGCGCACGACTTGCATAAAGTGCGGCAGGCTTTATTGATATGGGCAAAATACGCTTTTCCACAAACTGCTATACAAGGTTTGCAGCAACTAAGCGCACAACTCCATCATGCGGCTTTTTCACAGTATTTGATGCAAATCGATCAGGCGCTTTACCAGCAAGCTGCTCACTCAGTCGATATTGACTGGAAACAACTGCAAAGCAGTTTTGTTGAGGCAAGCAAATCTATCACACAGCAAAACAGGCGCTCTGATTCAGGTATCAAACTTGAACCACTTTATCCAAAGCGCTAGTGCAAGCCCTGATTCTGCCAATGGGTGCCTAACACTTCCGCACCATCGACTATCAAATCCTGCCCTGTGATATAGGCAGACAAATCGCTGGCGAGATAAACCGCTGCATCGGCCATGTCATCGGGTGTGGCGACACGCCCCAAGGGTAAATTTGCACCAAGACTTTTGCCTAATGCTTCGGTGCTGTTTTCGTCCATACCAAAGGCATTGCCAATTAACGGGGTATAAACACCGCCGGGTGAAATGCAATTCACCCGAATGCCATATTGCGCATATTCCAGTGCAACCGACTTGGTGAGTTGGCGCACCGCCGCTTTGGCACCCTGATATAAATGTGGCCCATAACCAGGGCGTGTAGCGGAAATACTGGCGGTATTGATAATCACCCCGCCCTTGTCCTTCATCGCCAGCCCTGCGTATTTCATGCCCAGAAAAACACTCTTCACCAGAATCGCGAAGGTACGCTCGAAGCCCTCGCTCTCTATTTCCAGCAACGAACCACGCGCACCAAACGCACCTGCATTGTTGTGCATGATGTCGAGCTTGCCAAAAATGCTCACCGCACTTTCCACCAAAGCTGCCACCTGCTGTTCATCACACACATTACATTCAATGAAACGCGAAGCCTCACCCAAAGCGCTTTCCAGCTTGCGACCTTTTTCGCTATCGATGTCTGCAATCACGACTTGTGCGCCTTCACGAATAAAACGCTCGGCAATGCCTTTACCAATGCCGCTGGCGGCTCCCGTAATAATGGCGACCTTGTTTTCAAGCATGGGGGATATGAGTTGTGGCATGGCACTCTCGGAACTTTCAGGTTAAAAACCAACCTTAGAAGTGTCTGGAGTTTTTTGCCTCATCTTTATGAGGGACTTCACCCGAAAGCATCGCTTCCATGCACTCATGTGAAACGGTATATTTCAGGCAACGGAAGTTAATAACAATAATACTCAGGGAAGCCTCCAATGCTCCGCACACTCCGATACCTCCTGCTCCTGCTCCTGCTCTTGTTCATCAGTACCTTGTCCAGTGTCACGGCCTTTGCAGAAGCAAAAGTTGAAGTGCTGGTTTATCACGCGCCACCCTACATTATTGATTCAGACGGCAAACTCAACGGCATCACCATGCGCCTGATGGAAGCGGGATTCAGGGAAGCAGGATTGCAGGCTGAATTCCAGAGTTACCCGTTTGCGCGTTCAATCGCCATGTGTGCAGAAAGGCCAAACTGCATCTGGATTGGCTCTCTCGATACGCTTACAAATGAAATTCAGGGGGAGTTATTTCAGGTTGCCTTTGTCAAATACACCAGCCATTTCTTTTACAACCACGCAAAACACCCTGAATATCAACGCACTCAATACAGCGATGATTTCACTGGTAAATCCATTGGTTTATTCGCCAATGAATATGGCAGTCTGGAAGCGTTCAGGAAAAAAGGCGTAGAGATTCATACACTCAGCACGCACACCGCATTATTTCAAATGCTCATGAGTGGCCGTCTTGATTATGCGCACTTTGTCAGCCTGATTGGTTACATTGAAATAGCAAAACATCCCGATGCAGATATTCGTGCGCTCAATCAAGCGCTCATCAGTTCCGAAGGTGGATTGATTTTCAAAGACAAACAACTCGCTCAACAAGTACAGCAAGCTTTCATACGCCTGAAACAACAAGGTACATTGGCAAAACTGGTTCAACAGGAACTTGGCAGCCAACTGAATGTCAACGCAAATGAAATTATTCCTGATACAATTTCGCTCAGCTCACGTATTTTTTAATACGTTGCTTTATCCTTTTCCTAACACTTTTTTAATACCTTTTCTTAATAAAAGGCCAAGCTGGAAATAAAACCATGAAAACCTTTCTCAAACGTGGCGCACTCACGGTGCTGCCTACTGCTTTATCTATCTGGATTCTCTATTCCGTCATGATTGCACTCGATGAAATGGGGCAAAAACTGATTCGCTATACCGGCCTTGAAGAGCCATTACGCGGCACAGGGTTTTTGCTGATTCTGGTGTTTCTGATGATCGTCGGAGCGATGCTCAGTTTTCGCGTAAGCCAATGGGCTTATGCACGCTTTGAAAAATTTTTGTTGAATTTTCCGGTAATCAGCACGATTTATGGTGCGATTAAAGATATTACCAATCTGGTCGGCAGCGATGAACAAAACACGCAACGCACCGTACTGGTGAAACAGGCCAACGGTACGTATATGCTCGGCTTTGTCACCACCAGCGAATTGCCGCCACAAATCAGCGATGCCCTGCCCAATGGCGAAGTCTGGGTAAGCGTGATGTACCCCTTGAGTTATCAGGTGGCGGGCGTTACCAATCTGGTGAAAGAAACGGATTTGATTTATCTGGATTGGGATTTTGAACAAGCCATGAAATTTGTGCTCACAGCGGGGATTTCCAAGGGACAGCCATAAAAGTTCGTCCAAACGGGGGAGCAAATTTAACCACCCCTCCCCTTATACTGCCCACTGGTTGTTAGCCTTCTCAAAACAATAATCAGGAGCAAATCATGGAATGGGATCGTGAGTTAGACGTAGTGGTGGTGGGTTCAGGGCTGGGCGGCATGACCGCTGCATTGTGCCTCAAGGAACTGGGCGTTGATGGCGTGGAAATCATTGAAAAAGCCGAAAAATTCGGCGGTGCGTCGGGCGTTTCCGGCGGCGGTATCTGGATTCCCAATAATCACTACGCCAAAGCCTGTGGTGCGGAAGACTCCAAAGAAAAAGCAGCGCTTTACTTAAAAAACACCATCAGCGAAGGCACGGTTCCACAGGAATTGATAGACACCTACATCGAAAAAGCTTCCGAGATGCTGAAGTTCGTCACCGATAAAGCACCCGAAGTGCAATACATTTCTCTGGAAGCCTATCCCGATTACTACATGGACAATCCTGGCGCTATGGCAGGCCACCGTTCTCTGGAACCTGCACCCATCAATATCACCGAATTGGGCGAAGACATGCCGCGCCTGCAGGAAACCCATCACATGATGTACCTGTTCAATCGCATTGGTTTTACGCAGGTTGAAGGCCACCATCTGGTCACGCGCGCCAAAGGCTGGATTGGCATTATGGTGAAGCTGATTTTCACCCACCTGTTTGAAATCGGCTTTCGCATGAAACACAAAACCAAACGTGCCAAACGACTGGCCTGTGGCAGCGCAGGCACGGCGCGTATGTTTCTGGCGCTAAAAAATCGTGGCGTAAAAATTGAATACCAATGTGCGCTGGAAGAATTAATCACCGATGACGCAGGAAAAGTGATTGGTGTATTAGCCAAACAAGGCGACAAACACATTCGCATCAAGGCTAACAAAGGTGTGATTCTGGCCGCAGGTGGTTATGAATATAACCAGAGCTTGCGTGAGAAATATCTGCCCAAACCCACCAGCACCGAGTGGTCGGGCAGCGGCATTCGCACCAATACAGGCGATGCCTTGCAGGCCTGTCTTAACATCGGTGCAAAAACCCGTTTGATGAATGGCGCGTGGTGGTGTACCACCATGAAAGCACCTGATGACCCTGCCCCACGTTTGGCGATTATGGAAAAATCCTTGCCAGGTTCGTGCGTGGTGAATATGGCGGGCAAACGGATTGCCAACGAAAGCCAGAACTACATGGCCTACCAAACTGAATTTTTTAAATCGCATTCCGAAGCCAATCCAAATACACCTGCGTATATGATTTTCGATAAGCGCTTTAGAAACAGCTACATTGTTGGCCCCTTACTCGATGCACAATCTCGCCCTGACAAAGCCATTCCCAAGGACTATTTTGAAAACGGTTTTCTCGCGATTGAAAATTCCATTGATGCACTCGCCGATAAACTCGGCATTAACAAAGCGGGTTTAAATGAAACCATCAACAAAATGAATGAATATGGCAAAACGGGAAAGGATTTGGAATTTGGTCGGGGTGACACCGAATATGACCGTTACTATGGCGATGCGAATATTTCCCCTAACCCCTGCTTGCATGCGATTGATCAAGCACCCTTCTACGCCATTCGTATTGATCCGGGTGATTTCGGCACCCACGGCGGCATGGATACCAATGTCCATGCGCAAGTGTTGTCAGAAAATAATCAAGCTATTGAAGGTTTGTATGCCATCGGCAACTGTGCCGCTGCCATTCTTCCAAATTATCCTGGCCCGGGTGCAACGCTTGGCCCTGCCATGACTTTTGGCTATCAGGCGGCGAAGCATATTGCGGGGAAGTAGTGGTACTGTTAGACGCCTGAGGTAAACCCGTGGCTTGGATAATCACAAAATATCTTCTGACAGCCGCTGTTGTCGTGCTCATCTCTGAAATGGCGAAACGCAGTGACAAGTTGGGCGGTTTCGTTGCGGCGCTTCCCCTAGTCACGTTTCTTGTACTGATCTGGCTTTATGTAGAAAAACAGCCTGCTGAAAAAATCTCAAACCATGCGTGGTATACGTTCTGGTACGTCGTGCCAACGCTGCCCATGTTTTTGGCCTTCCCCGTGTTGTTTTCTCGCATTGGCTTTTGGCCTAGCCTTTTGGCTTGCTCCATTATCACGGTTGTTTGTTTCGGCCTGTTCGCAGTGCTTGTACGCCACATTGGTGTTGATCTTCTACCGTAAAGCACAACTGTACACCCACCCAAAACCCAGAGAAGACTGTCGTTTGTTATAAATCAACCGAATTTACTTTTAACCATTCCGCCAGTTGAAGCTCGTCGATTTTCCCCGCAGCGACGGCTTCCATCATAACAACGGTATCAATTTCGGAAGCATTGACCACACATCCGTTCAGTTCCAGAAACAAGGCTCCACAAACAAAGGCCGTGCGCTTGTTGCCATCTATAAATGGGTGATTGCGTGCTATGCCGAAGGTGTAGGCAGCGGCCAGATTATAAAGGGAACTATCGGCTTCATAGCTGAATTTGTTTTGAGGCCGATCCAGCGCAGACTGTAACAAGGACTCGTCACGCACACCTGTCGAACCGCCATGCTCAGCCAGTAACAGGCTATGCACATGGCTGACCACTTGCGGTTTCAGCCATTTGGGTTCCTTCATTTGGCCAGCTCTTTAAGCGCATTTTTGTAACGCTTCATAACACCGCGTGCGACCATAAGCTGTTCTTCAAACTCAGGGTCATAGCTCGTCAAGGTGTAGCCGTTCGAGCCTTCAAGCAGATAAAGGGTATCGCCCCGTTCGGCATTAAGTTTTCCCAACGCTTCTCTGGGCAGCAGAATACCCATTGAGTTGCCGACAGCAGTGACTTTGACTTTAAGCATGAAAATCTCCAGTTATTACATATGTAATAACATTATGTTCTGGTCTACCTGGAGAATCAATCAATCGTAAGCATTTGGTTTTCTGGCAAAACCAAAGACCTACATTCATTTTTATTGAATATAGTTTTCATTATTTCCACATGTAATCAAGAATTATTCGCATTCATACTCTCTCCAAAGCAGTTCAGCAGAATTGCACCATTCAACACAGTTAAGTGAGGGTAGAACCATGAAAAAGACCGTCAGTTTCGCAGCCGTACACATGAGCGTAGCTTTTGGGGTTGGCTATACCATGACAGGTGATGTGATTGTTGGAGGCACATTGGCTTTGGTTGAACCGATGGTCAACACCATCGCCTACTACTTCCATGAAATGGCCTGGACGAATAACAGAAGAGAGAAGGAAGACGCACGTCTGACATCCATGTCGGTCGTGCGGTAATGGCGGAAAAATCTACAGCTTGATTCTATCCTGATTTTGTTCGAGCGTTTTTTTGCCAATGCCTTTTACTTTGAGCAAATCTTCCACAGCAGTAAATTTTCCGTTTTGTTCACGGTAACTCACAATGGCATCGGCTTTTGTCTTGCCTATTCCGGTAAGCACTTTGCTGATTTCCTTCGCGTCCGCCTGATTGATATTGACGACTGAACTCACTTGTTGGGTTTTTGCTTCACCCGCATGGGCCGCATTGAATTGAAAAACCATTGCAAGCATCACACTGATACACAATACAAGTACACGGTTCATGGATAATTGATTAGAAGTTTTCATTGTTTTTCCCTTTTAAATTAATGTTAGCTCCCTGAAATGCGTGCAGAGATTAACACATTGGTTTTCAATGAAAACAGGAAAGCTTAAAGTGAGAGCAAGCTGATATTATTTTTTAGCGAGTTGCTTTTGTAAGCGTTTGTTACGCCAACTGAGCATTTGATTGGGAAGGAATACCAACAACAGGCTGAATAAAATTCCACTAACAAAGGCAAACAGCAGAAGCATGCCCAAAGGTTGTTCAATGGAAGCAAAGCCAAATAAATCCAGCACAACAAAATCGGTATTTAAGATAACCAGCAAAAAACTCACCAGCAAAATTAAAAACAGAACCAGAAAAATAGCGATTGCTTTCAGGTTGGCAGCCATGAATTAAAAATCAAATTCCTGATTTCCAGATTGCTCATCGAATTTGGCTTGAGAAGAGCGTGCTGCGATTTTGGCGGGAGGATCATTCACCCGATCACGCAATTCCTTGCCTGGTTTGAAATGGGGAACATATTTGCCATCGAGACTGACAGAACTGCCTGTCTTGGGATTTCGCCCTGTTCTTGATGCACGGTAATGAAGAGAAAAACTGCCGAAACCGCGAATTTCTATACGCCCGCCATCCGCAAGCGTAGTAGACATTTCTTCGACCATGAGTTTCACGGCCAATTCGACATCTTTTGGAGATAATTGACTCTGGGAGCCAGCAATACGCTCGATGAGTTCAGATTTGGTTACAGCCACTTTGAATGCCCCTGGCTTTCACACAGCCCTTACTTTTTATAATTATTTTGCTGATTGAGGGCTAAAGATTCCCCACCCTTTCGGGTGGGGTTTGTCTTGACGGATTATGCTCCAGCTTGACCGTCTTTAGCTCGCTTAATCAGATCACCAATCGTGGTTGGGGATACTTCTTCAGCTTGCTGCGCATTGTGCTCATCAAGCGCCTCTTTCTCATCGGCAAAATCTTTTGCCTTGATTGAGAGGTTCACGCTGCGGTTTTTCTTGTCAAAGCCAACGATTTTGGCTTCGATTTCATCACCGACAGACAGGTGCTGACTGGCATCATCAACGCGGCTTTGGCTGATTTCAGATGCTTTTAAGTAACCTTGCACTTCATTGGCAAGATTAATGACTGCACCTTTGGCATCCACCTCACTCACAGTGCCCTTGATAATACTACCTTTTTCATGCACAGCAAGGTAATTTCCATAAGGATCATCAATTAACTGCTTGATACCTAAAGAAATTCTTTCACGCTCGGCATCGACAGCCAGAATGACGGTTTCAATCTCGTCACCTTTTTTGTAGTTGCGAACGGCGATTTCACCTGGCTCATCCCATGAAATATCAGAGAGGTGAACCAAACCATCAATGCCACCTTCCAAACCAATGAAAATACCAAAATCGGTAATGGATTTGATGCTGCCCTTGATTTTGTCATTTTTAGCATGACGATTTCCAAAATCTTCCCAAGGATTCACTTTGCATTGTTTGATGCCCAGAGAAATGCGACGACGCTCTTCGTTGATGTCGAGAATCATCACTTCTACTGCGTCACCCACGTTGACAATCTTCGATGGGTGAATGTTCTTGTTGGTCCAATCCATTTCAGATACGTGAACCAAACCTTCCAAACCTTCTTCCAGTTCTGCAAAACAGCCATAGTCTGTAAGATTGGTTACTTTTGCCGGAACCTTGCTACCGACAGGGAAACGGAGTTTCAAGGATTCCCAGGGATCCTCGCCCATTTGCTTCAAGCCCAGAGAAACACGGCTGGCTTCCTTGTCAAACTTGAGTACTTTAACCAGAAGTTCCTGACCCACTTCCACGATTTCGCCCGGATGCTTGATGCGCTTCCAGGACATATCGGTAATATGCAGCAGACCATCGACACCACCCAAATCAACGAAAGCACCATAATCGGTGAGGTTTTTGATAATCCCTTTAACTTCCTGACCTTCGCTCAATCTGGACAACAATTCCTGACGATCGGCACTGTTTTCAGCTTCCATCACGGCGCGACGTGAAACCACTACGTTGTTACGTTTTTCGTCGAGCTTCAATACTTTAAATTCAAGCGGTTGACCTTCAAGGTGAGCGGTATCACGAATAGGACGCACATCAACCAGAGAACCTGGCAGGAAGGCACGAATGCCTTGAACTTCAACGGTGAAACCACCTTTTACTTTACCGTTGATGACACCAGTCACAATTTCCTGCGTTTCCTGTGCTTTTTCCAGACGCTTCCAGGTTGCAGAGCGCTTGGCTTTTTCACGGCTGAGTCGGGTAAAACCGAAACCATCATCAAGAGATTCAAGGCTGACTTCCACTTCATCGCCCACAGCCACTTCAATGCGCTGCTGGTCGTTGAGGAATTCGGAACGGGGAATAACACCTTCAGATTTCAAACCTGCATCAACGGTTACCCAGTCGTCATCGATGCTGACGATGATTCCAATAATCAGGCTATTACTATTTACTTCTGTATTTTGGGTAGCTTCAAAAAGCTCGGCAAAACTTTCACTCATAACATTTTTTCTCTATGGTTCCCCACCGGCCAGTCGGTCAGGAGTCAATTAAAGTAAGGCTGCGGGCATTGCATCTGGCCTGGCAATAACCCGTAACCAATCATCAGTGGCGACTCAAGGCTCGCCTTATAGAAGTGCTAAAGGTGAGACGTATGAAGTGCTTTAACCTGTTCAAAAACCTCGTTGATGGATAACTGATCGGTATCAATCACCAAGGCACCTTGTGCAGGTTTCAGAGGGGAAACATTTCGGCTTCTATCCCTTTCATCTCGCAGCCTGATGGCCTCCGCGAGGGCGGCAAGGCTAGCACCTTGACCTGCCTCTTTCAACTGCTTATAGCGGCGTTCGGCGCGGACTTCAGGGCTGGCTTCGAGAAATACTTTGGTAACGGCATCGGCAAAAACCACCGTGCCCATATCTCGTCCATCAGCTACCAACCCTGGCGGCTGTCGAAATGCTCTCTGGCGATCCAGCAGAGCAATTCTCACTGTGGGAATGATGGCAACTTTGGAAGCCAGCGCACCGATTTCTTCACTGCGAATATCGCTACTGACATCTTCACCTTCCAGCGTAATGGTGCTGTTACCTTCTGCATTCACGCCAAACTGAATATCGAGATGCTTCGCCAATACCAAAATCCCTTCTTCATTATCGGAAGCGACCCGATGATGTTGCGCACACAGTGCCAACAGGCGATACAGTGCGCCGCTATCGAGCAGATGATAACTGAAGTAACTGGCCAGCATTCTCGAAATAGTGCCCTTGCCTGTTCCACTGGGGCCATCAATCGTCACCACAGGAATGCTGAGCGGTGGCGCTACTTTTTTTCTGTTTGTTTCTTCCCTATCAAAATCACTCACACACGCACCTTCATGCCTGAACCGCTATCTGCAAGCCAAGACGATTGGCCAGTTCAACAAAATTGGGGAAAGACGTTGCCACATTGGCACAATCCTTAATCACAATATCACTTTTTGCACGCAAGGAAGCCACGCTGAAAGACATGGCAATGCGATGATCACCCGCGCTGTCGATTTCCCCACCACCAAAGCTCCCCCCTTCTATAACAATGCCATCTTCCTTGACCTGATGGGTAATGCCGAGAACCGCCAGACCATCGGCCATCACTGCAATACGATCGGTTTCTTTCACACGTAACTCTTCGGCATTCGACAACTCTGTACGCCCTTCGGCACACGCCGCCGCAATAAACAGAATCGGGAATTCATCAATCGCGAGAGACACCGTGTGTTTGGGAATCTGTATACCTTTCAGGGGCGCGTATCTCACTCGAATATCGGCGACTGGCTCGCCACCGATTTCACGCTCATTGAGCAATTCGATATTGGCACCCATCAGTTTCAGAATTTCGAGCACCCCTGTTCTGGTTGGATTTACCCCCACATGCTGCAAGGTGACATCGCTGCCTTCACTGATGCTGGCCGCCACGATGAAAAATGCTGCCGAAGAAATATCACCGGGCACTTCAATGTTTTGTGCCTGAAGGTGTTTGGAACCTGCGGAAATAACGGTAGTTAATCCTTCACTGTGAACGCCACATCCAAACCCTTTCAACATGCGCTCACTGTGATCACGGGTAACATCCAGTTCGGTCACGCTCACGGCTTCTTCACTATACAAAGCCGCAAGTAACAAAGCGGATTTAACCTGTGCAGATACAACGTCCATTGTTTTGACAATACCTTTAAGTCCGGACTGACCTTTTATGCGTACAGGGGCGCACCCATTTTGCGTTTCTATCACGGCACCCATTTCACGCAATGGCTTGGCAACGCGCTCCATTGGGCGCTTGGTGAGCGACGCATCGCCGCGCAACTCGGTATCAAAATTCTGCCCCGCCAGCAAACCCATTAACAAACGCATCGAGGTGCCGGAATTCCCCAGATACAAAGGGTTGGGTGGCGCTTTAAGACCACGCAAACCGACACCATGCACAATAACAGAACCATGCTGCGGCCCTTCAATTAACACACCCATATCACGAAAGGCTTGCAAGGTTGCCAGACTATCTTCACCTTCCAGAAAACCTGTAATGTGGCTCACACCTTGTGCCAGAGAAGCCAGCATAATTGAACGATGGGAAATGGATTTATCACCTGCTACACGAACATCACCTTTTACGGATTGAGCAGGACGAACAACAAAACTGATATTTTTTTGCATGGTAGCACTATGAGATTCGGTATAGGTTTGTTGATTAAGCAGGGTCACGAAACGATCACGCGCCGATTTTGCGCGCGTAAAAGCGCCCATCAACGTATCACCATCGTCGTTTTGTATGGCGGCGCTGAATTGATCCAGTGTATTTTTATAAGCTTCTACGGCTTTCAGGGTTTCACTTTTATTGCCCAGAAAAATATCGCGCCACATTTTCGGGTCACTCGAAGCGATGCGCGTGAAATCCTTGAAACCACCAGCAGCATAACGAAAAATATTTTCGCCATCTTTCGATGCAGCCAGACTATCCACCAGTGCATAAGCCAACAAATGAGGTAAATGACTAGTCGCTGCAAGTACGCGGTCATGCTCGTGCAAATCCATGTGAATAACATCTGCACCTGCCTTACGCCAAAGTGTGTCAATTTTGTCAAGTGCTGACGAACTGGTTTCAGATGTTGGCGTGAGAATGACTTTATGATTGATAAACAAATCTGAGCGCCCCGCTTCAACCCCACTGCGTTCGGAACCCGCAACGGGATGCCCTGCAACAAAATTTTTAACTTTAGCACCGAGAATTTTTTCAGCCGATTTTTGCACTTCTACTTTAACACTACCAACATCGGTAACAATGCAATCATCAGGCAAATGATGCACGATGGCCTGAAGCGTTTGCTCGGTAAAACTGACGGGCATCGCCAAAACCACCAGATCAGCATTGCGCACCGCATCAGCAGGTTCGGCATAAATAGCGTCTACCAAACCAATATCCAAAGCTTTGTGCATGCTGGCTTCGCTGCGACTGTTTCCCACAATATGCGTACACAAATTATGTTCGCGCATGACTCTGGCCAAAGAGCCGCCTATCAGACCCATTCCGATAAAGGTCACTTGTTTAAACATCGGTGTATTGGTTTGCATGGGCTTATCGATATTAGCGAGCAAGAAACTGTTTAAGCAAATCAACAAAGCGTTGATTCTGTGTTTGGGAACCTACCGTCACACGTAAAAATGTTGGCATGTTATATACGGCAATCGGGCGAACAATCAGACCATTTTCAAGCAAAAACTGATTCAGATTTTTAGCTGTTTCTGCTGATGCAAAATCAATACTGATAAAATTAGCCACACTGGGAATATAATCCAGTTGCAATTTTTTCAATTCCGTTTCAAGAAAACGCAAACCCTCTGTATTCGTCACAATCGACTGACGAATAAATGCCTGATCAGACAAAGCCGCTTCTGCTGCGCTCAAAGCAAAATTATTCACATTAAAAGGCTGACGCACACGATTCAAAATATCAATCAGGGCTTCATCCGCAACTGCATAGCCTATTCGCAATCCTGCCAGACCATAGGCTTTGGAAAAGGTTCGCGTAACAATAAGATTCGCATGCTCACTTAACAAGCTTAAACCATTTGGGTATTCGGATTGTTCAACATATTCAAAATAGGCTTCATCCAGTACCACAATCACAGTTTCGGGAATATTTTTTAGAAAATCGCGGATTTCACTTTCTTTCAGCCAGGTACCTGTAGGGTTGTTGGGGTTGGCAATAAAAATTACTCTGGTTTTTTCATTGACCAATGCTTTCATTGCTGCAAGGTCATGCCCCCAATTTACAGCAGGTGCAACTCTGGCTTTGGCACCAACAGCCTGCACAGCAATCGGGTACACAGCAAAGGCATATTCAGAAAAAACTGCCTCAGTGCTTTCATTCAGAAATGCGCGAGCAACCAGTTCCAGTATATCGTTCGAGCCATTTCCCAACAGCACTTGCTTGTGTGAAAACAAATATCCCGCTTGCTCAAAATTTTCAAGCAAAGCCGCTTTCAGGGCAAAGCCATTGCCATCAGGATAAAGCGTGATTTCATCTTTCAAAGCAGCCAAGGCTTCTTTTACTCTAACACTACACCCCAATGGATTTTCATTGGAAGCCAACTTGAGAATATTTTTCAAACCCAATTCACGTTCCAGCTCGCTCATCGGTTTGCCAGGTGCATAAGGTTGCAAGGCTTGAACTCCGGTATTTGCCAGAGAATAGAGAGATTTTTTCATTATCGTATCAGAAAGTAATTACAGAACTGCTTTTGGGTAAGAGCCTAAACGTCTTAATTCGACCACTTCATTTTCAAGTTCCAGCAACACCGAACGTGCAGGCTCTTCATCTTGATGACCTTCAAAATCAATAAAAAATACATAAGCCCACGAACCATCTCGCGCAGGCCGTGTTTCAATGCGCGTTAAACTGATACCTTGCTTGTAAAAAGGCGCTAACAATTCATACAAAGCGCCCGGCTTGTTACGGGTTGACACCACGAAAGAAGTTTTATCTTTCCCACTCGGTGCAACTTCTGCGTGACCAATCACCAAAAAGCGCGTGCAATTATTCGGGTTATCTTCAATTTTATGATTCGCAATTTGCAAGCCATAAATTTCGGCAGCAATTTCACCTGCAATGGCGGCGGCATTCGATTCCTGACTCGCCAATCGTGCTGCTTCGGCATTACTGCTCACTGCAATGCGCTCCACATTGGCATAATTGGCATCCAGCCATTTGCGGCATTGTGCCAGCGATTGCTGGTGCGAATAGATTTTTGTCACTTGTTTTAGCTGTGTAATATCTTTCAAAAGAAAATGATGATGAATGCGCAACTCCACCTCACCACAAATTTTCAAACTGCAATCAATCAGATTATCAAGCGTATGATTCACCATACCTTCAGTGGAATTTTCTACAGGCACCACACCATAATCAGCAGAGCCACTTTCCACTTCACGAAACACTTCATCAATCGCAGCCACACTCACCGCATGAATACCATGACCAAAATGTTTCAGCGCTGCGGTTTGAGTGAAGGTGCCTTCAGGCCCCAGATACGCCACCTTCAAGGGTTGCTCCAAAGCCAGACAAGCTGACATCAATTCACGAAACAAAAGCGCAACCGCTTTATCCGGTAAAGGACCTTGATTTTTTTCCATGACGTTACGGAGCACTTGTGCTTCACGTTCAGCACGATAGAAGACCGTTTGTTCACCATCTTGTGCCCTTTTGATTTGCGCAACTTGTTCTGCACAGCGTGCACGCGCATTCAGCAGTGTCAGCAACTGCCGATCGATAGCATCGATTTCCTGCCTGACTTTATCCAGCTCAGGATGATCACTCTTGCTCGTCATCGTTTGTTCCCAAATCCAGATCTTCGATGCGCTCAACACCCACCAGTTCTTCACCTTCACCCACGCGAATCAAACGCACGCCTTGTGTATTGCGCCCTAACACCGATACCTCATCGACACGTGTTCTCACCAAAACACCTTTGTTGGTGATTAGCATGATTTCTTCGCCATCACTCACAGGAATGACTGAAACCATTGCGCCATTACGTTCACTGCATTGCATTGCAATCACACCCTGACCACCACGCGCTTGCAAGGAATAATCATTCACCAAAGTACGTTTGCCATAACCATTACTTGATGCGGTTATCACCTGCCCTTCAGGGTCGGCCACAATCAGGGAAATCACCTTGTGCGCACCTTTCACTTTAATGCCGCGTACACCACGCGCCGTTCTGCCCATCGGGCGAACATCATCTTCGTTAAAACGTATGCCCTTGCCTTCGCTGGTGAACATCATAATTTCATTCTGTCCGCTGGTAATGGCCACACCAATCAATGTGTTATCGCCTTCCAGATCAAGCGCACGCAAGCCACTCAGACGTGGGCGGGAAAACGCAGACAAATCGACTTTTTTCACCGTACCATTGCTGGTCGCCATAAAAATAAATCCTTCCTGCTCTTGTTCGCGCAAGGGCAAAATGGAAGTCACACGCTCGCCTTCATCAAAAGGCAGCAGATTCACCAAAGGCTTGCCGCGTGAATTGCGTCCACCCTGAGGAATCATAAAGGGGCGCAACCAATACACTTTACCCTTGTTGGTAAAACACATCACCGTGTCATGGGTGCTGACCACTAACAAATTGGTCACATAGTCTTCATCTTTCACCGAGGTTGCTGTTTTTCCTCGCCCACCACGACGTTGCGCCTGATAGGTATCCAGCGGTTGAATCTTGGCATAGCCCTCATGCGAAATGGTGAGCACCACATTCTCTTCGGTAATCAAATCCTCGTGTGTCAAATCGGTACGCGAAGCGTTGATTACAGTACGACGCGCATCACCATAGTTGGTTTTGATTTCACGCAATTCTTCCTTAATGACATTCATCAACAACACAGGGTCAGCCAGAATCGCCAGCAACTTGCCAATGATTTCAAGCAGCTCCTCAAAATCTTTCAACAGCTTTTCCTGTTCAAGACCAGTCAAACGATGCAAACGCATATCGAGAATGGCCTGCGCCTGTTCAGGTGACATGTAGTACTTGCCATCACGCAAGCCAAACGCTTCATCCAGCCCTTCGGGGCGAGTCGCCTGTGCATCTCCCACTCGTTCAAGTAGCTGAGTCACCAAACCAGGAATCCAGGGTGTCGCAATCAGTTTTTCCTTGGCGATGGCCGAACTTTCGGAAGCTTTAATCAAGGCAATCACCGCATCGATATTGGCCAGCGCCACTGCCTGACCTTCGATGATATGGCAGCGCTCACGCGCCTTGCGCAATTCAAAAATGGTACGGCGAGTCACCACCACCCGACGATGATCAACAAAAGATTCGAGAATCTCTTTCAGATTAAAAATCTTGGGCTGGCCATCAATCAAGGCCACCATATTGATACCAAACACAGTTTCCATTTGCGTCTGGCTGTACAGGTTGTTAAGGATAACCTCACCCACCTCGCCTTTTTTCAATTCAATCACGACGCGCATACCATCTTTGTCAGACTCGTCACGCAGCTCGGAAATCCCTTCAATTTTCTTGTCTTTCACCAGCTCGGCGATTTTCTCAATCAAACGCGCCTTGTTTACCTGATAGGGAAGCTCATGAACGATGATGGTTTCACGGCCGGTTTTCTCGTTCACTTCCACATCGGCTTTGGCACGCACATAAATCTTGCCGCGACCGGTGCGATACGCAGACACAATACCGGCACGGCCATTGATACTGGCAGCAGTCGGAAAGTCAGGCCCTTGAATGTGTTCCATCAACTCATCAATGCTGATGTCGGAGTTTTCAATCAAGGCCAGACAGGCATCAATCACTTCATTGAGGTTATGTGGCGGTATATTGGTGGCCATGCCAACCGCAATCCCTGAAGAACCATTGACCAACAGATTAGGCACACGAGTAGGCAGCACCTCTGGAATAAACTCGGTGCCATCATAGTTTTCTACAAAATCGACCGTTTCCTTATCGAGATCGGCCAATAATTCATGGGCAATTTTTGCCATGCGAATTTCGGTATAACGCATGGCCGCAGGAGAATCGCCATCAACCGAACCGAAGTTGCCTTGCCCATCGACCAGCATATAGCGCAGGGAAAAAGGCTGAGCCATGCGCACGATGGTGTCATACACCGCAGAATCCCCATGAGGGTGATACTTACCAATCACATCGCCCACAATACGCGCTGATTTCTTGTAGGGCTTATTCCAATCGTTTCCCAGTTCCTCCATCGCAAACAGCACTCGACGATGAACAGGTTTCAAACCATCTCTCACATCTGGCAGCGCCCTGCCCACAATTACGCTCATGGCGTAATCGAGATAGGACTGCTTTAACTCATCTTCAATGTTTACGGGGGATATTTCTCTAGCCAGATCGGACATGAATACGGGGCCTTAATACTTGCATCCAAGTATTTGATTCTTGTTGGTTTTTATGCGTGATACAAATAAAAAAACAGTCAGGAAATGACTGGTTTTTCAAGGCGCAAATTCTACCACAATAGCGCTCTTTTCCCTAGCAGAATGCCTATCCAGGACGGCACACCCGAGCACTCCTTCAATCCGAGGCCTTGCTTAAAAATTCTATTTGATCACTCAGTACTAACCACCGCTCTTCGTTTCCTTCCAGCGCCCGATGAATTTCTTGCTGCCTGGCTAATGCCGTCTTTAGCTCGGCTTTCTGACTGTCTGTATACATCTCAGGATTGGCAAGCATGCCTTCAAGCGCTGCTTTTTCTTCACTCAGTTTTACAATCAGTTTATCCAGCTTTTCGACTTCTTTTCTTAGCGGGCTCAATTTTGCCCGATTCTCTGCTGCAATCCGTTTCAATTCCTTTTTCTCACCAGCTCCAGGTCTGACATGGTCATTTTTTGCTGTATCAGGCAACTCTTCAATTTCTACATCAGGCTTATCGAGTGTTAACGAGTAGTTATCAATATCGCCCTCATAAACCGTGCAGCGACCTTGATGAACCAAATATAACTCATCTGTTGTGCAGCGAATCAAATGGCGGTCATGCGAAACCACAATCAAGGCACCATTAAATTTTTGCAAAGCCATGCTTAAAGCATGACGCATCTCCATATCCAAATGGTTGGTAGGCTCATCAAGAATTAAAATATTGGGTTTGGTCCAGCATATCAATGCAAGCGCCAAACGGGATTTTTCACCACCAGAAAAATGCGCAATATTTTCAAAAACACGATCGCCAATAAAACCAAAACTACCCAGAAAAGTTCGCGCTTTTTGCTCTGTAACATTTTCACCTAAAGACTTGGCCAAACGATTCACATGCACCAAAGGTGAGGTAGTTAAATCAAGTGCTTCCAACTGATGCTGGGAAAAATAGCCAATGCGCGTTTTTTCGTTAACAAAGCGCTCCCCTTCCAGGAGCGTTAAATCACCCACCAAACTCTTTAACAAAGTTGATTTACCCGAACCATTTAAACCCAGAATCCCCACACGTGACTCAGGTGTGAGTTCAATATTAACGTTCAAAATAATTTTTTGTTGACCATAACCCAAATCGGCCTGATCTAAACGCATCAGACAATTGGGTAAACCTTCAGCATTAAAGAATTCAAAAGTGAAAAGGCTTTTGCTATGCGCAGGTAAAATGCGTTCCATACGCTCAAGTGCTTTCATTCTGCTTTGAGCCTGTTTAGCCTTGCTGGCTTTGGCCTTGAAGCGGCGTACAAAATCTTCCATGTGCGCAATTTGTTTTTGCTGCTTTTCAAACTGAGCTTGTTGCAAGACTTGAGCATTGGCTTTCTCAACTTCATATTGAGAATAATTGCCTTTGTAAGAAGTGAGTTTTTGATTTTCTATTTCTACAATCTGCTGCACGCACTGATCCAGAAATTCCCGATCATGCGAAACAATCACCAGTGTGCCTTGATAAGTTTTCAACCACTTTTCCAACCATAAAATAGAATCCAGGTCTAAATGGTTGGTAGGCTCGTCTAACAACAATAAATCCGAAGGACACATCAACGCCTTGGCCAGATTCAGGCGAATTCTCCAACCGCCCGAAAATGAACTCATCGCTTTACTCTGATCGGCCTGACTAAAACCCAGGCCTGAGAGCAAACTGGCAGCGTCACTGTTCACCACATAGCCATTAATCGATGCGTATTCATCATGTAGATGTGCCAAACGATTATGCTCATTGTTTTGCTCTGCTTGCTGGATTTTTTTCTCCAGCTCACGAAAAACAAAATGCCCATCGATGACGTAATCGAGCGCACTTCGCTCAGTGTCTGCAACTTCCTGTTCCAAATGAGACACCACCCAATCCCTGGGGATACGACAATAACCTGAATCTGCTAAAGCCGGATTTTTCAATAAACTAAATAAGGTGGTTTTACCACTGCCATTCTCGCCAACCAAGCCTACTCGCCAACCTGCATGTACGCGCAGGTTAACTTCATTCAAAAGCACTTTATGGCCTTTTTGCAGGCTCAAGGATTCAAGCTCAATCATTCGCTACTACGGTAATTAAAGAAGAAAGGACAACGACTTCACTTGAAACTTGTTACATGGTATGCGTAAGAACCAAGGTCAGAGTAACACTAACATTATTTATATTTAGAATTCTCATTTAAATTTTACTCTGACCCTGGTTTTTACTTGATGTGCGGTTGTACCACGCAATTAGCTGTTCGCCTTCCCGCTCCGTGAAGCCCTTGCTGGAGTCCGTGAGCACCAAGTTTTGGCATGAATCTTCGAAGAAAATCGCAATGTCATCTAATGCGACCCAATCACAATCAAGACCGACAAGGTTCTCGGTCGTAAGGTAGGACTGAATCTCTTTTTGCCTACCGCCGAGATCGTACCCACCATCTATTGACGGGGTGACGCCTGAGATTCTGTCCCGGAATGCGGGAGAAAAGTATTGCCGCAGCTCTTCAAGCGTATGGTCTTCTCGCCAAGTAGAGCTAACCACAATCTCTGCCTCCGGCATTGCTGAGAGATAGCTTTCAAACAAGGGCAGCTGAGAGAACAAAGCAACGCCATCAGGATGCAGTACGCCGTCGAAGTCAAGAAAGATGATTTTGCGCATGGGAATGGGCTGCCCTGCGCAGGCTAACGCCACCACCACGCGCAAACACAAGCGTAGCTTGTGCGAGTCCAGCCATAAGCGGCGGCGTGCGCGGCCTTGTTAGGCGCTTTCCTTAATTCACTCACGATATCCTCTTCGACTAATGTGTTCTAGTAGTGATCGTTGTGCAAATTTCATGCTTTTACCGATTAAGATGATATTGTCTGCATCTTCGTTAGTAATACCTATTTTTGCATCTGTGATATATGCGGGCGAGCTTAATGGGAAATGAGTTCGCTTGTCGTCAACTGCAATCCATGGCACATTCAGGAATTCGCTACATTTGAGAAAATCCATTATTTCATGAAATCGGGGATTTTCTTTTTGGAGATTTAGCGTATGTACAGGGGTGCTATCGATGATTCTATTTTTAAACCAAGTGTTAAATTTTTCAATTCCAAAGTCCATTCTCCACGCTGTAGATAACACAACATTTGCCTCAAGCTCATCCAGTATGCGATTTACAGAACTTATAGCCTCTGGTTTAAATTTCTCGTGTTCACTTGCATGTAGAGGGTGCAACACGCCATCAAAATCAAGAAACACCAGAAACTTTGGCGGATTTTCTTGGGGATTACTTGCTAGGCGCATAGTTTTATTCAGCTTTGTAATTATCGAATCTTTTCTTCAAGGCTTCGTCAAAAACGCGTCTCGGTGCACCAACAGGCCCGCCAGAAAACTTCTCTCCACTATGTATCCGTAAGATAGTCTCCATCGCAATTTCTCTTCTAGAGGCTAGAATCTCCGACCGTAGTCTTGAACTAGAGACAATCTTGCTGTGAGTTGTTATATAGTCTCTTATGTCGGAACGCCAAGCAAGCTCGCCAATAAACCAAAACAATACATGTAATGTTTCTACATCAATATCCTTTGCCCACTGACAATACTTTCCTTGGAATAGTAAGCTTTGTGCTTCTTCTGTAAATGGATTCATTATTCAATCTCCTTTATTGGACGCTATTCTTCATACACCCTGGTTCTCCATTACGAAAAATCATTTTCCATTGCCAACAACATTTTCTCAGTATCATCTAAATGTTGAGCGCCACTCTGAATCACGGAAATAGAGCTTTTATGGAATGGAATGTTTTTTTCTTTAATTCGTTTTATGACCTTAAGACCTTGACGAACATATTTTAAAGCATCTTCGTTTTTATTAAACATGCCTCGAAGCCCAGCCAATTGCACATATGAATTAATCTGATTTGGATCAACAATTACTGATGACTCAAGTAGATTCATTGCATTCTCATAATTTTTTGATAATTTTCTTTTATTTATTTTACCGCTAAGAAACATATCACCTACTAACGCAGAAGACTGGGCTCCTCGCTTAAATAGAATGCCCGAAATGAGTGAACATGCCACATTAGGGTCTATACTTTTTTGCCCTAGAGCCTCGTATTCTTTAACAAGGTTGTTTTCCATTGAGCTAATGACAAATACCTCAAACATAGGATCATTGCCGTATTTACCTATTAGGGCATCAATTATTCCCAAATTAACTTTATGCCATGGACGAGTTCGAGAAAACCAATCCTTTCTTTCAGAATCGTTCGTATTCTGATGAAAAGGTTTTGATCTGTTTTCATTTTCAATCCTATCTTTGTTCAGAAAGCTAAATAACCCCATGGTGTTCCTCCGAAATTTGATGCATACACACCTAACGCCGCTATTCAGGGGCAGAGTTGCTGTGGCGCAGCTTTTGCACCTTTTGCAAAAGGTGTGACACGGCGACTTCGTCCCTTTGGAACGCCTTGTTACGCGGCCGAACTATGTAGTCATACTTCGTTATATGGCGTTAGCTCATGCACCTTCCTTTTGCCAAAGAACTTGATCATGGAATAGATCTCCTCGATTGCCATCAGGAGAATAGCCGACGAAGAGCAAATAATGATGAACCAAAAGACGATGGAATTGTCCTCGCCAAAAACCACTGCAGAAACATACCCAAGAAAAAGATAGATAGGGATCAACGGCAATCCGGATGCCATCTCCCATAGTCGCTTTAGAAGCGCCTCGCCTTTGCTGCCCGTAACCCCTAATACTAAGGAAATTGGAACAAGCAATATTACCGCCCCCGCCATCATAAACATGAACCCACACAGCAGGGGGACTGCTAGTAGTCCCCCCAAAACAGGAATATCAAACAGGTGATCTGAGAATCTCTTCTCGCTCACCCAGGAAGGAGTTGCGGGCCTCCTGGCATCTTCAGTGTGGTTGTTGGGACCGCCAAACCTGCCAGCGGCGGAAACTTTGAGTTCACTTGGCACAACTACTTTAGGTAGCCGGCCAGTGCGCAGCGCATCTTCAAGAATTTTCCTTGCTCGCCCTGTATGTACAAACCTGTCATGCGCTAGGCTTTTTTCTTTGAAGTTATACTTTCTGTCGGGATGGTGCTCTAAGGCGAGCCGCTTGTAGGCCCGCTTAACTTTCTCAACATCTATTGAGCGAGAATCCAGCTCAAACCAATCAAGCGCGTCATCAATCGAGATGCTATCAGTTCCGCTCATTTGACCCAGCCGCCCTCGCACAATCTTGAAAAGCCGCGTAACAGTTTCTTCTATTGCAACTGCAACATAACTTTTGTTTTTTTATTTTTGAACTCATACGTCAGCATGCTAGCAAAAAATCTATCAATAACAACTCGTTACTGAACTTATCTCGAAGATTCAGAAATGCAATTCCTGTTTATGTTGCACTTGTTCGAATGTCCAGCTGCAACATATATCGGGGTGAATATATTCAGAGATATTTCGACTCACTGCGTTCGCTCAATATGACAACATCAAAACCGAATTAATTTCACTCTGACCCCAATTCACATCGTATGCGTAACGCGCCCTGACTCCACACTGCCCGCGAGATAGGTTTCAATTCGGGATTTGACATTGTTTTCACCGCCTTCCAACTGAATACCAATACCTGCCGCTCGGCTTCCTTGTGCACCTATTGGGGTAATCCATACAACCTTGCCAGCAATAGGAATTTTCTCTGGCTCTTCCATCAGGCTCAGCAGGACGAAAACCTCATCACCCAATTTGTAATCCTTATTGGTGGGAATAAACAAGCCGCCATTTTCAATAAAAGGCATGTAAGCAGAATACAACACTGCCTTGTCTTGAATACTGAGATTGAGAATCCCGCTACGTCCAGGCACTTTAACCATGATAAGCCTCGTTTTTTGTTCTTATTCGTCAATGCGCCCAAGCTTAGACATTCACCAAGACCGATTCAAGTAGCGATTGCCTGCCACTCAAGCAATCGGGCTTCGAGTATCAGCGGCTGATTTAAAGGGGCGGATTTTCGCAGCAAACGCAAGTCATGCTGCAAGCTTTGCATAAACTGATTGAGCCTGTGTTTTTCTATTGCCGCCAACATCTTTTCAAGATGTGAATGAGCGCTTTGAAACCTGAGTTGCGAAAGTTCAGCCCCCATTGAAAGTTTGAGCACATCACCACACAAGTCTAGCCACCATTGCAGAAAATCGATTAAAGCAAATTCTTCCAACTGCTGGCTTGCGAGCATCGCACCCATGTTTCCCTGCATAACTTTAACCAGCACACCCAGCACTGCTTCACGCTTTTGGTAGAGCGGGTCTTCTATTAAAGCCTGCGCATGAATGACAGAATAATTTGCATACTCAAGCAACGCTGGCTCAAACGCTGCACCTGTTTGAGCAAGAGCGTGTTCGAGATAGTTTCTTGCCTCTGTCTTACTGAGGACAGGAAACAACAATTTCTGGCAGCGGCTGCGAATGGTGGGCAACAGCGCATCGATTTCATCGCACACCAGAAACAAATGCACATGCTCGCCAGGTTCTTCAAGAAACTTGAGCAAGGCATTGGCTGAGGCCAGATTCATGCGTTGCGCCTGATCAATCACAACCACTCTTTTTTCACCCATACTCGCCGATTTATTCATGTAGGAAAGCAAACTACGAATTTCATCGACAGGGATTTGCTTGCCTGCTTCAGGCTGCAACACGTAGCAATCCGGATGTGTCTGTGCCTGTACCAATCTGCAAGGGGCGCATTGCGTACACGCCCCACCTGAGGCTTGAGGATTTTTACACAGCAGACTCGCAGCCGTTGCACAGGCAAAATCAAACTTGCCCCTCTTGCCTGCACCATAAAAAATAAAGGCATGATGCAACTTGTTGTTAGCGCGTAATTTTGCAATCAGGCTTGCTTGCTCAAATTGCCAAGGGTGATAGCTAAGGCAAAGCGCCGTGACCGATGCCTGAAGTTCTTCATCAGCACTCATGTTAATCACACCTCGCTAAAAACGCATCGAGGCACTGCGTAATATCTGCTTGCACAGCGGATAATTCCTTGCTCGCATCAATCACACAAAATCGTTGCGGCTCCTGTTCAGCACGTTGCAGATACGCGTGACGCACTCTTTCAAAAAAGTCTATCGCTTCCTGTTCCATACGATCAAAGTTGCTGCGCTCGCGTGCTCTTTGCAAACCTGTTTCCACAGGCAGATCGAGTAAAATGGTGAGATCAGGGCGTAATTCACCTTGTACCAGCGTTTCAAGTTCCGCAATTACTTGCTTGTTCAAGCCTCTTCCACCGCCCTGATAGGCAAAAGTTGCATCGGTAAAACGATCGCTCAACACCCAATTACCCGCGTTTAATTCAGGCAAAATAAATTCATTCAAATGTTGTGCTCGTGCTGCGAATACCAGCAACAGCTCGGTGCTTTCATGTACCTTTTCATCACGTGGGGAAATAAACAGTTCGCGAATTTCTTCTGCCAAAGGAGTACCACCCGGCTCGCGCGTGCACACCAATTCATAAGGTAAACGCTCACCCAAGTATTTTTTTATAAATTCAAGATTGGAAGATTTGCCCACACCCTCTCCCCCTTCCAGGGTAATAAAGCGTCCACGTTGTGTATGGGAAATTGACATGAAATTTATTGGCTTTGTTGAGGTGATGAACGGTAATTTGTAACACGTTTATGTTGATATTGCCTTACTGCAGCTTCATGTTCTGCAAGCGTACTCGAAAAATAATGGCTGCCATCGCCTTTTGCGACAAAGTAAAGAAAATCTGTTTTTTGCGGGTGCATCACCGCACGAATGGATTCCTTGCCAACAATCGCGATGGGTGTAGGCGGTAAACCTGAAATACGATAGGTGTTATAGGGTGTATAGCTTTGCAAATGTTGTCGGGTGATATTGCCCTGATAGGTTTCACCCAAACCATAAATAACCGTTGGATCAGTTTGCAAACGCATTTTCTTTCGCAAGCGATTCACAAACACACCCGCAATCAAGGGGCGTTCACTCGTCAATCCGGTTTCTTTTTCAACGATGGAAGCAAGAATCAAAGCTTCATAACTGTTTTTGAAAGGCAGCCCTGCTTCTCGCGCCTGCCATTCTTCCTCCAATACTTTTAATAAAATTCTGTTGGACTGTTCAAGCAGAATGTTGGCGTTCTGACCTTTCGAAAAAAAATAGGTATCCGCAAAAAACATACCTTCAAAATGATCATTCATTAAAGTGAGCCTTTGTTTTAATGCCTCTTCATTGGCTTCCCACTGCAAATGCGTTTCGACATCCAGCGCCTTGAATAATTCCCGATAAGACCAACCTTCCACAAAGGTAATACTGCGCAAAACTGTGCTGCCTTTTTTCAAGCGTTCAAATAAATCTGGCAGCGTGTCACCTTCATTTAGTACATATTCACCTGCTTTGAGGTGAGTAGTCGAACGTGTCATCCGTCCATAGAGCTTGAACAGATTGATAGATGAAATCACCTTATCCTGATGCAATTTGATTGCCAAATGTCCAAGAGACTCACCCGTTTTCAGTTCAAATAAATAACCGCCTTCATCAATCGCAAGTGGTTTATTGATAAAATTCCAGGCAAAAAAGATGCCGACAACCAAACTCAAAGTAGCTATAAGAACCAAAATGCTTGCTATTTTCTTCACTAATTTGTCTCGTTTATCAGCAACTCTAAAAAACAAATGTATTCACGGGAATAGTCTTGCGAAATTGTTCCATGGCATCAAGATTTGCATGCCAATTCAAACCGTCAATAGAAGCGACGTGTACCAGCCCCAATATACAGTTACTTAAAAAAATGGCATCCATATTTTCGAGTTCACGCTTGGTCAAATTGCACTCAATAAATTGATAGCCACTGTTTTCAAGTAAATTTTTAATGCAAGCCTTCATCACACCCTCAACACCCGCATCACTTAAATCAGGGGAAAACACCTGTTTGCCTGACAAACACAACACATTGGCCTGCAAGGCTTCAACTAAATTTCCCGCTTCATCAAATAATAAAGCTTCATCAAACCGCTCAAAATCAATCTGATTGGCGATTAAAACATGTTCAAGACGGCTCAAATGCTTAATACCTGCCAGCAGTGGTTGTCGTGATAAATACTGTGGTGCTAAACAGAGCTTTAAGCCGTTTTCACGTTTTGCTTTCAGAACTGAAATATCTTTATATTCGCTTAATTGCAATACACGGTTCACTGAAGCATTTTTGCTAACGGAAAAACCTCTTTGGGTTTGTTCTCTACTGATGATGACTTTAACAAGATAACAACCTTGATGTGGTACTTGTAACAGAAATTGCTCAAACTCGTTTTCAAACTGGGAAAAATCGAGCCGAATAGCCAAGCGTTCACAAGAATAATAAATGCGTGCAAGATGCAAATCTTTCAACAAACACACACCCTCTTTAAACGCTATGGTGGTAAAAAATCCATCTCCATAGAGATAACCACGATCCAGAACAGAAATATGCTCTGCTACTTGTCCATTTATCCAGCTTAATTCCATGTTAATGCCAAGCGAAGTTTGGAGCCTAGACTTTTCTGAAAACCAGACTGCCGTTTGTACCACCAAAACCAAAGGAGTTTGATAACACCGTATCAATTTTCATTTGTCTGGCACTGCCCGGTACATAATCCAGATCACACCCTTCATCAGGATTTTCCAGATTGATGGTAGCTGGGGCAACTTGATCGCGAATCGCCAGCACACTGAAAATCGCTTCTACCGCACCCGCTGCACCTAACAAATGCCCTATAGAGGATTTGGTAGAACTCACGGCAAGTTTGTATGCGTGCTCACCAAAAACTGTTTTAAGCGCCTGTGTTTCAGCAACATCACCCGCCTTGGTAGATGTACCGTGCGCATTCACATAACTCACTGTTTCACCATTGACACCCGCATCACGCAAGGCGTTTTCCATCGCAAGCGCTGCACCTGCACCGTTATCCGGTGGCGAAGTAATATGATGCGCATCGCCACTCATACCAAAGCCAATCAATTCAGCATAAATTTTTGCACCACGCGCCTTGGCGTGTTCATATTCTTCTAACACCAACACACCTGCGCCATCAGACAATACAAAGCCATCACGATCCCTGTCCCAGGGTCGGCTTGCAGCTTGTGGATTATCATTGCGTGTAGAAAGTGCTCTTGCGGCACCAAAGCCTGCCATGCCTAATTGTGAAGAGCCTTTTTCTGCACCCCCTGCAAACATGACATCAGCTTCACCGTGCATGATTGAGCGTGCTGCAAAACCCACCGCATGGGTTCCTGTGGTACAAGCCGTTGTTACCGCGAAGTTTGGACCCTTCAAACCATATTTAATCGACACATGACCGGAAATCATGTTGATGATGTGACCGGGAACAAAAAAAGGAGAAATTTTTCTTGGGCCTGCCTCCCCAAGTAAAACCGCATTTTCTTCAATGCCGGTAATGCCGCCAATACCGGAACCAATCACCACACCGATACGACGGGCATTACTGTCAGTCACAACAATGCCACTATCCTGATACGCCTGCTCTGCTGCTGCCAAACCGTATTGAATAAACACATCACAACGCTTGGCTTCCTTCAGGTTCATAAACGCCGCAGCATCAAAATTTTTAATCTCACCACAAAATCTGGTGGGATATTTTTCCGTATCAAACCATGCGATGGTATTGATGCCACTTTCTCCCGCCAGCAAGCGTTTCCATGTATTTTCCACATCATTGGCCAAAGGGCTGACCATACCCAAACCTGTGATTACAACTCGGCGTGCCATTGCGTTTTCCTCACGATGCTATTAACAAAAATATCTTTAAAAAAACAAAAAGCCGCGAAAGATAAATCTAACGCGGCTTTCCAAATACCTCAGATTCGCCGAAGCGAACAGCTTTGATTACAAATTTGCGTTAACGTAATCAATCGCTTGTTGTACGTTGGTAATTTTCTCAGCTTCCTCATCGGGAATCTCTGTTTCGAATTCTTCTTCGAGAGCCATGACCAGCTCTACGGTGTCGAGGGAATCAGCGCCAAGATCTTCAACGAAAGAAGCTTGATTAGAGACTTCTTCCAGCTTAACACCCAGTTGCTCAGCTACGATTTTCTTTACACGCTCTTCAATATTACTCATAACGGTCTTTCTCTCCTAAAGGAAATTTTAAGATGAGTCACTCTACAACTGCTTGAGTTTGAGAGCCACTCACCTCGATTTAAAATGATGACATATACCTTGCTGCCGTCGGGTGCGATTTATACGGAAAGTCGATAGCTAATTCAAGCAAATTCAGGGAAAACACTTAAAAAAAAGCCTTTACAAACACGTACTCAATTGCTCCACCTTTCAGGCAAATTACATGTACATACCGCCATTCACGGGAATTGTTGCACCAGTGATATAGGCTGCGCCATCACCAGCTATAAAAGCCACCACCGCAGCAATTTCTTTTGGCTCACCCAATCGTGATAAAGGAATTTGAGCAAGCATCATGTTCTTGTGCTCTTCAGCCAGTTCCCTGGTCATATCCGTATCGATAAAACCTGGTGCTACGGTGTTGAAAGTAATGTTTCTCACACCCAGCTCGCGCGCCATGCTACGGGTATAACCTTCCAGTCCCGCCTTGGCTGCCGCATAGTTCGACTGCCCTGCGTTACCCATGCTGCCAACCACTGAAGAAATATTGATGACTCTGCCCCAACGTGCCTTGGTCATACCTTTCAAACAGGCTTTGGTCACTCTATATATAGAGGAAAGATTGGTCTCTATAACCTCATCCCACTCTTCATCTTTCATACGCAAAGCAATATTGTCGCGCGTAATGCCCGCGTTATTCACCAGAATGGTCGGCGCACCAAATTTCTCCTGAATTGCTGTAATCACAGTATTGATGGATTCAGGATTGGTCACATTCAGGCAGAATCCCTGACCTGCACCCAGATACGCGGAAATCTTCTCGGCTCCAGCTTCTGTTGTTGCAGTACCAATTACAGTTGCACCTGCGGCTTGCAAGGCTTCAGCAATCGCTTTACCAATACCTCGGCTCGCACCAGTCACTAAAGCTACTTTTCCTGTCAGACTCATCATTCTTTCCTCTCGTTGATTAAATAGATGCCAGATATTCCTTCAGGGCTTCAGGTGAACTTAATGATACGTGATTAACAGATTGATCAATACGTTTACCCAAACCGCTCAATACTTTGCCTGGACCACACTCAACCAGCGTATCTACCCCTTTTGAAACCATCCACTCAACACTTTCTACCCAACGTACCGCATCCGTTAACTGACGCACCAAAGCATCTTTAATGGCTGTCGAATCACTGGCTGTAGCCACATCAACATTATTCACCACAGGCGTTGCAGGATTGGCGAAATCAATACTGGCCAATGCTTCTGACAATTTTTGAGCCGCAGGTGCCATCAGGGCACAGTGGGAAGGAACACTCACCGCCAACGGCATAGCCTTACGTGCACCTGCTGTTTTACACAATGCCATCGCCCGATCAACGGCCTCTTTATTCCCCGCAATCACAACCTGACCAGGCGAATTAAAATTGACAGCACTGACTACCTGCCCTTGCGCAGCTTGCTCACAAGCAGCTTTAACCTGTGCGTCCTCCAAACCCAAAACTGCTGCCATTGCACCTTGTCCGGCAGGAACTGCCACCTGCATAAAATTGCCACGCTGCTCAACCAGCTTCACTGCATCACTTAAATTCAATACTCCGGCACACACCAAAGCGGAATATTCGCCAAGGCTATGGCCTGCCATATAAGCCACTTCAAACCGTTTTTCAGTCTGACACAATCGCCACAGTGCAACACTGGCTGTCAAAATCGCGGGTTGGGTAATCCAGGTTTGATTGAGTTTTTCTTCATCATTTTGGCAAACCGCCCAAAGGTCGTACCCTAACGCAGTGGAAGCTTCGGCAAAGGTCTCGCTCACCACAGGATTCAATTCCGCAAAATCAGCCAACATGCCAAGACTTTGGGAACCTTGACCCGGAAAGACAAATGCGGTTTTTGCAAGTTTCATCATCATGTTCTCCCAAGGATTTCCAGTTCTGGTCTAGACTTCAGTTCGGGCAGCAGCCACTTGTTCAAAACGGGCACGAATTAACTCTGGTACGTTTCTTTCGACTTCTTTAGCGGCAACACGCAATGCTTGAGCAAAACCAAACTCACCCACACCCCCATGACTTTTTATCACAATCCCCTGCAAACCCACCAAACTGGCACCGTTATAAGCATCGGGATTGGTCTTCTGTTTGAATTTTTTCAACATCGGGTAAGCAAACAACGTGAGTATTTTGGTTAGTAGCGTTTCTGTCGCTGCCTGCTTGAGGAAATGGGCAACCAAACGTCCTGTGCCTTCCATGGTTTTCAAAGCAATGTTACCGACAAAACCATCGGCAACCACAACATCTACCTCACCTTGAGCAATACCATCACCTTCAACAAACCCTGTGTAGTTCAGGGAATCTGCTGCAAGCAAACGGGCATGAGCTGCCTGTATTTGCTCATTGCCCTTGATTTCTTCTTCCCCGATATTTAACAAACCAATTTTGGGGGACTGAATATCGGCATGTACCTCACTCAAAATCGAACCCATCACCGCAAATTGAAACAGTTGCTCGGCTGTGCAATCCACATTGGCACCCATATCCAGCAAATGACAGCTACCATGAATGGTGGGCACAGTAGTGACAATCGCGGGTCTGTCGATATTGGCATGGGTTTTAAGCACGAAACGCGCAATCGCCATCAGCGCACCGGTATTTCCAGCACTCACACACGCATGTGCCTCACCTGTTTTCACAAAATTAATGGCAACACGCATGGAGGAATCTTTTTTCTTGCGCAGAGCCTCGGAAGGCTTTTCATCCATAGCCACAATTTCAGAAGCGTGTTGAATGCTCAGGCGCCTGGCATCATAAGTTTTCGATGCCAAAGCTGTCTGAATTTGCGTTTGCTCACCCACCAGAATCAGGGCGAGTTCAGCGTTTTCAGAAAGCACCTGAAGTGCAGCGGGAATCGTTACAGATAAGCCATGATCACCACCCATGGCATCAATGGCGATTGTCTTCCTGGACATAGTCAATGATTCAAATCAGTATTTAAAAAAATGAGAAGCCCAAATAAAAAAATCCGCAGAACCCGACAAGTTCAACGGATTTTTTATCAAAAGCTGGGGCTTATTCGTTGTCAAGACCTGCAATAACTTTCTTGCCCTTATAATAGCCGTCAGCACCCACGTGATGACGACGACGCAATTCGCCAGAACCTTCATCTTCAACAATCAGGTTATTGTTATTGGTCAACGCATCATGTGAACGACGCATACCACGACATGAACGGGATTTTTTACTTTTTTGTACTGCCATTAGTACAACTCCTCAAATAAATGACTTGTTAATTACGTTGTCAGTTTTTCAACTTTTCCAAAACTGCAAAAGGATTGGGTTTGGAGCTTTCCAGTTGTTCAACATCCCCGAAAGAAGTCTTGTCAAAGCCTTTCTTGCAGGATTCGCTGTGAAAATGAACAATCGGCAAAGCGAGAATCAATTCTTCCTCAATCATCGCATGGACATTCAATTCAGGCTTGTCGAGAATCATCGGCTCATAACTCTCAGGTAAATTGTCTATCTGGCTTTCATTTCTTAAAAGCGCAAACCTGAATTGGCTATCGACCCAAAACGCATCGATTGCCAAACAACGCTGACAACCGAGATTCACTGCTGATTTTACTGAACCTGAAATCACTGCAATGTTTTGCTCATCTCGAAAAAAGCTCAGTTGAACTTCAACCTCACCATCAAGATTGGCAAGCAAACCTTCCAGCCGTGCAAGCTCTGCTAACGCAAGCTTCCCCCTGATTTCAATGCCTGCACCGATTTGCTTGAAGGGATCGAGACACTGGGGAATACGCTGGCCGCTCATAGGCGCGCAATGATATGGATTCGACCTGATACTGTCAAAGGCTAAATCAGGCAGTTAATGCACTAATCAATGCCCGAAAATGCAGGGTAACAGCGTGCTGCACCTGCCTGTTTCATCGCTTCCATCGTGCTCGAACCTGTGGCCACACCAATGGCTGCGACACCCGCTGCCCTGGCCATTTGAATATCCAATACGTTGTCGCCCACCACCAAAGCAGATTCAGGTTTTATGTGCATGGCAGACAAAATCGACAACACCATGTCAGGTGCCGGTTTGGAAGCGCAATCATCTGCGGTTCTTAATTCAGAAAAGAAATGTGCACTGCGGGTATCTTGCAGACCACTAACCAAACCCGATCTTCGCTTGCCTGTAGCAATAGCCAGTTGTTTACCCAATACACTCAAACGCTCCAGCCTTTCCCTGACACCTGCAAACAAGACAGGCTGCTTGCGAGCTTTATCATTGTAGTGCTCGGTATAAATACTTCTGAAACCAAGCACTTCCTGCTGGTTCAATGCGGGGAACAGGCTTTGAATCGCAGGCTCCATACTCATGCCAATAATGGCTGAAACCTGTGCCCGACTGGGACATTCAAATCCTGAAGTTTTCGCCGCTTCCAGCATGGTATCGATAATGTAGTCGTGCGAATCAATCAGAGTGCCGTCCCAATCAAAAATAATCAGTTCTGCCTCCTGAATCAGTTTTTCTTCAAACATCAATAAATCTCTCCCCTCATGACGACGGCTGATTACGCTTCAAAGCCAGACATGCTTGCCAGTTTTTATCCAGCGGAGCTTCAATCAGTAACGGCTTTTCATAGAAAGACAAGGGAAGATGCAAACGCAGCGCATGCAGGAACATTCTTTCAAAACCTTGTTTGTGCATACTCTCATTCGCTTGCGGGTGACCATATTTGGGGTCACCGATAATCGGGTAACCCGCATACTGGCTATGCACCCTGATTTGATGGGTGCGCCCTGTACGCAACTCCACTTCCACCAAAGTGGAATCAGAAAAGCGTTCCATCACAGTAAATACCGAACAGGAAGCCTTGCCCTCCCTGCTGACTCTAACAACACGTTCACCTGACTGTAGATGGTTCTTTTGCAAAGGCGCTTCGATAACATGACGCGCACCCTTCCAACGCCCATCCAGTAAAGCCAGATAATACTTGCCCAACTGATTATCCCTGATGAGCTGATGCAGTTCGCGCAAGGCCTTGCCCTTTTTGGCAACAACAATAGCGCCAGAAGTATCCCGATCAAGACGATGTACCAATTCAAGAAAATCCTGTGCGGGGCGAGCTGCACGCAGTAACTCAATCATGCCAAGGCTCACACCGCTACCACCATGCACAGCCAGACCAGCAGGCTTGTTGAGCACCAATAAATACTCATCTTCATAAAGAATTGCGTTTTGCAGTGCTTCAAGCTGAGACTGATGCTTGCCTAAACGCAGTTCTGACTGCTCACGTTGCACACCTTGCTCAAGGCGAATAGGGGGAATACGCAATATCTGACCTTGACGAATGCGGCTATCGGGTTTGGCGCGTTTTTTATCCAGACGCACTTCACCCTTGCGGATAATTTGATAAATCCTCGACTTGGGTACGCCCTTGAGACGCTTGATTAGATAGTTATCCAGACGCTGGCCATCATCATGCTCAGAAATACATTCCTGACTCACCTTGCTAAATTGTGGATTGCTGTCACTGGACATTGCTGCTATATTCGCGGCCGTTTGTAGATGGAATTTATTTATTTTACAAATGCTTAGCGGTTACTGTTAAAAAAGTACGCAATGATAACCTGACTCACTTGAGCGTAAAAGTGAAAGTCGGTTTTTACTCATACGGCTGTACAAGAGTCACTTGAGTACAAATTTACAGGTTTATTTCTGCTTTAATTAGAAATAAACCATGAATGTATTAACCAAATCCAATTAACAATAAAGAGACATTAAAACGCTGGAACGCCAGAAAATAACTTCAAGCTCTGGCAAGCACAGCAAGAGAAGTGGAAGCGTCACGATAAGATAACCAAGCGGAAATTCGAACACGTTACATTATTAAGGCAAAAGTTTATTTGACAGTTTAGGAACTCTGTTCCCGATTTAGTATTTAACATTTCGCTCTACTGAATATTTTTAATCATCAGAAAAATATTCAAGCAACTAAAACCGAGCCTGCCTTCCCCTCCCCTGATGTCTCTTGTTTAACATGAGAGATATTCAAAATGAAAAGAATGCTAATCAACGCAAGTCACCCTGAGGAATTGCGTGTTGCACTGGTCGATGGTCAAAAACTTTACGACCTTGATATTGAACCCACTACCCGTGAACAAAAGAAAGCCAACATCTACAAAGGCAAGGTAACTCGCGTAGAACCAAGCCTTGAAGCCGCTTTCGTCGATTTTGGTGCAGAACGTCACGGCTTTTTGCCACTAAAGGAAGTTGCCAGAGAATACTTCGCAGACGGCGCTGATAGTAACCGCCCCGCACTCAAGGACATTCTCAGAGAAGGCCAGGAAATTATCCTGCAAGTTGAAAAGGAGGAACGTGGCAATAAAGGCGCTGCGATTTCCACGTTTATCAGTCTTGCTGGCCGTTATCTTGTACTCATGCCAAACAATCCTCGTGCTGGGGGTATTTCCCGTCGTATTGAAGGCGAAGAACGCGATTTGTTACGCGATACCATGCAAGGTCTGACCGCTCCCGATAGCATGGGCTACATTGTGCGCACAGCAGGTATCGGACGCAGTGTTCAGGAATTACAGTGGGATCTGGACTACCTGATTCAACTGTGGGATGCCATTCAACGCGCATCTGAAAATAACAAGGCACCTCTACTGATTTATCAGGAAAGCAATGTCGTTATCCGTGCAATTCGTGATTATTTGCGTCAGGATATTGATGAAGTACTTATCGATGATCAAAGAGCTTACAAGGAAGTCTATGACTTTGTTGAACAAGTCATGCCCAACTTTCTCGAAAAAATAAAACTCTATCAGGACAACATTCCGCTGTTCAGTCGTTATCAGATTGAAAGCCAGATTGAGTCAGCCTTTGAACGTGAAGTAAAACTGCCTTCAGGCGGCTCCATTGTGATTGATCCGACGGAAGCGCTGGTGTCCATCGACATTAACTCGGCACGCTCAACCAAGGGTGGCGACATTGAAGAAACCGCCTTGAATACCAACCTCGAAGCAGCAGATGAAATTGCACGTCAATTACGTTTGCGTGATATGGGTGGTCTGTTTGTAATCGATTTCATCGACATGACCCCTGTTAAAAATCAACGCGCAGTAGAAAATCGAATTCGTGATGCGCTGTCGTTTGATCGGGCACGTGTGCAAGTCGGCAAAATTTCACGTTTTGGCTTGCTGGAACTTTCGCGCCAGCGTTTGCGTCCCTCACTCGGTGAAACCAGTGGCATCACCTGCCCTCGTTGCAAAGGTCAGGGCACTGTGCGAGATATTCCTTCAACAGCACTGTCTATTTTGCGTTTAATTGAAGAAGAAGCGCTCAAGGATTCTGTTCACCAGATTCATGCGCAGCTCCCTGTTGATGTTGCAACTTATTTGTTAAATGAAAAACGTGAAACACTCATCAAACTGGAAAATCGTCTCGGTGTCAGAATTCTGGTGATTCCAAATGTCAATCTGGAATCACCGCATTACGAAGTCACCCGCATCAAGGACAACGCCAAAATTGGCAAAGCCAGCTTTGAAATGGCCGATGAAATCGAAGCACCCGAAAACGAAGGTTTGAATTTTGAAAGCAACATCAATCGCCAGCAACAAGCGGCTGTTTCACATCTTCAAATTCAACCTCGCGCACCACAAGCACCTCAAAAGAAAGAGGAAAGCTGGTTAGACAAGCTCATCGCTTTCTTTACTGGCAAAAAAGAAGAGAAAGCACCTGTTAAACCTACCGAGAACAAAGCGCAGGAAAACGGCAACAAGGCCAACCAAAAGCCCAATAACCGTAACGACAGAAATAATAACCGCAATCAGAATCGCGATAAAAAAGATACGCGCAATCATCAAAACAATCGCAACAGAAACGAACAGCAAAAACCACAACAACAACGAGACAACAAGGACAAACAGGAAAAACCACGCAATCACAAGGAACATGATGGCAATAAAGAGCGTAACAACCAGCAAAGAAAGGAAAGGAACGAAGGCTCACACAATCGCAATCGACGCAATCGTAACAACGATAAACGCAGGGAAGAACGTAGCGAACTTGAGCAGTCTGTACAAACCACGGAAAGACTGGAACCCGTTGTTCAGCAGGAATTTTTTGCTCAGGAAGAAACGCCAAGAGTAAAAGAAGAAGCGCCGAGCGTAAAACTGGAAAGTACTCAAGCCAATGTTCAAGTCGTTGAAGTAGTTACACCTGTTCAGGCTCCCCAAACTCAAATTGAGGTTCAAACACAAACCGAGGTTGTCGTCAGCCTGCCAGTTGAACAACACGTGAGTGAAACAAGTGAAGCGCCTTCAAGCCTGCAAAGAGCAAGTAACGATCCAAGAGCCAACAGAAATAAATAAGCTCGATAACTAATATTGGTATCTGAGTTCCCACTGCACCCCAAGCGGCTTGCCTGGGCGTGCACCGTAGGGTCTGCGCGAGACGACATAAACTTCGTCCATCAGGTTATCAATCCTTGCCGACATCTCCCAGTTTTTGGCCAGTTTGTAGTAACCAGCCAAATCAAGCACCGTGTAACTGTCTGAACCTTCCCCTGAAGCAATCGAACCTTTTCCTGCCACATTGCGCATTTGCGAAACATACGTTGCAGAAAGTTGCACGCTCCAAATCACGTTCTCTACCCCGACGCGAAGATTGGCTTTATGTTGCGGAAGATAGGGCATTTTGTAACCAGACAAGACATTCCCAAAAGCTGGATCAGTAGAAGTAAAAGCGTTCTGAAAAACGCTATCGGTATAGGTATAGTTCAAGGCGATTGGCAGAATCAGTGTCGGTGTGATGTCGTAGTTATTACTCCAACCCGTTTCAACACCAAAAATATGCACTTCTCCAACATTGGTCTGCGTATCCAGATCCGTGGCTGCGCAACCTGAAGACAAGGTACAAATAGAAGTCAGATTACTGTAGTCGTTAAAAAATCCAATCACTTCCAAACGACCGTAATCACTGTTCAAACGCCCGCCCACTTCGTAGTTTATCGACTCCTCCGGCTTGGCATCATCTTTCAATGAAGGCGAAGCTGGCGAAAAACCTCTATGCACACCCGCCAGCAAGCTGATTTGCTCATTCACTTCATAGTGAGCACCCAAGCCGGGCAGAACAACCGTGTAATCATTGTCGTTACTCTGACTGGTAAGATGATCGGTAAAATGATTGGAAATCGATTCAATACGCACACCCGGTACCACCATCCACGATTGATAGACCATTTCATCGCGAAGCCAAATGGCCAAGGCATCGGTTTTTGCTTTATTGCGTGCCGTAATTGCACGAGGCTGATCATTGCGTATGAGTTCACCATTGATTTGTTCAAAACCATACTCATCGTGCAAACGGTTGATTTGATCTGTGTGATGACGCACACCCACTTCCACACCATGATCGATGGTGTCACCAAAATTCCATTGCATCACCGCCTGCAATCCTCCCGATTCATAGGAACGATCATTGGTACCGATACGCAAATCATCCAGTGAGCCACCAACACCATCGGTATCACCGCCTTGTAATACCTTGATAAATACCTGATTGAACGGCCCTTGCGGATTTTCGAGCAGGCCATGTATATCCGCGCCCTTGAAATTGTTGAACTTGAGCCACGCGCGATCCAGTGATTGCTTATAGGCAGTCACATGCAATTCACCCTCCAGAGCGGGCTGGCTCCAGTTAATGCGCCCACCTGACCATTGCCACTCCATTTCATCCAGCGCACTCGCACGATAACGACGCAAGTGGTCGGCGCGGAAATCTGCCTCGGTTAATCCAAGATAGGTTTCGTCAGAAACCTCATCGGCATAGCCCAAGCGCAGTTCCAATTTGCCCACGCCAATCTCACGACCCACCTTGAACAAGAGTTCGTTTTTTTCAAAGCCGGTGTCACCGCCACCATCCAGCTTTTTAAAACCATCACTGCCCATATGTACGAATTCACCCATCACACCTACAGTTTCAAGTTGTGTACCGCCACGCACATGCGTACTTCTATAACCATAACTTCCAAGGCCCACTTCAGCGAGCAGCGAACGCTCATCTGGTATCGGTGCAGAAATCATGTTCACAGCACCACCAATGGTTTGCGGGCCATGCTGAATGGAGGAAGGCCCTTTGAACACTTCAACACCCACCATGCGCGATGTGAGCGGAAAAAAGTAAGCTGCGGGTGCAGAGTAAGGCGCAGGTGCAACAAGTACACCATCTTCCATCAGTGTCACTTTCTGACTGCGGTCAGGATTGCCGCCACGCAAACCAATGTTTGGTCTTAAACCATAACCATCTTCTTCTCTTGCATAAACGCCAGGAACAAAATTCAGAACACGATTGATGTCGTCATACTGAAAGGTTTCGAGAATTTCAGAATCAACACGATGGGCAGAGCCGGAAACCTGATCAGGCTGAGCGAACATCGCACCCTGAACCGTCATCACATTCATCTCAATCACTTCTGCATTCGACAGGTTTTCCTCGGCATAGCTTGCAGAAATGCCTGACAAGACAAGGAAGGTGGTACTGAAAAAATATCGAAATATCATGTTTTAACTGCCTTTATTGAGATGTTTAAAATCCAGTTGCCGTGCCTTCAACGCAGGGTCGGCAACCATACAGCATTCCGCTCTTCCCCACCAACGGTAGCGACGAGCGCCAATAAAATCATAGACAAAATCACACAGCGAATTCGGCAGAAAGCGAAAGACAGATAAAATCCGCCACGGCCAATGCGTTTCATGTAACAAATGAAATGCAGCAGCAGATTTAATATAGGAACTGCCACCATCAATCACCACAATACTGTCAAAATTTTCCTGCTGAATCCCGTGAGCTTGCAAGAGAGGCGCGACACCTTCATCTTGCAAAGCTGCAAAATAATAGCGCGGTGTGCGCTCATGCTTCACTAACCACTGCACACATGCGTTGCAGAAGGCACATTCCCCATCAAACAACAGAATTGAAACAATAACTGAATTCTGGTTCATGGTTTTTCAGGCAAGCGCAAGCGACGATGCAGTGGAGGCGGTTCACTTGGAGGTGGCATAATCCACTGTGCATAAGCCAAACCATCTTTAACTTCTGCCAGATTCACTTGCGGATCTATCAAAGGCCGCATCGCTCTGCCATTCAGAGAAACCAGAGAATCCGCATACACCTCAACAGGGCCAAAGCCCTTGGCGTTATATTCATTACGAATATGATGCGCCAACTGCAAAATCATATCGGGTTGACCCGCCATTTCGCGATACTGTTCTTCCGCCAGATATTCATGCGGGGAAATAATTGCCATCGCTCCCTCGGATTTAACAACACGATACTGGAGACTTCCTGATTTCTCGCGCAGCATCACCCTCCATGAAAAACGCATACCCTGCTCATTCCAGATAACAGTGCCAGGATACAACCACTGACGCAGCGGTAACAAAAACTGAACCGTGCAAAACAGAAAAACAATCACAGTGAAAACCACACCCACCCTGCTCCATGCAAAGTTGTCATTCTGACTGGATACAATTTCTTTCTGCGGCACAGGTAGCCTGAAAAAATTTGAAATTTTCCGTGGCCAGTCTGAGTCAAAAAATATCAGTACAGAAAACACCATAATAAAAGGAAACAGACCGATATTGAAAAACAGGTGGGTAAAGTAGTGAAACACCAGAATCACTAAAAATGCCAGGGGACGTGTTTTTCTCCATAACATGAAGCCAATAATCGTGACATCAAATACAAAGGCAAACCACGAAAATGCAAAATGCACCAGAGGGAATTCCAGAAAATAGCCCAGCAGCGGCAGGCCACTATGGGGGGGCAGCCAGATGTTCAAAGGTTGTGCATGTAACAACCAGTCGCTTTCGAACTTCGCCCAACCCGCATAAAAATAAAGCAAACCCACCTGAAAACGTAGCCAGTAAGTTTGCCACGCGGGTAATGTCGCGCTTCGAATTTCAGGCCTGAACCATGCGTCGAATGACCACGCACGGTGCGGCGACAGAAAACACATAATCAGCGTAAGCAAACTGATAAAGTAATAATGATTCAGGTAGGTGGTAACATCCATCAACTCCGCATAGGTGAACAAACACCAGAACGTAATAATGGCAATGCGATAAAACGCACCAATCGCAACCAGAAATGCAGCAAGTGCAATACCGCAATACAGCAAATACAAACCCGTTTCCCCGGGCACCTGCACCCACTCAAAACCCCAGTATTTGAAATGGAAATCACGCTCGACATAAAGCTTCTCAATCCAGCCCTCGTTCATAAAACGCAAGGCACCCACGCACATCAAACCGCCCATCAGCATGCGATACACTGCCAGGGCGGCAATATCGCGAGGTGCCATCAGCCAGTTTAACAAGCGCATCGATGTGGATTCTCTGGTCACTGCTGTTTCCATTTTCATCACCCACTCAAGGCTAATCGTTATCTCCTGCCGCGCTGCTGGGAATTGCCAGACTCAACGCGCTATAAATTGGCCCCCTCAAGGTATCCATCGCTGTTTTGGTCAAACCGAGCAAGGCACAAGGTGCCAAACCTGTCGAATTAGCAAATGCGTTCAAACACGTATTGCGATTGCTGATATTTTCTACAGCAGTATCGAATCCTGTACTTGTTTCAATTTCTTCCAGCTTGGCCAAAACCGCATCCAGCTCGCTGACAATCTCGTCTGCCAAATCTTTTCTATCAATGCCTTCCAGCAAATCATTCAAACCACGTTTGCCGTTAAGCCCGGTGAATACATCGCGCAGCACTTGCACATTGGCGATGAGATTGGCACCAGAATTTCTGGAAAGTCGTGACTCCAGAAGCTCAGGACAGCTCGCTGGTTCAGTACAATAGAAGTCAGTCGTACCTACACCCGTGGTATAGGCAATCTTGCGATCCTTGCCGCTTTTCTCAACATAAAATAAGGCAACTGACAGTGCATTGAGTGCATCCTGAGGTTTCATATACTTTTCACTGGCGAGGCCTGCGCTACTCCATTGTTCAATAAAATTCCCGTTTGCAGGCTCCCAGCTGTTACGCAAATTACTCGCCATCGAAGCAATTCGTGCAGCAAGCTTTTGCAAATGCACCGCTCGCTGTGTGGCAGTAAGCCCTGAAGCACAAGCGCTTGGGAAGCTTGTAAATAACAAGTACTCCACTGCGCCCAAACCACTCATATCAATCAGGGTATGCTCATTAACAGTAGAGCCGTTTTTTGCAGCGGCTTCCAGATCACAAGCTTTCAGCGGAAGCGGCCATGAATAAATATAATCCCTGAAATCCTCCCCGCCTTTTACCATGTCAGAGAAACGCCCCGCAGGGCCAACTTGCAAGGGTTCATTGCGCTGCCATGCAGCCATCGCTGCACGCCAGGCATTTTGTGCTGCTTCCAATTCGTCAGTACCTTCGGGTGCTGCTACCAGTGCATCCACTGCTGTTTTCAGTGCGACGGCTTTGGTATGGAAATCTTGCAGCGAGGGTAAAATAATCTGTTCCGCAATATCCTTGAGCACCTCGCGCCGCGCCTCATCCCCCACCGTAGAACCATCACCCTTGCCACCAGATGTGCTGTCGCAGGCCACCAGCGCCAAAGCCAGTATCAGCACGCCAATACACGTAATCCCTCGTTGAAAAATTAGAGCACCACAGTTGAACACTACTTGCATGATTTACCCCCTCCGAATAAACAAGCGACCCCATAAGGAGCCGCTTGTGAGTTGCATTGTTTATTTAAGTGTGACTTGTACTGAATTAGTCAGCAATTTCCAACACGACCAGTCTTGCACCATTGGCATTATTGTCAGTGCTCATCGCAACACGCTTGCCATCTTCAGACAAAGCCAAACCAAAAAACTGTGAGTTAATGTCGTCATGAGGCAACTCAATGATGCCATCACCAAATACCGACTCATCAGGCTGGCCATCAGCAGTCAGCACCACAGCCGCTGCATTGCCACCAAAACGACCCGCAATCAAAATTCGATCATCTGGCAGTACCACAAGGTGCCGACCTCGGTCTTCGTTAGTTGGGAGACCCAAGCCCTCACTTTGAACCACCATATGGCCATTGTTACCAAAACCCATATCTACACTGGCAGCGGTTCCGCTGGATACACGGAAAACAGCAATATCCTGCTGAATCGTAGTTTCATAACCAAAAGAAGAAAAAGTGTCAGCAGCAGTAGCAGCACCGTAGCCAGTGGTTACATAAGAAGCTGTCCCTTTTTGGTAACCCACTGCGTAACTTTCAGAGAAGCCCTCGTCAATAACAAAGGGATTAAACACCGCAACACCTGCACGCTTTGTAACAATGGAAGGCCTTGAACTGAAACCACCGAAACCACTATCCAGAGTACCATTGGCATTGAGACGGAACATGACAATGTGATTACCCAGACCAGTACCCAGATTAGCGTAACCAGCCGACACAATCTTGCCGTTGTCCTCAACAATGCCACGACGCGCGTTGTCACCCAGGCTTGCTGCAGCATTCAATGTGAATGCATTACCGCTATTAAAAGTCGGGTCTGCATCAGCACCTGTATTGGTAATATTCAGGCGTGCAACATAGCGATCGGCGTCGGTGCGACCAGAACCATCAGGAGCAGAGCCGAATCCGAACACCACCACCCGATCAGTGCCAACGCTACGGTCAACCTGTACATCCCACGCAGTATCAGATGGCACGGTACCAGGGAAGTTTTCATTGTCTTCATTTGCCCAGCCAAACACCACTTCAACCTTGCCCTCAGCATCGCCCCAACCATCAACTTGCTCACCATCTTTATCAAGACGGAACAAGTACACGGACTGGCCACCATCAGCATCTGTAGCTTGAGCTGTCACCACCACACCACCGCTTTGCAGCTCAGCGATACCCAAAGAGTTTTCATCACCATTTGCTTGTGTCGCAGTGGCTTCCAGTTCAACAAAACCACCGCTACCGAAAGTGGTATCAGGAGAGCCATCCGCATTGAAACGGGCAACTACAACCTTTCTGGTTTCATTGGTTGTTCCCACATGGCCTGAGGCATAAATCTTGCCTGCATGAGGGGCTACCCGTGCATAAGTCAAACCGCGCAAATCGTTAGCACTTGTAGTGACTCTATCAGCAGCGACAATAATGCCCTGTTCCGGATCCGGCTCACTTGGCAAACCTTTGGAACCTTTACTACTACTACCACAGCTCATCATGACCAAAGCTGTAGCCGCAATCAGCGCAAATTCTTTGATTCTGACCTTCATTTCCAATACCTCACGTTAAATAAGTTAAATGTTGTGTGCGCCGTTTCCTTTAAAAGCGGACTTCCCATGACGCGCAGCACACCATAATACAAACAAGAATCATTATCAATAAGATTCGCAATATTTAACGAATTCAAGGGTTCTTCAAACAAACGGGTTCAATTTCCAGCTCAATACCAAAGCGCTGCTTAACCGAAGTTTGAATGGCCTGCGCCAATGCCAGCACATCTTCCTGAGTGGAAGTGCCATGATTTTCCACAACCAGCGCATGTAAATCAGACACCTTCAAGGCTCTGAAAGCTTTTCCCTTCCAGCCACATTGCTCAATCAGCCACGCTGCTGACACTTTAACCACGCCATTGGCCTGAGGAAAAACCACCGCCTGTTTCAGGTTTGCCTGCTGCCCAAAAAAACTTTGGCCAACAACAGGATTCTTGAAAAAACTGCCCACATTGGCAACCTGCTGCGGATTGGGCAGACGCTGCAAACGAATAGCGGCAATAATCTCTGACAACTGCCTTTGTGTCAGTTCACGCTCATCAATCTGATGCTGCAAAAGATAAGACTGAATACTTTGATAAGCACAATTCAATTCCGTTTTTCGCTTCAATAAAAAGTTCACACCCAAAACCAGATAACGATTGGCTTGCTGCTTGAAAATACTGTTGCGATAAGCAAAACAACATTGCGCATGGGTCAGGGTTTTAAATTGCGCATCTGAAAAATCGAACACATTCACCGAATCAATCCATTGCTCAACTTCCACACCATAGGCACCAATATTCTGAATCGGCGCTGCACCCACCATACCAGGAATCAGCGTGAGATTTTCCAGGCCATAGAGTTTTTCGCTCAAACAATACTCAATCAAATCATGCCACTGCTCACCTGCACCGACAGATAATAATACCTGCTCACCTTTATCCGTTTGTTGAAAACCTTTGATGGCGGTTTGAATCATCAAGCCATCAAAAAAATCGGGCAATATCACGTTAGAGCCACCACCCAAAATAAAAATGGCATATTCCTGTGGTGGAAATTGTTTCAATAAAGGCAGTAACTGGGTTGTGGATTCCAAAGTAAAAAAATAACGACAAACAGCATTCAACCGAAACGTATTTTTCGCGCTCAAATCAACATTTTTTTGAATATTCAAAACTGTTGCACCGTCTATTGTCAGGTATGGCTCATCATTTTTCTGACCAGTTCCAAATCCTGCGGGGTATCGACACCCTGCGCACTGGCCTGACACGCTTTCGCCACATGAATGCGATGACCATAGTACATGGCACGCAGTTGTTCGAGCTTTTCTACCTGTTCCAGAGGCGCTTCCTGCCAACTGACAAACTGATGCAAAAGAACACAACGATAAGCATAAATACCAATATGGCGTTTGAATGGATACGCATCTAACAGTGCATCATCGGGTTTAAAAGAAAAATCAGCGCTACGCGCAATCCCTTCTCTTGCCCACGGAATGGGCGCGCGGGAAAAATACAATACTTCGCCTGCATGATTTGCTACCAGCTTGACCTGATTGGGATTAAATAAATCTTCAAGCTTCGCAATCGGTTCATACAAGGTGGCGATACTTGCCCACACCTGTTCACTCAAATTACGTGCAACCTGATTGATGAGTGCTGGCGGAATCAAGGGCTCATCACCTTGCACATTGACAACAATCTCATCGTCCCTGAAAGCCAGCTTGCTTGCCACTTCCTGCAAGCGGTCTGTACCTGAAACATGACTCACTGCTGTCATACACACTTCGGCAGAAAATTTTTCTGCCACCTGCGCAATTTCCTCGTTATCGGTAGCAATAATCACACGCTCGGCATCACTTTTCAGTGCAGCCTCATAAACGTGTTGTATCATCGGCTTGCCACAAATATCTAACAAAGGCTTGCGCGGCAAGCGCGTGGATTGATAACGTGCAGGGATAACAACCGAAAATTTCATGGCCAATCAGGAAAGCTTTTCATCAAGGGAAATTTCACGTGCTTCTTCTTCAAGCATCACCGGAATGCCGTCACGCACGGGATAAGCCAGACCATCTGCCTTGCAAATCAATTCTTCAGGCTGCTTCACATATTCAAGATTTCCCTTGCATACCGGACAAGCGAGAATATCCAATAGTTTTTTATCCAACATAGTCACCTCTTATAAATTCAATAACTGATTCACTGACCGTAACAAATTATCACTCAGGGTTGCCCTGATGGGTAAATACCACAGGTTTTCCAGCTCAAAGTGTGCACACTTGACTGCATCTTTTTCAGTCATCAACACTGGAAAATGATCATCAAACTGCAAGTCACTTTGCCTGAATCGATAGTGATCAGCAAAAACATGTGGAATTACCTTGTAACCCAAAGTTTCAAGACTTTCAAAAAAACGCTGCGGATTGCCAATGCCGGCCACTGCATGAACGGTATCGCCTTTTACGGGAATGCTGTCAAAGCGTGTTGCAGGCAAGGATTGAATGGTATCGGGTTGCAGAAACACACTGGCAAGGCGCTCATCAGAATCGGGCAAATCTTCACCAACGCCCGATTGCCTGACTGCCTCATCACAATGCTCATTCAAACCACAACTCAACAATATCCAGTCACAGTGTTTCAGACGACGCAATGGCTCCCTGAGCGGCCCCATCGGTAACAACCGTTTATTACCAAAGCCCCGTTTTGCATCCACCAGAATAATTTCCATATCTCTTTGCATGGCATGATGCTGCAAACCATCATCGCTGATAATCACATCACAGCGTGCATCAAAAACCAGCAATCGGGCAGCACGAATGCGTTTTGGGTCTACCATCACTGGAACACTGGTTCTTTTGAAAATCAGATAAGGTTCATCACCACTTTCGCTGACACTACTTTGGCTGTTGACCAGCATCGGGTAAGCCTCGGCATGACCACCATAACCCCTGCTGATAACACCCGGCTTCAAGCCTTTTTCTTTCAGATATTCAACCAGTGCAATCACCACGGGTGTTTTTCCTGTACCACCTACAGTGATATTGCCCACCACAATCACAGGTACGGGTACAGAACCGCTTTGAAAAATACCCACTCTAAATAAAAACACTCTCAGGCTTGAAAGCGCAAAAAACAACACACTCAACGGGTACAGAATTTTCAGCCAGATACTGTGCTTATCTTTACCATACCAAAGTGACTGGAGTTTTATTTCCCACTTCTGCATCTAGAATATTTCCGCAATCTCACTTCGGCTATTGGCAAGTCGTGCATAAAAACCATTCCGTGCCAACAATTCTTCGTGCTTGCCTTGCTCTACAATACGGCCTTGATCAATCACCAGAATTTTATCGGCCTTCTCAATGGTGGATAAACGATGGGCAATCACCATCAATGTCTTGTTACCACGAATGCCTTCCAAGGCTTTTTGAATCATCGCTTCTGATTCATTGTCCAGCGCAGAAGTGGCTTCATCCATAATAATAATGGGTGCTTCTTTCATCAGCGCTCTGGCAATCGCAATTCTCTGCCTTTGGCCGCCTGACAGTTGAATACCGTCCTGCCCCACCTGCGTGTCATAACCATGTTCCAAAGCCGAAATAAAATCATGTGCATAGGCCAGCTTCGCAGCTTGCTCTACTTTTTCACGCGTCGCATTTTCCAGATTGCCATAGGCGATATTGTGGTACACCGTGTTATTAAACAGCGTGACTTTCTGGCTCACCAGCGCAATATGGTGCCTCAAACTGGCAAGTGTCAGTGTTTTAATATCCTGCCCGTCAATTTCAATTTTGCCTTCACTTACTTCATAAAATCTCGGTAACAAACTCACCATACTGGACTTTCCGCCACCCGAACGCCCGACCAGCGCAATGGTTTGTCCCGCTTTTACCTCGAATGACACTTCCTGTAATACCTTCGGTAAATTCTCTGCATAAGCAAAACTCACGCCTTTGAACGTTATCTCACCGCGACACTGCTCCAGCACCACGGTACCACTGTCATCTTGCTCTTTGTCATCGAGCAGTCCAAAAATATCCTGCGAAGCGGCAAGCGCCAGTTGAATTTTGCTGTTCACTTTGGTGAGCTGACGAATTGGCTTATCCATCAAGGCCGCTGCCAGAATAAAAGCAATAAATTGCCCCGAACTCACATTACCCATGATTTCAGGATTCAAGGCCAACCACACCACCACACTCAGGGCAATAGCCACCAGCAACTGAATCACGGGCGTATTGATTGCCTCGGTGAGCGAATATTTCATGCTTTGCTTGCGATTATTGGCACTCACTTTTTCAAATCGTTGGTCTTCGTAAGTGCCTGCACCATAAATACGCACTTCCTGATAAGCACTGATGACTTCAGAAGAAACATGCGTCACATCGCCCATCGAATTCTGAATCGATTTTCCCAAACGCCTGAATCTTTTACTGACCTGATTCACAATCAGCGAAACAGGAGGCAACACCGTTAAAAGAATCAGTGTGAGCTTCCAGTTCTGAAAAAACAAATAGCCGAGCAAACTCAAAACCACGATACCTTCACGAATCATGATGGTGACTGCTTCACTCACGGCTCTGGTAATTTGCTCGGCATTGTAGGTGATTTTTGAAATCAGATGGCCGGGCGCATTCTGTGAAAAATAGGCAATCGGTAAACGATTCAGTTTACAAAACATCTCTACACGGAGTTCATGCACCACCTTGCGTGCAACATAAGCCATGCCATAAGTGCCCATCAAGGTGCCAACACCACGAATGGCAAAAACTGCAACAATCGCCAAAGGAAAAAAAATTCTCGATTTATCACTGGGTGTTTCAATGGAATCAATAATCATCTCCATCAGCTTCACCGCCAGCGGATGGGTGGCACCATAAATAACAAAACCGACAACTGCGCCTGCAAAAGCCCACCAGTATGGCAGCGCTCTCTTGAGCAAGCGTTGATACAATTTGAAGCCGTCCTGCTCCGGTATATTTTGAGTGACGGAAGAAGATTCAACTGACATGGCGAACTCTATTTGGCAACCGTTTCAGTGGTGGCAATACTCACTCTGGAAAGCCCCAGCTTTGCAGCAACATCCATCACGGTCACCACTGACTGATGGCTTGCCTGAGCATCGGCAGCAATAACCACCGGCGTTTGTTTGTTGTGGATATTCAGACCTTCTATCGCCGAGGCCAGAGTGCGTGCATCACTTTTAACCAGGGTGCGCGAATTAACCGAATATTCCCCTATGGAACTCACACTCACATAAATAACATCGTTTTGCATCTGCCGGTTTTTATTCTCTGCTTGCGGCAAACTCAAGGTAATGTGATTTTCTTTCTTGAAGGTGGTTGCCACCATAAAAAAAATCACCAGCAGGAACACCACATCAATCAGCGGAGTGAGATCAATTCCAGGTTCCGTACGTTTCTGACGTTTGAAACTCATACAAGCTTACCCTGCTTTTTCCACGATTTTTTCTATAAACAGGGAATCCATCAACTTTATGGCTTCAATTTCCATTTCTACCGTCAGTTCATCAATATGACGAACAAAATAGCGATGCGCAAACAAACTGGGAATCGCAACAATCAATCCTGCTGCGGTGGTAATCAGCGCCTGTGAAATGCCACCCGCCAGTACCGTAGTATCACCAGAACCATGTATCACCAGCGCTGAAAACACCTGAATCATACCAATCACCGTACCTAACAAACCCATCAGGGGTGATATTGCGGCAATGGTTCCCAGCGTGCTCAAAAAGCGCTCCAGATCATGTACCACATGCCCTGCAACTTCTTCAATGCGTTCCTTCATAATCTCGCGGCCAAAATGCGCATTACTCAAACCCGAAGACAGAATACGCCCCATTGGAGAATCATCTTTGAACTGCTTCATCTCCCGCCGTGCCTTGGCAAGCAAGCCATCGGGAATAATCCGGCTACGCCTTAAACTCCAGAATCGCTCGGCAATAATCGCAAGTGCGGCTACCGAACATAACAAAATAGGCACCATCATCCAGCCGCCCGCTATGACCAACTCTCGCACACACCCTCCTGCACAACCTGCTATAAAAAAGAGGGGCAATCTACCATAAAAGCCCCAAGCGAGACAGCTTAACGCCAGAATCGCCGCAGCTCTGTGCGTGCAAATCGGGGCTGCGCAAACGTGCGCGAATCCACCACCACTTCACCCTGATTGGCGGTGTTATGCCAGGGAATTTCAAGCGCCTCAAAACGCTGTGTTACCGTTAAATGCGGATGACCAAAATGATGCTTCCAGCCTGCTGAAACCAGAATCATCTCAGGTGCCACCGCTTGCAAAAAAAGCAGGTTTGAAGAAGTTTTGCTGCCATGATGTGCAGCCACCAACACATCACTTTTCAAATACTCTCCATACTTTTGCGTTAAAAACGCTTCCCTGCCAGCTTCAATATCGCCTGTCAGCAAAACACTGGCCTGCTTGCCTGACACCTTGATGACACAGGATTGATTGTTGGTACTCATCAATGCCCTGTTTTCATCGGCAAATGGTGCAAGCACTTCAAAATGCACCGCATCCCATTGCCACTGCTGCCCTGCGACACAATCCTCATATCCAACAACCTCATCTCGCCACTCACTGCTCGCCTTGTCGAACGCTTGAGGAAATGCGAGCACCTTGTGTACGTTCATGTGCTTGCTGATGCTGTTTGCGCCACCGATGTGATCCATATCACTGTGACTGAGTACCATTAAATCCAGTGCAGCGGCTTCGGAAAAATTTCTCGCCGCTTCCTTCAATGCAGGCACCACAATCATTTTTCCCGCATCAAAATAATCACCCAGCGCAGGGCCTGCATCATAAAGCAAGCGATGGTTTTGCGTTTCTATCACCAGTGACAAACCTTGCCCGACATCCAGCATGCGCAAACGAAATTCACCTTCTTGCAAAGTATTTTTCTGAAAAAAATGTGCCAGTGCAGCCAACACCAACACCCACGACAACACTTTATAGCTGTGTGGCAAAGGGCTAATCACCAGCAGAAAAAATAAAAATAACAGCGTGGAAGATTTTGCATCCAGATAAAAACCGGCATTGAATGGAATCCCCATATCCAGCCACGTAAGCCCTGTCAGCAAATGCGAAAGCAAATATTCCGAAAAAATTAACAAGGGCGCAGACACACTGTGCATATCCAGTACCTGAAACACACAGGCAATTAGAGAGGCAGGCAGCACAAACAGATTCACCAGTGGCACTGCAATAAAATTGGCAAGAAAACCTTCAAAAAACCACGCAGAGAAAAAACTCAAACTCAACGGTGCAAGACAAATCGTGAGCATCGCTTGCATGGAGGTAAACAGTTTCAGCTTGTAAATCCATGTGCCGAAATCACGTTTTGTATAATCCATTAAAAACCATTGAATCAATAAAACCGCTGCAAAAGACAAATACAAACTTGCTGAATTCACCGCATAAGGTTGAAAAATCAACACCACCACTAACGAGACGTACCACACCAGAAAATAATTCACGCGTGAAAAATATAACATCGCAAAGCTGTAACAAAACAACATAATCACTGCGCGTTGTGAAGGTAAGGCAAAACCCGAAATCAGCGAATAGAGCAAGGCAAAAATAAACGCGCCAATCAGGGCAAGCCGCATCGCTGCCAAAGAAGATAAACGCCATCTGACATCTGTAAAACGTAGCTGAACAAGATTGATTGCAAAAATCATCGCTCTGAAACACACAAACAACACCGCAAAACTGGCCAGTGCCAACAAACTGATGTGCATACCGGAAATGGCAAGCAGGTGCGCAATGCCTGTATGAATCAACAAGGTTTGCGTTGTCGGATGAATCAGCGATTGATCACCTAATACCAAAGCCAGTATCAAGGCACGTTCCTGGGAAACGGGTGGCTGTATGAGTTTTTCGCGCCAGTGTTCACGCAAACGTGACAATGACAATCCGTCCTCTGGCAATTTTTGATTCTCAGGCGTACTTCTAACATAACCACGCCCATGATAACCCTGAGTAAACAGCCAGCGCTCGTAATCAAATCCGCTGAAATTCACTGCGCCGCGTGGCTGCTTGAGTTTTACCGTTAAGCGATAGCTTTCCCCACCCCTGATTGCTCCACTGGCCAGCGGCTCATAAATCGACAAGCGCAACTTGCGTGGTGTCGTCAGTTCACTCCATGCCTTTTCGCTGCGCATCACCTCAAAATCAAATACCTGAACCCGATCACGGCTTTCTGGCAAGCCAATCACCCTACCTTCCACCTGGATAATCTGGTTATCAAGCGCAGCAGGCAAACGCAGTTCGAGCAAATTTCTGGCTTGATAGGTTTGCCATGCACAAAATAACAAGGCGCACGCCAACACAAAGAGCAAAGAAACAAAACGTGAAAATTTTCGGGTGAACACACACCCTGCAACACACAGCAAAGCCGTTATGCCTGCAACAATCAGTGGCAGAATGTCGGGCAAATCTGCACGGGAAAGAATCCAGAAACAACTAACAATGTAGGTAAGCGATGCCAAAAAGGCGTGAAAAACCAATCCTTTCAACAAAATATCTTCCTTGTTCAATCTCCATCGAGCCTTGGCCTCCCTTGCTAGACTTCATAAAAATTCGCTGTATAGTAACAACCGCTTGCGCAATTGGTAAACCGAAAATAACACTAAAATGATGTTTAACCAGTTGTTTCCATTGTTATTTTTCTTGTGCAACTATGCCGAAAAAACTCATCGCCAAATATCTTCCACAGGCGCAAACCGTTGTTCAGCACCGCTCCATTCAGTGGCTTGGCAGCTGGCTGCATGACAGCAGTCTGTGGCATTTGAATCGGCGCTCAGTGGCTTCAGCGATGTTTGCGGGGATATTTGCTTCCTTTTTCCCACTCCCTGGCCAAATGTTTCTCGCAGCCTGTCTGGCTATTTATGTACATGGCAACCTGCCGCTGTCCGTCGCACTCACCTGGATTACCAACCCTTTCACCACCCTGCCCATTTTCTATGTCTGTTATCGCTTTGGCTTGATGATTCTGATGATATTTGGGCAAGATTACAGTCCAACCGACATGGAATGGACGCTACAGGCACTGGGCGGCAACATCGGTGCAATTATGTTACCACTGTTGATTGGTTGCCTGCTGGCGGGGTTTATTTTTGGCATGCTCGGCTATTTCAGTGTTCACCTGCTCTGGCGTATGCACATCATGCACCACTGGCAAAAGCGCAAAGCCATGCGTGCGAAGCAAAAAAACTGACGCGTTTTATACTTTTCTCACAAATTCAGATTTCAGTTTCATCGCACCCACACCATCGATTTTGCAATCAATATCATGGTCACCTTCCACCAAACGAATGTTCTTGACCTTGGTGCCCACTTTAATCACGGAAGATGAGCCTTTCACTTTTAAATCCTTAATCACGGTAATGGTATCGCCATCACTCAACACATTCCCTGCGGAATCCTTCACCACTTTTTCTCCTTCTGCCGCAGGAACTTCTTCACCTGCTTGCCACTCGTGCCCACACTCAGGGCATATCAACATGGCACCGTCTTCATAGGTATAAGCAGAACTGCACGCAGGGCACCTAGGTAATTCACTCATAAAAATCTCACTCTTTGTTTTGCATTATTTTTCCCGATGCAGTTTACCATCTTCCATGCGATAAACCTGTTTAAAACTGGCAGTCATGGTTTCATCGTGACTCACCAGTAAAAAACTCAAACCGAATTCCTGATTCAGTTGCAAAATCAACTCACGCACACGCTGCGCATTATAGGAATCCAGATTACCCGTCGGTTCATCGGCAAGAATCACGTCTGGCTTGTTCACCAGCGCACGCGCAATCGCCACACGCTGACGCTCCCCGCCTGAAAGTTTTGCAGGGCGATGATTCACACGTTCTTTCAAACCGATTTTTTCAAGCAAGATGTATGCTTCTTCACGCGCTTTGCTGTGACCTTGTTTGGCAATTAACAAAGGCATCATTACGTTTTCAAGCGCACTGAATTCGGGCAATAGATGGTGAAACTGATACACAAAGCCCAAATGCTGATTACGCACTCGCGCCCTTTGATTATCGTTAAGTTTTGAAAGTACATGACCACACAAATGCACTTCGCCGCTATCTGGTAAATCCAGCCCCGCCAACATATTTAACAAGGTGGTTTTACCTGAACCTGAACGCCCCACAATCACCGCCTGCTCACCTTTTCCCAAACTGAAATCAATGTTTTTAAGCACAGGCGTTGTGAGCTCTCCCTCGTGGTAATTTTTGTTGAGGTCGAGACAGTGTAAAACCGGCTGTGTTGTTGTCATAAACTCACCTGCTGTTAATGATAGCGAACGGCATCTGCTGCCTGAATTCGGGTTGCACGTATAGCTGGCAGGCTCGCAGCCAACACACTAATCAACAGTGCTGCCATACACAGATAAAATACATCAAGCCAGTTCAGATCGGCTTTCAAGGGCGCAAACCACACGATTTGCCAACTGTTTATCCACTGAATCAGATTTTCCAGCTCCAAAGCAATCAACACACCCAATAACAAACCCGTCACAATGCCTGCACAGGAAATCAGAAAACCCTGAATAAAAAATATCCACACCAAATCATTTTTTTTAAGCCCCATCGTTCTTAACACCGCCAGACTGCTGTGCTTTTCCGATACCATCAAATTCAAACTCGATACCGTGTTAAAGGCAGCCACCAGCACAATAAGCATGAGCATACTTGCGGTGAGCACTTTTTCGATTTTCACAGTTTGAAATAATTGGCCGTAGGTTTCCTGCCAGGTGTGTAACGCAAATTGCTGCGAAAAAATCTCATCAATCATTTTGCTTAAATGCGCAACTTGATGCACATCGTGAAGCTGTATTTGCAAGCCATCGATTTTTTCAAAACCGTTTTCTGTTTTTGGATATTTCAATTCAGACGCATGACGAATATGCACAAAAGCCAACAGGCCGTCGGCCTCTGAACCCACATCAAAAAAACCGGCCACTTCAAAGCGGGCAAAACGTACTTGCAGTTGTGTATTGATTACAGCAGGCAGCATGAGTGTCAGTTTATCGCCCATCATCACACCCAACTCTCTGGCAATATCCGAGCCTAAAATCATGGTTGCAGTTTCACTATGCAAACTGTCCAGCGGTGCTGTGAGCATATATTGGGTGAGTACAGAATGTTGTTTGGCAAGCTCAGGCTCTATGCCCACCAGACGCAAAGGTTTCACCAGATGGGTGTATTGAATCAAGGTATCGAGATGCACATAAGGTGTGACACTGAGCAGATGTTTTTTAACAACAGAATGCTTTTCCAGTGCATCGGCATATTCAAACCAGTTTTCAAGACCTAATCGGGTTTGCGCATTTTCGGTGTTTGAAACAAGCGAATTTTCAACACTGATGTGCGGCAACATGCCCAGAATACGTTGATTCATTTCCCGCTCAAAACCATTCATCACCGACATCACCACAATGATTGCCGCAACACCGAGTGTTAATCCCAGAAAAGACACCGCACTGAAAAATGAAACACTGCGCTCGTTTTTTTTGGAACGCATGTAACGCATGGCTATCCACACAGATAAAATATTATTCATATTTTAATTCCTCTGCGGGGTTCACTCTGGCTGCCAAACGCGCAGGATAAACACTCGCCAACACACTCAGCACATACACCATGCCTGAAATTAACAAAACATCACTCACTAACACACTGGAAGGAAAATAATGTACGGGATAGGCACTGGTGAGATCGATTTCAAACCATGTTTCCACCGCAGAAACGCTCGGCTGTAACCGGCTTAACAATAACAAGGCCAACAACACGCCCACCACCAAACCAACACTCGCAATGATTAAAGCCTGACACACAAATACCCGTTGCACTTGTACAGGAGTCAATCCCTGACTCAGCAAAATGGCAATATCACTGCGTTTCTCATGCACCAACATAATCAGACTGGAACTCAAATTAAAACTGGCCACCAGCACAATTAACAACACCAACAGGCCGAGCATGGATTTGGTCATGGTAATCACCTGATACAAACTGCCTTGTGTCTGCGTCCAGTCCTGTGCGACCCAGAAGTTTTGCTCATGGCTGGTTTCACCTGCGTAAATCGCATCATTCAAATGCCCCACCACTTCCCAAACGTCCCAACTCACCTCAAAAAGATTGGCCATCTTCAAACGTATTTGGGTAATACCTTCCGGCTTTCGCAACAGCTTCTGCGCTGCATCAATATGAATATAAGCAAGATGCTCATCGACTACTGAACCAACCTGAATTAAACCCGTCACCGTAAACTGGCGATAACGTGGGCTAAGCCCTAACAATGAATACCGCGCTTCCGGCAACATCAGTTTTACGTTTTGCCCAGGCTGCACATTGAGCTTGTGCGCCAAACGATAGCCCAGCACGATTGCATAGGATTCATCAGCCAAAGCCTGCCAATCCCCTTCAATTAACAATTCAGGGGCGATGGAAACCGCTCGCTCAAGTTCAGGTTCAACGCCTTGAATTTGAGCGGGTGCAAGATGCTCGCCTGCTATCAATAAACCCTGAAAGCGCTCCAGAGGTGCCAGCGCCACGATGGTGTGTTTGCTGTCGAGACTTTCCACATGCTCACTAAAGGCTTGCCAATCTGCGTAAGCTTGCAAGCCATAATTATTGTGAAGCACCGCATGAGGCAGCACCGCCAGAATGCGCTCGCGCATTTCACGTTCAAAACCGTTCACAATAGAAAGCACAATCAACAACACACTCACACCCAACACCAAACCTGCAATGGAAGACAGCATTTGACGATTGCCAAAAAGCCTGAAATGAAAGCGCCCGTCACTGCGGTGTTCCAGAAAACTCAGGTAACGAAAAGCAAGAGTGAATACGGGAAAATCACGCAAAATCCTAAACTCCAAGGGCGGTAACGCGGGGCTAAATCTAGCTAAAAACAGACTGCAATGATACCCTAAGCGCGTCTCTCACCCTCTGGCCAATGCCTGAAATCAGTTAAATACAATAAAAAAGGAAGGGCTTATGAATCACTTATCTCAACGCAAATTATGGGTATCTTTAAGCATGCTGCTGGGCAGTGTCTTGTTTTTGTTAAGTGGCTTGCTCACTGCTGCGACCACTCAGGATGTTCCTTTTCAAGGCATGACTCAGGAGCAAGTGAAAAACGTTTATGGTGAACCACTCACGGCCAAAGCGCCTGTAGGCAAGCCCCCAATTACCCGCTGGGATTACGATAACTACAGCGTGTATTTTGAAGGCAATCAGGTAATTCACGCTTTCGTGCATCAACAACGCCTGCAAACCCGTCTCAACCCTGCTGCACCTGCTCAGGCACCACAAGAAACCCAAACCACCATTGAAACAACCAAGGTTGAAGAAATAAAAGTGGAAGAAGCTCAAGCCAAAATTGAAGCAGATATGCAGGAAGTTGAACAAGTCATCGAAACCAAAAAACAGAAAAAAGCTGAACTGGCAAAAAGTAATGTAAAGAACAAGGAAACCGCTGAAGCAGAAAAAGATTTGAACTACAAGGAAACACCCCAAACCGATTTTGGCAAATGGGGCTACTAGTTGAATGCAAAACAGCAATTTTGATCGCAATGAACTCGCCAAATTTGAAGCTCTTGCTGAGCAATGGTGGGACAAAACTTCTCAATTCAAACCCCTGCACGACATCAATCCGCTGCGCACAAATTTCATTAACGAACGCGCACAAGTCAGTGGTAAAAAAGTTATTGATGTAGGCTGTGGCGGCGGCATTCTCAGCGAAGCACTGGCGCAACTGGGCGCACAGGTGACTGGCATTGATATGGGTGAAGCACCCTTGTCAGTAGCCAGATTACATTCACAGGAAAGTAAACTCGAAGTCGAATATCTGCACAGCACCGCAGAAGACATGGCTGCTCAACACGGTGACCAATATGATGTGGTCTGCTGTCTGGAAATGTTAGAACATGTGCCCGACCCTGCCTCCGTGATACAAGCCTGCCATGATCTGGTTAAACCAGGTGGCCATGTGTTTTTTTCCACCATCAATCGCAATCTAAAAGCCTATGCGCTGGCAATTATTGGCGCGGAATATATTTTGAATTTACTGCCACGTGGCACACACGACTACGACAAACTCATCAAACCTTCCGAACTCAGCAAAGCAGCCCGTGATGCAGGTTTGATTGTGAAAGAACTGTGCGGCATGACTTACAATCCACTCACCGATGTCTACAAGCTCGGCAAAAATGTCGATGTCAATTACCTGATGTATTGTCAGCGCCCGCAATAAGCCATGCCCATCATTCAAGAAAATACACAAGCTGTTTTGTTTGATCTGGACGGCACACTCATCGATACCGCACCCACCTTCGCCAAGGTATTGAATTTGCAACTGCAACAACATGGCAAAGCTGAATTGCCATTTGAGCAAATCAGAATGCAAGTGAGTCACGGTGCGCGTGCCTTGATAACTTTGGGTTTTGGTTTGAAGGAAGGTGATGACGGTTTTGAAGATTTGCGTCTGGAATTGCTCGACATCTACGATCATCGCATCGATCAAGGGAGCAGCCTGTTTCCCGATATGAATCAGGTGTTGCAGCATCTCAAACAAAAAAATATTCCCTGGGGCATTGTCACCAACAAGCCTTCACGCTTTACCTTTCCCCTGATTAAAAAACTCGGCATTAACGATAACTGTGCTGTGGTCGTGTGTCCTGATGATGTCACCCACACCAAACCCGATCCTGAACCACTGGCACTTGCTGCTTTTCGTTTACATGTTGATGCACAGCACTGTATTTATGTGGGCGACCATGAACGGGATATACGTGCAGGCAATAGAGCAGGCATGTTCACGGTCGCTGCACGTTTTGGTTATATCGCAGACACCGACAAACCTGAACTCTGGCAAGCCAATGCCTTCATCGATTCCCCTCTCGATTTATTGAAATAACATGAAAGCTATCAAATTTACCTATGCGGATTATCGGCCCGCTGCTGATTTATTAAAAAACAAAAACATCATTGTGACTGGTGCAGGTTCGGGCATTGGCAGAGCGGCTGCCCTCGCTTATGCCCAACATGGCGCACAAGTGATTGCACTGAGCAAAAACAAAGCAAACCTTGAAAGCCTTTATGACGAAATTGCATCACTCAGAAAACACAATAGCGCGATTCCCGAAGCCATGATTTGCCAGTTTGATTTTCTAACTGCACAGGAAGAACGCTACCAACAACTGTGTGATGCGCTGGAAACAGAATTTTCCGTAATTGATGGCCTGCTTCATAACGCCAGCATGTTGGGCGATTTATGCGAGATCACCAACTACCCCAAGGGCATTTGGGATCAGGTGATGCAAATCAATGTCACCAGTGTTTTTTTGTTAAGCAAATACTGTTTACCGCTGATGAAGCAAAGCAAGGCAGCTTCCATAATTTTTACCTCATCATCGGTAGGCAGGAAAGGTCGCGCCTATTGGGGCGCTTATTCCGTTTCCAAGTTTGCCATTGAAGGGCTCATGCAATGTCTGGCAGAAGAGCTGGAAAATACCAGCAACATTCGTGTGAATTCTTTAAATCCAGGCGGTACACGCACCGCCATGCGCAAGGCTGCTTTTCCTGGAGAGCTACCTGAAAGTTTGCCTGCACCCGAAGAAATTATGCAGGCGTATTTGTATTTGATGGGCAATGACAGCAAGGAGTATGGTATGCAAGTTAATGTGAGGGTTTAGATATAAAACCCTCTGAGCTATGGAAAATGTCAGAAGAAATTATCGAAAGGAATTCATAGTTTTTATATTCAAGACAGCGCTTTCCCAGTTGGGAATGCACGCCAATTCCCCTCCAGGCGAGATATTTCGACTCACTGCGTTCGCTCAATATGACAGGAACGCGCTTTCGGGGTGACGGGGAAGTGCACAACATGAAAACCGTAAGGGCGAATAAGATTCGCCCCTACAGTGGAAAACCTAAATCAGTTTCTCCAGGGCTGGTACAGCTTCGAACAAATCTGCAACCAGACCATAATCAGCAACCTGAAAAATAGGTGCTTCTTCATCTTTGTTAATCGCTACAATCACTTTGGAATCTTTCATACCTGCCAAATGTTGAATGGCACCTGAAATACCCACAGCAATGTAAAGATCGGGGGCAACAATCTTGCCTGTTTGACCCACCTGCATATCGTTCGGCACAAACCCTGCGTCAACCGCCGCACGCGATGCACCGACTGCCGCACCCAGTTTGTCTGCAACTGCTTCAAGAATTTTGAAGTTATCGCCATTTTGCATACCACGACCACCAGAAATAATCACTTTGGCCGCAGTTAATTCAGGACGCTCGGATTTAACAATTTCTTCACCTATGAAAGATGAAACGCCTGCATCTTGTGCAACAGCACACGCTTCAACCGCAGCAGAACCGCCTTCGGCAGCCGCTGCATCGAACGCTGTACCACGCACCGTAATGACCTTGATGCTGTCAGTGCTTTGAACAGTTGCAATCGCATTACCCGCATAAATGGGGCGTTTGAAAGTATCTGCTGAATCAACCGCAATAATTTCTGAAATTTGTGCAACATCTAACAATGCTGCAACACGTGGTGCAAAGTTTTTACCGTTAGTGGTCGCCGGTGCCAATACGTGTGTATAGGCTTTGGCCACTTCTGCAACCAATGCTGCAATATTTTCTGCCAGTTGATTGGCATAGGCAGCATTATCTGCCAACAGCACCTTACTCACACCTGCTACTTTTGCAGCTTGTTCGGCAACCGCTGCACAACCTGCACCTGCAACCAATACCGTGATGTCACCACCGATTGCTTTTGCAGCCGTCACTACATTTAAAGTCGCAGCATTCAAACTGGTGTTATTGTGTTCTGCATAAACTAGAGTCGCCATCTTAAATTACCTTCGCTTCATTTTTCAGTTTATCAACCAGTTGCTCAACGCTTTCAACTTTGATACCCGCTTTGCGTGCTGCAGGTGGCTCAACTTTCAGGGTTTTAACACGTGGCGTTACATTCACACCCAAATCAGCAGGGGTCTTGGTATCCAACTGCTTTTTCTTGGCCTTCATAATGTTAGGCAGGGAAGCATAACGGGGTTCATTCAAACGCAAGTCGGTTGTCACAATCGCAGGCAATTTCACTTCGATGGTTTGCAAACCGCCATCGATTTCGCGTGTTACTTTGGCTTTACCATCTGCAATCGTTAATTTGGATGCAAAAGTTGCCTGGGACATACCTGCCAAAGCAGCCAACATTTGCCCTGTCTGGTTGTTGTCACCATCAATCGCTTGCTTGCCAAGAATCACTAACTCTGGTTTTTCTTCATCTGCAATCGCCTTGATTAATTTGGCAACCGCCAAAGGCTCAACCTCTGACTCACACTCAACCAGAATACCTCGGTCAGCACCCAAAGCCATTGCTGTACGCAACTGCTCCTGAGCAGATTTTGAACCGATACATACCGCAACAATTTCTGTAACCGTACCCGCTTCTTTCAATCGAACTGCTTCTTCAACAGCGATTTCGCAGAAAGGGTTCATAGCCATTTTAACGTTGTTCAATTCAACGCCAGAATTGTCGCTCTTCACGTTGACTTTGACATTCGCGTCAACAACTCGCTTCACAGCAACAAGAACCTTCATGGAATCCTCAAATTATTACCAGGTTTAAAGAAAGAAGACCGGGCGGCCTCCCGCGAAAGGCGGCTATATTCTACTTTTATACCCACAAGGTCAAGATTGGAAAGCTTTGCCATACAAGGCATCTTGCTTATAATTGCGCCTCGCTAAAATCAGGCGAAAAGCAGGCATTTATCATTATTTTCAGCCAGCTTATTTCAATTCCGTTCACTTAAATTTTGCGGGGGTAATATGGAACGCGAATCAATGGAAGTTGATGTTGTTATCGTTGGAGCTGGCCCATCAGGTTTGTCAGCAGCGTGCAGAATTGGCCAACTGGCGAAAGCGGCTGGACAAGAACTTTCTGTGGTTGTGGTTGAAAAAGGTTCTGAAGTCGGTGCACATATTCTTTCAGGTGCTGTCATGCAGCCGACTGCAATGAATGAACTTTTTCCAAACTGGAAAGAGCTCGGCGCACCACTCAATGTCGCTGTGAATGATGACGAAATTCACTACCTGCTCAGCGGTAACAGTGGCATTAAAGTGCCTAACTTTCTGTCACCTCCAGGCATGCACAATCATGGCAACTATATTATCAGTCTGGGCAATGTATGCCGTTGGCTGGCAGAACAGGCTGGAGAGATGGGCATAGAAATTTTCCCGGGCTTTGCCGCTGATCGCGTGCTGTATAACGAACAAGGTGCGGTGATTGGTGTTGGCACTGGCGATATGGGTATATCTGAAAATGGTGAACATAAAGCGGGTTATGCGCCAGGCATGGATTTAATTGCCAAATACACCATTTTCTCTGAAGGCAACCGTGGCCACCTGGGGAAACAGCTCATCAAGCGTTTTTCTCTGGATAAAAACTCTGGCACACAACACTACGGCATCGGCATCAAGGAATTGTGGGAAATCAAACCGGAGTTACATAAGGAAGGCCTTGTGATTCACACCATGGGCTGGCCTTTAAGTGAAACGGCTTCTACAGGCGGTGGTTTTCTCTACCATACTGAAAACAATCAGGTGTCTTTAGGTTTGATGGTGGATTTAAGTTACAAGAATCCTCACCTGAGCCCCTTCGATGAAATGCAGCGCTGGAAAACCCATCCGCAAATCGCCAAATATCTTGAAGGCGGCAAACGTGTTTCCTATGGCGCTCGTGCAATCAATAAGGGTGGTTTTCAGGCGATTCCCAAACTCACCTTTCCGGGTGGTTTGCTGTCAGGCTGTGATGCAGGTTTTATGAACATGCCCAAAATCAAGGGCAGCCATAACGCCATGAAAACGGGCATGCTGGCAGGCGAAGCGGTATTTGAAGCGTTGGCCGCAGGCAAAAGTGGCGGTGATGAACTCACCGATTACACCAGCAAAGTTGAAAATTCGTGGGTGTATCAGGAACTCAGGGAAACCCGCAATGTTGCCCCTGCCCTGCATAAGCTCGGTACGTTTTTTGGGTCTGCCTTTACCTTCATTGATCAGGTTATTTTTCGCGGAAAATTACCCTTCACATTGCAAGACCCGCAACCCGACCATGAAACACTGTTACCCGCTAACAAGTGCAAAAAGATTGACTACCCGAAACCGGACGGCAAATTAACTTTCGCCAAACTGGATTCGGTTTTTCTTTCTAACACCAATCACGAGGAAGACCAGCCTTGTCATTTGCAGTTGGCGGACCCCAGCATTCCGATTTCCAAAAACCTGCCCATGTACGATGAGCCTGCTCAACGCTACTGCCCCGCAGGTGTTTATGAAATTGTTGAAAATGAAGGGGGAGACAAGCGTTTTCAAATCAATTCACAAAACTGTGTGCACTGCAAAACGTGTGATATTAAAGACCCTGCACAAAACATTAATTGGGTTACACCTGAGGGTGGTGGTGGCCCCAACTATCCTAATATGTAATCTAAAAAAGGCTCCGATGGAGCCTTTTTTATTTAAACCGTACAACTTGGTGCGGAGTGACGGGAAAGGATGTTCTGTTATAATGTGCCCATGAAAAACAACTCACTTTCCTCTACCAACCCCTACCTGAAGAACAAAGTGCTTTCCCAGAAAATGCGCCTGCGTTCTATTGCAAGCTCTACCGCTATTGAAACACACGAACCAATCAGTGTTATTGAACAAAAACTCACTCAGAAAAGTTCTTCTCCGTATCAAGTAACACTTGCCTGACCAATTTCTTCATTGGCTCATAATTGCAATCCATTCCCTGTTGAATTGCCAAAAAATAGGCATCACGGTGTGCATCCCACGCACTAAAATCCAGCGCAGGCAAGCCTGCTTGTAACGCCATCACATTGGCCAGTAACCGTGACAAACGGCCATTCCCTTCTCTGAACGGGTGAATCAAAATAAATTCCACATGTACAAGCGCTATCGCTTCAACCAGTGCTGTGTTATCGAAAGTATGGCAAGGTGTAAATTGTCTGAGGTACTTATTATCCAGCTCATGCAATAAACGTGGAAGTTGTAACACCGCAGCAAAATGGAAATCACCTTTGCCCATGTTTACCGTACGTAGTTTGCCTGCCCACTCATACACATTACCCAACCATTTGCGATGCCATTCACTTAAATCTGCTACTGTTAATGATTGATCTTGCTGCACAGTGTCTAATACATCGTCATACAATTTCGCAAGCAGATCCAACTCAACCTGATTCATATCCGCGATATTTATAATACCCAGCTTATTGACCAATACCTGATTATTGGAACCTGATTGATATTGTGCTTCCAGATTTAAAGAAGTGTCATAACGGTCTGCCATAAGCCTTTTAAATTCTCCCCAATAAAAATTCCAGATTGTGCGATTGAAGATACAGGCCACTTTCTCTTTCCTGCGCCTCCTCAATCAACTGATAGTACACATTACGATTAAAACGCGCCCAAAGTTCATCGCGCACTTTAATGTAAGGCAATTCTCCCAACTGGTTTTGACGAAGTTCTATAGGCTGCTCCCTACTTAATTCAATCAAATCATCAAGATTGGTTCTGAAAATCAAATCATTTCCTGAGTGCTGATATTCCACAACAAGAAAAGGCACATCTTCCACTTGAATGCGCGCTTTCTCTATGGGCGTGACCAGAAAATAGTCTTCACCTTCTTTTAACAAGACCGATGCAAAAAGTTGAACCAAACCTTTTCGTTTTATTTCACTGCCTTCATGAAACCAACGCCCTTCTGCATCAATGCGCATATCCAGATCATAAACGCGTTGCGGCTTCCAAAGATGTATGGGTGGCAAGGATTTCGCTTCTGCTTTCAACTTGTGTAGTTGCGTGATTAAATCTTCAGCCATTGTTCTTTATAATCAATGCTTTAAAAAATGGAAATGTCTCATGTTTGAATTGCATCCACAACTGGCGAAAGATTGTTTCCAGCTTGGCCATTTTGAATTATGCCAACTGCTGATGATGAACGACTATCATTACCCCTGGTTTATTCTCGTACCTCAAAGAGCAGACATCAGCGAAATTTTTCAGTTAAGCGAAACAGAACAATTACAACTCAGCAAGGAAATCAATCACTTTGCCAAATTCAGCAAAACGCTGTTTAACGCACATAAAATGAACATTGCCGCCCTGGGTAATGTGGTTCCACAATTACATATTCACATCATTGCCCGCTTTGATTTTGATACCTGCTGGCCTCAGCCAATATGGGGGCGCGCACAACATCTCGCTTTTGAAAAAAAACAATTACTTGAACGCATTGATCAACTGATTGAGGGTTTTAATCAAAATCATACCCTGCCTTTTGTTTGGGACGAGCAGTGGATTTAGAACACGCCGAATTGCTCTGGCAAGACACAACACCTCTCTCCAAACGGTTTCAGGATATTTACTACTTACCTGAAAATGGTGTTGCCGAAAGTGCTTATGTGTTTTTACAACATAATCAACTGGAACAACGCTTTATCCATACACAGGAAAAAAATACCAGTTTTACCATTCTCGAAACAGGGTTTGGTACAGGACTGAACTTTCTAAATGCGTGGAATTTATGGAAAACAGTTTCAGATAATACGCATCACACACATGCGCATCTGCATTTTGTTTCATTTGAATTGTATCCGTTGCTTTCAAGTGAACTTGAGAAAGCTTTATCAGCCTTTCCTGAACTCAACCAATTAAGTGCACAACTCATTGCACATTACCCAAAGCGGGTGCATGGCTTTCATCGCATCAATTTTTCCAATCAGGTTTCACTCACCTTGTATTTTGGTGATGCACTGTCTGGAATACAGAAACTTGCAAACACGTTTAAGGCAGATGCTTTTTTTCTGGATGGATTTAATCCAAACCACAACGAAAATTTGTGGAATGCCGAACTTTTTCAAGCCTTGAAAAAAATTTCCCTGAATAAAAGCACTACATTTGCTACTTTCACCGCAGCGGGACACGTGCGCAGAAATCTGGAAAGCATCGGCTTTCACTGTGAAAAAGTAAAAGGCTTTGGCAAAAAACGGGAAATGTTAAAAGGAATTTTCAATGAGGTTTTACACCCTGAAAATTCAAATGAAGCACTAATCCCCTACACCCATCGCCCGTGGATGCACACAGACAATGCGCACACACTCAAGCAGGGTGAAAGCATTGCCATTATTGGCGCAGGTTTGGCGGGTGCATGGACAGCCTTTAAGTTAGCCGAACGCGGTTTCAAAGTAAGCGTCATCGATAAAGCAGCACAGATTGCAAGCGGTGCCTCTGGCAATCCTCGTGGTGCTACTTTTTTTAAAATACCTGCGGGTGATTTGAACAGTACAAACCGTTTTTATATCGACGCTTACCTGTATAGCCTGAATACCTTTAAACAGCTCAAGCTTGATGAATCTATTTACAACCCTTGTGGTTTGATACAACTGGCAAGTGATCATGAACTTGAACATAAATTCAAAAACAGCACCCTTCCATCGGACATCTGTCAATATCTCGATAAACAAACACTGTCTGAAATATGCGGCCTTGCTCAACAATTTTCTGGTTTGTATTTTCCTGAAGCTGCCAGTATCAATCCACCTGCCCTATGCCAACATTTGTTAAATCATCCGAATATTGCATGTATTTTATCGTGCGAGCTTACCGACATAAGGAAAACAGAATCTTCATACACACTTGAAACCCTCATGCACGGTAAAAGCAAACACTTCAATTTTGATGTTGTGGTACTCGCCAACGCGCACACAGCAAGGCAGTTTGAATGTTGTGAGCATTTGCCTATACATGCTGTTCGTGGGCAAAGCACGCAGATACGCACAACTCACCCATCAAACCTTAAAACAATTTTATGCTCCAAAGCCTATCTCACACCTGAGTATCAGGGTGTGCATACCATTGGTGCGACGTTTGATCCGCGCAATCTTTCAACTGATGTTCTCGAAAACGACAACCTGAATAATCTTGCATATTTAAAACAGTATTCGCCAGGTTTTGTGGAACAGGCAGGTGACATCTACGTTGATTCCGCACGTGCAGGGCTACGCTGCCAAAGCAGCGATTTGTTACCCGTTGTAGGCAATGTCTGTGATTTGAAAAAATTTAATGATGATTTTTCAGGCATTACCAAAGGTCAAATTAAAAAAAGCTACCCGATGGCAAGTTGTATGCCCGGGCTTTATATGAATCTGGCACACGCTTCCAGAGGTTTAATCTCTACACCCTATTGCGCAGAAATTCTGGTGAATTTAATGCTCGGTGAAGCCAGTGCTTGTGAACAAGCAGTGCTTGAGCAACTCTCTGATCGGCGTTTTTATTTTCGCGCCCTGAAAAGAAGTGGCTCAAAATAAAATGACGTTCTAGACTACATCAAAAAGGAGAACACACATGACTACAGCATTTAATCTGACTCGCCCTGATCTCAAACATCACATCAGCCCTGAAGAATGGGCTGTACGCATACAACTTGCAGCAGCCTATCGTTTGGTTGCACTGAATGGCTGGGACGATTTGATTTATACGCACATTTCGGCGCGTGTTCCCAACTCTGAACACGAATTTTTACTCAACCCGCTTGGGTTAACCTTTGATGAAATCTGCGCGTCCAATCTGGTGAAAATCAATCTGGCGGGTGAAGTGCTCGATGGCTCGCCTTATCGTGTGAACAAGGCAGGTTTTATTATTCACGGCGCGATTCACGAAGCACGTGCAGATGCAGGCTGTGTACTGCACTTGCATTCTGATTATGGCGTAGCGGTATCGATGCAGGCAGACGGATTACTTCCCTTAAGCCAGACCGCGATGGTGGTTAATTTTGATTTGGCTTATCACGACTACGAAGGCATCGCGACGCGGGAAGATGAAAAAGCGCGGCTGGTTGCCAACATTGGTCACAAGAGCTCGGTTATTTTACGCAATCACGGCACCTTAACTATTGGTAAAACGGTGGGTGATGCTTACGAAAAAATGTATCGCATGGAGCGCGCCTGCAAATATCAAATTCTCGCGCAAGCGGGTGGCCAGGCTTTCGCCAAGCCACAAGACAATGCAATGGAAAATGTCATTCAGGGTGCTCTGGAAGTGGTTCAGGACATCAAGCCTGATCGAAAACCCTGGGATGCGATGCTGCGCCGTTTAGACAGGATAGATTCCTCTTTCAGGGAATAAAATCTATCCTGTCTCGAAACGATTTCTAGAAGCGATAACTACCCGAATCAATACCTTGCTGAATTTCAGGTGTCACTCGTGCATAGGTCTTTTCTCCTGGTAACAACACGTACACAGGGTCAGAAGTTTTATCGAGCTTGTAGGCTTCATCTTTCAAATCAGATTTCTTGTGTTTGAAAGTCCCTGTGGTTTCCATCTCAGGACGGATTCTCAGGAAAATCGGCACAGCATACAAAGGCATTTCACTGATTAACTGCTGATATAACGCAGCAAAATCATAGCTGCTGTGATCCACTTTCAAACAAATGGCAGCCATACCTGCACGACCATTGGTTCCAGGAATTTCTACACCGTAGGCCACACATTCAGTGACATGCGGGCAATCGGTCATAATGTTTTCCACTTCGGTAGTAGAAACATTCTCACCTTTCCAGCGATAGGTATCACCCAGACGATCAACAAATTGCAAGTGCATGAAACCAATATCGCGCATCACATCACCAGTGTTAAACCAGGCATCACCCTTTTTGATCACATCACGCAAAATCTTGGATTCACTTTTGGCATTTTCAGTGTAGCCATCGAACTTGTTGTTAGTCGCAATTTTACCTAACAACAAACCCTTTCCACCCTTTTTAGCCTTAATACCCAAACCATTGGCACCACGAATTGGTTCTTCAGTTTCCTTATCGTATTCAACCAGCACCGATTTACCCATTTGAAAACCGACAGATTCATCGAAATTGAGTATGTTCACCATTCCAACGTTCGATTCACTGGCAGAATACAATTCCATCACGCGATCAATATTGAAGCGCTTTTTAAAATCGCCCCAAACACCCGGGCGTAAACCATTACCCAGCATCACCTTGACCCTATGACGCTGATCAACCGATGCCTCAGGCTGGTTAATCAGGTATCGACACAGCTCACCTACATAGCCAATGGCGGTTGCTTCATACTTGATGCAATCATTCCAGAATTCGCGTGCACTGAATTTTCTGCGAATCGCAAAAGCACATTGCCCTGCCAATGCAGACCCCCAACACACCACCATGCCTGTCGCATGATAAAGCGGCAATGTGGAATAAAACACATCATCTCTGGTCAGGCGCATACCTGCATAACCAATCCCTCCAAAGGACGATGTCCAGCGGAAGATACTGATACGTGCCGCTTTGGGCAAACCGGTCGTACCTGAGGTATAGATGTAAAAAAGATAATCATCCATCGTCAAGGCAGGAATAGGTGGTGCCTTTCTGGGCATGGATTGAATTTCAGCAGATAAATCTACGCCACCCGCCAACACTGCGCCGTTTGCACGCTCCTTGTAGCAATCATTATCTGCCAGACAAAGAATTTCAGCTTGCTCCAGCTTGAGTTCGTTACGCACTTCCGTAACAGCTTCATAGCCTTCTTCACCCAGAATCAGCAAACGCGGTTCAACCAGATTCACGCTGTGTACCAATACCTTTCCTTTTTGACTGGTATTCAACAAAGCCGAAATAGCACCCAGCTTGGATACTGCTGTCGTAACAGCCAGTAACTCGGGACGATTTTCAATAAACACAGCAACCACATCTTTGGCACCAACGCCCTTGCTGGCAAGATAATTGGCAATCTGGTTTGCCCATTCATCGAGTTGCTTGTAGGTTAAACTTCGATTTTCATATTTAACCGCAATCCCATCGGGATTCTGCGCAGCAGCTTGCTCTACGCCCCAGGCCAGCCCCAGACGTTGACCGGGTTTATCTTTCGCAAAATCCAGCCCCTTTTTAAATCTTGGCAGCAGGCTGAACATTGACGGCAGTTTTCTCAGGTACTCTCCCCACGTAATCATACGTGCTTCACTCATGGTGCTCTCCTCTTTATAAAAATAGTAAAAACAAAATATTCAATTAAACAAAAAAATCCGGTGCCAGTTTTTCTGGCGGCAACTCAGGGTCTACCTGATATTGTCTTAAATCGGTAATACCAACGGATGCCATTACCTCATCATCTACACAGAAGTTTCCAGTAAATTCACGGCTGTTCCTTGTGAGAATAATATAAGCCGCTTCCGCCATCAGCTCAGGTGTGCGTGAAAGCTTCATAATCGCACCACCACCCAGATGATTATTAACCGCAGCCGTAGCAATTGAAGTTCTTGGCCATAACGCATTAAAGGCAATGCCCTGACTTGCATATTCACCCGCCATACCTAACACACACATACTCATGCCAAATTTGGCCATGGTGTACGCCACATGATGCTGAAACCAGCGGGTTTCCATGTTTAAAGGCGGGGAAAGATTAAGTACGTGAGGGTTGGAAGATTTTTTAAGATGGGGAATGGCTTTTTGGGAACAAAGAAAAGTACCGCGCGTGTTGATGTTATGCATCAGGTCGTACTTTTTCATCGAAGTCATTTCGGTCGGCGTAAGACTGATGGCGCTGGCATTGTTGACCAATACATCAATACCTCCAAAGTGCTCAACCGTTTTATTGATGGCTGCTTCAACCTCTTCCTCTGAACGCACATCAACCACCACTGGCAACGCCTTGCCCCCTGCTGCCTCAATTTCTTTGGCAGCGGTATAAATCGTGCCAGGCAGTTTCGGGTGTGGTTCGGTGGTTTTTGCGGCAATGGCGATATTTGCGCCGTCTCGCGCTGCACGCAAGGCAATCGCCAATCCGATTCCCCTGCTTGCACCAGTAATAAATAAGGTTTTTCCAGCTAAGTCAGCCATAACATTCCCCGTTTTTTAGATGTGTATTTATTCAAGGGCAAAGCCCAAAGGCTTGGCAGACTACCGTTTTCCATAGCCCTTGGAAAGCCTTTTTCAGTAGCCGCCCTTGCGCGGTTCTGCCTGATTCTCCAAGGCTCTGCCGCGATAGGCGCGAGGTGACATACCCGTCCATTTCTTGAAAGCCCTGCCAAAATTGGAAGGGTCACTAAAGCCCAGCAAGCTCGAAATTTCATCAATGGTATGCGGGGAATGACAAAGATATTCAATCGCTTCTGTTTTCCTGACATTATCAAGAATTTTCTGGAAACTGTTGTCAGCCGCCTTCAACTTTCGTTTGAGCGAACGTGATGACATATTCAACTCATGTGAAACATCTTCCAGATCAGGGTACACACCTTTTTCAGCCTCTATACACTTTCTCACTCTGGCCACAATGCCTTGCTGCATCGGTTCTATGGTCATTAACTGATCTTCACAATGGCGCTGCGCCATCTGCGAAATCAATTTATCAGGGTTTTTCAGGGGAGCATCCATCAAGGATTTGGGAATGCGAATCTGGTTAATACTGTGGCCAAAACTGACACCACTCAACAAATCGGCCACCTGACCCGTAAGCAATTCAGGTTTTTCCAGAGAAATACGCGCCTCGGTTTCAGACATCAGGCGCTTGAGAATTTCATCACCGAATATCTCAGTACTCACCCGCATCAAAATGCCCAGAATGGTTTGTACCCAGAATTTGCTACCCTCGCCCAAATCCGCCTGACTTTCCATCTGAATGATATTGAACTCGCCTTCCTCAACAATCGACAAGGCAAACAAGGTGGTGCGGGTACGAAAGTATTTGGTGAGCATGGTGATGGCTTCACCCAGCGTGCTCGCATTACCAGCGGCATATCCAATATAGCCATGTTTTTTCAGCGAGATACTGGCACCGAATTCAAAACCAATCAGCGGGTTTCGGCCAAGTTTCTGCAAGCTTTTGGAAAAACTGTTGTAATCAATCGAGTAGTAAATCCATTCATCACCCTTTTCCAGATCCTCTTCCTGTATACCTGCGGCATCAAGAATAAGTTGCCGCTCAATACCCTTGGTTTCCATGAAATCCATGAGATAGCGCATGTAATCTGCGGCGAAGCCATGTTGAACCACTTCTTCTCGGAGCGTCATGATCAAATCCTGTGCTGTATTGCTGTCCTAATATAACCGACAAGCACGGCGATGCAAGCAAAGAAGTCAGGAAGCAATCACCACCTGATCACGGCCTCGTTCCTTGGCTTTATAAAGCGCGTTATCAGCACGCTCAATCAAACCTTCCATGTCCTCGGCATCCAGAAGCTCTGCTACCCCTGCACTTAAACGCACCTGAACTTCATGACCGTTATCGGCTGTCAGCGTTTGTGTTGATAATGCTGTACGTAAACGATCAATACTTTTCATCGCCTCATAAGCTGCGCAATTTGAAAACACAAACAAAAATTCTTCGCCACCATAGCGCCCAAGCGCATCATCTTTCCTGCTTAATTGCTGTGCTTTTTGCGCAAGCATCTTGAGCACCTTGTCTCCAAAAGGGTGCCCATAGCTGTCATTGATTTTTTTGAAGTGGTCCAGATCGAGCATGGCAATGGAAAGTGTACGATTATTTTCACGTGCAAATTTTAATTCCTGTTGCAGGTATTCCATGATGGAGCGGCGATTCATCAAACCAGTCAGGGAATCCTTCGCCGAAATCACCCGCAAATCCTCTTCTCTACGCTGCCAGGCTGAAGTGAGATAACCCAAAATCATCATGCCCAGAAAAATACTCACCAGCATCAATGACCATTGAAAAAACAAATCCGTTTGCGAGAAATTTTTAATGTAGGCATGTTCGCCCATCATATACGAGCGCATGTCGTAAGGCAGATAACCATCGATGTAGCTCAATGTAATCATGCTTGCCAGTGTGGCTACCTGCGTATAAAAAATATAACGCGGCTCCAATGCCACAAACCCTATCGACGCATAGATAAACAATAAAAACCAACTGAAGCCATCAAACAAACCCAAACAGGAGAATAACAAAGGCAAGCACAACGACAGTGCTGTCAGATTCATAATCAAGGCCAGTTTCGCCAGTGACGGGTTGTGCTTGACCAGTGAGGCAAAAACACGAATCGCAAAAAACACACCTGCAGAAAAAAAAGAAATGGCCTGAACCCAGGGCAGGTTTTCACGCGGCACATATAAACCCTGAATCGGGAACAGGATTTGAAATGTCGATACAGCACCACCAAGCAAAAACAACAGGCAGGTACAATCGGCAATAAATCTGGCCTTATCTGCATTACTCCAGAAATATAAATGCCCGATATTTTCCAGACTGTAGTCTTTTCTGAAATTCTCAATCACCTTGTTAAACATACGTTTATTTCCATGATTAGAGGGGGTATGTGATTCTAGACCGCTTTTACCTTCAATAAAAAGTAAGGCAGTAATTTTTCAATCGCCTTACGTTGTGGTGAGGATTCCGAATAACAGGCATAAATTTTTCGTTTAAAAATCGGTGCATGCTTGCTGTCAAAGCAAGTGAACTTTCTGTTTGAATTCACCTGTAACGCAGGTAGATAAGCACAGGCATTCAATTCAAACATCAGACTTTTCGCCAGCAGAAGATTATCCGTATGCAGCACAGGATTCAGACCCCTGGGAAATTTCCTGCTGACAAACAGGTTAAAATCATCTCCCCAATCCACATGAATATAAGTCTCGTTCGAAAAATCCATGCCAACACTTTGATTGGCTGAAGCCAGCACCAATTCCAAAGTGCCCAGTGCTGTACTCTTCCAGCCATTTTGTTTAATCGGGGCATAGGCCAAAGCCAGATCAATTTCGTTATTAAACAATCTGGTATGAAGATCGTTGGCAGCACAGGTAAACGCTTGCAGGAACAGGTTCTGCTCAGCTAACAACGCAGGCAAAGGGTACTCGAACAATTCGTGCCAAAGCGCTTCACTCGATGCAATGCGAATGGTATTCCTGCTTTCAGATTCACCCGCCAAATCCTGTCTGGCGCTAGCCCACGCCATCAATATCGATTCTGCATGCCTGAGAAACTTTTCGCCCTCAGACGTGAGTGCAACCTGCTTGGTATTACGCTCAAACAAACGCGCGTCGAGTTGCTCTTCCAACTGTTGAATACGCGCACTGACCGTTGATTGCGTGATATACAAGTTGCTGGCTGCCTTGCCAAAATGACGCGTGCTGGCCACTTCCAGAAAGGTATGCAAGAGATTGGAATCCATAATTTCAAACAGTAAAAAGATTGATTTTTTCGATTAGTCTAATCGAAAAATATTGTTTGCGGCCAGATTTTTTCGCACCTAAATTCGCGCTGCCTGTACCTTAACTTTTAGCCTGGAACACCTTATGAAACTTATCCTCGTTTTAGTATTTTCCATGAGTTTTCTCCATCCGGTTTGGGCAGAAGAAGACTATCACCATTCCGAATATGGCTCAGGATACTACGACGAATCTGATTCCTATGGTGATGAACAGGAACAGTATGAAGACGAATACGGAGAAGAAAACTATCAGGACGATGCCTACTCAGACGAATAAGCAAACTTTAATCAAGCGAGGGCTGCTAAAATGAGTAAAAAAGACAAAAATGATATTGAAGATGATTTTGAAGAAGAAATCGCAGAAGACAATTTTGTCGATTACGACGAATCACGTCGCAAGAATATCCAAAACGATCATCACAAGCGTTATATCCGCGAACAACTGCATCTCAGGGAACTGGCGCGCGAATTTAACCTCAGCCCTGAAGATTTAAGAAATATCTAGAAACAAACAAAAAAGCCCTGAAAGTCAGGGCTTTTTTATCTCCAAAATTACAAAGCAGCCAGAATCTTGTTGAAGGTCTGGCTTGGACGCATCGCCGCACTGACCTTTTCACGATCAGGGTGATAATACCCGCCCATATCCACGGGATTGCCTTCCACCGCCAGCAACTCTTCCAGAATTTTATTTTCGTTGGCAGACAAATCCTGATAAATCCCGCCAAATTTGTTTTTCAATTCAGCGTCGTCATTCTGGTTGGCAAGCGCTTCGGCCCAATACATACACAGATAAAAATGACTGCCACGATTATCCAGCTCACCCACACGTCTTGAAGGACTCTTGTTATTTTCGAGTAATTTTTCTGTCGCCTTATCCAGAGATTTCGATAACAACTCGGCACGTTTGTTATTTTTCTTCACCGCAAAATCTTCAAAAGAAACTGCCAGAGCCAGAAACTCACCGAGGGAATCCCAACGCAAGTGACCTTCTTCAATAAACTGTTGCACATGCTTGGGCGCAGAACCACCTGCACCCGTTTCAAACAAACCACCGCCCGCAATCAAAGGCACAATTGACAGCATTTTGGCACTGGTGCCCAGCTCCAGAATCGGGAACAAATCGGTGAGATAATCACGCAACACGTTACCCGTTGCAGAAATGGTGTCCTTGCCTTTTTTCATACGCTCCAGTGAATAACGCATGGCGTAATCGAGCGGGAAAATATGAATTTCCAAACCCTGGGTATCGTAATCTTTCAGATACTTACGCACCTTGCGAATCAAATTGGCATCGTGCGGGCGCTCGTAATTCAACCAGAACACCACTGGCGTATTGGAAAGACGCGCGCGTGTCACTGCCAATTTAACCCAGTCACGCACAGGAATATCCTTGGTTTGACAGGCTCGCCAGATGTCACCTTTTTCTACCTCGTGTGACAGCAGAATGTTGCCTTGCTCATCAACAATGCGCATGGTGCCGTCCGCTTCAAGCTCATAGGTTTTGTCATGCGAACCATATTCCTCTGCTTTTTGCGCCATCAAACCCACATTCGCGACAGAACCCATGGTGGTTGGGTCAAAGGCATCATGGTGCTTACAGAAATTAATCACTTCCTGATAAATGGTGGCGTAGTTGGAATCGGGAATCACAGCTTTGGTATCTTTCAACTTGCCATCAGTTCCCCACATTTTTCCGCCTTCACGAATCATCGCAGGCATGGAAGCATCCACAATCACGTCACTGGGCACATGCAGGTTGGAAATACCTTTATCGGAATTCACCATCGCCAGCTCAGGGCGACGCTCATAACAATTATAAATCGCTTCCTTGATTTCCTGACGCTGGGTGTAAGGTAGTGTTTCAATTTTTTTATAGATGTCACTCAAACCCGATTTCGGATCAACGCCCAACTGTGCAAAAGTTTCACCGTATTTCTCGAACAAATCCTTGAAGTACACCTGCACCACATGGCCAAAAACAATCGGGTGAGAAATCTTCATCATGGTGGCTTTAACATGCAAAGAGAACAGCAACTTGGCCTTGCGTGCACCGTCCATTTCTTCTTCAATAAATTTTCGGAGCTCTTTTACGCTCATATACATGGAATCGAGAATTTCGCCTTCCAGTAACGGGAGTTGTCTTTTGACTGTGACTTCACCTGCCTTGTTTACAAATTCAATGCGTGCAGTGGTGGCCTGTTTAATGACAGTACTTTGCTCGGTGGAAAAGAAATCACCTTTACGCATGTGTGCCACGTGGGTGCGCGAACCCTGACTCCACTTGCCCATTTTATGTGGAAACTTTCGTGCATAATTTTTTACTGCTGGCGGTGCGCGGCGATCGGAGTTTCCTTCGCGAATAACAGGGTTAACCGCACTACCTAACACTTTCGCATAACGCGCTTTGATGTCTTTTTCCACGTCGTTTGCCGGTTCAGCAGGATAATCGGGAATGTCGTAACCCTGTTCCTGTAATTCTTTAATGGCAGCCAGCAATTGTGGAATCGATGCACTGATATTGGGCAACTTGATGATATTGGCATCAGGCTGTAGTACCAGTTCACTGAGTTCAGTGAGCGTATCGGGAACTTTCTGCTGGTCTTTCAATTTTTCGGGAAAGTTGGCAATGATGCGACCTGCCAGAGAAATATCACTGGTTTCAACCTCAATACCTGCCTGTTTGGCAAAGCCTTCCACGATGGGTAAGAAGGAATAAGTCGCCAGCATGGGCGCTTCATCAGTTTCGGTATAAATAATTTTGTTTGTCATACGCTCCTCATTAACAATTTAACCCTGTGGAATGATTATCAGGCCAAGGCAGCCTGTTTACCAGCCATACGACCAAAAAATGTTGCATCACCCACCGACATACCCGATGCGTAGCCTGCCGCTGTTCTGGGAACACCTGCGGTGGTGCGCCCTGCCGCAAACAAGCCTTTAATCGGGTTTCGCTCCATATCCAACACCTCACCTGTCGGCAAGGTATCCAGACCACCCAGAGTAAAATAGGGAAACCATGCGCCCCGCCCTGGAGTCACATCCAGAGCTGCATAAGGTGCTTTGATTTCTTTTAGCCAATCCGCGCTTTTATGGAAAATGGGGTCTTCACCTGCTGCCGCCTTGCGGTTATAGAAGCTGATGGTGTGCGTCAGTTGTTCTGCATCAAGATTCAGCTCTGCCGCCAATTCCTCGATAGTTTCGCCAGTGCCTGCAAAATCTGCGTTGAGGAATACGGGTTTTTCAAACTCGTCTGCACTCACAATCATGTAAACGCGGTCACCCGTTTGTCGCAGCACATGGTAGGCCACGCGCCCGTGATAACAGTCTTCGTTAATGAAGCGTTGCGCCTGGGCATTCACCAGAATGCCATAAGTGAGTGACGCGGGTGGATAATAGGGCATGGTGACAAAGGCCTCCATCATGTTCACCAGTGCAGCCCCCACACCCTGCCCCATCAAAATACCTGCGCCAGTATCGAAGGGATTACCAATGGGAATGTTGGCGTTTTTGAGCATCGGGGTGAATCTGGCCACCATCTCTGCATTCATGCAGTAACCCCCTGCACACAGAATTACACCTTTATTGGCTTTAATCGCCAGCTCTTCTCCATCTTTTCTGACCAGCAGCCCCACGATTTCATTGGCTTTGTTTTTAATCAGGGTGAGCGCACGGGTGTCGTAGTGCACTTCGATGTTACGTTTTTCCACCTGTGCGGTGAGTATTTTCATCAACAAGGGGCCACCGTTGTCCCCCTCCACTTGCAGGTTATGACCGCGCGGGCAAGGTTTGGCCATTTCACGAAAGGGCCACGCTTTTTCATTGCCCGTGTACAGAATGCAGTCGTCGGTCATCGCCATAATTGCACGTTCCTTGTATTCGGAATCCTTGTAAGGCACGCCCTGACTCACCAGCCAGTTAAAGTGCTCCAGACTGCCATCAACATAAGCGCGGATTTTGGCTTCATCTCCCAAATCGCCCATCGCTGCTTTCATAAAGGTGAACATCGCTTCGGTGCTGTCGTCATAGCCACAGGCTTGTTGTACCCGCGTACCCCCATGACCACCCATGTAGATTTCCGCACTCGACAGCGCCGTTGAACCACCACTCGCGCTTGCCACTTCAATGATGCAGGTCTTTGTACCCGCATCATGCGCTTCAATGGCAGCACAGGCTCCGGCACCACCAAAGCCCACCACAATCACATCGTGTTCCATTGCCCATCGGGAAATATCACTATCAAGTCTGGGGCGAATAGGTGAAGCTTTTTGCGGGCTGGTCGAAGTCATGGAAGTTCCTGTGGTGATGGTAATTGGTAGCCAAGTATTTGAATGCGAAAGAATTATATTTTGGATATGCGCCGAAGCACTCCTATATTTGGGTGATGATGGCTACGGGAGCCGCCTATAGTATCGTTGGCACTGAATACCCCCGAAACCTGATGTCTGATAATAAATAATGGAGAGGATATGACTACTGAATTCAGCCTTGGCTCACCAAGAGCAAATGACCTCATTGCAAAAGCCGTTGCCTTGCAACCCGTTTTAAAACAACGCTCTGCACAGGCCACAAAAGACGGGCAGGTTCCAGCAGAAACCATTCAGGATTTTCAGAATGCAGGCTTCTTCAAAATTCTCCAGCCCGCCAAATGGGGTGGTTATGAAATGGATCCGCAAGTGTTCTATGCCGTGCAACGTGAAATCGCCAAAGCCTGCACTTCAACAGGCTGGATTATGGGCGTGATTGCCGTACATAACTGGCAGTTGGGGTTGTTTGATGACAAGGCAGCACAAGATGTTTGGGGCAAGAATCCCGCCACGCTGATTTCTTCTTCCTATGCGCCCGTTGGAAAAATCGAAAAAGTGGAAGGCGGTTATAAAGTGAGCGGCCAATGGGGATTTTCCAGTGGCTCTCATCATTGCGATTGGGTATTTCTGGGTGGCGTAGTGCCAGAACCGAATGACCCTTTCAACATGGCCAATTACCGCACCTTCCTGATTCCACGCGCGGATTATGAAGTGATTCAAAACTGGGATGTTGTGGGCTTGAAAGCAACTGGCTCCAACGATGTAAAAGTATCTGGTGCTTTCGTTCCGGAATATCGCACACAAAAACTGATTGATGGATTTAACTGCTCAAGCCCTGGCAATGCCGTTAACACTGCGCCCTTGTATCGTTTACCTTTTGGACAAGTGTTTGTGCGTTCGGTGTGTACCGCTTCTTTGGGTGCACTCGAAGGTGCACTGGACAGTTTTATTGAAACGGCCAAAACCCGCATGGTCGGCCCCTTTATGATGAAAGATGATCCTTTCGCCAGAAAAATTGCTTCCGAAGTAAAAGCGGGTATTCGCGAAATGGCGACCATTATGAATCAGAACTTTGATGAAATGATGGAACTTGCGCGTGCAGGCAAACCGATTCCTGTCGATTCCCGTGCACTGTATCGCTATGACTCTGCCATTGTTGCAGACCGTTGTGCCGCCCTGTGTGCCCTGATGTTAAAAGCCAGCGGCAGCAAGGGTATTTTCCGAGGCAACGGTGTGTTAGAGCGCTATCTGGATATTATTGCCAGTCAGGCGCATGTTGCTAACAACGTGCCGCTTTATAGTGGCAATCTGGGCGGCGTGATGTTTGGTGCAGACAACGCAGATTTAAATATTTAGTCATGTCTTTAATTGAGGGCTTGCCCGAAGGCCAATACGCACAACTGCCCAACGGCCAGCGCATTCATTATCTGGATGCGGGTGCAAAAAATAATCCCGTCATTGTTTTTTTGCATGGCAGCGGCAGCGGTGCCAGCGGGCACAGCAATTTCAAGGAAAACTATCCGTTTTTGGCAGAACACGGTTATCGCGTGATTGTGATTGACCATGTGGGTTATGGTTATTCTTCAAAGCCGACCGATGTGGATTATCACATCAACTTTTTTGTGGAATGTTTACACCAGACCCTGCAATACATCGGTGTTGAACTTTACACTTTGATTGGCAATTCACTCGGCGGTGCGATTGCACTGCGCTACGCACTCGATTATCCCGAACGTGTCAGCAGTCTGGTGCTAATGGCGCCAGGCGGTATTGAAAATCAGGCGGATTATTTCACCATGCCAGGCATGGCGATGATGAAAGAAGTTTTCACATCGGGTAAGCCGATGACTGAAGACAGTATGCGTGCTTTTTTTGAAAAAGCCTTTGTGGTTAACCCTGCCTGCATTAACACCCAGTTAGTGCGTGAACGCTGGCAGAGTATGCAAACGCAAAATCCCCATGTAGTGCAAACCATGGTAGTACCCAACATGGAAGATGACTTGCACCTTATCACCTGCCCGATTCTCGCGTTCTGGGGCATGAATGAAAACATGATGCCCGAAACCGGCATTATGAAACTCGCCAAAAAATGCAAGAACATTCAAATGGTGCTGCTGTCACAATGTGGTCACTGGGTAATGCTGGAACACAAAGAAACATTTAACACGATGACGCTTGGGTTTTTACAATCCAGAGTAATTTAAGAGAGCACGCATCATGGATAAAGCAAAGATACCAGCCTTGAGCGCAGAAAGAATAAAGCACCTGGGTAATGAGCTTTATCAGGCACTGCGCTCACAAACCACGCTTGCGCCCCTGACCGAACGCGAACCGCAAATCACCATTGAAGATGCCTATTACATTTCCCTGCACATGCTCAATCAGCGTATTAACAATGACGGTGAAAAAGTTGTTGGCAAAAAAATCGGCGTGACCAGCAAAGCCGTACAGGACATGCTCGGTGTGTTTCAACCGGATTTCGGTTTTTTAACCAATGTGATGGAATTCCCTAATAATTCCGAAGTTTCGATTGCCGATTTGATGATACAACCACGCGCCGAGGCAGAAATTGCCTTCAAACTGAAAAGTGATTTAATCGGCCCCGGTGTGACCGAAGCCGATGTACTGGCAGCCACCGAATGTATTATCCCCTGCTTTGAAATTGTCGATTCGCGTATTCACAACTGGAAAATAAAAATTCAGGACACGGTTGCCGACAATGCTTCCTGCGGCGTGTATGTGTTAGGCGATGCAAAAGTGAATCCCGAAGATTTCGATTTACCCAAGCTGAAAGTTGTCGTTAAAAAGAACGGCAAACTTATCAGCGAAGGTTTGGGCAGTGCTGTTCAGGGCAACCCGCTGACCGCTGTGGCATGGCTTGCCAACACACTGGGGAAATTCGATATTCCCTTCAAGGCAGGTGAAGTGATTTTGTCCGGCTCGCTGGTTCCGCTGGAACCTGTTGTTGCGGGTGATGTGATGGAAATGGAATTAGAGGGCGTTGGGGGTTGTAAGATAACGTTTAGGTAATGACAAAAAATATTTTTATTATCTTTTTGAGAAAGCAAAAATGAGCAAAAAAATCAAAGCCGCTATTATTGGCTCAGGAAACATAGGCACCGACCTGATGATTAAAATCATGCGCAATTCCAAAGTACTGGAGTGCGCTGCAATGGTTGGCATTGATCCAACATCTGATGGCTTGGCACGCGCACAACGCATGGGCATTACCACCACTGCCGAAGGCATTGATGGCCTGAAAAAACTCGCTCACTATGCAGACATCGACATTGTTTTCGATGCAACCTCTGCTTACGCGCATCAACACCATAATGAAGTCTTAAAGGCGGACGGAAAAACCGTTGTGGATTTAACACCCGCAGCGATTGGCCCCTATTGTGTGCCCGTGATTAATAGTGAAGAACATCTCTCTGCACAAAACGTCAACATGGTGACCTGTGGCGGGCAAGCGACCATTCCCATGGTTTACGCGGTTAGCCGCGTTGCCAAAGTGCATTATGCAGAAATTGTTGCTTCGGTTTCTTCTGCCTCGGCAGGCCCGGGCACTCGCGCCAACATTGACGAGTTTACCCAAACCACCGCACGCGCCATTGAAAAAGTCGGCGGCGCTGCACAGGGCAAAGCGATTATTATTTTGAATCCCGCTGAGCCACCCATGATTATGAGAAACACGGTGTTCACTTTGTCTGAAAAAGTCGATGAGCAACGTATTATCGATAGCGTGAATGAGATTGTTGCAGGAGTTAAAAGCTATGTGCCCGGCTACGAATTAAAACAGCAGGTGCAGTTTGAATATTTTAATGAAGATGCGCCACTAACCATTCCTGGCAGAGGAAAATTCACTGGCATGAAAAGCTCCATCTTTCTGGAAGTTGAAGGTGCGGCACACTACCTGCCCTCTTATGCAGGCAATCTGGACATTATGACCTCAGCCGCTTTAGGCACAGGCGAAAAAATTGCGCGCCTGAAATACATCAACGAAGCTGCCTGAGCGAAAAATTCAGAGGAAAGTAAGATGATTAACCCACTTAAAGAAAAAATTTATATTCAGGACGTAACACTGCGTGACGGCATGCACGCCATTCGACACATGTATGGCATTGATCACGTTAAAGCGATTGCCAAAGCACTCGATGATGCAAAAGTAGATGCCATTGAAGTCGCTCACGGTGACGGGCTTTCTGGCACCTCCTTCAACTATGGCTTTGGTGCACACACCGACAAGGAATGGATTGCCGCCGTTGCAGAAGTTTTAACCCACGCAAAATTAACCACGCTGATTCTGCCAGGCATTGCGGTTAAAGAAGATTTGAATTGGGCGTGGGACATGGGCGTTCGCTCCGTGCGCGTTGCCACACATTGCACCGAAGCCGATGTCAGCAAACAACATATTGAACACGCGAGAAAACTCGGCATGGACACCATCGGCTTTTTGATGATGTCGCACATGATTGAACCCAAACTGATGGCCAAACAAGCCTTATTGATGGAAAGCTACGGTGCCGAAACCGTTTATGTGGTGGATTCCGGTGGTGCGCAGAACATGCACGACGTTGCTGCGCGAGTAAAAGCACTGCGTGATGCCTTGAAACCGGAAACTCAAATTGGCATTCACGCTCACCACAACCTGTCGCTGGGTGTTGCCAATTCCATCGTGGCGGTTGAAAACGGTGTGAGCCGTGTAGACGCTTCGCTGGCAGGCATGGGTGCAGGTGCAGGCAATGCGCCTCTGGAAGTCTTTATTGCCGCCATTGAACGCATGGGCTGGTTGCATGGCACGGATTTATACAAACTGATGGACGCTGCCGATGATCTGGTGCGCCCACTGCAAGACCGTGAAGTGCGTGTTGACCGTGAAACGCTGTCACTCGGTTATGCAGGGGTTTATTCCTCCTTCCTGCGCCATGCAGAAGTTGCCGCACAACGCTACAAGCTGGAAACCCGCGATATTCTGGTCGAACTTGGCCGCCGCCGCATGGTGGGTGGTCAGGAAGATATGATTGTGGATGTGGCTCTGGATATGCTCAAAGCTGCCGAGTTGGGTATTTCCATTGAAGAATATTCAGCACAAATTGATAAGCGCGGAAAAAAGAAACAGCAAGTGGTTGATTAAGGCTTTTTTTTATTTTTTTCAGATTCAAGCTGCCTAATCACTTTATCAAAGTCGCTTGTCTCTTTATCAGAAACGCCAAGTCGTCTCGCATGAAATTTTTCGTATTCTATTTCAGCCTGCTGTTTCGCCAGCTCATGTGATACTTTTCCAGCATGATCAAGAATATCTCTATCATTAATATCCAGAAAACCATCTAGCTTACTAACCCAATCACGCATATACATAGGCACGCGACGCATAGCCTGACCCTGTGCAAAAATCAAATATTGCTCAACCAAATTATTCAGCGCCGCCAATTCATTTTTATCAAGATAATTCTTGGCAACCGATACATCCTGCTTGCGTAGCTTGGCTCCACGAAAATTGGTCAACCCCATATCTGGCAAATCAGCATTTGCTCGTGAATGAATAATTTCAGCAGCCGTTTGTCCAGTAATTGCCCAATGCATTTTATTCTGTACGGTTTTAAAGAACTCGATGCTGATATCCAAGGTAGGATCATAGTCGATACTGGTAGCGTAAATATCTGTGATCTTCTGATAGAAGCGTCTTTCAGAAGTTCGGATATCCTGAATTCGACGCTCAAGTTCCTCAAAATAATCAAAAGGCTGATCTGGATTTTTGAGTCGCTCGTCATCCAGCACAAAACCTTTTTTAACCAATTCTGTAAGTTGTTGTGTTGCCCAGATACGAAAGCGGGTAGCTACATGACTTTTTACCCTGTAGCCCACAGAGATAATCATGTCCAGATTGTAGTAATCCAGTGTACGCTTGACTTCGCGTTTGCCCTCCATTCGAACCGACAACAATTTCTTGTGAGTTGCCTCAGGCGCTAATTCGCCTTCCTCGTAAACATTGAGTACATGCTGACTTATGTTTTGTTGGGTTGTTTGAAACAAGTCTGCCATAAGCGGTTGCGTTAACCAGACTGTATCATCCACCAGCCGCACATCGAGTTTCAGCTTGCCATCCTCAGCTTGATACACCAAAAACTGACCTTTGGCGCTATCTATCGGTTTCTCTGATTCTTGATCCTTGTTCATATCGCCTTCACATCGCTATGGGGTGAAAGAAGATAGCCAAGGCTTTTAAGTGGGTCAACCAAAGGGAGAAATCCCTCCCCCATATGAATGAGAAAAGGTGTACATCTATCTAAACTTCCTTACAATGTCGGCCATTGTCGCACCCCGCAAAAATAACAAGAACCCACACGATGAAACCGGATTTTCAATCTGAAGACATCCAGACCTTCAGCCAGATTATTGAGCACATCTATCAGGGGCCTCTGGAAGAGCACCCCTGGGAAGAATTTCTGGAAGACTTGCGCGAAATTCTCGGCGCACACATTGCCACCCTGATTCTGATTCCCCCCAGTAAAGATGCCGAAGGTGTGATGCTCAATGTAGGTGGCGATTTAAGCGGCGTGGAGTCTTACAACAAAAAGCACTACGCACTCGATCCTTTTATCGACCTGCCCTCACGTGAAGTCATCAGCCTGCGCGAATTTATCGATCCCAAAAAACTGCAAGCCAGTGAGTTCTACCTCACCACACTCAAGCCTGCGGGCATTTTCGATATTCTCGGCACTGATCTGGAAGTGCCTAATGAGCTATCGGTGCGCTTGCGTATTTCGCGCTATAAAGAAAAAGGTGCTTTTAAAGCTGAACAAAAGCATCTGGTTAAACAACTGCTGCCCCATCTGGAACGCGCTTTATTGATTCATGCACGGCTCAACAAAGTGGAATCGGAAAGAGCCTTATATGCGGGTGCGATGGAACAACTGTCGGTAGGCACGATTATTCTCGATGAAAAAGGCTCGGTGATTAACTGCAACGAAATGGCGCGTCATTTAATTGAAGCCAAAGATGGTTTAATCAACAGCAAAGACACCTTGCATCTTGCCAACCGTGAGCAAACCAACGAATTACACCGTTTGGTGAGTTCGGTGCTCGAAACCCAGAAGCGCGGTGAAAGCGGTTTTGTGGAAGCCATGCGTGCCACTCGCCCATCGGGTTTGCCCGATCTTGGGCTGGTGATTCGCCCTGTACCAAGCACCAAATTTTCTGAAGGAAAATCCATGCCTTCGGTTGCGATTTTTATTTCAGACCCCGAACAAAGTTCTGAAACCCCCACCCAGATTATTACGCGCCTGTTTGGCGTAACACCCGCCGAAGCTTCACTGGCGATGCTGCTGGTGAATGGTTTAACGCTCGATGAAGCCGCCAAAGTGCAAGGCGTTAGCCGCAACACCACGCGCACACATTTGCGTTCTATTTTTGCAAAAACTGGCGTGAGCCGTCAGACCATGCTGGTGCGCTTGATATTAAAAAGCGTAGCTAGTCTGGCTTGATTTTTTTCTTTCTCACCGAATGCACCGCATCGCCAAAACCGCGTAACCACCAATCCAGTTGGCCAGAATCCACCACCGTTGCACTGATGAGATATTCCTCATCAAATTCCTTCACCTTTTGATCGGCGGATAGCTTCGCTTCTAACAAATGCACGCCTGCTCCCTTGTTAATACGAAACCGTAATTCAATTTTCTGACCTTCCCCAAAACCAAAACGCCCCGCTTCATCGTATTTTTGCAAATCAAAATCTTTCAGCCTTTGAAATTTCAGCGTTGTTGGCTTCGCTGAAATAAAACGGTGCAAGGCAAGGTTACGCTCATCATCATAACTTTCATAACGACACACCAGATACAAACACGAGCCTTGCTGCACCAAACCCAGCGGCATCACCTTGCCAGCACTTTGTTTTCCCTCAGCATTTTCATATTCAATCTCCAGCCACAAATTTTTGTACAGCGCATTACTCACCGCTTCCAGAATGCCGGAGCGAATCGGCGGCGGTAACAAAGGCTGGGTTTGGCTGACAACCCGTACTTTTTTCAGCCATTGTTTTTCCAGCTTGCTATCGGTTTGAGTACCCAAGGTGTAACGTGCCTGAGCGAAAAAACCGTTCATGGATTTCATTACATCTGTTGGCAAAATGTTTTTCAAATAATCTTCTGCCAGTGACAAAATCAGCGCCTCCTGTTCATTCAGCCCTGGCAAGGAAAAGCCATCCGACTTTTCTTTCCAGCGATAACCATAGGGTTTTTCGCGATCATCACGTTCAATATCAAAATGCTCACTGAGCATGTCAAGTTGTCGTTGCACCGTGCGTAAGTCTCGGTCAAATCCCGCAGCCTGTAATTGCTCATGCAGTTCTTTAGCACCGATTTTAGTTTTACGCCGAATACGCTTTAACAACTCCAGAGTAAACAGCAGCGTTTCATAGTTATTGGGGCGTTCCGACATAGTTTGATGACCCTCTTTTAATGAACTTTTATTCCCGCACCGTATTTCCGGTAAAAAACTCCCACAACTTTACCGTTGCCAAGGTATCGAGCTTACAATAATCCAGCAAGTTCTGTTTGATGCTTTCTTTTTGTTCGGGCGTACAGTTACCCGAAACCGCCATAACATACGCTTCTGCTGCGGCTTGCCCATCCTGAACATCGTCAAGCGCCTGATAATCCATGTCAGCATTGATATTCGGAAGCGTTGGCAATACCGCCTTGATGCTCCAACTGCCGTGCTGATCAGGGTGGTAATAATAGTCTCTCGCCAAAGGCAATAAATCCACCAAACGCTTTCTAATGGCCTGTAAATCCTTTTCAAGTTTGGGAAATGCTTTTCCCAGTGCATCAATAATCATCCCTTCAAACCCGACGTTATAAACATAAATCGAGCCTTTTTTTCCACAGTCTTTTATCAAGGACTCAGCAAAAGCTTTGGCAGGATTGTCACCTTCCATCGATAAAAATTCCTTGTGACTGAGCACAGCGTTTTTATCAAGCTTGTGCAAACTGTATTGAAAGGGAATTTGCTGAAACGGGCGCGTACCCTTCCAAATCGGTACCGCGAATTGTGCCGTTTCAAAATCCAGAAAATACGCAGGATAGCTTTGCGCTGAAAGTGCAGCACGTACTGCCTTTTTATCAAAAAATGTTTTTCCCGTTAGCGTATGTTGTTTAACACGCAGTTGTTGCGCGTTTAACAAATCATCGGGCACATCGCGTAATTCGGTAATACCTGCTGCTATCGCTTCCTTCAATGCGTTCGTGCGTACATTTGGCAGAACCTGCACACTGTGTTGCGGCAGCTTCAAATGTCTTGAGCAATAATCCTGAAAACCACAGGGGTAAGGCTTGTTACACTGCTCACCCACTTCTATGTTGGGTTCTTTATTTTTGGCAACAATTTTCTGTGCGGCATCCACCCACTGTTTGGCTTCGCCATAACGCGACAGTGCTTCCTCGGTTAAATCGGTTTCAAACAATAAACCCTGATAATTATTATCACCCGGATACACCCATGTTGAATCAATACAGGCAACACTCACCGCAGCCAAATCAATCCCTTGTTCCTTTGCTACATAACATTGCAAGGCCACATCATCACGGTAGTAATCTTTCACCGAAGTTGAAGATTTTACCTCAATCATTTTCCATTTGGTTTTACCACGCTTGTTCAAGGGCAACATCACATCGGCAAAGGCAAGCGCACCACCGGCACTTAAACCCGCTTCAAAAATGGGCTGTTTTCCTTGCAGCAATTCACCGCTCAGCGCAAAGGCCTTGGCAAAACCGATTTCATTCAAGTCCACCAACACGCCTTCGCCGTTATCGTAAAGGCTTCGCGCCAAATCACCCACCTGATTACCGCGTGCAAAGGTGGCTTGCGTGGCTGCCGAATCTTCCCGCAATTCCGGTTTATGCACTTCTAGCCACAAGCGTTTCGGGCATTGGCGGTAAGCAATGATTTTGGATTTTGAAAGGTTTTTCATGTCATGTTCCTATTGTTGTTATTCTGAATAACGTAAGCGAAGCCGTTTATACAAGGCAACTTTCTACAAACGAAAGAATCGAAAAAGCGCTTTCTTTGTAAAGAGTACACGGAGTAAATGAGCATTTTGAGATTATTTTTAACGCAGTAGAAACAACGCAGCTAGTTATTCAGGTTAGTGGAAACCAATTGCCCGCTGCTTATCCTCTTTCAGACTACACTCATTCTCCAATGCCGCAAACAATTCCTCTGTACTGCGAATCGGCTTGAAACGATGCCGCCGCTTTACCGCTGCAAAATCGCCCGGCGTGATGTTTTTCAACAGAGCAATGTCCACCAGTATTTCTTCAGAGGGTGGCTCCAGCGCCAAATCCTTGGCAACAGCCTGCATCAAATGCCATGCCTGTTCGGTTAACAAATAATCAAAATGGATTTTCAAATCAAAGCGGCGCAGCGAAGCCTGATCCAGCCCTTGCATTAAATTGGTTGAAGCAATAAACACGCCCGAAAAACTTTCCATCTGGGTGAGCATTTCATTCACTTGGCTTACTTGCCAAGAGAATTGTGCGCCACGTCTGTCTTGCAAAAAGCTGTCTACCTCATCAATCAGCAACAAGGCATGTTCACGCTCGGCCTGCTCAAACGCCGCAGCAATGTTTTTTTCGCATTCACCCAGCCACATGGACTGCAAATCCGAAACTCTTTTAACCAGCAGCGGCATGTTCAGTGTTTCAGCCAGCCAGTGCCCATAGGCGGTTTTTCCCGTACCTGGCGGCCCATACAGGCAAATACGCGCATTTTTATTTTCGCGTATTCCCTCGGCAATGCCCTGAATATCGACATTGGCATTCACATAGGCGGGACTATAAAAATCCGGCAAGGCATGGCTATCGGCCTTGGGAATACGTTTATAACGCTGCACACGCAGGGTATTGTTCATCAACAACTCCAATGCCTGCTCGCTGGAAGTGGCTGTTTCCCCTGCATCCAACTGTTGGCGAATGGCCGACACAACCGAAGCTGCTCGCTGAATAACCGCAGGCGACAAATCTTCGGCCTCGGCAAAACGTGCAGTTGTTTTTTCACTTAACAAATCCCCACAGCTCTCCTCAAGCAGTTTTTTCCTGTGCTGGCGTGTGGGCATGGGCATTTCAATCACCATATCAAAACGGCGCAAGTAGGCCTTATCCATACCTGACGCATTGGATAACCAGAAGGTAGGCACCGGATTTTCTTCCAAAGCACGATTGATCCATGCCTTGCCGTTCTTGTAGGTGCGATATGGCCCAAAAAAGAAAAAATCCATGTCCTCCTCAAAGTCCAGTACATCTTCCACTTCATCAAACAATAACAGAGCCTTTTTTGATTCAAAAAAACACTGCGCAGCCCGATAAGAACGGAAGCGCTGCTGACCACTTATCTGACTACCTGACTTGTCCTCACTAGATACTTCGAGCAACTCGCAACCAAAGTGTTTTGCCAGCACTTTAACCAACTGGCTTTTTCCTGTACCCGGTGCCCCATAAATAAAAATATTCACGCCTTTGCGTTTGCTTTCCAGCACATGCTGCAAATAAGGCAGCAACACATGTAATGTTTTTCCCATATGAGGAAAATCATCCAGTGATAATTGTGCGGGGCTACTGGACATCACCGCTTCTTTAATCAGTTGTACAGGGTCAGCAGACTGATTCATCAAATAATCACAAAAATTATCCGATAACAATTCCATGCGCTGTGGTAAAGATTTAGCTCCCATCCAATTCAAATGTGAAAATCCGTTACGATTAAAAGTTAATAAACCCGAACGTATTAACACACTATCCACCTTTAAAGCATGGAGAATGGCTTCTTGAGGCAAATGCAATAACGAGGATAAAAAACGATATATCTGCTTGACGGACATATGTCCCATAGCATGGGTGACTTGCTCCAATACTGGATCGCTAGACAAATACAAAAAGAATTGGAACAAGGCAACTTCCACCTCATTCAGCCCAATCAAATCAGCTAAAACCTTCAGGTTTTTCTGCAATAAAGTGGGAGCTTGTAATTCATCAGCCTGCACTTCCAGTGCTACATAAGTTCTACGCATTTTGGCACGCACCTTCCATTTATTAAAATCCTCGTCCTCCTGCTGGTACCCAACAAAAAATTTTTCATAGCCTAAACCAACACCAATGCTGTTATCGGAAAAACCACTCTCTCCAACAATACGCGCCATTCCGTTCATCGGCACCAGAATACGATAAACCCATAACCTGACGATGGGATCCATCGTGTGCTCAAAGGGGTCACTAGTAATAACGGGGCTTGTAGTGGGTAGTAATTGGCTTGAATTTGACATAACAGGCTCCTGAGTTGTTAGAAGTCCATTATCACCATAGATGCGACAAACTGTGTCGTATCGTGCTACCAAAGCCACATAAATTCCAGCGACACAAATTGTCATATCCGTGGATAACATAGAGCTTCCAAGAGGAGCTGAATATGTCCACAGACACCGTAAAAACCACGATAATCACAACAGAATGGCAGCAACAAAACACGGGGCAAGCACTGTTACTTGCGCTTGATAACCTCTATAAGCAGCCTTCAGAACGTAGGAACTATTCGAATCATAATCTGTTTCTGCAACATTTTGATCGGGCTAAAAAAACGCTCACAGAATCGCAAGTCATTGTGAACGGTGAAATTGCTGAAAATCAGGAACCTGATTATCAATTCATACTTATGCCAGAAGAAGGAATGCTGACAAGTGAAGACCTTTATCAGCTTCGATCTGAATCCCTGTCTATTTTTGTCAGCTTGCAACCCATCGAAAAAGTTGATTTGGAATTTAAAAAAATTCTAAAAGAATTCGTATATATAGATTCAAACCACTGCGTAATTTTTCCAGAAACACTCACGCCAGAATTGTAATCCCCCCATTTTCCGAAACGGAAATAAGTAGAATTTAAGCTGCCTTCAGC
>CAZKYI010000008.1:0-120288 GCA_964557005.1 uncultured Pseudomonadales bacterium
CTCGAACCCGCGACCCCCGGCGTGACAGGCCGGTATTCTAACCAACTGAACTACCGCTCCGCGACTTAAAACAACAAAAAAATAGTGGTGGGTGGTGCAGGGTTCGAACCTGCGACCCTCGCCTTGTAAGGGCGATGCTCTCCCAGCTGAGCTAACCACCCAAGCGCGCGCCATTCTACTTATTTGGCCTTTGATGTCAATGTGGAATTCCCGCCACGGAAAATGTAGCGCCATACTACAAAGTCACCGTGATAGTTTGTTAAGATTTGCGCACTTTTTGAGCATGAGGCGAGCAGACTATGGACAACATTCAACTCACAGACATCATCAAATCACTGCCCGCATTAATTGCCAAAGCACCACGCGCAAGTCGAGCCTTGCCTGTGCTGAATCGTAATCGTGAATTTTTATCGCTGGGCAAAATCATTGAATACAGCGCTAAAAAGTATGGGCACAAGGATTTTATCTACTTTGAAGATCGAAAAATCAGTTACAAGGAATTCAACGATTTTTCCAACAAAATAGCTCACTATCTTGCAAAACAAGGCATACATCGTGGTGATGTGGTTGCCCTGTTATTCGACAATCGTCCTGAATTTCTCATGTGTGCTGTAGCGGTTGTCAAACTCGGCGCGATTGCCGCCTTGTTGAACCCCTTTCAACGTGGTCAGGTGCTCCTGCACAGCATTGAACTGGTGAAAAGTCGCGCGATTATTGTGGGAGAAGAGCTGGTCAGGGAATATCAAACTGTGCGTAACAAATGCGCGATTGAAGACAAACACACTTATTTTCTCGCAGAAAATGGTTTGCTTTCGGTATGCAGTAATATTCCTGCGGGTTATCTTGATCTTGCCAAGGAATCCTATTCCTTTCCTGATACTCGACCTGCTGCACTGGCGCATGTACATCGTCTCGACAGTTGTTTCTACATCTATACCTCTGGCACCACTGGCATGCCGAAAGCTTCCATCACCAATCACGACCGCTGGCTGGCAGCTTATGCAGGAATCGGGCACGGTCTGGTGCAATTAAAATCGAAAGACGTGTTTTATTGCGCATTACCTTTTTACCACGCCACCGCCATGCTGGTGTGTTGGGGCAGCATACTCGCAGGAGGAAGTGCCTTTGTGCTCAAACGTAAATTCAGTGCCAGTGAATTCTGGCACGATGTTTTCAAATACAAGGTGACTGCCTTTGGCTATGTCGGAGAACTGTGTCGCTATTTGCTCAATCAGGAAACCAGCCCGCAAGACAGACAACACAAAATTCGTCTGGTACTTGGCAATGGTTTACGCCCTTCGGTATGGAAAGCATTCAAACAACGCTTCGGCATTCCAAAAGTAATTGAATTTTACGCCGCCAGTGAAGGCAACGTCGGCTTCGTCAATTTATTCAATCTCGATTGTACGATTGGACTTGGCTCTCATAACCTTGCGGTCGTGAAGTACGATCAGGAAAATGAGAAAGCACTGCGCAACAAACAAGGTTTTATGGAAAAAGTAACCAAAGGTGAAGCAGGTTTATTACTTGGAGAAATTAACAAACTGACCCCCTTCCCTGGTTACACCGACAAAAACCAAACCCAGAAAGCGATTTTCAGAAATGTATTTAAAGAAGGTGATCAGTGGTTTAACACGGGCGACATGGTAAAAAATATAGGCTGGCATCATTACCAGTTTGTGGATCGCCTTGGCGATACCTTTCGCTGGAAAGGTGAAAATGTTTCAACCACTGAACTTGAAAATATCGCTCTGCAATTTGAAGGTATCGAAGATTGCACCGCTTACGGCGTGGAAATTCCAGACACCAACGGACGCGCAGGCATGCTCTGTATCCATCAGAAATCATGGTTGGATTTGAATGAATTACTGGCGTTTTTCAAGGCTGAACTACCTGCCTATGCCATTCCCCGTTTCATACGCTTGAAGGATACTCTGGAAACCACAGGCACTTTCAAACACAAGAAAGCCGAACTTAAAGAACAAGGCTTTCATATTGACAAGGTAAGTGATGCGCTTTACGTACTCCTGCCACCCGCAAACGAGCACTATATTCCAATAGATAAAGCAACATACACAGGGATTATGAGTGGCAGTTTTCGTTTCTGATAACAGATGATGCAGTTGCTATAGAAAAGTATTGAGGAATTTCAATAACACCGTTTTGTGCTCAACCGTGAGTTTTCCCAGTTTCTCTTTCAGAGCCTGATTGACTATCCATTGCGTTTCGGGTGTTGCACTTGAATCGAGATGCTTTACTTCTGGCATTTTTAATACCGTCGGCACCGAAGGATAGAACGACAAACTATGTTCCAGCCGCGCATTGATTTCCTTGTTCATACTTCGCCTGCTGAGATTGGCGACTCTGTGAATGTCCGCACGCATTTTTTCAGAAAGGCGCAGCACAAATTTATGCTTCAGGTCTTCATTAAAATCGATGTCTGTACTAGCGGCATAGCGGTTGTCGAACTGAGAAATTCCACTCATATAAGGCTCCTTTTAAAAAATCCAGCATAATCTGGATATATGCTCCCTGTATAACAAGCACTTACATTTGAAATTTTATGGGAAATTTTTCAATGAAATGCGTAGCAGAATAATATCAGCAGTCAGGCTATTTACACAATCACGCTTTGCCCAGAAACGAACGGGAAATCACTTCCTTCATGATTTCAGAAGTACCGCCATAAATTCTTTGTACGCGCGCATCTGCCAGATAACGGGAAATGGGATACTCTTCCATATAACCATAACCACCAAATAGTTGCAGACACTCATCAACGGTTTTCCACTGCATTTCGGTGCTGGCAAGCTTGGCCAAAGAACCTTGTGTGGCATCGAGTTCATGGTTTTGAAGTTTTTCGATACACTGATTCAAATAGGCTCTGGTTAATTCGATTTGGGTTTTAACTTCCGCCAATTTAAAACGGGTATTCTGGAAACTCGCAATCGTTTTTCCAAACGCTCGTCTTTCCAGTACATAGTCGACGGTGCGATCAAAAGCACCCAGTGCAGACCCCAAACCACACATCGCAATCGACAGCCGCTCACGAGGCAGCTCATTCATCAGGATAAAAAAGCCCTCACCTTCCTTGCCCAGAATGGCCGATTCAGGCACACGCACATCTTCAAAAAATAATTCCGAGGTATCCGAGCAATGCATGCCCAGCTTGTCGAGATTACGACCACGCTTGAAACCTGGCAGAGAAGTATCCACCAGAAATAGAGTAATCCCCCGTGCACCAGCGGCACTGTCGGTCTTGGCAACCACAATCACCACATTGGCATGTTGGCCGTTGGAGATAAACGTTTTGGAACCATTGATGATGAAATCACTGCCATCTCTTTTTGCAGTGGTGCGAATACCCTGCAAATCACTCCCTGCACCTGGTTCAGTCATGGCAATAGCACCCACTGCCTGCCCTGAGACCATCTTTGGAATCCACTGATTTTTTTGCGCCTCGGTGCCGTTGTTCAGAATGTAGGGCGCGATGATGTCGGAATGCACCGAGCAGTTACTGGAAAGTCCGCCAAACCCTGCATAGGCAAGTTCTTCATGCACCAGACCGGAAAAAGCATAAGGAACACCTGCACCGCCATACTGCTCAGGCATATCCACACACAGAAAACCGGCTTCACCCAATTTTTCCCAGGCTGTGCGAGGAATAATGCCCGCTTTTTCCCAAGCCAGATAATGTGGTTCCACTTCCGCCTTCAAAAACTGGCGAATACTTTCGCGGAACATGTTGAGTTCTTGTTGCAAATCGCTGCTCATGTCTACTCCAAACAGGTGAGTGTGAAAAGGCAGCGATTATAGTCGCATACAAAAAGCTATTCCAAGTTATGCCGCAGCTACGCTACCTGCCTGTTGCTGATACAAGTGTTCGGCATGTTTGGCTAGCTTTTCAACATCGGCAATCAAATGACGATTGTCATTTTGCCAGGGGTGAAAACCCGGGGTGAGGTATTTGAACATTTCAGGTGCAATCTTGCGCAAGGCACCTGGCTTGCCCCACAGATAATTCACACAAGTCAGCCAGCCTGAAAGGTTAAACAATTTGCCTGAGCTGTGTACCAGGCTGATGTGATAAGCAGCGACCAAAGTCCAGAAAATAACTTGCACGCCGACAAATGCACCCACGCGTACACCGTAGTTAAGCGCATTCTCTTCCGTCACCTCATTCCATACATCAAAGGCGACACCCTTGTGCTCGATTTCTTCCATCGCATGCCAGTTCCACACGTTTCGGTAATTCTCGTCAGAATCTGCCATTAACTCAGGGTTTTCCAACAACACTTCACCCAAACTGGCTGTGACGTGCTCAAGCGCCATGGTAATGGCCAACTGCAAGCGTTTGGGTGCATGTTTTTTCAACTGCTCCAAACCCTGCTCGATTTGATCCATATATTTTTGAACCGGAAAACCGGCATCAATCAGAGCCTGGTTGTACACCAGATGCTCACGCGTGTGCATGGCTTCCTGACCGATGAATTCCTTAACATCTTTCTTGAGCTGCTCGTTGGTAATCTGGTCTCGATAGTTGCGAATGCTGTCAATGAAGAATCTTTCACCTGCGGGAAAGAAAATGGACAAGGCATTCATAAACTGGGTTTGCTGCACACCTGCGCCGTTCCATTTGTCCACACCCTTCGATGCCAGCTTGAACTGGATATTTCTTCTTAACGGTTCAACCTTGTTTGCGAATGTTACTTTAGTCATAACGTGCTCCTGTGAATACACTGTTGGCTGATTGCAAAATTATTGTAGTACACTAATTTTTCAGCGCGCAACAGTTTTTTAGCAAATAAAAACAATAGGTTATAAGAGGAATACACTTGTCCTTAATTGAATAAATAAATGTTGTAATACAATTCAATTAAGGACGGAAGTTCTGCAAAAGTGGCTTTTCAGGCCAACTCAATGGTATTGGCGTTATAGGAAGGCAGAAAAGATTCATTAAATGGGGCAACCAGATGAAAGCCCAAAAACGCCAAATGCAAGGCCGCTGTGTTGGGTATGTGATACATACGCCCCAAACGCTTCGCATCGCGTTGCACCCGTTTGCATCGGGCTACACGATTGCGCTGAAAACATTGCAGAGCCTCCGCCAAATCACTTTCAGCATCAAAACAGCGCTGCAATATGCGGGCATCTTCAATCGCCATCGCAGCTCCCGAAGCCATAAACGGCAGCGCAGCATGTGCAGCATCGCCCAGCAAGGCCACCCGCTTTGAAACCCACTGATCCTGCACAGGGTGGTCATACAAGGCCCAACGAAAACAGGCATCTTTATCGATGTTCTCTATCACTTGCTGCACCATCGGATGCCAGCCTTGATAATCGCGTTGCAATTCTTCCCAAGGCGCTTTGGCCTCCCAGGATTCATGCAGCCAGTATTTGTTTTCTGCCACACCCACAAAATTGAGCAGTTGTTTGGAACGCAGGTAGTACATCACCACATGCTTGCGCTCACCCATAAAATTATTCACACAGGTATCCATGAACTGGTCGGGAAGCTTGCTGGTATCAATCGTCGCCCTCCACGCCACATTCCCCGTAAATCTTGCTTGCGCTTCTTGCCCCAGGCGCAGAAAAAGCTGACGGCGAATCACCGAACGCACACCATCACACGCCAACAGACAATCGGCTTCCATCTTGCTCATCACCTTGATAGCGGTGTCTTCAACATCTAGCACAACTTTGCTTGCATATTCCTCGAACGCGCGCACGCGCATACCCGTTTGCAAACGAATGTTCGCCTGTTTTTTACAGGCATCAAGCAGCACACCCAGCAAATCAGCACGGTGCACATTGAGATAAGGCACTTGCCAGCGCTGCTGATATTTCTCACCCAGAGTCGAACGATATAACACCCTGCCCGACTGGAAAGAACGAAAGGCAACATGGGAAGGCGCAACTGATACCCGCTCCAGTGCTTCACGCAAACCAAGATGCTCCATAATCCGTAACACATTCGCACCGCACTGCAAACCTGCACCAATTTCACTGAATTGATCAGCCTGTTCGAGCACTTCAATGTCATGCCCTGAATGACTCAGACACAAGGCAGCACTCAAACCTGCAATCCCACCACCCGCAACAACGATTCTCACAGTTTCACCCTGTATTTCGCTTTTAAACCTGAGCAGCTAACATACACCGAATTTTTAATCATGAACAATCTCCACTCATAAAAATAATTTTTTTCAGGCAACTCATGGATACCAAAGAATTTGAAAAACTTCGACGCGAATATATGCAGCAAGGTTTGAATGAACACCATCTTGCAGCCACACCGATTGAACAATTTGGCGCATGGTTTAACGATGCACGCAAACAACATCTCGATATGCCCAATGCCATGACGCTGGCAACCGTCTCACCCGCAGGCACACCCGAAGCGCGGACAGTATTGCTGAAATCTTTTGACGAAACAGGTTTTGTTTTTTTCACCAATTACGACAGTGCGAAAGCGCGTGCGATTGAACATCAACCACGAGTCGCCCTGCTTTTTTTCTGGTCTTTGTTTGACAGGCAAATCCGTATTGAAGGCAGCATTCAAAAACTCGATGAACAGGCATCACAAGCGTATTTCGATACACGCCCGCTGGATAGCCAGATTTCTGCGATTATTTCTCATCAAAGCGAGCGTGTTGAAAGCCGAGAATTTTTGCAAACTGCTTTTCAACAAAAAAAGCAAAAAATCGAACAAGGCGAAGCATTGGAAAAGCCTGCCAACTGGGGCGGCTATCACATTACACCCGATTATTTTGAATTCTGGCAAGGGCGTGAAAACCGTTTGCATGACAGGCTGGTGTACAAAAAAAATAATAGCCGTTGGGATATTTACCGACTTGCGCCCTGATTCACTCTTCCATAATCAACAAACTCAACAGAAACGATTCAAACAGTTGAAGCTCCTCCACTTCCATATGGCCAATAATTTTATCAATCGCAGGTGGCACCGCTTTTTCAATGGTTTTGGCGGTTAAATCCACCAGCTTGCGTGAAATCATGCCCAGCCTGACCAGTGATAGCGGCTTTAACAAAAACAATTCCAGCGTTTGATCAACAACCGTCTCTAACAATTCTACCAGCAGGGTTTTGCAAGCCTTTATTTCCTTGTTTCTCAAATGCGCCATGCAAGCATATATTTTTTGCTCTGACGCATCGTCCAGTTGAAAGCCCAAAAAATACTCACCCTCATGCTCAATTTCACATTCCTTGAAATGGTTCACCAAAGGTTTAAGTTCAGCATTGTCCAGTTTTGAAATTACATTACTGATCAATACATGAAGTGCTTTTTGCACCACACTGCTCACTTGATGCACAATTTTTTCCGCCCAAGGTTTCATGGGAACCTGATCGATTAAGTCATCGACCAGAATGCTGAACATATAATCAATCAGTAACTGTGTGGTTTTAACCGTTTTATGTGCCTGCGAAGGCGACTTTTTATCCTGAAGTTTTTCAACAATCTCATTACTCAATTTCAGATATTCATCGGTCAACGGAAGTGCAACATGCGTGGTCATGGTTTTACCTGTTTATTTAAATTGTTTTTGAATACTCGAAAAATCCAGCTTGCCGTATCCAGCATCGCCATGCTGTTGATACAGGGCTTTGGCCAACTCGCCCATCGGGGTCAGCGATTCACTTGCTCCCGCAGTTTGCATCGCCAAACCCAAATCCTTGTTCATTAAATCAACCATAAATCCACCCTGATAGTCTCTGGAAGCGGGAACATTCTCCATCACACCTGGAAACGGATTATAAAGTTCCAGCGACCAGTTTCGACCAGAACTTTTTAACATGATTTCCGAAAGCACTTTGGCATCCAGCCCGTTATTCACACCCAGTTGCAGCGCCTCAGCCGTGCCAATCATATGTATCGCCAGCAACATATTGTTACAAATTTTTGCAACTTGCCCAGAACCCGCAGTACCCGCATGAAAAATATTGGCACCCATCTGTGACAGTATCGGCCTTGCCCTTTCAACATCATGTTTTTCACCGCCACAGATAAACGTCAAACTCCCTGCAGCGGCACCTGCGGTACCCCCCGATACTGGCGCATCAATCATGGCAATATGTTTTTCGCGCGCTCGCAATGCAACCGCACGCGCATTTTCAGGCGCAATCGTCGAGCAATCGATTACCAGCGTGCGTGTATCAATGTAATCAAGCAGCTTGCTTTCATGTAAATACAAATCTTCCACAATTTTTCCGGAAGGCAACATCGAAATCACATACTCAACATCGCTCACAGCCTGCCGAGCGGTTTCAACGGCTTGCGAATTATTTTTCGCCAAGGCTTGTGCCACCGCATGATTCACGTCAAAAATATTCAGTGTGTGGCCAGCTTTGATTAAATTATTCGCCATCGGTGCGCCCATATTGCCTACACCCAGAAACGCTATCTTTGCCATCTGTCAGCCTCCTGTTATTTCAAGTTGATGGTCATGTTAGGGCCAAGCGGAATATCCGAATCAAACCAGCGTGCAGTAATGGTTTTGGTTTCAGTATAAAAGCGCACCGCCTGTTTTCCATAAGCATGTTGATCACCATAAAAAGATTGCTTCCAGCCAGTAAAGGAAAAAAACGGCAACGGCACAGGAATCGGCACGTTAATCCCGACCTGCCCCACTTCGATTTCATGCTGAAACTTTCTTGCAGCCGCACCCGAAGCGGTAAAAATGGAAGTGCCATTTCCATAAGGGCTTTGATTAATAAGCTCAATCGCCTGCTCAAGGGAATCTGCATTCACCAGGCACAAAACGGGACCAAAAATTTCCTGCCGATAAATTGCCATCTCTGCCGTCACTTCCGAAAAAACCGTGGGGCCAATCCAGTTGCCATTGGGGTAGCCGTCTACCTCGCAGTGGCTACCATCTAACAAACAGGTCGCACCTTCTTGTTTACCTTGTTCAATCAAGCCCAGAACACGCTGTTTCGCTTGAGGGGAAATCAGTGGCCCATAAGCGGCATTGGCATCATTCCACACACCCGGGCGAATCCTGGCAATCGCTTGCTGAATTTCCTGTTTCCAGTTTTGTGCTTCGCCCACCAGCACCGCCACACTAATCGCCATGCAGCGCTGCCCTGCTGCACCACAAGACGCACCGACCAGATTGTTAATCACCTGTGCCTTGTTGGCATCGGGCATCACCACCATGTGATTTTTTGCGCCTGCAAACGATTGCACACGCTTGAGATGCTCTGTCCCCGTTTTATAAATGTATTGGCCAACTGCCACCGAACCGACAAACGAAATGGCCTTGATGTTTTTATGCTTCAATAAAAAATCCACCTGCTCTTTACCACCATGTACCACTTGCAGCACACCCGCTGGCGCACCCGCCTCCAGAAAAAGCTCGGCCAAACGTGTCGGGGTCAAAGGGTCTTGCTCGGAAGGCTTGAGAATAAAAGTGTTGCCACAGGCAATCGCCAACGGAAACATCCACAGCGGAATCATCGCGGGAAAATTAAACGGCGTAATGCCCGCACACACACCCAGCGGCTGAATCAGCGAATAGGTATCAATACCGCTGGCCACATTTTCAACCGTTTCCCCCATCATCAGGCTTGCGATATTGCAGGCATGTTCCACCACTTCGATACCGCGCCAGACATCGCCTTTGGCATCTTCAAAAGTCTTACCCGTTTCCTGACTGAGAATTTCGGCAAGCTCATCGTGGTGCTGTTTCAAAAGCGCCTGATACTTGAGCATGATGCGCGCCCGTGCAGGCACAGCCACTTCCTTCCATTCAAGAAACGCCTGATACGCCGCTTCATAGGCCTGCTGCATTTCCTGCGCAGTGGTATTCGGTGCTTCGGCAATGACTTCCTGCGTGGCTGGATTGGTCACAGGAATCCATTGCGTGCATTGGCTTTGAATCCATTTTCCGCCAATCAATAGAGGTACTTTTTTGCTCATAGCTGCTCACTCGCCCTGTCATATCAAAGTGCATGAGTGTAGCCAAACTCCCGCACATAGTCGCCTTTATCCATACTCTGTTCAGTTTCGCAGGCTTAAGCTAGTGCAACCAAACAGAGGACACCACCATGCCTGAATTCTTAACCAATCTTAAAACCCTGCGCCGCCTGAAAAATGACCCTTACTGGTTATCGCTCGTGCCACAAATTATTTTTGCATTCATTATTTATGGTGCTTACCAATGGGGAACGCTGTTTCTGATTGTGGCAACTGCCATCATTTTTTTCTTTCAGATTTTTGGCGTTTATTACCGCGTTGACCAGCAATACCAGAAAGCACTCGCGAAAGACCCGCAAGGACAATTCAAAGCCGAAAACTTCGACATTATGTTTGAAGGCTCTCCGTGGTTACCCGATGTCTTTACTGAAACCGATGAAGCAGAACGCGCACGCGACCCGTATTTTGATTTCTGGGTATATGCCTTTTTGGGTATTCACTTTGTGTTGTTGTTCGCTTCTTTTGTGGTGGTTTACCAACATAACTCCATCATTATGGCGGTGGTGCTGGGTTTACTCTGGTTTAACCTGAGCCCGATGATGGAAGCCATCAGCCATGAATTTATTCACCGACGCAGCTACAAACAACAGATGTTCGGCGGCGCAGTCTGGGCAAGTTTTTGTTATGGCACTTTTTTACCCGAACATTGCATGGGACATCATGTGCATGTATCCACGCCCGAAGATGCTTCTTCTGCACCCAAAAATATGAGCATCTACAAGTTTCTGCCACGCGCCATACTGTTAAACCCCATCAACGGTTTTAAACTGGAAGCCAAACGCTTGAAGGAGCGAAATCTTCCCCTGCTCAGTCGCCATAATCGTTTACTTTGGTTAAGCCTGTTTTCAGTGAGCTTGCTTGCGGGGAGCTATATTTTTGCAGGGATGGTTGGTTTGATTTTTTATCTCACCTATACCCTGATTTGTATTTTAACCATTGAAGCGGCCAACTATGGCATGCACTACGGTTTGGAAAGACGCAAACTTGAAAATGGTCGTTACGAAAGAGTTTCGCCCTTGCATTCCTGGAACCGTGAATCGCCAGGACATGCTTTTTCAGCCAACCTCACGCGCCATTCCGATCATCATGCCTTTCCACGCAGGCCGTACCAGATACTCAGAGGTTTTCCGGAAGCACCGCAATTACCGATTCCCTATTTCGCGGTACTGACCATGCCGTTTTTTTCAAAGCGCTGGTTTGAAATTATGAATCCCTTTGTCGATGCGCATATGGAAAAACTCGCCAACTGGCATGCACAAGGCATTGATGACTATCAAATGGTGATGGGCATGGACGGCAAAAAAATTGCGGGCAATTAGTTTTCCAGTTTCGCACCATGAGCCAGCAGGTATTCAAAGGCAGCCAAGGATGATGCTTTTGCACCTTCGCCCATCGAAATAACAATTTGCTTGTAGGGCACAGCCGTGACATCACCACAGGCATAAATACCTGCTGCTGATGTTTCACATTTGTGATTGATTACGATTTCACCCTGTTTTGTGCGCTCTACCAAATCACCCAAAAAGGCACTGTTAGGCAACAAACCAATTTGAACAAACACACCTTCGAGCGTTTTGCTTGATACTTCATTGCTTTCACGATTGATGTATTCAATCGCATTCACCTTGCCATGTTCGGCCTTGATGGCTTTGGTTGCCACATTCGTGAGTATCTCAATGTTAGCGCGTTTTCTGGCTTGATCGACCAGCACTTTGTCGGCTTTCAATTCAGGCAGAAATTCAAATACCGTCACCGATTTCACAATGCCCGCCAAATCCAGTGCCGCTTCAATCCCCGAATTACCGCCGCCAATCACTGCGACGTTTTTGCCTTTGAAGAAAGGCCCGTCACAGTGCGGGCAATAAGCCACGCCATTCCCAATATGTTCTTTTTCACCTGGCACACCCAGCTCGCGCCATTTGGCACCCGTTGCGATAATCACGGTCTTGGTACGAATCACTTCACCCGAAGACAAGCTCAAAGTTTTGATGTCGCCCTGCTCAATGGTGTTCACGCGAATATGCTCTTTCAAGGTAATGTCATACTCATTCATATGCACTTGCAAAGCAGAAGACAGTTGTGAACCCGTGGTTTTAGGCACAGAAATCAAATTTTCGATACCCAAGGTATCTTTCACCTGACCACCGATGCGATCTGCCACCAGCGTAACCTTCAAACCTTTTCTTGCACTGTAAATCGCAGAAGCCACACCCGCAGGGCCACCGCCAACAATAACCACATCTTGCAAGGGTAAATGTTGCTTTGCATTCGCTTGTGTAATCTGCGGAAAACACTCAATCAATTTACTCATCAATTCCGCTGCGGTTACCTTGCCATTGGCAAACAATTCACCATTCAGGTAAACACAAGGCACACCTTGAATATCACGCTCATTCACCAAAGTTTGAAACAAACCACCATCAATCATTTCGCTTGAAATGTTACTGTTCAACAACGAAAACTGATTCACTGCCTGAACTACATCGGGGCAATTATGGCAACTCAAACTCACGAACACTTCAAAATGTAATTTTTCGTTGATGCCTTGCAGCATCTGTTTCAGGGAATCATCAAGTTTGATTGCGGTACCCGAAGCCTGTAACACCGCAAGTACCAGAGAATTAAATTCGTGGCCTGAGGGAATGCCTGAAAAATAAATGCCTGTCGATTGTCCATTCACTTCCAGATAAAAACTGATTGCGCTTCTTAACGAAGCGCTGGCGCGCTCTTCGACTTTCAAATGCGCACTCACTTCAGCAAACTCATTCAAAAACTGAATCAGTTCCGAACGCTTGTCATGCTCACCCGTTTGCACCACAAAACAAACGCTGTTTTGCATATTGGCAGTGTATTGTTTTAAAGCGTTTTTAATCTCGTTACTTAACATGTTACTTCCCCGGTCATTACAAATTGAGTGATGGAAAAGTGAGCCTCGCTTGTGGCCAAGCTCACTTGTTTTGGTTTAGATTTTTCCAACCAAATCCAGAGAAGGTGCAAGGGTCTCTTCGCCTTCTTTCCATTTTGCAGGGCAAACTTCGCCCGGGTGTGCAGCCACGTATTGCGCTGCTTTCACCTTACGCAGCAAATCAGCGGCATCACGTCCAATACCTTCGGCAGTAATTTCCATCGCCTGAATCACACCATTTGGGTCGACCACAAAGGTTCCGCGATCTGCAAGCCCCTGATCTTCGCGCATCACTTCAAAGTTGCGTGTAATCGTGCCCGTTGGATCACCAATCATGGTGTATTGAATTTTGCCGATGGTGTCGGAAGTGTCATGCCATGCCTTGTGCGTGAAATGGGTATCGGTAGACACCGAATAAATTTCCACACCACGCTTTTGAAATTCCTCATAGTTATCGGCCAAATCGCCAAGCTCAGTCGGACACACAAAAGTAAAATCCGCAGGGTAGAAAAAGAACACTGCCCATTTGCCCTGAATGTCCTGCTCGGATACTTCAACGAACTCGCCATTTCTAAATGCGCTTGCCTTGAACGGTTTAATTTGGGTATTGATCAATGCCATGATGGCCTCCTGTAAGTTTGATTTAAAATATGAACCTGTGTTCGGGGAGGACTATAAGCCTTGCAGGGTTAATAAATATATTTGAATATAACTATTATTATGTTCTAATAAATAGAACTTATACGCATTGGAATAAACACATGATTTCCATTAAACAACTGAAATACGCACTGGCCGCGCAACAACAACTCCATTTCAAAAAGGCTGCCGAGCAATGCAATGTCAGCCAGTCTGCACTCAGCACCGCACTCAGCGAACTGGAACAACGCCTCGGCATACAGATTTTTGAACGCGATAACAAAAAGGTGCTGGTTACACCACTGGGTGAAGAAGTGCTCAAACGTGCCAGACAAATCATTCTGCAAACCGAAGAACTGGAACAACTTTCAAACTCGCTCAAAAGCCCTTTGAGTTTTCCGCTTACCATCGGCCTGATTCCCACCATCGCGCCCTATTTGTTACCCGAATTATTTCCCTTGCTCAAAAAACAATATCCCGATGCGCAGTTAAACATTGTCGAGGAACAAAGCCTTGTTCTGGTTGAACAAGTGCGCAAAGGCGAAATCGATACCGCGATTCTCGCGCTCCCTTTCCCTTGTGATGGCCTGTTAACCTTTGAATTCTGGCAAGAGGATTTTTACTGGGTAACGCAGAAAGGTGAAAAAAACTCAGAACAAAAAGAAATTCGTAGCAAAGAAATCGAAGCCAGCAAACTCATGCTGCTCAAGGAAGGCCACTGCCTGAAAGATCACATACTCGATGCGTGTAAATTTTCTGCACAAACCGCCAATCACGGCTTTGGCGCTACCAGTTTGAATACCCTGATTCAAATGGTGCAAGGTGGAATGGGAACAACGCTGGTGCCTGAAATGGCTTTGAAATCGCTGATTTCACAAAACAAGTCACTGAAAGCGGTACATTTGAAAGAACCCGGGCCACATCGTCGTATTGCATTTTTAGTGCGACCCAATTACACGCGCATCAGCAGTATCGAACTGCTGATAAAACTTTGTGAGAGTGCGTTGAAAAAATAAGGGCTGGAAATATCTCAACTACACTCGACATGACCGTTAAAAAAAAGGCCGCTGTTGTAGCGGCCTTTTTCTAAACAAAAATGAATCCGTATTTACTTTTTATTAAAGGGATTATCCTTGTCGAAAGCATCGGGGCGATTTTCGGGTGAAGTTAAATCCAGACCTTCATCGTCTTCATCTCTCTCAACACCCATATAGAAATACTCGCCATCACCATCGTCATACACCTTGCTGATCAGGTGATACATCTTCTGTTCCTCGAATGTCACATCCAGCTGCCAACCGCTGGCTCCGCCCTCACCTTCTTCAAAGCTTTTGCCAAGCTTGTAGTCAAAGGTCATTTCCCAACCTTCATCACCAAGAGGAGTTTCACAAAGCTCATCTTCAAACTCCTGACCGCTGTTCTCCAGCTTGCCACCTTCCTTGAACTCCAGAATGGTTTTTGACCAATAGGGCTCACCGCCATTGTTATTACGCACACAACCTTGCTCCCAGACACCCAGAAACTGCTTGGCATCCGCACTGCTACCCTTGCCATCGCTACTGCTGCTACCACAGGCACTCAAGGCCAGCGCAGGCAACAAAAGTAATGGCGTTCGCGTTGTTAAAAACCCTTTTTTTTATCGTTAGCATTTTCCACCTCATTATTTGTTATTTAAGGAATCGCCTGTGATGGTTACAGCAGTACTCCCTCCCATCCTTGCCCGTACAACTCTACCCATAAAAATACGATTTTAAAACCCCGTCTCGGCTACACTCGACATGACAGATGGAGTGTGTATACATTCCAAAACCATACACACCTAACCAAGCAGGAACTGGCGGGATTACTGACTGATGAAAGTTGAGAACACCCAAGGACAATGGCCAACCGTTGCCGAAAATTTTGTAAGGCTCATCAATCACCCTCTGCGACCGATTGCAGAAGATATTGATTTTTTGCATCAAAAAATCGAGCACTGGCAGCAAACGCACACACATGCACCAAGGGTGTTAATTCTGGGAGTAACACCTGAATATTTTTATGCGCAGTGGCCAAAAGGCACACACATTTTTGCACTCGATCAAACACGCGAAATGATTGAATTTGTATGGCCTGGGCCACGCGAGCAAGCCATTCAAGGCTCATGGCTGGAAACTGAATTTCCACAGCATCACTTTGATTGTGTGTTATGTGATGGCAGCATCAATATGTTGAAGTATCCCGAACATCAAACCCGGTTGGCAGAACGGCTCGCGTATTTAATCGCTCCTGGAGGTTTTTTCCTGTCGAGACTCTTTACCGCTTCTACAAAAAAGCCATCAACAAGCGAAGTATTACAGCAACTGCTTGATGGAAAATTTCCTTCACTGAATCATCTTAAAATCAGTTTATGGCTCAGCTTGCAAACGCATAGCCATGAAGGCACCTTGCTCGCAGATGTATGGAATGCCGTTCATACGCTGGAACCGAATCAGCAAAAACTGGCACAACAACTTGGCTGGAAACTGGAAGAATTACAGATGATTAACGCATATCGGGATAACAGCGCAAGATATTACTTCCCCACCATTGAACAAGTGATTGAATTGTTTCACTCGCAAAAACGAGCTGCATTTCAGTTACAGCAAGTACATATCCCACGCTATTTTATGGGTGAACAATTTCCAACCGTCATCTTCAATCGCTTATGAAAAATCACATCAGCATCACCCATAGCGAAAAAATTTCAGGCTTTGTTTACGGATTTCGCTCGCCCTGTTTCAAAATTCATATTCAATACGCATTTAAAAATGCGCAGTTACTGGCTGAAATCAACCAACGCATACATGAAGCATTACTGGAAAAGTGCGAACCCTTGAAGCAGCCAGATTTTCTGCTGAACTGGACATATCTACTTGGAAAACACAGCAACCTGCCTGTATTTGACATGGGAAAAGTTTTCCAGAATGCACAAGCAAATCAGGCGGTACTGTTCATGCCCGCACCGTGTATTGAGCCTGATTCCAGTTTGCTTCTGTTTGGAAAATTACAACAGTTTGTTAATACACAAAGCAGTGCATCGGACACCGAAATCAAACACTTTATTCAACAAACCATCGACAGCTTTCGCTCGAACTCACGCGATACCAACTCTGCGCTTTTTCTAAAAGCGGCGTTTCAGGAAGGCATGTGTGTATTTAACCGAGATGGCCATAGAACCTTGCAATATGGTTTGGGTGCGCATTCTCATCTGCTCAATAGCTCATTTACCCAACACAGCAGTGCGCTGTCGGCCAATATCGCACGCAGCAAATCGGTGACCAGCTTTCTGTTAAGGGAAGCAGGCTTGCCCGTTCCACAACACTATAAAATCAACACGCTTGAGGAAGCATTGAAAGCCGCGCAAAAGCTGGGTTTTCCTGTGGTGATTAAACCTGCCAATCAGGAGGGTGGCACGGGTGTATATGCCGCACTTGAAAATGCAGACGATATTGCACATGCCTTTGCGCAAGTAAAAAAACTCAACGATGAAATACTGGTCGAAAAACACATTTATGGGAAAGATTACCGACTGATGGTGTTTGAGAACAAATTGATTTGGGCGATTGAACGCGCACCTGCGCATGTTATCGGTGATGGCAAAAGCACCGTGTCCCATTTGATTGAACAGTTAAATCAGCAGCCAGAGCGCAAGCTTCCGTGGTCATCGATGATTCAAATTAAAATCACTGATGATTTGAAAAGAGTGATTCAGCAACAAGGGCTCACACTCGACAGCATTCCCAAAGAAAATGAAAAAATTTATCTCAGTAAAAAAGCCAATATCAGTGCAGGCGGCACACCGATTGGTGTGATGGAGCAGGTACACCCTGATAACATTTTGCTTGCCGAACGTGCAACACGCACACTGCGGCTCGATTTGGCAGGTATCGATTTTCTGATTCCTGACATCAGCGTTTCATGGAAAGACAGCCTGTGCGGCATCTGCGAAGTGAATGCACAACCACAGCTTGGCAGCATTACTTCTTCCCATCTGTATCCCATAATTCTCAATCGCCTGCTGCCCAATAAAGGCCACATACCCATTCATGTGATTATTGGTGATTCGGAATTTTCCAAACAGGTATATACAAACCTGCTGCAAAGCTTGCAGAGCGAAAACTTGCGCTGTGGCAGTTTCATTGACGGTAACATCTTCCTTGATGATGAACAGATACACAGTAACAGCCATGCGCATCAGGCAGGGAAATTGCTGGTGATGGAAAACACCGTCGATGCGATTGTGATGCGCGTCAACGATATGAGCTTCAAACGCCTTGGCCTGCCCTTTGATCGCTTCACTTCACTCACCCTCTGTGAGCTGGACAGTTTACATAGGCTCGACAAGGTAGAAGTGAGTGCCGATGAACGCCTTGAATTTCTTGAAATGATTAGCCCTGCTGCAAATAAAATACAGATGCTAGGGCATTAACTGCAAAAGCTGGCTTGTCAAGGCATGACGCTGTTGTACGCGCTTGTCCTGTACATAGAGCATGGTTTCATTGGTTTGCTGTAACAAATGAGTCGCACCCTCAAGATTGCCTGCTTCGGCCAGCGCATTCACTTTATCCAGAGCAACATTCGATAATTCCGCTGCTTTTTTCTCAATTAATGTTGCATCCGCTTCCAGATGCAGCAGCTCGTTCAAATAGAGCTGCGCACAATCCAGACGCGGTTCATACAAACGCCCCTGACCCAGTGCCTGATCAAATAAAAACAAAAACTGCTTTTGCTTGCTGTCCTGTACAGTCGATGTACCCACTGCGGTTTGAACCAGAGATGAAAAACCAACCGATGCAGAGGACAAACTTTTTGCAGCACCGCTGAAATCAAATTTCTTGCCAGTGAGTTCATCAATGGAATGGCTCAACCTTGCTGCCATCACATCGAAGTGAATGGTTTTTTCCAGAATATTGACATAATAGATATGCCCAAATATCAAACATAACAAAATGCCCACAGCCGCCAGAGTTTTGATGCCAGGCAAGGGAATGCGTCTGGCTGCCTTGTCTTGCTGAAAGGCACTGGCGTCTGAAAAATATCGGGAATCACGTGTATGTTTGTTATCTGTATCTTCTTCTATCAGACTGAGAGATTCAGCATCAAATTTCCTGACTGCTGCCTTGGGCATCTTCGCTGTCGATGCAAGTTCCTCTCGCGCTTGTTGCATGGCATCTGCGCCAATCACCAGAGTTTCAGAACCATCGTCTTCAGGAATTTCAAAATTGATGTCCAGCAAGGCTTCAATAAACGCCCCCGCCGATTGAAAACGCTCATTTGGTTTTTTTGCCAGCGCCTTGTTAACAAACCCCTGAAATTGTGCATATTTGGCAGGCAGTTTCGGAACGGGTTGAGTGACATGCATCAAGGCCGTTGAAATGGCCGAATCTGCCTTGAATGGTGGAATACCTGCCAGAATTTCATACACAATAATGCCAAGCGAATACAAATCGCTGCGAAAATCCAGTTCCTCACCATTCGCCTGTTCAGGGCTCATATATTGCGGCGTACCAATCACACTCCCTGCAATGGTCATATTCACTTCGGCAGCCGTGTTACGTGCGATACCAAAATCGGTAATCACTGCCCTGCCATCTTCGGCAAACATAATGTTGTCGGGCTTGATGTCCCTGTGAATACAATTCTTGGAAGCTGCGTATCCCAAACCTTCGGCAATATCTTTTATATATCCAAGCGCCTCTTCCAGTGGAACGCCCTGCCTTAATCTTGAACTTAAATCACCACCTGGAAGCAGCTCCATCGCCATGTAGTGATACGTATTATGTGAACCGACATCAAACACGCGCACAATATTCTGGTGCGCAAACGCTGCTGCAATGCGCGCCTCACGCAGAAAGCGATCAACAAATTCAGCATCTTTGGCAAGCTTGGGCAGCATGACTTTCAGCGCAACATCGCGCTGCAATTTTTCCTCGGTCGCTAAAAACACAGCCGCCATCGCACCTGCGCCAAGCTTCTTTTTCAGTACGTATCCGGGAATAATTTTTGCGTCCAAGGGTACTTCCTCATCTTCCCGGTGCTCACGGGTTTTCTTGTTGTTCTTGTGGCAGGAATTATGCCCAAACGGGGTGCACGACACAAACACGACCGAAACTCATATGTTACTCCAGACCAAAAACGCCTAGAGTATCCACTTTGTTATTGAAGCTCCGCTGTCAGGAAATCCCCATGAGAACTGCTTTTTTGATTGCTCTATTTGCTGTGCTGGCATCTGCTTACGCAAGCGCTGAAACATTCAACAACCCGCCCCAACCGAACATTTACCAGTTCGCCAACCAGTGTTACCAACTCTATTCAAACACAAACCAGCAGTATCTTGGCGCACAGGCGCAGGAGTTTGCTTTTTCACACAGCTCACCTGAACACGCCACGCAGGTTTATATGCGCCCTGCGGCACTCGGTATTTACCTGCTCTACACAGAACAGCAAGCCTTTCTGATTGCAGAAAACCAAAAGCTGATTGGCAAAAATACCCTCGATTCCGAAATGACACTCAACCTGCCAGAAACCGATTACCTGCTCACACCTGCAGAATGGCAACTGCATGGCAGCACGAACGAAAACCAGTTTGTACTCCAGAATCTTAAAAGCAAACTCTGGTTAGGCGAAACAGGATTGGTAGAACAACAAAATCAGGCGACCGCGATTTCATTTGTGCCTGGCGAACACTGTGCGGTTTTTCCTGAATCAGAAACGGGCGCACAGGGAAAAATTCAAACCACACACCATGCGGACGGTATGTTATGGGGCTTTGTCGATGCGCATGAACACAGCGGTGCCAATCACGGTTTTGGCGGCAAGGTATTTCACGGCGCAAGCTTTCATAAACTCGGCATTGAACATGCACTGGCTGACTGCGAAAAACATCATGGGAAAGATGGTTCGAAAGATTTAATCAACATCATGTATCAATCGGGGGCGGGCAATATCAGCTTCGGTGAGTTTGTCAAAAATCTGTACGCACATCTTGTTAAAAACAAACCCAACCATGCGACAGAAGGCTTTCCCGAAATGGATAGCTGGAACGCACATCAAACCGCAACCCATCAAAGCCTGTATTATAAATGGATTGAACGTGCCTATCTCGGCGGTATGCGTCTAATGGTGGAATATATGGAATCCACCGAGGTGGTGTGCAAAATGAATCAAAAACTTTTCCCCAGTGCTGCCGATGTCGAAACCTGCAATGAAATGGCGCATGTCGATCATCAAATTACCAAAATGCTCGAACTACAGGATTATATTGATGCACAAAACGGTGGCCCGGGTGCAGGCTGGTTACGCATTGTCTATTCCCCTGCCGAAGCCAGAGACGTGATTGCGCAAGGAAAACTTGCGGTTATTCTCGGCATTGAAATTGAAAACCCGCTGGATTGTTTTATCAACGAGCGCGAAGGATTTGAATCTTGCAGCCCGCGCATGGTGCGTGACCGATTACACAACTACTATGGCAAAGGGGTACGTGCCTTATTTCCTTCACACAAATTTCGTAATGCATTTTCCAGTGGAGATGGTGATGCAGGCATTCTCGAATTAGGCGATTATCTTAACAACGGCGAGTGGCGGGATTACGTTGCCTGTGAAGATGTCAAAGGCGACTACCTCGGTTCACATAACGAAGGCAAAGAAGCCAGTCTGTTTACCAAACTTGGCAACATTACAGGCGTGCCCACCTTGAATCGCTGGTTATCAGGTGAACATGCGGGAACACCCAAACAGGTATTACCGATTTATCCTGCTGCCACCGTTCACTGCCAGCGTGATGGCTTCACACCACTCGGTATCAGCCTGATTAACGAAATGATGCAACTAGGCATGATTATTGATTTGGGTCACACACCTAAAGCAGCCCTGAGTGATGTACTGCCTATTCTGGTGAAAAAGAATTATCCCGCTGTACACACACATGGTGGCGATCAAACTGCGCTTAACCTCATTGGTGGTTTGAATACTCAGGGCTTGGGCGAAACTTGTCGTGACGAACAGGGAGATTCACAACTGAAACAAACTTTCAGAGAAATACTCGCACAAGTGGATACACAATCTGGCTTGCCACGCAAAGGTCTGAGTTATGATTTCAACGGGCTTGCAGGATATGCCAAACCACGTTTTGGTACGCTTTCACGCTGTGAAACACAACAACACGATCAACTGGAATATCCTTTCAAAAGTTTTGATGGCGACATTGAATTTGAACCGCTGCGCACAGGTAATCGCGTTTATGATTTCAACACCGATGGCCTTGCCAACATCGGGCTTTATCCTGATTTGATTGAAGAAGCACGCCGCAGTGGTGTGAGTGACAAGGAAATTGAGGCGCTGTTCAGAACCGCCGAAGCCTACATTCAAATTTGGGAAAGAGCATACAGCTTTCGGAAATAATCAATAAACACAGGAGCAGCATATGAAACAGATGAAAATAGAAGGCAGCGTTGCGGCAGGTTTTGAATCCATCAAGACGCTGTTTGAAAAAGAAATGAACACTAAACTCGAAGACAGTGCGCAACTGTGCATCTATCACAAAGGTGAAAAAGTGGTGGATTTGTGGGCTTCGAGACACGAAAACTTTTCTCCGGATTCCCTCATTAATATTTTCAGCAGTGGCAAAACACTTGAAACACTGGCACTCGCACATCTGGTTGATCAGGGCTTGCTCGATTACAACACACCCATTGCCCATTACTGGCCAGAATTTGCCAACAACAATAAAGGCCATGTGACTGTCGCGGATTTGATGCGCCACGAAGCAGGACTGCAAGATTTTAATCACACACTCGACCCTGAACAGCTACTCAATGAAAATCTTAAAAACAATAGCGTGGGCAGCGTGGTTGAAAATCTGCCTGCAAGAATTTCCAGTAATCCTGATATGAAAAGAAGCTACCACGCACTTACACGCGGTTGGGTAGCGAACGAAATTTATCGCCGCGTAGAAACCAGTGGCCAAACTCTGGGGGAATATGTGCGCAAGGGCTTGGCCGAACCACTCAATGCCGATGTTTACGTTGGGCTTAAAGAGAAAGAACTGCAACGCAGAACCATGCTGCATAGCCCAAGCATGCTGGTTCAATTTTTTGAAAGTTTTAAACCCGCATTTCTGGGTAGAAGAGTTGCCTACAGTATCGGCCATCTGCTTGCGATGATTGCACCGATTGTACTGAGCCTTGGCGCAAGCTTTTTTAAAAATAAAAAGAAAAAGTCATCAAAAAGCACATCTGAGCCTTCGAAAAAACGTAAGGGGCCACGTATGCCGCTTAAAGGGTTTAACCCCATGCGTGACCGCGAAGCGACCATCAATTTTTTTAACAAGCCAGTAGTTGCACAAGGTGAATCTTCTTCATTCAATGCCAACTGTTCCGCACGAGGATTGGCAAAAATTGCAGCGATGATGGCAATGGGTGGCACACTCGAAGGCAAACAATATTTCAGCAAGGAAGGCTGGCAAGCACTGCACGATAATGCAGTAAGCGCCTTAATGAGTGGCCATGTCACCACACAGTTTACACAAGGCGGTTTGAATTATTTTTCAATGGACAATACCCGCAATTCCACCAGTGACCGTGCATTGAATAAAGGCCGTGAAGGTTTTTATGGCTGGATGGGCTTGGGTGGTTCCATTTTTCAATGGAACCCCGAGCAACAAATTGGTTTTGCTTTCGTGCCCAACACCATGCACGTAATTGATTTATTCAATGAACGCGGCAAGGTTTATCAAACCGAGATGTTAAAGTGCGTTGCAAAATAACAAGACAATCAGGCAGGTAATAGTTTCGCCACCACGTCTTCGCACTGCTTGCGGCTCATATAGCGTGGAACCGCGTAGATAAAATTGGCCTCGGCCAGTGCTGCCTGTGCAATTTCAGGAATATCTTCACGCGTGAGTTTATCCAAGGTAGCAGGAATACCCAGCTCGGCATTCAAGGCTTTAATTCTGTCGATAAACGCCTGCGCCTGTTTGCTATCGCTTTTGTGATTCAAACCAATCGCTTGTGCCAGTTCCGCCAAAGGTGCTTCGATGTCGGGCAATGAAAATTCCAGTACATGAGGCAACACCAGCGCATTCGCCAAACCATGAGGTGTGCCATAGTGCTTGCTGAGCCTGTGCGAAATACTGTGCACATAACCAAGGAAGGCTTTGGAAAACGCATAGCCTGCATAAAAAGCGGCAATGCCCATCAGTTCACGCGCTTCAATATTTTTGCCATCTTTGTAGGCAACAGGAAGTTGCTCATTAATCATCACCACTGCTGCTTTGGCATAGATATCCGATTCACGCGAAGCCGATTTTGAAACAAACGCTTCAATCGCGTGCGTCATCGCGTCCATACCTGTAAAAGCAGTCACCGATTTCGGCATTCCCTGAATGATGTTGCTATCGATGGCGGCGGCCAGGGGTGTCATACCTGGTGAAGTGATGATGGTTTTTTCATGGGTTTCGGCATTTGAAACCACCGCTGCGGGCGATACTTCCGAGCCTGTACCCGACGTTGTAGGAATGGCAAAAATCGGCTTGGCATGACGTTTGATTTTAACAAAGGAACCCAGCTCTTCCGCTGTCAACTTGCGGTTAGTGACCAGACAAGCCACCAGTTTGCCCGCATCAATCGAAGAACCACCACCGACCGCAAGCACACAATCGCATTGATGTTGAAGAAACAAATCCCTGCCGCGATACACCAGCGTATCGGTTGGATCGGGTTCCACCTCATCGAATACAAAACTGTCAACGCCCCCTGCTTTCAAGGTTTCCACCAAAGGCGCAATAACACCCAGATTCACCAGAATTTTGTCGGTGCTGATAAACACCTTTTTGTAACCGTAAAAAGGCAACACTTTCGCCAGTTGCAGGCTTGCACCTGCGCCTGTAAATAACACAGGCTTTTCGACCTTGATTACCTGATCTGACAAGCGATGTAGAAATTGTGTACGCGCAGCAAGCAGTTTTGACATGGTATTCTCCTATTCCTCAATTTCCAATGTAAGCGTATCAATATAGTTTTTAAGTGATTGCAGCTCATCCAGTTCCATGCCATGCACAATTTTATTGATGGCAGGTTTTACTGCTGCATGAATTGCCTTGTAACCGACATCGACAATTTTGCGCATGATAAAACCTAATTCGAGCATATCCATCGGCTGCTTGTAAAAAAGCAGCAAACCTTGATCGAGCACATTCTGCAAGCCTTCGTGAAAATAATCCTTGGCCTCTTCGATATTGCCACTCACTATTTCCACATGCGCTTTTTGCAAAGCTTTTTCTGCAAAATCTTCCAGCGCGAAACTAAGATAACGCTTGCCTTCGTATTCTACTTCCAGCGTGCGCAGGTATTCTACCAGCGGCCAAAGTTCGTGATTATCGAGTTTCACAATCACCTTGCTTACCAAAGCTTGTGCAGTTTTCTCAATCACTGTTTCCAGTTGCAGCACGATTTTTCTGGCAAAGGGTTTCATTTTCACATTATCCATCATGTCTGAAATCAGCACATTGAGCATGGAACTCACTAACAACTGGGCACAGCGCTCAACTTTAACCGTTTGAGGAGGTGTGGCAGGGTCTTGCAGAATATCGAAAATTTCATCGCCAATATCAAAATACTCTTGATCAACAGTCATCAATACCAGTGTCGTCATTGCAAAGCTCCGTGTTACTTCAGTTTATTATTGTTATTGTTGTGCAACATGTTGAGCATGCAGCTCAAGCATTTCATCAAGCGAGCGAATTTCTTTTTCGTTTAATTCCAGCGTTTTACCCTGTCTGACTTTTTGCGTAAGCACAATCGTGCCATAACGCACTCGTTTTAATCGGCTTACCGTAAGCCCTTGCGATTCCCACAAACGCCTGACTTCGCGATTACGCCCTTCCAGCAAAACAACGTGATACCAGTGATTCTGGTTTTCACCGCCGTAATGAGCGATGTCATTAAACCTTGCCATACCATCTTCCAGCAGCACACCCTCACGCATGGCTTTTAATTGTTCTTCGCTGGCTGTACCACGCACACGCACCGCGTATTCGCGCGGCACTTCACTGGACGGGTGCATGAGTTGATTGGCAAATTCGCCATCATTGGTGAGCAAAAGCAGCCCCGACGTATTCAAGTCGAGACGACCAATCGCGACCCAGCGCTCTCCGCGTAAACGGGGCAAGTTATCAAAGATGGTTGGACGACCTTCCGGATCGGAACGTGTGCATACTTCACCTTCTTTTTTATGATAAATAATGACGCGGCGTTTCTTGTGTTGTGTTTTTGTTAGATGAATCTTTCGCCCATCAACGGAGATACGCTCGTTACCTTCTACCTTGTCACCAACGCTGGCAAGCTTGCCATTGATTTTGACTCTGCCCTGCTCAATCCAGCGTTCTACTTCGCGCCGCGATGCAACACCCGCATTGGCCAATACTTTTTGAATACGTTCTGACATAACTAATGCTGCGTGTGCGTTTCTTCCGCTTCAAACGCATCATCGAGTTCACCTGCTGATTCTGCTTCCAATGATTCTTCGGCAGCAGCGGCTTGTTTTTCTTCCTCAATCATTTCCTGCAAGCGTTGGCGTGTGTCGCCTTCCAAATCCAGTTCACGATTCAGTTGTTCGAGGTCTTTAATGTCAGACAGTGGTGGCAACTCATCGAGATTTTTCAAATTAAAATAATCGAGAAATTGTCGTGTGGTGGCATACAAGGCAGGGCGACCTGGAACATCGAGATGACCCACCACACGAATCCATTCTCTTTCCTGCAAGGTACGAATAATTTGTGAACTGACCGCCACACCACGCACATCTTCAATGCCGCCGCGTGTAACGGGTTGACGATAGGCAATGATGGCAATGGTTTCCAGCAGTGCGCGCGAATATTTCTGCGGGCGTTCTTCCTGCAAACGGCTCACCCAGGTAACAACTTTTTCTGACACCTGAAAACGTAAACCCGAAGCAACTTCCTGCAATTCAATTCCTCTACCCTGATAATCTTCCTGCAGGGATTTAAACGCCTCAACCAGTTCAGCTTTTTCTGGCTGGGCACCTTCATCAAACAAGCTTAGCAGTTTGTCGTATGAAATCGGTTTTGCGGAAGCCAATACCGCACCTTCAATAATTTTTTTAAGTTGTGAAATATCTGCGCTCATATCTTTTCCATTTTTATGAAGTTTTGGCACGCACATGAATCGGTGCCAAAGGTTCACTTTGTACAATCTCGACCAGCGATTCTTTCACCAGTTCCAGAATCGCCAAAAAGGTAACAACAACACCCAAACGCCCTTCTTCCAAAGTAAACAGGGAAACAAAGGGAATAAAAGACTGGCTGTCTTTCAAACGCTCCAACACCATCGACATACGCTCACGGGTTGAAAGCCTTTCCCGCTCAATATGATGATGTTCAAACATATCGGCACGACGCAGCACATCGGCCAAAGCCAGCAGAATTTCCTTCATTTCAACATCGGGGTGGCTGATTATTTTTTCAATTTTCGGTGGCTGCGCTTCTGCAAGAAGAATATCGCGATCAACTCTGGGAATATCATCAATATCCTGCGCTGCATTCTTGAAACGCTCGTATTCCTGTAAACGTCGAATCAATTCTGCACGTGGATCATTTTCGTCCATCTCTTCACTTTCTTGCCTTGGCAGCAGTGAACGCGATTTGATTTCACCAAGCAAAGCCGCAATCACCAGATATTCAGCTGCCAATTCAAATTGATAGGCTTCCATCAGGTTCACATAATCGACATATTGCTGGGTAATTTCTGAAACCTGAATACGCAAAATATCCAGATTCTGTTTTTGAATCAGATATAACAACAAATCCAGTGGGCCTTCAAAGGCTTCAAGAAAAACCTCCAGTGCATCGGGCGGAATGTATAAATCTTTCGGCAGTTTGGTCAGTGCCTCACCTTGTACATAGGCAAAAGGCATTTCTTCCTGCACAGGGCCATCAAAATCTGGCGCTGCTAACGGCCTGCGAATTCGTTCCTGTGTTTTACTTTGTATTGCTGTGTGGTTGTCTTGTTGTTCTGTCATGCGGATACTTTTGTTGTTCAACTCTGTTTTTGTTTAACGATATTCGAGACCCATCGCCTCGCGCACATCTTTTAAAGTTTGTCTGGCTTGATTGCGTGCGCGTTCACAGCCTTCATCAACAATGCTGCGAATTAAGTTTCCATTGGCAGCATATTCTTTTGCGCGTTCCTGTATCGGTTGCAACTCTTTTTTGACGGCATCGATAATCGGCTTTTTGCAATCAATGCAGCCAATCCCTGCGCTTGTGCACCCTTCTCGCACCCACGTTTTGCAGTCTTCATCGGAATACACAGTATGGAGTTGATACACAGGGCATTTGGAAGGATCACCCGCATCGGTACGACGAACGCGTGCAGGATCAGTAGGCATGGTACGTATTTTTTTCTCTACGTCCTCAGGTGCTTCACGCAAGGTAATGGTGTTGTTATAGGATTTGGACATCTTCTGCCCGTCCAGCCCGGGCATTTTTGCAGCGGGTGTAAGCAACACTTTCGGTTCAGGCAAAATCACCTTGCTGTCACCATCAGGCTGCTTGCCATACAGATAATTGAAACGGCGTGCTACTTCGCGGGTCAGTTCAATATGTGAAACCTGATCTTCACCCACAGGCACCAAACCCGCCTTGTAAACCAGAATGTCGGCGCTTTGCATCAGCGGATACCCCAGAAAACCATAGGTAGCCAAATCCTTTTCCTTCAAGGCTTCTATCTGATCTTTATAAGTGGGCACTCTTTCAAGCCAGCCCAAGGGGGTAATCATGGATAGCAGAATGGTGAGTTCTGCATGTTCAGGCACACGGCTTTGCAAAAATACAGTACAAGCCTGCGGATTCAAACCTGCTGCCAGCCAATCGATGACCATATCCCACACGCTGCGTTCGATAACCGAAACATCATCATAGTGGGTGGTCAAGGCATGCCAATCGGCCGCAAAGAAAAAGCACTCATATTGGTGCTGTAGTTTTATCCAGTTTTTAATCACGCCATGATAATGACCAAGGTGTAAACGCCCTGTTGGGCGCATACCCGATAAAACCCGCTGCCCGGATAGCACAGAACTCAAAATTGGCTCCAGATTTCGACTGAAAAAGAGAAAAATAGGGAGGCGCGAGTATAGCCTGATATACCGCCTACTGGCAGAACAAATTTATTCAAACACCGCAGGATTACCCAGGCCGTAACGGGTAATTTCGGGGAAAGCACCTGTCATATCGACAACCGTTGTCGGCTGCTGAGGCGTTTCGCCGCCATCAATAATCAAATCCACCTGTCGTTCCAGACGCTCACGAATATCGTAGGGGTCAAACAGTGGTAAATCACTCTCAGGCAAAATCAGGCTAGTGGTCATCAAGGGTTCCCGATGTGCTTCGAGCAAAGCCTGCGCAATCGCATGATCAGGCACGCGAATACCAATGGTTTTCTTTTTGACATTTTGCAAACGTTTGGGCACTTCCCTGCTCGCCTTGAAAATGAAGGTATAGGCACCCGGGGTATGCGCTTTCAGCAAACGAAAGGCTTCATTATCTACCTGCGCATAAGAAGCGATTTCAGATAAATCCCTGCAAACCAACGTGAAATTGTGATTTGCATCGACCTTACGAATCTGGCAAATACGCTCAAGTGCCTTTTTATCCCCCAAATGGCACCCCAGCGCATACCCCGAATCAGTTGGGTAAACCACCACCCCACCCTTGTTGATAATCTCAACTGCCTGATGAATCAAACGTGCCTGGGGATTTTCGGGATGTATGGAAAAAAACTGGCTCATGGTGTTTTTCTGGAAGATGAAAGCGAGCGATTGTATAGAGAGAAGCGGGCAAAAAGAACACGGGGATAAGCTGATAATTTCAACTTCCAGAAGCAATCCCATATCTTATACAATTTGCACATGAACATTTCCTTCGCAGAACTTGAAAAAGCTCTTTCCTCATTGGAAAAAGCACTTGGGCAAGATAAAAACGATATTACGCGAGATGCAAGCATTCAGCGCTTTGAATTTTGTGTAGAACTTTCATGGAAAACAGCCAAGAAAGTCATGGGCACAAACAGCACTGCACCCAAGCAAGTCATTAGAGAAATGGCTCAAAATCAATTTATTGATGATATGACTTTCTGGCTAAAGGCCATTGATCAGAGAAATCTGAGTGCACATACCTATAAGGAAGCATTAGCCGAAGAAGTGTATGCTTTTGCTCAATCATTTCTACCTCAAGCTCATTTACTGCTTGTGAAATTAAAATCAAGATAATGTTTGGTTTGAGTGATTCAGAGTATCAATACATACTCAACACGGTTGTAAAACCGTTGGAAGCAAACAACGCACAAGTATTTTGCTTTGGTTCACGAGCACGCGGCACACATTCCAGGTTTTCAGATCTGGATTTATTACTTAAAAATGCAGTTTCATTAAAGGAACTGGTGAACGAAATTTCTGAAACGCTGGAAAATGAAAACTTTCCCTACAAGGTGGATTTGGTATTTGAAGAAGAACTCGCCCACACTTATCAAGAAAATGTAAAAGCCGATTTAAAACATTTTTCTTGATTGCTTCAAAATAACGTTTAAATCAAAAATTCTATCCAGTGCGTTGACATAAAAAAAACCAGAGCAAGCTCTGGTTTTTTTAACAAGTATTTCTTAAGGAAAAACAGATTGTTTAATCTTCAGATTCTTCCATAAGCAGCATAGGATAATTGCCACCACCCTCACATTCTGCGGAAAAATCGGTCTTCATAGATAACTTAATATCATCAGGACAGTCGTAATAGTAAGTCCAGAATACCTCACCTATGCCTTTGGCGTTATAACTCAGGTCTACCTCCTGATATTCCGGATCATAATAAACATGCACAATCATGTCGTTATAGGTACGCTTTTCTGAACCAAGTTCAAAGGTTTTGGACGAAAGAGAGCCCAAAATCATACTTACAATATCTGCTTGCTGTTCTTCTTCATCAGCAATATTTTCACCGATTTTGGCAAACCGTGGTATTTGCCATTCATATGTCCAGTCATCTTCGTGGTCCGTTTCTACGCTGCTGATAAGGTCTTTGCCAATGGTGATTGTGGCTATAGACTCATCCGAGGTTGCGGTGAGGGTATTGCCATTAACTTGCCAGATTACTTCCCAATCGCCATCTCCATCATCGTATGTTTGTGTACGGGAACTATCTGGAAACAAATAGTGACTTAAATCGAACTTTTCGCCGCTACCGCCACCACCACTACTACTACCACAGGAGGTAAGCGCGACACTCATCATTAAGGGCAAGCATAATTTTTTAAGAGTTAAATACGGGGATAATATTTGCATGATAGCTCCATGTTTTGTTGTTGTTTTTAGTTACGGCCATCTCTACAACAAGCAGAAAGCCGTAATACGAGTATAATACCCCCCCCCCCCCTGCAAGCTGTCAATGCCTTTAAGCTTCATATAAGCCTCTGAGGTGTCTGAAAGTTAGAGGGGAAGATTATTTTTCAAGCATTAGAAAGACGAGCACTTGTGAAAACACATTCCCCAAACACCAAACAAAATTCTCTACGTGAAGCCCTGACCCTGATTGCCGATGCCATGCGTGGCAAGGAACACAACTACACCGAAGGCTCGATGAACAAAGCCATCGTGTTACTTGCGATTCCGATGGTGCTGGAAATGGGCATGGAATCTTTATTCGCCGTGGTAGATATTTTCTTTGTTTCATTTCTTGGTGCAGAAGCAGTTGCTGTAGTCGGTTTAACAGAAGCGGTATTAACGCTGATTTATGCCATTGCCATTGGTTTCAGCATGGCAGTAACCGCAGTCATCGCCCGCCGTATTGGTGAGGGTGAACATGAACTGGCCGCAATCACTGCTGCACAAGTGCTGATTATTGGTTTTGTTATTTTCCTTGCGATTGCTTTTACAGGCATTCGTTTTACGGAAGACATTCTCGCATTGATGGGTGCAGACGAAGAAGTGATTCGTCAAGGTACTTCCTATACCCGTATTATGTTTGGCGGAAGCATCAGCATTGTTTATCTTTTTATTCTGGCTGCCATTTTTCGTGGCGCAGGCAATGCCATTATTGCCATGCGTGCACTGTTGTTAGCCAATGGTATCAACATTGTGTTAGACCCTTTTCTGATTTTTGGCTGGTGGATTTTTCCTGAACTGGGTTTGACAGGCGCGGCAATTGTTACCAACATAGGGCGCGGTGCAGGCGTGTTATATTTACTCTACCACTTGTTCAATGGGAAACACCGTATTCAATTATCGTTACGCCATCTGCGTTTTTCTTTTGAGGAAAGCTGGAACCTTATAAAAATTTCCATTGGCGGCATTTTGCAATTCTTTTTTGCAACGGCAAGTTGGGTATTTTTGATTCGCATTGTCGCGCAATTTGGCAGTGAGGCGATTGCGGGATACACCATCGCCATGCGTATTGCTGTTTTTACATTCCTGCCTGCCTGGGGTTTGAGCAATGCCACTGCCACTTTGGTTGGACAAAATCTGGGTGCCAATAACAGTGCACGTGCAGAAGAAGCCGTTTGGCTTAGTGCAAAAATCAATCTTGGCTTTATGGTCAGTGTGGGAATTTTGTTATTACTATTCGCACAACCTTTGATTCACATCTTCACACAAGATGCGCAGGTTATTTACATTGGTACCAACACTTTAAGAATTATTGCATTGGGTTACGCCTGCTATGCCATTGGCATGGTGATGACCCAAGCCTTCAACGGCTCTGGTGATACGCGCACACCCACCTGGATTAACTTCATCTGCTTCTGGATGCTGCAAATTCCATTGGCATGGATAGCCGCCAATCTTTGGGAATGGCAAACCTTTGGTGTTGCTTTTTCCATTCCTGCTGCTGAAACGGTTTTGGCATTGATTGCGTGGTGGCAATTCAGAAAAGGAAAATGGAAGCTAACACAGGTATAACACTACACCACGCAAGCAATATCCGCTGGTAACTCTCCCACCCTCCCCAGCTTTGCCCATGATTGATGATCACTATGAAAATCACTTGCAGGTGAGGCTTTTAATTTATGTTCCAAACACAGTGACTTTAAAAACGCCTGTGAATCTTTGTTAGATTGTCCACTAGAAAATTCAAGCGCCTTGCCGCCTGCGTTTGTGAAATCCTTGACTAACGCACGCAATTTAGTTGCTGTCATTTTATATTTGGTTGGATGTGCCAGAATCGGAACACCACCTGCCGTGAGGATAACTCGACAAATTTCCTCAATACTCGGCCACTCACTGGCAACATAACAAGACTTTCCCATGGCCAGATAGCGGTCAAAAGCCTGCTTATGATTTTTCACCTTGCCTTGTGCAATTAATACTTGTGCAAAATGTGGCCTGCCTAATTGCGCCTTGCCTGCCACTTCGATTGCACAATCAAGTGCATTTTTAACGCCTGCTTTTTCCAGTTTATTAGCGATGGCTTGTGCGCGTTTTTCTCTTCTTTGATTTTGTGCTTCCACCGCATTTAACAAAGCTGGATGCTCTATATCAATATCCAGCCCGACAATATGAATATCCCTGCCCGACCACATGCTTGAAAACTCGATACCTGTATGCAAGTTCAAATCACCCGTTTCAATATGTTCTAATTGTGCATAGGCCGCTACGGTATCGTGATCAGTAATTGCAAAATGCTGCAAACCCAGGTGTCGTGCACGCTCAATTAATTCCAGCGGGGAAAGCTCACCATCGGAGCAATTGGAGTGGCAATGTAAATCTGCTTTCATGGCTGGCATTTTAACTTTAAATGCGTAAGCTTGGCTCTTTATTTTGAAATATCCCGAAATCAAAACGCACCGACCTTAACCATGAACGAAAATGATATACCTACCAACAGCAGTTCCCCAAAAAAGAAATCGAATCTATCGGGAATGCTTCTGGAAATAGCAATCAGTGTTTTGCTACCCACTTTGATTTTAAAAAAACTCAGCGGAGATGATTCACTGGGTGCGATGTGGGCGCTGGTATTTGCACTTGCGCTGCCGTTGAGTTTTGGTTTCTATCAATTTTTAAAAGCGCAAAAATTTGGTTTTATCCCGATTCTTGGCTTTATCAACATCTTGCTGACAGGAGGCATCGGTTTGCTGGAACTGGATTCGGGATATATTGCAATCAAGGAAGCTGCTATTCCGTTAATCATTGCGATTTTAACGCTTGCTTCTCTTAAAACGCCTTATCCACTGGTGAAAACCTTCCTCTATAATGACATGGTTTTGCAAATTGAAAAAATCAATGCCGCACTTACGCACAAAAATAATTTCCCTGCGTTTGAGCAAACCCTGAACAATGCAACCTATATGCTGGCCAGTTCTTTTCTGCTTTCAAGCATACTCAATTATGCGCTTGCCAAAGTCATTGTGACTGCGGCTTCCGGCACACCTGAATTTAATGATCAACTGGGCACCATGAATCTGTTAAGTTATCCAGTGATTGTACTGCCCTGCATGGTAATCACTATGGGTACGCTGTTTTATTTATTTAAGCGCATACAGGAATTAACCGGATATAAACTGGAAGAGATTCTTAACGAGGTATAAAGCAAAATGTTATATGCAATTATTGCTACCGATGTTGAAAACAGTTTAAGCAAACGTCTGGCTGCTCGCCCCGCACATCTGCAACGCCTCGAATTACTCAAGCAACAAGGAAAATTGATTCTTGCAGGCCCTCACCCTGCTATTGATACCAATGATTCGGGAGAAGCCGGCTTCACAGGCAGTCTGGTGGTTGCAGAATTTGCTTCACTGGAAGCTGCCCAAAGTTGGGCAGCAGCCGACCCCTATTGCACAGCGGGGGTTTATCACGAAGTGCTTGTCAAACCCTTCAAGCATGTACTACCTTAAAACTGTTTAAATTTCCCCTAAAAAATAATCACGAGCACCTCATGAATCTTATAAAAATCCTCAAACACACTTTTGTTACCAGCCTTGCATTGCTGGTGAGTTCCTACACTTTTTCGGATTCTGAAATTCGTTACATTGATGATACTTTGCGCGTTCCCATTCGTTCAGGCGCCAGTACCGAGCATAGAATCATTAATTTTCTTGATGGTGGCACCAAAGTTGAACAAAAACACCTCAATGAAAATGATGAGGAGTGGGCATTCATCGCCTTCTCCAATGACAGAGAAGGCTGGGTTCAAACCCGCTACCTTAAACGCACACCTGCAGCCAAAGAATTGCTTGCATTAAGCCAGCAGGAAGTGAGCAAATTAAAAGCAAGTAACAACGAGCAAAACCAGACCATTAAACAGTTACAGGCAGAACTTAAAACACTGCAAAAGCAATTCGATGAGCTCACCAAACACAGTGGCAAAACAGATAAAGAGCTGGAACATATTAAGGATATTTCCAAAAATGCCATTCGCCTTGATCACAACAACACGCAACTACTGGAAGAAAATCAATTATTAAAAGCTGCGCAGGAAGAGCATGAACAGCTCATTGTGAAGCTGGAAAACAAGCAGCAAAATACCGGTATGATCTACGGTGCGCTGGCCGTACTACTCGGCATTATTCTTGGATGGATTCTGCCCAAGCTCGGCGGAAAACGTAATGATGGCTGGGCTTGATATAGCGTGTTGCCCTGTTTTCGATACTTAATCTCTATTCCCGTAAAGCTCGCTCTGGCGAGCTTTATTATTTTTTCATCCACACACCTGAATGCAGAAGGCATTGTTGTAAAAGCAGCAGACAAAGTTTTTCTCGAAAGCATTTCTTCGCACAAACAAAATTATGTGTTTCCTGCCACTTACAGAAACCACCAAGGTAACTACCAACAGAGTGAAATGATTTTTCAATTCAGTGCCAAGAAAATGGTATTTTTTGAAAATCTTTATATTGCCTACACTCAGGAAACTTTCTGGCAATTCATGGATACCGAAAATTCCCGCCCCATGAGAGAAACCAATTACAATCCGGAAATATTTTATGACCTTCCTCCCGGCAGTTTTGAATTTAACCAAGGCGGTGTGCGTATAGGCACTGAGCATGAATCCAATGGACAAGGTTCACTCGCTTCAAGAAGCTGGAATCGCGCTTACCTCTGGCCTTACTGGTCAACCAAAAGCAGTGAATACAGTATAAAAATCTGGGTGCGATATCCTGAAGATGAAAAAAAATTTCCTGCCGACCCCAAAGGTGATGACAACCCTGACATTCACAAATATCTTGGTTATGGTGAATTTTATTTTTTCCATGCCAGAAAAAAACAGCAATATCTTTCGGGTATGCTGCGAGGAAACACCGCAACAGGTAAGGGAGCTATTCAGCTCGACTACACCTGGCCATTAAGCATGAAAGATACTTATTTTATTACACGTATCTTTTCTGGCTATGGAGAATCCCTGATTGACTATAACCAGTCAGTTGACAGGATTTCTCTCGGCTTTACCTTCAAATAATTCAGCTGTGCTTACCAATGATCACACAGCGAACGTAAAGAAACAAAAACAGATTGCGGATCATGCTTTTGCTGGGGAAATTCCTGTTTCAAACCAGCAATAATTTCTTCGCTGTCCAAACGCAAAAAAGCATTCATCTGCTTTTCCTGTGCCATTGTTGTGACCATGCGCGAATCCGCGTCTTGCTGAACGGCTTCATTCAACAATGCTCTTGCATAAGCATTGTTCGGTTCGCGGGATAAAGTGAATTCGAGATTATTGATGATGTAGTCATGCCCCGGATAAATTCTGGTTTCATCAGGCAACACAGCAAGCTGTTCCACAAATGTCTTGTACAAAATGTCGGCATTGCCACCAAAACGGCAGTTTCCAGCACCTGCATTAAACAGTGTATCGCCACAAAACAACAAAGGTTCACCTGCTTCTGAAAACAAACAGACATGCGCCATGGTATGTCCAGGGGTATCCATCACTTTCAGCTTGATTGTTGTTCCCGCTTCTATGAAATCACCAGCTTTAACTGCAACATCAACATCAGGAATTTTTCCTACTGCATTGGCATGTGCATAAATTTTCGCACCTGTTGCAGCAACGACTTCCGGATTCCCTTCGATATGATCATGGTGTTCGTGGGTGTTAATAATTTTGGTAATGCGTGCGCCTTGTTCCCTGGCTACTGCCAGACAACGCTTCGCATCAAGTGGGTCAAGTATGATGGCTTCATTGGTTTTTTCGCATACAAGAAGATGGCAGTAATTGCGCAAACCATTATCCATGTAAATTCTTGTAACGCGCATTCGCTTCTGATTTTTCCTTCCACTTTTTCCTTTATAGAATCCTGTTATTTGGAAGCATCATAAAAACTGGCTGTGGATTCTTTGTTTGCGGATTGCTCTGTTACCTCTTCGCACTTGAGGCGGTCACCCCCACAGATTTCACAAGCCGTATTCATTCCCAAGGCAGCCATACCACCACAAGAACCTTTAATGGGTTTGTTTTGAAAAATAACGCCTATGGACATTGCCGCGACAGCGGCACCCATCACTAAAAATGAAATAACAATCGTCAGCAACATACATTCACCTTCCCACAGCTAAACGCTTGAAAAAACTATAAAGGATTGCTCGCCTGAACAAAAGGCTGCATGGCCTTGGAAGCGAGATGTTTGAAATTCTCGCCTTCGCGCACCAGTAACAACACAGCCAGTTGCTCACGATCCGCAAGTTCCAGTGCTTTTGTAGAATCAAGAACCATCATCGCTGTAGCCAGCGCATCGGCATACATACAGGAACTGTGGAGCACTGTCACCGATGCCAGATTATGCTCAACCGGCTTGCCTGTTGCAGGGTTAATGGTATGAGAATAGATTTTTCCATCATGTTCAAAATAATTGCGATAATCGCCTGAACTGGCAATCGCAATGTCTTTTAGTTCAAGTACGCCTTCTATCGACCGTGAAAGCGGATGCAATTCAGGTTTTTCCACTGCTACCTTCCAGGCTGCTTGCCCCTCCTTGGTGCCAGAAGCTCTGAGTTCTCCGCCAATTTCTACCAGAAAATTATTGATACCCTTTGCTTTTAACAGCTCGGCCATCTGATCAACCGCATAACCTTTGGCAATGGCTGATAAATCCAGATAAAGCGCTTTCTCCTTGAGCGCTCTGCCCTGTTCGCTATCGAGTTTCAAATAACGTATACCCACCTGCTTAAGTGCTTCGTTTATAGCCTGATCATCAGGTATTTTCTGGGCATGAAAATCAGGGCCAAAACCCCAAAGATTAACCAAGGGGCCAACGCTAATATCAAAAGCACCTTCACTTAAGTTTGAAATATCCTGAGCTGTACGGAGCACCAAAAATAATTCTTCATCCAGCTTTTGCCACTCATTCACGGGCGACTGATTGAATTTTGAAAGATCAGAATCCTTGCGATAGGTAGACATATTCTGTTCGATTTCTTCAAGGCGTTGTGCAAGCTGCGCTTTAAGCAACTCAGGTTTTAACTCATCAGCATGGCTTGTTTTGCCATCCTGTTTCGGCAGGAAATACAGCACCGAATAAGTCGTACCCATGCTCACACCTGAAAATTTCAGCACTTGTGATGAATCTGTTTTTGATGAGCAGGCAGAAAAACCCAGCAGGCATAAACAAAAAAGCCCTAATGTAAAACTTAGGGCTTTCTGATTTTTTATAGTCAGTGGCTTCAAAACACTATCCGCCAAAGTCATCAAGGAAAATACTGCTGCGTTCAACACCCAACTCTTCCAACATATTGATAACCGCCGAGTTCATCATGGGAGGGCCACACATATAGAATTCACAGTCTTCTGGAGCAGGATGATTTTTCAAATACTGCTCATACAGAACATTATGTATAAATCCTTTCAGGCCTTGCCAGTTGTCTTCAGGAAGTGGATCGGACAACGCCGCATGCCATTCAAAATTTTCATTATTGGCTGCCAGCTCATCATATTCTTCGGAATAGAACATCTCGCGCAAGCTTCGCGCACCGTACCAGAAAGTAATCTTGCGATCGGTATGAATGCGCTTTAATTGATCAAAAATATGAGAACGCATCGGTGCCATACCTGCACCACCACCTATAAACACCATTTCTGCTTTGGTTTCCTTGGCAAAGAATTCACCAAAGGGACCATAAACGGTCATCTTGTCACCTGGCTTCAAGCTGAAAACATAGGAAGACATTTTCCCTGGAGGAAAGCTGCTGCCTGGCGGAGGCGAAGCAATTCTGATATTGAATTTCAAAATCCCCTTTTCTTCAGGATAGTTCGCCATAGAGTAAGCGCGCTGAATGGTTTCCTTGACCTCGGAAACATTATCCCAAACCTTGAAGCGATCCCAATCACCATGATATTCCTTGGGAATATCAAAGCTTTTGTAATCCACTTTATGTGGTGGCGCTTCCAACTGCATATAACCACCCGCTCTGAAGGGAACCGCCTCACCCTCTGGTAATTTAAGCACCAGCTCCTTAATGAAGGTGGCAACATTGTCATTTGAAACAACTTCACATTCCCATTTCTTGACACCAAAACAGGATTCTTCTACTTCAATCTCCATATCCTGTTTAACTGCTACCTGACAGGATAAACGCCATCCATCTTTAATTTCCCGTTTATTGAAATGTGCTTCTTCGGTTGGCAGCACATCACCTCCACCATTAAAAATACGCACCCTGCACTGGGCACAGGTGCCACCACCACCACAGGCAGAGGACACAAATATTTTTTTATCAGCCAATGCGCCTAATAATTTGCCACCGGTAGAGACTTCAATGGTTTTTTCGGGATCATGATTAATATGAACGGTGACATTACCGCTACTCACCAGCTTTGAACGTGCACCCAGAATAAAAAGCACCATCGCTAGTACCAGACCGGTAAATATGAGCACACCAAAAATTATTTCAACATCAATCATTCAATCAAATCTCTTTGCAGCAAGCCTAGGACATCGGTTCCAACCAATCCACTAAATCTGAATACCTGAAAATGACATAAAGCCCAGGGACATCAGACCCACAGAAATAAAAACGATACCCAGACCACGCAAACCATCAGGGACATCACAATATTTCATTTTTTCGCGAATACCAGCTAACAAAACAATGGCTAATGCCCAGCTAATCCCTGCACCCACACCGAAAACCGTACTTTCTACAAACGTGTAATCACGTTCCACCATAAACAGGGTGCCACCGAAGATGGCGCAATGCACAGTAATCAGGGGTAGAAAAATACCCAAGGCGTTATAAAGTACCGGAACATATTTATCGAGAATCATTTCCAGCACCTGCGTCACCGCAGCAATCACGCCAATATAAGTCACCAGACCGAGAAAACTTAAATCCACCTCCGGATAACCAGCCCAGGCCAATGCACCTTCTTTCAACAAATAATGATATAACACATTGTTTAATGGGACGGTGACAGCAAGAATAACAACAACCGTCATCCCAAGCATGATAGCTGTCTGTATTTTTTTGGAAATGGCAAGAAAAGTGCACATGCCCAGAAAAAAAGCCAAAGCCATATTTTCAACAAATACGGCTCTGATAAATAAACTGATGTAATGTTCAATCATGTACTGTCACCCCAACCAGATTCAGTGTGTACTTTGCACCTTGGAATGCGCTGCAATTTTGAAATCAGCTTTTTCCACCTGCTCTTTCTTATAGGTACGCAAACCCCAGATAATAAAACCTATCAGGAAAAAGGCACTTGGTGGCAATAACATTAAGCCATTCGGGACATACCAACCGCCATCATTCACCAAGGGCAGAATTTCGACACCAAACAAACGTCCTGAACCGAACAGCTCACGAATGAAACCCAAGGTCAGCAACAAGACACTGTAACCCAGACCATTACCAAAACCGTCCAGAAAACTGGGAATTGGAGGGTTCTTCATGGCATAGGCTTCGACCCTACCCATAACAATACAGTTGGTAATGATCAGACCAACAAAGACCGACAGTTCCTTGCTGAGCACATAAGCGTAGGCTTTCAGGAACTGATCCACCACAATCACCAGCGCAGAAATCACCACCACTTGTGCAATCATGCGAATGGAAGACGGGATATGATTACGAATAATACTGACAAAAAAACAGGAGAAAGCTGTCACCAATGTCAAAGAAATACACATGGTAATGGTTGCTTTTAAATTACTGGTCACCGCCAGTGCCGAACAAATACCCAGAATTTGCAGTGCAATAGGGTTGTTATCCAGAATAGGGCTGAATAATAACGTTTTGGAGCTGGTTTTATTTTCTGCCACAGTAACCTCGCTGAAAACAATTCACTTCGATTTAGTTGAAAAATACATCGCTTGCATCATCTGCTTCACCGGAGACACCATCAAGCCGCTCAGCCAGCTTGTCCAGGTAAGGGCCGAAACCATGCTCACCCATCCAGAAGGCTATCAAGTGACTGACACCATTAGAAGTTATAGTGGCACCTGACAATCCGTCAACAAAGTGTTCCTGCTCATAGGCAATCTCGGAATTCACTGTGCCCTTTTTCAAACGGGCAGCCACATGCCCCTGTTCATCAAATATTTTTTTACCGAGCCACTGAGCTTTCCATCTGGGATTATCCACTTCAGCGCCCAAGCCCGGAGTTTCAGCATGGTCATAAAAAGTCAAACCGGCAACCGTATTCAAATCACCTTCCAGTGCCAGAAATCCGTACATGGTTGACCACAGACCATAACCGGATATGGGCAGAATCAGAATTTTCAGACGACCTTCAGCATCATAAGCCTGATAGACCTCTGCATAAACAGGACGGCGTTTTAAACTGGCAATATCAATATTGGCGGGAATCGCAACACTCAGTTCAGGATTTCTCTGTGCCTGACGCTGATCATAAGTCGCCACATCAATCTCATCCCCTGCATACAATCCGGTTTCGATATGCACAATACGCTTTTCAATATGTGCAAACTGTTCCGTCACACTTTTGTTGCTGTCATACAAACCAGTGGCAAGCAGAATATTTTTTTGTTTATCGAGTAATTTGTTAGCTTGCTGTGCCGGTTTCAACATGACTGCCGCAACCGATACCAGGATAGAACAACCAAGGCATAGCAACACGGTAACCAGAAGGGTTTTGCTGATGGAGTCATTGGACATAACGTCGTAACCTCCTTCTGATATTCGCCTGAACAACAAAATGGTCAATCACTGGAGCACATAAATTGGCAAATAAGATGGCTAGCATCATGCCTTCAGGAAAAGCTGGATTCACCACGCGAATCAATACGCACATCAAACCTACCAGAAAACCGAAATACCATTTGCCCAAATCCGTCATCGCGGCTGAAACAGGGTCGGTTGCCATAAACACCAAACCAAACAAAAAACCACCCAGAGTCAAATGCCAATACCAGGGCATGGCAAATAGTGGATTGGTATCACTCTCGACCAGATTGAAAAGACCAGCAGTGACAAACATGCCCAGAAAAACACCCAGCATAATGCGCCATGAGGCAATTCTGGTCACAAGCAACACAACTGCACCGAGCAAAATCGCCAGCGCTGAAGTTTCACCAATGGAACCCTGACTGAAACCCAGAAAAGTATCCATCCAGCTAATACCCGCACCTTCAATGGCTGCAACACCACCCGATGCCGCAAGCCCTAAAGGTGTGGCACCGCTGAAACCATCCACCGCTGTCCATACAGCATCACCGGTTATTTCCGCCGGATAAGCAAAGAACAAAAAAGCACGCCCTGCCAGCGCAGGATTGATAAAGTTTTTACCAGTGCCGCCAAACACTTCCTTCGCCACCACAATACCAAAGCTCACACCCAATGCCGCCTGCCACAAAGGAATGGAGGGAGGAACGATTAAAGTAAAAAGAATACCTGTGACAAAGAAACCTTCGTTGACTTCGTGCCCTCTGACAAAAGCAAACAACATTTCCCAGAAAGCACCTGTCAGGTAAACCACAATCAGAATGGGCACATAGTAAAGTGCACCGAGGAAGAAGCACGATAACAAATCGTCTGGATTCAAACCCAACCAGGCATTGGCAAGTTCTGCACGCCAGCCCACAATTTCATAGGCACCACTGGCATAGGCGAGATTCGCGTTATAACCAACATTCCACACACCAAAAAATATTGCGGGAAAGGTAGCAATCCATACCACCATCATGATGCGTTTTAAATCAATACCATCTCGCACATGAGAAGCACCAGCTGTGACATCTGCTGGTGTATAGAGCATGGTGTCGAGCATTTCATAAAATGCGTAGTACTTTTCGTACTTACCACCTTTTACAAAATGTGGTTCGATTTTTTCGTCTATAAAATTTCTGAGTCCCACTTGCCAACACCTAACCGTCTAGTTCAAAGGATCGCAAATTATCCCGTAAAATGGGGCCATATTCGTATTTTCCCGGGCACACATAAGTGCACAAAGCCAGATCTTCTTCCACCAACTCCAAAGCACCCAAAGCAATAGCCGCTTCGGTATCACCCACCAGAATGGCACGCAATAGCTGTGTAGGCAGAATATCGAGTGGCATCACTTCTTCATAGGAACCTATGGGTACCATGGCTCTCTTTCCGCCATTTAATGAAGCTGTGAAATCGAATTTCTTGTTGGGCATGAGTGTGCTCAGGAACACACTCTTTACAGAGTGGCGATTCAAGTGAGGAGAAACATGTCCAATCAAGGCAACAAATTCACGCTCAGCCTTACCCTGAATAACCGAAATTTGATTGCTTTGATAATCCAGAAAAGCAAATGCACCTTGTGCAGTAGTGCCTGAAAGTACGGAACCGGAAATCACACGATTAGAACCCGCTTTGAGCTGCCCTGCACAAAGCTCATCGGTGCTGGCACCCAACCGTGTACGAATTACCCTGGGATACTCAACCTGAGGCCCTGCCAAAGACACCACACGCTCAACACTGAGCTTGCCAGTTTTCAAGGTGCGCCCCAAAGCAATCACATTTTGATAACCAATAGCCCACACTGTTTTTCTTTCACTTACGGGATCAAGAAAATGAATATGGGTGCCGCTTAAACCTGCAGGATGTTTTCCTCCAAAGTGTGCATTTTCAACACCACCGAATTGAGGCAATTTCCCGCCAGCTTTTTTGCAAACGTAAATCTTGCCATCGGTCAGTGTTGAAAGAGCTGCCAAGCCCAATTCAAAATCGGCTTGCGCTTCAAGAATAATTATTTCCGCATCAGGTGCCAAAGGATTGGTATCCATGGCATTGACAAAAATGGAGTGAGGTACGGTTCCTGCAACAGGGACTTTACCGTAAGGGCGAGTGCGGAAATAAGTCCAGGCACCTGTCTCTAAAAAATAATTTTGTGCGGCTTCTCTTGAAAGCTTGTTAAAACTTTCTGCGGTATAGCTGGGGAAACTTTCAGCTTCATCACCTGCGACATTAATAACCAGAGATTGAAAAACGCGCTTGGCACCACGATGAATCGCAGCCACTTCACCCGCAGCAGGAGAAACAAAACGAACTTGTGGATTTTTCTTGTCGGTAAAAAGTGCTTGTCCCAGTTTTACCTTGTCTCCCTCCTGTACCAACATGGTGGGTTTGAGGTCAAAAAAACCAACTGAACTAAGCGCAACGGTACGAACGCCAGACCCTTCTACTATGTTTTGATCGGGTTCACCCGAAATTGGAAGATCAAGACCGCGTTTTATTTGAATCATCGGTAAATTTCACTGGCTTATTAAAGCCGGGAAGCATCATCAGAAAAATAATGCCAGAAGGCACCCGTCTAGCGCGACAGATTGTAAGTCAGCGCTGTTTTATTTTCTACTATAACAGCAGGGCTTTTTCTAAACTTCCAGAGGATAGTGTGGATAGGAAATACCCGCCACTTTTTGTAACAAACGGTATACCTGAATACTGTAACCAAACTCATTGTCATACCACACGTACAGCACAACACGGTTACCATCAGCAATAGTCGAAGGTGCATCAACAACACCTGCGTAGCGTGAGCCAACCACATCTGTCGAAACCAGTTCAGGAGAAATCGAATAATCAATTTGTTTCTGTAAGGGAGAGTGCAAAGCGGTATGTCTGAGAAACTCATTCATTTCTTCAACAGTAACTTGCTTTTGCAAATTCAGATTCAGAATCGCGAGAGACACATTAGGCGTAGGTACCCTGATAGCATTGCCTGTCAGCTTTCCTTTTAATTCCGGAACCGCCTTGGCAACCGCTTTGGCAGCCCCCGTATCCGTAATCACCATATTCAATGGTGCGCTTCGGCCACGACGGTGATGCTTGTGATAATTATCAATCAGGTTTTGGTCATTGGTATAGGAATGCACGGTTTCCATATGGCCGCTGTCAATACCAAATCCGTCACTGACTGCTTTCAGAATCGGCACTATCGCATTGGTGGTACAACTGGCTGCAGAAACAATTCTGTCATTATTCATCTCATGATCATTCACACCAAAAACAATGTTCTTGATGTCACCTTTGCCAGGTGCGGTCAAAATCACATTACTCGCACCCTTACACTTGAGATGCTGGGAAAGTCCATCTTCATCACGCCAGATACCCGTGTTATCAACAATAATGGCCTTATCAATACCATAACTCGTGTAATCAATCGCATCAGGCGCATTGGCATAAATCACCTTGATGACGTTGCCATTGGCAATAATACAATCGTTGTCTTCGTCTACCGTAATCGTGCCCTGAAAGGAACCATGCACTGAGTCACGACGTAACAAGCTCGCACGTTTCTGCAAGTCACCCTCACCCCCCTTACGAACCACGATAGCCCTCAAGCGTGTCCCGTTAAACTCGCTCGCTTTTTCAATCAGCAAACGCGCCATCAAACGTCCGATTCGACCAAAACCATACAGTACAACATCCCGTTGCTCAGAGCTGGTTTCACTGCCATTAGCCAAGGCATTTTCAAGTTGGGATTTGATAAAGGTACCCAAATCCTGGGCATTACCATCAGTTTTGAACCGTGTTGCCAACTTGCCAATATCAATACGGGAAGGTTTGAGATTCAGTTCTGTGAGGATTTTGAGCACCGCATAGGTGTCTTCAACATGTAATTCGCTCTTGTCGAGCGCGCGTACAAAACGATGGGTTTTGAGAATATTCACTACAGAACGATGCACAATTTGACGACCATAAACCGAAGTCACCACATTACGCTCGCGATAAAGCTTGCCAATCATGGGAATCATGGATTCCGCAATCGCTTCTCTTTCAGACCATTTCCTGAATGTTTCTCTATCTTGAGCAGAAATCACTGAACTACCTCATCTATAAGCATTTAAAATTAATTTGAACGGCCTCGACCATCACGTTTCTTGCCAGCAGGCTTGCCGCCAGAAATCACCTGCACCTCATCAGCCTGCAAGCCTTTATCTCCTGTTGAGACAGAAAACTCGACAATCTGACCTTCATACAGCGAACGATGACCTTTGCCTGTAATTGAACGATAATGCACGAACACATCTTCACCTTCAGAACGGCTGATGAACCCGTAACCCTTGCTGCTGTTAAACCACTTCACACTGCCCTGCTCTCTTTGAGCACCGGAACCAGAAGCAGAAGAAACAGAGGCACCTTGACCCAAAGCCTGAAACACATACACCACCAAGGCACTGACAACACCATAGCTCAAAATTGTCAGTGGATGACTGAGCCAGAATGAAACACTGGCAAGCTTTTGCGCTGACACACCAAACTCCAGCACGCTGAACAAAGCCACAACAGGCAAACCAATCACGACACTAACCAAAAATACTTTTAGATATAACACGCTTGAAACTCCCCGAACCTAATCTCTAAAATTTTCAAACTGAAGCGGCAGCTCCCAGTTTTCTTCCTTCAAACTCGCAATCACTGCTTGCAAATCATCTCTCTGCTTGCCTGAAACCCTGAGCTTCTCGCCCTGAATACTGGCCTGCACTTTAAACTTGCCTGCCTTGATAAACTTCACCATTTTTTTACTCAGCTCGCTGCTGATGCCCTGCTGAAACTCAACTTGCTGGGTAATACGTTTTCCAGACTCAAGCGGATCACGAGTCAACATACAGGCGGTATCGATACCGCGCTTAATCAGCTTGTTTTGCAGAATGTCGAGCATTTGCCCAAGTTGAAAATCCACTTCGGCATCCAGCGTGAGCATCAAGTCTTTCAGTTCAAATTTTGCACCACTACCTTTAAAGTCGAATCGTGTTTCAACTTCTTTATTTGCCTGAGCAACAGCATTATTCAACTCATGCAAATCCAGTTCAGAAACAACATCAAAGCTCGGCATAAAGAAACTCTGGAATTTAAAATCAATAAAAATCAGATAGTTGCGGCTCGCAGGGCGCGAGACGCGGCATTCTAGCACAAGGGCTATTTTTCTCGAAAGCCTTTAGCCTCACACAGACAACCTGCACAACTTTCTCTGCCGATAATCACAAATAACCCGATAACTCCCCTGTAATTTCAAATCGAGTTGTCGACTGCCTGTATCTACAAACAAGCCCTGACCTGCCAGGCCTTGCAGCTTTCTTTCGCTTGCAAGAATTTCAATGGCTGCAAATCCTGCTTGCCTATCTGCATCAATGTGCTGAAAACGTGCAAGCACCTGTTCAATAATGCGCGCACTGATTTGCTGATTGCCTCGTCCAAATACAAACCCTTGAGCACCAGGAATGGAAACTACAATATGTGCAGCCAGACCCGCATGCGCCTGTAAACATTGATGCAACATTGCTTCATCGGCATCTCTGGCAATCAGCTTTCCTGCAAGAAAAACATCGACACCCAACAAACTGCCTTCATCGCCTAACTGATATTTCAAGGCACGGGTAGTTGTGCCAGGTCCAATAATCAACAAATGGTTTTCTGCATATGTTTGAATTAACTCACACACATAAGCGGCAATTTCCTGCTGCGCCAACTGCTCAACAGCTTCATGCTGCACACCACCTTGCTTGCTTGCCTGAATACCTGAAAGCCTGTTCATACTTTGAGGTACCACCATACTGGCAAAACAGGTTGAATTGACACGCCCATCTCTGAGTGCGTTTTCATCAATATCTCTCACTTCTGCATCACACAAAGTGATTTGTTGCTGAGTAACAAATTCGCCAACCAGTTCAGCCGCAAGCTCAGGATTTCGCGCAAACACACCCGAATGCATTTTGACACCACAGGGAATCCCCAGACAGACCAACTGCGAATGCTTGTCTGCCGCCGCAATATCTCGCGCGGTTCCATCGCCACCTGCAAATACCAGCAAATCCACCGACATTCTGAGCATTTCCGCAACCAGAAATTGCGTATCCGCAGCACGGGTTTGTGCAAGTCCTGCCACTGCATTTTCTTCCCAAGCCTCTGCATAATTTTCAGCGAGCACTTGATAGGAAAATTTACCAGAAAAATTTGAAGAAACATCAATCAGATTTTCACCCATTGAACGCGGACAAACCCAAAATTGAATATGTTCAGAATAAGGCAACAGCGCTTCAAGAAAACGCTCAACACGTTTCAAGGCAGTGATTTGATTTTTATCAAGCAGATTTTCTTGCTCGGAGAGTCCGTCACTTCCCTTAAAAGCCAAAGCACCTCCCACACCTGCCCAGGGATTAACCAGCAATCCGATACGAAATCGAGCACTGTTTTTTTCTGTTTCATCCATATTATTCAACAACAAATCCCAGATTTTTCAGAATGTGACATTCTTTTTGGGTAAGATTTTTAGACTGAATTTGGTAATGGCTGAACTCATAGCGATGAGCATAATTTTTTCTAAGCAAATCAAATGCTGCCGCGCCTTGTCTTACAAAAGCTGTTTTCAAGGTTTCGTTATCTATAGAAGGTTGATAAACCTTTAACAGGATTTCAGACAATGAATTGCCTGTGATTGGAAAAACCGATTCAAACGATGGTTTATCATTAAAGTCCAATCCAAAAAAGTTTGAAAACTGTTCCACCAAAATTCGGGTTGCATTTAATTTTGCATCAAGAGAATAACCTGCAATATGCGGGGTTCCAATTTCCACAGCTTCCAATAATGCTTTGGAAATATCCGGTTCGTTTTTCCAGACATCCCAAATACAAGCGATGTTTTTTTTGTCTTTATACCTCAGAAGATTGGCTTCGTTACAAATTTCTCCGCGCGCTGCATTGATGAGCAAAGTGTTGGATTTCAGAGAAGAGAAAAACTTTTCGTTTAACATGTGTGATGTCGGATATTCACCCTCTCGTGTATAAGGCACGTGAAAACTGATGACATCGCATTCAAAAATTGCTTCCCATGAGCAATAATTTTCAGGACGAGATTTGGCAAGAAACGGGTCATAAAGCAATATGTTGGCATCAAAACTGCGCAATTTATTTTCCAGACATGAGCCAACATGTCCGTGACCAACAATAGCTATTTTTTTGGAAAAAAAATCTTCGCCTCTTTGCAAACACATTTCATTGATTGCACAAATAACATACTCAGCCACCGCATTGGCATTGGCACCTGGCGCTGCACAAAAATGAATATTCTGTTGTGCCAGAAAATCCTGATCCACATGATCAAGCCCTGCCGTGGCACTTCCTGCAAATTTAACTGCAGAATCAGCCAATAAATTTTTATTCAGGTGAGTAACTGAACGACATAAAAGAATATCGGCATGTTTCACATCTTCAGCGTTAATCGCCCTGCCTGCTTTTTTAATCACGCTAAAGCGTGCATTGCTTATCCCTTCAAGCAAATCTTCCAGAGCAACAATGTTTTCATCACAAACCAAAGTAAAATGGCGCATCACTGAATGCCTATACGCTTTCAAAATCGACAAAGGCTTTTTCCAGAGCCTTGCGATTTCGTTGCTGAATACCTGCTCGTGTCAGTGCAGCCTTGAATTTTTTTTGATTGATGCCTTGCCATTTCAATTCATGTAAATCATTCACTAATTCAAGCTCACAATGGATTTTGGCAAGCGCACGAGAAATAAATGCCATGTCTTTTTGCTCTGTTAACTTTGTTTGTAAGGCTTGCGCACCTCTGATTTTCAAAGTGCCAATCTTTTCAGGATTGTTGTAAATATCATCAAGATTGGAAAATGCTTGCAGCAAGGCAATCGCAGCTTTGGAACCCACACCATTCACACCTGGAATGTCATCTACAGCATCTCCTACCAAGGCCAGATAATCGACAAACTGTTGTGGCTTCACCTGAAACTTCTCACGGAATGTTTGCTGCGAATAGCGTTCATCAGAAACAAAGTCCCACAACTCGTCTTTCCCCTCAAGTAACTGACCCAAATCCTTATCACGACTCACGATCACAATCTTGCTCACCGAGTTGCGCCATTGTGTTGCAAGACTTCCGATTAAATCATCGGCTTCATAACGCTTGCTTGAAAAACAGGCCAAGCCCAAAGATTCCGTTACTTTCTGACACGCCCTGAGCTGAAAAGCGAGCTGCTCATCTGGCAAGCCACGACTGGATTTGTACAAGGGATAAATCCTGTTTCTGAAACAACTTTCCAGACTTTCATCAAAAGCAAATGCAAGCTGTTCAGGCTTGCAGGTATTCAAAAATTTACTCACAAACAGCAGATAACCATACAGCGCATTGATTGGATTTCCTTCGACATTAGTGATGGATTCAGGCATGGAGAACCATGCACGAAAAATATAAATTGAAGCATCAACAAGATAGAGCGGTGTTTTTTTCACAATGAAAAAAGTCTGGTATCAGGCAAGGCACGCAATATAAATGAAACACCTTGTGAAGCAAAAAATATCCGTATTTTGTGCAAACGCCTTGCAAATACATTCCACGTGATTTTTCTTGCAAATCAAATAGTTAATGTGACGACTTGTACAGTTATGTGAGAAAGTTTAGGATTGTGCCTGCTTCGCTCCCGAAGTTAAGAACAACAACTACTAACAACTTTAACATTAGATTCCAACTTGCTGTTTTTAAAGGAAATTCCATCATCCTTTTTATGCTTGTTGTTTTTCAGAAACCTGGGCTACATGGTGGCAATGTTCTCGCTGTTTAAACACACAAAGACCTTCAAGTTTGCCTTAGCTCAGCCTGTTTTCCTGAAAGGTCATGCCTGCTTCCTGTTTTCTGTATTGTTGCTTTCTGCGCTGCTGCTTTCTTCACTCATGCATTCCCCACCTGCCGTGGCAGACCCAAGAATAAATACAAAAAAAGGTGCATTAGGTAATAACCGTATGCTTGAACCCCGACTTCAAAGACAAGTCGAAGAAGAAAAACGCAAGGAACGTGAGCGCAAACGCAAAGCTTTTGAAGCAGAAGAAGCGAAACGCAAAGAAGCTCGCAAACGCTACTACTACGGTGAAAAGGAAAAAGAAAAAAGTGCCGAGCAAATCCAGTATGAGGAAAACAAGGAATACATGAACGCTTGGGAACGCCTCAAGTTCTCATGGAGAAATTCTGAAAACATTCAGGATATTTTTGACATCTCTCTTAACAGTACTTACGCACCTGCACGTGTTAAGTCCTCCTTTATTAGTGTACATAGCGGCCCTGGTCGCCATTACCCTGTCATTTATATTGCCGCAAAAGGTGAGCAGATTGATTTCACAGCCATTCGCACCGAGTGGTATCAACTGAGAACTGCTGATGGTCATTTTGGCTGGGCACATATTTCCAGCCTGCCTGAAGCACTTGAATTTGATTACAACATTCAAGGCTTTGCCGATGAAGCCAAGGCCATTGCAACCCGTAAACTTCCTCTGGATTTAGGATTTAGCGGCGGTCTCCTCGATGATGACCCCATGTTCAGCGCATCTGCCAAAGTGCAAAATACTCACTTTATTTCAACTGAGTTTGAATTTGGTGCAAGTCGAGGCACGCAGGTCAGCAACGATTATTTTGGATTCAACGCACTGATTCACCCCTTTAGCGAACTAAAGTATCGCCCTCACTTCATACTCGGTTTGGGGCAAATGCGTACTGAATACAGTGTAGGCGCAACCACAGACTCTGACAGTGGTTTATACACCAAGGCAGGAATCGGCTTCGTCCGTAAACTAGATCAACGTATGAGGCTGCGCGCCGAAGTAGCCCAATATTCTGTTGAGAATCCGCTCGAAGAACTTAACCACTATTCGCAAATCATGGTGGGGGCTTCTTACGTTGTAGCTGGAAATACTGATGAGATTCTCAACCGCCGTATTGGCGAGCGTGTTTCCCCCAGTGATACAGAGCTGGGTCTGTTTACGGGTGCATACCACCTCAGTCACGGCCCAACCGTGTCTAATACCGGGCTTCGCCTGAGCTATCACGTATCAGAAGACTATTTTATGGAGTTCCATGCGTCGCAAGGAAATCACGAATTTCAGTCAATAGGCTTTGCTGTAGCGCGTAACTTCTTGCCTGCCGAGTACGTTATTAAATGGCGCGGCAAGAAAAATTACTGGCCTACCCGTTTGTACGGCTTGCTGGGAACAGGGCTGCAACATATTGATGACGACGAACAAATTGCAGTCAGTCTGGGCGGTGGATTGTCTATCAACCCTCTCAGACGTATTGGTATCCGTCTGGACGCAAGACAGCATATCGTTCACCAACAATTTGTTAACGGAGTCAGCTTCGATAAGTACCTGAAAAATCCCGAACTCAGTTTTGGTTTCAGTTACTACTTCTAGATTCGGACAAAAGCAGATATGGGCAAACATTCAACTTCAACATCAATCACATACAAGTCCTTGCGAACTTGCTGTTTGGCCTTGTTGGGTTTCTGTTGCGTATCTCTCTCGGGAAATATGTTTGCAAACCCAAACACATCAGCAAAACCCGTTATTGGCGCTATAGCACCTGATTTCACATTGAAATCCCAACAGGGGGAAAACATCCGCCTGTTTGAACAACGCGGCAACTACGTACTACTTTATTTCTGGGCATCCTGGTCCGGGGCAGCCACCCGCTTGCTCGAACAATACGACTCGTTATATCAGGAGAATAAAGACAAGAAACTTGTCGTGCTCTCCATCTCTGTCGATCCGAACAATATCAATAAAGTATTGAGCAGACAGTCAATCAATCACCCTGCACTCATGGATAACAATCAGGATATTTCCAGACTCTACCATCTGCAAAACATACCAACGGTTTACTTGCTTGATCAGGGTGGAAAAATCATTATGACCCTCGAAGGCTATGACCCAAGGTACTTTGACCTGGTACAAAACAGAATCAACCGAGAGCTAAAACCTGATGAATAGGATACTGTGTATGCTTTTGTTAGCCAGTACAGTACTGAGCTGCTCATCGCTCGGTACTGACGTATTGAGCAAACGCTTCAAAAGCCAACAGCAAAATAATGCACTCGAACAAAGTGGATTAAGTTCAGACTATGTAAACATGAATCAGGATTTGGAAGCGCGTGATAATCGTTTGAAATTACGCTCTGCCCTGACTGGCAGCCCCTTTGGAAAAGATACCTGGAGTTCCGATTGTGACTGCCGCTAGTAAAAAGACATTGAGCGCACGATTGGCAATGAGTTTACTTTTGCTCATGGCTACACCTGTTTTCTCTTCCTCCATACCTGAACAAGGTTTTAGTCTGACCTGGCAAAGCTTCAGCAGCGATGACTTCAATTTCTCTGGCCCTTCCCTCTACCTGAGAAAAACCTTGCAGCAAGATACGCTATCACTCAAGGGACAATACAACAGCTTCAATATCGAAGATGAATCCAGTGATCAAATCAGCACTGCACCTGATTATTCAGAAACACAAAGTACCATTGCGCTTGGCGTGGATTACTTTTACTACGATTCAAGCCTTTCACTGTTTGGCCATTACACCAGTGAAGACAGTAGCAATGACTCTGCTATCGGCATCGACTTGACCCAATCCTATGGCAGAGCAAACAGCTATTTGAGAATGGGCTTTAGTCACGGCTGGGAAGACGACAGTGACCTCGGTTTACATAACAAAACCCGCAAGGTACATCTTGGCAATGGCAGAACCATCAAAAGTACCTGGCAAATCTACGCAGAGCTCGCTTTTGCTTCAAGCGATGGCGACTTGCAGGATTTTCGTTCTGCCAGACGTTTTTCCAACACCACACGAGTCGCATTACCAACAGGACGCAGTGACCAACAGTTGCGATTGGTCAGCAGCAATGACCTGGGGAAAAATCGTTTTTTGAAAACCGAATTACAACTCCTGAATAATGACTGGGGACAAAGTGGCAACAGTGTTGAATTCTCCCTGCTCAAGGCAAGAAGCGAGCGCTTTGCCTTGCAATACCACGTTAAACTTTTGAAGCTGGATGAAAGCAAATACTTCACCGATGATGTTGTGGTGACACCGCAAGCTTATTTCAGTGATCATCGTCATCTGAGTGCACAGGAAGCCCAGGAATTGGGTGTCACTGGCAAGTGGAAGCTGGGTAACAACAACCCTGAGCGCCGTTTACGGAATATCGGCATTGATGCAGGCTACACTTATATGAAAAACGAATACGCCAATGAAGAAAACATTTCAAACAGTGGAAGTGCTATCTTCATAAACTTTTCAGGTAATTTCTAAATAGCATGAATAGCTTGCGAACAAGACATTTCTTCAAGGTACTCGTACCAGTCACGATGTGCTTTCTGGCATCGCTGAGCTCCGCGTTATACGCAGATGATTTGCTCGACATTGAAGGAAACCGCGAAGGTCTTGTGCATCCACACATCAGTCAGGAAGAATTTAAAGAAGCGCGAATTGACAGCGAAAACTTCGAGATTATTGCCTATCTCGGCACCTACAATATCGAACACTTTGACACTCAGGGAATTTTTGGTGTTAAAGGCAGTTTTCATTTGAATCATCGTTTTTTTATCGATGTGGATTATGGTAGCAGCAGTATTTCAGGTCGCCTTGACCCCACCAATGCAAGCACTGCAGTTGATGAAAGCCTGATTCGTTACGATGCTTCACTGGGTTACAATTTTTTTGAGGGCACGGTTTTCTGGGAAAATGGCTTTGCCCTGCATAATGAGTTTTATGTGAAATACGGCAAGGGCAAACTTGAAATTAACAATGTTAAAAATAATCTGGGAAGCCTTTCCATCGGCACTCGTTTATTACACCCTAATGATAAACTGGTTCTACAACTGGCACTGAATAAAGACAGCATAGAATCAGGCGGAGCCATAGCAGATTCCAGCGCCCTGAAATTTTTTGTTGGGCTTGGAATTTATTTTTAATTTTAAAGACATAGGTATAGAAACATGCGTCTATATAGAAGCACCTTACAGATTTTCACAACTACCTTACTCTTGCTAGGTACTATGCTTTGGCAACCTGCAATGGCGGCAGACTTGTTTGATGAGTCTGAAACCCAAAGTAAATCTCTGGATGAGCGAATCAAGGAGCTGGAACAATCCATCAGCATCGAATTCCGATCATCTAATTCTACCCCCGCTGCAAAGGCGGAGGATTCCCGCAAACAATTTCGTAATAGTATTTCTGGTCAACTGGATGCGACCACGCTGGAGCAAGAGGTTCAAACACTGAAAAGCGAAATTCTTGAACTCAATAAAGAGCTGGCAATTCTGGAAGAAGAAATTCTCACACCCGTGAGTTCGCAAGCAGCTTTCTTCCTTTCTATCAATCAGGGTAATTTTTTCAGGATAGATGGGCTAAAGCTGGAAGTAGATGGCAAAGTGGTTGAACACCACCTTTATACAAAACAGGAAGTCGATGCCTTGAAAAAAGGTGCCATACAACGCATACACACGGCCAATCTTGCCCCGGGTAACCATGAGATTGTGGTTGTGCTGAATGGATATTCTATCGATGGCCGGGAAGTCAAAAGAGCCGCCAAATATAACTTCTTCAAACCCAATTCAAGAAAATATATTGAACTGGCCATTATCGATAATACCGAAAAACAAAAAGTCGAATTTGAATTTAAAGAGTGGTAGTAAGGTCAAGGTTTATTACTGTATATGCATTTTCCTGATTTCTTTCATATAGGCCAAAAGCTTGCTCCTCGTGTGGTGCTGGCCTTGCTGTTATTGAACACAGGTATCCTGCATGCCGAGAATGAACCTAAACGCACATGGTCGCTTAACCCTTTCAAAAAATCGGAAGAAAAATCCCGCGCAGAAAACGAAGCTCTACTTAGCCCGGATCCATTATTAACACGGGACGAATCAGGTTATATCGATAAACAACACAAAGTCCATGACCTTGCGTATGGTGAAGCACTGCTCGATTTCTTTACCCAGAATTATTATGAATCCCTGATTAAAACCAATGTTGGTTTTCAAAAACAACAATACGCGCGCAACAATGAACACGCGCTGTTATTACAAGCACAACTTTATGTTATTGAAGGGCTACCCGAAGAAGCTGAACAATCGCTCGACAAAATTCGCGCAGGCAAAATCACTCAGGCAACACTCAATCAGATTTATTTTCAGCTTGCACGTATGTACACCTATCAGGGCAAACTGGAACAAGGGAAAAACATACTGATAAATAAAATTTCCCAACAAGAGGAATATCAGGAACTGGAGCACAAAATTCTTTTGGCAAACATCTATGCTATCGAAGGCGATAAAGATGCCTTGGCACAACACATTAGCAGTTTGAACCAGATTGCCACACAAAATGCCTACATTAAATACAATCTTGCCAATGCAGGAATCATCACAGGTAATGAAGAATTTTTTCTACCTATACTCATCGAGCTTACCCAAACAAAGCGTAACGATCTGGAAACCAGAAGTATTCAGGATTTCGCCAATCTGAGCCTGGGCAAGTACTATCTTCAAAAAGATGAATTTGAAAATGCAAAACTTTACCTGAAAGCAGTCGGCTACGAAGGTTTGTATTCCAGCGAAGCACTTTATCTTTTAGCCTGGATTGAGCTACAAACAGAACAATATAAAACTTCCTTTGCTTACTGGGTAAATCTCTCAAAACGTAATCCTTTTGATGTTTTTGTTGGAAAAAGCTATCTCTATAAACCTTATGCACTTGAAAAACTTAAATCGACACATCTGGCTTTAAGTGGCTATGACGAAGCTTCCGAATTTTACGATCGCCTGATTGCTGATGTGGATGCAACTATCGAAATCGTCAACTCGGATACCTGGCTGGAAAAACTTCTACCCCCCGATATTGATTCACTGAAAGTTCACGAAACACAATCGCGTTATCCTTCGTGGATACGAACACAGCAAAATGAAACCAACTTTTTGCTTGATTTATACGCTTCCAACCATTTTGCCGTAATGCGCCAGAATGTCTGGGAACTTGAACTTCTAAAACGTGAGATGGAAAAACAACGACACACCTTCGAAGTATTCAAATCACAAAATGAAACCCATCATTCCAAATTTGATCCACTCATACCAGAAGCCAAAGCCTTTCTCAGCGGAGCCAGATTACAAAGCACCAGACAGCGTGTACAAATGCTTGAACAAGAGCTGATTCGTATCAATCATCAAAATGACTTTCTTGCAGCGCCTACGGAAGCACAAGCAAAGTATCTGCAAAGAATTGAATACATACATAGCCTGCTCGACTACGAAACTGAAGGCGAGCTTCAGCAGCAACGCGATTACCTGCGTTTGCTTGAAGGTATCAATGCGTGGCAAATGAATCAAACCATGAATGAACGCCAATGGAAAATTCGTGCACAATATGACGAGCTACAAACCTTATTGGCAAAGACAGAGCAACATCAACAACAAATTGTTTTCGGAATAGCCAGCGTAGAATCATCCAAAGACTACATGCCTACCATTGTCCAGGCTGCCGAGAATGTAGAATTTCGTATTAATCAGCTTGAACTCTTGTCACTCAAGCACCAAAAGTATATTCGAGAGCTCGCCTTGAAAACTCTCGACGAGCGTAAGAGGGAATATAAAAATTTCAAAGCCAAAGCCAAACTCGCCACTGCCCGCTTACAGGATAGTATCGTTACAGGAGAGAGTCGCTAATGGTCTCTCCAGAGAAATTTTCAAGCATGTATAGTCTTCTTGTTAAAGTCAGTCTTTGTATTAGTCTTGTTATTACGCTCAATGCCTGTGAAGGGCTTTTTGGCACCTACAGCGGTGATAAAGAACAACAACGCAAACTGGTCACTTTGGGAGATATTGCGGCAACTCCCCCAACCATACAAAACGTGAAGGCCAAAAACCTGAGTGCAGTAGATGTCATCAGCAGCTATGAAGAAGCACTCAAGGAAACCGATGATGTTTTGATCAAGGAAGAGTCTGCAAAACGTATTGCCAACCTGAGCCTGATTGCGACAGAAGATCGCATACTTGAACAAGCACACCTGGCAGACCAAATCGACAAGCTGGATCAGGAAAACACAAAAATATCCGAGTTACCTGAAACTGAAGACCCTGTTTTACAACAAAGCCGTAAAGAGCAACTGAGTAAAAATCAACAAGACATTGCAAATGCGGAAGCCAGAATTGTTGAACTCGACAAGCAAAATCAAAATTCCTACTACGATGCCATTCATATTTATGAGCGCGTGGTAAAAGAAAATCCTGTCGCTGAAAACAATGACATTATTTATTACCAGCTGGCTGCAGCCTATGATTCACAAGGAGATGAAAACAAAGTCGCCTGGGCTTTGGATCAAATCTCTGAACACTATCCCGATAGTGATTATTATACGGAAGCACAATTCAGACGCGCTGAAATCTATTTCTCAACAGGTGATTTTATCACCGCTGGCGAAGCTTATAATGCTGCCATCAATTCAAAAACAGATATGCGTTTTGCAGATCATGCTTTATATAAACATGGCTGGAGCTTGTTCAAGATTAATGAATACGAACTCGCCATTAATGATTTCGTTAAATTAAGAGATCAACTGGAACAAAAAAAATCCAGTGGCGCTGTTGATGACAAGTTAATCAACGATACCAACCGCGTTGTTGCCTTGTCCTTCTCTCACCTGTCCAATCCCGAAGAACTCAAAAAATATTTCGACAGCATTGGCAATCGCCCTTATGAGCTGGCTATTTACAGAGAGCTTCATCACAACTACATCAATCAGGAACGCTACAAAGACGCAGCAACCACCTATGATGTTTTTCTTGAAGCCTACCCCTTCCATAAAGAAGCCCCCATCATGCAAAGTGATATTTTGCAGGCCTATCAGGATGGTGGTTTCCCCAGCATGGTTCTGCCTGGCAAAATTGATTACGTAAAAAGATTTGGTATTCACAGCGAGTACTGGAAGCGTTTTGTTGCAGAAGGTTCACCAGAAAGAAATTATAGTGCAGAAGAGAAAGAAGAATTAACCGACGAGATTAAAAAGCATCTTGCTGATGTTTCAAGGCACTATCATTCGATTGCGCAACGCTCAAGAAAAATTGATGACTATCGTCAGGCAGCCACATGGTATCGTGAATATCTCGATACCTTTGCCAATAAAGATGGCGTTGATACGGCTGAAACATTGGAAATTCGCAAACTGCTCGCAGAAAGTCTTTACGAAAGTGAGCAATATGAGTTGGCCATTGTTGAATTTGAAACACTTGCACGCGCTTCTGGAGATAACAAGGAAGCTGGTGCAAATGCGAGTTACTTTGTGCTGTTGTCTTACCAGCAAATGTTGAAAAATTATCAGGGAGATGAAGAAGGCAAGAACCAGCTTCTCGCCAAAAAAGTAGACAGCAGTCGTTACTTTATTGATAACTATCGTGATGATAAACGCATGCCTAATGTATTAGGTAACATCGTGCGTGACCAACTGACCATCAAGGATTTTGAAGGTGCTGTCAAAAACAGCCGCGTTCTGGTATCACTTGACCCACCCGCGCCTATTGACATGCAACGCACCGCCTGGGTAACCATAGCCAACGCTGAATTTGATGCGAAAGACTATACAAATTCAGAAAAATCCTATCAAAAGGTGCTCTCTTTTGATGGTTTCAGCAGAGCACAACGTGACACCTACCAAACTCAAATTGAGCATTCAATTTATAAAAATGCTGAAAGCTTGAAAGAAAAAGGCGAACTGGTTCCCGCTGCACAGGAATTTTTACGCCTGGGACAAGTTGCGCCCACTTCTACCATTCGTCCGCAAGCACATTTCGATGCAGCCAATCTGTACCTTGAAGCCAAACAGTGGGAAAAAGCGATTGAAACCTTGAATCTGTTCAGGCGTCTTTACCCTAATCATAAATTGCTTGAAACCTTCCCCGATAAAATGGCAGTTGCCTACAAGAATACCGACCAATTTGATAAGGCCGCAGACCAGTACATCATTCTCGCGCAACGTTATGAAAAAACTGATCCTGAACTGGCACGACAAACATTATGGGAAGCAGCCGAGCTCAAGGAAAAAGCCAATAACACTCAAGGTGCGCGTGATCTCTATCGTGATTATGCCAACCTCTATCCTTCTCCTTTGGAACAAAATGTTGAAGCTCAATACAAGCTGGTAGGTTTTTATAAAGCAGAGAATAACGATTATCGCGTGAGTTTCTGGAGCGATAAAATTATTAAATCACACGCCAGTGCCGGAAAAGAAAATACACCCCGTATCACCTATCTCGCTGCGCAAATGCGATTTGAAACTACCGAAATTGAATACAGACGCTATCAAAATATAAAAATCAAACAACCACTCAAGCGAAGTCTGGAAAGAAAAAGAGCGCAAATGGATACCGTGCTCGTACAGTATCAGGAAATTTCCAAAATGGGTTCGGCTGAATGGACAGCTGCATCCAATTATCGTATTGCCAGAGTGTATCAAATCCTCGCAAGTGATTTGTTAAACAGTGAGCGACCTAAAGGGCTTACCGCCGAACAACTGGAGCAATACGACATTCTGATTGAAGAACAGGCCTATCCTTTTGAAGATCAGGCCATTGAAATCCATGTACATAACACCGACCTGGTTAAAAATAATATTTATAACGAATGGATAAAAGAAAGTTTCAACGAATTGGCCAAGTTGATTCCTGCCCGCTACGCAAAACAAGAAAAACGTACTTATTATGTGGAATCCATCTATTAAACACAGCAGTCATGTACTGCGCCTGATTTTTCTTTGCTGTCTGGCAACAATAGTTGTTAGCTGTGCAACTCAAACAGGTACAAAAACAGATACTGGTGCACTGAGTACCAGCGAACGGCTGTCTCGTATTAAAGCCACTGGAACCAGCAAGGAGCAACAGGAACAATCTGATTCAGATGAAGATTCCGATGAGGACGACAATACTGAATTATCTTATATAAAGCGCACACCTGTAGCCGCACCCAAAGAAGTCTACATACCCGAAAAAAGCAATTATCAATTACCCAAGCCAATAAAACGTACTCACCCCAAAGTTGAGGTTGGCAGAGATACACAATCAGAATATAGAGATGCACTTAAAGCTCTGGAAAAAGGTATTCAAACCAAAAATTTCACTGATGCACTTGCCCGCTTTGAATCGATGACTGGCAAGTATCCGCAACTGTCGGGGCCTCAAACCAATATCGGCATGATTTATATGCATCAGAAAAAATTTGAAGATGCCGAAGCCGCATTCCAGAAAGCTTTACAAATCAATCCCGAAAATGAATTTGCACTCAATAATCTCGGCTTATGTTATCGCGAACTTGGCAAGTTTCCCGAAGCCAAACAAAGTTATTTAAAAGCAACCGCGCTTGAACCTGGATATGCAGAAGCTCACTATAATTTAGGTGTGCTGGCAGATTTGTATCTGCGTGATGTGGAACTGGCCATCGAGTCTTTTGAATACTACCGCTTAAGCAACCGCCGTAAAGATGAAGAAGTGGATAGCTGGCTAATCGATTTGAGAAACCGGCTTGCTGCACAAAAACCATCGACTATTCCAGCCCAAACTACATCAACCCAGACAACACCCAATCAAAATACTGCAAATGAAAATTCTGCTCCACCCGCTCAAACACAACAACAAAACACGGTTGAAGCAGATGCAGTCATAACAGAAACTCCTGAATCCAGTGATACCTCTACCGAGGATGCACCATGAATATTTCTACCCATAAATTTCTGATTCCTGTCGTTTTGCTGGCATGTTATAGCGCGTCGGTGATGGCTGAAAATGGTAAAAGTGTCACGATTCGTGGTGACAATGAATCACCTACCGTGCTCTATCTGGTTCCCTGGAAAAAAACACCACAAACCCAGGGAAATACCGATTTTGAGATGGACATGAATTTTGAAAACAAGCCCTTGAATCGTAGCGAGGTGATGCGTGAGATTCATTATTATCAAAACGCTGGACAGTAAAATCCGTGAATAAAAATGCAGGTTTTGACACTTGCCTCTACCATGCAAGAGGACTATTCTAGGCCACTGTCGGGGCAAGGCTCCCCACGCAAGTTGCTTTAAAAACAATCATAATTTTTTCAAAAAGCAAACATAATTTACCCAATGGAATGTACTTGAGAAAAATTGCCGCAAGGTAATTCCCGAGTATATTTTTATAAACAACATCAGCACCTGTGCCGTAGGAGACTCAAGATGGCCAACGAAGCCACAACACTAGAAACCACTAACACTACCCTTCAAACTTCACTGGATGCAGTGGCTGATCCTGCTGCCCTTGAAACGGCACTCAACGCTGCACCGGCTGCTGGACCTGGTGTCTTTGAAACCGTGATTAACTTTATGCAGGATGGCGGTTCTTTTATGTACATTATCCTGCTGGTTCTTGTAGTTGGCTTTGGATTTGTTGTTGAGCGTACGATTTATCTTTCACGTACAAGATCCAAAAACCAGAAAGTCTGGAATGAACTTTTTCCGGTACTGACACAAGGTAAATTCAAGCAAGCACTCGAAGTTGCCAAAAATGATGACAGTGCTGTTTCCCGCATGATTGTTTATGGGCTTTCCCGCAGTGCCTATTCTCGCCGTACTGAGGACATCGAATTGGCGCTGGAAGAAGGCTTGATGGAAGTCATTCCTCGCCTTGAGGCACGCACTCCCTACATCGCAATGCTGGCAAACATCGCCACCCTGCTCGGTCTGCTTGGAACCATTATGGGTTTGATTCAAGCCTTTACTGCGGTTGCTAATGCCGATCCGGCTGAAAAAGCAGCTTTGCTTTCTTCCAGTATTTCAATTGCGATGAACACCACCGCATTTGGTCTGATTGCTGCTATTCCCATGTTGCTTATGTTTGCCTGGCTGCAAGCAAGAACGGGGGAAATTGTTGACAGTCTGGAAATGACTTCTGTGAAATTCCTGAACATCTTTAGACAAGCGCAAGCCAACGCTGAAAACAAAAAAGAATCATCTGCTGCTTAAGTAAAAAACTTGCTTGGTGCATTTTTTTACCTTTAGAACTCAACTGGAGTCATTATGAGAGGCAGAAGACGAAAAGAAGTCGATACGGAATTAAATATCATCACTTTTTTGAATTTGATGGTGATACTGATTCCGTTTCTATTGATGTCAGCGGCTTTCACACAGCTGTCAGTGCTTGATTTGAACCTGCCAAGTGCAGCAGCCCCTGATCAAAATGATACAAAAAGCGAACCCAAACCTGCGTTTGAAGTGACTGTTTCCGAGCATTTTCTGGTGCTGGGCAATCGTAACCAGACCAAGGTACTTCCGGCGGGCATTCTGAAAGTCATTGAAAAATCTGAAGACGCACACAACTTCAAAGAATTGAATGCGACTTTAAAACGTATCAAAGAAAGCTTTCCAGAAATCGAAGATATCACCATCCTGCTCGAAGAAGAGACACCCTATAATCTGCTTATTCAGACGATGGATAGCGTCAGGGTTGAGGTGAGCAACGGTAACGAGTACGAATTATTCCCGGGTATCGCTATTGGTGATGCACCTGCAGATGCCATCAAGCAGCTCAATGCCAGATATGGCAAGGAAGGTGCTTAATGGCTCAGTCAAAAAAAGCCGCACGTATTGAACGTCACAAGCGCCGTAGAAATCGGGGATCAGCCTTAAACCTGACAGCACTGATGGATATTTTTACCATTCTGGTGTTTTTCCTGCTGGTCAATTCCTCTCAGGAACAACCTCCCAGCCACGACAATCTGGTGCTCCCTATATCTACAGCGACCAAGGAATTGAAAGACAACCTGATTATTATGGTCACCAGCGAAAGTATTCTGGTACAGGGCGTTGAAGTAGCCAATGCTCAAATAGCCAAGAATCTGGAGGACGACTCCATTCCCGGTTTGTCCGAAGAGTTGCGCAGACAGGCTCAACGTATTCGCGCAAATACTGATGACCCTGTGAAGGCCAGTGAAATTACCATCATGGCTGATAAGGAAATTCCTTATAAGTTATTGCGTAAATTGATGTTTACCTGCACAGAACGTGATTTCACACGTATTTCACTGCTGGTCATCAAACAGGAAAAGAGGGCTAATGAAAATGGATAATTTTCGTGCTTATAGCATTACCCCGCTTCTTCCCTGGGATAAAGATCAGCAAGACCGTCTGTATCGCCTCATTATCATTATCTTCCTGCTAATCGGCATTATATTCGGCGTTTTATTTGCCAAGATGCCTTATACAGAGCGCTCAAGGGATGCAAAAGAGAAAGTTCCTGAGCGCTTGGCCAAGGTGGTGATGCGTAAAAAAGAAGTACCGCCACCAGAACCACCACCAAAGCCCAAGGTTGTGGAAGAAAAGGCTGAACCCAAACCGGAACCAGAGCCTAAAAAAGAGCCAGAGCCTAAAAAGCCACCTAAAACCGAATCTGAAAAACAAGCTCGTGCAGCAGCCGAGAAAGAGCTGAGTGCAGCCAAAAGTGTTCTTGCCGATCTTCAGAGCTTTAAACTGGATTTGGGTGACAGTAAACCGCTGACAACAGGTGGCGCGAGCGCCAAACAGGCTGACCGCAGGTTGATTACTGCACGTGCCGGTGCTGGTAGTGGCGGTATTCAGGTTGCCAGTAATGTCAGTAGCTCGGACTCATCAGGTTTTGGTGGAGACGGACAAGGTAAGGCTCTGATTGCCATGGCGACCACTCAGGTTGAAAGTGGTATCGGTACTGGCGGTGGCGGCGGTGGTGGTCAAGGCCGTATTGCCGACAAAGATGGGCAACGTAGTCTGGAAAGCATTCGCAAAGTATTCGATGCACAAAAGGGAATACTGTTCTCTTTATATTCCAGAGCATTGCGCACCGACCCTACTTTGCAAGGTACTATTATCCTTAATCTTGTGATTGCACCCGATGGTACAGTGACCCGCTGTGATGTGGTTTCCACTCAAATCAAAGATGCCGAACTGGTACGCAAAATTGTTGCAAGGGTTAAAACCTTCAATTTTGGTGCAGATAATGTTGATGTGTGGAAAGACAACTACGAAATTAATCTAGTGCCAAGCTAATCATCACATAACACACCAACTAAAAAAGGGAGCTGCGGCTCCCTTTTTTATCCTCTGTCATCTCGAGCGTAGTCGAGGGATCTCATTGAGATTCTTCGGCTTCACTCACTCATGTTCGTTACGCTCAGAATGACAATGCCCCCACTTTTGTGCTCAACGTCTCATTTTGCTTGCGATAGTCGCTATACGGCTTCTTTTCGCGGATAAAGCTCCTTGAGTAAACACACAGAGCGATTTACTTTTAAAACTCATGTGCAACCCAAGGCTGGCTTATGAAAGCAAGTAGCTCAAGGGGATACAGTAAGCACGGAAGTTTAAACAGCAACAACGTCATTAGCCTGTGCGCCAGGCGAAACGCTGCCCTCCAGAAAAAAACTTTTCGCCGGATTGCCCCGGAACTGGACGGCCTCGAAATACTCTATGGCAACAATGCCAACCCGGACAAACTCTACAGTTTGAAAATTGCCTGCTGGTCACTGGATTCCACAGGCAAAGTTCAAGGCATGGTGCCCTGGTTAAACAAGCTCATGCCCTGCACCGAAATTAACGATCCGCTGGATGGGCAATGGCAAGGCTATAGAAATCCACACACCAACGAAGTTTTCTATGAAGCACCTGCCTACAAAGTTGAAGAGCTTACCGCCTCAGCCCGCTTCTACTGCCCCAAAGGTAGCGATGGCATTGCCACACAAACCATTCCCGACAGCATCGGTACACATGCTGCGTTGACGCATGACGGCTTTAAAACCCTGACCCTGATTGAGATTCACAGTTGGCGTTTGAACAAACAAGGGCAAATCGATGGCATGCTGGTTGACTATAATCAGGTGCAATCCAGCCCCGTGCTGGCAGGTGACCGCTCTCTGGTAGAAGCACGCAATCACCCTGAATTCAAATATTTCTTTCAGCATCACATGGCAAATAAAATCAAAAACCATGATCCCGAAGCCATCGCGGCCATTTCCATGCTGATTGAATCGAATCGGGGTTAACCTGCCCGCTTCTGAATCCAGTAGAGAAATTCCTTTTCATTGTCCTGTTGCATGGCTTCCTGCTGCATCAGCAGAGGGTGCTCAAGAAAGGTACTGAATTTCGGTATATCTCTTTGGGTTGAAGGGTCTGTCGCCCTGATTAACACCACTTCCCCCGCGACCATTTCACGAATCTTCTTGTGCAGAAGCATGACAGGCTCAGGGCAAAACAAGCCCCTTGCATCCAGTTCATGTTGGTGTACAGGAATAGACATCAGACCTTCATTTCAGACAAAAAAAAGCCGGTGCACTATAGGTGAACCGGCTTGATTATTAAAGTTGAGACAGAGGTATCAGGGCTTGTAAGTCACCTTTGCTTGAGAAAGCACGATATTACCCTTCTGTGATTCGGCCTGAATAATGGCTTCACCATTACCCATGTCCCAGATTTTGGTAATAATTTCATCGCCCAGCTCAACGCGGTCTGCAAAACGCGCTTGAAAACCCACGAATTTGGAAGTATCGCCACCACACAGTGCTTTCAGTGCTGCACGACCAACAAAACCATAGGTACACAAACCATGCAGGAAGGGCTTCGCAAAACCTCCCATTTGGGCAAAGTTCGGGTCGATGTGAATCGGGTTGATGTCCCCTGTCAGACGATAAATAGCCGCTTGTTGCAAAGTGGTTTTATCGTGAATGACGTGATCAGGCGCTCTTTCCGGTGGCACATTGACAGGGTCAGAAGAACCCCGCTCACCACCAAAACCACCTGAACCACGAATAAACATGGTCAAATGCAGGGAGAATATTTTTTCGCCATTGGCATCGACTGCATCTGCAGTCACACCCAATACTGCTGCCTTGCCTTTGTCATAAACCTCGGAAATACGGCCTTTCAACTTGCCTTTAAAACTCACTGGCAAGGGTTTATGCAAGGTGATGGATTGTTCTCCATGTAACAACATCATCAGGTTGAATTTAACTTTTGATACCAGACCTGCCGCAACTGCCAGGCCAGGAACCACGCCATAAGTTGGTAATACTTTCAGCCCACCAGGCGCTCCCTCATAAATGTACTGAAGCTCATCTTCAGGTTGAGCACCTACTGCTACAGAATAAAGTTGAACATCTTTCTGATCCCAGCTGATGTCAACCGGATCAAGTTCAACACCCAGAAGGCTCATTGAAATATCTTGTGCACTCATAGTTTTTACTCACTGTTATGATCTCGCCACCTTGGCGAAACTGATTACTTTTGGAAAGCACAAAGGCTCTCTGTTTTTGATTCAAACAAGTGTTTGAGCGCCTAACCATATAGAAGCATATAGCAAAGCTCAAGCGCTTTTTGGAGTACAAGCTCTGGTAGAATAAGAAGAAATTTCCTTAATAATCAAATACTTGCATTAAAACAAAAACAGGCTGACGACATTTAAAGCGTTTGACTTCAGAAATAAATATCAAAGCGTGTTGAATTTCCTGACAACTGCCGCGCAAGCAAAGATGAATTCAAAACGGGTGCCAAACGCGGGCGTTTTAGAACCACACGTGTACACGCAGCACAACGTGCTTTAAAGGAAATGGCATGCTCAAGGAGTTCATCTGCATCCTGATCAGCACCCAGCAGGGTTTGGAAAATCTGCATTTCTTTTTTTGCGGCAGCCTGATGTTTTTTGTCAGGAAACATGGGATCAAGATAAACACTGTGAACACTACAATCATCTGGCAAGGTTGCCAGAAAGTTTTTTGCATCCATGTGATGAAGCTGAATGCGCGAAACCATATCACACAAATGTTCGTGCTGCTCTGCTCTGCGCAACGCATCATACAATAACAGATAAATCAGGGTGGAACGCTCACACGCATGTACCTGTGCACCCAAAGCCGCAAACACAAATGTGTCCTGCCCTAGCCCTGCATTTGCATCAACAAGCTGGTGTTGTTTCGATTTATCCAGCCCCAGGCCCAAAGCCCTGGCTGCGAGTTCGGTTTTGCTGGAAATATTGAACAGCCGTCGTTGCCATTCAGCCGAATTGAAATCGATATAAACCGGTTTCATCGCCGAATGCTGTACCAGACTTAATAACGACAAGCCGCGTTCAATTTGCAGAAGTAACAAAGCGTCATAAGCAGAATGTGAGAACTGTTTGAACAAGGGCTTCCATTGTGTCAAATCAGAAACCTCGGTAAAAACATCGGCAGATAAACTCTGTGCATGAAGGTGAGCCTGTTCGCGCAGACTTTCATCATCAAATAACAGCAATAGTTTCATGCGCTCACAAATACTTCATTGCATCTGCAATGCAAACCATAAAAGAAAAAATCCTAACAGCACCCGATAAATCACGAACGGCAACATACCCACTCTGTTTACCCAGGTAATCAACAAGTGCATACACACATACGCACTCACACCCGACACCAGCATCGCTAAAAGCAAATCACGCCAGACAGACAATGTGACCTCTGCATTGATCAACTCCAGTGCGCCAAGCAAACTGCCCGCCAGAATCAGTGGAATCGATAACAAAAACGAAAAGCGTAAGGCATCGGTGCGTTCGTAACCCAAAGCCAGAGCTGCGGTGAGCGTAATTCCTGAACGCGATGTTCCCGGGATAAAAGCAAGTACCTGCGCGAAACCAATCACCAGACTGTGACGCACGTTCATGGAAAACAATGTGTGGATTTTCTTTCCTTTGAAATCAGCCCATGCCAACACCAAACCAAAACCAATGGAAGTCAGTGCAATCACCAGCAGAGAACGCAAATTTTGCTCAACAAAATCCTTGATAAAAAAACCAATGACCACAGCAGGCAATGTCGCCAACATAATCAACAAGGCAAGCTTGATATCCTGATTGAATTCACGGGTTTTGGGAAAGCTTAAACAGGCGCTACACATGCGCAGCAATTCCACACGCAGATAAATCAACACAGCAATCAAGGTGCCGAGGTGAACCGCCAAATCAAATATCAAGCCCTGATCAGGCCAGCCCAATATCTGAGAAGGTAAAATCAGATGCGCCGAACTCGATATGGGTAAAAATTCGGTCAATCCCTGTATCAGTGCCAGAATAATCAACTGATATAACAACATACTTACGCCAGCCTCGCTTTTGCGGCAACATCATTTCTCAAATATAAAGGTGAAAGGCTTGACTCGGCAGGCATCACTTCAAGCTGTTTGAGTATGTTTTTTGCGTGAGGAAAAACTTCTGCGTCCTGCATCAGAGTTGCATAATTAAGGCAAGTGTTCTCATTCAAAACATCAGACAAGTGTCTGCATCCCGTCCCGATAAAAAAAGCGGCCTGACTTTGCATGGCTAACAAATTATTCACTGCGCCAAGACGAGGTTCGCCGATGGCTAATAAGCGACCATTCCTGAAGACATACTCTGCCCAATAGAGTTCCTCCATACGCGCATCGAGCACTGCCAGCAAATGCTCACCTTCCCTGAAAGAAAATCGGGCAGGTGCATGCCATGCAAGATTTCCCAGAGAGCACACCGTTTTTATTTCAAGCCCATGAGACAAGGCCAAACCCTGAGCCATGGCAGCCGCTACTCGCAAACCTGTAAACGCACCTGGCCCCCTGCCAAAATAAATTGTGTCCAGATCAGCGAAATTCAATTTCGCTTCTTGCAGAAGCGCTTCGATAAAAGGCAGGATTAAATAGGCATGCTCACGCGGTGCAAGCTTTTCACGAAACTGTATGTCACTCCCCTGCACAAGTGCGACACTGCAAAGCTCACTGGCACATTCAATCGACAAAAAACGCGGGAACATAAAAAATTTAACTACCAGAGACTAAGTGGCGCTTTTTCTTCTTTCTCAGGCGTACCATCCTGATTGCTTCTGCGTTGACTTTGTTGTTTTTGTTTCATTCTCTGGTAATCGTAAAACTCGGTTTTTTCCTCAAAGGGATCTACGACTTCATATTTCTTGCTGGCATCATATTCGTCATCATGTCTGAGCACAGGATTACTCTTTGAATAATCAATATAAGCTGGTGCTTGTGTTTCGTGAGGACGTGTTTTTCTTGTTTCCTGCCGATTATTGGCAGCACTCTTCATCGAACTGGCTAAAGACGCATTTCTGGAGGTATCCACAGCATAGTTTGAACAAGCTGTAAGTGCCCACAAGGAAAACCACAACAGTAAAATACGTTTTAAATTCATTAACATGACACAGCCTCTGCCTGTTCTTTTTTCAAGATTGATAACGATTGATAGTAAGACTCGCGGCCATCAATACAAGTTCATTCTGACCAACGGCTCACTACGCCTCATCTTCCAAAGCAATCCAGCGCTCAGTCAAACCATCCAGCTTGTTTTGGGCAACAGTCAGTTGCCTGGACAAATCGGCCATGTGCTCGGCGCGACCCTCTGCATAATTGTGTGGATTGGCCAAAGCCTCCTCAAGCTGCATGACTTCAGCTTCCAGCGCTTCTATTTGTTTGGGCAACTGCTCCAGTTCGTGTTTTTCTTTATAGGACAACTTCTTTTTGGTCGAAGATACAGAAGGCACATGAGCAGATGCAGGATGCTGTGTATTTTTAGTCTCCTGCCTTGGCGCTTGTGCAGGTACATAATCGAGACGCTCGGATTCAGGACTTTGACTCAACCAGTCGTCATAACCACCTACATATTCATTAACACCACTACGCTCAAAAACCAGCGTGCTGGTGACAATGTTGTTGAGAAAACTCCGATCATGACTAATCAATAGCAAAGTGCCTTCATAGGTTTGCAACTTTTCTTCAAGCAATTCGAGTGTATCTATATCCAGATCATTGGTGGGTTCATCGAGAACCAGAAAATTACTGGGGCGCGAAAATAATTTTGCCAGTAACACACGATTTCTTTCACCACCCGATAACGCAGACAGTGGCGTATTTAAACGCTCAGGGCTAAACAGAAATTCCTTTAAATAGGTAATGACATGTGTTTTTCGTTGCCCCAACTCAATAAAGTCACTGCCTCTGGAAAGATTTTCAACAATGCTTTTATTTTCGTCGAGCGCTTCCCTGAGCTGATCAAAATAGGCAATTTGAAGGTTGTCTGCAATTTTAAGCTTGCCACTATCGGGTTTGATTTCACCCAGAAGAATTTTAATCAGGGTGCTTTTCCCGACCCCATTGGGGCCAATAATGCCAATCTTGTCGCCTCTGAGTATCAGGCTCGAAAAATGATTCAGAATCACCTGCTCACCAGAACTGCTACGAAAACTGAAACATAAATCACTGGCTTCAATCACCAGTTTGCTGCTTTGCTCTGCGCTGGAAATTTCAAAGCGTGCTTTACTCTGATGCTCTCGCCTGAGCTTTCTTTGCTCCCTTAGCGCCTTGAGCGCTCTTACCCTGCCTTCATTGCGTGTGCGTCTGGCTTTAATGCCCTGGCGTATCCAGACTTCTTCCTGAGCCAGTTTCTTGTCGAACAGCTTGTTATGTTTGTCTTCAAGCTCAAGGCTTTCCTGTTTTTTCTCCAGATACTGCTGATAGGAACCTGGCCATGAACTTGCCTTGCCTCTGTCAATATCCACAATGCGTGTCGCCAGACGGGAAATAAAACTTCGATCATGGCTGATAAATACCAGTGTGCCTTGCCAGTTCAACAAAAAGTTTTCAAGCCAGAGAATGGTTTCCAGATCAATATGGTTGGTTGGTTCATCTAACAACAAAATATCTGGTTCATTCACCAACGCTCTTGCCAACCACACACGTCGCTTTCTCCCTCCCGACAAACCAGCAAACTCGCTAGCCACATCAATTTCCAGCAGAGAAGCGGCTTTGCGAATGTCGCGGTCAACCTCCCACAAACCCTTGTTATCAATTTCCTGTTGCAGTTCCTGTAAGCGGGTTTGATGCACTTCATTCTCTGCATCATTTTCCAGCAAAGCCAAACAGGCATGATAGTCGTTTAATACATCCACCTGCCTGCCCAAACCACCAGCGATTACCTGATAACAATTTTCTGCACTGGCCTGTGGAACTTCCTGATCCATCATGGAAATTTTCAGATTTCTTTGAAAATTCAGCTCACCCTCATCAGGAACAATTTGCTTGCATAGCAATTTGAACAAGGTCGATTTACCTGCACCATTACGACCAACAATACAAAGCCGCTCCTTTGGCTCAATTTTGAATTCAAAATCATCAAAAATGGCATCAGCGCCAAAAGCCAGATGAATATTTTTTCCACTTACCAAAGCCATAAACAGGTCTCAAATCCAGCTAACAACAATGAATCCAGTCAAAACCCGTGTTTTGTGTAGCAAAAACAATTTCGGCGTCTCTATGAACATTTCGTTCAGCAAGCAAATTCTGCAACAAGTGGCTCGAATTATTTTGTTCGCTGATATGGGAAATAATCAGGTTTTTCAGCTCATGGCGTGACAGGTTTTCAAGAAAATACATCGCCTGTTCATTACTCAAATGACCAAGACGGCCTGAAACTCTTTCTTTCAGGCTTTCAGGATAAACACCTTCCCACAGCATGTTCCAGTCATGGTTAAATTCGAGCAGCAGATGCTGGCATTCTTTATAAACATCGAGCAAATACGGTGTAATCGAACCTGTATCGGTGAGCAAGCCGAAACAGGTTTCATCATCACGAAATATAAACTGAAAACATTCTCGTGCATCGTGAGGCACCGCAATCGGGGTCACGCGCATACCTGCCAGTTGTATTTCCTGATCAGCAGCGAGGATTTGCACTTCATGTGCATCATCGAGAATATCTCTGGCTTTCAAGGCGCTGAATGTTCCTGCACTGCAATAAACCGGAACATTGCCATGTCTGGCGAGCATGCCCACACCTTTTCCATGATCACTATGTTCATGCGTCACAAGAATGGCATCAATGTCTTTGAGGGTAATATGTTTTTCTGCAAGACGATTGAGCGTGTCTTTCAAACCAAAACCACAATCAACTAACAAAACACCCCCACTGCCCTGAACCAGAGTACCATTGCCCTTACTACCACTTCCTATTGAACTGACTCGCACTCACGCCTCACAACTATTTGTTGCCGTCTATTTGTTTTAACAAGGCTGCAAGCACAAAGTGTGAAAAGGCTTTATCGGCAGGTGTATCGTCAGAAAGTTGCACACTCACCTTGCAACCGTCTTCTTCTTCAATCACGTGAATTTGAAAATCCTGATGATTTTTCAATGATTTGAATTGATCCAGCCTTCGCGTAAAACTGAAATCTCTCGCAGAAGCATGTGAACTGCTTAGATAATACAAACCAAAACTGCGATTCAAATCATACAAGGGCATCGACAAATCCCTGATGGCCTTGCCCACAAGCACCCACGACTGATTAAAATCCTGATTGATGATTAAAAATTCATGTCCATCGCGTTCTGCCAAGTCTACTGTAAAACTTCTTTGCATTTGCTGGGCAAGCAGTGAAACAGAACTTTGATCATCGAGTCGCCCTGCAATAAAGCTCGCAATGTCATCCAGTATCAATTCTTCAAGCGCAAGCGTATGCGACAACTCTGGCCAGCTTGACGCATCGAGTGAAATCCTTACCTGCACATGTGCTGTATTTCTTTGCAAGGCAGGTTGTAAAAAAATTCTGAAACGAAATGCAGGTAAATCCGGGCTTCCCAAAGCATCTGCAAGCGCTTTGTACCCTGCTTCAATCCAGCCTGCTTCCAGCAATCCTGATTGTGGTGAAGCCAGCGCCTGACTCAATTCACGGCTTTCCAGATAATTCTGCAACTCTGGCCACACCTGACTGGGTGGTTTATCAACAAATAACCACACATTCTCACCGACACTTCTTTTCTGCACACCATTATTCATCAAACCAATTTTTAATGGGGCGGGACGAACGGTTTTTTCAGGTAAAGGAAGTTTGCTCAGGGAATCAGCAATGGGCGGAACAGGCATACTGTCCCTGATTCTTGAAGCGTGCATACCCTCAGGCAAATGTATTGCTGATTTCGACTGATGCTTCTGATAATCCAGACGCTTGTCTGGAAAAAAACGATTAAACACGGCGCAGGAAGATAACAACATCGTATTGGCTAATACCAGAAAAAGTATCAGCAGTTTTCGACTTGAATCTGACTTTAAAAACAACAAACCGTTTACTCCGATATAAGAGGCGTGAGCGCCTGTGCAAGTATTACCTGATTTTTTTCAGACAAAACCGTTAATGGCAAACGAATACCGGATTCAATTTTTTGAAGATGATGCAGTGCCCATTTCACAGGAATCGGATTGGATTCCAAAAAAAGCAGGCGATGGAAATCGGCAATACTTGCATCCAGCGCTTTTGCTTCGGAAACATTTTTCGCAAGTGCTGCTTCACACATACGCGCCATTTGCACAGGCACGATATTGGCGGTCACTGATATATCACCATGCCCGCCTTTCAATATAAAGTCACACGCGGTTGCATCATCACCGGAATACAAGGCGAAATTTTTCAGACCTGCCGCTAACAAGGTATCCAGACGTGACAAATCCCCCGTTGCTTCTTTGACACCACAAATTGGCGCAACCTTTGCCAGACGGATAATGGTTTCGGGCAACATATCGCAGGCGGTTCTGCCAGGTACGTTGTAGAGAATCTGCGGTATATCAACCGCTTGTGCAATTTTACAAAAATGTTGATACAAGCCTTCCTGCATGGGTTTGTTATAGTAAGGTGTCACCAGCAAGCTGGCATCTGCACCCACTGATTTTGCATTACGCGTAAGCTCAATCGCTTCACTGGTACTGTTTGCACCCGTACCTGCAATCACAGGAATGCGACCATCACTGAATTCAACGACACGCTCAATCACTTGCGTGTGTTCCTCAACACTCAATGTCGCAGATTCACCCGTAGTACCCACTGCCACAATCGCATGCGTACCGGATTCAATGTGCCAGCTCACCAGCTGTTCAAGTGCAAGCCAATCAATCTCACCGTTAGCCTGCATGGGAGTAACCAGCGCCACAATACTGCCTGTAATCATATTCAACTTACTCTGAAAAATTCGCTATTACGTGTTTGTTAATCGCTTCTGAATCACAAATTCGATATGCGTACCGGTTTGACACACCGATAACAAACTATGTTCACTGATTGCACAATAACTTTGGAAATCACGGATTGAACCTTCGTCTGTTGTCCAGACCACAAGCTTCTGCCCTGGCGACAAATTGTTGAGTGCAAGCTTCATTTTTAACAAGGGAAGCGGGCAGGCTAAACCTTTGGCATCCAAAACTGTCTCAGTAATCTGTTCGCTCATCATCAAAATTTTATCTGTCACTCAAATGAAATGATGTTAGTCATTTGATTCAGATAACACTGGAAACCAAAGCGTGCATATTCTATCACTTTGATGAACTCGCTAAAATAACCCTATGAAAGCAAGCGCCCTCATGCTCACCATTTCTCTGCTACTTACTGGCTCAGGGCTTGTCTTTGCTGAAAGCAATCCGCTACCAGAACTTAATGATCCACTCTCTGGCGTTATCTCACCTGAAAAAGAACAAGTCATCGGCAACATCTTGCTCAGACAAGCGCGCGCGCAACTTCCTGTCATCGGTGATCCTTTGAGTCAGGAATACTTGCAGGCATTAAGCTATACCCTCGCCGAACACAGTGAATTGAAAGTCAAAAGCCTGAGTACCCTGCTGATTCGTAATCCTGACATTAATGCGTTTGCCATGCCTGGTGGTGTCATTGGTGCCAACACAGGCTTGTTTGCCTATGCAGAAAATGAAGATGAATTGGCTGCCGTACTGGCGCACGAAATTGCTCACCTGAGCCAACGCCATTTTGCACGCATGATTGACCGTCAAAAGAATCAACAGGTCGCTACACTGGGTGCCTATCTCGCAAGTGTTTTGCTGTTGTTCACAGCCGGAATCGAACAAGGCATGGGGGCAATGGCCGCAACCCAGGCACTGGATCAACAAAACGCCTTGAGTTTTAGCCGAAACAATGAAAAGGAAGCCGACCGAATTGGTATGCAAACGCTTGCGCAGGCTGGCATCAATCCTCAAGCCATGACCAGCTTTTTTACCAAGCTCTACAAAAGCAATCAGTTCGCGGGAAATCGCCCTCCTGAATATCTGTTGAGCCATCCGGTGACTGAAAGTCGAATTGCCGATGCACGCTCGCGCAGTGAAAAATATCCTGAATCTCGCAGCAGTGATTCACTCGATTTTCAGTTGATTAAATATCGTCTGGCAGTGATTGAAACCAATCAGTTGGAAAAACTCACCAAACAACTGGAAGTTAAAGCGGAGCAAAGTCGGGGTGAACAACAGGTTGGCGTTCAATATGGTCTGGTGATTTGCTATACCGAATTAAAACGCTTCAAGGAAGCGAGAAAACTGCTCGAAAAACTCAGTGCCGACAAACCCATGCGCATTGCCTATTTGCTCGCCAAAGCTGAAATCGAATTTGAAGCGGATAATTTCGCAGCAAGCAAAAAAATACTTGAATCAGGTTTGTCCTTGCATCCTGGAAATTATCCCTTGTCGGTTTTGTACGCAGAAACACTGCTTAAAAACAGACAACTGGGCGAAGCAACCTATCTGCTGCAAAGTTTAAGCATCAGCAATAATGAAGACCCCTACATCTGGAGACGGTTGGCAGAAGCCTATGGCTTGAGTGGTCATCAACTGGGTGTTTATATTGCCAAAGCAGAATATTTTTACCTTTATGGCATGAATCAGAAAGCCGTAGAACAACTTCAACTTGCGCTGCCACTCACCAAAGGCAACTTCCAGATGCAAAGTAAAGTCGAAGCACGGATTGAAGCAATCGAAAATGAAAACAAACAGCTCAAGCTTTAAGCGCTGCTGAAAAATCGAGCATGCGTTTCAGTGGTTTATAAGCCGCTTCAATCAAATCCGCTTCCACCCGAATTTCGTTTGCCGATACATCTTCTGATTTGAGCAAGGCGTACAAATTATCCAGTTCATTCATCGCCATCCATGGGCAATGTGCACAGCTTCTGCACGTTGCACCCTCACCTGCTGTCGGTGCAGCGATAAACTGCTTGGTGGGTGCTGCCTGCTGCATCTTGTAAAAAATACCCGTGTCAGTTGCCACAATAAAAGACTGCATGGGTAAATTCTGTGCGGCCTTGATGAGTTGTGAGGTTGAACCCACCGCATCGGCCATTTCAATCACTGCAGCAGGTGATTCAGGATGCACCAGCACACCTGCTTCAGGGTGCATGGCTTTCAAATCCATCAAACCTTTAACCTTGAACTCCTCATGCACAATACACGCACCGTTCCACATCAACATCTCGGCACCCGTTTGTTTTTGAATGTAGGCACCCAGATGTTTGTCAGGTGCCCAAAGAATTTTTTCTCCTTCGGAAGCGAGATGATCAACAATTTCAAGTGCAATACTTGAAGTCACCACCCAATCTGCACGCGCTTTGACAGCAGCGGAAGTGTTGGCATAAACAACGACTTTATGATTCGGATGCTGGTCACAGAATGCAGAAAATGCCTCTATCGGGCAATTAATATCCAGAGAACAGGTGGCTTCAAGTGTTGGCATTAACACGGTTTTTTCGGGGCTGAGAATTTTTGCGGTTTCCCCCATAAAACGCACACCCGCCACAATTAAAGTAGAAGCATGTTGCTTGCTTCCAAAACGTGCCATCTCCAGCGAATCTGAAACACAACCACCACTCAGTTCGGCCAGCTCCTGAATTTCAGGCGAAGTATAGTAATGCGCAATTAAACAGGCATCACGTGCCTTTAATAACGAAAGAATGTCTTCGATGTAATTCCGTTTTTCAGATGCTGAGTAGATTCTTGCAGGCGGTGTGGCAGGAAAATCATGTTGTAAATTAAAAGTCGTCATTCGGGCATGAATCAACAAGATGTAAAGGACGATACATTATATAAATCCTGCGCTGAAAAGAAAAAGCCGCCTGCTGCTCCGAGGAACAACAAGCGGCTTTGTATGTAAAGCCTTAAGCTAACTACTTCTTCTTGGCTGGTTTTTTAGCAGCCTTGGCTTTTTTAGCTTTTTTAGCGGCTGGTTTTTTAGCAGCTTTAGCTTTTTTAGCTTTTTTGGCGGCTGGCTTTTTAGCAGCTTTCTTCGCAGCTGGTTTCTTGGCAGCTTTTTTAGCGGCAGCAGCAGCTTTCTTGGCAGCACGCTTTTCGGCAGCTTTAGCTTTCTTCGCAGCAGCAGCAGCTTTCTTCTTCGCAGCAGCAGCAGCGCGTTTTTCAGCAGCTTTAGCTTTCTTCGCAGCAGCAGCAGCAAGTTTCTTCTTGGCTTTATCCAACTTCTTCTGGATAGATGCTTTAGCCTGTTTTTCCAGTTTTGCTTTTAAAGCATCAAGCTTTTGAGCAGCGCTCACAACCTTTGATGCCTTTGCTTTACGACCAGTCGCTTTCTTTTTTGTTTTTGCCATTGTTGATTTCCTCAGCTGATGGAAAATTATTTTTAGGATGTCGAAGCAAAAAACAAAAATATATTTCGTCTTTACACTTCAACACGTCAGATAATAAGAAGAAATCTACTAATGTCCAGTATTTATTAAAAAAATTTTACTTTTAGATACACAGGAATTCCTACGAATGTTTTTATTTTTTGTTTTGCGTTTTCCAAATCGGTCCCGTTCAAAAGAAAAACACGCAAGCAAAACAGGAACACGGCAAAAAGTTTCGTACAAAACCCAAAGTGGATTCAGAGAATTATCTGAAAGAAACACAGCTCGGATAAAAGATTTTTTGTCAGATACAAAGTTCGAACGACCCAAAGCCTCCCTATGTTTTCTTTTTAATATCAACTAGTTAGAAGCCATATCTCAAACTGGCATATGATCCAGAACCAGATTTTCCATCAGCTCGATATGCTTGTTGCGAATATTCAACGCAGGAAAAGTGAAATAAAACGAGCCACCCGTATCGATAAAAAGTTTGCGGTATTCCTTTCCTACCTCATCGATTGTTTCAAGACAGTCTGCGGAAAAGCCCGGGCACATAACCGCCAGACTCACTTGACCCTCCTGAGCAATTTGTAAGACCTTTTCCCTGGTGTAAGGGCCAATCCACTCTTCTGCGGTGACACGAGATTGATAACTCTCACAAATATGAATGCCCAAACCACTCAACTTTTCTTCAAGCATGCGGGTGGTTGCCTGACACTGTTGGTAATAAGGATCACCTGCTTCCACATAGGATTTCGGAATTCCATGATAAGACAGCAACACCTGTTTGAATTTATGTTCCAGCGCAGACTCATGAATTTGCTCGGCAAGTGCACTCAAATAGAGCGGATGATTAAAGTAGTGCTCTACAAAATGGTATTCACCTCGAAAATCGAGTTGCTTGAGCGCTTTTTCGACACGTTCTTTCACGGGAAGCGTAATCGTTGCTGAATATTGCGGGAAAAGGGGTAACACAACCAGTGTGTCGATTTGTTTTTCCAGTAATTCAGTCATGCCATTCAAAATAGAAGGCTGGCCATAGGTCATGGCAGGTTTGACATAAAAACGTTCGGAGCGATTTTGCAAACGCTGTTGCAACGCTTCTGCCTGCGCATAAAGAATGCTGCGAATGGGAGAATCCTGCTGCCAGATACCTTGATAAAGCTGAGTAACAGCCTTGAGGCGTTTGGGGACAATCAGAAAATAAACAAGCAGAAAACGAAATAACCAGGGCAAATGAATAACGTGCCTATCCATCAAAAACTCTCGCAGATAGGCACGTACAGCAGGTTTTTCTGGCTTGTCCGGTGTTCCAAGATTGACCAGCAACACGCCGACGGTTTTCAACTGGCTACCCTCTGCAAACCTGACTGTGAAATTAAATCAAGCCAATACAGAAAAAACGGCTTGTTTGATTTCCTCAACACTGCCAACCCCTTGCACACTTGCGCAACGGGTGGCGCTATTGTTATTGGAAAGTTTTTTGTAGAAATCGACCAAGGGTTTGGTTTGCTGATGATAAACCTCAAGCCTTTTGCGAATAGTCGCTTCCTTGTCATCATCTCTTTGAATCAAGGCTTCTCCTGTTTCATCATCAAGCCCTTCCTGTTTCGGCGGATTATAAATCACGTGATACACCCGACCAGAACCCGGATGCACTCTTCTTCCACTTAAACGGCTAACAATTTCCTCATCATCTACGGCGATTTCCACCACCGCATCAATCGCAACACCTTGTTCCTGAAGTGCTTCCGCTTGTGGAATGGTTCTGGGAAAACCGTCAAACAGAAAACCATTTTTACAATCCGGCTCTGCAATTCTTTCCTTAACCAGCCCAATAATAATGTCATCAGTGACCAAAGCACCACTGTCCATCACTTCCTTGGCTTGTTTGCCAAGCTCTGTACCAGCTTTTACCGCAGCCCTTAACATATCGCCTGTAGAAATTTGGGGAATGTTGTACTTCTCCATTAAAAAACGGGCTTGCGTACCTTTTCCTGCGCCGGGCGCTCCGAGCAAAATAATTTTCATTGTTTACCTCTATTCAAAATCAAAGGAGTCACGAAAGATTGCGAGCGCACCATACACACTGGCACAGTAAAGCTCAAGCCGCCTTTCACCTTCTACAAGCTACAAGGCCTTATCAAGATTCAACACAATGGGTTGAATTTTTTGTTCATGTTCATACACAAAAGATTCACTCTGCCAATCTCCCTGCGCAGCTTTTACCTCACCTTGCAAGGAAAGACGCGCAGTAATGGCCAATCGTGCTTCTGCATTTAAATCCTTGCCCATCAGCGCATGAGCTTGCCTGAGCGTTAACCTGAGCGGAAAAACATCGAGATGTGCGATGGGTTCACGAATCGCAGCCAAAGGCATCGGACTTGTATTTTCTCCCGCTGCGCGCGCGTAAATAAAGACTGTCGCCTGTTTTGGAAAAGGCATTTTCATCAGTTGTATTTTCGCTGCTTCGCTCAGCACAACTGTCATTTCGAGTTTGAATTCAGACAGTTTCTCTTCAGATGTTTTTATACTTTCATTGGATGAATATCTTTCGCGTGCTTGTGCAATACTGGCTTCAAGTGATGCAAGCACGGCTTCGGGCACAGGTCGCACATCAGAAAACGACTGCAAGCGTTCATACAAGCGTTGCCATGCCTGTTCGGCTTTCTGGTAATCACGCCCCTGAAAACTCGCAATTCCCAGATACATCAAGGCATTTTCATACTGCCCTGCCTGCAAATCATCACTCGTCAACATCATTTCAAGTATTTCAATGACTTCCCAATCAAGCGCATCGTTGGCTTTTTGTTCAGCTTCGGCAAGTTTTGTACCTACATAAGCCAAAGCAAGTGTGTGATCGTGAGGATTAACCCGATGCGCACGTTGATACGCCATCATGGCGAGGCGCATATCCTGCGCATTCTGCATCATATTGCCGAGAATCATCCACGCATTGGAATCACGGAAATTGCTTTGCAGGTAGCGCTGCAAACTCAAAATGAAAGTCATGGCATCGAGATTTTCTGCATCAATTTGTTGCCCTGACACATAACTTTTCACGGAAAGCAAATAGGCTTGTTCATGATCGTACTGTTGCGCAAGCTGTAGCTGTTCCCTGCTTGATGCACTCAATAACAAGGCGGTAAGCGACAGCAAGGAAAAACCCAGAGCACAGGCAATTTTTGTTTTCGACCAACTTGTTAGCGGTGTGAAAAGCACCCAAAAACATCCGGCAAACAAAAGCAGTAATGAAATGGCAAGTACCAGCATGGTTATTCTGCCCCTTCACTGGGTACAACAAATCTTTTTCTGACTTGCTTGCGATAAAGAAAATACGCAGCAAGCAAGAGCGACATCATCAGCAACAGAAACGGTGCAAACCACAAGATAACGGTGGAACCCGCCATCGGTGGACGATAGGAAATAAAATCGCCATAGCGTTGCACCAGATAATTCCTGATTTCCTGATCACTTTTGCCATCTTTCAACAATTCATAAATTTTCTGACGTAAATCCTTGGCAATCGGCGCATCAGAATCTGCAAGACTTTGGTTCTGACATTTTGGGCAACGCAACTCACCGAGCAAACTTTGAAAACGAAGTTCTTCAAGTTCGGTATCAAAGGGATACAACATCACTTCTGCACGTGCTACCGCTGTGCCTAAACTCAGCCCAAAACCCAGCAAGAGAATAAACAGACCATACATTTTCAAAATAGATAAATTCATTATTCTGCCTTTTCTGCTTGCCGAGATTCCTGTCGTGCAGCCTGCCAGAGTGCTTCAAACTGTTCATTCCAGACTCTTTCATCGAGAACACCGACACGCTTGTGCAAAATCGTACCGTCCTTGTCAATCAGATAGCTTTCCGGTGCACCATACACACCCAAATCCAGCCCAAAACCGCCTTGTTCATCAAAAATAACCTCCTGAAACGGATTGCCCAGTTTCGTTAAAAAATTTTGTCCGGCTTCACGTGTATCCTTGTAATCCACTCCGACTATTTTCACACCCCGTTCACTCAGGGTTTTTAAAAATGGATGTTCTACATAACAGGAAGGACACCAGCTCCCCCAGATATTCAAAACAAATACTTCACCAAGAACACTGTTGCGATCCAGCAAACCCTCACCCGTTAAATCAGGCAACAAAAAATCAGGAATTTGCTGACCAATCAAGGGGGAAGGAATTTCTTCCTTTTCCTCATACAAGGCAAAGAAAAACACAGGAACCAAAGCAAGAAACAAAATCAAGGGCAACACTCTCATACGCTAAGCCCTGCCCCGTCTTGCGGAAACGAAAATATAAAACAAACACGAACCTGCCATAATCAATGCGCCCAACCAGATCAAACGGATAAAAGGTTTGTGATAAATGCGCAAGGACCACGCATTGGCACCCAGGTCTTCTCCCAAAGCAACATACACATCTCTGAGTAAACCTGCATCGATTGCCGCTTCGGTCATTGGTTTATCCTGTATGAAATAGCGTCGTTTTTCGGGATACAACCTGAAAGCCGTTTTCCCTTGTTCAACCAGAATCGTACCGCGTGTACTCAGATAATTGGGACCGCGTACCGGTTCAATGCCTTCAAAAGTAAAACGATAGCCTGAAATATCGACACTGCCTCCCAGTTTCAGGCTTAAATCCCGCTCGGTGCTGAAGCTCGAAGTCATAACAATCCCCACCAGAGACACCACAAACCCAAAATGGGCGATGTGCATATTCTTTTGTGAAAGGCTCTGTTGTTGCCAGTGAGAAAACACATGCGCAAGGCCTGTTTGCAAATGATTGGCAAACAACATGGCCAGCACAGCAAATATAAAAATCAAGGCCAGCCAGGCTTTTAAATACCAGCTCTCTGCAAATACCTGCATAAAAAGGCTTGCTGCTATCAGTGAACCTGCCAAAGCCATCACCATCAGTTTTACTGGCCAGCGCGAAGTTTCGCGCCATTTCAGTAAGGGAACCCACGCCATAAACAGCAATAACAACAAGCACAAAGGGAAAAACAGCGTATTGAAATAGGGCGGCCCAACCGAAATTTTACCCAGATTGAGTACATCACTGAAAATTGGAAACAAGGTGCCCAACAACACCGTTGCACATGCCACCAGCAGAAAAATGTTATTGAGAATCAAAAAGAATTCTTTCGACAAAAATCCAAAATCCAGTTCGGATTGCAAACGCTCTGCCCTGACAAAAAATAACAGAAAAGAAGCGCCCACAACCAGCGCAAGAAACACCAGAATAAATAAACCTCGTTCAGGATCACTCGCAAAAGCATGAACAGAAGTGAGCACACCACTCCTCACCAGAAAGGTACCAAGCAGGCTGAGTGAAAACGTAATAATGGCAATCAATACCGTCCAGATTCTGAAACCATCTCTTTTTTCGCAGGCTAATAGCGAATGAATCAAGGCTGCTCCTGCAAGCCAGGGCATGAGTGAAGCATTTTCTACAGGGTCCCAAAACCACCAGCCGCCCCAACCCAGTTCGTAGTAAGCCCACCACGAACCCAGGGCAATACCGACAGTCAGAAAAGCCCAGGCAGCCTTTGCCCAGACACCCGACCACTTTGCCCATTTCGCATCAAAACGCCCTTCAATCAAACCGGCAATCGCAAATGCAAAGGGAATCGAAAATCCGACATAACCCATATAAAGCATCGGCGGATGAATAATCAGACCAAAATCCTGTAACAAGGGATTCAGGTCTTCACCGTCCATAGGAAAAACTGGAACCAGACGATCAAAGGGATTGGAGGTAAAAAGAATAAACGCCAGAAAACCAAAACTGATTACGCTCGTCACAGCCAGGACATTCGCCAGAGAGCTTGATGGAATATCCTGACGATTCAGACTTAACAGAAAAATCCACAAGGCCAGAATCCACAGCCATAGCAACAAGGAACCTTCATGACCGCCCCATACCGCAGAAAACTTGTAATACACAGGCAAGAGCATATTTGAATGCTGTGCAACATAGGCAACGCTGAAATCATTGTTAAGAAAGCTCAGCGCTAACATCACAAACGAGAGGGAAATCAACACAAACTGGGTGCGCACCAGACGGATAACAACAAAAGCAATCTGTGCCTGAGAACGTTTAATGACTATTTGAGAAAATACAGGAGCGCAGGCTGCAATGAAGGCAAGTAATAAAGCAAACACAAGAGCACTGTGGCCTATTTCAGGGAGCATGAACGCCTTTTATCCTTAACAAATCCAAACGAAGCCAATAATCATCGGACATTATTTTTTAAATACACGCTAAATTGCGCACGAAAGACTACCACCAGAGATGCGCCATAGCCACAAATCATCTATATGGGGCTAGGTTATCCATGTTTCGCCCCGTATAATCCTCGCAGTTTTGTCTGCACGAGACAAAAAATTTCTTCACATAAAAAAAGAGATTCAAATCCATGATGAAACCACCCCAAGCCTCCTACACTTATGATGAACTGATTGAACACGGTCACGGCCTTACCCTCGGTGAAGGAAATGCTCGCCTGCCACTGCCACCGATGCTGATGTTTGATCGCATCACACACATCAGCGCAGAGGGAGGAAACTTTGAAAAAGGTTTCATCAAGGCAGAGCTGGATGTCAAACCTGATTTGTGGTTTTTCGATTGTCATTTTGAAACGGATCCGGTGATGCCAGGTTGTCTTGGTCTGGATGCCATGTGGCAGTTGATTGGCTTTTTCCTTGGCTGGAAAGGTAATCCCGGGCGCGGACGTGCACTGGGTGCAGGCGAAGTAAAATTTTTCGGACAAGTATTACCTACAGCAAAACTGGTGGAATATGAAATTCATATGTCTCGCCTGATTGAACGTAAACTGGTGATGGGAATTGGTGATGCAAGTTTGCGTGTCGATGGCCGCGAAATTTATACGGGCAAGGATTTAAAAGTTGGCCTGTTTACTTCCACTGCTGATTTCTAATCTGAAAATCTAAAAGAATTGACTGAGGAGATTGATATGAAACGTGTCGTTATTACCGGAATGGGCATTACCTCCTGTCTGGGGCTGGATAAAGCCAGTGTTCTGAGTTCCTTGCAAAATTGCCAATCAGGTATTTCCTTTCAGGAAGATTACAAAGAACTGGGTTTTCGTTCTCATGTCGCAGGCTCCATCAACATCAACTTTGAAGATGTCATCGACAGAAAAATCCTGCGTTTCATGGGTGATGCTGCGGCCTACACGTATCTGTCGATGAGAAATGCGATTGAAGATGCGGGTTTGAGTGAAGCGCAGGTTTCCAATGTGCGCACGGGGCTTGTGGTCGGTTCAGGTGGTGCATCTACCAATAACATTGTTGAAGCAGCCGATACCCTGCGTGAAAAAGGGCTCAAACGTGTTGGCCCCTATCGTGTTACCCGCACCATGGGCAGCACAACATCTGCATGTCTGGCAACGCCTTTCCAAATCAAGGGCGTGAATTATTCAATCACTTCTGCCTGCTCTACCAGTGCACATTGTATTGGTCATGCGGCCGAACTGATTCAACTCGGCAAGCAGGATATTGTGTTTGCGGGTGGTGGCGAAGAATTGCACTGGAGCCAAAGCATGATGTTTGATGCGATGGGCGCACTGTCTTCCAAATATAACGATACCCCTACCAAAGCATCACGTGCTTACGATGCCAACCGTGATGGTTTTGTTATTGCGGGTGGTGGTGGCGTACTGGTAGTTGAAGAATATGAACATGCCAAGGCACGTGGTGCAAAAATCTATGCCGAACTGGTTGGCTACGGTGCCACTTCTGATGGCTATGACATGGTTGCGCCTTCAGGAGAAGGTGCAGCACGTTGCATGCAACAAGCGATGGCAACTGTGAATGGCAAGATTGATTACATCAATGCGCACGGCACCAGTACACCAGTCGGTGATGTTGCCGAACTCAAGGCCGTTAAAGCGGTTTTTGGCAACGACATTCCACACATTAATTCCACCAAATCCCTGTCAGGACATTCGCTTGGCGCAGCAGGCGTGCAGGAAGCCATCTATTGTTTGTTGATGATGGAAAACAATTTCATCTGTGAATCGGCCAACATAGAAACCCTCGAACCTGAAGCAGAGGGGATTCCCGTTGTTCGTAAACGCATTGATGCGCCTTTCGAGCGAGTGATGTCAAACAGTTTTGGTTTTGGCGGTACGAATTGCAGTCTGGTGTTCCAGAAGTTCCGCTAACGTAAGGAATTTTCCAGAAAATCCACCATTTCCTTTTGACGTGGAGGCCATTTCAAATGGCCTCCCTCCTGCTCACACAATCTAACCGTGACATCATTCTGACACTTCCGGTAATTCCGGCATCCCCCTGCTTCCTGCTCCGCTTGCTCACAGGCAAAGCAATCAGCCCACCATTGCACGTTCGATTGTCCAAAATTCCTGAAATGACGATCGCCAACATTCTGCAACACAAATACATTGACTGGTTTGGGGCATGAATATGCCAACAAATCATTCCCTGTGACTCCGGCAGCACTGGAAATAAAACCTCGATACTTACCTTTCACTTCAGGCAAAAAATGAAGTGCCTGCGCAATGCTTGCACCATCTGAATGGCCAGCCAAAAACAGATTATCATCATCAATACACACCCACTTTGAAATACTTTCAGACAGTTCATCAAGTGCGGCAATAGTATTCAGGTTCATCGGCACTGCATCAACGTAGGCAATAACAAAACCTGCACGGGTGACATCGGCGGTTAAACCGGTAAAACGCTCCATTAAAGATGCCTGTACGGTGGGCGTAAAAATAACCAGCAATGGCCAGGCCTGCGATGCAGAATAATTCACAGGCGTTTTAATAAAATAGGAAAAGCCACTGTCACTTCTATGATAAAATGGCGCACCTGCTTGAAAGGTCTGAGGTGCAATGATGTGCTGTTCACATGCTTTAGCAGGAAGCTTGACAGCAGGTTGTGCCTTCAAGGTATCACCCGAATAAAATACAAAACCAAATACATAGATTAAAAACACAGGCACACCCAGAAACAGGGTGTACACAAATGCCTGCATGATAAAAACCAACACTTTCGTCAGCCTCACCCTAACCTCGACTTGCCATGCTTTCTTCTGCTATTCACATGATTCTCCACTTTCTGCTGCCCCTGTTAATCGCCTGGGTATTTTTCAGAAAGGAATATAAAAAAGCCTTTCTGATTATGATAGCGACGATGCTGGTAGATGCCGATCACCTGCTCGCTACGCCTTTATTTGACCCGATGCGCTGCTCAATCGGTTTTCACCCGCTACACAGCTACTATGTACAACCTCTTTACATAGCCATGTGCTTTTTCAAACCAACGCGTTATGTGGGATTGGGTCTTGTCATACATATGGTGCTTGACCAGCTCGACTGCTGGAAACTCATTTAAACCTGAATCCTCTGTCAACAAATTTGACGTTTTGTCAAAAATACCCAACCTTTTACAAATCACAGGTTATTTGTAAAGCAGGGTCTCTCTACAAAAACATTTTTAACCATCTGAATCATAAAGAATTTTTTAAAAAAAATAGCTCGGTGTTTAGAAAGGTAACAAAATTTCATCAGGAACAAATAACGACTTAAGCGTGCAATAAACGGCTGTAAATCTGATTAAGTTTTAAACAGAATGCGGGCATCAATGGTTGAAAATTAAAATTAACAACATTGGAGAACACCTATGTCTACAGTCATGGAGAATGTTGAAATCCCCGCAAAAGCATCTGGCAAGCGTCACAAGAAGAATCCCGTTGACCTGCTGCCCAGAACAGCTGACGGTCTTCCCAAAATTCCCTATTTTCGTCTGGGCATGAATATCCTTTTTGGCCTGATGTTCTTTATAGGCTATCGCATGTACATCGATTACCACTCTTTCACAGTAGGACTCGATTACTTTGAACCCGAATTCCATGCCTACTACATGCGTCTTTTATATGCACAACTCACGCTCATTGCTATTGGGGGTGCATGGTCGTTACTGTGGATTTGGCGTACCCGCCCCAAAGAAATCAACATGGATCCCAAAACCGAATTGACTATTTACACCCTGATCTTCGGCATCTTTGCCATTTCAGGCATTTTCGCAATCATCATTCTGGGTATCTACACAGAAGGTGATGCTGCATGGCATCAAGTCACTGTGCGTGATACCGACTTCACACCCACACATATTGCCCTGTTCTATATGGCTATTCCCATCGGTTTGGTTGCGTTGTTAGCGGGTGGTTTGTGGATTCACACTCGTATGCCGGATTTCAGAAATCGTGTTTCAATTCCCTTGATGATTGCGATTTCTGCGCCCGTTCTGATTATGCCAAACCTTGGCTTCAACGAATGGGGTCATACTTTTTTCTACGCTGAAGAGTTGTTTGCTGCGCCTATTCACTGGGGTTTTGTTGTACTCGGTTGGGGCTTGTTTGGTCAGGCAGGTTTTCTTGTTCAATGTATTGCAAGAGTAAAAGTGTTAACGGATTTACCTCCGCAAACACAGGAAACTGACCAGCCAGGCACTGTATAAAGTGCATGGAAGTATTTCAGAGCCCTTTTTCTATCACACGGGAAAAGGGCTTTTTTTTAGCCAGAATCTGGCCAGACATAACCACACAATATGACAGGAAAAACCTATGTCTCTATATCTGAATTCAGGCAGCACTGATAAAGATTATCAACTGAGCATGAAATCTGCTGTTGCAACACCTGAACAGCAACTTTATATCTACAAGAACATGGATATTCTGCTCATTCCAGCCTTTCTGGTGACCTTGGGCAGCGTTTCCATGTTTCTGGTTTCTCTAACCATTGGTGATTGGGATTATTGGGCAGACTGGAGAGACCGTCGGTGGTGGCCACTGGTTGTACCTTTTTCCTTTATTACCACACCCGCTGTATTCACTTATTTTTTCTGGAAATATTTCAGACTCCCCATTGCCGCCACCTGTATCACCTTTGGTTATATGATGGGTGCCTATGCCAGCCGATATTTTAATTTCCACGAATTTGCAGGCTTTCCTCTGGGCTTCGTTGCACCTTCTACATTTTTTGGCATGGCCATTCTGCTCGATACCACCATGCTGATTACGCGCAGCTTTTTTCTGACAGGTGCCATTGGTGCCTTCCTGTTTGGTATTGTGGTTTATCCATTGAATTGGCCAGCATTTGCGCCTTTCAAGGAACCTGTCGAATATCTGGGTGTGATGGTAACAGTGGCTGATTTAATGGGCTTCCAATATATCCGTACTGCGATGCCGGAATATGTACGCATTATTGAAGAATCCACCCTGCGAACCTTCGGTGAAGCGGTTACACCACTAACCGCTTTCTTTGCCGGTTTTGTCACTATTCTTCACTTTTATCTGTGGGTATGGGTTGGTTCTATTTTATCAAAATCCCGTTGGGCAAGTTCCATAGTGTAGGAAGTAAATGATTATGAAAAAATTTCTTGTTCTATGTTTCAGTGCCTGGCTCATCTTGTTATCAAGCACACTTTTCGCACACGGTGAACGCGCGCAACAAGCTGGTCTGCGTATGCGTACACTCAACTGGTTTGATTTCAATATTGATAAAACACAGTTAAACGTAAACGACACCATGGTGGTAAGCGGAAAATTTATTCCTTCCGTTTGGTGGCCTGAGCACATGCCTTCACCTGAAGGTAAAGCCTACCTCAATGTAAGCTCCCCTGGCCCTGCTTTTGTCCGACTGGATTCCCGTGTTAATGGCGAACCTACCATTCGTTCACAGCGCTATAAACCGGGCGAACTCTACCACTTTGAAATTACACTAAAAGCGCGTATACCTGGCCGCTATCACATACACCCCGTTTTGAACGTGGAAGGCACTGGCCCTGTGATTGGCCCGGGTCTATGGGTGGTGATTGAAGGCGATCAAAAAGATTTTGTTAACACGATTACCACACTGACAGGAAAAACTGTCGATCTTGAATCGGTCGGTTTTAAAGAAGCAATATGGCTGCACCTGTTCTGGCTGATTGTTGCACTTGCCTGGTTTGGATACTGGTTTAGAAAATTACCGGTTGTGATGCCTCGCTTTAAAGCGATTCAGGATGGAGGAGATGCAGCGGGCAACGCACTCATTACATTACAGGATATGATTGTCGCCTTTGGCTTTTTCCTGTTTACACTTGTTTCGATTACCGCGTTATATTTCTGGACGCAGGAGCGCTTCCCTATCACAACGCCCCTGCAAACCAGCACCTTCGATGTACCCATTATCCATGAACAATACAAACCACTGGATATTTACATGGTACAGGCACGTTACAGAATTCCTGGCCGCAGTTTCAGAGTCACGCTTGATATTACCAACAACTCGAAACACACTTACCGTATTGGCGAATTCTCTACTGCCAACCTGCGCTTTATTAACAAAGCGGTACTGGGTGACATAAAACCCAAAGATGAGAGCGATCTCATGGCTACATCAGGCTTGTTTATTGAAGGCGGCGAAATACGCGCAGGTGAAACAACACGCATTACCCTGTATGCCGATGATGCACTGTGGGAAACCTACAGGCTCACCAGTCTGATTTATGATCCGGATAGCCGCTTTGCAGGCATGTTGTTTTTCTATGACGAAAACAATCAGCGCATACAATATGAAATCGGTGGCCCAATGCTGCCAGTCTTCAACTAACACACAACCATAGTCAGGTAATTACTGTGCGTATAAAAAAATTACTCAGCCTGTTATTACTTACTGTACCTGTACTTGCTGCACCCGTGCTGGTTTCTGCTCACGGTGGTGTATCGATTGAAGATGATGTGTGCGTGATGACGCTGGGTAACATGAAAGCCCACTTTACCGGCTATCAACCCGAATATCGTGCCACGCAGGAATTTTGTGAAGACATTCCTGTAAAAGGCAAATCGATTTTTGTGATTGATTTTATTTCAGATGGCCTGCGCGACATGATTGTTGATTTCAGAATCATCAAAGATGTCAACAATATTGGAAATAACGCGGTACTGGCCGATTTGGGTGGTGCTGAAGCCATAGAAGCAGCCACCATTTATCATCAGAGTGCCAAACACTATCCGCGCGGTACCATTGAAGCACATTATGATTTCAGTGAAGAAGGACGTTACATTGGCATCGTAACAGCGCATTATCAGGACGACCCTGTTGTACTCACCTCGGTTTTCCCGTTTCAGGTTGGTTTGTTTAATTACTGGAAATATATTGTCCCTCTCATACTGATTGTTTTATTTTCATCCGCAGGCTTTGGTGTTTTTCTGGGTATGAGCAAAAACCAGAAACCCGCTACATAAATTTTGAAGGGAACAAGGATTAGCCATGAAAAAACCTTTCTTTATCATTGTATGTTTAATTCTTCCCCTGTGTTTCTACTTCACCCTTCCCTTTTACTGGTTACCTGAAAGCGTCAAAAAACAACACTATCGTTTATTTGGCTTACCCGCGTACCAAAAAGTTGAATCCATAAAAACACCAGCACTGGTTGAAACCGAAGAAAAATGCCCTGTCGATCGAAGAGGCTGGCGCAAGGCGCAAACTGTCGATGGTATTGATATTCAAGCTTCGGATGCCTGCATCGTCGATAATCCGGCCTTGATTGCCGCCGCTGTCAAAGGAACGAACCATGTTGACCCAATGGTGCTGATGGCCAGCGGCCTTACACCGGATGCCATCGAAAAAGGCAGGGATCTGGATGGTGATGGCGATGCTGATGAAATCCACATTCGTCTTGAAGTGATGGAATTAAATGGTGGCTCACCCGATGTTGCCGAAGACATAGTTGCCTACGAAATTGCGCCAGGCATCAAACCTGGCATGTGGGTCTTTGCTCCAAAATCTTTTGGCATGTCCACCGAAAATTTTGAATCATTCAAAGCCAATCCATTACTGAGAGCACCTTCGCCTGTGATTCGGGTTGAACAGGGTGACAAGGTAAAAATCACACTGGAAAACACCCATTACATGCCTCACACCATTCATCTTCATGGTGTTGACCACCCCTTTGTTAAAGAAAATGGTGAAGGGAATGACGGCGTTCCCCATGCCAGTGAAATGCCGTTAATGCCTGGCAAAAGTCGCACCTATGAATTTCAGGCAAGGCATACAGGCACCATGTACTATCACTGCCATGTAGAACCGCATATTCATATTCCAATGGGTTTGCAAGGCATGATTATTATCGAGGAAAACCGGCCTAACAACCCCTTGCAAACGATCAATGTGGGCGGTGGTCATGTGCGCCACCCTTCTGTTGCTTCAAGAGAACAATTTGATGCCGAATATGATTTGCACTATCAGGCCATCGACAAGGAACTTAACAACCTCATCAAAAAGACTAACGATGCGCGCACCACGACCAAAACCATGCACCGTGACTACAACATTACCCAGGCAACCAATGATTATTTCCTGCTCAATGGAAAATCCTTTCCCTACACCATTCGTGAGTCACTCATCGTGACCGACCTTGATCAGAAAATAAAACTGCGCATTCTGAATGGCTCCGATGAAGGTCTTGCACTGCACACGCACGGTCATAAATTTATCGAAACCCATTCCGATGGTGTCGAAAGACCCAAACCAGCGCAAATCATGCGTGATGTTGGCTGGCTTGCGCCTGCTCAACGCGCAGACTATCTGCTGCAAACCGTTAATGATGGCTTGCATGGCGATGGCGAAGGCATCTGGATGTTCCATGACCACACGGGAAAAAAAATCACCAACGATGGTATCGAACCTGGTGGCAGCAAAACCATGATTGTGTATAAAAAATATCTCAGCGAGGGTGGCTTCCCACTCACACTCGGTCACGGTGATGGCGGCCATGATTGGGAGGAATTTTTCACTGCCGCATATTATCAAAAGCAAATACCGGTTTGGGCAAGTTATGACCCGCACATGAGTTTTGCAGAAATCGCCAGCAATCGTGATGCCTCCCTGCGTCTTATCGCATTGATTGTTATTACGGTGTTCTGGCTATTTTCTCTGGTTCAGGTATTTCGTAGATGAATTTCGGTAAAAGTGTAATCGCAGCCTGTTTATTAGTGCTGATACAAACGCTCACCGCTGAAGAAATGGATCACAGCCAGCACATGGATCACTCCATGCACATGCACCACAATCATCACAGCCATCATGGTCATCACGGCGATCACTCCATGACGCTGGATGCAGAAGGTATGGTGATGAACAGCAATGAGTCTGAACTGCCAAAAGATTGCCGCGAAATCAGTCGCGAATACAGCATCACAATCAGAGCAAATACACAATATAGCCACAAATTTCCAGGCACTATTTTTGGTTTTGATCAGCAGGAAATCAGAGTGGCGCCATGCAGCAAACTTAACATTACTTTTATCAATGAAGATGAGGTGCGCCATCAGTTTATGGTGCATGGCCTGCCCCGCTATATTTATGATCAAGGCATGTTTCATCTCGAAGCCGCAGGCGGCGCTCAAAAAAGCGGCAGCATCATTGTGCCGAGTGACAATAGAACCTATTTAATTCACTGCGACATTGCACAACACATGGAAAAAGGCATGAAAGCGCAGTTGGTGGTAGGTAAAGGTAATGGTGATTTGCCCAGTATTCCGGGCATTTCAGGCGCGTGGTTAAAACCCGATTAAAAACAAGACAGGTACCATCCTGCACGCTTAATGTCATCCTGAGCGTAGCGAAGGATCTCAAACAGATTCTTCGTCACTTCGTTCCTCAGAATGACAGCAGTCATTCAGGCTTGGTCGCTGTACACATTCCGTACCGCCACACTTCATCCATCACCAAAGGAAACTGTAATTCTGCTGCGCGGATATTACGGTGTTGGGTAGCACTGCGAATACGCAACCATAAGGCAATTTTTGCAGGCAACTGCACCCAGCGCGCGGTACGCGACATTTTCACCGAAGACGGAATGATTTTTTCAGTCACATCATCAAAATAACCATTCACAAACCCTGCTTCGTCAAACGCATTCACAATCGCTTTTTTACCTGCAAGATTGGGAATTGCCCAGCAATCCAGCCATTCCTGATAATTGTGCTTATGTTGCTGCCACTTGGCATCTGACAAGGAAATGTCATTCAAAAAACCATCAGCAATCGCAATACGACCACCCGGTTTCAAAATACGAAAAGCTTCTTTAACAAAATCACGCTTGTCTTCTGCGTAACAAGAAGCTTCCATCGCCCAAACCACATCAAAACTGTTATCGTCGAAACGTGTTTTCATAAAATCCATATTCTGGAAATCGGTCAGTGCTTCCACACCAACACTTTTGGCCAGCTTTCTCGCCTTCTCCAGTTGGAAATCGGTGATGTTGATTCCTGTCGCATGTGCACCGATATTTTTTGCAAGCCAGACCGTACTTCCACCAATGCCACAACCACAATCGAGCACCTTGTCACCTTGTTTAATGGCAGCGCGTTTGGCCAGTTGATAGTTCATATTCTGCACAGCTTGCCTGTGTCTTGGATTATCCCCATCGTAATAACCGTAATGCAGGGAATTGTCTCGCCCTGCCTGCCAAACGATTTGATAGTCAATCGCACTTTCTTCGTAATAATGAACGACTTCTTTAATTTTATTTTCAGGTGTTGATTTCATAAATTTCAGCGCTTCTTAATTTGTTTCGTTGTATATTTTTTCAAGTACTGTCCGTAATGTTGTACTCGATATATGTGTTGTATAAGGGAAATAGACAACACTGACACCAAGGTTTGTGAACTCGGCTTCGAGCAGATTCCATTTCTCAGAACCCTTCCAGTCATCTCCTTTAAACGTTATATCGAATTTCAGATTATTCCAGGCCACCAGTTTATCAGCACTGGTCTCGGGAACAGCTTCATCAACACATTTGATGTTTTGTACAATTTCAATGCGCTCATCAAAAGGAATGATAGGTTTTCTTGATTTGAGCTGCATCACCAATTCATCAGTCGATACACCCACAATAAGATAATCACATTCCAGTTTTGCACGTCTCAGCAAATTTAAATGTCCGACGTGAAACATATCAAATACGCCTGTGGCATAACCGATTTTACGCATATAAGTGCACCTGAAGTCTGTCTTTAAGCATGTAGCAGTATATTCGGTTCGGAATTAAGTATCACTACACCGAAATTTTTAATCAGAGCCGCGCATTATCTGCCAATAATTCTTTAAGAATCAGCAAATCCTGTTCATAATTTTTATTTAATAACAATTTTACTGAATCTGGCAATAATTTCTGTTTACCAAATTCTGCTACAGGTAGTGCATCATCCAGTATTGCATTGATTTCCCGTTTCAATTTACGCGCTTGTGATGGACCCATGTGTGTACGGGGTGGAGGCGAGGATAATTTTAACAGTGAATAAATTTTTCCTTTCAATGTATTTTTTCTAAGCTTCTTGCTCTTGCTCTTGTTTTTATTTTGCATATAGCGAGTAATAACAGGGGAAATTTCAAGCATAAGCTCCAATGCTTTTTGAGAAGAAGAAGCATTGGCACTTTCTTGCGAGAACTCCAACTCTGATAAAAAATGATTACTCATTCCAGCTTGAGCAAACATCCAGTTAATAATATCGCCACGATTAGCTGAAAAGTTTTCAAAAGACCATACAACAACCTTGTCCTTACCAAATATATCAGTCAATGCCTCAATCACAGGCACCCAGGAAATTTTTTCGAATTCTATGGCTTCAAGATACCCCTCAAAATTTTTTGATGATCCATCACGTACAATATATTTATAAGTAGATTCTATAAAATCAGAATAATTACGCACACAAAAAACAACTGTAATATCTTTGTCTTTCATTACTGTGTTCACTTCCTGCAAAATTTTTCTACTCGCAGGGTAGATGTGTCGTGAAGAAGAAAGATCAAGCTCACCCAGCAAACCTTCATAGGAAAGAAAAATGGTTTTATAGGGTTTCGAGCAAGTCAGTTCGAGATAATTTAATACAGGCTGGAAGGCATTTTTGAAAGCTTCATGCTTCCCTCTGCGAGCCAGTGAACGTGCATAAACAACCGCCTTACGAAGCCCTTTGACTTCATGAAAGTATTCAAAAAAAATGTCTTCGCGTTCAAATAAAAAACGATTTTTAGCAAATAATTTCTGAATGTAGGTGCTGCCTGTGCGATGGGCACCAAGATGGAAAATAATTTTTTGACTCATACACCTGCCCTGCTTTATATGCTTAGTGTCATAGTATAAGTGCATCGGATGATTAAATCATGCGCTTGAATAAAAGTATTACCCATCTACCAATAACAGTCCTGATTGCCCGAACAGGAAGGCTAACGTACAATTCTGCTGCACGTTAGTTGCATTTTAGTACCAAGCCGTACTGTCTGGTATTGAGCATTCACTGTCATTGTTTTATGAATCTGTTTAAAGAAACATTCCACAGCCTGATCTGGTTACTGCGGGTTCTGAAAGCCTTTCTTAAGGCCAGACCTCTGTTAACCATTCTGGTGATTGTGTTTGAAACCCTGTCGAGGCTCATTCACATTGTTGCCTTTCTGTTACCACTGAAAGTGATTCTGCTGGTAGGTTCGGAGGGTGTGCCGCGTTATTTTGCATTTTTCGTTGAACCCGAACAAAAAATGGCATGGGTAGCGGGCTTGGCATTGGCCTCTGTATGCTGTTATCTGCTCACCTTGATTTTGGATGCGCTTAATCATCGCCTGGGCGCGCTGGGTGCAAGTAAGGTGGTGGATGCCACCCAAAAAATGACGGTGCTTTCCAAACAGAAAGAAAAATCAGAACGCTATTACGCCAGAATCACCAGCATTTTTGCGCTGTTTCTATTTATGTTTGCTGCCTTGTTGATCCTGTATTTTACCAACATCAGGGTGTTACTTTACTTTGTTGCATTGAATCTGGGCTTTTTTATATTTACGGCAATTATTCTCGCAACCGGGCAAAAGAAACAGATTCATAGCAGTATCTACGTACCTGGCAATGCGCTGACCCGATGGATAATCAAAAATCAAAAGGATTACATCAGTATCTTGTCTTCGATTATTTTTCTGATTTGTTTTCTTATTATTCTTTATCCTTATTTTCACGGTACTGGCCCAAACATTTTATTGTCGCTCATTGCATTTGTGGTTATCAGGCAAACCAGCACTCGCTCCGAACAACTGGTCAATAAAATTCTTGCCGCTCACAAAAACAGGTTCGATGTGAACAGACTGGTATTTAAGGGAAATCAGCAAGCCAGTAAACAATTTTCAGCACATTGGCAGTCGTTTTTTTCTACCGAAACACGCCATCAGGCGATTGCCGAAGCGCTTGCACTCAATGAAGCAGAGAAAAACAGCCTGAATTCCCACTGGATAGATACCGGCATTTCCGGCATAAAATTGTTTCAAGGTTCCTTTCAACACAACAATCAGCTGCGCTTTTTTCAACAACAAGCTTATAGCACAAATGAAAAACATCGCTACGAACGTGAAAATTTCCTGTTTGAACACATCAGCAGAGCAAGCCTGAAAGCACCACACAAACTGGCAGATTTCCAAATGGAAAACTACACCTGTCAACTACTCGATGCCGGAACCGGTGAAACACTTAGCGACGATGAATGGATGGAAAATGCTGAACACCATAGGCGTTATTACTGGTCTGTCCCTCCTCCTGCCAGTTTGATCAAGATATACAAAGCATCACAGCCCCTGCTGCACCAGCTTCTGAAAGAAACATTGCTTGATCAGTTATTCATTGCCACACAGACACAACAGGATATTGCACTGCTTAAGGACATAAAAAGAAAAATTTCTGTGATTCAGGAAAAAATCAGTAAAGTCCCCCTGTATATTCATAACAGTCAATTACATCGAAAAAATCTGTTATGGGCAGATAATGAACACACCGACATTTTACTTATGACCTGGCAGCGTTGGTCGCTCAAGCCCATAGGGGCTGACTGGTCATTGGAAGAACTGGATGATCAGGAAAACGTAAAAAATCGTCTGGAATGGCTGCACAGCACACGAAAAGACGTCAGCAAGAAGAATATTCAATTTGAAGATATTGTTCTGGCTTGCTGCTGTGCTCATCTGAACAGCTTAATTGAAAAGCAGGAATATAGTGCTGCCCTGTCTGTATTAAAGCGCATTCGCACAATTATTTAACACTCCATTAACATAGTGCAATAACACATGACTGATTCACAAGGAAAAGATACTTTTGTTTTTTTAATCGAAAAAAAACTAAAAGATTATAAAAATCGTTTACGAAAAAAAATTCGTTCTCTGTTGGGAAAACCATCAAATAATCACCAGACAGGTAAAACCAATTCAAACAATGCAAAACCGAAACTGGACAGAAAGAAAATTGATAAAGAGAACAAACGCCTACTGAAAAAAATAAAAAAACGGATAAAACAACGCGGAAAAGCAAACATTGGTTTTCTGGTAAATGACAGTACCAAATGGAACGTCTCCAATCTGGTGCAAGCATTTACAGAAGACCCACGCTTTGACTGTATGCTATACCTTACGTGCCCTGGAAGAAAAGACAAAACCTCTAAAGAGCATAGACATGCGTATTTAAAAGAACGGGAATGGTTTTTAAGTTTGGGGCTACCGTTAACCGAATTGTACGACTGCAACTCTGATAGCGTAAAACCCATTACTGACTACGAAATTGACGTACTCTTTTTTCAGCAACCTTGGAGTCTGCAACCAATCTTACAGCAGGTGCTTGGTCATGCTTTACCTGTTTATATGCCTTATGCCTACCATGTGTATGCCAACTACAAAATGCAATACCAGAAAAATGATTTTCTTGCATGGTTGTGGTGTTATTTTGAGCAAAGCGAATGGCATAAAAAGACTCATTTAAGCATGGACCCACAAGCGAAAGCACAAATTGTTGTTACCGGATACCCAAAACTCGATGTTTATTTAGATAACAAAAAGCCAGAAACCGATATTTGGAAAGGATTACACATAAAAGCCAGAGTTATTTATGCTCCTCATCATTCGTTAAAAAATGAATCACTAAGAATTTCTACTTTCGACTGGAATCACAATTTTTTGTTTGAAGTTGCTCAGAAACATTCTGATATAAGCTGGATTTATCGTCCGCATGGAAAATTAAGATATGTAGTTGAAAAAAGCGGAGTGATGACGAAAGAAGAATATGCGCAATATGAAGAAAGCTGGGATAAACTGGAAAATACGCGCACTTATTTGCAAGGCACTTATTTCGATGTATTCAAATCTTCAGATGTGCTCATAACAGATAGCAGTTCATTTTTGGGTGAATACATGCCGACGGGTAATCCTGTTATCTGGCTCATCGCAGAGAATCCAAACGTCATACCAAATGATGTGGGCAAAAAAATCACTGACACCTATTACCAGGCACGCAATCTGCAAGAGCTTGAACAACATTTCACCGATGTCGTATTGAACGGAAACGATTATCTGAAAGAAAAAAGACTTGCCGTGATGCACGAACTTTTTCCTAAAACAGAAAGTGCTTCACAAAAAGTTAAAAAGCACCTTGAGAAAGCATTAGGCATGGTTTGAAATCAAACCGCCAATGAAAGTCTGCCAACATCAAGAAAATACGGATTCGCAAATGAACGAAATACCCCAGGTTTCAATCGTTGTTCCTGTATACAACTCGGAACACTATCTGGAGCAATGCCTGAATTCTCTGGCACAACAAACTTATGCAGCTATTGAAGTAATTGTTGTTAATAATAATTCCAACGATAACTCGCAATCCATCATCGACCAATATGTAAAAAATTTTCCGGACAAATTTATCTCTGTATTTGAAGCAAAACCTGGCGTATCTGCTGCACGAAATGCTGGCATTCAAAAATCCAGAGGTCGTTATCTATCCTTTGTCGATTCGGACGACTGGGTAGACAGCCATTTATATGAAACCTGCATCGCCAGAATTGAAGCAGACCATTCCGATTTACTTGCCTTTGGCAGGTTTAATGTCGATGCCGATGGGCAGACAAAAAAAAGATTGCCAAGACTCAAAAGCGATGTAATCAATCTGAATGTTGACACCATACCCCTGTTTTACATGACAACTTTTGTGTGGGACAAAATTTTCAGAACCGATATTGTTATCCAGAATAAGCTGACTTTTTCTGAAGATGTGCACTATGCGGAAGATCTGGAATTTCTAGTGAAATATATATCACACAGTACAACGCTGTCGGTGATACAACGCGCCTTTTACTACTATCAGGCCAGTCGTGCGGATTCTGTTACCAACATCACCAGCCCGAAAATTTATGACATACCACTTGCCCTGAATCACATCATTGATTATTTGCTTGAAAAATCGATATTTGAAAACTATGCCGAAAATTTGTATCGCGTTGCCATCGGCCTGTATATAAGGCGGTTGAGAAATTTTTCAAAAACGGGCAATAAAATTATTCAGGCAAGGTTTGTTGTGAATTTTATTGCCCTATTCAATCGCCATTTCAAAAGTTTTTCTGTAGATAAAGACAGCGAAAACAGGCACGAAAAATTATTCCGCTTGTTTCGTTTCAGAAGTATTGCACTGGCCTATGTATTTACACCGAACTGGATTAAATCAACGGTCATGAAGGTAAAACAAGTGATTGGCAGCAAACAAAAGATAAAAGCATTTATTTACGCCAGTTTCAGACCTGTAGTTCCTGTACGCAAAGATACCGCTTTATTTGTGTGTTTTTTTGGTGAAACCATGCGTGCTGCTCCATTTCATTTGCTGAAAACATGGCTGGAGCAAGACCCGCAAAAGCATTTTCTGGTTGCCAGCAATAATGTAGAAAAAGATCAGGTGCTGTTCAACTATTTTGACAAAAGCAGAGTCACGCTTGTCTCTACCCATTCCCTCGCCTATCTATACTGGCTTGCTGCGGCCAATTTTCTGGTGAATAACTCAAGGCTACCTACATATTTTTCCAAACGCAGCAAGCAGATACTGTTAAATACCTGGCACGGTACGCCCGTTAAGCACATGGGCTTTGATATATCCGAAGGTGCCAAAGATGTATGGAAAAATCAGACCCAGTTTCTGATGTCTGACGTACTGCTGTTTCCCAATGCGTATAGCAAGGAAAAAATGATGAGCGCCTATCATCTGGATAACAATTACTCAGGGCATGTTGTTGTTACGCCTTATCCACAAAATCAGGTTTTTAGGAATTCGCATCTGGCTGATGAAATTCGTAAAAAACTGGCTTTGGGTGATAAAAAAGTGATTGCCTACATGCCTACATGGAGAGGGACATCCACCGCAGAAATGAATATTGTTGAACAAACCAACTACTTTGCTCATGTACTGCAAAGCCTGTGTACACAACTCAATTCTGATGACTACATTATTTATTACAATCTTCATCAGTTAACCAGCGCCAAAACAAACGATTTTAATGCTGGCTATGCAAAGAGTTTTCCTCAACCTATCGAACTGTACGAATTCTTGTCCTGTGTTGATATTCTGATTACCGATTACTCGAGTATTTTGTTTGATTTTTGTTATTCAGGAAAAGAAGTGATACTGCTGATTGAAGACTATGAGCATTATAAAACCACGCGAGGGCTTTATATTGATTTTTCAGACATTCCCTGCCAGAAAGCCCACTCGCTTGATGAATTGATTAGCACGATTAAAAACAGCACCTTAAAGGGTAATTATTCGAATACTGATTTCAACACATCATTTTGCAATGGCGAACCAGCGGATTCAGCCACAAAGATAATCAAACTGCTTGAACATTGTCGCATCAGCCAGCAACCCTCTGATGATGCGGACACATACCGTTTTGAAGGAAATACCTTTGATACAATTCTGTTCCTTCCAGCCATGAATGAATTTATTTCAAAGCGTCTGGATAATGTTGTTATCCATTCAGGAAGTAACTGCCTTGTTGTGGTACATGCCAATGATTTCGATGATCAATATAACCAGCTGTTAAGAGCGAACAATGTTAAGGTCATCGTGGCTCCAGGGGACGAGTCGTATAATATCGTTCAAGGGTGTGGTATTTGGCTATGGAATAAAAAGCTGCTACCAAAATCACTCGCCAAATGGGCTATCTGTGCAGAACAAAGCAGAATTCTGCCCAGAATCAAGGCAAAAGCGGTCATCAACCTGAGTCCATACCACCAATTTCAATTACTTGCTGAACTGGGTAATTTCGATTCGTAAGCTGAACTGGGTAATTTCGATTCGTAAAAAGTTGCATTGCTTCACACAATTTCACGGTGAAATTCTGATAAAAAGCTGGAATTCCCGAAATTTTAACTATTAAATGACACTCGCTGTTTCTGATGAATGGATGCTGAAAAAAGAGCAAAACAACCATCCCTTGTATGAATTTTTAACAATGAGGTTTATATGATATATATATATATAAGAAATTAATCACATTTGGCACTTTATCTATCGTTGCTTCAATCATGCTGAGTGCCTGTCTCGACAGTAGCAGCAGCTCCAAAAAGAAAAAGACGACTGATGAAGATGATGATCAACCACAAGTCACCATCGTCAGAGACATAACTCTGAATGTAAGCCCACCCACCTACTTTGATTTCTCTGCCGATGAAGTTTCAGAAACAGATTCAGCTGATATGGACATCGGTGGAACATCCAATGAAACCCTGAATTTCGGTGGTGAGTATATGGCAAATCGGGGATCAGAGCGTTTCGTGCTGTTGCTTGCAGACTCCGGTAGTCTGGAGGATATTCCTGAAATCCCTGAGCATGCTGATGCAGCCCCCTGGATAACAAACAGTTGGGATTTTACTGACGGAACCCTTGGGCAACCCATTTCGGTCGGTCAACTGTGGGTTGTTTATACGGTGGAAGGCCATTATGCGGTAATGGAAATCACAGCAGCGGTAGCAAATGAATCGTTCACCTTTGATTATGTCTACAAGGACGACGGCTCCAGAGATTTCTAACAAGCTATAACTCTGTACAGGTATCTGCGTTAAGCGTGGGTACCTGTCATTTCAGGCATCAACCCTGCCGTGCTGTGCCATCTTTCGATAAATACTCGGCGTTGTGCCATACCAATGATGAAAAGTTCTGCTAAAGCTACGGCGATTGGCAAACCCTAATTGCTCACTAATGCTTTCCATGGATTCATTGGTAGCTGCCAGTTTTTCCGTTGCGTATTCCATTCTTGCTTCCAGTTGTATTTGCGAAAAACTGGTATTTTCTGCTTTTAATTTTCTCTGCATGGCACGCACGGAAACACCCATCGTCTTCGCCACCAGAGCCACCTTGCCACGCGTTAATTCAATATCAGAGCGCATTTGCTCCAACACCCTGGCTTTGTAACCGTGCTTGTTGAGCGCACCCTGAATGAGATATTTCAGCTCCCGCTCTGCTTTTTCGTTTTCCTTCGGCAAAGCACTCACCAAGGGCAAATCCAGCAAGCTTAAATCCCAAACTACGGCGTTGTAGGTTGCGCCCGCTTCAATCGGCCCCTGAAAAATTTTCTTGTACTCGGACAAGGGGCCATTCAGCCTGAAACCCAGAATCAGTTTTTTCAAGCGATACTGTTCGCCCAATAACAATTTGCCAAAGCGGTCGATGAGCGTAAAAATCATTTCGATATAAACCGAACGCAGGTTTTCAGGACACTGCTCTGAAATTGCCACCACAATCTGCGCTTCCCCTGTTGCAGGTTTTTCCTTTAACTCGAAATGATAAAAAGGGCTAAAACGCTCGAATAACGCCAATGCTCTTACTGCATCACGCGCAGTGGCGGAGGTGGTAATAAAGCGTTCAAAATCGGGTAGATAATCAAAACCCAAATCACTGCCGATATACAACCCAAGCGTCGGCAATTCACTTTTAACCAGCATGGACTGCAAAAAGCGATTCATGGTGGAAAATGGAATCAGGGCATCGGTGATTTTCAGAATCTTGTCATCGAGTTCTGACATCTCCAGCAGCTTTGGCACGCTCATGCCCATACGCACAGCCACCTTGACCATGCTGGGAATTGAAATCGCTGGTATTTGAATTTCGTCGTCAATCATAAGTGCTGGTTTTCAGGCTTTGGAATTCATTATATGGCACAAAAAACGACAAAAAAAGTGTGCGGAAAAGTAACGCAATTTCACAGGGAATCTATAAAAAACCCCTGTATCTGTAAGGGTTTGACACTCTCTGGATAATACATTACAACAAGCCTCCCATCTCTAGAGGATATTCCCATGGTCGCTAACATCGCAGAGTTTGCCAAACCCAACGTAGAAATCGAATACTTGCGCAAAGTTCACAAACTTCAACAAGAAGCATTCCGTAAAAACCCTTACCCTTCTTACGCTGTACGAAAAGCCAATCTGGCAAAATTGAAACATGCACTCAAGAAATTCCAGCGGCAGCTGATTGAAGCCATGAATGAAGATTTTGGTGGTCGTGGTGTCGTCGAATCGACCATGGCTGATGTGGTAATGGCTCAAAATGCCTGCGCGCATAATGCGAAACATCTCGCCAAGTGGATGAAATCCTCAAAGCGCAGCCCTGGCATTATGAATATCCCTGGCAAGGCAGAAGTGATGTATCAACCACTGGGTGTGATTGGTGTGATTTCTCCGTGGAATTATCCCGTACAATTGGCGGCCATTCCTCTGGCGGGCGCTTTGGCAGCGGGTAACCGTTCAGTGATTAAAATGTCGGAATTCACGCCTAAAACAGGCATGGTTTTCAAGGAAGCGATGGCCAGTGCTTTCTCTGAAGACGAAGTGGCAGTGATTTTAGGTGAAGCCGATGTCGCTGTAGAATTTTCAAAACAGCCCTGGGATCACCTTGTGTTCACTGGTGCAACGTCCATTGCCTATCATGTTATGCGTGCTGCTGCGGAACATTTAACACCACTGACACTGGAACTGGGCGGCAAATCACCCACCATTCTTGATCCTGCTGTCGATATGGAAGATGCCTGCCCGAAAATTGCATTCGGTAAAGGTATGAATGCAGGCCAAACCTGTATTGCACCCGACTATGTACTCTGCCCTGAAAATCGTGTGGACGAATTTGTTAAAACCATGAGCAAAACGGTTGCAGGTATGTACCCTCGTATTAAAGACAATCCTCACTACACCTGTGTTGTGAATGATCGCCAGTTCCAACGTCTTCAAGGTGTATTGAAAGATGCAGAAGAAAAAGGCGCGAAGATTCTTCCTGTGAATCCTAAAAACGAAGATTTGAGCGACTCACGCAAAATGCCTTTGCACATTGTGGTGAATGGCACTGACGATATGAAAGTTCTGCAAGATGAAATTTTTGGTCCCATTCTGCCCGTGGTTGCCTATAAAACCATTGATGATGCCATTGATTATGTGAACGACCGTCCACGTCCATTGGCACTGTATTACTTTGGCCATAACAAGGCTAACGAAGAAAAAATTCTTAAAAACACTCACGCAGGTGGCGTTTCAATTAATGAAACCGTTATTCATGCCAGTGTTGAAAGTTTACCCTTTGGAGGTATTGGACCAAGTGGTATGGGGCATTATCACGGCGCTGAAGGTTTCAGAACTTTCAGTCATGCCAAAGGTATTTACCGCAAAGGGAAACTTAACCTGGCTAAATACGTGGCCTATCCGCCTTATGACACAGGTTTCAAGAAAAAAGCGATGGAAGCGCTTTCCAAATAAATACCTGAAAGTAGTTAAAAATACCCACTTTATGTGGGTATTTTTTTGCCTGTACCTTTACCCATCTCGTTGTAATAAATCTCTGGTCACCAAGCGTTGCTGACGTCTGATTTCAGCTTCGCGATAGCGGCGTTCCTGTATCACGCCTTCGGGCACAAATTCGGGCACCACACTGGCTCGATTCTGTTCATCCAAAGCGACGAAAGTAAAATAGGCAGAAACAACATGATGCTTGTCACCGCTATAGGAATTTTCGGCCTCGACTCGCACACCAATTTCCATCGAGCTTCTCCAACTACGATTGACTCTCGCAAAAAAAATCAGCGTGTCATTTTCTTTTACTGGCGCTAAAAAATGCATGGAATCAACCGAAGCCGTCACACAAACCTGACCACTGTGTCGCTCTGCAACCACCAAGGCCAAACGATCACACTCAGCCATGATCACACCACCAAACGCCGTTTTATGTGCATTTAAATCATTAGGAAAAACCTTATAGATATGTCCTGAAATTTCAGATTGACTTGCTTTCATCGTTTTCACAACCTTATTAAATAACTCTGTCTTCAATTTGGGGGAAGTTCATAACATCTTGGAATTAGCTTGGAAAATTAATTTTCATCGCACCCATAAAATCTGCCTTGCCCAGTGGCACACCATTCATGCGCATCATGTTGTAGGTAGTGGTTGCATGGAAATATAAATTGGGAATCGAAAACGAATGCACAAAACTTTCAGCCGTAAACGGCAATTCCAGTTTACCCATGCGGAAAACCACTGTTTCACCAAAACGGCTGTTAATCTCGTCTTTGGAAATGGCTTTCAGCTTCTGTTTGCTTTCTTCCAAAACCTGAATCAAACCTGCGAAATCTTTTTCGGGTAAATCTTTAGACGGGCCAAAGCTTCCTTCAAGTAAGCCTTGCGCAGCATGCAAGGAATGGTGAGCAACAGAATATACCTGAAACGAAAAAGGCAGCATGTCGGGCACCAACTGAAACGAAACAAAACCATCCGGGGTTTGACCCACTTCCTGAAAAAAGCTTTCACTCTTTTTCAGAATTTTGATCGTCGCCCCAACAACACGTAAATAATTTTCAACACTGGCCTCATACAAGCTAATCATTTTGGTTCTCCTGTGAAAAATATCACGCCGAGCAGCGTACCTGTGTTTCAGACATAAAAAAACCCACTCATGGTGGGCTTTTTATAATAGGTGATGGTGTATTTCACCTAATCATTCCAACCTTTCATACTAACCAACATATTGCGATTGAATAACAAAAGCGAACCACCAAAGTTTTAGTATTGAATTTACTGATGTTCCGTCATACCATCTTGGCAGGAATCGAACGCCACGGTTGTGAGTGACCGAAAAGACGATGTTCTAAAATGACCTGCCCTTCGGCTGACCTTTGTTAAACCGCTGGCATGGTTGTACTTAAACGCTCACGACAACCGAACAAGCCCAGCCGTTTAAACGGAGGTTGCTATGCAACATATCACAAAACTTTGCGCGGATAATCTGCGCACCTTTACCAACGACAATTACGGTATCAAGCTGAAAGCCTCGCATGCGCACGAACTAGTGGCAGCGTATTTCGGATACCAATCCAGAGCAGCTTTACTGGCAGATACCGAACACTCGCTCAGCAATCTGCGCCAAGCCAGCACCATTGTTCTTTTCCCCACTGCCCACATCGACCAGCGCCGCAAAAGCCTTCAAGGGTTATCTCCTGATCTTCCCGATACCTACACGCTGGCTGAGGGAGCGTATCTTGGTCTGATTTCTGAAAAATGGATTTTGAGCAAGATATGGCCAACCTATGAATTGTTGGCGACCTCCCTCGCAGATGAGTATTTGCGTCAGCAAAATATAGAGGGAATCTATCGCGCTCCCGTGCGCGAAGACGTAAAAGTAGAACGTGAAAACAACGGAGTACGCATGATTGTCTTGCGGTTCTATCAGGTTCCTAGAGATGAAGGTGGTGTGCATGAGGTAAACATTATCACTACCATCAGGCTCCCACGCGTTGCAGGCCATATCGGTTATGCCAATCCAGAAATCTCCATGAAAACCGAAAATCTGGGGGTGCGGAGATGACAAAGGTAAGCGTACATAATTGCCACCTAGAAGTGGATTGCACCTATGATGATGAACGATATTCGGTTCGGGATAACGGCGCAGTTTTGCGCCACCCTCGTGCAGGCAAACGTCCGCGCCCGACCGATAACCAGTGGACGTTCGGAAAGCCCAACGACCAAAATGGCTATATGTACATCTCGCAGGCACGCATCCACAGGATCGTGGCTACCGCATTCCATGGCCAGCCGCCCACACCAGAGCATGTCGTTGATCATATCGACACGAATCGCCGAAATAACCGACCCGAAAACCTGCGCTGGCTGACGCGACTGGAAAATGCGCTGCTCAACCCTATCACGGTAAGCCGGATTGAGTTCATCTGCGGTAGTATTGAGGCTTTTTTAGAAGACCCCTCAATCTTGCGCAATAATAGCCTTGACCGTAACTTTGAATGGATGCGGACAGTCAGCCCTGAAGAAGCACAAGTCTGTCGGGAACGTATGCATATCTGGGCGAAAAGCGATAAGCCGACTTCTGGTGGTGGCTCTTTGGGGGAATGGGTTTTCAAACCCGTTCGAACCAACTCTCCTCGAAAAATCTCAAAGGAGATCCTGCGTATGGTACTGGCTGCTCCTCCAGAAATTCCTGATCTGGTCATGGCAAAAACCCCAGGGGCAGCCCAGCGCGAATGGCGTGTTCCGACCGAATTCCCATGTTGCCCGCAGAAACCTGAAAACGAGCCAATTACAGCGTATGCAGAAAATTTGACGGCGGGAGCTATATTTTCCCGCAACAATCTCTCAACACATACAGTTTTAGAGGTTGCTCTCATTGATGACAGTCAAGCTATCTGCGTGATGTGTGAATCAGACGGATTGAAACCGTGGTCGCTTGCAAAAATCAGCTTTGAAGATGGGTTGTATGTGCATACAAGTATCAGCACATTTTTCAGCAAAGAAGGTGCAGAAAAACAATTTTGCCTTACTCGCGGTTTTGAGTGGACTGGTGGCGACTCCATCGATGATTACTGCTGACTTTCTCGAACACTTTTATAATTTTAAAGAGGTGTCAAACATGAAAATAAAACTTGAGCAGCGTAAGGCCAGAAAAGCGGCGTAAAAAATTTTTATAAATTAAATTTATTACAATAATTTTCAAAATACACACGATCTCTTTGTGCATCCAGTCCGTAATCTTCCAGGGCATACACATGCTTGCCGTATTTATCCTTCTGACTACTTGCTACATGAGCCAATAGCTTTTCGGTAGTTTGCTTGTCACTTTTCCTGCCTAAAAATTCAAGAATACCTGAAACAGTTTCTAGCGGATTTTGTACAAAATTTTTGTAATCCACATCGTAGAACTGGGAAGATTTGTTAGAAAGTTTTTCACGCACTTGTACCGATTGATTTAAACAAGCACTCCAATAATCCAGTTGATCTTTGCCAATCTGCACGGCATCAATGTCATCTGAAAAAGTAGAACGCAAGTGCCAGGCAAAACTACACACGGAACCCATCACTTCCATAGGATCACGGTGTGTTTGAATAATACGCGCATCGGGATAAACAGAAAGCAACTGCTCAAGCACAGGCAGATGAAATGGCGTTTTAAACAACGCTTGCTGCTTAGGAAAATCCGAGAGCCAGTTTTGGGCAAAGCGTTTATGAAATTGCAAAGATTTCAAAGCGTCGTACTGCTTGAACCATTGGTAATATTCTGGAATTTCATAACAAAACCAGAACTGCCCTGTATAAAAATCAAATTGGGTGATGGCTATACACTCTTGTGGAATCAAGGCACCAAAATCGTGAATGGTTCGAATGGCAGGTGTAAGGTAAAAGAAGCCTTCAAATTCCCTGTGTGTTTGTTTGATGCGTGTATCGCTGTCCTTGGTAGCAAATTTCACGGGGGGTATGGGTTTATTAATCTCCCAACCCAGAGGTGCACGAAGACCTTCGACCTTGGCAAGCGTGTTAAACAAAGCTGTTGTACCTGTGCGAGGTAAACCCAAAATGAACACAGGTTCTTTAATTTTTCGTTCTAAAATTTCAGGGTGTTTTACAATCCAATTATCAATTTCAAATCGATTCTTCACCGTGTTTTCTAACGAAAGTCTGGTGAGCAAACGCCCTATGGGATGCAGGTTCGCTGTTTCATTCAATCCTTTGCAAATAAGAGCCAGACGTTTTCTAAGTTCACTATAATCTTCATGGCCAGAAAGTTTTAACTTGCTTTCAACCGATTCAAAAATAGCATCGGCATCAAAGGTTTTTTGCTTAAATCCAAACTTTAATAAAGCGTTTCTCGTACCATTCAATGCCTTAATCGGTAGCGGTCGATAATGTGTTGGCATAAAAACCCCTATGAAGCTGGACTTTGAATATACATGCCATTTTCATCGAAGGCTTGAATATCACGATGCCCCATAATTACTCGCCAGCCTTTAGCTTGATCATGCTTTAAGGTCATAGAAAACCGTACACGCACTTTTTCAGGGGGCCGTCCTTTCATCTGAAAATCTTCATTATGAAAGCCCCAAGTCAAGCCTGTATCACCATCAACCAGTACGTTCAGTTCTTCAATACTGATGTTATAGCGCTCCATCAAATCAAAAAAGAATTGCGTAAAACCAAGACGATCAGCCTCTGCAATTTCAGCGCGCGGCATCATAGAGCGATAGCCATAACCAACAAACCAACCGGCATCAACATCTTCAGCGCGCCATTTGTCAAAAGCGTCGTATTGCTCGCGCAGATAGGTTTCCAATGATTCAGCTGTTGGCATGGCACTCTCCTTTTTATTTCAGTCTTTTATAATTCTTGTACTTAAACCCAAACATCTTTTTGGTATCTGCTCGCTTGCGACATTTCCTTGAGTCTTGTCCTGGCTGCTTCCAAGCTACATTGACTCTGCTCACAAATAATATCCAGTAAAGCATTTTCGACATCGACCGCCATGCGTGTTGCATCGCCACAAATATAAAAGTGGTCGCCTGCTTCAATCGCTTGCCAAACCAATGCACCTTGTTCTTTTAAACGGTGTTGCACATAAATTTTTTCAGACTGGTCACGCGAGAATGCTGTAAAACAATCCAGTTTAGACTGCCAATTTTTCCAATCTTCTTGATAAAGAAAATCTGCCTGTTCATGTTTGCAACCAAAAAACAGTAAATGTTTTCGCTTACCAGCCTCGCGTTTACCGAGTTCCTGCATAAAGGCTTTATAGGGTGCCACACCTGTACCTGCACCAATCATCACACAGGCCAAACCCGAGTCGGCTGCGGGTAAACGAAAGTGCTTATTCTTTTGTACAAAAACCTTTAGCGAAGCGCCCACGGCGAGTTGATGATTCAAAAAATGAGAAGCGACACCGACTCTCTGTTCACCTTCAATTTCAAAATCCATACGTGCAATCGCCAACTCCAGGTGCTTTTCATCAAATTGCTTGCTTGATGCAATAGAGTAATAACGCGGCTGTAGCACACCCAGAGCATCTGCCAAAGCTTGTGCAGAAATGGCCTTCATCGTTTCAGGAAAGGCTTTCAATACATCTTGAAGCTCAAAGTTTTTTTTGTTTTCCCGACTGAGAAAAGCTTCTTGCTCGCCACTGTGAATATGCTGTTCAAGCATAGGCCAAAAATTACTGGAAAGATTTTTAATATCCAGATTGCTACCAATGGCTTCAAAAAATGTTGTTTTACCCCGTTTCGCTGGAAGCTCTATTTCAGTTTCTTGATTGAAAGGAATTAAAGCCAGTACGCTTTCAACTTCCTTCGCAGGGTTTTCAGGAAAGACACCGAGTGCGTCGCCCGATTGCCAATCCAGAGTTTTCTGCCCATTAAATTCTGTAGACAGCATGACAGAGAAAGTTTCTGTGCCACCTTTACTGGCATCTCCAATCAAGTTCCTGCCCATCACTTTTACATCGACGGGCATACGCGCACTACTGCCCGGAGTAGGTGGTGCCAGATAAGCAAAATAGTTTTCAGCTCTTGCCCACAAGTCTTCTTCGACAGCATTATTTCTTTCCGACCAGTAAGTATTATCCAGCACCAAGGCAGATACCGCTTTTTGCCAGATTTCAATATCACTTCTGCTTTCTGCATTCACTTTCACTAAAGGCACAATGCAGTTTGCATTATTTTTTTGAAGCAAAGTTTCGAGCTTTAAGCCTGCCGCACAAAAATTCGGGTAAGCACTGTCTCCCAAAGCCAGCACAGAAAAATTGAGGTGCTTTAAATCAATACCTTCTTCCAGTTGCTCCAGAAAAGTTTCAAGCGTATGAGGCGCATCACCATCACCTGCTGTAGAACACAGGAATAAACAGGTATCCACTTCCTGCCAATCCATAACTTCAATATGCTCGGCACTCATTAAACGAATATCCAGAGCTTGTTGTTGAGCTTGCTTGCCTTGTTCAAACAACAGTTCTGCCAACTCTTCTGCAAGATCATCGGCAAAACCATATTCACTGGCACTGATAATATGTAAACGCCGTGCGTCTTTCTCTGCCAACTGAAATCTGTACAGTTTTTCAAAACCATCTTGTGTACCTGCTTGTAGAGCGATTGGTCTGGCTTCGACTTGAGCATTTTTTAAACCGGATTGATGAAAGGAATCTGCTCTGTTATCCGCCATCACTGCGCGAGCGTCATAAGCTTCACGCACGGATTTAAATGGCCGTAATACTTTTTGAATAAAAGCCTGACGAAAAATTTCCAAGGTAACAGGAATAGAAACGCTGGGCTTCAAAAAAGTAGTCTTCGGTTTTACACCCGTCATCGCCGCGCCAAAGTCTTCAATAAACTCCATGCCCTTGCGTTGTGCAACCACACTCGCTGCATCCAGTAACAAAGGCATGCGATAGGTCATCTTTGCAGCCATAGCCGATGCAGGAAAATCCTTACCGAAAGCCTTCCACCAGCGTTGGTGATACACACGACAAGCCTTGGCAGAGAAATCATTCTGCTCGTACATTTCATGAATAGTTAGTGCCGCAAGTTTTGCGCCTATCATACCCGTGTGAATGCCTTCACCGGTTAAAGGGTCGGTCTGTCCTGCGGCATCTCCCACCGCCATAAATTGCGTTGAACTGCTTTGTTTTTCACCACCGGTACGCAGCGATGCAACACGAGGTCTTTCCAAAGCCACTGCATTGGGGCCAATTAAACGCTGCATGAAAGGATCATTCGCTACACCATCAATCGCGACATCGAGAATATTTTCGGGTGGCGTTGCTCCCCCTTTAATCAGGTAAACACCAATATCAATGTCATCATCGTAGTGCCGAAAAATAGCTACGTAACCTGGAATAGCGTAGTCGGGGTAAAACAACACACCACCCGATTTAAAATTGTGCGTTCCACCTTTCACATATTGACGGCTTGCTGTTCCATCGGGTGCTGTTGTTACAATGCCTAATGAACGGCTTAAGTTACTCGCTGCACCATCGGCGGCAATCAACATTTTTGAACGAAAAATTCTGCCGTCCCGACATTTCACCGACCACAAACCATCGCTTTCCAATTTGGCAGATTCACAATCTGCATTTTCAAACAGATTTGCACCAACTGCCTGCGCTCTTCTGACGATGGCCTCATCACAAATCTTGCGTTTGATTGCATAAGTACGTGCTGCACTGGGCATATTGCTTGCGTTTTCCACTTCAGCACTGATATAGCTTTCACCCGAAGGTGAAACAAAACCACCGGAAGTACAGTCTTGCACCAGACCGTCTGCTTCGAGTTGTTGCAATACCTGCATTTCTTCAAGCAAATCGAGCGCGGGTGCACACCAGGCATCGCCACAGAATTTATCGCGCGGAAAAGTGGCTCTATCCAAAAGAGCAACATTTTTGCCCTTGAGCCCTTCCATTCCTGACGAAAGAAAATAGGCAGCTGTAGCACCACACGGACCTGCACCGACTACAATGACGTCAAAGGGACCATTGGGTTTTACATTGTTTTGGGAAGACATAGATAAAATTCAACTTAGACATATTTTTAAATGTGTCCAAACAGAGTAGGTTTTGCTATAGTCTCTGTCAATAGAAATTTTTAGAAAAATGTCTAAGTACAAATTTATACTGCGAGTGGAAAACTCCGGAGATGATGAATGAGCGGTGCAACACAATGGAAAGCTGACCCAAGCGAAGCGCAATACGAAAAAAAACGAGAGCGTATTATCAGCGCAGCAGCCAAGGTGATAACGAAGAAAGGCTTGGCAAATTTGAAACTGGAATCCATCGCTGAGGAAATCAGCATCAACCGCTCCACTTATTACCGTTATTTTAGTTCAAAGGAAGAATTGATTCGTGCGGTGCTCAATAAAGAATTCGATATTCTTAACGCAGAAATCTCAAAACTCACAACCCATATTGAAGACCCCATCGAAATGGTGATTGAGGGAATCTATCAAACACTTAAAGCGCACAGAACTAATAAACGCCTAGTGGAATTACTTGGCCCAAATAGTAAAGACTGCATTCGTTTGAATCAGATTGCACTTGAAATTTACCCTGAAAAAACTGCGCCCATTGTTTCCTTGGCACTCAATCTACCTTGGGAAAATGCAAGCAAAGCTCAACAACAAGAAGTTTATAAACTCGTTCGATGGATGATTAATATTATTTTATCGATGTCGATTTTTGGTTCAGGGGGCCTGAAAGCCAAAGAAGAAAAAGAGCTGTTGGTTTTTATGTTACAGCCTGTTTTAGAGAAGGTGCTTGGAAGCTGAATTATCTTCAGATCGCCATTTTTGAGATTTTAAATTCATGAAACGCTCAGAACTTATTTATCAAGCAAGAGAGCTATTACGTCATAACAATTCAGCAACAACGAAAAAGCATTATCGGCGAAAAATTGAGCAAATTAGCCCGCGTTGATTGGGGCAAATGCGATTGTTTGGGGCAAAGTTAGTAAGCGCTACCGCCAAAGAACCCGTGAATGGTGGGTCGTGCTTCGTCCGAATCTAAATTCTAACTTATTGTTTTTATGGAAGAATTGAAATTTAAAATTCTTACGATACCCCCATTAATACCCCCGTTGATTCAGGCTTAGAAACAACACTCTTCAAACCCCCAAGTTATGAAAATCTTAGGGAGCTTAGGTTTGGAGTACAAGTTAAATATAATGCTTGAAAGGCAAAGGAGGCACGTCAACAGCATCAGGTGTGGCAGTTAATATTTCCCCAACCTGGTCTGCAAACCTAAGTGTTACAGGCTCCCCATCGGAATAATCACATCGATTAAAATTTACCTTAGTTAATCCTAGAATATCTTTAAAAACTTGGATGATGCTAGCTTCCCCAAAACAGATTTCTACTGATAACGGATTTGGAACCTCACGTCCTTGATAGGTTTCTAATCTCGGTACAAACCCCTTAGTCCACAAATATCCTTTTCTTTCATGTAGTTTAAGATAACTACCGCGCACCATAGGGTTATTGCTTGGTCCATACAATTTAGTTTGGTTATCGTTTCGTATTCGTATGCTTACAATGTTTGTATCTTCCGGAACACCATCAGAAAATCCATCCCATTCTTCTTGAGTAATTCGCGTTTTACCATGAATAAATAATTCTTTTGGTGGGACTCCATGATCTCTTTTGTATGCTGCTACAACCGTTTCAGCAATCGATTTTGCCTTGTCATAAGGTATGTGGAATTCACCTTTTTTTCCTGTATACCAAGGACCCACAGCACCTTTAAATACCAGCCCGTCCCCTGAGTCCAAAAACATCTGAGCCCCACAGCATGCACTATTCGGATCACTTTTTGTTTCATCAATCTTAAAAACTAAACCTACATAACAAACGCCTTCCCTAACATTTGCAATTTTCCATGGCCTCCCAGAGGATTTGAAATATGCTGTAGTGCAAAGGTTCCAAGCTACAGAAGCTGCATCTTGCAATTGTCTGCTGCGCTTACCCTCTTCCTCAAATTCCTCAGGGACAAGAGTTGTATCACGCACGACTTGAATAACTGCTTTAGAGTTTAACAATCTGGCTTTAAGTTGGTTGTGAAAGTTAAGCTCGAACTTATAAATTTCTGCAATCTCATTATCTTCTTCAAACAGTGAAGGTTCCCTGCTTAATTTTTTTGCTAGTTTTGTATTCATAGCCTGAGGTGAATCATTTGCCATGAATCCAGGCACTCGGGATTGAGGTCTCCCAAACGTGTAAACCTCCTCAGGAATCACAACAAACCATAGATCAACGTGAACATCCTCTTCTAGGATATGCCTGCTAATCTCTGACTCAAACAAACTAACAGTGTTATATATCGCCTGATATCTATCCTTGATACGGATTGTGTCTATGATGTCCTTGTGTTTTATGTTTATTTTACATACAGGTTCCTTCGGCCATTTACATCCAAAAATTGCTTCAAAACCGGGAAATCCTATGTGATGAGAGGTGCTCTCTTTTTTGGGGCTTATTGGTAAGTTTATTGATTCCACCCATTTTCTATATTGCAGAGAGGCAGACTCAGATCCAACAAGGCCAATCCTCAATGAAACTGGTGGTTGCGTTTCAGTTAAAGGTCCGAACCAAAGCAAACCATCCTTTGGGTGAGCTGTAGATTGTGAAAAGCCAAACACTAACTGAGGCTCATCTAATAAACCAACTTCTCCAAATTCTTCGACAACCGCATTCACTTTCTCAATCATCAGAAAGATCCTCTAGCTCCAAGATATCAACCTCAACATCTTCGACTCCTTCAGAGGATTCTGTTTCTAACTCGTTGCATGTTAATGAAACAGGACAGCTAAAAAATATTGGGCGAGACCCAATTTCGATTACACCATTATCGCTCACCAAGAGCTTTAAGGATTCGTTTCCTTCTGAAAGAAGATACAGATAAGTTAAAAGCATATCTCTCCACCTATCATTCCACCAATTCCTACAGAACCCTCGGCGTAACGAATGCATTTTATTTTTATCATCTAAGGGATTTATCCCATCCCTTGTAAATACCACATGCGGAATCAGTAAAACTTTTGGATTAGGCCCAAACTGTATTTTTGCTTCTACAGCAAAATGCCAAAAAACGTCATTCTTTCCACTCCACCCTATTACCTGCTTCCTTTTAATTTCTCCATGTATGTTTGGAAACCTGATAAACCCGCCATACTTTTCGTGATCTGGGAAAAACCAAGCTACTTTATTGCTCGATAAATTATATTTTTTAAGGCCAAAATTCTGACAATAATTATTCCATGACTGATTTAATAGATTATTAATTTGGTTGAATAAATCTTCTTTTAAAAACTTCGTATGGTTTCTGGGAGAATTAGTGACCGCAGCCGATAGATCAATGGATGGAGAAGGGTTGACATACATGCCATGCTTCATTCTAATTTGTAATAGATCGCGTTGTTCGAAAGTAACTATATGACCTTCCCAACTAAACCAAGGAAAGTTAGCGCGAGGGAAATAAATTTCAAAGTCTTTTTCAGGGATAGGAACTCTATAAAAATTCAATTTTTCAGGAAGAGAAATAATACAAAGTTGATTAGATGTAATAACACTTCCTTCAGAAACTAGCTGGTATTTTGTATCTAAAATTCTTTCCAACTCAATTGATAGGTTGGGAATAGTTTCAGTCCTTAAAACGTTATCTTTAACTAATCGTTTGTTTAGCTTAGATAAACCCTCGCCCCATCCATCTTGAAAACTAATGATGTTTCTTTCAGAAAGGTCATACGGAAGACCCTCAAAATTTGTGTCATCAATAATAATTGGGATGATAAATCGTTCAATATTATTTTCTTTCTCAGCATTCAAAGCGAGCTCTAGCTCTTTAATGACCCCTGGTTTTTTAATTGCTGTCTGCGTTATAACAAGTATAAATTTAGCTGTATGTTTCGAGATGGCCTCATCTATATCATCCCACCATTTTTCGCCTCCAAGCAGCTCAGTTACGTCAGACCAAACACTATATCCGGCTAAACTCAACCGAGAAGATAACCATAGAGTGAACTCGTTATCTTCTGGCGTTGCATGGCTAATAAAAACTAGCGGTCTTCTCATGTACGTTTTTCTTTACTCTATTAGAGTTTGAACTGCATGCAATAGGTTTTTTTATTCAGTGTATAACGATAATGGAAATTTAGGTTCAACGCTAAAATCTCTTCAATTCAAATCCTATACTCAAACCAGTTGAATTCAGGGTAGTTCAAACGACGATACGATTAATGCTTATTTGGTTGGATCAAACAATCTTTCAAATAAAGGCTGTAATCACAGGAGCAAATTACCCAACTATTTATTCTGAATATTTTCTACGGCTTCTGAAATGGTTTTATCCAAATAATCTTCGAAATCGAATTTCTTGTAACAGAGCAGGAATATACTTCCTCCCCATCCATTACCCTTCCGCAAATATGACAATCAAGCATGGTTTTTCGTAATTTTCATTTTTCTCGTTTCTTATTTTTTCCAAATAATCGCTTGTAATCTTTTTTAAAGTTGGCTGGCAAATCAGAAATATAACGCCAGTAGTCGCAAATTCCGTCTATAGTTTTCATATCCGTATGACCGCAATCGAGCATTATTTTCAGTAATTCCAATGTAGATATAACCTTGGCATCAAATGCCTTAGCTAAATCAATCATATCTTGGTCATCGGTTACTACAGGCACATCCATCTCAATAGAGTAAGCAATATATAGGGTGTCTATTTTAGATGGGCCTGGCAACTCGGTTTGCACATGATCCCATAGAAAATCAAAGGTTTGTTCAATCGACTTTTTTTGTTTCCTTCCGATGGCGGGGAAATGCTTTCGATTTGCTTCGTATTCTTTTTCGTTTATCCAATAGAATTGACTTTGTAACTTCCTACTTTCAAGTTCAGTATTTAATTCAGGTAGAATATACAAGCAATATTCAACCTCCCCGAATGGGACGAAAAGCAAGGGGGTAATCGTCTTTGCCAACCTTAGGTAGACATTGGTATCGACTAGGATTTTTGACTGAGGCATTATGTCAACTCTGCGTGGATACTCCTTGCGTCAAGTAATGGCATATCCAATACAGTTTGAACAAATCCAGAGCCTACATCACTTTCTTTAAGATAAGCTTTGAGTAAATCAAAAAATGGGGTCTCAAAAGCTGAAGATACCCTCTTAACATATTCTCTTGCACTCGGCTTTTCTTGGTCATCAAGCTCAGCATCATGAAACAAAACCTCACTCAAATTGTTAAACTTTTTATTGAAATTGGTAACAGCCCCATGAAAACCCGATTCAACAAGCACGATTTCAGAAAGCCCTGATGACTTGGCATATTTATTCACCTCGTTAATAACCGTATAAGGAGAAATAGTTAACTCATCAGCCAGAGTGAGCACATGATTTATTTTCGCTGCAGATGAATGTTGCTCCTTAATTGAAAAATACGCTTCCTTGGCAAGTTCATGCGGATAAAGCAAGGCAGCAGCAAAAGCATCTGCAAAATCTTCAGCCTCCTCACCCTCAAGACTTGGTGAGAGACAATGGCCAAGCTCATGTGCCATCCAGAATTTGAAATCATGGAGATTAGTGTCTAAGTTCAAATAGACCCAAGTACTTTGGGAATCAGGCAAATAAATATGTACGGCGTTTTCATGACGATGCTTGGCTCCCCACATTACTGGAACAACAATAGCTTGTAACTCCCTAAATCTACGTATGAGATGGGTAAAATCTATACAGCCACCAAACCCAACATTGATATCCTCCCTGACCTTAGAAACAACTTTTTGTATGTACTCATATTCAAGGTTAGGCGACTTGAGTACAGGAGGCATTTCAAAGGTATCAAAAGGAAGATACGGGACAAGATGTCTTAAAAATCGCCCTATCTCCTGCGCTTTCTCCACATGATAATCCTTAGTCTTTGTTCCCTTCATCTTTCTAAATGACACTTTCGGAGTAAAGGGGTCTTCTTTGATAACAAGATCGTCAAATGAAAGATTAAGCAGCTTACTTAGCTGTAACAGCTTATTTGGACGAGGGAAGGATTTTGAATGAAGCCACTGTGAGACTGCTTCCTTGGATACTCCCAATTGGTCTGCAACAGCAGTTTGAGTTAGACCAGCTTTCTCTATCGCTTGCTGAGCCTTATTGGTATTCAGTCTCTTTTGCATGCGCGAAGTATAGGTTCAAGTCAAGTTTTGTCAAGTATATCATTCTTTTCACCTTAATTGATAACGTAATCGTGAATCATCATAAGTGCCTCCTGGAGCACTAATCGCATTCGTACAAACCCAAGAGTCCATCCGACCAACCAACCCAATACCTACTCTCCTATCAGAATAAAGTATGGACTACTGTAGTGGTCAAGTATTTCCGGGCACTAACTTAGGTTGTTCTGCACTGACTGG
>CAZKYI010000009.1:0-83683 GCA_964557005.1 uncultured Pseudomonadales bacterium
GTCTTGTCGCTGCGCTGGACTCGCAACAAGTTGCTCGCCCAAGCTGGCGGCGTTATGTGAATTTTAGAGAGGCAATCATGAAATATTTAGTTGGGTTTATATTGCTAACACTATCAGGTTTTAGCGCAGCGGATGAGTATCAATGGTGTCAGCTTAAAGTAGAGGCAGCGAAACAGTATTATAATTTACCGATTGAGCAGCTTCTGGCGACAAAAAGTAAAATAGCATCTTCTAGTTCAGTAGAAAGCCTTTCTCAAGCAACAGGCAGAGATTATGGAGAGATGGTGTCGGCATTATCAAAAAAGAATGTGTCTAAAGAAAAAGCAAATGAATTTGTAATTGGTTTTATGAAATCATTCGAAATGACTAACATCAGTTTTGCTATTAGCATGAAAAAAATAGATGAAGAATATGATAGAAAAGCCGATGAATTTTTCTGGAATGAAGTTTTCGATAGCTGTGTTAAAAAAAGCAAAGAAAATCCGTAAGCATTCACATAACCAGACGCTCGTGCTGTGGACTTGCTACGCAAGCCGCACAGCGCGGCGTTATGCAAATGAAGCGTGAGAATATAACTTTTAAAGAATCAATGAAGCGTCAGATAGGCGTTATTGCGATAATGGTCGCTTCATTAGGTCTCTTGATGTGGGCAACTTTTCCAATCGAAAGTAAAAGAGAAGCGATATCATTTCTTGGTATTGTTGGAGTTCTAGGTTTAGTGACAATCATGTTGATTCGAAAAAAAGCGAATCAAGTTCTTTGCGAAAACTGTGATGCAAATCTTTATTGGGTTATTGAAGCAGCAAAAATGCACGAAGGTAAAGAGATTAACTTTTGTCCTGTTTGTGGAGAAAAAACCAATGCATAACAAGGTGCGCCACGCTCGCTACGCTGGACTCCAACTGCTGCGCAGTTGTCGCCCGTGCGCACGGCGTTATATTTCAGGAACGAACCATCAATAAGGGGAATCTCAATGCGTATAAAATCAATATTATTTTTAACGGCTATACTACTCTTTGGTACAGCTCATGCAGATTATAAATTTGATTATATATCCATAGGTGTTAGCAGTATTACAGATAATTCTCTTGGAACAGAAATTGAAGCCAAGGGATTAGGTTTTGAATTAGTTAAGGAAATGGATAATAAGTTTCTCATAGGCGGCGCAATTTCAGCTACAGGTTATGATGATGCAAGTATAAATGGAATTTATTTCGATGCTTCTTCCGTCAGCACTACCGTTGCGGTAGGAAAATATGCAGAGCTAAGTAATATTAAAATAGTTGGTTATGTCGGAGTAAGAGCAAATCAAGTTGAGATTGTTGTAGATACAGTGAGAGATGAAACAGATGATACAGGGCTAGTTGGTAGTTTTGGTTTTATAGCCCCACTCTCTGACCGATTTGATTTTTTAATGCTTATTGGTGTTGATACTTTATATGACGAAACCGATACTTCGACTACAATCGGCGGAAGTTATGATTTAAGCGATCAACTCTCGTTAGAAGGTACATACGGTACTGCCGATGAAGTTGATGTTTTTACGTTTACAATCCGTTTCAACTTTTTATAATTATTTTTGATATGTAGAAATATAACAAGCTGCTGGTGCTGTGGACGCGCTTCGCGCGCCGCACAGCAGGTCGTTATATCCATCCGCAATACAGTGTAACAAGGAAAATAAATGCAACTTATATTTAAACAACCTCATATATCAATCACGCAATTTTCCACTGTTGAGCTGCCAGATTTAACGGTGTTAACTGGCGTAAATGGCTCAGGAAAAAGTCATCTTTTAGATGCTATTGTTAAAAATCATGTGGAGCTTTCTGGAGTAGCAAGTAATTCGATTGCATATTTTAACTACGAAACATTTAAACTAGAAAATGAGAATGCCTACAATGGACAGCAGCTGGCAGAAGAACGAGAAAGCGCATGGCAATTTCATCAAACCAACATTAGAAAACAAGCTACATCTTGGCGTTCAACGCTCGGAGAGCATTATCAACCACTGAAAGAACGCTGCACATCAGAAAAGAAGAGCTTATGGAGTATCAGCACTGAAACTGTAAAAGCATACAAGCAACAAATAAAAAACCATTTTCAGAATAAAAATCTCAAAAGTAACGCACAGGCTCAGGGGATTTATTCCTTAGCAAAAAAGTTACCATATTCACTAGATGAAATTGATAAAGATTCTTTTGTAGAGCTTTATAAGCCATTTTCTTTTAAAAACGACTTTCTTCCACATCAGCTTGGAAAAATATTCTGGGACTACTATGTAAAGTACCGTTCAAATCAAATAAATGAATTTGAAAATGAAAAGCATGGAAAAAATTACCGCGTTTTAACGGAACAAGAATTTATTGCGGCTCACGGAGAAAAGCCTTGGGATGTAGTTAATAATATTCTTGCAACTTTCGATACCCTTAAATACCAAGTCAACTCTCCAGAGGGTTTTGACTATTTTGGTAATTTTCAGTTAAAGCTGAAGCATTTAGAAAAACCAGGTCTTGAAATTGATTTTGCAAGTCTTTCATCGGGTGAGCGAATTTTAATGGCGCTAGTTGCTTCAGTTTATAAGTCGTCTTCAGATGGAAACTTTCCAGACGTCCTTTTGCTCGATGAAGTCGATGCCTCACTTCATCCTTCAATGATGAAAAACATGCTTGACGTAATTAATAATATATTTCTTGCACAAGGTGTAAAAGTAATTTTAGTTACACACTCTCCTACAACTATAGCATTATCTCCAGATGAATCCGTTTTTGTAATGAATAGATCGGGAACAAATAGAATAGAAAAAAAATCAAGGAACGAGGCGCTAGAAATTCTTACTGCTGGTTTCGCAACATTAGATCAAGGTTTAAAGCTATTTGATGAGGTTTCAAATGCAGGCCTGACAATTATCACCGAAGGTTACAATACGCTATTACTAGAAAAGGCATTAAGACTATCTGGCATAAATGATGTAGAGGTAATAAAAGGAGTAGAAGATGGATCTGGAAAAAATCAACTAAAAACTATTTTTGATTTTTTTAGTAAAGTAAAACACGAAAATAAAGTTGTCATAGTTTGGGATTGCGATGCTAATTTTTCTATTGAACCAAAAAATCGCACTTACCCTTACTTCATTCCAAAAAACACAGAAAACCATATAGCAAAAAAAGGAATTGAAAATGCATTTCCTTCAAGCCTATTTGAAGATTTTAAAAAGACCATAATACTCTCAAATGGAAATACTACTGAAGAATTTGATGGGAGTCGTAAAAGAGATTTTGAAACGCACGTGCTAAATAGAAATACTATTGACGATTTTATGCACTTCAATCATTTTATTGAAGAAATAAAAAATATTATGAAATTATGATTAATGGATATAACAAGCGCGTCAACCACGCTCACTGCGTTCGCTGGACGGCTGCGCCTTTGCAAATGTGTGGTTTTGCTGCGCAAAACCTTACCACACATTTACAAAGTCACATCCGCCGGTTACGCGGGCGTTAGCCATGATTACAGTCTCGTCCGCAGCCCTTAAGTCCGCGATCCGGCGATACGATGCCGGAGACCGTCCCTTTCGGTATACCCAACCTCGAGCTTGGTACTTGGTCACGCCGCGGGGCCGAGCGTATCCACTCAAGTATGTCTTCGCGTTGGCGCTTGGAGTGAAGCCCAGCGCTTTCAACACTTCGGATGCCATCCGAGAGGTGCCGAAGCACGGCTACGAGCTCCGCAGGGAGCCGAAAGCCACGGAGGTAGAGTTCCAACGGAAGGTCGCTGCCTCACTGCGAAGCCCAAAGGCTCGCGCCGCGAGGCTCGCTCGTGCGCCAAAGCTTCCGAGGCGAACGCTTCGCGAGGTCATCGTATTTGAGCGCAATCCAGACGTTGTAGCGGAGGTGCTGTGTCGGGCAAATGGGCGGTGCGAGGGCTGCAAGCGTCCGGCCCCCTTTGTCAGGCGGCTTGACGGTTCGCCTTATCTGGAGGTTCACCACAAGTTGCAGCTAGCGCATGGAGGCGAAGATACCGTGGCCAACGCGCTTGCGCTGTGTCCAAATTGTCATCGTCGCGCCCATCATGGCTAACTGTGTGGTCAAGCGGACAGCGGGGAGAGGCTATCGTGTTTCCTGATGTTTTATCGTGCCGCTGCCGCTTAGCACGGCGTTATGTGTCCCGCGCCGTTACCCCTTGCCTTATTTGGGTTTGAATAAGTACAATCAACAGTACTTTCTAACGTACAAGGAGAAGATTGTGTCAAAACTACGCTTTGATGAAGATATCCGTCCTTTGTCTGATTTCCGGGCAGGAATAGCCTCATTCGTAAGGCAAGTAACCGAAACTGGTCGCCCTGTAGTGCTTACCCAACGTGGCCGGGGCGTAGCAGTACTGGTTGGGGTTCACGAATATCAGGGAATGCAGGAGCGCCTGGAATTGCTGGAGGATGTATATCTGGCTGAAGCTCAGCTTAAGGCCGGGAAGGGCATTCCTCATAGCAAAGCCAAAGAAATGGTCTTGAAGGCTCTGCGCAAGTGAAGCTGCTTTGGTCCCCGCTCGCACTTGAGCGTGTCAACGAAATTGCAAGCTACATTGCTCTGGATAAGCCTGCTGCTGCAGAGAATTGGGTTCTTGAACTTTTCGAACGTGTTGAGCGTTTGCCCAAACATCCTCGCAGCGGTCGCAAAGTCCCGGAGTTTGGAATTGATCGCATCAGGGAGATTATGCATGGCGCCTATCGTGTTATTTATTCGATTGATGATAAAGCCAAACTGATCGAAATCTTGACTGTTCGCAGGGGCAGCGAAATGCTGCGTGAAGATGAGATTGATCCAGAAAGCACATAACTGCAACGTTAGGTGTCACAAGATACTCACCATCTGAGGCCGCAATGAGTCAATGACTGGGATTTGGCTTGTGGTTGGTGAATAATCAGTTGAATACTGAGGAGATTATGTTATGAGTTATTCTGGACAGTGCTTTTGTGGTGCGATTCACTATCAACTTTCGGGAGAACCCAAGGTCGTTGCCTTGTGCCATTGTTCCGACTGCCGACGAAGTGCAGGCGCACCGATGGTGGCTTGGACGATGTTTCCCGAAGCTGCTTTGACGCTGATAAAAGGGCAGCCGAAGACAATCAACTCGTCAGGTACAGCAATGCGCAGTTTCTGCGCTGACTGCGGGAGCGGATTGTTCTACAGAAATGCAGTCACGCTCCCTGGGATTGTCGACATACAGGCTTCAACCCTTGACCATCCCGAGGCACTACCACCTAAAGTGCAAATACAGACGGCCGAGCGGCTCGACTGGATGAAGCATGTTCATGAACTTCCTGAATTTGAAAGATTTCCGATGTAGGCGAGATGTCTAACCATCTGTTAACAAGATCAGGGCGTAGAGTTACGAAATAGCCTGTGCTAACGACCTTGCAATATCTGGAAATTGTTTAAGTATTTTTTTGTCTTCTGTAACAAGCACGGTGTGGTTTCTTTTAGCCAGCGCAATAAATTCGCAGTCATAAGCTGAGCATTCGCTGGTTTCAATCAATCGCAATACATCAAGAGAAGGAACATCGTATTCATTGCCAGCCAGCAAGATTTCAGCTTCGGTTTGTATGTCGTAGGCTTGCTCCAGTGTCAGTATTTGTTTCCGTAAGTACAACGCGAGAACATTGCGAAATTCGCTGCGCCAGAGTACGGGCGCTATCCATTTGGGTTGCTTCAGGAGAAGGTGTTCAGTTTGCTCACTGAATTCGGTTGGCAGGTACAGGTAAGCCAGTATGTTGGTATCTACAACAATCACGGGCGTCCCTGTTCAATGGCTTTGGCAATGTCTGTAGTCTTGAATTGTTTGGGATTTAGAGAAGCTCTAATCTGTCTGGCGCGGGTAAGACGCTCTTCCTGACCGCTTTTGTCAGGGAGTAACACGCGTTCCAGGCAGGAGATGGCCTCACTGTTAATACTGCGGTGGTGGGCATCGGCCGCCTGTTTCAGGCTGTCATATATGGTGTCAGGTATGTTTTTCAGGGTAATGGTAGTGCTCATATCAGGCTCTTGTAGTAACCATAATGGTTCCAATATGGTATTGCTAGTTGAGGGGTAAGGCAACGGCAATCACTGAAAAGTATGATTTTGAAAGCTCAGCAAAAAACCAAAAAAAAGCCCAACATGCGTTGGGCTTTTGAGATTTGGCTCCCCGAGCTGGACTCGAACCAGCGACCCAATGATTAACAGTCATTTGCTCTACCGACTGAGCTATCGAGGAATATTCGGTATCTGGTGCGCGAAATAGCCAGCCAGAAAGGGGCGGTATCATAATGACCGATGTTGCACAGGTCAATACGCTTTCACTATTGAAAACAAGCTGTTAGGCAATACTTTCGAGCCTGTTCAATGCTTCTTCCAGAATGTTCATGCTGGTTGCGTAAGACAGTCTGGCATAGCCTTCACAGCCAAATGCAGAGCCTGGAACAATCGCCAGTTTGGCTTTTTGCAGTACATATTCGCCCAGCTCGACATCGTTGTTCACGCCGTCGATTCTTTCGATGAGTGCCTGCATATTCGGGAAAGCATAGAAAGTGCCATCGCTGGCGTTACAAGTGACACCATCAATTTTATTCAGGCGACCATGTACATAATCATGTCTTTCCTTAAAGGCTTTCAGCATCACTGCGACTGCATCTTGTGGGCCATTCAGTGCAGCAACAGAAGCTGCCTGTGAAATCGAGGCAGGATTTGAAGTGCTTTGCGACTGCACTTTGTTCATGGCAGCAATCAGTTTGAGAGGGCCTGCTGCATAACCAATGCGCCAGCCAGTCATGGCGTAGGCTTTGGAAACACCATTGAGCACAATGCAACGCTCATACAGTTCAGGGCACACATTGAGAATGTTCACGAAGGGTTCTGGTGTCCACAGAATGTGCTCATACATATCATCGGTCGCGACCAGCACATGCGGGTTTTCTAACAACACTTCCGCGAGTGTCTGCAATTCCTGTTTGTTATAGGCAACGCCTGACGGATTGGACGGGCTGTTTAATACCAGTAAACGTGTTTTGGGTGTAATCGCTGCGCGTAATTGTTCCGCAGTAATTTTGAAATTCTGTTTGTCGTCGGTGTCGATAATCACGGGCACACCTTCGGCAATCAACACCATGTCGGGATAGGAAACCCAGTAGGGCGCAGGAATAATCACTTCGTCACCTGCGTTCAGGAGTGCAAGCGCGAGATTGAAAAAGCTTTGTTTGCCGCCACAGGAAACCAGAATCTGTTTGGGTTCGTATTTGAAGCCATTATCACGTGCAAATTTTTGAATGATGGCTTGTTTCAGTGCAGGCGTACCATCAACAGCTGTGTATTTGGTTTGTCCATCACGAATCGCTTTAATCGCTGCTTCCTTGATATGTTCAGGTGTATCGAAATCGGGTTCTCCTGCACCCAGGCCAATAATGTCCAGTCCTGCTGCACGCAGTTCGGCAGCTTTGTTGGTCACTGCAAGTGTGGGAGACGGTTTGATGGAATTGACTCGATTGGATAATTTAATGTCCACAGATAGACCTATTTATTACAATGATTCGTTTGAGAAAGTGCTTCTGATTGGAAGCTGGAAGCGGGGCAATGATACTTGACTTGTTTCAGATTAAAAACGGGTCAGGTGTGTGAATTTTCATGAAGCATCAATTTAAAGTGCATTCCAGATTCAAGCCAGCGGGTGATCAGCCACAGGCGATTGAAAAATTGTTTGAGGGCATTGAATCGGGCTTGTCACATCAAACCTTACTCGGTGTCACAGGTTCGGGTAAGACTTTTACCATCGCGCATTTGATTGAACGGCTGCAACGTCCTGCCATTGTGCTGGCGCATAATAAAACGCTGGCTGCACAGTTATATGGGGAATTCAAGCAATTTTTCCCAAAAAATGCAGTGGAGTACTTTGTTTCCTACTACGACTATTACCAACCCGAAGCCTATGTGCCTGCTTCTGATACCTTTATTGATAAAGATGCTTCGGTGAACGCACATATAGAACAAATGCGTTTGTCGGCAACCAAAGCATTGATGGAAAGGGAAGATGCGATTGTGGTGGCAACTGTTTCAGCGATTTACGGTTTGGGCGATCCGGATTTGTATTTGAAAATGATGTTGCATTTGAGTCGTGGTGAACACATCAATCAAAGACAAATTCTGAGAAGGCTTGCTGAACTGCAATACACCAGAAACGATACGGAATTTTTTCGTGCGACTTATCGCGTGCGTGGCGATGTGATTGATATTTTTCCCGCAGAATCAGACAAGCTGGCCATACGCATTGAATTGTTTGATGAAGAAATTGAAAACCTGAGCTGGTTTGATCCTTTAACCGGTGCAGTCGCCTCCAAAGTTCCGCGAGTAACGATTTATCCGAAAACACATTATGCAACGCCGAGAGAAACCATTCTCAATGCAGTGGATCAGATTAAAGAAGAACTGAAACCGCGTCTGGAATATTTTCGTGATAACAATAAACTGGTTGAAGCGCAGCGTTTGGAAGAACGTACCCGATACGATTTGGAAATGATGCGTGAACTGGGTTATTGCACGGGGATTGAAAATTATTCACGCTATTTATCCGGTCGTGGAGAGGGAGAACCACCTCCAACGCTTTATGATTATTTACCGAAGAATGCGTTGGTGATTATTGATGAATCGCACGTCACTGTTCCACAAATCGGTGGCATGTATAAAGGGGATCGTTCACGAAAAGAAACGCTGGTGCAGTATGGTTTTCGCTTGCCTTCGGCGCTGGATAATCGTCCTTTGCGTTTTGAAGAATGGGAAGAAAGAGTGGGGCAAGTAGTTTTTGTGTCCGCAACTCCGGGTGATTATGAACAAAAATATGCAGGGCAAGTGGTAGAGCAGATTATTCGCCCAACGGGTTTGCTTGATCCATTGATTGAAGTGCGCCCCGCAGAAACGCAAGTTGATGATTGTCTTTCAGAAATCAGACAGTGCGTGGAAAAAGATGAGCGCGTGTTGATTACCACACTCACCAAACGCATGGCAGAGGATTTAACCGATTATCTCGATGAACACGGTGTGCGCGTGCGTTATCTGCATTCCGATATTGAAACGGTTGAGCGCGTTGAAATTATTCGTGATTTACGCAAAGGTGAATTTGATGTGCTGGTGGGCATCAATCTTTTGCGTGAAGGTCTGGATATGCCGGAAGTTTCACTGGTTGCTATTTTTGATGCTGACAAGGAAGGTTTTTTGCGCTCCGAACGCTCGCTTATTCAAACCATGGGCAGAGCAGCGCGTCACATCAACGGCAAGGCCATTTTGTATGCTGATAAAGTGACCAAATCGATGCAGGCAGCGATGGATGAAACCTTGCGTCGAAGAAGCTTGCAAGAAGATTTCAACACACAGCACAACATTGTGCCGCACAGTGTGCAGAAAAATATTATCGACATCATGGAAGGTTCTCAGTTAATCAAAAATAAAAAATCCACTGATAAAAAAGTTGCCAATCAAAGAATTCAATATCAGGTTGATACAGATTTTCGTAATGCGAAAGACATCGTTGCTCAAATTCAGAAACTCGAACAACAAATGTTGGTGCATGCAAGGAATCTTGAATTTGAGGAAGCAGCCAGTTTAAGAGACGAAGTAGCCAGACTACGTGAGCTGAGTTTGCAACGCTGAGTCTGGTTGTTTAGTTGTGCTCTGCGTTTTATACTTCGCGCCCTCTTTGGTAATTCGCTTGAAGTGTTTTGATTTAGGCGCGTAGCTCAGCTGGTTAGAGTATCACCTTGACATGGTGGGGGTCGGCGGTTCGAACCCGCCCGCGCCTACCAAAGAGCCAATCCATAAAATCACGTTGCCTTTGGTAGGGGTGACCACTGAACAGGAAACATTATGCCTTCCATTACTTTGCCTGACGGCTCCATTCGTAGTTTCGAAGCACCTCTTAGCGTATTACAAGTTGCTCAAAATATTGGTGCGGGTTTAGCCAAGGCAACCTTGGGTGGTCGCGTGAACGGCAAGCTGGTCGATGCCAGTTTTATCATTGAACAAGACTGCGAACTTTCCATTGTGACTGAGCGCGATGCAGCAGGTCTGGAAATTATTCGCCACTCCACTGCACATTTATTGGCACAAGCCACACAGGCATTATTTCCTTCTGCACAAGTCACCATCGGCCCTGTGATTGCCGATGGTTTTTACTACGATTTTGCTTTTGAGCGTGCATTCACACCAGATGATCTTGAAAAAATTGAAGCCAAAATGGCAGAAATTGCAGCTTTGGATTTACAAGTAATACGCAAGGAAATGTCTCGCAATGATGCCATCAAATTGTTTGAAGACATGGGCGAACATTACAAGGTTGAAATTATTCAATCAATTCCTGAACACGAAGTGTTATCACTGTATCAACAAGGTGATTTTATCGATTTGTGTCGCGGCCCTCATGTTCCTTCTACAGGTAAATTACAGGCGTTTAAACTGACCAAAGTAGCCGGCGCTTATTGGCGTGGTGATTCCAATAATGAAATGTTGCAGCGTATTTACGGGACTGCTTTTGCAAACAAAAAAGAATTGAACAAGCATCTGACTTTGTTGGAAGAAGCGAGTAAGCGTGATCATCGAAAAATAGGCAAGCAACTGGGTTTGTTTCATATACAGGAAGAAGCTCCAGGTATGGCTTTTTGGCATCCTGACGGCTGGGCGATTTATCAGCAAATTGAGCAATATATCCGTAAGGTACAAATCGATCATGGCTATCAGGAAATTCGCACACCACAGGTAGTGGATTACAGTCTTTGGGAAAAATCAGGCCATGCCGACAAATTTGCAGAAAACATGTTTTCGTTTTCCAACGAGCATCGTCAGTATGCAGTTAAACCGATGAATTGCCCTTGCCATGTGCAGGTCTTTAATCAGGGTTTGAAATCCTATCGTGAATTGCCACTGCGTTTGGCAGAGTTTGGTTGTTGTCACCGTAACGAACCATCGGGCACTTTGCATGGCTTGATGCGCGTGCGCAGTTTTACTCAGGATGATGCCCATATTTTTTGTGCCGAAAGCCAGATTCAGCGAGAGGTTTCAGCGTTTATTGATGTGCTGTTCAAGGTCTATCGTGATTTTGGTTTTAATGATGTGTTGGTCAAACTCTCGACTCGCCCTGAACAACGTGTCGGCTCGGATGAAGTGTGGGACAAAGCTGAACAAGCGCTGGCTCAAGCACTCGATACAAAAGGTTTGCCTTGGGAAGAATTACCGGGTGAAGGTGCTTTCTATGGGCCAAAGATTGAATTTTCCTTAAGAGATTGTCTGGAGCGGGTTTGGCAGTGTGGCACGATACAAGTGGATTTCTCCATGCCCGGCAGACTCGATGCTCAATACGTGGCCGAAGATGGTTCACGTCAGGTACCGGTGATGTTGCATAGAGCGATACTCGGTTCTTTCGAACGGTTTATTGCCATTTTGATTGAACATCATGCGGGTGCCATGCCAACCTGGTTGGCTCCAACTCAAGTGGCGGTGATGAATATTACCGATAAACAAATCACTTATAGTCAGGAAGTAGAGCAAAGCCTTAAAAATAGCGGGTTTAGAGTGATTTCGGACTTGAGAAACGAAAAAATCGGCTTTAAAATCCGCGAGCGCACGATTCAGAAGATTCCTTATCTTCTGGTCATCGGTGACAAAGAGATAGAATCCCGTTCCGTGGCAGTCCGTACCCGAACAGGTAAGGATTTAGGTGTGATGCCTGTCGAGGCTTTCATAGTGCATCTGAATCAGGACATAGCAAGTCGCGGCTTGTAGCTGAAACCAATAATTCCCCATGGAAATTTTATTCAGCGCAACGAAAATCAGATTCTTTAAATTAAAGTTTTTACTTGTTCGCTTACAAAGTGGTACAGGTAGGAGAGTTTGTTATTAAAAAAGATTCAGTTAAAAGACCTCGCCTTAACTCAGAGATTGATTCGCGCGAGGTAAGATTAATTGCCGATGATGGTGCACAACTTGGCATTGTAAAAATAGCGGAAGCGCTGCAAAAAGCTTCTGAGCTGGATTTGGATTTGGTGGAGATTTCTCCTGATTCCGAACCTCCTGTATGCCGTTTGATGGATTACAACAAGCATTTGTTTGAATCCAAAAAGAAAAAAGCGGAACAAAAGAAAAAACAACGACAAGTTCAGATTAAAGAAATCAAATTTCGTCCAACCACCGAAGAGGGCGATTACAAGGTTAAACTGAAAAAGTTGATAGAATTTCTTGAAGATGGCGACAAAGTAAAAGTGACGCTACGCTTCAGGGGAAGAGAGCTGGCTCATCAAGAGTTGGGTATGGAATTACTTAAACGTGTTGAGCAGGATCTCGCCGACTATGGGACGCTTGAACAAGAGCCAAACATGGAAGGCAGGCAGATGGTGATGGTCATCGGCCAGAAAAAGAAAGGTAAGTAAAATTTTTAATTTAAACTAAACAGGTGTCAAAATGCCAAAGATGAAAACAAACCGAGGGGCTGCCAAGCGTTTTAAAAAAACCGCCTCCGGATTTAAACGTAAAAGAGCTACCAAGAATCATATTCTGACCAAGCGCACAACCAAGAACAAACGCCACCTGCGTGGTACCAGTCTGGTTGATAAGTCAGATAAAGCACTCGTAGAACGTATGCTGCGTCTTAAATAAGACTGCTCGTTTCAATTTTTCACTGATTCTTTAATAGGTAAAAACAAATGGCACGTGTAAAAAGAGGCGTACAAGCTCGCCGCAGACACAAAAAAGTTCTTAAACAAGCAAAAGGTTACTACGGTGCACGTAGTCGCGTTTATCGCGTAGCGATTCAGGCAGTTATCAAAGCAGGTCAATATGCCTATCGCGACCGTCGTCAGAAAAAACGTCAATTCCGTGCTTTATGGATTGCGCGTATCAATGCTGCAGCGCGTTTGAATAATTTGTCTTATAGCAAGTTGATTAATGGTCTGAAAAAAGCATCGATTCAAATTGATCGTAAAATTCTTGCCGACATCGCGGTACATGATGCAGAGACTTTTAGCGCGATTACAGAGAAAGCGAAAGCAGCTCTATCCGCCGCATAATTTTACTTATCGCAGGGTAAGTAAAGTCAGGTAATTTTGAAAAGGGAAAGAGTGTTTCGCTCTTTCCCTTTTTTTTGTTTCTATTATTTAAAACTCGAAAGGAGTTTAACTTGGATAATTTACAGTCGCTTCAAAACGAGGCTTTGAGTGCCATCGAAGCAGCTCAGGATTTGAAAACCCTTGATCAGGTACGGGTTGATTTTTTGGGCAAGAAAGGCCGTTTAACCGATTTACTTAAAGGACTCGCTCAACTTTCGGTGGAAGAGCGCCCCAAGGCTGGCGCTGAGATTAATAAAGTCAAACAAGCTGTTCAGGAAAAGATTGAAAGTAAAAAGGAAACTTTGGTAGAGGCGGAACAGCAACAAAAACTCGCCAGTCATGTGATTGATGTGACTTTGCCTGGAAGAAGTCGAGGTGTGGGGAGCTTGCATCCGGTGACACAAACCATGTTGCGCATCGAAGAGTTTTTCAAAACCATTGGTTTTGAAACAGTTGAAGGGCCGGAAATTGAAGATGATTACCATAACTTTGAAGCGCTCAATATTCCTTCGCATCATCCTGCGCGCGCCATGCACGATACTTTCTACTTTGATGCCAATACCTTGTTAAGAACGCATACTTCAGGTGTGCAAGTCAGGGTGATGGAAAGTGGTGAAGCGCCATTCAGAATTATTTGCCCGGGGCGTGTCTATCGTTGCGATTCAGATTTAACGCACACCCCCATGTTTCATCAGGTAGAAGGTTTGTTGGTTGATGAAGGCGTAACCTTTGCGCATTTAAAAGGTGTGATACAGGATTTTCTACGTGTGTTTTTTGAAAAAGAAAATCTCGCCATTCGTTTTCGCCCATCGTATTTTCCATTTACAGAACCTTCTGCCGAAGTTGATATTCAGTGTGTGATGTGCAGTGGTGAAGGTTGCCGTGTGTGCGGCCAGAGTGGGTGGCTGGAAGTTTTAGGTTGCGGCATGGTACACCCGAAAGTGTTTGAACATTCCAACATTGATAGTGAACGTTTTAGTGGTTTTGCATTTGGATTCGGTGTCGATCGTTTAGCGATGTTACGTTATCGAATTAATGATTTGCGTATTATGTTTGAAAATGACGTGAAATTTTTGGCTCAATTCTAGAGAAGTAAATCAGCATGAAATTCAGTGAAAATTGGTTAAGGGAATTCGTTAACCCGGCTATAAGTCGGGAAGAATTGATTACACAGCTTACGATGGCAGGCCTGGAAATTGATGGTTTTGAGAATGTCGCTAACGATTTTAATCATGTTGTCGTAGGCGAAGTATTGTCAGTCGAGAAACATCCGGATGCAGATAAACTTTCTGTGTGTCGGGTTAGGGTAAACGATGGTGAAGCATTACAAATTGTGTGTGGCGCGACTAATGTGCGTGCAGGCTTGAAAGCTCCTGTAGCCTTGGTCGGAGCGCAGTTGGCGAAAGATTTTAAAATTAAAAAGTCAAAACTGCGTGGGGTCGAATCGAATGGCATGTTATGTGCAGAAGATGAACTGGGTTTGGCTGAATCATCGAATGGCTTGATGGAGTTGCCTGAAGACGCACCAGTCGGCCAATGTATTCGCGAATACCTGGCATTAAATGATGCCATGATTGAAGTGGATTTAACGCCGAATCGCGGTGATTGTCTCAGTATTCAGGGCTTGGCGAGAGATTTGGCGGCGTTGAATCAAATGCAGATTAAAGTGCCTGCCATTACACAAGTTGCGAAAGTGGTTAATGATGGTTTTGATGTCAAACTCAGTGCAGCAGAAGCTTGTCGGCGTTATGTTGGACGAATTATTCGAAATATTAATCTGAATGCAAAAACGCCGTTGTGGATGAAAGAAAAATTGCGTCGCGGTGGTATTCGTTCAATTAACGCAGTTGTTGATGTCACCAACTTTGTTTTGTTAGAACTTGGTCAGCCCATGCATGCTTTTGATTTCAAAAAATTGCAAGGCGGTATCGATGTAAGAATGGCTAAATCTGGTGAAAAACTTACTTTACTGGATGGCCAGGAACTTGAGCTGAGAGATGACACACTGGTTATCGCCGATCAACAAAAAGCGTTGGCTTTGGCTGGTATTATGGGTGGCCGCGATAGTTGTGTTACAGAAAACACTCAGGATATTTTCCTTGAAAGTGCTTTCTTTTCTCCGCTCTCTCTTGCTGGAAAGGCACGTTCCTATGGTTTGCATACGGATTCTTCACATCGGTTTGAACGCGGTGTGGATTATGCCTTGCAAGAAAAAGCGCTTGAGCGCGCGACACAGTTATTACTTGATATCGCAGGGGGTGAAGCAGGGCATGTGATTCATGTATGCAGTGAGCATCATTTGCCTCAGCAACAGTGCATCAGTTTAAGGAAAGCACGTTTGGAACACATGCTGGGCTTGATGATTCCTGAAACAGAAGTCGAGCAGATATTTTTCAGCCTTGGTTTGAGCGTGAAAGATTGCGGCAATGCGTGGCAAGTTGAAATCCCTTCGTATCGTTTTGATTTGAATCTGGAAATAGATTTGATTGAGGAGGTCGCACGCATCTACGGTTATAACCGCTTGCCTTCCGCACCTTTGAATTTTTCTCAGTCTTTGGCTGCGAAAACCGAGCAAACATTAAGCAAGTCAGTTCTGATTCATGCGCTTAAAAATTTGAGTTATCGCGAGAGTATTTGTTATTCCTTTATTGATGAGCGGATTCAAAAACTGTTTGCTCCCGATGCTGAATTGATTCGCTTGGCTAATCCACTTTCCAGCGAATTGGAAACCATGCGCACCAGTTTGTGGCCGGGATTGGTAAAAGCCGCATTGTTTAACCAAAATCGTCAGCAAGCGGGTATTCGTCTGTTCGAACATGGGCTGGTCTTTAATAAGGAAGGTGAAACCATTCTGCAAACACCACGTCTGGCGGCACTGATGAGTGCTTCAGCCCTGCCTGAGTGTTGGGATGGCAGTGGCCGCAAGCTGGATTTCTTCGATATGAAGGCCGATCTTGAAGCTTTATTGGCGATGGGCGGTAGCAATATTACTTTTCAGGCCAAGGCACATACCGCTCTGCATCCTGGCCAAAGTGCGGAAATCCTGAAAAATGGCCAGCATTTGGGGTATATCGGAGCCTTGCATCCTAAAATCAGCCAAGCGCTTGAATTGCAAGAAGAAATTTATTTATTTGAGCTGGACTTGAATTTACTTTCTCAAAAGAGCCTGCCGCAATTTGAATCTCTGTCCAGATTTCCGGAAATGAGTCGGGACTTGGCTTTCATTGTCGATCAACAATTACCCGTTCAGGCTCTGATTGATACCGCTCGTCAGCTAAAAAGCGGGATTTTGCGTGAAATCAGCATTTTCGACCTGTATGAGGGCGAAAACATTGGGCTTGGTAAAAAAAGTGTCGCCCTGAACTTTCGCTTCCAACATGCGGACAGAACACTTGAAGAACTTGAAGTTACTGATTTTGTTGATAAAATGATTAAAAAATTAGAACAAAGTTTCAATGCGAAGTTAAGAGACTAGTTTAAGTTTCACGGCTAAGCGCAATTGAGGCTGGCTTCAAAAATCTTTTTTATAGTTTGAAGCCGTACTTTCACTGAGGGATTCCCTACAGCAATGAGCGCTCTCACTAAAGCAGATTTGGCAGAAAAGTTGTTTGAAGAGCTCGGCTTGAATAAACGCGAAGCCAAAGAGATGGTGGAAGTGTTTTTTGAGGAAATCAAACTCGCACTCGAAAATAATTATCAAGTGAAATTATCCGGTTTTGGAAATTTCGATTTAAGAGACAAGAAAGAGCGTCCGGGAAGAAATCCAAAAACAGGCGAAGAAATCCCGATTTCAGCGCGAAGGGTGGTAACCTTTCGACCAGGACAAAAACTGAAGGCTAGAGTAGAAGAATATGCTGGAACCAACCAATAACGACGAGCTACCCCCTATCCCGGGGAAACGCTACTTTACCATTGGTGAAGTCAGTGAGCTTTGCATGGTGAAGCCTCATGTATTGCGTTATTGGGAGCAGGAATTTCCACAACTTAAACCTGTTAAACGACGTGGTAATCGTCGTTACTATCAGCGACAAGATGTTGTAATGATTCGCCAGATTCGCAGTCTCTTGTATGAGCAAGGTTACACCATCGGTGGTGCGCGTCAGCAAATGACCAGTGAAGGTGGTGGCGATGAGCACGAAGTTGTGCCCAACAGCTTGCTCGTTAACGCTGTGATTGGTGAGCTGGAAGAAGTAGCAAAAATTCTAAGCTAGGCCGCTTTCTTTCTTTTTAAATCCTGTTTCAGTATGATGCCCGCCTTTCATCAGGGACTCGAATTTCCTTTTCTGAACATCGGGGCGTAGCGCAGCTTGGTAGCGCACCACACTGGGGGTGTGGTGGTCGCAGGTTCAAATCCTGCCGTCCCGACCAACTTTCTTGTTATCTACGCCCAGACACCTGTCAGCAAGTGCACAATATTGTTAATGACCTCTATGAAACTCAACCATAACGAGGTTGGCCACGATATAGTCCTTTGAATTCCTTGTTATCCTGCCAGCGTGGATAGTTTCTACCTCCATATTCAACAAGTTCATCAGAAGCTTCAGGTAACGATTGCTCAAGAAATTCTATTTCCTGATTGTTTTGAGCTGGTTTTTGTTGGTGGGCATGAATGGGAGTTATTTTTGTGTGTGTATGACTTTTAATCAACTCACTTCTTACATCCGCTCCAGCCATACTTACCAGCACCTTGAAGGCTCTTGTTAAATGATCGGAGTCGGTTAGTTCACAGTAATCGTAAAGTAAATCGAGAAATTCTGGATGTGAAAGTTTCAATTTCACACCAAGTTCCTGATCAACTAACTGGATACAAACTTTTGCAGCTTGTATTGCTTTGGGATTGAGTAGCCAACTTTTATCCATCGCCATTTACCTCTCGGATAGCTTGGTGACCTCATCCCTGAGTAGAAGAGTCCTGACATTACTAAAGCATAGAGCGTGCCAATTTTTAAAAATCAGCCATATTGCAGGTTTTAAAGGAAAAGCGACGGAAGGAATGAGGAGAATCAATCCACAATGACTACAAGATGGTGCGTGTTAAATGAAGTACGCCCCATCGTTGTGAATTCTGCCCTTATTCGTAAGTACCCAGCATTTTGTCAAACAACAAAGTGATGGTGGCATAGTTGCCGTGATTCATATCGATATGATGCAAGGAATGCTTATGAGCCATCCATGAAAAAATATTGAGCGGAAAACCTTTCAAGTCCATTTTCACATGATTGAGCTGGTTAATGTTGGTGTACAGGCTTGCCGAAATAATCAGGGTAATGACATGAAAAGGTGTTTGCATTATCAGCCCCAGCAAAACGACGGTTGCTGCAAACAAGGCGATACCAAGGAAGGCTTCTACAGGGTGAAGCAACAGCGCATCGACCGAGGTTGGACTTCTGGCTTGATGATGAATGCCATGAACCTTCTTGAAGTAACCAGTGCCATGAAACAGGAAGCGGTGCATCAGGTAATAAAAGAAGTCATACACCATCAGCAATAAAAAAATATCGAGCGCCATTTTGCCAATACTCTGAGCTTCGAAGGTCACAAAAAAAGGCAGAACTGCAATAAAGAAAACCAGATTGGTGATCAGGCTGATTTTCTCGCTGGATTTCACTCTCAGTTTGTAAATCTCCTTGGCCTTCCATTTTTTCTTGTTTTCTTCCCTATTAAAGAGATGCACTTCCTTGATTGGAGAAATCTTGAACAGGGTATAGCGAATCAGCACCATAATGCCGATTACGCTGGCCAGCACGGTCAGGCTGGCGAGGATTTGATATTGGAAATCCATCATAAACAAAGCGCCTTGAGCTTGAGATTTAAATTAGCTAAAATTTTAGGTAAATTTTTAGATAAAATCAAACAGATATTTTAAAGCATGAAATGGACGCTAAATCTATGTCTAACACATTGAAAGATAAGGAAAAATCAAGTGCCGAGCATTCGGGCTCGGGTTTTATTCCCAAGCCCTTTGCAGAGGATTTCTCTGAACGGGTGGAAGCGGCATGGTCGAAGGGTTTTCCTGATTTGCCATTTCGTGGCATTCCCTTATTTGCACTGATGGACGAAGTGGCCAACCTTACGCAACAGTTTCACAGGCAATGTCTGAAACCACTGGGCTACACACATACTGATTATGTGATTCTGGCGACCCTACTGTTTAATGGTGGCAAACTCAAACCCTCCTTATTTACCCAATTACTGTCGAATGCTTCCGCAGCCACCAGTCAAACGCTCAACAAACTTGAAAAGCAGGGTTTGTTGGTGCGTGAAGCCAGTGAGCAGGACAAGCGCTCGGTTCTGGTCGGGCTCACCGAAAAAGGCAGGCAAGTTGCTGTGCAATTATGTGAAGCACAAGCTAACAGTAGTGCGCTGGCAATACAGACTTTGAGTGACCATGAGTTGAGTGAGTTACGTTTGGCTTTATCCAGATTGGTGAGCGTGCTCAAGTAATGTGTGTCTGGCGTGCAAATGAATTTTAAATCAGCCATCATCGCTGGAATCTAATTGAATTGATGCTGTCCACACAACATGGAAAAACTTGTTGCCTATTTTTCACAACGTAACCTGATTGCGAATGTGACTTTGTTTGGTTTGATTGCGGCAGCACTGATGATGTGGCCGAAAGTTGGCAAGGAAGAAATGCCTGAATTTGCATTTAACTGGATACGGATTTCTATTCCTTACCCTGGTGCAGTGGCAGAGGAAGTTGAATTATTCATCACCAAACCAGTTGAAGAAAAGTTAAAAGGTCTGAGTGGCTTGCAGGAAGTGAGAAGCACTTCGTCTTATGGCATGAGCTCGTTTCAGATTACTTTTGAATTAAATACATCGAATTTGCAGGAGCGTATTCAGGAAGTGAAGGATGCGGTTGATTCTGTGCCTTTGCCGCGTGAATCGGATGACCCTGTTTATCGCCAGTTCAGAAGCGCGGAAAAAGCCATTCTTGATGTCGGTTTGCATCTTGAAGATGAACACATACTCGATACACAGGCTCGCATTAAACTCCAGAAACTGGCGCTCGCTTTCAAGGATCGTTTGCTTTCATTAAGAGAAGTGAGTGGTGTCAGCGAAGAAGGCTATTTGCAACCTGAATTTCAGATTCTGGTTGATCCGAAAAAATTGCGCGAAAATGAAATTTCCATGTCGCAAATCGAAACACAAGTACGCCAACAACATGTGCGACAACCACTCGGTTCGATGAATGATCGTGCCAGAACCGATTTATCATTACTGGGTGAATTGAACAGTATTGAAAGTTTGCATGAAGTGTACATAAGCAGTGGTTTTGATGGATACAACATTCAGCTTTCACAGCTGGCTGAAGTTCAGCAGGGATTTAAGGACAGTACAAAAATCACCAAAGTATCGGGGCATGAAGGGCTGTTTTACAGCATTCAGAAAAGTACCAATGTTGATATTTTAAGCGCTCAGAAAAAAATATTGAGTTTCATCGACGAATTTCAGAAAAATAATGTTGAATCAGGTTTACGATTTACCATCATGGATGATAAATCCTACGATGTGCGCAATCGCCTTTCCCTGATTGCCAGTAATGGTTTGATTGGTTTTATTCTGATTCTGATTACCTTGTTTATTTTTCTGGATTTTCGTGCAGGCTTATGGGTGGCAATGGGTATTCCTTTTAGTTTGGCATGTACACTGTTGGGTGCGTATTTGTTCGGATTCACCGTCAATACCATCACACTCGCTTCACTGATTATTGTGCTGGGTATTGTTGTCGATGATGCAATTATTGTGGCCGAAAATATTTCTCGCAAGGAAATGCAGGATATGGATTCTGCCTATGTGAAAGGCACACTTGAGGTGATGAATCCAGTGTTGGCCAGTGTGCTCACTACGTGTGCCGCTTTTATTCCCTTGTATTTTTTCAGTGGCCGATTTGGAACCTTTGTACAATATATTCCAACCATTGTGTTTTTAATGCTGATTTCCAGTTTGATTGAATCGTTTTTTATTTTGCCTGCACATATGCGCCAGAAATTTTCACCGACGGGTTACATCAAACGGATTGTTGAAAGTTTGTCACATAAACGAAGTTATTTTCTTAACCGAATGGAATACTCTTTCAGTACCATGCTGGAAAAAGTTTTGGCATTCAGAGCACTGGTATTGGCAGTATTTCTGATTTTACTGGGTGCTGCCTATTGGGTTTTCGACACCCAGCTTAGTTATGTTTTGTTTCCTCGCGAAGAAGCGACGGATTTTCGCATGAGGGTAAAATTGCCCGAAGGTGCACTGCGTTATGAAACTGCACAAAAAATTCGTGAAATTGAAGATGTCTTTTTAAGGGATGACCACAAGGTTCTGGTGAGTGTGCGTTCATCGATTGGTCAGAGTAATCGCGGCGGCGATACCTATGAAAATGAAGCGTCGCTCAGTGTTAAAATTGTTCCAAGAGATGCACGGGATATTAGCCTGAATCAGTTATTTGCAATCTGGCAAAAAGAATTTGATCAACTCAAGGGTTTTACAGAAATTCGCATGATAAGAACCCGCTGGGGTTCCGACAGTGGCAGTTCGATTGAAATCAAGGTACAGGAAAATAATGATAACCTGCGCAAACAAGTGAGTGAGGCTTTAAGGCAGGAACTGGAAGCACTACCTGAAATTGATTCGGTTGAAATTGAACGTCCGATTATTAAACAGGCTTATGAATTGAGCGTCAGAAAGCAGGAAGTCGCACGTTTGAATGTGGATTATCAACAACTGGCTACCACCATGCGTGCCTATCTGGAAGGCGTTATCCTTTACACCTTGAACTCTGGTGATGAGGAAGTATATGTCCGATTTTCCATTCACGATGATAACAAGGGCAATATAGAGGAATTGTTGAATCTCCCTGTGGCCAATCGCGAAGGCTATTTAATTCCGGTGCATCATTTGGTAGATGTGCAGTTGAATGACAAGCCTGTCAGTATTCAAAGAATCAATTTCAAACGTACCAATGCGATTTATGCAGATTTAAAGGAAAATTCTGAAATAACGCCGTTGATGGTGGCTACTTATCTTGAGCAGGAAGTATTTCCCAGAATAACGCGAGGAGTTCCTTCGGTTGTGTTTACCTTTGATGGCGAAGTCAAGGATTCGCGTGAATCGCAATCGGATTTTACAAGCTCTATTGTGATGGCACTGATTCTGATTCTGTTTTTATTGGTGTTTCTGTTTGGTTCGATTGTAATGCCTTTGTTGATTTTGGCCATTGTTCCTTTTGGTGTGGTGGGCGTAGTGTTCATGTTTTGGAGTCATGGTATGCAGCAGTTTGGTTTTTTTGCTGTTGTAGGTACTCTGGGTATGATTGGTGTTGTCATAAATGATTCTATTGTTATGGTGGACAGACTTGAGAAACACTTGCCTGATTTTGTTCAGGGAAATCAAAATATTAATGCTTTTGTTGCAAGCATCAGCGCCACCCGTTTACGTGCAGTCATTATCACAACACTCACAACGGTTGTGGGTTTGTTGCCTACCGCCTACGGTGTAGCTGGATATGATGCCATGCTGGCCGAGATGATGCTGGCGATGGCCTGGGGTTTGATGTTCGGCGCATTGATTACCCTGTTTCTTACACCGGTGCTTTATACTTTTTACCTGCAATTTAAATATGCGGAACGAGCTAATGCGTAATTCTGTTTTTATGATAGTTGTAATTTTTCTGCTTGCAGGTAGTGGCGGATTGTACGCTCAGGATGCCACGATGGGTTTGAAACAGTATATCGAGTTATTAAACCAGCATGACCCTGAGTTAAAAAAATTAACCGTGCGGAAACAGCAACTGGTTTATTTTGTGGATAAGGAAACACAGGAAAATGCGTTTCAGTTGAGTGTACTCGCCGAAAAAGGATACGGCAGTGATGATATAGATACCTCAACACTGCAAGGCGCACTCTCGAAAGAATTTATTCACTCTGGAACACGGTTTACGGTGAATCATAGAAAGCTTGAAAATACCGATCGCAATGAAAATTTCAGTGAATTTCGTGTAGAGCAAGATGTGCTTAAAAATGCGTTTGGTAACACCTACAAAGCGCAACAGCAAATTATTGAACAGGAATTCAGTGTGTCTGAACTGGAAGCACAGGAACAATATGAAGACTATTTAGTGAATAAACTGCTTGGTTTTCTTGATGTCGTGTATTTGCAAAAAGAAAAGGATTTATTGAATGCCAGTTTGAAACAGGCGCAGTCTTTACAGCGTTTTGTAGAGCAAAAACTTGCAAAGGGTGCAGCCTACCAAAGTGATGTCATGCAGGTACAACTGCAATTATTGCAACGTCAGCAACAACTCATGCAGGTTGAACAGCTGTTGGCCGAGCAAAAAACCGCTTTGCTGGCATCGCTTGCTTTACCAGCATCGATATTGCTAATCGATACAGAATTCTCTGTAAATAACCATGATGCTGATTTTTCAAAAGAGCAACTTGGCAGCTTACGCGAATATAAAATTTATGAACATTATCGCAGTATTGGCCTGCATCGTTATCAATTAAGCAAGCAAGCGAACAAAGCCGACATCAAACTTTTTGCCGCACTGAGTCAGGATGATTCCAGTCGATACAGTAGCACGGTGGATCGTCACGAAAGTTCTTTTGGTGTGAGTTTAAGCAAAGCTTTGGGGAGCAAGAAGCTCGATGCGGGGCAGGCATATCAGAAGCTGCAAGCAGATATTGATGAGCTGGAACTGGAAGTGAATCTTACACAAGCTGAAGTGCAATTAGCCTACCTGCAACAATCCATTCAGCAAAAACAATCTGAAATAAAGCTGGTTGATGAGAAAGCAACTTTGGCTAAAGCCATTTTCGCCGATGAACAAAAACGTTATGAGCGAGGGCGAATGGATATTGACCAGCTTATGCAGTCTTTTGATCGTCTTTATAACTATCAAATGGAACTGGATAAATTGAAAACAGAATATCGGCAGCAGTATCTTTTATATCTGGAGTTTACTGATCAACTGGTAGGCTTTATTTCCAGATAAAGCTATAGTCATTACAGATTACTCCATAACAATAACAACACAGTTTAAGCGCAATGGATTATAGAAAAGATATTGATGGACTGAGAGCCGTAGCCGTGCTGCCTGCCTTGTTTTTTCATGCGGGTTTTGCCGGTTTCGGCGGTGGTTATGTTGGCATCGAGATTTTTTTTGTGGTCAGTGGTTATCTCATTACCAACATCATTCTCAGTGAGCAGTCACGTGGCAGGTTCAGCCTGCTCGATTTTTATGAACGCAGGGCAAGAAGAATTCTGCCTGCCTTAAGTCTGGTGCTTCTGGTAACTACCTTCGTCGCATTTTTGCTCATGCCTGCCTATTTGTTGCGCTGGTATTCACAAAGTCTGGTTGCAGTTTCCACCTTTGCTTCCAACTATTATTTTTATCTGACAACAGGTTATTTCTCTCCTGCCGCAGGTGAAAAGCCGCTCTTGCATATGTGGAGTCTGGCGGTTGAAGAACAATATTATTTTGTTTACCCCTTATTCATGATGCTGATGATGTATCGCTTTCGAGCCTGGCTGCCCGTTTCGGTGCTGCTGATTACGCTGATGTCACTGGCTTTTGCACATACGGTTGCGCTGATGGGTGAGCATGTGGCGAATTACTATCACACCATGAGCCGTGCGTGGGAATTGCTAGCGGGTGCAGTGATTGCCTTGTGGGCTTTGGATAAAAAAATCTGGCCGCGTTATTTAAGGGAAGGTTTAACCCTGCTTGGTTTTGCCATGATTGCTTACGCGGTGGTTTTTTTCGATCAATATACCCTGTATCCGAGCTTGCTTACTTTGGTTCCCGTGCTTGGAACCTGTTTGATTATTGTGTTTGGTAACAACGAAGTGCTGGTGTCTCGCTTGCTGTCGTTAAGATGGGTGGTATTGATTGGCTTGATGTCGTATTCGGTGTATCTCTGGCATCACCCCGTGTATGCGTTTTTACGTTTGAAGAGTATCGGCGAGCCTGATTTTCAGACTTTTGTGCTTGCAGTATTGCTAACGCTGGTGCTGGGTTATTTTTCATGGAAATATGTTGAGCAACCTTTTAGAAACAAACAGAAGTTTTCACGCAAGCAAATTTTTACCTATTCCATTTTATCGATTGTATTTTTTATTGGTGTTGGTTTGGCAGGGCATTATGGTAAAGGTTTTCCTCAGCGTTTTGGCTCAGAAGATTATGCTGAATCAGTTCGCTGGAGTGAAAAACGTGGCCCTTGTCATACCAGAGGGCAGAATTACCTTAAACCGGAACAAGCATGTGAATATTTTGGAGAAAACATTGAATGGGCAGTGCTGGGCGATAGCCATGCAGTAGAACTTGCCTACGAACTGGCGAAGCATTTGGAAAAAGATGCTGTGGGAATTAAGCATTTAAGCCACAGTGATTGTCCGCCTTCGCTTTATCTTGAAAGTATCAATAAAGGGTGTAGTGCATGGTTTCATGAAGCACTTGCTTATGTTGTTGAACATAAAAGTATTAAAAATGTTTTTTTAACCTACCGACATGCGAAATTTCTGTATGGTGAGCACCCTTATACGTATCCCGCTTTGCCAGATGTTGATCCCAATACCTGGCTGAGCAAGGCAACACAACAACACAGTGCAGAGGCCGCCAGAGCGCTCTACTGGAAGGGTTTTGCAGATATGATTCAACAATTACAGCAAGCGGGTAAGCGCGTGTATGTTTTGTATCCTGTGCCAGAAATTCCGGTTGAATTCAGAAGAATGGTGACACCCTTTTCAATTTTTTCACAAGCTAGCATGATGGATTTGGAACAGACGGTTCCATTGGCTTACTACCAGTTACGTCAGGCGGAGGTGCTTACACACCTGAATGCTTTGCCCTGGGGAGAAAATTTGATTGCGGTCAATCCGCTCCCTGCATTTTGTGATCAACAATTTTGTTCTGCTATGAGGGAAGGCAAAGCGTTGTATATTGATGATGATCATCCCACGCTCTATGGAGCAGGCAAGATTATTGATTTAATGTTTTCCGATGCAGTGGATAAGCCATGACTTACGTTAGACAGTTGAGTGCTCTGGAAAACAGTTTTCTGGCCTTTGATTCAGATGATTATTCGTCTATGTGTAATCAATTTGTAATTGAGGGTTTAGGTGGTTTGAGTGCTTTGGCGCTCAAATCTGCAATAGAAACAGCGACTGAAAGCAATCCGGGCATTGCACTGCGTTTGAAAGGAAACTGGTTTTTCAAACATTGGGATAGCGAAGGCAAAGCGCCCGAATTACATTTTCAGAAAAATGCGTGGTCAGGGCTAAATAGTGAAGGTGCTTTTTTTGACGGCGAAAAGCTCGATTGTCGTAAGGGTGTGTGTGCACAGGTACATGTCATTGAGGGGGATTTTCCAAAAATTATTTTCAGAACGCATCATGCCCTGATGGATGGCAATGCCACCTTGTTCTGGATTCAGGAAGTTTTTCGCGCTTTGCGATCTGAACAACTTCAAGGTTCACGTTGTGATGGCAGTGAAGCCGAGTTTCTAAAAAAATTTAAAACAGGTGAGTTTGAAAAAGATGATTTTTCCCTGTCATGGTCTTCGCTTTTTGAAGCGAATTTTCATGAGCGTCAACAGAGTAATGTGAGTGAAAATTGCCTCTGGTTGAATGTTATCTATCGCCGTGTACCTGAAAGGGCTTTGGCCAAACTGATTGCTTTTCTTTATCAAAATCAATGCCATAAAAATGGCAATGTATCTGTCAGAATTCCCAGCGACCTACGTCGTTTACAAAGCGAGGAATCTGCCTATCTTTTGGGGAATTGTGTCGCTGCTCTGGATTTTTCCTTTTCATCTGACATTGATGAGCAAAAACTTCATCGAGAACTGATGAAGCGTTTGTTCAGGAAACGGGATTTATCGGTTTTTCCAGAATTGTATGCGTTGGGAAGATTTTTACCTTCAGCATTTTTTCGCCTGTCAGAAAACAGAATCCGCAAGCTCTGTGCGCAAGGTTCATGTGATTTGACTGCAATCGTTACCCATTTGGGAAAAGTTTCCTTGAAAGATTTCAGCTATGAAGAGTTCAGTGCAAAAAATATTTATGCCATTCCGGCACCACTGGAAGGCGTGTCATTTTCTTGTGTGATGATTGAACATGAAGGTGGTTTATCTACCTGTATGTCATCACCCAAACATTATGCCGATATGGAAAAGCTGAATGCTTTTTCAAAATCTTTGGCACACTATTTTGATGAGCATCATGAATAGTCCCTTTTTCCGCACTTCTGTGGCCGAGGCCTTGCTTTTGGCTGGAGAACGCTATGCATACAACACTGCACTTGAAATTAATGATGACAGTTATTCGTATCAACAGTTATTTAATCGTGCACAGGTGCTTGCTGATTTATTGAGAGAAGAGCAGAGCGCTTATTTGGGTCTGGTGTGTGAGCGTGGTTTGTTGGCGTATCTGGGCGTGTTGGCCTCTGTTTTTTCTGGTAAAGCTTATGTGCCTTTTGATTTGTCACTGAGTGGTGAGCAGCTCGTGAAACTAATCAATGAGCTGGGGTGCGAATGTGTGTTGATTGATGCAAAGGGCAAGAAATTGCTTGAGCCTTATCTTGATAGCCTTGCACATTGCACGATGATTGATTGCGGTGTGGAAGCACTGGATAAAATTCTGCCATCAATCAATATAACCAAAGCTCAAGTGGACGATGTGCTTTATGTGTTATTTACATCGGGCAGTACAGGCAAGCCGAAAGCGGTTCCCATCACGCATGGAAATTTACTGGCCTATTTAAGGGAAATGAATGGTTTATATCCTTTAAATGCACAGGATCGTTGCACACAGGCTTTTGAATTAACCTTTGATCCCAGTGTGCATGATATGTTTTTTACCTGGCTCAGTGGCGCAACCCTGTGTTTTATGAATGAGCGAGCCAGATTGGGTGCACATACGTTTATTCAGAAGCACGGTATTACGGTATGGAATACCATTCCTTCATTACTCAAAATGCTATTACCGTTGAAAGGTTTTTCTTCAGAAAAACTCTCCACACTTCGGCGAGTGATGTTGAATGGCGAAGCCTTGAGTCGAAGTGTTGCACAGCGTTTGCAAGCTAAAATTCCTGATGCACAACTGATTGGTTTTTATGGTTTGACTGAAACAACGGTAAATATGGCACACTGTATTTATAGCGATAGTGATAGTCATGAAAATCATCATGCCCTGGTTCCGATTGGAAAATTTTTTGATTCGATTGATTTACACATGGCTGAAAATGATGAATTACTGGTAGCAGGTCAGCAAATTTTTAAAGGCTATCTGGGTAATGACATTGAAGTTGCACATAAAAATGCAAGGCTGTTTGTGCAACATCAAGGCTTGCGTTATTTACGGACAGGCGATGTGCTTAAACAAGATGAAAGCGGGATTTGGCATTATCAGGAACGCATCGATGATCAGGTGAAGCTGCAAGGCCATCGGGTGGATTTGTTCGAGCTTCAGTTGCAACTTGAACGTATCAGTGGAGAGGCGACCAGTTTGGTATTGATGTATGAAGACGAACAAGGCATTCAACGGCTTGCGGGTTTTGTGCAAAACGCATTGATGGCAAACGATGTCAGGCAAGAGATACTGAATCGCGTAAATCAATCTTTGCCCGTTCATGCGCAGCTTGAAAATGTGTATTGTCTGGAAAGTTATCCCTATCGTTCCAGTGGCAAAATTGATAAACAAAAGTTAAGGCAGCAACTTCGCTCAGGCTTTTGATGCTTTGGCTGCTGCAAAGCATTAGAATGGCGCAACCATAATCATTATAAATAAACAGAATTGTATGGAATTTAATGTCAATAAAATGGATAAGGCAGCGCTTCAGGATTATCTGAAAACGCTCTGGTGTTATCAGCTCAAGCTGGAAAATGTCAATCTCGAAGATGATTTTCTCAAGCTTGGTGCAAAGTCAGTCGATTTATTTCGTATGCTGACACGCATAGAAACTGACTTTAATCTTGAAATAGATTTTGATGCTTTTTTCGAGGATTCACGTTTATCGGTATTGTTGAATATCTTATTGGATGCTTAAAAAAATGCCTCTTAGCAAAAGCGATTTTATTTCTGAATTTCAGTCAATTTGTAACAGCGTAGCCAGAACGCATGCTGCCGTTGTCGATGTGCAGGCCAGATTTCCCCATGAAAGTATTAACGCTTTAAAAACTATTGCAGCCCTGAGTGCAGGAAACAGTGAGCATTTAAAGGGTTTGGCTTTAAACATTCTGGAACAGGCCGAGTTGTGTAATGCGCTTGCGAGAAGTTGTGCCTCCAGTGCCATGATATTGGGTATGCACTATATTAAATGCAATGCCTTGAATCGTTGGGCGCAGCAGCAAGCTTTTTTTCAGGATTATTTGCAAGCATGTGTGACGCACCCGCGTTTGATTGCATCGATGACTTCAGAAGAAGGGCTTGGTGGTGATTTGCGCCAAAGTCATGCTGCATTGATTGCCAAAGATTCCTTGTTGCAGATTTCAAAATCGAGTCCTTGTCTTTCTTATGTTAATGAGGCGGATGATATTTTGTTAACTTGCCGAGTGAATGAAGATGCAGCCTCTTCTGATCAGGTGCTGGTTTTGGTGAATAAAAATCAGGCCAGCATTGAAATTACTCGCGAATGGAATGCCTTGGGCATGCGAGGAACCTGTAGTCATGCCTGCGAGTTAAGTGCCGAAGTAGAGAGTGTACAAGTGGTCGCTACACCTTTTGAGCAGATTGCCAATCAAGGCATGATTCCTGATGCGCATTTGATTTGGTCCGCGATTTGGTTGGGTATTGCGCAAGATGCTTTTATGAAAGCGAAACAGGTAGCACGAAAACAATTCGCCTATGCAAATGGTGGCGTAGATGGCAGCGCACGTTTGCTCACGAAAATGAGAGCCGATTTGCAAAGTCTGGAAGCACAAATTGCTCATGTTGCTACAGCGTATTTAACTTTTTGCAAGACAAATGATGAAAAATCACTTCGTTCTGCAGATTTTGCAGTGCGAGTGAATGGTTTGAAATTGAATGCTTCCGAGATCAGTGTCAATGTGTGTCTGATGGCTTTGGAAGTCTGTGGTATCGCCGGTTATAAAAATGATGATGAATTGAGTGTGGCACGTCATATTCGCGATGTGCTGTCTGCCAGAGTGATGGTGTCAAACGAACGCCTGATTCAGGTGAATGCTGCACGGTTGATGATTTAGAGAATTTTTAACGATTACAGCAAGTCAAGCTGAACCAGTTTTTCCAGTTCTTTCAAGGCAAGTTCTGCGTCACTGACCTTGATGGTGGTGATGCCCAGTGCCTGGGCAGATTTCAGATTCCTGCCAATATCATCCAGAAAAATAACTTCTTCGGCATTGAGTCGCATGCGTTTAAGTGTGAGCTGGTAGATTTTCGGGTCGGGTTTTTGCATGCCTTCTTTGGCAGATTCTACAAAAATATCAAAATGCTGCTGAATTTGTTCTCCAAATCCTTTTTTGTCTTTTCCTTCAATCCAGTTGTTGGTCAATGCAGCAACACAGAAATGATTTTGTTTAAGCGTTGCTATAGCGGTGAGCATATTCTGGTTCACGCCCATACTGTTATCGACTTCCTGCATCAGGGCTTTTGAGCTAAAGCCTTGTGCACCGGCGGCGGCAATTTCCTGATCAAATGCCAGAAAAAATTCTTCATTCATTTCAAGCAAACCACGTTCAAGCTTTGACCAAGTACTTGATTCCCCGTTCCTGACAATCATTTTGTTAAGAAAATTGTGCTCAAGCCCATGTTTTATTTCCATTTTTGAAAAGGCGTGCATGGGCGATGAAAACACCACGCCGCCCAAATCAAATATCACGCCTTTAAATGGCTGGCTCATGCTTGTGCTCTTTCCCATGCGATGTTACCCACATCGGCTGCAAACGCCCCCAGCGTTTTTGCCTGGTCAGAGCTTGCATTGCCATCAATACCGCGTTTGTACACACCTTGAATGATGGCTGCAAAACGGAAAAAAGAAAAAGCCAGATAGAAGTTCCAATGTTTAATGCCACTTCTGCCTGCGTGTTTGCAATAAATGTCCAGATATTCCTGTTCCTCAGGAATGCCACTGTTATGCAATTCTTTCAGGGTGGGGCCATTGGTGTTGAGATAATAGGGCATGCAGTTGTAGGAGAGGTCAGCAAGCGGGTGTCCAAGTGTTGAAAGTTCCCAATCAAAAACTGCCACAATTTTGTTTTCCTGCGGGTGGAACATCATGTTATTGAGCAGATAATCTCCGTGCACAATGCCTGAGGAATCATCCGACGGGAGATTGTTCGGTAGCCACTTCATCAGTTGTTCCATGCTGTCGATTTCGTCCGTTTTTGCTGCAAGGTATTGTTTGGTCCAGCGAGCGATTTGGCGTTCAAAATAATTTCCAGGTTTGCCGTAATCTTCCAGACCGTATGTTCCAGGACGAATACCATGCAGGGCGGCGAGCACACGATTCATTTCAAGATAGATTTCGCGACGTTGTTCTGGTGTGAAGTTGGGAAGTGTGGGGTCTTTCAGCAGGCGGCCTTCGACAAAATCCATCACGAAGAAGCTGGTGCCAATGATGCTTTCATCTTCACACAACACTCGCATATTGGGCACGGGACAGGGAGAATCTTTCAGTGCTTTCATAATGCGAAATTCGCGATCGACCATGTGTGCAGAAGCCAATAACTGACCTGGTGGTTTCTTGCGCATCACATAGCGTTTTCTAGCAGATTCCAGCAAATAGGTAGGATTGCTTTGCCCCCCTTCGAATTGCCTGACTTGCATGTCTTTGCCAAAGCCTGCGATATGAGCGTTCAGGTAAGCGGCCAATTTGGCTTCGTCAATTTTGTGTGCTTCCCTGACTTCGGTGAGTTGTTCTCCTGCCATGATTTTTTCCTGTGTTTTAAGCTTGAAAGCGGCGATGCTAGCAGCGCATTCAGATGATGGCAAAGGACGAAACAAGGGAAGGATTAATGCTGTAAAGCATCCTGCATACTTTGTTAGACTAATGCTTTCTATCGTTTGGGAGAAAGGTTATGGGAATCGGTGGCATATCATTCGGTAATTTACTCATCATTTTGGCCATTATTGTGTTGATTTTTGGCACCAAAAAATTACGTACTCTGGGTGGTGATTTGGGTGGTGCAGTCAAAGGATTTAAAAAAGCAATGGAAGATGAGGATTCAAAGCAACTGAAAGAACAGGCAGAAGGTTCTGAACCCTCAGGCGAAGCTGGTAAAAAGGAAAATTCCCGGTAGGTTCACGCCATGTTTGATGTGGGTTTCTTTGAATTATTGCTCGTTGCAGTCGTTGCTTTATTGGTGTTCGGGCCTGAACGCTTGCCTCATGTGATTAAAAGCGTTGCTTCATGGGTAGCAAAAGCCAAATTTTTCACCAATAACTTGAAAGAGGAATTCGAGCGCGAAGCCAATCTGAGTGAAATGCGTGCCGAGTTGGAAGCTCAACGATTGCAGTTCAGGAAAGAATTGGAGCGTGTCGAAAATCAGCTCAAGGAAAGTTCCAGGCACGAGAAGGTCAGCAAAGATAATGCGCTGGATGAATCAGGCACATGAAGCCACAGCAGTCTGAAAAAACCGAACCACTGAATACTCAAGGCGCAAGTGAGCAGGAAATTGAAGGTGCGCTGGAATCCAGTTCTCTGTTAAGTCATTTAATTGAATTGCGTGAGCGTTTGTTGAAATCACTGTTGGCAATTTTGGTGATTTTTCTGGGTTTGTTTTCTTTTGCTAATGATATTTATCAGTGGGTTGCCTTACCTCTGCAAGCTCAGTTACCTGAGGGAAGTACCATGATTGCAACGGGAATTGTTTCCCCTTTTATGGCACCGTTTAAGCTGACTCTGGTGGTTTCCTTTTTTGTCGCGATACCTTTTATTTTGTATCAGCTCTGGAGTTTTGTAGCACCAGGGCTTTACAAACATGAGAAAAAACTCGCGCTTCCGTTGCTGGTGCTCAGCGTTTTGCTTTTCTATGCAGGCGTAGCATTTGCCTATTTTGTCGTGTTTCCGCTCATCATGGGTTTTTTGATGCACATAGGGCCAGGTGGTGTGCAGGTGATGCCGGATATCAATGAATATCTTTCCATAGCCTTGCAGTTATTTTTTGTTTTTGGTTTGGCTTTTGAAATTCCTGTAGCCACGGTACTTTTGGTTTGGAGTGGAGCACTTGGATTGCAAGCGCTTAAAGAGAAACGATCTTATGTATTGGTAGGCTGTTTTGTGGTTGGTATGCTGTTAACACCACCCGATGTCATTTCACAAATTATGTTGGCTGTTCCCATGTATATCCTGTTTGAACTTGGGATTTTGATTGCTGCTTTACCAGTTGGAAAAAAACAACATCAGCCCTGATTTTATTGCTGTTCTGCTTGCTCTTTGAGTCTCTGTGCATCTTTCTCTGCCTGTCTGGCATAAGCTGCGAGTATCGGCCAGATGATGCCGATGTTCATGGTGGCAAACAGGGCTGGAATGATGCTACCCCAGTTACCGCCACAAGATTCAGAATTGCTGCATGTTATAAAAGTAGATGCGTAAATTAAGAGCATGCTGACAAATTCTGCAAGACTCCCACTCAGGATAATCCAGCCAGAATGTTTGTAGTGGTGAAGTGCCAGAGAGAGCGTGAGTGTAGCCAATAAGGCGTAAAAAATCGGTGTTATCATGCAGCGATTATAGTTTGCTTGTTCCAAAATAAAAGTTGTGCCTATCCCTTGGCATACAAAGTCAAACTCCCTATACTTCGCCCCCGAGCAAACTGGCCAATAAAAACGCTGATACAGGCACTCAGGTCAGCCCCTCCGTCATGAGTCTTCCCGATTTCCAGAGGCTTCACGATGGCCACGCTCACGGTAGCAGGCGAGAGCCTGGAATTGATTACAAAACTTTCACCTTTGGATTTTAATGATGAGTCTATTCCGAAACCGCTCACTTCTTTCTTTTAGCTTAATCGTGGCTCTTGTGTTGAATCCTTTGAATGTCTTCGCAGCTTGGGATCTTAATATGCCGGAAGGTGTAACCACGCTGAGTAAGGAAATTTACGATTTACACATGCTCATTTTGATTATTGCATGTGTTATCGGTGCAGTAGTTTACGGTGGCATTATCTGGATACTGATTGCCTATCGAAAATCAAAAGGAAGCCAGCCCGCAAAATTCACCCACAATTTGTTTGTGGAATTGGTTTGGACCATTGTTCCGACCATTATTCTGATTGTTATGGCGATTCCTGCCACTGAAACGCTTCGAAAAATTTACGATACCAGTGAGTCCGATCTGGACATTATGATTACGGGTTATCAGTGGAAATGGCATTACAGATATTTGGAAGAAGACATTAGTTTCTTTAGTAATCTTTCTACACCGATTGAGCAAATTGAAAAGGGCAGTACGGTCGAAAAGAATGAGTTTTATCTTCTCGAAGTTGATAAACCGTTGGTTATTCCTGCTAACAAGAAAGTGCGTTTTTTGATTACAGCAAATGATGTTATTCATGCCTGGTGGGTACCGGATTTTGGTTTGAAAAAAGATGCAGTCCCCGGGTTTATTAATGAACTTTGGGTTTTTGTAAAAGAGCCAGGTCACTATCGAGGTGCTTGTGCCGAGCTTTGTGGCCGTAATCATGGCTATATGCCCATTGAAGTAATTGTGAAAACTCCGGAAGATTTTGAAAAATGGGTTGCAGATCAAAAAAATGCAGATGCAGCGGAAGCAGAATCAGCAAACAAGCAATGGAGTCTGGCTGATCTGATGGAGCGTGGTGAAAAGGTTTACAACACCAGTTGTGCTGCTTGCCATCAAGTTAATGGCCAAGGTATGGGGGGTGTTTTCCCTGCTCTGAAAGGCAGCAAAATGGTTACCGAAGATCAAGCTGCTCACATCCATATAGTATTGCAAGGTAAGGGTGCTATGCCTCCTTTCGCAGGCCTGAGTGATGTTGATTTGGCTGCGGTAATTACTTTTGAACGAAATGCCTGGGGCAATGATACGGGTGATATTGTAAACCCTGCAGATGTCAAAGCGGCTCGTAAATAATTCACAACTCGATAACGAATTCACTTTAACTTATTAATTACTAGCGGAAAGAAATCATGGGTGAACATCATCACGGTCCAGCTAAAGGCATTACACGTTGGTTATTTGCCACCAACCATAAAGACATTGGTACCTTATATCTTTGGCTAAGCCTTATTATGTTTTTTGTAGGTGGCGTGTACGCTATGTGCATTCGCCTTGAGCTGTTGCAACCAGGTCTCCAGTTTTTTGATCCAAATCTGTATAACCAGTTTGTTACCTTGCATGGTTTGATTATGGTGTTTGGTGCCATCATGCCTGCATTCGTCGGTTTGGCGAACTGGATGATTCCGATGATGATTGGGGCACCCGATATGGCTTTGCCCCGTATGAATAACTGGAGTTTCTGGATTCTTCCTTTTGCATTTACGATGTTGACCCTGACCACTTTGATGGAAGGGGGCGGTCCCAATTTTGGCTGGACTTTCTATGCACCGCTTTCAACCACTTATGCACCACCGAGTACTACGTTCTTTATTTTTGCAATTCATATGATGGGTGCTTCATCAATTATGGGTGCAATCAACATTATTGTAACGATTCTGAACTTACGTGCACCAGGCATGACCTTGATGAAAATGCCTCTATTCGTATGGACCTGGTTGATTACTGCTTTCTTGCTGATTGGTGCAATGCCAATTCTTGCGGGTGCAGTAACCATGATGTTGTTTGATATTCACTTTGGTACCAGCTTCTTTTCTGCCGCAGGTGGTGGTGATCCGGTACTGTTCCAGCATATATTCTGGTTCTTTGGGCACCCTGAGGTTTACATCATTATTCTTCCTGCTTTTGGTGTGGTTTCCCAAATTTTCCCAACTTTCTCTCGTAAAAAACTCTTCGGCTATGCCTCAATGGTTTACGCTTCTGCGGCGATTGCGATTCTTTCTTTCTTTGTATGGGCTCACCATATGTTCCTGGTGGGCATGCCTTTCGTGGCTGAAGCCTACTTTATGTATGCCACGATGTTGATTGCGATTCCAACAGGTGTGAAAGTATTTAACTGGATGACCACCATGTTTAAAGGTGCAATCAGTTTTGAAACACCTATGTTGTTTGCTATTGCCTTTTTGGTTCTTTTCACTTGTGGTGGTTTGACTGGAATTATGTTGGCAATTAGTCCTGCAGATTTCCAATACCATGATTCCTATTTTGTTGTGGCACATTTCCATTATGTGATTGTACCTGGCGCAGTGTTCTCGGCGATGGCTGCAACCTATTATTGGCTACCCAAATGGACTGGTAATATGTACAACGAAACGCTGGGCAAGGTTCATTTCTGGTTATCTTTCATTTCGATTAACGTGTTGTTTTTCCCGCAACACTTCTTAGGTCTGGCCGGTATGCCTCGTCGTATTCCTGACTACGCTCTGGCCTTCGCTGATTTCAACATGATGTCGAGTATTGGCGGCTTCGTATATGGAGCTTCTCAATTATTGTTTGTATGGGTTGTGATTGATTGTATTCGTGGTGGAACAGGTAAAGCAGCAGCGAAACCTTGGGAAGGTGCCGAGGGTCTTGAGTGGACATTGCCTTCACCAGCGCCTTATCACACTTTCTCTACACCACCCGATCCAAAAGATATTCCTGACATGCATTAATTTTGGGTAGAAGTAGTGGACGAATCATCCAATAAAAATCGAAAACTGGCGCTGAAATTATTGATTGCGCCAGTTTTGATGTTTGGTTTTGGTTTTGCGATGGTTCCCTTATACGATGTGTTTTGTCGTGTAACAGGTTTAAATGGTAAAACCGGTAATCAGGTGTTCGTTGAAGAAGGTGATAGAAAAGTAATTGCTGATGATCAACGTGTGGTTACTGTTCAGTTTCTGGCTATGAATAACGAAAGTGCTCCTATTCGTTTCAAGCCAAAACAAACTTCTCTTAAGGTGCATCCTGGAGAAATTCATGAAATTTATTACACAGCAACAAATCTTACGCAGCATGAGCTGGTGAGTCAGTCAGTACCGAGTGTTTCTCCTCTTGAGGCTGCCAGACATATAAAAAAAGTAGAGTGTTTTTGTTTTGAAAATCAAACTATTGCGGTTGGTGAAACCAAACAAATGCCTCTACGTTTTTATGTAGATAAAGAATTACCCAGCAATATTACAAAGCTGAGTTTGAATTACACTATATTTGATGTGACCAAACCGTTAGAAGGTATGGAAGAGTTGGCTCAACATGAACATACCCATGAGCACACGCATGAACATAGTGAAGTAAATACGAAACAACTGAATTAATTTTAATTAGGAAAAGGTAATGAGCAGCAACTATTACGTCCCCGAGCAAAGTAAATTTCCTCTGCTAATGTCAGCCAGCATGTTTACCATGTTATTTGGTTTTGGTTTTGTGGTGAACGGCCTTAGTGCGGAAAGTGTTTCACCTCTTGCAGTAGCGGCATCAGTGCTTGGTTTGTTATCTATTTGTGCGATTACTTTTTTCTGGCTACGCACAGTGGTGATTGAAAATATTGAGGGCAAGACTTCTGCGCAGTTGAAAAAATCATTCTACATGGGCATGGCTTGGTTCATCTTTTCAGAAGTGTGTTTCTTCGCTGCTTTCTTCGGCTCTTTGTTCTATGTGCGTGCGCTGGTGGTACCTTGGTTAGGTGGGGAAGGTGATAAAGCCAGTTCTCATATTCTTTGGGAATGCTTTAATGCAGCCTGGCCATTAATTCAAACACCTGATCCCAATCTGTTTCCGCCAATGAAAGATGAAATTGTGAATCCTTGGGGTATTCCATTTATTAATACCTGTTTGCTGGTTTCCTCTTCCTTTTTTATTCATTGGGCTGAAGGAGCAATGCACAAAGGCGAGCGTCAGAAAATGATTGGCTGGCTGGCTGCTACTTTAATTTTTGGTTTTATCTTTTTGGGCTTTCAGGCATATGAGTATCACCACGCCTGGACTGAATTGTTACTGACGCTGAATTCAGGTATTTATGGTTCAACTTTCTATCTGTTGACAGGTTTTCATGGTCTGCACGTCACCTTGGGTGCAATTATGGTGACTGTGGTATTTTTCAGAGCGTTGAGAGGGCATTTCAGCAAGGAAGATGAATTTGGCTTTATGGCTGCTTCATGGTATTGGCACTTTGTTGATGTGGTCTGGATTGGCCTGTTTATCTTCGTATACGTAATATAGTCAGTATAAAAATAATGGAAGGCGATAGAAGTATTTTCTATCGCCTTTTTTTTTGCCAATTAGAACTGTTATAGTGTTTTGTCATTAAAAAGTAAGGAGCAAATCATGAAAATAATAAATACGACATTTATTTTTATTTCAGCCTCACTAGGTTTTATCTTGCTTACTGCCTGTTCAGAAAAAGTGGCTCACGAACCGCTGCCTGAAGTCTTTATCATTTCTCCAAAAGAAGGAGAACAATTGACCTCACCTTTTACGGTTAAATTTGGTGCAAAAAATATCGCTATTGTTTCAGCTGGAACCGAACAGGAAAACAGCGGCCATCATCATTTAATTATTGATGGACAGTTACCTGATTTAACCAAGCCTATGGGTACAGAGGTGCTGCATTTTGGTAAAGGGCAAACAGAAACAGAGCTGACTCTTGAGCCAGGTACACATACCTTGCAGCTCATTCTGGGCGATAAAATACATCAGCCACATAATCCGGCTATTTATTCCAAACTGATTACAATCGAAGTAATCGAATAATTCATCAGTAGAGTATTGTTATGGTTAGAGATCATAAGCCTTACTGGTTAAAAGTTTTCCTGAAGCGTTATGAGCGGTGGTGGGTTCGACGGTTTTTACGCCCACATTTCACCTACTTCGGTACTGGCTTTGATGTATTGAAGCCCTGGAATATGGAAGTACATGGTCCGAATATCCGTCTCGATGATTATTCTCATATCATTGCGACCAAAGCTCGTCGAATTGTACTGTGTACCTGGGTTCATGGTGAGCAGGAAGGACGCATTGATATTGGAAAGCATGTTTTGATATGCCCCGATGTGCGTATCAATTCTGCTAACAGCATTACCATTAAAGATAATGTGATGCTGGCCAATGGGTGTTACATCAGTGATGCAGATTGGCATGGTATTTATGATCGTACCAAAGTCATTGGAAATTCTGCACCGGTGGTGCTCGAAGATAATGTGTGGCTTGGTGATAGTGTGATTGTGAACAAAGGCGTGACGATTGGAGCAAATACCGTGATAGGTTCCTATTCCAATGTCACCAAAGATATTCCCGCCAATGTTGTCGCTGCTGGAAATCCCTGCAAGGTGATTCGTGAGCTGGATCCCAATGAGCCTTTGATAAAACGCGAAGCGATATTCAGGGATTATGAAAAGCTTAAAAGAGATCTGGATTTTTTTGATCACTATAATCTCGATAAAAATAGTTTGCTACATTGGTTAAGAACAGTCTTTTTCCCAAGAGTGGGTGACTAATCCTGTTGAATTTTCTGTTATTTTTTTCTGCGTATGAAATTTGAAATCGATATTACTTTAGTGAAAGGTTTTCTTGCTGAAGACGAAGCGCAAGCGCTCTATGAGCATGCCTTAGTAGAAAGCTCACGTGGCCCCTGCCTGGAAATTGGTTCGTATTGTGGAAAATCTACCCTTTATCTTGCGTCCGCCTGTAAGCAAAATAACAGTTTGCTTTATGCGCTTGATCATCATCGAGGTTCAGAAGAGCATCAATTAGGTGAGGAATATCACGACCCTGATTTATATAATGCAACCGATGCCTTGATGGATAGCTTCACGGAATTTCGTAGAAATATTCGCAAGGCTCAGTTGAATAATTGGGTGGTGCCCCTGGTAGCAAGTTCAGAAACTGCCAGCAAATTCTGGAGTATCCCGTTATCGATGGTGTTTATTGATGGTGGGCATAGCATTGAGGCGGCGATGATGGATTATCGTTCGTGGGCGCCGCATGTCGTAAAGGGAGGCTTGTTAGCCATTCACGACATTTTCCCTGATCCAAATGATGGTGGCCAAGCACCCTATGATATATATAAGCTTGCTTTGGCTTCAGGTTTGTTTGAAGCTTTGCCAACAGTGAATACTTTGGGGTTGTTAAGAAAGCTTTAAAGCTAAGGTAAAAAGTTTGAGCAGTTTATTTCTTTCTGCTTTTTTCTTCGCTGATGATTTTCTTTTCGCTTTCGATTAAATGCACACCGCTGAAAATTTTTGAAGCAGGTGTCGCCTGAGTCAGTGCATCGGCTGCTAACAACACAGCGCCTGCGGTCCAGGTTGGTTTTTCTTCTGGCCAGATGGCATTGTCGCGAAATACCCAGCCTGTCCAATATGCACCATCTTTATCACGATATTCGTGTAACCAACTGAATAGCTGTAAGGCTTTTTGTTTTTCACCCGCAGCTATCAATGCCATTACCAATTCACAGGATTCTGCAATCGTGACCCAAGGCTCATCAGAAACACAACGACAACCCAAGCCATCTTTTACAAAAACAGACCACTTTTCAGCAATGCGCTTTTTGGCATCCTGACCTGTAATAACACCTGCAAGCACAGGATAAAACCAGTCCATCGAGAAACGCGCCTTGCTTTCCCAGGTTCTATCGAAACGCTCAGGGTGATTGAGAATCGCATTGCCGAGCTTTTTTCTGGCGTTCATCCAGCTTGAAGTATCCATATCCAGGCTTGCAGCGATATTGATGGCGCACTCAAGACTTTTATAGATGGAGCTGTTCCCTGTGAGCAAGGCATCTTCATCGACCCCTTTAATGGAATCGACAGCCCAGTAAATTTCACCAAATTCACTCTGTAATGACAGTGCAAAACCAATGGCTTTTTCAACGCATGACCACATGCTTTTCAGAAATTGCTGGTCTTGTGTAATCAGGTAGTGATGCCAAACTCCGGTTGCGACATAGGCAACAAAGTTACTCTCTTTGCGTGTAACGCCTTCTGCAACTACCCCGTGTTGATAACCCGCCCACCATGAACCATCTTCCAGTTGTTCATTGCGAAGCCATTCAAAGGCTTTTTGGGCTTCGGCGATTTTTCCGCCAATGGTTAAACCCATGGCAGATTCCACATGATCCCAAGGATCCATCGTGCTGCCTTCAAACCAGGGAATGGCACCATTTTCAAGTTGTACCGAAGCAATATATTCAACGGTAGGTCGAAAATATTCTTTGGGATAACCTTTGGCGAGATAGATTTTTGTCACTGGCCAACCTTTAGTGATTGTGGCTCATTTTGAAAGTACATGACGACACTTTTGCCAATCAGCGGGTTTAATACCTTATCGAGAAAGCGGGTGCTTTTTGGTTTTTCCATCAAGTCCCACACAAGCAAACGATGATACAGCTTTACCGGTGGAGCGTCATCTTCACCCCAGTAGAGGCACTTGAGCCACCAATAAGGTGAGTGCAAGGCATGTGCACAATGTTTGCTGACAAATTTAAACCCTTGTTGCACGATTGAAGTTTGCAGTTCGGCTTCCCTGAAAATGCGAATGTGGCCACCTGCATTGGCATGATATTCATCACTCAGTTGCCAGCAAATCCATTCGGGCAGGAAGCGGGGAACGCTGGCGGCGAATTGTCCATTCGGTTTGAGCACGCGCTTGATTTCTTTCAATACGGATTTGTAATCGGGAATATGTTCCAGCACTTCCGAACAAATCACCTTGTCAAAAGTGTTATCAGCGAAGGGCAGTATCATGGCATTTGCCTGAATGATGCTGAGATTTTTTTCACTATCGTTGCTGTCAAAATTTTTAAAACGCTCCTGAGTAATTTTTAAATCACTGAAACTTAAATCAACACCCACTGCGTGAACATGCTCCAGCATATAAGCTGTGATGGCATGGCGGCCTTCACCACAGCCTAAATCCAGAATCTTGTCACCTTTATTGAGTTTGAATATATCGAAATTGATGGTTTGCATTATTTATTGCCCACTTGCGATTACTTTTTGATAGTACGCGGTCATTTGTACAGCAGCATTTTTCCATGAGAATTTTTCAACGATTCGCTTACGGCCTTTCAAGCTGAATTCACTGCGCAGGTTTTCATCATTCAACAGTGTTTCAATCGCTTCTGCCAAAGCTTTTGAATCTGCCACAGGTACTAACAAGCCAGCATCACCGACAACTTCAGGCAGTGAGCCACCACGCGTTGAAATTAAAGGCACACCGCACGCCATCGCTTCCCCTGCGGGTAAGCCAAAGCCTTCATACAGTGAGGGTACAACGGCCAGAGTGGCTTCGGCATAAAGTGCGCGAATCTCCTGTTCGGTGATGCCACTTCTGAAAATCAGTTTTGATTTGATGCCCAGTTGGTTAATCAGTCTTTCGGTATGGCCGCCAGGTTTGGGTTTTCCAATTACTAACAATTCAAGTTCGGGGTATTTTTTTTCCAGAGAAGCGAAGGCTTTTAATAAATAATCCAGGCCTTTTAGTGGCGCATCGGCACTTGCAGTGGCCATAATCCGAAAGGGTTTTCTTGCAATTTCAGGCATGGGTTTGAACGCTTCGGTATCAATGCCGTTATAAACCAGATCGAGACGATTTGCGGCGATACCAAAATCAGCAGCAATATCCTGCCTGGAACATTCGGATACAGTAATGATGTGCCTGAGTTGTTTAACGACCTTGCCTTGCATGCCCAGAAACGAATACCAGCGTCGAATCAACCATTGCAAATTTTTGTCATCGGTTTCACCTAGTGCAATTTCTCTGTCCTTGGTAATCGGGTGGTGAATGGTTGCCATCACGGGAATGCCTATGTCCTGTAATCTCAGCAGGCCATAACACAGGCTTTGGTTATCGTGCACGATGTCGTATTCGTGTTGGTGCTTTTTCATATATTTCACCAAACGCCTGCCGAAGGTGTAGGGTTCAGGGAAACCACCCGTATTGGCATCCAGCCATTCAAGGGTGTTGGTGAGTGAAAGAAAATCCTGAGGTTTTATTCCCCAAAATTTACTTTGCTTTTCAAACAAACCAAGTCCAGGCATTTTGATGAGTTTCACACGTGTATCGAGTTCAGGGTAAGGCGCACCGGAAATTACATCGACTTGATGCCCAAGATCACACAAAGCAGCACTCAGATACTTGAGATAAATGCCCTGACCGCCACTGTAAGGGTGGCTGCGATAACCCAGTAAACAAATTTTTAAGGGAGCGACTGCCTGTGCGGCCTCTTTAACGAGGGCGTGCATAGAGTATTCCGAGTGAGTGGATTGGAAGCGCGAATTGCGGGCGAATTCTACTATCAAGGTATGGCTATTGCATCTTTTGGGATGGTTGGTGAAGGAAAAAATACGCTATCCCCTTGTTTTATAAAGACCAAGCCACTATGTTGCCTTGCTCAACAGTATTCCAAGAGAAACGTATGAATATTCAAAAATCCAATGGCCACGATCCACTTTGGGAAGCGATTATTGGTGAGGTGTCTTGCAAGACAGTGAAGGAGCCTATTCTGGCGAGCTTTTTTCATGCAACCATTCTCAATCACAGTACCATGGAAGCGGCTTTGAGTTATCACCTGGCGAACAAGCTGGATAGTGCGGCGGTGGAAGCCATGTTGATTCGTGAAATCATTGAAGCTGCCTATCTTGATGATCCGTGCATTATGGAAGCGACACGAGCAGACATAAAAGCGGTACGTGAACGTGACCCGGTGTGTGATTCCTACACCACACCTTTCCTGTATTTCAAAGGCTTTCATGCCTTGCAAGCCTATCGCGTTGCTCACTGGCTGTGGAAAAAAGGGCGCGAGGAAATGGCGCTGTATCTCCAGAATCAGATTTCGGTGGTCTTCGCGGTGGACATTCATCCAGCAGCCAAAATCGGCAAGGGAATTATGATTGATCACGCCACAGGTCTGGTTGTAGGGGAAACCTGTGTGATTGAAGACAATGTTTCGCTGATGCAATCAGTCACATTAGGTGGAACAGGTAAGGAATCAGGCGATCGCCACCCTAAAGTGCGTGAAGGCGTGTTGATTAGTACCGGAGCCAAGGTGCTTGGCAATGTTGAAATTGGTAAAGGAGCAAAAATCGGTGCAGGGAGTGTGGTGCTCGATGATGTTCCCCCTCATACCACCGTCGCGGGTGTTCCTGCCAAGGTGGTCGGAAAGCCCGCTTCAACACACCCCGCTTTGGAAATGTGTCAGGACATACAGAAGTAAGTCAGACCTTATCGCGTATTAGTCCGACGAAAATACCTTCGATAATCAAATCATTTGCGGCAACCAGAATAGGTTTGTAAGCCTTATTCTCAGGGAGCAGGGCAGCGCTGGATTTCTTGATTTTGAGCCGTTTCACGGTGACTTCATCAGCAATGCGTGCCACCACGATTTGCCCGTTTTCAGCCGTGTTGCTTTTACGCACGGCAATCAAATCGCCATCGAGAATGCCGACATCTTTCATGCTGTCACCACGCACACGCAATAAATACGTGGGTTTTTGCTTGAACAAACCTGGCGCAATTTCAACATGGTCTTCAATATTTTCAACCGCTTCAATCGGTGTTCCGGCAGCAACAGAGCCTACGATGGGGAGCAAATCTTCCTGCTCAGAGGGCTTTTTGCGGCTTTTGGTGACCTGAATACCGCGAGAAGTATCATTATAGACTTTGATATAGCCTTTGCGTTGCAAGGCTTTTATGTGGTCGGTGGCAGCATTCTTGGATTTAAACCCGAAATGGTCTGCAATGTCCGCCCTTGAAGGTGCAATGCCCTTGAGTTTGACTTCCTGCCGAATGAAGCCAAGCACTTCATGTTGGCGCTCGGTGAGCTTTGGAAGCGCTCTGATTTTTTTATCATTTGACTCTGTATCGGTTGCCATGATGTACCCCCTGCCAGTACCTGAGCTAAACACTATTCATACGACCAGTGGATATTAGCACAGTAACTGGTAATCTGGCCAGTATTTACTGTTTTGATTGCAAGCAGGCCAGTAAATGCCTGTGCATGGCAAGTGCCTGATTCGAGAAAATCCAGTCGGCACCTTTGTTGATTTCCCGAAATAGCACCTTGGGTGAATTGGCAAAACCGCCGCCCACTTTCTGCCCAACTGCATGGTGGGCGTTAATCACGCGACTGTTCATAAAAAGATAGTGGCCTGTGACACCAGCAAGCTGGTGCTTTAAAGCGTAGTGACTGAAAGCCTTGGCGTTGAGAGTAGATACAGGCAGCAAGGCATGTTTGGGCAGAAAATCCACATGCGCAAACAAGGCGCAATCCAGTGCGATGATGTGAAAATCCTCAGCAGGCAACAAAGGCGCTAACACGGTTTTCAGAATCGATTTTTGTTGTTCAGGAGCAGGGTAGTGTTCCTGCTTGAGTTCAATCATCAAATGGCAATGCTTGCCGAATTCGGTGACGACTTGTTCAAGCGAAGGCACCAGCGGTAATTCGTTTTGACATTCTGCCCAGGTGTGTTGCGCAATCACGAAAGGTTTTTTGAAAACCCGCAAACCATCTGCATCATGAATCACAACGGGTACCAAATCTTTTGTCCAGCGAACATCCAGTTCAATGCCCCAGATATGATTTTCCTTAATGGGGCGAAACGCGGGCAGTGTGTTTTCAAACACCGTGATGCCATCACGCTCGCCACGATGTGAAACCAACTTGCATTGTTTTATTAGTGCTTCATCAGGCACAGTCTGATAACTCAGCGCAAAAAAACCATCAAGCAAATTAAGTACAGTATTTTCTAACCAGGGTGACATGAAATCTTCCAGTGCATGAATAAACTTTCTTGAGAAAACAGAGTGACACTTTTATGATGCCTTGCCAACGAAAATAAATAATGCGAGAGATTAGGCTATGAAAAAATTTATCCTGCTTGTGTGCGTTCTATGGTGTTCACAGCTGTCAGCCGAGACACAAGTGCTGGTGGTGACTTCCATGGGAAGTATGACACTCAGTCTTGATGAACAAAAAGCGCCTGTGACAGTTGCCAACTTTTTAAACTATGTGGATAAAGGTTTTTACAACAATACGATTTTTCATCGTGTGATTCCCAACTTTATGATTCAGGGCGGTGGTTTTGATGCAGAGATGCGTCAGAAAGCTACCGATTCTCCTATCAAGAATGAAGCTGCCAATGGTTTGAAAAACACGCGAGGTACGATTGCGATGGCGCGAACCAATCAGCCAAACAGCGCTACTTCACAATTTTTTATTAACCAGAAAGATAACAGCTTTTTAAATGCCAGTGCAGGCAATGCAGGCTATGCGGTATTTGGCAAAGTGATTTCAGGCATCGAAGTGCTTGATAACATTGCCAAAGTAGCGACCACCTCCAAGCAGGGGCATGGTGATGTGCCTGTAGAACCCGTGCTTATTGTTTCAATTCAGCGCGTGGAAACTCAGGCGACTGAATCAGTGGTAACATCTTCGCAGGAAAATCCGTAATGATGCTGTCAACGCCCATATTGACCAGAGACTTGAAGTCTGTGGTTTCGTTGACTGTCCACACAGAAATCTCCATTTCCCTCGCGTGAACTTTCTCCACGACTTCTTTGGAGCAGAACTTCCAGTAAAGCGCCAATAAACTGCAAGCGTGCTGCTCGCATACTTCAAAGGCATTGTATTCGGGTTCAAAATAAATATAACCGCGTTTTAAATGCGGACAGAACTTTTTGCAGCTTTCCAGAAAGGCAATGTCACTGGAAGTAATCACACAGACATGTTCAAGCTTAAATTGTTTGAGAGTTTCTGAAATCAGCTTACACATGGTTTCGTGGTCACGTGCATCAAGCGGTTTTACTTCGAGTTGTGCATGTTGAAGATGATCAAACACCGCCAGCACTTCTGTCAAAGTGGGCACGCCTTCGCTTGCCAAAGAAGCATCAAACTTTGCGCAGGCATCGAGCTGTTTTAATTCCTGTTCATAAAAATCACTTACCAAACCTGTGCCGTTGGTGGTTCTTTCCAAAGTATCATCGTGAATAATCACAATTTGCTTGTCCTTGCTTAAACGCAAATCAAATTCAACGCGTTGAATACCCAAGGCATGTAAATGTCTGAAACTGCTCAATGTGTTTTCGGGCGCTTCACCTCTTGCACCACGATGACCAATTAGCTGCATAAGTTTGTATCTCTCGTTTGCCAAAGTTGTTGCACTTTTTCTATACAAGTATGCTGTTCAAGTTCAGGGTGCAGGGTTTGCAGTGCGAGCGCACAGGTACCAATAATCGCATTGTGTGAATAGGCGTTGTGTTGCTTGCCTTGCCAGATTGCGATTAAATCTTTTAAAGAGGGAATAATTTTTTCCTCGGTGTTTTTGTTTATTTCCATCATCGCTGGCCATTTCTCGCTACAGATTTCACCCTGTTTGATTCTATCGATGGCCAGTATGGCATTTGGCCTGCGTTCTGCTTCGCCTGAATCACCTTTAAATACCGAAAGATTTTGCTCACCGAGCAAGAACGCAGCCTGTTGATGTTCAGGTTTATAACTGGGGTGAAAGGTTGGCACAATCATGGCCTTGCTGTTTCCAGGATTCATCAATTTGGCAAAACTGTGTACGGGTGAGCGCAGACCAAAATCATTGCGCAAGTGCATCAACTGGTTAAGCGGTGCACAAAAATTTTCGAGGGGAAGATAAACCAGTTTTTTTTCAGCCAACAAAATTTTTGCATCATCAAGAGAGCTTGCGACAGGTAAACCAAGCTCTCTGAAAATATCTTCGCTATACAAGCGGTTTTCGGTATGACCACGTGCACCATGACACAATACCGAGTAACCCGCCTGATTCAGCAACCACATTGCTGCAATATAATGTGGATGATTGGCTTGTTTGCCTGCATAACTTGGCCAGTCGAAATCGCTGAGGGCTTGTGTGCTTTGCTGAAAATAATTTCTTGCTGCCTGTGCAAAGCCTGCGAGTTCTTCGTGGCTTTCTTCCTTGATGCGTAACAACATCAGGAAAGCGCCGAGTTGCACATCTTTTACCTTGCCTTCCAGAATCATACTCATGGCTGCAACGCTTTCATCATAGGTCAAGGAACGTGCTGCTTTACGGCCGCGTCCAAGGATTCGAACATAGGGTGCAAAAGGATGTTCACTCATAAGCAATTTTCAGGTTTGGGTAAACCGGCAATTTTGCTGGCAATTTTGGCAGGGCTTTGTGGAAACAAACTTAATAAATAAATACTGTTGGCTTTTTGTGAAGCTTCATCAGTATTCAATTCCTGCTTCAAAAAATTAATCAATGCACGCATATTGGGTGAGCGTTCAAAATCTTGATAAAACTTTCTCAGTAAATAAATGATTTGCCAATGTGCTGGTGTCAGAAAAATGTTTTCTTTCTCTGCAATCTCTTGTGCCAATGGCTCAGACCAATAGCTTAATTCAAGTAAAAAACCTTCCTGATCAAAGCTTTCCATATTCAGGTTTTACCAAGTAATAATACGTTGATTTTGTTCACTGAGTGCGACAAAGCCCATGTAATCTGTTGTTTCAACATGGGTTGAACTATTTTTATCAAGCGCTCGTGCAATTAAGTCTTCCTGCAATGTAAAACTTTTGCAAGGAAAGGATACATTCTGTGTAGCCAGATAAACACCTGCTTCAATCAGCAGTAAGCTGTCGCCAGCATCAATGGCTTGCTGAGCGTGCAAAAAAGCAGATTGTGAGCGAATAATATGCAGAGCCATGTTAGTAATTCAGTACGTAATCATAATGTTGAAGCAACTCATGCAAATCACCTTGCAGGGCTTCGGCCTGTTCAAGCAGGTATGAGGCATCGAGTTGTAATGCGTCGAGGCTTGCTGTTTCATAGTAACAATGTTCAATGCCATAAAGCCCAAAGGCGGCTATGCCCTGGCTATGATTTTTTATATTCAAGGCGCTGGTATCCTGTTGTTTGAGCAACTGGTAAATGCCATTACCACGAAATAATACATCTGTTTTTTGTTCAAAAGCTGCGCAGGAAAATGCGAAGTCCATACCTTCTTTGGCATCGAGTGACGCATGAGGCGCATGATTAAAAATAAACAGGAAGGAAAGTTTTTTCATTATAGTTTAATCACTCTGTCAGTAATCAAACAGGCTTCCACCAGTTGCCCCAAACCGGAAAGAATAAAACCGTCACACAGATTATGATGCGCCTTGTTGTAGCGTAAGGCTTCGCTTTCATCAATCACCCCATATTTTAAAGCACTGGCTACGCACACAATTACTTCAATGCTGTTTTCGTTTGCGAGTGTTTGCCATGCCTTGGGCAGGTTCAATTCATCTTGTGGTGCAACAGAAAGTGCGTTGGCATTTAATACACCCATGCCAGAGAAAAAAATACGGCTAATGCTGTGGTTAGCTTTTAAAAGCGCTTTGGCAAGGTTCAGTGCCGTGTAAGCACCTTGTTCAGAGTAGGGTGGGCTGGTGATGTGCAGGCAGTAGTTCATTTTGTCGGGCTGAAAATAAAAAACCCCGAGACAGGCTCAGGGTTTTTTGAAAAGCAGAACATTAAATTCTAGTCGTCATTGGCACCAATAAAGCTCAACAGAATGCTGAACAGGTTATAGAGCATCACATACAGTGTTACAGTTGCTGAAATGTAGTTGCGCTCACCACCATGAATAATGGCGCTGGTTTGCCACATAATCAGGCCGGAAGACAGCACCAGAAACATGGCGCTTACCGCCAAACCCAAACCTGAGATATTCAGGAATACATTAGCAATACCCGCGATGAAAGCCACCAGAATGCCGGTAAATAAAAATCCGGTCATAAAGCTCAGGTCTTTTTTGCTAATCAGCACATAAGCAGACAGCGTGAAGAAAATGGCTGAAGTACCGCCCAAAGCCAGAAGAATGGGTTCAGGCCCTTTCATAGCCAGGTAGTGACCCAGAATCGGGCCAAGTGTTAAACCCATAAAACCAGTAAGTGCGAAAGTCCAAACCAGCCCCCAACCGCTATTTTTGGTTTTTTCAATGGCAAACAACAAACCAATATAGGGAATCAGCATCCACAAACCCATATAAGGCATATTGATGGCGGCTGAAATGGTGGCAGTGACTGCACTGAACGCGATGGTTGCAGCCAGCAGCATGTAGGTATTTTTCAGAACCCTGGTCGCTTCCTGTGAAGCGGTGGTTACCGAGGTTTCAAATAACTGTTCTTGTGGAAGATTGTTTTGCATGAGTGTTCTCCTGAAACGTTTATACAAAATGAATTGATGCGTGTTTGACAAGCATCATAAGGGCAAAGTTCAGGAATTCCAATGCTTATAGGGCAAAACCAGCGGGTATTCATGCTATATTCGCCCGACTTTTCACAGCAAACCGATAAAAAGAATAACAAAAGCAGTATGAGTCAGGATTCCTCTAAAAGTGATCAAAAGCGTACCTATCAGGCAGTCGATGGCCTGCGGGCAATCTCCATGTGCCTGATCATTATTTATCACTGCTTTCTGGTTTCGCATTTAATGATTGGTCAAGCGCAGTTTGAGCGCATGATTCGCGAAATGCCTTTGGCGCTTCACTGGATTTGGCATGCCGATAAATCGGTCGATATTTTCTTTATCATCAGTGGCTTCCTGATTGCAGGCATGTTGTTCAAGGAATACAAGGGCACAGGTACCATTGCGTTGGGGAATTTTTATTGGCGGCGTTTTCTTCGGCTGATTCCCATGTACTGGCTGGCTTTGGCCTTGTTCTATCCTTTTCTCGCCAATAACCACACCGTGTGGGCGAATCTGCTCTATGTGAATAATTTTTTACCTGCTGACGAAAGTTTTATGGGCTGGTCATGGTCGTTGGCAGTAGAAGAGCAATTCTATTTTCTGTTTCCCTTATCGATTCTTTATATCTTCCCCAGATTTCGCTCGACCGCAAAAGTACTCATTGGTCTGGTTGTGCTTTCGACACTCATACTTTGGCTGATGCACGCGCTTTACCCTGAGTTCAACGACTATCATCCCAGCCAATTCATGTTTTCCAATATTGAAGGGTTCACCATCGAATACTTTAGTGTGATTTACGACAACCTCTATACGCGCTTTGGTGCGCTGGCCTGTGGTTGTTGGGCGGGGTATATGCACATTTATCATAAGGAAGACGTGATTAACTTTTTGAAACAAAGCCCGATAAGAAGCCAGTGTATTCTTTGGGGCGCGGCAGGGTTTATTGTGTTGCAAACAGCCATTCCCTATTTCAATCCCGATGTGCCTTTTAGTGGCGCGATCTTGGTTATCTATTCGGTGGTGCACAGAAATCTGTTCAGTATCGCACTCACCGCAATTCTGGTACTCAGCATTTACCCTGTTACCTGGAACAACCCGATTTCACGTTTTCTTTCATGGCGTATCTGGGGCTTTATCGCCAAGCTCACTTATTCGATGTATCTGTTTCATTTGGCTTTGGTGATAGGCACTGCAAATTTTCTGGCGAAGCAATTTGGTGATTTAAGTGACGCTTCTCTGGCTTATGTTTTGTTTACGATTTTTGTACATATCGTGATTGTTACGGGCATGACCATTCTGATTTCATGCGTCACTTTTTTTGGTTTTGAACGCCCGATTATGAATCTCAGAAAACCAGCGAAGTACTATGCCTAGCACAGTAACTCGCTTGACTGACCACTGGATTCGGGTATGCTTCACGCCTTCCAAAAACCCGCCCAAATACCTGTATTTGCGTGGGTTTTAAATCCAAATTTCAAGAATATGGTGAGCTGGCTGAGTGGTCGAAAGCGGCGGTCTTGAAAACCGTTGAACCGCAAGGTTCCCGGGGTTCGAATCCCTGGCTCACCGCCATCTATAAAAAAGGCTGCAATTTTGCAGCCTTTTTTATGTTTGATGCCCCGTCTGCTCCGCTTTTCTAGCCTTGCGTTGCTCAAGTTTTATTTTCGCTTGATCCAGATGCTCCTTGCTCGACACACTGGGGCCACGATAACCCAGGCGCAATAAATATAAGGTAGGGTTGGTGCGCAAGAAGCGTGGAATTTTTTCAGCACGTCGCGCAATGGTTGCGCATAAGTGCTCATATTTTTGCTGATCTTCCGCACTCCATGGAATGCCCACTTTTTCACGGTAAATCGGGTGCAATGAACCCACATAGGCAATACGGTTTCTGGGTTTCATGGTTTCATGAAAATATCGATTCATGCGTGGTTGCAGGAATTTCAAAAATTTCGGCAATCTGGGCGGTGTGTTCTGTGTGTCACCAATCAGATATTCCACCGTTTCGTTGAAAGTCATACCTGTACGCATCAGGTTTTCGTAATACACATAGAAATCTTTCAGAGTGGGTTCAATGTATTTACGTGGAATACCAAACAGTAAACACAGTTGCGTATATTCTTCGTACAGTTGCTCTTCTTCCGCCTTGCTGAGTGGTTTACCCAAATCCCTGCGAATACGAATAATGCCATCGAGGAAGGTGTCGGGGACGATGCGGTAGGTGTGTGGATCAAGAGCAAAATACTTGCTGCCATCGGCATGCTTGCCTTTGATATGGATATGCAGGTTTCTCAAGGCTTCCGCTTCCTTGTAGGCAATGTCACCACCGTCGTACAGGAAGCGAATCAGTGACCAGTTGGTGCGAATAGCACGACCAAGCGCGTCGTACTTATAGAGTGCATAAGTGTTTACCGCTGTGCCTACCGCAGGTGTAGCCGATTGCATAATCGCAATCGCAGGCATCAATGCGCCATTATTCATGTCGGTAATCACGTCCCAAAAAATTGAATTACGGCCAGGAGGGCGGCCTCTTTCTTTCAAATTTACTTGCGTATTCACTGCGGTTCTCCTCATGAAATAGAAAAGGTATACACACTATATACCCTGACGTTAGTGTTGAAAATCTGTGTTTAACAGTCAATGGATAGAGCGCCGAAATTGTCTTGTTTGGGCATATGGTTTGATTCTGAAAAATCTATTGATAAATTAAGTTTAATTCACTGTACCTGAGTGGTGGTGCTCCCTAGTATTCCTTCCATACCAATTCTATCAACAAGAGGAGTTAACGATGAGTGACAAGAAAGAAAGTGGCGGCTGCCCTGTCATACATGGCAGCAATACCCAAATGGGCGGGCGTGGTACTGGCAACAAGGATTGGTGGCCTAATCAACTGAATCTCAAAATTTTGCATCAGCACGATGCAAAATCGAACCCGAATGATGAAGGCTTCGATTACGCAAAAGCGTTCAGCAAGCTGAATCTGGATGCGGTAAAGAAAGATCTTGAAGCCGTGATGACGGATTCGCAGGACTGGTGGCCAGCCGATTTTGGCCATTATGGCCCCTTGATGGTACGCATGGCCTGGCATGCTGCGGGTACCTATCGTGTGAGTGATGGTCGTGGCGGTGCCAACACCGGCAATCAGCGTTTTGCGCCTTTGAATAGCTGGCCCGATAATGCCAATCTCGATAAGGCACGGCGTTTGTTATGGCCTGTGAAGAAGAAATATGGCAACAGCCTTTCATGGGCAGATTTGTTTGTTCTGGCGGGAAATGTCGCGTTGGAATCGATGGGCTTCAAGACCTTTGGTTTTGGTGGTGGCAGAGAGGACATCTGGGAACCCGAAGAAGATGTGTATTGGGGTGCAGAATCCCAATGGCTGGCTGACGAGCGTTATAGCGGCAAGCACGAGAAGCTCGAAAATCCACTCGCCGCTGTGCAAATGGGTTTGATTTATGTGAATCCTGAAGGGCCAAATGGCAACCCTGATCCGCTTGCTTCGGCCAAAGATATTCGCGATACCTTTGCACGCATGGCCATGAACGACGAGGAAACCGTCGCGCTGATTGCAGGAGGCCATACCTTTGGCAAGACCCACGGCGCAGGGGATGCTGCGCATGTAGGTGCGGAACCCGAAGCGGCTGCGCTTGAAGCGATGGGGCTGGGCTGGATAAGCAGTTACAAGAGCGGCAAAGCGGCGGACACGATTACCTCAGGGCTGGAAGTCACCTGGACCTACCACCCGATTCGCTGGGACAACGAGTTCTTCCATATTCTCTACGCCTACGAATGGGAATTGTGCAAATCACCTGCGGGTGCCAATCAGTGGCGACCCAAAAATGGTGCGGGGCAGGACATGGTGCCGAATGCCCATGACGCAGGCCGTCAGGAACCGCGCATGCTCACTTCGGATCTGGCGTTGCGTTTTGATCCCGCTTACGGGGAAATCTCGCGTCGCTTTAAAGACAACCCTGAGCAATTTGCCGATGCCTTTGCACGCGCATGGTTCAAATTGACGCACCGCGATATGGGGCCAAAGTGCCGCTATCTGGGTAAGGAAGTGCCTGCTGAAACGCTCATCTGGCAAGACCCTGTACCTGCGGGTAACAGTGATTTATCAGAGGCCGATGTGAAAGGTTTGAAACAAAAAATTCTGGCATCGGGTGTATCGATTGCAGACTGGGTGTACACCGCATGGTCTTCGGCTTCGACTTTCAGAGGCTCTGATATGCGTGGTGGTGCTAACGGCGCACGCATTCGTCTGGCACCGCAGAATGGCTGGGAAGTCAATCAACCTGCACAGTTGAAAAAAGTGCTGGGCGTTTTGGAAGCCATTCAGAAAGAGTCAGGCAAGGCGGTATCGATTGCTGATTTGATTGTGCTGGCGGGTAATGCTGCGATTGAGCAAGCTGCAAAAGCAGCAGGTTATGACATTGTGGTGCCATTTTCTGCTGGTCGTGGTGATGCTTCATCCGGGCAAACCGATGTTGAATCATTCAAGGTGCTTGAACCTGTCGCCGATGGTTTCAGAAACTATGCCAAAGCAGGGTGTGGTGCAGCGGCAGAGGAACTTCTGGTCGACAAGGCTCAATTGTTAGGTCTGACAGCACCTGAAATGACTGTGTTAGTTGGCGGCATGAGAGTGCTGGGTGCAAACTTTGCGCAATCAAAACACGGTGTGTTGACTGATACACCTGAGCGCCTGAGCAATGACTTCTTTGTCAATCTGCTGGACATGCGTACTGAATGGAAGCCTGCGTCTGCCAAGGCCGAAACTTTTGAAGGTTATGACAGAGCCACAGGCAAAGTGAAGTGGACAGCCTCGCGTGTTGATTTGGTGTTTGGTTCCAATTCGCAATTACGTGCCTTGTCGGAAATCTACGCACAAGATGATAACAAACAAAAATTTGTGAAAGATTTTGTTGCAGCGTGGGCAAAAGTAATGAACGCAGACCGTTTTGATTTAAAATAGCGCACGTTTTATAAGTACAACCTATGAAGTACAACAGGAAGCCGTTTGGCTTCCTGTTTTTTTATTTAATCACTTGTTGGAGAGGAAAAATGTCAAACGAAGGCTATCATGAACCCGTAGCAGAATTGAGCGATGCAACCAGAGATATGCACAAAGCCATTGTGTCACTCATGGAAGAACTGGAAGCAGTGGACTGGTATAACCAGCGCGTCGATGCGTGTAAAGACCCTGAATTAAAGGCAATTCTGGAACATAACCGCGATGAAGAAAAAGAACATGCGGCGATGGTGCTGGAATGGATTCGCAGGCAAGACCCTGTGATGGACAGGGAACTAAAGGATTATTTGTTTACCGATAAACCCATCGCACACAAATAATTTCAGTGCTTGGTCGCCTGACTTTCCTTGACGTGAATCGGTGCGCCTTCGTTGCCACGAATGAGTACGGTTTGCGAACTGAACCCGATGGGGCCGTTTTCATCAAATAATTGTGCAGCACAACACCCCGAGCCAATGTCACCGTAACTGGCTTGCGCTTTCAAACCCAGCCATTCACTGGTGGCTGGACGAAAATAGTTAATGGTGGTATCGGGGTTAATCGCAAAGAATTTTTGCTGATCCATTTCCATTCCTGTTTTCCGACGGTACACAATGTTAGGCACGGCATAGGTCCAGTCGCAGGCTGTGGCCAAGCTGATGAACGATGTGTTTTGTTCACCCTCCACCAAAGGTACTGCCAAACGAAACCATAACAAGGGGAAGCCTTGGTGTTCGCTCATACGCATATCAATCGCGTGATGGTAGCCCGGGTTTTCAGCACCTGGCCAGCGGAAGAAACTCAGTTCATTTCCTTCTGGCAAGTTTGGGAAGGGTTCAATACCACGAAAATAATCTTCAATCATCACGTCTTTCACACGAATGCGCATGGCGGTACCGCGCACATAAAGCTCGCCTTCAGATAGCAAACGAATGTCGAGAAATTCTACATTTTTTCCTGTGCGTACAATTTCAGTTTCGGTTTTAAGCGCGGAAGTGGGTGCTGCACGCATCATGTCCACTGTCAGGCGAGACACCAAACGTGGTACATCGCTGGGGTGCTGTTCTGCTGCGCGTGCCATCAGCCCCATCATCGAGCTGCCATGCAAACTGTTGGCATACCAAGGGCCATTTGCCAATACGGTTGGAATCAGAAAATCGCTGTCTTTTTCAAACAGTGCGCAATCGCGCTTGGGTTGGTAATTCATAGTGTTGACTTACTGAACCCCATGCCTTGCACAAAATTCCTTACTTAAAGCCCACAATTTTTTGGCAGTTTCAGGGTTATTGGCCTCTTTGGTGGCTCTGGCTTTTTTGCAGTGAGAAAAATAGTTGCCCTGAATTTCTTCTGCTTTGGCATAAGCGGCACAATACACGGTGGTGGAAGCGCCCTGATTAGGGGTTTTGGTGAAGGGGCTAATCAGTTTCATCAACACACGAAATACAGCCGAGTTGCGCCCAATATCGGTGGTTACCAGTGCGCCCGGGTGCAGCGAGCAGGCGCTTAAACCCTGTGCGCCGTAAAGCCGTTGTGCTTCGTTGGCCATCAGTGCGTTGCACAGTTTGGCCTGACCATAAGCGATAAAAATGGCGAATTGTTCTTTATTGAGTGGGAAGCGTTCGAAATTCAGTTTTGCAGGGCTGCGGTGAGATTCGCTCGATACCATCACCAAACGCGCATCTTCAGCTTTGAGTAATTTGGGTAATAACAATTTGAACAAGGCAAAGTGGCCGAAATGGCACACACCCACGCACTGCTCCAACCCTTCGGCGGTTTCAACATAAGCAGTAGGCACAACGCCTGCGTTGCCAATCAATATGTTGATTGAATCCCATTCAAGTGTTGCAGCAAAAGCTTGAATACTTTTTATGGAACCTAAATCGAGAACCCGCGCTTCGACCTTGGCTTGACCATGCTGTTTTTGAATACGATTGACAGCCACTTGCGCTTTATCAAGTGAACGACACGCGAGAATAACTTCTGCACCTGCTGCTGCAAGTGAACGAGCACTTTCAAACCCGATACCTGTGTTAGCACCCGTAACAATGATGCGTTTGTTGCTTAAATCGATATTTTTTAACACCTGATCGGCGCTGCTGCGGCTTCCAAACTCGGCCATGTGAGTTTCCTCCTGCGTGTTGTATTTTTGCAAAGCTTTTAAAAACAAGGCGCAGGAGTATACTCCTAGCCTCTAAATAAGAATAAAAATATTTCTGTAAGGGTGTACTTTGATACGAGTGTTAGTCGTAGACGATCACGAACTGGTTCGTAAGGGAATTACCCGCATGCTCAGTGATGAAGAAGGTATTCACGTGGTTGCCGAAGCCAGTACCGGTGAAGAGGCAATTAGTTGTGCGCGTAAGCATGAACCCGATGTGGTGTTGATGGATGTCAAAATGCCTGGTATTGGCGGTATTGAAGCGACGAAAAAAATTGTCAAAGCGTTGCCCGATGTCAAAGTGTTGGCGCTCTCTGTGTATTGTGAAGAACCTTTTCCTTCACGCCTTTTAAAAGCGGGTGCGGCGGGGTTTTTAAGTAAGGGCGCTGAGCTGAATGAAATGTTGAGAGCCATTCGTGCGGTGAAAGCAGGGCAGCGTTTTTTAAGTGCGGATATGCAAAAAGCACTCAAGACCGATGAACAAAATAATCCCTTCGATGTGCTTTCCCAACGCGAATTACAAATCAGCATGATGGTGGCCGAAGGCAAAAAAGTGGCCGATATTTCTGCAACACTTTCCCTGAGTTCCAAAACTGTGAATACCTATCGCTATCGTGTGTTTGAAAAATTACTCATCACCAATGATGTTGAACTGGCACATCTGGCCAGCAAGCATGGTTTGCTGGAACAGAGCCCTGAATAAAATACGTCTTGTTTTTATCCCGTTTTGAACGAACATCTTGAAGCCATTCTTGCCAATTTAAGTGCGCACCCGGGGGTGTATCGCATGCTCAATGCCGAGCATGAGATTCTTTACATAGGCAAGGCTAAAAATCTCAAAAATCGTGTACGTTCCTATTTTTCACAGAGTCATCAGCATGTAAAAACCAAAGCATTGGTGGCGCAAATTGCAGATATTGAATACACCATCACGCAAAGTGAAACAGAAGCACTGCTGCTTGAGCAAAGTCTGATAAAAAAACATCGTCCTGCGTATAACGTGGTGTTGCGTGATGATCGCTCCTATCCTTTTATTCATGTATCCGAACATGCTGATTTCCCGCGTATTTCTTTTCATCGCGGTTTGAATAATCGTCACATCAAAGGGCGTTTGTTTGGGCCTTATCCAAGCAGTGGTGCAGTGCGTGAAACACTTAATCTGATGCAAAAAGTATTCAAGGTGCGTCAATGCGATGATGTGTTTTTTAAAAATCGTTCCCGTCCTTGTCTGCAATATCAGATTGGCCGATGCAGTGGCTCATGCGTAGGAAAAATTTCCAAACCCGCCTACGAGGAAGATTTAAAACACACACTCTTGTTTCTGGAAGGTAAAAGTCAAAACGTGAGCCAGATGCTCGAAAAAAAAATGGAACAGGCTTCTGCCAATATGGATTATGAGAATGCTGCCAAATATCGTGACCAGATTGTTGCAGTCAGAAAAATTCAGGAACAACAGTATGTTGTTGGCGAGCGTGGCGATATTGATGTGATTGCAGCTTCTGTGCAACCGGGGGGCGCTTGTGTGCATGTACTTTTTATTGAAGATGGCAGAGTGCTGGGCAGCAAAAATTATTTTCCAAAACTGAAAAGCGACTGGAATGAAAATAATTTGTTGGCAAGTTTTGTGCCGCAATTTTATTTACAAAGTCATGTACAACGAAAATTGCCAAAAACCATTTTGTTGTCACATGCTCTGGAATCATGGGATGGCGAACAACTGAGTGCAGAAGACATCGCTTCTGCGATACAAAATCAGTTTCAACACAAACTCAACATTCAGCATGCGGTGCGTAGTGAAAAGGCGAAATGGGTGCAATTAGCCAGCAAAAATGCCGAGCAGAGTTTGAAGGCTTATCTGGCGAACAAGCTCAACATGATGCAGCGTCTGGAACAGCTTCAACACGCTTTTGATTTTGAAGACTTACCTAATCGTTTGGAGTGTTATGACATCAGTCACACGCAAGGTGAACAAACCGTAGCTTCGTGTGTGGTATTTAATCAGGAAGGGCCGCTCAAAACCGATTATCGTAAATTCAATATCGAAGGGATTACCAAAGGCGATGATTACGCCGCCATGCGACAGGTGTTGGAGCGCAGATTTACACGGTTAAAAAAAGGTGAGGGACTTATTCCCGATGTGGTGTTCATTGATGGCGGCAAGGGGCAACTGAAACAGGCAGCAACAGTGCTGGAAGAATTGCAGATTGACGGTGTAGAACTGATTGGCATTGCCAAAGGCGTTACGCGCAAGGCAGGTTTGGAAAGTGTGTGGCGTTATTCTTCTGGAACCATGCACGAGGTGGTGCTGGAAGCCGATGCGCCAGCATTGCATTTGATTCAACACATACGTGATGAAAGCCATCGTTTTGCAATTTCTGGTCATCGCGCACAACGTGCCAAAAAAAGTGGTGAATCGCCCCTGCAAAATATCCCGGGTGTCGGGCCAAAACGCAGAAAAGCGCTGCTGAATTTTTTTGGTGGTTGGCGTGAAGTGAGTGGCGCAAGCGTGGAAGAGCTGGCGAAAGTGCAGGGTGTGAGTCGCGAATTAGCCGAACAAATCTATATTTTTCTGCATGAGCGCTAAAATTGTGGTTCAGGGCTTTTTATTGAGGTTCAGGACTGCACGGCTATAATGGAGCCTCCCGATTTTGGGGAAACATTTGAGAGAATTCGTTTTGGCACACCCCATTTACACCATTCCCAATCTATTCACGCTCGCACGCATCGCGTTGGTGCCAGTGTTCGTGATTATTTTTTATTTGCCTTACCAGTGGAGTTACCTTTGGGCGGCAGCTTTGTTTGCAGTGGCGGGTGCAACCGACTGGTTTGATGGCTATCTGGCACGCAAGCTGAATCAAACCACCAAGCTGGGTGCTTTTCTTGATCCTGTTGCTGACAAGTTGATGGTGGTAGTGGCCATTGTGTTATTGGTGGCGGTGCATGGTAATGCCTGGCTTGCGGTTCCTTCGCTGGTGATTGTTGGCAGAGAAGTAGCCGTTTCTGCACTCAGGGAGTGGATGGCTGAAATCGGTGAACGTGCCAATGTCGCGGTTTCGGTTATAGGCAAAATAAAAACCACCACCCAGATTATTGCGATAGCGATTTTGCTTGCGCATCGCCCTGATTTTTCCAATCCCATCGTAATTGTGGGTTATGTACTGTATTACCTTGCGGCGGTTCTTACCTTGTGGTCTATGGTGATGTATTTAAAAGCAGCATGGCCATTCCTCATGTCTGCTGACAAATAAACGTCATAAGCCTTTGTTTTGTTGACACTAAAAAGCTCATGGGTAGAATAGCGGCTCTTTTGAAGGGGGGTGCCTGACTTGGTTTGGCAGCCCGAAAAACCACAAATTTATGCGGGAATAGCTCAGCTGGTAGAGCACGACCTTGCCAAGGTCGGGGTCGCGAGTTCGAATCTCGTTTCCCGCTCCAAATTAAGAAGCCTCGGTCTCGGTTTGAAAAGAGCCGAGGCTTTTTGGTTTATGGCGGATTAGCAAAGTGGCTATGCAGCGGATTGCAAATCCGTAGACGCCGGTTCGATTCCGACATCCGCCTCCATTTTCTTCGATGTCATCCTGAGCGAAAGTCACGAAGTGACTGAAGTCGAAGGATCTAAAAGTAGGGCACGCCAATTCCTACTCAAAATCCCCCCTTAGCCCGGGTGGTGAAATTGGTAGACACGAGGGACTTAAAATCCCTTGGCCATTGCGGCCGTGCCGGTTCAACTCCGGCCCCGGGCACCACATTAAATCACCTGCAATTTAATCCATAGATTTTGTATATTTTGACTTTTAATCCTTAAAAATTGTAAAATTAGCATATTTAATCTATAGTTATTGTATAAATTGCACAGAAATGCTGGATTATGACAGAACTTTATTTCGCACAATCTGGGGACAGCAGCCTTTCGCGCAAAGCCGGGCGAGGTGAGTTATTCCGTATCCGGAATGGTATTTACGCCAACACGGCTGATCCAGCTGAACAAGCCAGACTATTGAATGAAAACTGGATGGCTGTGGCGAACTATTTGTTTCCTGATGGAATTTTGGTTGATCGCACTGCCGTCGAGTTGAAACCAGCAGAAGGTCGGGTTTATTTGCTTGTTAAAGCCGTAAAGAAACGCAATGTGGTGAATGTGGGGTCTCTGCATTTTGATGTGTCGGGCGGTAATGTGAGCTTGGGGGTAGAGCAGGTAAACCTGGATATAAAGCGTAGTGCCCAAGCACGCTATTGCCTTGAAAACTTGTCTCCTTCCCGTTTAAGCAGTGGAGTGAGACGTACCCTTGGCGATAAATGGTTAGAGGGTGAGCTAATAAAAGTATTACGAATGCGCGGCGAGTCAGGTGTGAATGAATTAAGGGATGAGGCGCGTGAATTGGCACCACAGCTAGGTTTGGAAAAAGAATTCGAACAATTGAACGTAGTAGTGGCTGCACTTTTAAACACCCATCCTGTCGCAGGGATATTACAAACAGGTATGGGCATTGCCCACGCCAAGGGTGAACCTTTCGATGAGCAGCGCTTACATTTGTTTGAAGGTTTGGCGAGTTATTTAAACAAGCTGGAGTTACCTGTGCAGCTTTTTAAATTTGAGCAAGCGGCCTGGCGCAATCTGACTTTTTTTGAAAGTTATTTTTCAAACTATATTGAAGGAACAGAGTTTACGCTGGAAGAAGCAGAACATATTGTGTTTAAACGTAAACCTGACTACCAGCGTCATGCCGATAGCCATGATGTATTGGCGCATGTTGATTTGGCGGGTGATATGTCGGAGATGTGTCGACTACCCGAAAGTCCTGCCGAGTTGATTGATCTATTGAAAACACGTCATCAATTATTAATGGCACAGCGACCCAATAAAAGGCCAGGGGAATTTAAACAGAAAGCCAACAAGGCGGGTTCCAGTATTTTTGTGGAACCTGATTTGGTGGAAGGGACTTTGGTGCAGGGCTTTGGTGTGTATCAAGGTTTGCCTGAGGGTTTGCATCGTGCCTTGTTTGTTCATTTTCTGGTGAGTGAGTGTCATCCTTTCGATGATGGCAATGGCAGACTTTCACGCATTATGATGAACGCGGAATTGGTTGCTTGTGATCAACATAAAATCATCGTGCCGATTGTGCATCGGGAAAGTTACCTGAATGGTTTAAGACGTGCGTCACGAGAAGCACAGTTTCGTACGATGGTAAAAGTGTTACATCAAATGCAGTGTTACGTTGCTTCTCTGGATTGGGGTGATTACGGTGAAGTGCGAGAGCTTTTGCAAGCTCATGCGGCCGATAAGGAACCCAATGAGGGCGTTTCGATTTTTAACAAGGTGATTGCGCGTTTAGGTGGTCATTATCCAGTGGGTTAGCTTTACAAGGGTGCATGAGCTATTGCTTTAAAGTCTTTTATAAAAATTCTTTTGGCAATTCAAAATAAAGCCGCACGTTTCGATCACTCGCAAGCCCTTCGCGCTCAACAAGTTTTTCTTCTTCGCCATGAAACCACGCTTCCAAATACGCAAGAAATCTTCCGCGCTCACTTACTGAGAGTGGATTATCATTTGCATGATTAATCATAGTGCTTTCGATAACGCCAATGCCTTGTTGTTGGTCAACCTTGATTTCAAGTAAACGAATTTGTTGTGGCCAGTTCACCATAGAACCAGTTTCGATTTCCCAATAGTCGTGATTACCTTCGCTGCCAGGTCTTGGCGTAATCAGGTTTTTATGACGGTGCGCAACCACATGCGCGATAACATTGGGGTAATGATTGAGCAGTGCAACCAGATCTTTGCCCGTTTTATAAATATCATCAGGCGTATGATGGGAAGACACCACCACTAGTTGTTTGTTTTCCATCGCTGCTTGTAATTCTGTTTCCAACCACGCGAGTCTGTCGTGACCAAATTCTCCTTGTGGATGGAAGGTATTGGTGTCGAGTGCAATGTGGCGAATTGCGAAAGCAGCATCGGGGCGTTGTTCCACAAAACTGTAAGAGCGGTTGTGTTTTATGTCGACCGCCCATTGCATGCCATGCCCAACAGGTTTGCTGAAACTGTTAAACATTTCTAACGCAATTTGTTCGGCATTTAACAATCTTCTTTCAGGGTCTGGCGACACTTTGAGCCAGGGCTTGTCCGACCACCAGTAGCGAAACATGGAACGAATGTTGGGCACGTTACCGAGATAATTGGTGTCGCCAATGCTTACATCATTCATGAACTTGAAAGTGCCTTCGTTTAATCGGGTGAATAGCAGTTCCAGGGGTTCGTAAGTCATTTGGAATACGCCCATGGCGAGGCCGTCGTGATTGCCCGGTACGAAATACCAAGGCGTGTTTTCCATACCCGTTGCAAAAAACGGGTCTGAGGTATCGTTGGGTTCTCCGTTTTCAAACAAGCCTGTGAAAATATCATCGTCTTTGCCGCTGTCCGGGTGCACCACACTGCCGTCCATCACATCTATTCCCCAACGCACTTCGTTGTAGTGACCATTGTCTGTCAGATCGCCTGTATAAAGTGCCAAGTCGATGTGGCGTTGTTGTTGCTGTTCAAATTGTCTGAACGCCTTAATGCTGTCTTCTACTATATAGGGCACGTGCGGATTGGCAGGGTAATAAGAGGTGGGGAAATAGGGCTTGAGTGGATATAACAAGAAGGGGCTTTCTTCATCGCGCATCTGGAAATCGCTAATCACCATAATGTCTTGAAGGGTTTCAGTATTAAAATTTTTCGGTTTGTTGATGAAGTCAAAGCGCTCAAGGTGCGGCACTTGTTGTCCAATGTTGGGTAAACGCGCTCGATAATTTTTATACAGGGTTTCAAGGCTGATATCATCGGGAAAGTTTGGGTCTTCGCTAAATAACAAGGGCAGGTCGTGCGCGTAGTAAAGCATTTCAAGTTGCGACAGGCCTTCAGGATTTTTTTCAAGCAGCATCAGCGAAAATAAAAGCGTTTGCTGTTGTGCTTCTGTTAGTTCCGTGTGAATTTTGTTGGGTGGATATTGCGTTAATAAGGCTCTTGCGTGATTTTTATTTTGTTCAAGCAGTAAGGCTCGGTCTTCTTCATAAAACAGGACTTCAACCAGCGAAGCTGAAATTCTGAATATGATTAATAGCAGCATCAGGCCAAGGCTGTATTTCAGGAGTCTGGAAAAGGTTTGCATGGGTTTTTGGCTTCACTCGAAAAAATGGGCTACTTTAGTTTAACCAGATGAATTATGGCTTATGATTAGCGACTCAATGGCTTTGGACATACAATAACGAACGACCGCATTCAGCACCATTACTATTCTGCTAAAATGACTTCACAAAAAACAAATACATGCAATTTTCGCTGTGCAGAACCACAAGATGTTGCGGATTTATTGCATGTTGAACAGAGCTGTTTTTCCAGCGATTGTTTGAGCAAGCGCAGTTTCAGGCATCATGTCCAGTCTCAAACCAGTGTATTACTGCTTGCAGAAAACGAGATTGGAGACATAAAAAAGACGGTGGGTTATGGCTTGGTGTTTTGCCATACGGGTACGCAGTTGGCGAGATTGTATTCTCTGGCTATTTTGCCTGATGCGCGTGGCGGCGGTATCGCAAGGGAGCTCTTGTTAAATCTTGAAGCCATGGCAGCAGACAAAGGACGGCATGCCATGCGTTTGGAAGTGGCCGAGCACAATGAAGCGGCAATCAAGCTGTATCAGTCGCTGGGTTACAAAGTGTTTGGTAAACACCTTGCTTATTACGAAGATGGCGGCAATGCCCTGCGTATGGAGAAACCCTTACTGGCTAATCTTTAAAACAAGGCTTTCAAAAAAGGTTCGATTTCATTCACAGCGATGTCTTTGCTTTCACCCGTGCGGCGATTCTTGTATTCGATGTAACCGTTTTCCAGTCCTTTATCGCCAATAACAATACGATGCGGAATACCGATTAAATCCATATCAGCAAATTTGCTGCCCGGGCGTTCAGGGCGATCATCCAGCAATACGTCAACTCCCAGCGCGAGCAGAAATTGATAAAGTGCCTCTGCTTTTTTTGCCACCGTTTCACTTTTGTGATTATTGATGGGCACAACCACAATCTGGAAAGGCGCGAGTGCTTCTGTCCAGATGATGCCGTGTTGGTCATGGTTTTGTTCAATGGCGGCTGCAATGACACGAGTGACACCAATGCCATAACAACCCATTTCCATGACAACGGCTTTGCTGTTTTCATCGAGCACAGTTGCGTCCATTGCCGCACTGTATTTTTTACCCAGTTTAAAAATCTGCCCCACTTCAATACCGCGTTTGATGGAAAGAGTACCTTTGCCATCGGGGCTTGGATCACCTTCGACCACATTGCGAATATCCACTTCGGTAAATTGAATGTTTTGTTTCAGCCAGTTTACGCCTGTGAAGTGGAAGCCATCTTTGTTTGCACCGCACACAAAATCTGCCAGTGCTGCGGCACTTCTATCAACAAATACAGGAATAGGAATGTTGACGGGGCCAATCGAGCCAGGCTTGCAGCCGAGGGTTTTTTCTATGGCAGCTTCGTCGGCCATACGCAAAGGCGAAGCAACTTGCGCCAGTTTTTCGGCTTTCACTTCATTCAGTTGATGATCGCCACGCAGTACCAATGCTACCAAACTGTCTGCGTCACTGCCTTCCACAATCAGGGTTTTTACTGTGCGTATTGGGGAAATATTCAGCAGTGCAGATACTTCTTCAATGGTGTGAGCATTGGGTGTAGCCACTTGTTGCAAGGTTTCACTGCCTTCACCTTGTGATGCAGGTGCCAGTGCTTCGGCATATTCGATATTGGCGGCGTAATCGGATGCGTTTGAAAACACAATGTCGTCTTCACCTGAATTGGCAAGCACTTGGAATTCGTAGGAGGCATCTCCACCGATGCTGCCGGTGTCGGCAAGTACGGGACGGAAAGCCAGCTGCATACGATTAAAGATGCGCATATAGCAGTCGTACATTGCCCAATAGGTTTGATCGAGGCTTTGTTCATCGATGTGAAAAGAATAGGCATCTTTCATAATAAATTCGCGTGCACGCATCACACCAAAACGTGGGCGTGTTTCATCACGAAATTTGGTTTGAATCTGGTAAAAATTGGCAGGCAGTTGTTTGTAACTTTGAATCTGCTTGTTAATTAAATCGGTGATCACTTCTTCATGGGTGGGGCCAAGACAAAAGTCTCTGTCGTGGCGATCTTTTATTTTCAGTAATAAGCCATCATCGTACTGTTGCCAGCGACCACTTTGTTGCCAAAGTTCGGCGGGCTGCACCACGGGCATTAACACTTCCTGTGCACCACTGCGATTCATTTCTTCACGAATAATGGTTTCCACTTTTCGCAATACGCGCACGCCAAGTGGTAACCAGGAATAAAGTCCCGAAGCGAGTTTGCGAATCATGCCTGCTCTCAGCATGAGTTGATGGCTAATTACTTCGGCATCAGCAGGGGCTTCTTTCAGGGTGGCAAGGAGGAGTTGGCTTGTTTTCATGGTCTTCAGGTTTGAATAAAAAGAGCGAGTATTGAATAAAAAAAGGCGGGAAAACCCGCCTTTTTTGTGGTTCTGAAAAACCGGCTTATACAGCCATGTCTTTCAATCTTTTCAAAGGACGTACCTTGACTACATTGCGTGCAGGCTTGGCTTTGAATGTGGTTTCTTCGCCAGTGAAAGGGTTGATACCTTTGCGTGCTTTGGTTGCAGGCTTACGCACTACCTGGATTTTAGCCAGACCAGGCAGAGTGAATTGACCCGCTGCGCCTTTACGAACATGACGTTCGATAATTGCACCCAGGTCTTCAAGTACTGCACTCACTTGCTTCTTGCTGAGTTGTGTATTTTCAGCAAGTTCAATCACGAGTTGAGTTTTAGACATGGGCGTTTTAAGAGCAGCAGTTTTTTTAGCGGGTGCAGCAGCAGCTTTTTTAACAACAGCGGTTTTTTTAGCTGGAGCTTTTTTGGCAACCGTTTTTTTCTTCGCAGGTGCTTTTTTCTTTGCAGCCATAGTACGATCCTTTTTAAAGTTTAGGTTAGAGGGTTTGCTTGTTTTGGTGTTGGTGCTCAAAAACACTTGTTTTAAAGGCTTTTTTTGAACCTCGACCTGCCCAGATGAAAACAGCCAAGTGAGCATATGCTGTAAATAAAGCGTGTACCTCATTTACGCGGTCAAATTTAGGGTAAATATCAAACAGACACAAGCACTATTGCTGATTTTTTATCGAAAAAAACAGGCTTAATTGCATATGCAAAATTTATTTTTGTTTGGTGTTGTTAGATGGGGCTGGCACTTTGCATAGACTTGCACAAGTTGGCACGCGTATAATTCGCTGCTCCAAATTCTGTCTTGTCGAGCGCGAGTTAAAAAGACATGCCCATATATGAGTATCAATGTCAGTCCTGTGATGCAAGGGTTGAGTTATTGCAAAAGCTGAGTGATGCACCAGCCAGAAAGTGCCCGCAGTGCAACAAAAACACCTTGAAAAAACTGGTTTCGGCCGCAGGCTTTCGATTGAAAGGCGGTGGTTGGTATGAAACCGATTTCAAAAGTGGCTCCAAAAAAAATCTGGTAGCGGGTGGCGACACTGTGAAAACGGATACCGGAAATACCGCTGTCACACCTGCAAGTTCAGGCGAAAGCTCTGCTTCCTGATTCCACTTGTTTAAAACGTCGTTGATAAATACTTACTTGATAAAAAACAACATAGGTAAAACATGAGAAGTCATTATTGTGGTGAGGTCACTGAAGTTTGTCTGGATAAGGAAGTGACCATCTGCGGTTGGGTACATCGTCGCCGTGATCATGGTGGCGTAATCTTTCTGGATATGCGTGATCGTGAAGGCATCGTACAAGTGGTGTTTGATCCGGATACCGTGGATGCTTTTTCTCTCGCCGAAAAAGTACGCAGTGAATTTGTGCTGCAAATAAAAGGTTGGGTGCGTGCGCGTGATGCCGCTGCAGTCAATCCGAATATGGCTTCTGGCAAGATTGAAATTCTGGGTAAGCAACTGGAAATTCTCAATACTGCGGAAACACCTCCCTTCCAGTTAGATGAACATACTAAAGTGGGCGAAGAAGTACGCTTGAAATATCGGTATATGGATTTGCGTCGCCCCGAAATGCTCAAGCGTTTTCAGTTGCGTTCGCGTATTGTTTCCAGAGTGCGTCAGAGTCTTGAGGCGCAGGGTTTTCTGGATGTGGAAACTCCGGTGCTGACACGAGCCACACCGGAAGGTGCACGTGATTATCTGGTGCCTGCGCGAAATTCGGCAGGTGCTTTTTATGCCTTGCCTCAATCCCCCCAGTTATTCAAACAGCTTTTAATGGTGGCGGGTTTCGATCGCTATTATCAAATAGCCAAATGTTTTCGTGATGAAGATTTGCGCGCAGATCGCCAACCCGAATTCACCCAGATTGATATAGAAGCTTCTTTCGTTGAAGAAGCCGATGTCATGGATATTGCAGAAACCATGATTCGTGAAATTTTTGCAGATGCCCTGAATGTGCACTTCGATAAATTTCAACACATGACTTATGCCGAGGCCATGTCTCGTTTTGGCAGTGACAAACCGGATTTGCGTATTCCTCTGGAAATGGTCGATGTTGCGGATTTGATGCAAAGCGTGGAATTCAAGGTATTTGCAGAACCTGCACGCGATCCCAAAGGCCGTGTTGTTGCGATGCGTTTGCCAAACGGTGCTCAGTTAAGTCGTAAGGACATTGAGGATTACACCCGATTTGTAGGGAATTATGGCGCAAAAGGTTTGGCCTACATCAAGGTCAATGACTTGGCCAAGGGCATGGAAGGTTTGCAGTCGCCCATTCTGAAATTTCTGCCTGAATCTGTAGTGACTGCGATTCTTGAAAGAACACAGGCGCAAGAAGGCGATCTCGTTTTCTTTGGTGCGGATAAGGTGGAGGTTGTTACGCAGTCTCTGGGTGCTTTACGTATCAAGTTGGGAGAAGATTTAAATCTTTATACCTGTGAATGGGCACCGCTGTGGGTGGTTGATTTCCCCATGTTTGAAGCATGCGATACGGGTTGGACACCTTTACATCATCCCTTCACTGCACCTTCCTGTACGCCCGATGCGCTGGTTGCAAATCCTGGAGCGGCACTGTCAAAAGCTTATGACATGGTTTTGAATGGTGTGGAACTGGGGGGTGGCTCCATTCGTATTCATTCGCCTGACATGCAGAAAGCAGTTTTCAAAGCGCTCAATATCTCGGACGAAGAAGCCGCAGAAAAATTTGGTTTCTTGCTGGATGCCTTGAAATTCGGTGCACCACCGCATGGTGGTTTGGCTTTTGGTCTGGATCGCCTGATTATGTTGATGACGGGCGGGCAATCGATTCGTGATGTTATCGCCTTCCCCAAAACGCAAACGGCTTCCTGTTTGATGACTGCTGCACCTTCCGAGGTTGAAGCGGATACCTTGAACGAGCTGCATATTCGTGTGCGCAAACCGCTTGCAGAAAATACCGCTGAAAACTAGTCTGCACTCATGGCGTGCATTCTCGGTATAGACCCTGGCTCGCGCATCACGGGTTGGGGTCTCATTTCATCTCAAGGGCAAAAAATGCAGTTTATTGCCTGTGGCTGCATTCGCATGAATTCTGAATCCCACCCCGAGCGCTTGAAGCAAATTTTTGATGGCATCTCGGAAATTGTTACCACCTACCAACCTCAGCAAGCGGCTGTAGAACAGGTATTTCTGGCACGCAATGCGGATTCTGCTTTCAAACTGGGGCAGGCCAGAGGCGCTGCAATTACTGCGTTAATGAACGAAACGGTGGAAGTGTTTGAGTATTCTGCCAAGCAAGTCAAGCAGGCTGTGGTTGGGCAAGGTGCAGCAGAGAAAACCCAGGTACAGCACATGGTGAGTACCTTGTTAAAGCTGGACAAGTATCCACAAGAAGATGCCGCAGATGCACTCGCCATCGCTATTTGTCATGCCAATATGCAGCACAGTTTAATCAAGATGGCTGGTGCAAAAAAAATCAGAAGAAAAAGAATTCGTTAGCACGGGTTCAACAGAGGACATTTATGATTGCGCGGTTAAGTGGAAAATTACTTGCAAAACATGCACCCGAATTGTTGCTTGATGTAAACGGCGTTGGTTATGAAGTCAGCGCACCAATGACCACATTTTATAAATTGCCTGCTGAAGGTGAGCCGCTCAGTTTATATACCCATTTGGTGGTGAGAGAAGATGCACACCAGCTCTATGGTTTTTTTGATGAACTTGATCGCGCTCTGTTTCGCTTGTTGATTAAAACCAACGGTGTTGGCCCCAAACTGGCTTTGGCTATTTTATCGGGTATGGAAGCAGCTACTTTTGTGCATTGCATTCATTCAGGTGATAGCAGCGCTTTGGTGAAAGTACCAGGTGTTGGAAAAAAAACAGCTGAGCGTTTGATGATTGAAATGCGTGATCGCATCAAACAGTGGCAGGGTATTTCCAGTAGTGGTGCAGGAGATGACAATGCGTCATTTGCTGGTTTTGCCACTCAGTCTTCTGCGCGTGCCGATGCAGAAAGTGCATTACTCGCTTTGGGTTATAAAGCGGGTGAAGCTGCAAAAGCTATTGCCCAAATTAAAGATAACGATTTAAGCAGTGAAGAGATGATTCGTCTGGCCTTGCAAAATATGCGCTAACAAGTGCTCAATATTGTTTTTGAGGCCGATAGAATACTGGGCAAATATCCAGTATATTGAGCAGCAGAAAATTTCTCTTTCAGGTTTATTTTCCTTCATGATTGAACAGGATCGCATCAGCTCCGCTGCTTCTCATGCCAATGAAGAAGTTCTCGACCGCGCCATTCGCCCCACCACGCTCGCTGACTATACTGGACAGGAAAAAGTGCGTGAGCAAATGGAAATTTTTATCGGCGCTGCCAAAAAACGTGGAGAAGCATTAGATCACTGCCTGATTTTTGGCCCGCCAGGTTTGGGTAAAACAACGCTGTCTCACATCATTGCGCAGGAAATGGGTAGCCAGTTGAAATCCACCTCAGGCCCCGTGCTTGAAAAGGCGGGTGATCTCGCTGCCATGCTTACCAATCTTGAAGCAGGTGATGTGCTGTTTGTTGATGAAATTCATCGTTTAAGCCCTGTGATTGAGGAAATTCTTTATCCTGCGATGGAAGACTATCAGCTGGATATTATGATTGGTGAAGGGCCTGCTGCACGTTCAATCAAGCTGGAATTACCGCCGTTTACGCTGGTGGGCGCAACCACCCGTGCAGGGCTTTTAACTTCACCGCTTAGAGATCGCTTTGGCATTGTGCAACGGCTGGAATTTTATTCAGTGACGGAGCTTTCAAAAATTGTGATGCGCTCAGCCAATATTCTGGGGGTGAACATGCACGTAGAAGGTGCAAAGGAAATCGCCATGCGTTCCAGAGGAACACCGCGAATTGCCAATCGGCTGCTTCGCCGTGTTAGGGATTATGCAGATGTCAAAGCCGATGGTAATGTGGATTATCAGATTGCTTCAGCCGCTCTGGATATGCTGGAAGTGGATTCACATGGCTTTGATGCAATGGATCGGCGCATTTTGTTGTCTTTGATAGAAAAGTTTGACGGTGGCCCTGTTGGTGTTGAAAGTCTGGCTGCTTCGATTAGTGAAGATGCAGGCACCATAGAAGATGTGGTGGAGCCTTATCTGATTCAGCAGGGTTTTATCATGCGCACGCCTCGTGGGCGCATGGCGACTAAAAATGCCTATTTACATTTTGGCTTGAATGTCCCTGTCTCTCTAACGGCTAAGAATCAAAATCATGCACAACTTGATTTTGATGAACTGGAAAAATAAATGGCAGATTCTGAATTTTATTTTCCGATTCGTGTCTATGTGGAAGACACCGATGCTGGTGGTATTGTTTATTACGTGAACTATCTCAAGTTTATGGAAAGAGCGCGTACCGAATTTATGCGTTCATTGGGTTTTGAACAAAAGCTGGGTGCCAACAGCGAAATGCAATTCGTGGTGCATTCCGCCAATGTGAAATACTTGGCACCTGCACGCATGGACATGTTACTGAATGTGAGTGTTAAGGTATTGCGAGTGGCAAAAACCTATTTTTTGCTTGAGCAAAAAGTATGGTGTGAACATCATGCAAAACTTTTTTGTGAAGCTGAAGTCAAAGTGGCTTGCGTCAGCAGCGAGCATTTTAAAGTACAGGCAATACCGGATTTTTTATATCAGGCATTGAATCATCATCTTGGTTAAATAGGAGAAAATCGTGACAGAAGGTTTATCAATTTGGTCTCTGATTGTTGAAGCAAGTTTTATTGTTCAGTTGGTGATGTTTATCTTGTTCGCCGCCTCTGTAACGTCCTGGGTGATGATAGCCAATCGTTTTCTGGTGCTCAAAGAAGCCAAAACCCTGGGGCTAAATTTTGAAGACAGATTCTGGTCGGGCATTGATTTGGGTGATTTGTATCAAAAAAGTGCGAATAAAAGTGAGCGTGCAAGTTGTCAGCAAATGGTATTTGTTGCAGGTTTTGGAGAATTTTTGCGTTTGCGTCAGGACAGCAGCCTTTCAGCCGCAACCACCATGGATGCAGTACAAAGAGCGATGCGTGTTGCCTTCTCGCGTGAACAAGAGCGTTTGGAAAAACATTTATCCTTTTTGGCAACGGTAGGGTCTACCAGTCCTTATATTGGTTTGTTTGGCACGGTGATTGGAATTATGAATTCATTCCGTTCGCTTGCAGCGCAATCACAGGCTACCTTGTCGCTGGTTGCGCCAGGTATCGCTGAAGCGCTGGTGGCAACCGCCATCGGCTTGTTTGCAGCAATTCCGGCAGTAATTGCCTATAACCGTTTTGCCACTTCATCAGATTCAATTCTGAAAAATGCTGCAAGTTTTGCCGATGAATTCACCAGTATTTTGCAAAGAGAAGTGCATAAAGAGAAAAAGGCATAAATAGTCTTGAGTTAAAGAGGAAAGCAGCATGGAAAAGTTTGAAATGTATCAGCCTGGCAGAAAGCTGGTTGCTGAAATGAATGTCGTCCCTTATATCGATGTTATGTTGGTGTTGCTGGTTATTTTTATGATTACCGCGCCTTTGATTACCCAAGGCATCAATGTGGAATTGCCTGCTGCCAATTCTGATCCGGTGGATTTACACAAACTCGAACCCATTGTGGTAACTGTGAAAAAGGACGGCAAGTATTATATGGATATAGGCGATTATGCGGATAAAGCTGCCAGCATTCAGCAGGTTGAAGAAGCCATTGCAAAAATCATGCGCAACAAACCTGAAACGCCGGTTTTGGTGAGTGGTGACAAGCATGTTCAATACGCAGCGGTGATTGATTTAATGGCAGCCTTGCAGAAATCGGGTGTGATTAACCTTGCCCTGCTAACTGAACCACCCAAATAACGGAAGTGCTGTGTTTAAAAACTTCACGCAGTGGTTGCGCACTCGTTTAAGTGACAGTGACGATTTAAGCGTTCCAGTCTTATTTTCACTCGTCATACATGTGGTGTTGTTACTTGCATTCAGTATTTCTGAGTGGGTGCATAAAGAGCGTGTATTGGTCAAGCCGCAAGAATTGCAATACATCAAAACTGTGGTCGTGAATAAGCAGGATAAAATTGCACCGAAAGATCAGGAAGCTGCCAAAAAAGTGGAAGATGATCGTATCAAGGAAATACGTAGAAAACAGGCGGAACAACAAAAACTTGAAGAGCAAAAACGCATCGCTTCAAAAAAAGCGCAGGAAGAAGCCGATAAAAAATCCAGAGAAGCCGAGCAAAAACGTATCGAAGAATTAAAGAAGAAAGAACTGGAAAGACAAAAGGCTGAACAGGAAGCCAAAAAGCTTGCGCAACAAAAAGCCGAAGAAGAACGTAAACGTCAGGAAACCCTGATGAAACAAAAACAGGAACGTGAACAGCAACTTCAACACATGCGTGAAGCGCGTGAACAGCAGGAAGCTTTGCAAAAACGCCGTGAACAACTCGAACAACAACGTCAAGCTGCCTTGGCACAACAAGATGCACCGGTTTTAAATGAGCATGAAGGATTGATTCAGCACAAAATCAGTCAAAACTGGTCTCGCCCTTTAAGTGCGCGTAATGGTATGCAAGTGTTGTTACAGATTCACTTGATACCTGGTGGTGAAGTCGATAACGTCAAGATTATTAAAAGTAGTGGAGATGAACCTTTTGATGATTCGGCTGTGCAAGCCGTTTGGAAAGCATCACCCTTACCCGTACCTGCTGATGCAGGTGTGTTTACCCGAAATTATCGGGTATTTAACTTGTTATTTGCACCGGAGGATTTGTGGCAATGAAATTAAAAATAATCAGTATGCTTATATTTTTATTCTGTTCTTTTTCGTTACAGGCACAAGTATTGACGATTGTGATTAACAAAGGCGCAGATAATCCTGTGAAAGTTGCGGTTGTTCCATTTCAATGGAATTCGTTTAAAAAAGAACCGATGGATGTTGCAGATGTGGTTGGAGAAAATCTCAAGTTGAGCGGTTTGTTCAGCTTGCTCGATCGCAAGGATATGATTTCCTACCCTTATGTGAATGAAGATGTGTTACCGAATGACTGGAAGCGTCTTGGTGCGCAATATCTGGTATTCGGGCGTATCCATATTGCTCAGGGTAGAGCGACAGGTTTTGAAGTGGAATACCAGCTTTATGATGTCGCAGGGCAAAAATTTCTGTTTACGGGCGATGGAGAAAAAACCACGGGTGATTATCTTGATAGCATCGCCAACAGGGTTAGTGATCGCGTGTATGAGCGTTTGACGGGTGTTAAAGGCTTTTTTTCTACCAAGCTGCTTTACGTGACCAGTTCACCCACACACGATGGCAAAACGGTTTATCGCTTGCAGCAAGCAGATGCCAACGGCAGAAATGTCAAGACTATTTTGACTTCTGATGATCCCATCATGTCACCCTCCTGGTCACCCAATGGGCGGGAGCTGGCCTATGTTTCTTTCCAGAATGGGCGCTCGAATGTCTATATTCAGGACAGGCGTTCAGGTGAACAAACGCTGGTAAGTGACTATCCGGGTATTAACAGTGCGCCTGACTGGTCGCCTGATGGAAGCAAATTGGCTTTGGTGCTGTCAAAAGATGGAAATCCGGAAATCTATATTCTTCATATCAAAACCAGACAATTACAAAGAATGACCCATGATTTTAGTATTGATACCGAACCGCGCTGGTCGCCTGATGGCAAGTCGTTGATTTTTACTTCCAATCGGGGCGGTAGCCCGCAAATTTATCGTATGAATTTGCACGACAGGCAGGTAAGCCGTTTGACCTTTGAAGGGAGATACAATGCGAGAGGACAATTAACCCCTGATGGTGAACATCTTGTTTTTGTGCATCAGTCAGAAAACAAAGAGTTTCATATTGCTGCCATGCATCTTAAAAGCAGAGTGATGCGAAGTTTAACCAAAACCGAACTGGATGAGTCACCCAGCATTGCACCTAATGGGAGCATGATTGTTTACGCCACTCAATCCAAAGGTAAAAGCATGCTGCGTATGGTGACGATTGATGGCAATGTTGAAATGGAAGTACCGAGTGCCCTGGGTCAGTTGAGAGAACCTTCCTGGTCTCCCTTCTTTAATTGAAAAAGTGGTTAAGGTATTGCTCAGAAAATTCTGGTAGCATGCGCAGTCGGAAACAGTCATTAACCGCCGTAATATCGGCATTACAGGAGAAAAAATATGAAATTATCAAGAGAATCTACAATCACAAAACTTGTCGCGATCGCATTAATCCTCACGATTTCTGCTTGTGCGAGCAAAAAAAAATCGGAAGATGATGAAGCTTCTGATGCTAAAAGTTCTACGCGTTCTTCAGTAAGCACGACAGGAACAGATGAAGGCGGTGTAAATACGGTTACAGGTAGAGACAACGCGGCTGCTTCAATCAGTGAAGCTGAACAAATAAAACTGGTGAAGCAAACGGAATTCTTTTTTGGTTATGACAGCTTTCGTGTGAGTTCAGCAGATGAGAGAGCGGTATTGGCACACGGAAAATTTCTGGCCAAAACCCCTGCTGCCAGAGTAAGAGTTGAAGGCCATACTGATGAGCGAGGTACTCGTGAATATAATCTGGCATTGGGTGAGCGTCGCGCCAACTCTGTTCAAAAATTACTGATCAGTGCAGGTGCCAAGTCCAACCAGATTGAAGTTGTTACTTTTGGTGAAGAGCGCCCCAGAGCCTCTGGTTCAACTGAAGCGGCTTATTCACAAAATCGTCGAGTGGATATTCAATACACAGTGGGTCGTCCATAACTGGCATTTTTGGATAAACATTTTTAAAATTAAAGGCAGGTTTGACCTGCCTTTTTTTTGCCTGACACCAGAGAAACCATGCTGAAATTACTTCACACATTTAAACACGCCCCACAATTCAAGCTGATTGCCCTGGGAATTATTTTGATTGCTCCTGTAGTGGAATCTGCTCCCTTGCTTAAACGCGGCTCACAAGAAAATCAACAACAGCAAGATACAGAACTTTCTGTGCTTAAGGCTGCGAATGAATCCAATGCCTTGATGATGTATGACCTTTCGCAACAAATCGAACATCTTAAAATGGAAATGCAGGGTTTACGTGGTGTGATTGAAGAACAGAATTTCCAAATTGAGCAGCTGAAAAAATTTGAACGCGAGCGCTATAGTGATATTGATCAGCGCATTCAAGCCTTGCAGGGGCAATCTGCTGGTCGCGCCCCAGCACAAGTGAGTGCCGCAGCAACGGCAGTGGGTGATTTGAATGCCGAGGAAGAAAAAACCTATAACAGCGCCAAGCTCAGGCTCGACAAGAAAGAGTTTAATGCAGCCATTGCAGAATTTACTTTGTATCTCGAATTTTTTCCTAATGGAAAATATGTTGCGCAGACCCATTATTGGTTGGGCGAGTTATATCGCAGCCTTGAAATTCCTGAGAATGATTCTGCCAAAAAACACTATCGTGAAGTGGTAGACAAATTTCCCAAGCATGAAAAAGTAGCTGGAAGTTTGTATAAGCTTGGCATCATCGCCAAGGAAGAAAATAAAAAGAATGAAGCGCGACAATATTTTGAACGGTTAATGAGAGAATTTCCTCAAAGCTCTACGGCAGCACTGGCCAAGAATCATTTAAATAGTCTGTAACTCTCTATGAGTAGCTTACGTATTACTGAAATTTTTTATTCGCTTCAGGGAGAAGGAAAATTTTCAGGTTTGCCAACGGTTTTTGTACGCCTGACAGGTTGCCCGCTGCGATGCAGCTACTGTGATACAGCCTATGCTTTTCAAGGTGGCAGTGTGCTGATGCTTGACCAGATTATGGAACAAGTGAAGCATTTTCCTGCGCATTATGTGTGTGTGACGGGCGGAGAGCCTCTGGCGCAAAGAGCCTGCCATACACTATTAAGTGCGTTGTGCGATGCTGGTTATTCCGTGTCACTTGAAACCAGTGGTGCGTTGGATATTTCAGAAGTTGATGAGCGTGTGTGTGTGGTGATGGATTTGAAAACACCAAGCTCGCAGGAAATTTCAAAAAATCGTTACGAAAATATTTCATTGCTCAAACAAAAAGATCAAATCAAATTTGTGATTGCCAATCGTGATGATTATGAGTGGAGCAAACAACAACTGATTAAATTTCAACTTGCAGATGTCGCAGGCGAAGTATTGTTTTCCCCCAGTTTTGGTGAAATCGATTTGCAAGTGCTCAGCAGCTGGATTCTCGAAGATGCGTTAAAAGTGCGTTTTCAATTACAAATGCACAAGATTATCTGGAATGATCAACCTGGACACTGATATGCGTGTGAAACCTGCCGTCGTTTTATTATCTGGTGGACTGGATTCAGCGACCTGTTTGGTAATTGCCAGACACGCAGGGTATGAAGTTCATGCCATCAGTTTTGATTATGGTCAACGGCATCGGGTTGAATTGAAAGCTGCACAGGTGCTCGCAGCACAATACGCCCACAGCCATCAGATTTTCAAAATAGATTTGGGCCTGGTAGGTGGTTCAGCATTAACCGATACCACGATTGCTGTGCCGCATTATGGCAGTGGTGAAGGTATTCCTGTGACCTACGTACCTGCAAGAAATACGGTTTTTCTTTCCTACGCACTGGCTGTAGCGGAAGTGAAACATGCACAAGCTATTTTTATCGGAGTGAACGCAGTGGATTATTCAGGCTATCCGGATTGTCGCCCTGAATTTATTCGTGCTTATGAGACAATGGCCAATCTTGCCACCAAGGCAGGTGTTGAGGGAAAACACCTCACGATTCATACCCCTTTGATTCACATGAGCAAGGCAGAAATTATTGAGCAAGGCACACGTTTGGGATTGGATTACAGTCAAACGGTTTCCTGTTATCAAGCTTTACCTGATGGTAAAGCCTGTGGCAGTTGCGATAGCTGTGAGCTTAGAAAACGCGGATTTTTGCAAGCAGGTTTGGCTGATCCAACCACTTATGCCTGATGATTTTTCTCGCCCAAACTCAGGCAATACTTGTTATTTCGCGCTAAATCAGTATTATTCCCGCTTCTTTTTTGGGGTCGTTAGCTCAGTCGGTAGAGCAGTTGGCTTTTAACCAATTGGTCGCTGGTTCGAATCCAGCACGACCCACCATCTTTCAATCCAGTCAAATCCAAAATAATCCAAGAATCATCAAAAGTTCCTGATTTTAAAGGGATTTTTTCTTTCCTGTCGTCCAACATAGTCTAATGTGTTTCAATCAAATCCAATACTAGTTGGGGGTATTCTTGGGGGTATTTATTGTGTATAAAATATCGATACCCCCAAGGAGTAAATATGCCTCTATCAGAACTTCAGGTTAAAAATGCCAAGTCGCTTGAAAAGCCTTATAAATTAAGTGATGGCCGAGGGATGTTCTTGTTAGTCAAACCTAATGGTTCAAAACTTTGGCGTTGTAAGTATCGTTTTAACGGAAAGGAAAAAACGTATTCAATAGGCTCATACCCAGATGTAAGCCTAAAGTCTGCAAGGGAGAAAAGAGAAGAAGCAAGGCTATTGCTATCCGAAGGAATAGACCCATCACTTCAAAAGCAAGTTAAAAAGTCAGCTAGTATGGTAGCTGCGTCCAATACCTTTGAGGCTGTGGGTCGTGAGTGGTTAGAAAAGGAATCACACACTTGGTCTCAGAGCCATTTCGTCAGAGTTCAAAGGTATCTAGAAAAAGACCTGTTTCCATTTATAGGTAGGAGAGTCGTAAGTGAAATAAGTGCTCCTGAATTGTTAGATGTATTAAGAAAGGTAGAGGCAAGAAAAGCCATAGAAACTGCTCATAGGGTTAAACAAACCGCAGGGATGGTTTTCAGATATGCAATTGTCACCAGCAGAGCTGAGAGAGACCCTTCCGCCGATTTAAAAGGCGCGCTTAAGAAACCAATCAAAACCAACTATTCTGCAATTACGGATGTCGATAAAGTGGGGCCGTTTTTAAGGATGTTGGACGGCTATGATGGCACGATTGTGGTTAAGACAGCTCTTAAGCTTTCACCGCTTCTTTTTCTAAGGCCAGGCGAACTAAGAAGGCTGGAATGGTCTGAGGTTAATTTTGATAGATCAAGAATAGAAATACTTGGCAATAAAATGAAAGGAAGGAGAGATCACATAGTGCCCCTTTCCAGACAAGCAGAAAGTCTATTGAAAGAACTGCACCAACATACTGGAATGAGACAATTTGTTTTTCCAGGTGAGCGTTCACTAAGATTACCTATGAGTGAAGAGGCTGTAAGAGCCGCTCTACGAAGGATGGGAATTTCAAAACAGGAAATGACTGGTCACGGCTTTAGAGCTATGGCGAGAACATTATTGGACGAAGAGTTGGAGTTTAAAGTTGAATGGATTGAGCAGCAGCTAGCTCATACAGTTAAGGATTTAACGGGAACTGCATATAACCGAACAAAGCATTTGAAACAAAGAACCGAAATGATGCAGGTATGGGCAGATTATTTAGACTCATTGAAAATGAAATAGCAGTGCTTTCATCTAATGCTTAATGACTTGCAGCAAAGTGCTGCAAGGCGTTCATAGGGTTGAGTATTAAAATGCCTTGCGTATTGCTCGCACCTCTTTAACGTCATTTACCAGTTCATTCATTGAAGGGGCTCCTCCCCCTGTTTTTGCCGCATTATCAGCGGCATTGATGAGAGTTTGTCCTGCCCGACGACGCATAGCATCTTGTAGCAGTTGCTTAATGCTTTCTGGTGTTAACAAACCAGCTGCTTGTGCATCCTTGGCCAAGCATGTGGGTAAATTTAGTTTCAGTTCGAGTGTAGTCATGAGTATGGCATCTCCTGTCGTGATATACGCGATAGTGTATGCGAATTGTCTATTTTCTGAAATGAGGATAACTGGAATTTAGCATCGCAATATAGATGGATGCGGCTAGTGGCCAGTGAGGGGATTGGCTAAAAGTGAACCTATATCGAACCCAAGATTTTAATGCAGACTTTCCTGATAGCGTACTCGAACCAAATCAAATTTTGGGTTTGTTGAGATGTAGCCATTCACATCAACAACTGGCAAATTATATTTACCTTTGATACCAACTTTATGCATCTCGCTGTGGATGTAATCTGCGATTTCCCGATTATCAATATTATAATAATGAAAAGGTATATTTGCTGTTTCAAGTTGTTGTTTCATTTTATTGGTACGAGAACAAGTATCTCGACCATAAATAGCAATATACGGAGTTTGCAATTTTTGTGGTGATTGGGTGTTTTGGTTATTAATCCAATTCAGAATAAAGTAGGCTGCTATGCAAATGGCAAGGATTTCAGTAAGCAGTTTCATTTTTGCGTGTCTTTCTTTGATATGTTAGGAGTTTTGTATTGGATCCTTATCATACTACCTGCATGATTAATAGTGGACATCATAACGAGCTCATTCTGGGTAAAAATCAAATTATAACAATGAGTTATTCTTGATAATTAAAATAATAGTTTAGATATAAGACGTAAGTCGTATTGATTTTATAGAATTGTACAATCTCGTGCTTTGTATTGGGAGTTGACACTTGGGAATAAATAAACACTTGTTTGCTTATAAAATATTGGTGTACTGTTTAGTCCTCTTTCTTGCAATGACAGGAGGTGTAATAGCAGAGGATAAACAATGTGAGTTATCTTCTTTCTATTTGGAGCAGCAGCCTAACTCGTTGGCAGCTCCACTGAAAGCTGATTACACATGTTTTGTGGATTTACAGACAATCAAATTAAATGAATATGAGATTGTTGATTCACGTGATACGCAAACGTTTTTGAGGGGAAGTTTCAGGAGTGCGAAGAATATTGCGTATGAAAATATTGCGACCAAGCCGTTTTTAGATAACAAAAAAATACTATTGGTTGATCGTGGTTTTTCAAAAAATGCTATAAGCAGGCAATGTATAAAGCTTCGTGAAAAGCATGTAGATGCTTATGTTTTAAGTGGTGGATTACGCGGTTTAAAAGAAAATAGGGAGTTTGCGAGTCAAGTTAGTCTTGATTTGTACGAGTTGGTGCAAGTTGAGTCAGCTGAAGTGATTGGTGAGCTTTTTAGATATGATCTGTTAATCGTAATTGCTGATAGAGATTCGCAAAATAAGCTGGCTCAATACGGCTTTTTTGATTCGATTTTTATTGATTACGAAAAAAATAAAGATGATTTTTGGAATTCGGTAGCTCAAGCCAAAAAAGAATTATCATCTCATAATGTACTTATATTTTCTGATCAGAAAGTTAAGAAACAGATTATAAAATCGCTTGTTGGTGGTTTGGACCCAAGTTACTTTATCTACGGTGGTGAGGTGACTGAGTTCGCAACATTTTTAGAAAAGAATAAAAATTATAACGAAAATCGTAACAAGACCCCGAATCGCTATTTGTGCAACAGGAGCAGGCGGTCGTGAGTTACACTGGAGAGATGGATTTTGTACCAATTAAGGGGTGGTATCTTATTTTTTCTGGTTACTTCTTCACTACTGCTAGCAGTGGCTGCATGTAGTTATTTTGAAGTAGCTCATCATTTCTTGAATTCTGGCACTGAAAAGACTGTCCGATGGTCGTTTTTGGTAAAAAATACGGGTAGTGACGTTATTGAATCTGCTCATTTTTCAACTTATGCCCCCGTTAAATTCACCTCAACACAAGATCTTTTAGATCTCAGTTCAAATTATTCTTTCGATTTGATTTCAGATCGCTATCAAAATCAGGTTATGAACTTTTCGCTTGGTATGATGCCGCCATTCAGTGAAAAAGTTGTAACTATCACCGCCAAGGTTCGCCTTTATAAATATCCACGATTCTCAATATTAAGGGGTAAGGAAGCATTTTTAATTGAGGAGCCATTTATTGAATTAAATAACCCCAGGTTGCAGGCTAAAGCAAAAGAGTTAAATTCATTTTTTAAATTCGAAACCATTCAGAATATTTTTGAATGGGTGAATCGCTATATTAAACCAATAGGTTTTGTAAGTGATGATCGTGGTGCAAGTTACGCTTTAAAGTACAAGGTTGGTGATTGTACGGAGTATATGTATTTGTTTATTGCTCTTTCCAGATTGGCAGATGTGCCAGCACGTGGAGTTGGTGGTTGGTTTTTTGATGATGCCAATCAAATTTTGAAAGCCAGTGAATACCATAATTGGGCTCAATATTTTGATCGTGGCAGATGGAGATTGGCTGATGCGCAAAACCGTGTTCTTGATGATAAAAACACATCGTATCTGGCTTTTCGTATTTTTGGTCAGGACGAAGTCAGTCCCATGAATAACACCCATCGTTTTGTTTCTTTTTCAGAAAACTTGTTAGTCAGAATGAATTAGTTCTTGAGAACACATTATGAATCACTTTGAAAGATTAGCTTCAAAATTTAGAGTTAACATTAATAACACTGTTAATAGAAACAAGATTAAAACGATCTCAAGGACAGGATTGATTTTTTTGTTATTTGCTTCAACTGGGTCGGCTTTGGCTGATGTGTTTGTTTTTAATACGCCAACTGCAATTGGTGAATTAGATGAAAGCTACGATGGTCACGAAATTGTTATCGATGGCGCTGAAGTTAGTATTGCTGGTAATCACAGCTTCAACACAGTTTCCATAATTAACGGCGGTGTGCTGACTCATCCGGTAGCGGCGAATGCGAACAGTCCGGGCTTAACGATTACGGCGAACAGCATTACGGTGGGTA
>CAZKYI010000009.1:83783-93471 GCA_964557005.1 uncultured Pseudomonadales bacterium
TGGTAAGTGGTTTTACATTACCGTTATCAGGTGCACACAGTTACAACAGTGTATCAGTGATTAACGGTGGTGTGTTGACCCATCCGATAGCAGCGAATGCGAACAGTCCGGGCTTAACGATTACAGCGAACAGTATTACGGTTGGTACCAGTTCATATATTGATGTCAGTGGGAAGGGTATCGCAGAAGGAACCAGTAATACCAGTTTCCGGTATGGGGGGAGTCACGGTGGTTTGGGTGGTTATGACACCGGAACACCTGATCCAGTTTATGGTTCTTATACCCAGCCGAATGATTTTGGTAAGGGCAGCACCACAGGCAGTACGGGATTGGGTGGTGGCAAGCTTAAGTTGAATACCACCACCCTGACCGTGAATGGTTATATTCGGTCGAATGGTACAAGCAGCTCTTATAGCATTGGTAGTGGTGGTTCAATCTGGATTAACACCACCAGCTTAAATGGTAATGGATATATTGAAGCACGTGGAGTGGGTTCCAGTTTTGGTTCGAGTAGCGGTGGTCGTATTGCGATTTACTATGATGCTTCGCAGAGTAACTTTGCAACACAACCGACTGGTTCATCAAGTACACGCATTCGTGCGTTTGGAGGAGATTATTCGGTAGACAAGCGGAGTGGTCAACCGGGTACGATTTATCTGGAACGAAGTGATGGTTTCAAGGAATTGCGTTTTGATAACTCGGTTATGTGGAATAAATACAGTGAACAGCTTCAGTTAAGTGGGGATTATTCAGAGATTGATCTGGTTCGTGTAGTGGGTACGAACGTATCGATTTCAGGGATTTATGATGAGTTGTCATTGTTGTATGTATATGCATCGACCTCTAACGAACCTGCATTGATTGGTTCAGTTCAGGCTAACACACTCACTTTGAACCAGAGTGATGTGATTCAGACTGGTGATGTCACCATCACTGACTTTGTAGCAACAGGAAACTCCAGCTATGGAAGCTGGGTTCAGTCTGGTTATCAATTTAACACCACAACGCACACGATGAATAATATGGTGATGCATCTGGACACCACCAACAACTCGATTGTACCTGTGAGTGATTTGGTGGTAAGTGGTTTTACATTACCGTTATCAGGTGCACACAGTTACAACAGTGTATCAGTGATTAACGGTGGTGTGTTGACCCATCCGATAGCAGCGAATGCGAACAGTCCGGGCTTAACGATTACAGCGAACAGTATTACGGTTGGTACCAGTTCATATATTGATGTAAGCGGGAAAGGCTTATCTGCTTTTCCAGGAATCGATGAATGGGCAGGAGGAAGTTATGGTGGCTTGGGGGGCATACACCCCAGCAACTCAAGCGGTACGAACTCTGTTTATGGCAATCCCCTGCAACCAAATGATTTCGGAACGGGTTCTGCTAATTTCTCAAATAGCAATGGGCTAGGTGGCGGAAAATTAAAGCTTGATGCGAATGTGCTGACCGTTAACGGTCATATTCGAGCAAATGGCACTTCCCAATCCCGCAGTGGCGGTAGTGGTGGTTCGGTCTGGATAATTACAGGAGAGTTGAAGGGCACTGGTCAAATTCAGGCTAACGGAGCGAGTTCGTCTTCTGGTTCAGGTGGTGGTGGTCGTATTGCGATTTACTACTATAACCTTGGTAACTTTATCTTGGGTAGTCAGGTAGCAGCGAACGGCGGGGGAAGTTCTTATCCAGGTGGTGCAGGAACCGTCTATATCGAAGAAATAAGCGTCCCCCTGTCAGTTGCTTCCAGCTCACCTATAGGCCTGGTATCTGGTTTTACAACGGGTTTTGAGGTTAATTTTGTTGCTGAGGTAGATCAATCAAGTTTTGATACAAGCGATGTTGAAGTCCTATATACAGCGCCACAATCTGAACCGCAAATAATAGCGGTTCAACAAATTGAAAAAATAGATTCAGATACTTATTTTATTCATATCGTAAGTTCTCCTGCATTTTTAGCAGATGGATTCTATTCAGTCAGTGTCGGTCCAAATATTTCAATTCCAACGAATAGCAATGGCATGGATCAGGATAATGATGGAATTTTTGGGGAAGATCCCGACGACATTTATTCAAGTAGTTTTACTATTGATAACACGCCACCAGTAGCACCGGGTAATTTTAACTACTCAACGCTGGAAACAAATTATGTTCACAACAGCACAATTTTACTGTCTGGTGCCAGAGAAAATAATACGGCAGTTTTGATTAACGGAGTGCAGCGAGTACCTCTTGGAAGTGGCAACTGGCAAATAAACAGTTTGCAATTGAGTCAAGGTCAATCCAGCTTGCAAGTTTCGCTTGTTGATTTGGCAGGTAATCAATCTCCTTCTGTACAACTGAGCTTTTTTGCAGATGATCAAGCGCCACAATTTGTTTCTATTCAGCCAGCCAACAATGCTGCTTTAAAAAATCTTGATTTTATTGTTGCAGGATTTTCGGAGGAAGGTTCAGGAATTGATATTTCCAACACTTCCCTGCTTGTCAATAACGGTGCTGTAACGGGTGTATTAGAGCAGGTCAATGCCAGTAGTATAAAATTTACACCAGATCAGCAACTCTTTGATGGTGAATATCAGGTTGGTGTCGAACTTGTTGATATGTCAGGTAATAGTTCAGGTGTAATTTATACCTCCTTTGTGATTGATACAGTTGTTCCGCCACACCTTAACTTTACCCTGAACGGAAAGGTTGATGGCACAAGAGTGGCGATTGATTGGTCAGCATATAATGGCTCAAGTGATGTTAGTGGTATTGATCATTTCGAGCTGTATCGTTCAGCGACTTCGTTTACAAACATTCAATCTGCTTCTCAGGTTGCAAGCATCGCTTCCACAGAAACCTCTCATTTCGATTATCTGGGCGAATCGGCGCTTGGAAATACTTACCATTATGCTTTGGTGCCAGTTGATCGCGCAGGTAACTTTAATCCGCTTATTCAGTCCAAATCTGTTGTAGTTGAAGAGGGTGCAAATATTTCAGGCGTTGTGACATACAGTGGTATTCAAACAGGGAATATCACCATTCGTGCGCAAGGGCTGAATCATGGTTTGGAATACAAGGAAATACTTTCACAGCCAGGAAGCTATAGTCTTGATTTGGGTTTTAATGATATTTACGAAATTGTTGCGTATATCGATTCACCTTATGGCACCCAGAATATTATTGAATCCTGGGAAGCCCAAGGGTCATTCGTTGGCAATCCTTTAATAGTTGATGGTTATAAAACAAATATAGATATTACGATTCATGACACGGTGACAAATGGCACCAGCATTGTCAGTTATTCCCCTGATGGCTCTCTATCCGAAGCAGTGGCTTTTTTTGATGTTACTTTTGCAGAACCCATAAGAAGCGCCAGCTTTACTCTGGATGATGTGAATATAACAGGAACGAATGGTGTAGGAGCCGTAATTCCATTATCAATTACAAAGCTTAATGCACTCAATTATCGAATTAATCTTCCTCTGCTTGAACAGGATGCAATTTATACCTTGTCAGTTGGCCCTAATATCGAAAACTTGCCGGGGTGGAATTTAGATCAGAATTTGAATGGCATAAGTGGAGAGATACCTTCTGATATTTTTCAGGCTTCGTTTGAGATTGATGCACAAGCACCTGCATCTCCAGTTGTAACAAATCACTCTACAACACAGACCAATAGCATTAATACCAATCAAATTATTTTGTCAGGTACTAAAGAATCGAATTCATCAATTTGGCAGCGTACAACATCTGGTTCTGTTTTATTAGTTGCTCTTTCAAGTGATACCGCGTGGGAAAGTGAATCAATTACCTTGAATCAGGGTGAAAATATTATCACCATCTTTGCGAAGGATATGGCTGGAAATGAATCAGCCGACGTTGGTGTAACGTTTGATGTTGATAGCCTGCCAAGTGAAGAGGTAACGGGGCTCGTTGCTATCAGTAATGAAAGTGGAGCTAACCTCAATTGGCAATTGGTTGAGGATAATGAAAGGGCGGGGATTAACGTATATCAGGAAGGTGTGTTACTTAATCAAACACCACTCGCTGCCGCTACACAGACTTATTCAATTCATGGCTTAACAGCAGGCATTCATTACCAGATAAAAGTAACAACACTGGATGGAATTGGAAATGAAAGTAGCGGACAGTCGATTGTTATAGAAACCCTGTTACCCAATCCAACGCTTAATGCGGTTGTAGAAACTTTTAGTAATCGTGTTTCATTATCGTGGAATGAAGTCAGTGGCGCTTCAGGTTATCGACTTTTTGCTGAAACGACAGATATGGCAACCAACGTGTCTGGCTTGCAAGGCAAACTTTATGTAGAGGGAGGGGCTATAACCAGTGCGCAACTTGGAGGCCTGGAAAACGAAACACCGTATTTCTTTAATGTGGTTGCCGTAAACATTAATGGTAGCTACAGCAATACAACCAATAGTTCACAAACAGCGACGCCAGGTTCAGATAGTGCAGGGCCAGTGCTTTCAAACCTTCAGTTTAAAGGACAAGCATTTGTTGATGGCACAATTATCACCTCGCCGGGTACATTAACAATCAATGCAGTTGATGAATCTGGAATAGCTTATATAGAGTATTTTATTGATGGCGTACTTTATAAATCTTCAAGTGATGCCACACAAGGAAACATCTTCAGTGCATTGATAAATCCACTTGATTTTGTTGATGGTACGCATGTACTCCAGATTAAAGCTTTTGACACCATAGGCCACCAAAGTTTGTTTGATGATGGTAATGCTCAAATTGATTTTACGATTGCTTTATCCCCTCCTGCTGCCCCAAATCTCAACTATCCTGCGAGTGGTATCACGAGCAATACAGCAGAAGTTGCAGTTAAAGGTTCCTCTCAACTTGATACCCGTGTCCAGCTAAAAGTTGGCGGGGCAGATTATGGTTCTCCAATCATTGTAGATAGCTTTGGCTACTTTGACAGCAATGTAACGCTTCCAGATGGCACAGGTGTCACCAGTGAAATTTCAGCAGTTGCTTTTTATTCTGACCGCCCTGAAGTCGGTAATAGTATTTCCAGTAACATCATTGAAGTAACTGTTGATAATTCTATTCCGAACGCACCCTCTGGATTGAATGCTGCTTCTCTTGAATTGGGTGAAGTGAGAATAGTTTGGGACGCTGTAACAAATGTTGAAATTGCTGGCTATCGAATTTATCGCTCCGAAACACTATTGAATTCAATTTCTGGAGAAGTTCCACTGAATGGAACATTAAATAAAAAATTGTACTTTGTTGATTTGGTCGATAATGACGGTATCTATTTTTATTATGTAGTCGCTGTTGGTGAAAATAATCTGGAAAGTGCGCTTTCAGCACCGCTAAGATTAGTCGTTGATCATCTTGGCCCAAAAGTTACCAATATCACCTATGAATCCAATGGATTGATTGATCAAGCCACAGGTGCGTTTGCGCCTGCTCAGGTTGTTGTTAACGTAACATTTGATGAATCTTTAAGAAGTACCCCTTACATGGCTATTGTGCCTAATGGTGGTATTCCTATACCTGTAAAGCTTGATAGAAATTATTTTGACGAAAATACTTATACGGGTAATTTTGAAATTTATGACACAACACCGAGTGGTGTTGCTTATGCCGTTGTTGCTGCATATGACCAACATGGTAACAGAGGTACAGAAATAGAAAATGGTTTGGAGATATTGATTGACTCAGATGGCCCAGACATTGTGAATGTTGAGTTAACGCCTGTCTCTCCGATTAACAACGATACCGTACAGACAATTTCATTCACCATTTCAGTCAATGACGAAATTGATTTAGGCAAGCCCTATGCGCTCATTCCCAAAATAGATGGAGCTGCAATGCCAGGATTGGAATCCGGAGTATCGTTAACTGCACTAGGGATAAATAATAATCTTTGGCAATGGTCTGGTTTATTCGATTTACCTGTCGATGCAGGTCTTCCAGCGAATGGACAACATCTGGGTTTTGATTGGATAGCAAAAGATAAATTAAATAACGTCAGTCAAAAAATATTAGCAAATCCGGGTTGGTTAATTTACCAAGGCGACTTACCCAAGCTTAATGCGCCTGCCCAATTAAATGCGTATGCAGCAGTAGGCGGTACGGTGAAGTTAGAATGGATTCCCAGCACGCTGGCACATGGTTATAAATTATATCGTTCTGCTTCATGTAATTTACTAAGCGACCCGAATGTTGATATTCCTGTTTTTGAAATCGATAAAGTTGACGTTGTGCTGGAAAACAATCGGGTTAGCTTTAATGATCAAACGGGTCTTATTGATGGATATGGTTATTGTTATAAAGTTGCAGCTTTAAACCTTGATAGTATCAATGGAACCAGCTCACTCAGTTTGTATAGTAATGGCGCAGAAGTGCTGGTTGATGCAACAGCGCCCAATTCACCCACCAATTTACAAGTTAGCTTAACGGGTTCGGGTTTATATTTTAGCTGGGAAGCACCAACAGATGCAGAGAGTGGTGAATACACCTATAACCTTTACCGGTTTAATTTGCCTGATGAGTCGGTTCAGCCAGATGTATCTTCTATTAATCCAATCAAGAGTCTTATTCCTGCTCAAGCCGCTGGTCTGGGTGGAACAGGTGCGCTCGATTCTCAACCATCTTCTGTCGATCATGCCTATGCTGTTACTGCAGTAGATCGTGCGGGCAATGAATCACCAGCCTCCCTGAGTGTTTATCTTGATCCTGGTTTGTTACCTCCACGAAACATTCAGATTGTTGTGGAAGAAGAGCAATTACCCACCATAAGTTGGGAGCATGAGGGTGACAGTATCAGTGGTTTCAATATTGCGGTTAATAATGAGGGCAACCTGCTTGCTGAAAATCTAACAACAAATAGTTATGTAGATAATCAATACAATGGTGGCGCTTTCTCTAATGGCGTAGTGCAAGAGCGTAGTTATTATCTTGTTGCAAAAAATAATACCAATGAAGCAAGCATTGCGGCAAATATTCAATTACCTGCTTTAAGCGTTGAACTAAGACCTGATGTTACGCAAAACCTTTCGCGTGGTGTGGTGAATACGCTGGAATTTAGAATTTCCAATCGAGGTTCTACATTGCAAGAGGGAGTCAATTTAGATGTTTTGATTAACGTTGGTGGAATAGATATTAGTCATCAGGCAAGAAATATTTCAATTCAACCTCATAATTATGTTGATGTTCCATTAGCTATTGGAGGTTATAGCAACATTAGTGATATAGCTGTTTTGTATTATCAATTATCCAGAGTTTATCCGGCTGGTTCAGTAGCAATACATCAAAGTGAAAGTATTCATGTTGTTAATGATCAATACCCTGTCTCCATCAATGTCGAGAGTATCGTGCGTGGTGGTCAGGCGAACTTTAGATTTCAATTTGAAAATACTTCTCAAGAAATTGTAGAACTACTGTTAGCAGAAGATGGAGAATCATCGCCCGACATTACTGTCACCATTGAAGATTTGAATGATAACATTCTTTCATTTAAATCCCTTAAACAGCTTACAGGAACAGATGTCATCACAAAGAGCAACGGTTCCACTGTTGCACGAATAAATCCATCAACTACTTTTGTGTCTTCACTATTTTCTGTTGATGTGCCTGATGCATCTCCCGAACAAGTTGTTGTTAAACTTGAGATTAAAAATGTTCGTTTTCAAGATGCACAATTTGTCGAGAAGCTGGTTGATTCAAAACTTCGGGTTAGAGCAGTACAAAATTTATCAGAATTACCTTATGTCGGTGAATTAACCGACATCTCCTCGGAACGGGTTTATTCTGGTGGCGTCATTACATTTACGGGTCGGGCAACTTCTGTTAATCCTGAAATAGATTTAAGTTTTGTTGGTTTGAATTTGCTATTGGTCAATCAAGGCTTTGAGCAACGTATTCCGATTCAAACCAATAGTCATGGTGAGTTTACTTACAATTACACCCCGAAAAGTAATATCAGTGGTGAGATTCAATTGGCAGTTATTCACCCTGATCAATCGAGCGTCAGTCAATTTCATACTTTTTATATAGACAAGGCGACCTTGTCTCCACCAGATTATTCCCTTCTCTGGCCTGTTAGCCTTGTTCATCACGGAAAAATAAAAGTAACAACCGGATATGCCACTAACCTGCAAAATGCAAGGCTGGTATTGGCAGATCAATTTGATGCGCCAGAACAGGTCGTCAATATTCCAGAAAATCTCAGCATTACATTTGGTGCGCCTTTGAATGTGCTTGCTGGTGAAACCGCTTATTTAGGATTCTCTTTTGAGAGTTCACAAATTCTGGAAGGGACGCTCCGTTTGTATGCAGTGGCATACATTGAAGATGTGCCAACAATATTGGGTGAAATCAACCTCAAGTATAAATTTGAGCAAGGAACAACGGCAGTCAGCTTTGATAGAAACCCTGTTGAAATAGGAATGGTTCAGGGAGATGGAGCATTTATTGAAAATATTCAGGTAAAAAATTCGGGATATGCCACGATAAATACCTTGGCAATTACAGCAGGCCAATCAAAACCAAACTGGGTTAGCTTAACGTCTCAAACAAATTTCTCAAATTTCAAGATTGGTCAATCTTTTAATTTACAGCTACAAATTGCGCCTGATTTATCCGTGCAACCGGGTACCTATCATTTTGATCTTGATTTTGTGGTTGATGGTGGAGCATCACGGTTGTTACCCGTTTATGTGTCTGTAACCAATGATGATGTGGGTTCAGTTCAATTTAAAGTAGAGGATATTTATACCGCTACATTTGATGAAAATGGTGTGCTGATTGAAGGAGTGAATGACGCAAAAATCATTTTACAAAATCTGGACGTGAGCAGCGGGCGTTATGAAGCCAAAACTGATCAGTATGGAGAATATTTCTTTGGAAATGGGCAGGAAATTCCTGCAGGACGCTACAGTTATCGGGTGAGCGCGTTTGACCATCAGTCAGTCACTGGAGAAGTGGTTGTTAAGCCAGGTATTTCTGTAACAGAGCGTGTGTTTTTGATGAATCAACTGATTTCGGTTGAGTGGAGTGTCACTGAAATTGCGCTTGAAGATATTTACCAGATTCTATTGGAAGCAACATTTGAAACCCAGGTGCCTTTCCCTGTTGTTGTATTCGATCCTTTGAGAGTTGAATTACCTGTTATGAAACAAGGCGATGTGTTTCAGGGTGAATTTACATTAACAAACTACGGACTTATTACTGCCGAGAATGTCATTACTCAACTGCCAAAAGGAGATGAGTTTGTAAAAATCGAATTTTTATATCCCGTCCCCGATCGTTTGGCTGCTGGTGAAATTATTGTGTTGCCATTCAGGGTTACGGCGAAAAGAAATTTTGAAGGGGAAGAGGACGGTCTGGCGAGTGGGGCGGGTGGTTACTGTCATGCACATCCTGTTAAAACCCAATATCAGGCTACTTGTTCCAATGAGACAACACAGTCAGGTGGTGCGAGTGCCCAGATTGCAGGAAATGGCGGCAGGTGTAGTGGCAGGAATGGAGATAGTAATGGTGGAGGCGGGGGTTGGGGATGGCTTAGCGCGGGTGGAAGTAGTTCACAAGGCTCCTCTTCCGTGACAACAGGCTCTCAGGAATGTGCTGAAGATGATTGTGATGATGAAGTAGAGTGTCCAGATTGTGAATAAGTTATTTCTGATTCAAGCAGTTGTTAAGTTATCCAGAAGGATAA
>CAZKYI010000010.1:0-76752 GCA_964557005.1 uncultured Pseudomonadales bacterium
CCTCGTCAGCAAGCACTCGCAACAACACCCCCGTTGCAAGAGGCGCGTATTCTACTCATAACAAACAAAAACGCAATCAGTTTGTAGAGGGGAATTTAAACTTTTAGAGGGGCGGGGCAAAATCTATGAACCACGCTTTAGCGCTGTATAAACAACCCCAGAAATGGAATAAGCCAAAGCAACCAACAGCATCACAACCGGAGGATTAATAAAAAATAAAGCCAAACAAAATACTACTGATAAAATCATCACAAAAGGTACGCGACCCTGTAAATCAATTTGTTTGGGGCTGATAAAACGAAAATTGCTCACCATCAACAACGCACCCCAAAGACAAATGATGAAACCAATCGCAGAATAAAAAAGATTAACTGGAAGTTGATACTCAACATTAGTCCAAACAAAACCTACTACCAATAAAGCACTGGCAGGGCTTCCCAAGCCTGTAAAAAATTCTTTATCTTCGTTTTGATTTTGCGAGTTGAAACGTGCAAGACGCAAGGCTGCACAGGCAACATATACAAAAGCCGCCATCCACCCCAGCTTACCCAGCTCCTGCAAAGACCAAGTATAAATCAGGATTGCCGGTGCCACGCCAAAAGAAACCAAATCATGCAGACTGTCGTACTGTGCGCCAAATTCACTTTGAGTTTTTGTCAAACGTGCAACTGCGCCATCAAGTACATCAAGATTCGCCGCCACTGTAATTGCAATCGCTGCTTTTTCAAATTGCCCATTCATAGCGGCAATGATTGCAAAGAAGCCCGCAAACAAACCACCCGTCGTAAATAAATTAGGTAACAAATAAATGCCTCGACGGGTGACCTTTCGACCATCTCCTTGAACCTCAGGTTCAACAACTTCAAATGTAACACCTTCTTCCTGATTCTCCATACAGCCTAAGCTCTGCGTTTAGTTTTTGGTTTTATCAACAATTTTATTTGCACGAATCCAAGGCATCATATCTCGAAGTTTTTCACCCACAACTTCGATACCATGCTTTTTCATTGTTTCGCGACGTGCAGGTAAACTACTCACATTTTTTACAAATTCTTTTGCAAATTCGCCGCTTTGAATTTCAGCAAGAATTTTTTTCATTTCCGCTTTGGTATTTTCTGTGATAACTCGAGGGCCACGAGTTACATCACCATATTCTGCGGTATTGGAAATAGAGTAACGCATATTTGCGATACCACCTTCATACATAAGGTCTACAATAAGTTTCAATTCATGCAGACACTCAAAGTAAGCCATTTCCTCCGGATAACCTGCTTCAACCAAGGTTTCAAACCCAGCTTGAACCAGAGCAGTTGTTCCACCACATAAAACAGCTTGTTCACCAAACAAATCCGTTTCAGTTTCATCTTTAAAAGTAGTTTCAATAATACCTGTACGCCCACCACCAATAGCTGAAGCATAGGAAAGTGCAAGCTGTTTGGCCTGACCTGATTTATCTTGCTTCACTGCAATCAAGTCCGGAATACCACCACCTTTTACAAACTCGCTACGCACAGTGTGACCAGGAGCTTTCGGTGCAACCATAATCACATCCAAATCCTCACGCAGTTCAATCAAATTAAAATGAATATTGAAGCCATGAGCAAAAGCCAGGGCCGCACCTTGCTTAAGATTTGGTTCTACGTCATTGCGGTATAAATCTGCCTGAAATTCATCTGGTGCCAAAATCATTACAACATCAGCAGAAGCAACTGCCTCTGCAACAGGTTGAACTGTCAAACCTGCGGCTTCCGCTTTAACTGCCGAAGAAGAACCAGGGCGTAAACCAACCACCACCTTTACACCCGAATCTTTCAAATTGTTGGCATGTGCATGGCCTTGGGAACCGTAGCCAATAATGGCAACTTTTTTCCTCTGGATAATTGATAGGTCAGCGTCTTTATCGTAGTAAACTTGCATTTTAAATTTCCACCTTCTTGATTTGAATTACAAACTCAGCACTTTCTCGCCTCGAGAAATACCAGTCACACCTGTTCGGGCAACCTCCAAAATGGTTAGCTCCCCAAGAGCCTCCAAAAAGGCATCAAGTTTATCACTAGTTCCACTTAATTGAACGGTATAAGTAGTATTCGTGACATCAACAATCTGCCCTCTGAAAATATCAGAGGTTCTTTTAACTTCCGCGCGTTGAGCGCCAGAAGCTTTCACCTTGACGAGAATCAACTCGCGTTCAATGTGAGAACCTTCTGTCAGATCTACCAGCTTCACCACCTCAATCAATTTATTTAACTGTTTGGTGATACGCTCGATAGTTCCATCATCTCCCAATGTCGTGAGTGTTAATCTTGACAAGGAAGCATCATCTGTTGGCGCAACAGTCAGCGAATCGATGTTATAGCCACGTTGAGAAAACAAACCAACGACACGGGACAAAGCACCCGCTTCATTTTCCATCAGAATTGAAATAATTCTTCTCATATCAGGTTCGCTCCGTTTTGCTCAACAGCATGTCACTCAAGGCTCCACCTTTAATAGACATAGGATAAACATGTTCCAACGGATCCACATGGACATTCAAAAACACCAAGCGATTCTTATGGGAAAAACATTCTTGCATGGCATCATCAATATCTTCACGCCTTTCAACATTGATACCAATGTGGCCATAGGCTTCAGCGAGCTTCATAAAATCCGGTAGAGATTTCATATAGGAATGAGAATGTCTTCCTTCATAATCATTATCCTGCCACTGCTTCACCATCCCCAGCGCCTGATTGTTAATATTGATAATCTTGACAGGCAAATCATATTGAAGACAAGTAGACAGCTCCTGGATATTCATCTGAATGCTCGCTTCACCTGTAACACAAGCAACTGTTGCTCCTGGATTAGCTACCAAGGCTCCCATCGCTGCCGGCAAACCAAAACCCATCGTTCCCAAACCACCCGAATTGATCCATTGTCTTGGACTGTCAAACTTGTAATAGAGCGCAGCAAACATTTGGTGCTGCCCTACATCGGAAGTAACAATCGCCTTGCCATCAGTAGCCTTGTACAAAGACGCAACCACCTGCTGAGGCTTCATACGCTCTCCTGCAACATTTTCAAACGCCAGACAGTTTTTAGCTCTCCACTGTTCGATTTGCTTCCACCATTTCTCCAAGGCTTCCTGATCAATCTGGGAAACGCTTTGTTTGACGATTTCCAGCATATCTTTCAAGACATATTCCACCGAACCGACAATAGGAATATCCGCCGTAATAATTTTGGAAATTGAAGCAGGATCAATATCTATGTGTATAACTTTTGCAGATGGACAAAAAAGTTTGGGGTTGTTGGTAACGCGATCATCAAAACGCGCACCCACCGCAAAAATCAAATCCGAATTGTGCATCGCCATATTGGCTTCATAGGTACCGTGCATACCCAACATACCTAGAAACTGCGGGTCACTTCCTGGAAAACCACCCAAACCCATCAAAGTATTGGTAACAGGAAAACCAAGCAGTTTTGCAATTTTAGTAAGCAGTTGTGCAGAATTACCTTGTACAACACCACCACCTGTATAAATCACAGGTCTCTTGGCACTCACCAATTCCTCAACTGCCTTTTTAATCTGCCCGGCATGGCCACGCGTCACAGGTGTATAGGAACGCAGTTTGACCTTTTTAGGATATTCGTAAGGAAATTTTTGATTTGGATCTGTACAGTCTTTGGGAATATCGACTACAACAGGCCCGGGGCGACCAGTTGTCGCAATATAAAAGGCTTTTTTGATAATCGCTGGAATATCTTCCGCACGTTTCACCAGAAAACTGTGTTTTACAATAGGTCTTGAAACACCCACCATGTCAGTTTCCTGAAAAGCATCTTCACCGATCAAATGTCTTGCGACCTGTCCGGAAATCACAACCATCGGAATCGAGTCCATGTACGCTGTCGCAATACCAGTCACCGTGTTGGTTGCTCCCGGGCCTGATGTCACCAGCACCACACCCGGCTTGCCTGAAGAACGTGCATAACCATCAGCCGCATGAGCCGCTGCTTGCTCATGGCGAACCAAAAAATGCTTTACCCGCTCCTGCTGGAACAAGGCATCATAAATGTGGAGCACAGCTCCACCGGGATAACCAAAAATGTGCTCCACGCCTTCATCCGCCAGGGAACGAATCAGCATCTCTGCACCATTTAACATTTCCACCGTAAATTCCTCTAATTTTTAGCAACACCACAGCAACGCTGTTCGCAGATCACCGCTGCAAGAAAAAACGTAACAGAACCAAGAATGCAGACAAACCCGCCTGTTTTGCGTCTGCATACCTTCTCAGGTTGTCGAAGGTCAACATATGAAGGCGGTAGCCTTCCGGATATGTCTGGAGGGGATTCAGATAAAGCGCAAGTTATTACTTCACCTGAAGAAAATTGACTGCTTAAGTCAATGGCAAATGGTGACATAGTGAGCTTAATTGTCAATACTTCCAAGATGGGATAAGCTGCTGCAAGCCTTTGCTTTTATTCAAAAAAACAATAACGCATTCTCAAGGTAAGCCTATGAATTTCATTCACTCATTTCGCTTGGTATGTTGCCTTATCCTTATTGCCAGTTCGGTAAGTGCTTACTCTGCCAAGTTTTATAAATGGGTTGATGAAAATGGCAATACGCATTATTCCGACAGGGCTCCTGCTCAAGATACTGAAGTTGAAACGGTTCATATCACCACATCAAAACCATCCAGTGCCAAGAGTGTGCCCATCGACGCTTCTGAGGATACCCAGCCAGACACTCAAACTACAGAGCAAAACAGCAAGGAAATGCAGGCATACTGTGAAAAGCTTTCAGAAAATATAAGCACACTCGAAGAAAGCAGTATCGTTCAGAGCATTGATTCAGAAGGCAACAGACAGCAACTCAGTAAAGAAGAACAAGATAAACAACTTTCCCAGAAAAAAGCTCAATACGACAAGAATTGTGCTCACTAAACCCAGTGACATAGAAACCGCCTGTATTCTTGATTTTTAACTGTGTCTGGAGTAATTTCAAACGTCGCTGGTAGATAGCTGACGGCAGGATTGCTGGCCAGCTCGCAGATACAAAACAACAATATTTATTATAATAATTACATACTGTTCCCCACCGTCGAACTATATACGCAGCCAGTAATAAGCCGCTGAGGGCGACAGTGAAATTCCTGAGTTTAATTGGAGCCTGACTATGTTTCGTGGATGTCTACCAGTTTTGGCATGCCTTCTTCCTGTATTGAGCTTAAGCTCATGCCTGAGTCCCGAATATGACCACTACTCATTACACGCCAAAGTACGTGGCTTGGCGGCAGACGAGACTATTACCATCTCCAATAACGGAACTGCTACCCAACTTTCTGGCACTCAAGACCTGTCCTGGAGTGAGGCGCAAAAAATCAGGAACACCCCCAGAAGTGATGAGCCTGACTATCGCATCCGCATTGTTCGCCAACCACAAAATTCCAATAAAGCATGTCGGGTTCTCAATCCGACTGGTAGAGCCAGTTATGCCAATACTCAAATTCGCATCGAGTGTGGTTTTCCGTTACTGATACAGGATGAAGATGGAAACATGACCACCGACAACGGATTGATGGTAAGCAACGGTTTTGAACGCATCGCACTCAATGCAAGCAGGCAGCTCGTTACCAGTCTACGCCATGATGTCATTACAGACCCCTCTGACCCTACGATTCAATCCCTGCAACTCACACCCCAAATCACTATGGGAGCAGCGTTGTTTAATGAGCTCTATTTACCTGGGGAATCCATTCAACTTAATTTTTCAAGTATCAACCAGGGATGTGAAATTACCTCCAACCCACTGGTGGGCGGGCTGTATCCGTCAAGCGATGCTTTTACCAATACTGTTCAAACCATTGATTTGGCAAGCGACTGGATTCGTGCAAAAGATACTTATGCTGACGGGCGAGTCTGCTCAAGTTTTTCAGCGGGCACAACTTATGTACTTACCTACGATCCGCAAGAAAACAAAACTGGAAACACTACCTATACAGCAACCTGCTTCCCTGCTCCAGCTATTGAAATAGCATGTGCTTTTGCATTGAAACTGAGGGTCAAAGGTTTAAACGCATCCGAGGGAGATGTGCTTATAGTGAATGCAGAAAACATAACAACTGGTAGCACACACCAAATACGTTTCGAAACCAATCGCACAGAAACCTTTAATCTGATTGTCCGTAACGGAGATGCCTACGAAATCACTCTGGATCCTGATACAGATCCAGGTACGTGGACCACACCAAAAACATGTGATTTTGAACCCAACGGGTTAAGTATTCCCACGCCATCACCCAATCCTTCTGTAAATTATGTCAATGCGGGTGGTAATACTCTGGAAGTGTTGACTTGCAGCGAGTAACACCCGCCCGCTCAAACCATCAAATTTGCCAAAGCGCTTAACAGTGCTTTATTTTCCTTCTCGCTACCCACTGTGAGGCGCAGACAGTTTTCTAACAAGGCGTGACTTCCGTGTAGAACCTTGATCAAAATACCTCGTTGTTTCAGTTGTTCTGCTATCACCGATGCGTCACCCTGATTCACGCGAACAACGATAAAATTTGCTTCACTTGGATATACTTCCAGATTAGGCAATTTCCCAAGCGCATTCATCAATGTTTTTCTCAGCCTGCGGATTTCATGTGTTTGTGCTTTCATCAAATGCAAGCTATCAAGCACGACTTGCATTAAACTTTGTGTAAGCACATTGATATTGTAAGGAAGGCGCACTTTATCCAGCTCGCTCAATAGACGCACATGACCAATCAGGAATCCCAGTCGCAAACCCGCCAAACCTGTTTTTGAAAATGTTCGCATAAGCACAACATTTTCACGCTCACTTAACAAAGACAAGCCATCAAAATCCGTGAAGTCAGTATAGGCTTCATCTAACACAAAGATTCCTTCTGACAAATCCATCAACTCGCACAACGCTGTTAAGTCAAACAGATTTCCTGTTGGATTATTGGGTTGCGCAATAAAAATCAACTCTGGTTGCTGATCAAGAATAACTGTTTTGAGCTTACCAAAATCCAGAGAAAAATCGGGTTTTAAATCAACAGGCAGATATTCAAGCCTGCAAATTCTGGCGAGCATACGGTACATGACAAAACTCGGCTCAACCGCCAGAACTTTCGCATCCAGCTTCGCACACGCCATCATCAGCATTTGAATCAGTTCATCAGAACCATTTCCAAATAAGAGCCCATATTGCGCATCCAGATTCAAATAATCTCTCAACCTTGTTGCTATTCCGTCCGCCTTTGGATTCGGATAACGATTCACAGAAATACTGTGCGCATTTTCCAACCATGCTTGCAAAATATCCTGAGGCAAGGAGAAAGGATTTTCCATAGCATCCAACTTGATCATGTTGGCTGCATCTTGAACGTGATAGGCAGAAAGCGCCTTAATATCCTCTCGAATAACATCTAGCGGTGATTTTTTCATATGGGTGATTACTGCGTGCGAAAAATTGCTGATACAGCATGCGCATCCAAACCTTCTGCTCGCGCCAAAACATCTGCGGCTTCAATCAAATCAACCATATTTTTTTGATTCAGTTTGATAATAGAACTGCGTTTCAGGAAATCATAAACACCCAAAGGTGAAGAGAATCTGGCGCTTCCATAAGTTGGTAGCACATGATTACTGCCTGCACAATAATCACCGAAAGTTTCAGCACTTGCGCGCCCAATAAAAATGGCTCCTGCATTTTCTACACGCACAGACAGAGATTCTGCCCTATGTTCATCAAATGAAAGCTCCAGATGTTCTGGTGCAATAAAATTGATGACTTGAAGTGCCTGCTCATCATTTTCAACCAGAATAAACGCACCTCGCGTCTCCAAAGAAGCAGAAATAATGTTTCTTCTTTGCATATCTGGTAGTAATTTATGGATACTTTTTTTAATCGCATCGATTTGTTGCTGGTTATCACAAATACAAATGGATTGAGCCAACTCATCGTGTTCTGCTTGTGAAAACAAATCCATGGCAATCCAGTCCGGATTCGCCTTGTCATCACAGTACACCAGTATTTCCGAAGGTCCGGCAATCATATCAATCCCTACTTTGCCGAAAACCTGTTTCTTGGCACTGGCTACATAGCGATTCCCAGGGCCGACAATTTTATCCACACTTTGAATGGTTTCTGTTCCATACGCCAATGCTGCAATCGCCTGCGCACCCCCAATCGTGTAAACCTCATTCACCTCAGCGATTGCCGCCGCTGCAAGCACCAGAGTATGAATTTCACCATTTTGTGTTGGTACTGTCATACATAAACGCTTCACGCCCGCAACTTTTGCAGGAATTGCATTCATTAACACGGAAGAAGGATAAGAAGCTTTTCCACCAGGTACATACATACCAACCGCACCCAGAGGTTTTATCTGCTGTCCAAGTACATGCCCGAATTCATCTTCAATCCGCCAATCTTTCAGCATTTGATTGGCGTGATATTTTTCAATTCTCTGTTTCGCGAATTCAAGCGCCTTTCTCAATGGTTTGGGCGTTGACGCAAGTGCAGCATCTAATTCCTGTTTTTCCAAACGCAATTCGCTCACCGATCTGGCAGTCTTGCCATCAAATTTTTGCGTGTACTCAAGTAAGGCCTGATCACCATGTTGACGCACTTGCGCAATAATTTCAGCGACTTGTCGATCAACTTCGATACTCGAAAAACCGGATTCATCAATCGCCAGTCTGTGCCTGAGTGTGGGGAAAAAATCCTGATCCTGAAAATTAAACTGGGGAATATCGAGCTTCATAAATTCCAGCTACCCGATGGAACGCTCAAGTGCTGAAATGAATTCCTGCACGGCTTCATATTTTAATTTGAAACTACTTTTATTGACGATTAAACGGGAACTGATTTGAGCAATCAGTTCAGTAGGCTCCAAACCATTTTCCTTGAGTGTTTTCCCTGTATCCACCACATCAATAATTTTATCTGCAAGACCAACCAGAGGAGCCAATTCCATTGAACCATACAGTTTAATCAAATCCACCTGCTGGCCTTGTTCTGCAAAATATTTTCGCGCGATATTGGTAAATTTGGTTGCAACCTTGATGCGCACGGGTTGGGCTTGACGATTCACGGGCTCTGCCACCATCAGTTTACAGTTGGCTATTTTCAAATCCACTGCTTCATAGTAGCCCTCTCCCCCATGCTCCATGATGACATCTTTTCCAGCCACACCTAAATCCGCAGCACCATGCGCAACATAAGTTGGCACATCGGACGCACGAATAATCAGAACATCCAGCTTGCCATCTTTGCTTGGAAAAATCAGTTTTCTGCTGCGAGATGGATCTTCGCTTAACTCAATCCCTGCTGCATGTAACAAGGGCAAGGTATCGTCAAGGATTCTTCCCTTGGATAAAGCCAGTGTTAACTTCGACATTAGTATAAACCTGCCAGTTCTTTTGCCTGATGAGAAGGAATTCGTTTTATTTTCGCGCCAAGTAATTGTAGTTTTTCTTCAATACATTCATAGCCACGATCAATGTGATAAATACGATCAACCACAGTGACACCCTCTGCAACCAATCCCGCTATGACCAGACTGGCAGAAGCGCGCAAGTCAGTCGCCATCACGGGTGCACCTGTTAATCGCGGTACTCCGGTACAGATTGCAGAATGCCCTTCCAACGCAATTTTTGCGCCCATTCGGTTCAATTCCTGAACGTGCATAAAACGATTTTCAAACACCGTTTCAGTCACTGTTCCTGTGCCTTCAGCCACAGCGTTCAAGGAGGTAAATTGAGCTTGCATATCGGTAGGCAAGGCAGGATACGGAGCAGTTCTGACATTCACTGCTTTTGGCCGATTTCCTTTCATATCCAGCTCTATCCAGTCAGGCCCCACATTGATGTGTGCACCTGTTTCTTCAAGCTTGATTAAAATGGCATCAATATTTTCTGCCTTGGCATCTTTCACCAGAATCTTTCCACGTGTAGTCGCTGCTGCAACCAGATAAGTACCGGTTTCAATGCGATCAGGAATCACATCGTAGGCTGCCCCACCCAAACTGCTAACACCGTTGATAATGATTTTATCTGTGCCTGCACCTTGAATATCAGCACCCATCGCAATGAGGCAGTTGGCCAAATCCAGCACTTCAGGCTCTCTTGCTGCGTTTTCGATAATGGTTCTTCCTTCAGCCAAGGTAGCCGCCATCATCAAATTTTCAGTGCCACCCACAGTGACACTTTCCAGCGCCAAATGAGCACCTTTCAAACGCCCATTCACCTTGGCATGCACATATCCATTTTCCACACGGATATCCGCCCCCATTGCCTCAAGCCCTTTCAGGTGAATATCCACTGGACGACTGCCAATAGCACAGCCGCCAGGAAGAGAAACATTCGCCTCACCAAAATGTGCCAGCATGGGTCCCAACACCAGAATGGAAGCACGCATGGTTCGCACCAACTCATAAGGCGCATTAAATTCCTTAATCGTGTTGGTATTCACTTCCACTTCCAGTTTATCGTTGATTAACAAATCAATCCCCATGGTCGCCAACAACTCAATCATGGTGGTGACATCCTGAAGATGCGGAAGATTGCCCACCTTGACAGGTCTTTCTGCCAATAAGGTTGCCGCCAAAATCGGAAGTGAAGAATTTTTTGAGCCGGAAATACGAATGGCACCCGAAAGTTGGGTACCGCCCGTTATAAGTAATTTATCCACTGATTAACCTGAAGTTCTGGAAAATAAATTTAAAAAGAAAATTTTTGTTGTTTTTCCCATTCACTGGGCGTGAACAAACGCATGGTGACTGCATGCATCTCACCATTTTTTATTTTTTCATTGATACACGCATAGACCATCTGTTGTCGCTTCAATGAACGAGCACCTTCAAATGCAGCAGAAACAATTTTCAACATAAAACTATTTCCGTTTATCTGAACCTCTATACTCGCATCAGGAATTTTTTCCCTGATGAGTTCTGTAATTTGAGACTCCAGCATAATCAAAATACTCTAACGACTAGGGAGTTTTTTCAGTCGAAATTTTTGCATTCCAGTTTGCAATTAATTGATCCATATCTCCGCCATATTTTTTCATGGTTTCTTCAAAATGGGTGTTATATGCCTTACCCACATTCACACCATTCAAGATAACATTAATCATTTTCCACTCACCAGCATCATCTTTTTTCATGCTGAATCTCAGCGGAAAAATAGTGCCTTCAGCGGTTTTAACTTCCATATTCACAGCTTGAACAGGTTTATCTTCACTACCAGGGTCTGGCGCGAGCACTTTAATTTCCTGACTATCAAAAATGGATAATCCTGTTGAATAGGTGGACACCAGACTGTTATGGAAAACCTTGATGAAGTTTTGTCTTTGAAGATCACTGGCTTGCTGGTAATACTGTCTACCCATCACGCCCTTGGTGAGAGTTTCAAAATCCACCACAGGCACCAGTACATCTGTAACAATTTTCTCGTAGAGCTCAGGATTTTTTTTGAGCTTTTCAGGATCGGCAGTCAAGGCCGAGATTAAATCTGTTGCTGTTTTCTTGACCAGCGCATGCGGCGTATCGTTTGCAGCGACAAAAGTGCTGAACAACATCATGCAGGTAATAACAACAAAATTGCGGGCTTTAAGGATGATATTCATAATGACGACTCTCCTGGACAGTGGATGGACAAATGGTGACTCGCCATCCTGAATACTGCATTAACTCATTTAAAACGCTCGCAACTATAGCACAGCGACACAGAGATTCGGAACGCGGATTCAGGGTTTCTTCCAATCAGCAGCACAAACAAGGTAAGATTTCTTTCCAATCGAGACAACGCCCACCATGACAAACATTGCCCATCTCGCCAAAAAAATCAGACTTGTTATTTTTGATGTCGATGGTGTTATGACTGACGGTTCAATCATCTATTCCAGTGATGGTTCGGAAATCAAACACTTTAACGTGCAAGATGGTCTGGGCATCAAACTGCTGCACAAATCCGCCATTCAGACCGCCATTATTACAGGAAGAAACTCAACGCTTGTCGAAAAGCGTGCCGCAGAACTCGGTATTCACCACCTTGTGCAAGGACGAGATGACAAACTGCGTGCAAGCCTTGAACTGATTAACACGCTCAAACTGAAGCGCAGCGAAGTCGCCTATATGGGAGATGATCTTCCCGATTTGGGCGCCATTAAACATCTGGGGCTGGGAATCACTGTATCCAATGCAAATGAAATGGTAAAACAACACGCAGACTACATTTGTCATAATCGAGGTGGCAACGCGGCCGTCAGAGAGGCTTGTGAATTTATCCTTTCAGCGCAAGAAAAGCTTGAAGACCTCACCGCCGAATATCTCCATGATTTCACCGAACAAACATGACATCGCGTAATCTGCTTATCTTGCTTCTGGTGCTTTCGCTCGCACTCGCTTCTTTTGTCTTTGAACAGAATACCCATCTGCTCAATCTCCTCTCTCCCCAGACAACAACAAGCGCGGAATCCGATAAAACCCAAACGCCCGAATACCGCATTCACCAACTTCATAGTAAAAACTATCATCAGGAATCGGGGAAACTGGAATCCAGACTCAACGCGCAGGAACTGACCTTTTACAGTGCTGATCAAAGCTCCTTTCTCACCAGGCCAGTCATTGAACTCTATCCAGTCAATCATCAACCAGCGGCCGACATCTTGTGGATTATCCGCTCAGACAAAGCCGAAACCCGTGTTCCCAATACGATAATTCATCTGCTGGGCAATGTTGCAATGGAACGCCCGCCTCAAACAAGTGATGAAGACACCCTGCATATTGAAACGCATGAAGTCACCATACTGCTCGATGAAAAAATTGCACATTCCGAATCCGCAGTGAAAATTTATTCAGGACAAAACAAAACCAGTGGCACGGGATTTAGAGCACACATGGCCGACGAAACCATCAAAATTCTCGACTCCGTGAAAAGTGAATATCAGGACAACAAACAACAATTTACACACATCAGCTCGCAACTGTTTTTTCTGGAAAACCTCAAAGGTCAGGCAACCTATACCAGTGACGTTAAGCTCACACAGGAAAACATTCAGATTTTTGCTGACAAGCTGCAATTTATACAACAAGAAAACCGGCGAGTTGCGATTGCCACTGGCGCACCAGTCAGTTTCAAACAAAAAGCAACGCAAGGTCGGCAGGATATTTTTGCCCAGGCCATGCGTATGGAATTTGAAACCGAAGAAAAAATCCTGAAAATGTACGACAAAGCGCGCCTGCAACAAGGTGACGCAACGGTGGAAGGCGATTATCTTTACTATGACACACGCAAAGAAACCATCGGTGCCGAATCCACAGAATCGTCCCGTGTTAAACTGGTTATCCCAGCGAAAGCAAAAGAAACACAATAAACATTTTTCATTGAGCACACAGCATGCTGTTACAAGCCAAAAATATTGCAAAGAGTTTCAAGGGAAGAAAAGTTGTTCATGACATTTCCCTGAAAGTTAAAAAAGGGCAAGTGGTGGGTTTGCTTGGCCCAAACGGCGCAGGAAAATCCACCAGCTTCGATATGATTGTTGGTCAAATTCCTTGCGATAGCGGCAACATTTTTCTCAATGACCTCGACATCACTCGGCTCCCCATGCACGAAAGAGCCAAAAAAGGCATCAGTTATTTACCACAACAAGCTTCTATTTTTCGCAAGCTCAGCGTGAAAGAAAATATTTTGTCGATATTGGAAATCCGCAAAGGGCTTGACAAAAAAGCCCGTCACCAACTTTTAGAAAGCCTGATTGAAGAATTTCAGATTGGTCATATCCGCGATAATCTCGGTATGAGTTTATCCGGTGGCGAACGTCGCCGAGTTGAAATTGCCCGCGCCCTGGCCATCGAACCTGCTTTTATTTTGCTCGATGAACCTTTTGCGGGTGTTGACCCTATCTCGGTAGGCGAAATCAAAAAAATCATTACCCATTTGAAAGAAAAAGAAATCGGTGTGCTGATTACTGATCACGATGTACGTGAAACGCTCGATATTTGCGAAACCGCCTACATTGTGAATGCGGGTAAAGTGATAGAGGAAGGGAATGCCGAAAAAATTCTCTCTAACCCTCTTGTTAAGGAAGTGTATCTCGGCCAGCAATTCAGGCTTTAGACAAGGCAGTAGCATCACTTGAACCTGGAATAATCAGTGAGTCATACCCCATCATCCACCCTGTCAGCCAACGGCAACACGCCCTTGTCGTCAATCTGGTCAAACTGGTCGTTATCCACCGCCCAGAAAAACAAATAGCCCGCCACGCCAATAAACAGCAGCGACAGGGGAATCATCATCACCAGAATATTCATGCCCATTGTATTTTCCCCGCCAGCCTTTCCCTGCGCACGCTGTGCTTGCCAATTCTCAGTGCATTCCCAACCACGTACAGCGAACTCACCGACATGCCAATCGCTGCAAGCCACGGGGTCACCAGACCCAGCGCGGCAAAAGGTACAGCCACCACGTTGTAAATCACTGCCCAGCGTTTGTTTTGTTGCAGCACATGCTCGGCCTGCTGCGCAAGCGTATACACTTCAATCACTTTCATCAGATTGTTAGAGCATAACAAAATATCTGCCTGTGACTTGGCCAGATGTGCACCAGCCGCGAAAGACACCGACACCTCCGCCGCTGCCAGAATCGGCGCGTCGTTGTTGCCGTCGCCCACCATCAGCACTTTTCGGCCTTCAGCTTTTAATTGTTCAAGGCGTTGCAGTTTTTGCCAGGGCAGTTGCCGCGCCTGCCAATGCTCCACGCCTAACTGATTAGCAATGGCCTGCACTCTTGCCTCGGCATCGCCACTTACAATTTCACAGGGAATACCGCGTCTGGATAATTCACTCACCAGCATTTTTGCCTGTGGGCGTAGCTGTTCTTCAACCAGAAAGGTGGCGAGCAGGCCGTGCGCATTTGCAAGAACCAGCGCATCTGCCACAACTGCATCGTGCGTCCCTTGTACTGAATCCAGTACATACTCTGCACGACCAAGGCGATATTCCATGCCTTCAATCCAGCCTGAAATCCCCAGACCCGATAACAACTGAATCTCATCGACTTCATATAATTCAGGCTGTTGATGCTCCTGCTGATGCAGCCTGAACGCCTCTGACAAAGGGTGCTGGCTATGCTGCGACAAACTGGCAGCAATACCAAACACCTGCGCAGCCTGCATGGGCTGATGAATTTCCTGCAAGCGCACGCGCGCATCGGTGAGCGTTCCCGTTTTGTCGAACACTACATAATCGATTTCAAGCAAACGCTTCAGGGCATCACTGTTCACCATCAACACGCCCCGATTAATCAAAACCGACAAACTGCGCGTGACCACCGCCGGAGTCGCCAGCGCAAACGCACAGGGGCACGACACCACCAGCACTGCCAAAGCGGCATCAAAAGCTTTGCTTGCATCTACCATTAGCCATAACAAGCTGGTTAATACAGAAAAGCACAGCACAGCAAATACAAAGCGCGAAGCCGCCTTGTCGCCATCCTGTATCAACGAAGATTTGCAACTTTGTGCTTTCAGACTTAATGCCTGTAAGGCACTGACAAAGGAATTTTCCTGCGCTCTGGTAACTTCCACTTCAATCGCCTGCCCTCTTACCATTGAGCCCGACACAATATCCTGCCCCTTGCGTTTTTCTGCCAGCTCAAATTCACCACTCACCAGCGACTGGTCAACTGCTGCATAGTCACTCACTAACACACCATCAACCGGTACCAGCGCACCTGCGGGTATCACAATTCTGTCTCTGGGAAGCAAGCTACTGACCCTCACATTTTCCAGCTCGCCTTGTGCATTGCGTTTATCAACAAAAGCGCTCATGGCTCGGTTGAGTGCATCAAGCCCGTCCTGCGCCTTGTGGCGTGACAACAATTCCAGATAACGCCCCAGCAAAATCAGAAACACCAGCATACTCACCGAATCAAAATAGATTTCACCGCCAAGGCTGAGCGCCTGATAAAAACTGGCGGCATAGGTGAGCAACACGCCCAGCGCAATGGGCACGTCCATATTGAAATTCCTGTTATAAAAAGCTTTTTTAAACCCTGAAAAAAATGGCTGCGCTGAATAAAACACCACTGGCGTGGTCACCAGAAAACCCAGCCATTTAAAAAAACTCAAGGTCGCCTGATCGAGTTGACCTTCACCCGATACATAAATCACCAGCGCAAAAGACATGGCCTGCATACTGCCAAAACCTGCTACCAGAATTTGCTTGAGCAGGGTTTTGCGCTCGCTGCTTCTCTGTTTTTCCAGCTCGGCAAATTCGAGCAATTCAGCGGGATAACCAATTTCCTGCAAGGTGTGCAGTATCTGATTGAGCGTGCACAGGCTGTCATCAAACACCACATGCACACGGCGTGTAAGCGAGTTAATGCCTGCTTGCGTAACACCGTTTAATTGTGTCAAGGCTCTTTCAATCACCCACGCACAGGAACTGCAATGCAGTGCGGGAATATACAAAAAACTTTCGCGTGAATGTTCAGCGAGTGAACGTGAAAAATAATCGCTCTGTTCCCTGCTCAACTGTTTACCGTCCAGCCGGGCAGACACATCTTTCTTACGAGAGGAACGCGGTAAACGATAAAAATCCCCCAGGCCTTTTTTAATAATATTTTGTGCAGTATGGCAGCAAGATGCTGAACAGCAGTTTCGTGTTCCGCCGTCCCATTCGAGTGCAAAACCTGAAGCAACACTCCCGCCGCAATGAAAACAGCTTTCAGCTTTTTTGTTCATTCTGTCGGCACTCTCATCACTGTACCTGTTTGCTCAGGCGCAGGCGTTTCCAGACCACGACTCACCATCACCAGATGCACACAGGCAACGATAAATAACAACAACACCGCTATGGCCACCCACATCACGGGTACCTGATACCAGTGTACCTGTTTGTTATTTTCTTTCACTGCGCATCCACGCCATCAGCATTTTGATTTGTTCCGCACTTAAACGCCCTTCCCATGCGGGCATCACACCCTGACGGCCTTCTGCAATACTGTGCTTGATGTCTTCCAGCTCGCTGCCATAAAGCCATTCTGTATCGGTTAAATCGGGTGCACCAAGCACGATATTGCCCTTGCCTTCCACACCATGACAGGCCGCACAATATTTTTCGTAATCCGCACGTGCCACTGTGGCTTCGGTGGTGCCATGTGCCAAATCTGAAAGGCTGCGCACATAATGCGCAAGATTTTTCACCGCACCAATGCCAAGATGTTTCCAGTGCGGCATAAAGCCCTGACGACCTTTGGCTATCGAATGGAGAATCGCTTCTTCGCTGCCACCATACGTCCAAATATCATTGAGCAAATCGGGTGCACCAATCACGCTGTTTCCATCAGCCGCCTTGCCGTGACAGGCTGAGCAGTTATCATCAAACAACACACCGCCAATCCTTGTGATTTTCTGGTTAGCCGCCAGTTGTTCAACAGAGCTATTTCTCACCTGCTCAAGCACCAGCGAATACTGCTGATTATTTTGCTCAACACTTTGCTCATGTTGCTTTTCTGAAGTCCAGCCTGTGCTGCCTTCATAAGCACCAAAACCCGGGTAGGTGTAAAGATAATACACGCCGAACAACAGGCTGCTCACCGACATCACATACCACCACAACGGCAACTTGCGCACTGCTTCGCGTAACACGCCATGCGCCCACGCATGGCCGGTGGTGCCGTCTTCCTGCGTGGGAATTTCAATGCGTGTTCCCCATAACAATAGAAAGCTGACGATACCGAGATTGAAAACAATCAGACCAATTATCCACCATGACCAGAATGCACTCATCGGGCTTGCTCCTCTGCTAAATCGGTATCACTCATGGGCAGCGCTGCCATCTCATCAAACAGGGGTTTATGGCGTTTTTGCCACAGCCACACCCAGCCGCCCACAAATGAAACAATCATCATCACAATCAACACACCAATCAGGTTGCCCCATAACTCACTCATGGTTTTGCTCCTGTGGTTTTTCGACATTATCAATGCCCAAGCCCTGCAAATAAGCGACCAGTGCCTCCATTTCGGTACGGCCTTCTACCTGTGCAGGTGCTGCGGCAATATCTTCATCGCTGTAAGGGTCGCCGAGAAAACGCAGCACTTTCATGCGCTTTTGAATGTCCTTGGGATTTAATTGTTTTTTACTTAACCACGGATAGGCAGGCATGTTGGATGTGGCATAAAAAGCGCGCGGGTCTTCAAGATGCGCAACCTGCCAGGCATCGGAATACTTGCCGCCGATTCTGGCTAAATCAGGCCCTGTTCTTTTTGAACCCCATTGAAACGGGCGATCGTAAACCGATTCGGAAGCCACTGAATAATCGCCATAACGCTGGGTTTCAAAACGCAATTTACGCACCATTTGTGAGTGGCACAAATAACAGCCTTCGCGCACATAAATATCACGCCCCGCCAGACGCAAAGGGGAGTAAGGTTCTACACCCAGCGCGGGTTTAACCTTGTTGGCTTCGATAAATAAAGGCGTGATTTCTGCAAGCCCGCCCATTGAAACCATCACCAGAATAAAGATACCCAATAAACCCGCATGCTTTTCGATACGTTCAATATGTTGATAGCGTAAAAATTTCATCTCACTTCACCTCCTGCACAGCGTGATGTGAATAAGGTTCGGGAATCGGTACGGGAATCGATTTAATCAGATGTGCCCTTGCCGCAGCAGCGGTATGCCAGAGATTCCATAACATAACCAACATGCCGACCAGCGTGAGCATGCCGCCAAACCAGCGCAATAAATGCAAGGGACGAATGGCGTTGTAGGATTCGATAAACGCATAGGTCAGCGAACCGTCGGCTTCGGTGGCACGCCACATCAAGCCTTCTGTAACCCCCGCTGCCCACATCGCAATTACATAACAAAGCGTTCCCGCAAGATGGAGCCAGAAATGAAGTTCCATCGCCTTGTGTGAGTGCATGGCCTGCCCCAGCGCGCGCGGTGCCATCGCATATAAAGAGCCAATGGTTATCATCGCCACCCAGCCCAGTGCACCTGAATGCACATGCGCAATTGTCCAGTCGGTGTAATGCGACAGCGAGTTCACCGATTTAATCGCCATCATCGAACCTTCAAAGGTGGAAGCCGCGTAGAACACCAGCGCCAGCACCATAAATTTAGCCGCAGGATCACTTTTTAATTTGTGCCATGAACCATTAAAGGTGAGCAAACCATTGGCCGCAGACCCCCAGCTTGGCATCAGCAGAATCAGCGAGAACACCACCCCCACGGTCTGCACCCAATCAGGCAGGGCGGTGTAAATCAGGTGATGCGAACCCGCCCACATATACAGCGAAATCAGCGCCCAGAAATTCACAATCGAGAAACGATAGCTCCACAGCGGTTGCCCTGCCTGACGCGGCACAAAGTAATACATCATTCCCAGAAACCCTGCTGTTAGAAAAAACGCCACCGCATTATGGCCGTACCACCATTGCACCATCGCATCGACCGCACCTGAATAAATCGGGTAGGACTTGGTAAAAGACACGGGAATGGCAAGGTTATTGACAATATGCAGCAACGCCACCGCAATGATAAAAGCGCCGTAATACCAGTTCGCCACATAGATGTGTTGAATGCGTCGTTTGGCCAGCGTTGCAAAAAACACCGCACCAAAACTCACCCACACCACCGCAATCATGATGTCGATCCACCATTCCGGTTCAGCGTATTCCTTGCTCTGGGTTAAGCCCATCGGCACGGTAATCATCGACAGCACACAAATCACCTGCCAGCCCCAGAAGGTAAAATTGGCGAGACCACCCAAGGCCAGCCGCGTATGCCCTGTTCGTTGCACCACGTAGTAGCAGGTGCCCATCAACGCCGAACCGCCAAACGCAAAAATCACACCAAAGGTATGCACCGGGCGCAGGTGGCTAAAAGTAAGCCACGGCATATTGAAATTCAGTGCAGGCCAATACAGTTGCGCAGCAACGAACACACCGATAAACATGCCAATGCTGCCCCACACCACCGCCGCGAGCAAAAACATGCGTACAATGTAATCATTATAGGTTTCGATTTTTACAGAGGGTGACGACGATGACATAGGCAGAACCTTCCAGAAACTGAATGCGTGATTATAAAATGTATTATTTATACATCTTTAAATAAAGCAAAGCATTTTTTTACAGAGTGGTAACAGGCGCAGGCTGTAACAGAATCCGGCGGGTTGCAGGGGTAAGCATATCGGCGATGGAATGGTCATCAAGCGCCGCATAGAAATTCTGCTCGGCCTGTATAAACACATTTCTCATTCGACAATTACTTTTCAAAGCGCAATTCGTAGCTTCACAGGCAACGATTTCACTCTCCTGCTCTTTTTCAAACAAACGCACAATTTCGCCTATACCAATGGTTTCCGGCGCACTTGCGAGTTTGAAGCCGCCCGACTTTCCCCTGCGCGTATCGAGATAACCCGACTTGGCCAGTTCATGAATAATCTTGCGCAGGTGCTCACGAGAAATCTGGTAAAAATCGGCGACCTCTGTCTGGGTCACAATCTCATCAGGCCGCGAAGCCGCATACATCAATGTACGCAGTGCATAATCAGTGGATTTGGCAATTTGCATTCCCTGTCTTCCTGAAACGGTTGAATTTTTTATAATATGTATTAAGAATACATATTAAACCGACACACACAGGCAGGCAATACATGAAAATCCAGACCTTCCCTGAAAGCCCGTCCGCACGCTCACTGGTACCTTTTGCACTGGGGTTCAGGCCGTTTTTTCTGGGTGGTTCGATACTGGCACTGGCAAGTATGGTGTTGTGGGCAGGATTCTGGCAGGGCTTGTGGCAACCGCTTTTGTATGGCAACCCCGTGTGGTGGCATGCGCATGAACTGATTTTCGGTTTTGGTGCTGCGATTGTGGTCGGCTTTCTGCTCACCGCCGTAAGAAACTGGACTGGCATGCCCACCGTATCCGGCTGGCCTTTGGCAGTGCTGTTTTTACTGTGGTTACTGCCGCGCTTCGGGCTGGCGCTATCCGCCCAGCCGCTATGGTTGTGGACGATACTGGATATTGCGTTTTTGCCCTGCGCAGCAATATGCGTTGCGCTGTCGGTTTTCAAAACCCGACAAACACACAATATCGCTTTCCCCTGTATGTTGATGTTATTGGCTGCCCTCAATACGGGCAGTCACTTTTTTCTGCTAAAGGGTGAAGCACAAAGCGCCATGCACATACACCATGCAAGTATTTTTCTGATTAACCTGTTTGTGTGCATGATTGGCGGCAGAGTGATTCCTTTCTTTACCGCCAATGCTTCCCGCTACCAGCGCAAGGACGCAATGATGCCGCTGGAAGTGCTCGCCATCGGCAGCTTGGCGATGTTGGTGATTCTGGCGCTGTTCGGGCTGGAAAACGTCAACCGCTGGCTGCTCGGTACGCTGAGCCTGATTGCTGCAACAAGCCATTTCATACGCTGGCTCAGATGGGGTGGCATTCATACTTTCGCCAATCCGCTGTTGTGGTCGCTGCATTTGTCCTACATGTTTCTTCCTGTCGGCTTGTTGTTACTCGCACTCTGGTCGTTTGCGCTGATTCACCAGCTCAGCGCGGTGCTGCATTGTTTCACGGTCGGCTCGATGGCAGGCATGATTCTGGCAATGATGTCTCGCGTATCGCTTGGACATACCGCCAGACCCTTGAAAGTGTCCACCCTGATTGCGTTCAGCTTTTCATTGATAGGCATTTCAGCCGTCATCCGCGCCCTGGGCGTGATTCTGTTCCCGCAAGACAGTCAGGTATGGATTCTCGCCGCTGCAAGCTGCTGGTGTATTGCGTTCGCGATTTTTATCGGGAAATATCTGCCGATTCTGCTGAAACCGCGATTGGACAATCTGCCCGGATGATGTAAACACCATGTTTACTTTTTGAAAATTGCTGTTCAAAATGAATCACACACGTCGAGGTAATCATCATGACCAAGCAAAATACCGCAACGCCAGCATCTGAACACAAATTACCTGAAACCTATAAATCGCATGAGCTGTTCAAACAACATGTGTACGAACTGGCACTCAGCACCGGACTGGATAACAACATGGGGCTGTTCCCTGGCGATTCTGAATACCGCAAACTGTCGATTGCACCTTCTACTTTTTTCGGTGCTGCGCGTGCACTGTTATTGCAGGTTGCTCATCCGGTAATTGCACAAGGGGTGCATGACCATAGTGAATTCGATACCAATCCCGCCAAACGCGGCATTCATACCTTTGTCGGCGTATTTGCGATTGCATTGGGCACGCAGCAGTTTGCGCTGGATATTGCCGACCATGTATTCAAGGCACACATTCCGATTAAGGGCAAAATTCCTGCCTATGGCGACAAACCCGAACGCAGCTATTCCGCGATGGATCCCGAAGCCAATCTGTGGGTATGGGCAACACTGGTGGAGGGCATCATGTTTGGCCATAAGGAAGTGGGCTATGCCGTACCACGTGCACGCCTTGAACGCATGTATCAGGAATCGAAAATCTTCGGGCAATTCTTCAACGTAAAACCCAAGTACATTCCTGAAACCTTGAGTGATTTTGAAGCCTATTTTGATGACATGGTGCAAAACCATCTCGAAGTTACTCCAGCGGCAAAAGCCGTAGGCGATGCCTTGTTATCCGGTGCACGTTTTCCGTTTACGATGTTTAGCTGGTTATTTACCGCACTCACGGTGGAATCGCTGCCCGAACATATTCGTGCCGCCTATGGCTGGGAAAAAACCGCTAATTCACGACGCATCTATGGCAGTTTGCGCGGCATCATGCGTGTGCAATACAAACTGACACCGGAGTTCCTGATTCCTTCACCACCGGTCTGGTATCCTGTGTTGCGCTCGAAATTATTCGGTGCAGGCAAACCACCGCAACTACTCGGTAACCACTAAATAAAGCTCAGGAGCAAGCTATGGCCATCACTTTAGAAGAAGTAAAAGCAGCACTCACCGATACCCCACAAACCACCGAAGGCATCTACACTGATCGCGACACCTTGTTGTACAACGTCGCTGTTGGTATGGGGCGCGATCCACTCGATGCCAAAGAACTGCCCTACGTGTGCGAAAGCATCGGCCAAAGTGTGCTGCCAACCGCCGCCACGGTATTGAATCATGCCAAACCTGGCCAAAGACCTGCGCCTTCCAAAGGTCAGTTACTGATGGCAAAAATGAATTTCGGCCTGATGCTACACGGCGAGCAACGTCTGCAAATTCATCAACCGATTCCGCGTGCGGCACAAACAAAAATCAGCAACAGTGTCAGCGGTGTGTACGACAAGGGCGCAGGCAAAGGTGCACTGGTCACTACCGATACTACGGTTACGCTGGCCGATGGTTCCCCGCTTTATACAATTGGTGCCACGCTGTTTTTCAGAGGCGATGGCGGTTTTGGCGGCTCTGCGGAAGGTGCACCAGTTCCTCATAGCTTGCCTGAACGCGCGCCTGATGCGGTGTGTGAAATGCCCGGGCGCGTGGATCAGGCGATGATTTACGCACTGTGCGGTGATCGTAATCCTCTGCATCGCGACCCCAACATTGCCAAAATGGCGGGGTTCGACAAACCCATTCTGCATGGCTTGTGCTCCTACGGCATCGCCTGTCATGCAGTTGTTAAAACCATGCTTGATTACGATGCCACCCAGATTACAGGTTTTGATGTGCGTTTTTCTTCCCCTGTATTTCCAGGTGAAACACAAATTGTAGAGATGTGGAAAGATGGCAAGGTGATCAGCTTCCGTGTGCGCCTCAAGGAGCGCGGCGTGGTGTCCATTAACAACGGTAAATGCACGATTCAGTAAAGAGAGATCCTTCGCTACGCTCAGGATGACATTTTCTGTCATTCTGAGGCGAAGCCGAAGAATCTAGCGTATTTATCTCAAATAAAACTGTACTGGCAAAATCAAAACCAGATTTTTCTGATTCATATCATCAGGCATGGCGGGTAGTGGTTGCGCACGTCGCAGCATATCCAGCACAGCATCATCAAGCAGGCTGTAACCGGAACTTTGTTGAATGTAGGACTCAAGCACCTTGCCTTCCCTGTCGATTTCAAAATACAAAATTACGGTGCCTTCAATATTTGCACGACGCGCCTGATACGGATATTTTTTGTGGCGCTCCAGCCATACTTGCAAGGTGCTCATATAGTTTTTTTCGGTGAGCGGTACACCGCCGCCTTCATTGCCTGCGGATTCTGGCAGACGCTGATCACCAATGGCTTCAGTGGCTTCCAGCGCCTCGCTTGTTTCAACCACTGGAGCCTTGTCTTTGGCAATTTTTGCTGCTTCTTTTTTCTCGACCACTTTGGGTTTGGGCTGCGACGCGCTTGGGGTTCTGGCGTGTTGCACCCTCATCGAAGCCAGACCAATTTCAAGACCACCCTGACCAATTCCCTTCGCCACACCGACATTCACTTTTTGTACCGTTTGCACAGCAGGTTGCCAACCCAATGCCAGAGCTACTGCAAGATGCAGGGAAATCGCCAGCAAGGCAGCAGCAAACTTATGGCGGTAATCTAACATCAACATAACAGTGACTAGCCTGCGTGTTCGGTAATCAGATTGACACGCTCAACGCCCAGTTCCTTGAGTTTGTTCATAAAGCTGATTACCAGATTGCCTTCGGTGCGCCTGTCGGCCTTGATTTCGACCCAGCCGAGCGTTTTATTGTCAAGCGCCAGCTCCAGACGACGCAATACATCTTCCTGTGCAAGCACTTCTTCATTCAGCGCAAAATCGCCGTCATCTGAAATAAATACCTGAAAGTCATCGTGCGGCTCATCAGCTTCACTGCTTGACACAGGTGCTTCAATTTCAAAGGGATCACTCATGGTCAAGGCACCGGTAATCATGAAAAAAATCAGCAACAAAAAAATCACGTTAATCAGTGGCAGAATTTTATCTTCACTGTCGGCACGTGTGGTTTGCTGTTTCAGTTTCATGGTTTTATCCAGCCTTGGCTGTCCACTGCGGATCAGGTACCAGCGTAAAATTGGTGATGCCTTCCTGCTGCATCAAATCAATCACATCAATGACATGCTGGATTGACGTGTTTACCTTTGGCTGAATGTGTAACACCGCTTCGGGGTACAGTTGCAGATGCGCCAGCACACGCGCTGCAAGTTGAGCTTCTTCGACCACTTCATCATTAAAAAGAAATTCGCCTTCATTCACTTCAATCAGAATGCTGCCTTTTTTATCAAAGCCCTGCACTTCTGAAACGGGTGCCACACCCACGCTGATGCTATTGGATATCGTAAAGTTGGTCGCCAACATAAAAAACATCAACAGAATAAACACCATATCAATCAGCGCGGTTAAACTGACGAGTCTTTTCGGTGGTTTTGGCTTGTTAAAACTAAGCGGCTGCGCTTGCATCACTGGCATTTGCTTTCTGGAGGGTACTGGCAGATTCTGATTTTGCCTGAACTTCGCCGACACTGGCTTGCAAGGATTCAGACACTTCCAGCGTGAATACCTGCGTAACATAATTTTCCATGTCATGCGCAATGTTATCGACACGACGCTCCAGCCAATTTAACAGCGCAACTACAGGAATCGCCACAATCAGCCCGACTTCTGTGGTCAACAACGCTTCCCAGATACCGCCAGACAGCATGGCAGGGTTTATCTTGTTTCCCGCAGCTTCCAGTTGCTGGAAAGCAGTAATCATGCCCATCACCGTGCCTAACAAACCCAACAAGGGGGCAAGCGAGGCAATCACCTCAAGCGGCCTGAAACCCTGACGCAACTGAAACAGTACATCACTGCCGTAGCGTTGTACTTCTTCCCGAATCCGGTTTTCAGGTAATTTTTTGTGACGCGCGACCATCACCATGTGCATCGCCTGCATCGCGGGGTTGGGTGAACCTGTTGTTATGCTGGTGGCACGGTTTACATCACCCGCTCTATAAGCTTGTAACGCTGCTTCGAGTTCCTTTCTGGCATTCAGTTTCAACAGATAAAACTGCCAGCTTTTGTACAGCACAATCGCCAGCGCAACGATTGACATGGCAAACAGAATCACTACGACAGGGCCACCATCGTCAATAAACTGGATGATTGGGTCAGTCATAACCACGCTCCGTAAACATTTGAATAATCAGCAGAAGGTGGGCAATCCTAAAGAAAATGAGAATGATTATCAATAACGTGCGTTTACTGCTCTACAAAAGCACGCTCAATCACATATTCCGCCTGTTTGCCGTGACGGGATTCCTTGAACCCTCTTTCGTCGAGAATGGCACACACATCTTTTAACATGCTTGGGCTGCCACAGAGCATGAAGCGATCATCTTCCAGTGTGGGCTTGGGCAGATTGATGTCGAGAAACAGTTTCCCGCTGGTCATCAAATCGGTTAAACGGCCATTATTGCGATACGGCTCGCGTGTCACCGACGGATAATAAATCAGTTGTTCACGCACCATGTCGCCCAGAAATTCATCATTGGGCAATTCGTTTTCAATGTAATCCTGATACGCCAATTCGGAAATTTCGCGCACACCGTGAAACAGCACCACTTTTTCAAATTGCTCATAAATTTCAGGGTCGCGAATAATGCTCATAAAAGGTGCCAGACCCGTTCCCGTGCCAAGCAAATAAAGATGCTTGCCAGGGCGCAAATTGCCTGCAATCAAAGTTCCTGTAGGTTTGGTGCTCATCAGAATCGGGTCACCCACCTTGATTTTTTGCAAGCGGGAAGTGAGCGGGCCATTCGCCACTTTGATGCTGAAAAATTCCAGCTCAGGTTGGTAATTGGCACTCGCCACACTGTAGGCACGCATCAGCGGTTTACCGTCCACTTCCAGACCAATCATAATGAAATGGCCATTTTCAAAACGCAGGGATTGTTGACGGGTAGTACGAAAGCTGAACAGCCAATCATTCCAGTGATGAACATGGGTGACGGTTTCTGTAATAAATTTGGACACAGCGAAGCCTTTAATTTGAACAAGAGGGAAAGCAATTCAGCGCGCAATTTACTATAGATAATAGTGATTATCGATACTGCATTCGTAGTAATTAATGAGGCTTACTCCCTCAACTACCACAAATAGCTAATGTCCTCAGCATGACCATGAATGCCATCAACCTGAATTTCACGCCCGTCATCCAGCACCAGCGTGCCGTAATACAACCCGTGAATCTGATTGATGTCGGCTTTGGCGAAACCAAGGCTGAATTTGCCCGAGCAATCAATCAAGGGTTTGAGTGTGAGGTTGATGCGGTTATCGTCGCTGGTGAAAGTCCAATCCTTGCGTGAAAACTTTGACTGGGTGTGGAAAGTTACCTGACTGGTTTTATGTACTTTACCGTTAACAAAAATCATGTTTTCGCTGTGCGTACTTAAATCGCCAAAACCATAACCAATATTAAACCAGACCTTTTCGTTGCCAATACGGCCAGCGCCTGTGCCCCAGAACCATCTTGTTTGATACGGCCAGTAACCCCTGCCCCAGTCAAAATTGCCGCTGGCATGTTCTGCACTCAAGGTTCGGGTTTCCCCCTGAAAGGACACCTCACCACTGACATCAAGCATATTTTTTTTGTAATTATAATAAAAATGTTTGCTGTTTTCGTAGCCAGTAGCTACCACCATCGCGTCATCATCACGGTTGATTTTATAAGTAATGTCTACCTTGAATTTTTTGAATTTTGGCGCATCAATCTGTAAGCGATGTTGGTGTGGCTTTTTTTCAATAACGATGGAGCCAAACAAAAGGTTTTTTACGTTCAATTCACACTCGATTGGATTGCTCGACAGACCTACCTTACCTCTTGTTAGAGGAATCAGGCCACCCCATCGGTGCAACTTGTGTGTTTTAAAATCATGAAAAACCGTGCCTATGAGCGTAAAAATCCCAAGATCAGCAACAACAGCTTCCACGCCGAAATCCTCATCGTAAGCGCCATAAAACTCCCACTCCTTGGTGCGTGACCATGAGCTGGGCAAGGCACTGCGGTTATATTCCAGCAATGGCTGAGTTGCCCAACCGCGATGTTTGAGAGTGCCATCTGCATTGAACAAGGTATCCGCCTGAGTGATTCTGTTTTGCATATTGAATTTCCTGATGTGTTAAATTCAGATGATATTTAAAACCAAAATAACGCTATTGTCTTTCAACATTCTGTTCAGGCTCCCGCATGATAAAGCGTATAGGCACCAATCAGGATAAAGCCCATACCTGCAATGTAATGCAGATATTTTTCATTGATGTATTCAGACAACAGGCTCCCCGCCAGCACCCCCAGTGCAGAAGCCACAATCAGCGCAGTGGAAGCAGCAAGAAAAACCAGATATTTGCTCACTTCTTTGTCACTGGCAAACAGCATGGTCGCAAGCTGGGTTTTATCACCCAGTTCCGCTATCAATACCGAAGCAAAAATCATTAAAAAAACTTTCCAGTCCATACTGCACCTTATTTTATTTTGAAAGAATCTGGTTCAACACAAAAGATTGTTCCTCTTTGCTTAAACCGGAAAAATTAATTTCAGAAAAGAAACCTTCCAACTGCTTTTCCAGTTGATGGATTTGTTCACCTTTCGAGTCTTCCTGTTTACTTTCCAATATCTCAAAAATTTGAAAATCACGCTTCAAGCCTTTCAAAGAAGAAATTTCTTTTTGCTCATACACCAGTGATTGACCAATCAGTGCTACCGTATTATGCGATGCAAAAATCTGCCCACCACCCGCAGCATCATGTATTCTGGAAGCAAGGTTTACATGGCTTCCAATCGCGGTATAACTCATCTTTGCACTGGAACCAAAATTACCGATGGTGCAATACCCTGTATTGATGCCCATTCTTAAAGACAAGGGTTCAGAAAACTGCTCGGCAAATTCACGATTCAAACTACGCATTCTTCGTTTCATCGCCAGCGCCATTTCAACACAGGCGACTGCATCTTCCCACATGCCTTTACTCACCGGATCACCAAAGAAAACCATGATTTCATCACCAATAAACTTATCGATGGTGCCGCCATGCTCCAATGCAACTTCCGTCATAACATTGAGGTAGCGATTTAATATCAGCGATACCTCTTTGGGAGACTTGTCTTTAACCCTGCTATTAAAGTTTTCGATAGAAGCAAAAAATACGGTGATATTTTTCCGTTCTGTTTTCTCGGTTTTATTGAATTCATCCTGAAAAATATAATCAATAATTTGAGGAGAAAGGTATTTCGACAGTTTGACTGAAATAGATTGAAGTCTGCCGTTAATCTCACGAAAGCTGTTGATGTAGGCTCTGGCAAGAAAAATCAGCAACAACACACTGCCAGGCATCAATACCAGATAGGTAAATACCGTAATGTGCATGAAGTTTGCCTCGGTATAACTCAGTGAGCTTACCAGCGGCCAGGGTTTTGTAAGACCAGCGACCTGTGCATAGGCGGTAATCACAATCAGAAAAATCACCATGAGCAAGGCCGGTATTAAACGTCTCCCGCCAAAAACAGGGATATGAATAATCAATGCAAACAATAAAATCAAAAAAACCGGCGAGATAAAAATACCCAAAAAAGTACTTAAAATAAAATAACCAACATAAAAGCCATAAAGGGAAGTTGTGACATAGCTATCTTCATTCTCGTCATCGACAAATAAAAACCCGATCACGCTCAGGCTCAAGGCAAAACCCGCGACAATCACAATGAATAAATAAAACTGACTGAGCATCTCGGCATCCATTCTCAGTTCAGGCTTGCTGGTTTCCAGCCAGAAAAAGTAGGCACCAGCCCCCAAGGTAATGGGTACCGAAACCAGATTAAACCAGGAAGTTGCCGCACGCAGTGCAATTCTTTCGTGAATCAAATCATCGAGCAATTGTGAAAAACTGAATTTTTTCATACTTGTTGTTTTATGTTTTTTGAGATACGACGACTTAGCCAATGCTTGTCTTGCTGATCAAGCGAATTCCAGGTAATGCTTTCAAGAAACGCTTCAACTTTTTTATCCAGATACTTTTCACCTGCATCATCAGATACAGCCGTGCTTTTTTTAACAAAGAAGCTGGGGAAAGCCATGTCGGGATTTTGCTCAGCATCAAAAGCGCCTTCAACCAGTTCCATAGAACGTTGCGAAATCAGAATGTGATTCGGTGGGCACTGCTGTTCCAGCAAACTCGCTATACCAACATTTTTACCAATCACTGAATAGTTCAGCAAAGTGTCTGAGCCGTAGTTACCCACAATACAATCACCACTATTGATACCGATGCGGATTTTCAATGGTTCAATCAACCCTAACGCCAACCATTTTGTATTCATCTCGACCAATTTCTCTTGCATCTCTAACGCCATATTCACGCAACGAACAGCATCTTCCTGCTTTCCAAATGAAGCGGGATCGCCAAAAAAAATCACCACGCTGTCACCAATAAATTTATCAATGGTTCCGCCATATTCCAGTGCTATCGAACTCATTGCCTCAAGGTATTCATTCAATATGATTTCGAGTGTTTCCGACTCCATGTTTTCAGTAATGCGGGTAAAATCCTTAATATCTGACACAAATATGGTGAGGAATTTCATCTTGCTTTCCAGAGAAATTTCTCCAGATTTTGCATTCACAATGCCCTCATAAATTTGTGGCGATGTGTAACGCGATAATTTTTCTGTAATGGTCGTAAAATACCTTTGCTTGTCTTTGGTTGCCTGAGACAGTGCATTAAAAAAATAAAAGAACAGTAAAAAAAGAATAATGCAATAAACCGCAACGGCCGGAACAAGAAATGTGCGGATTTCTGCATCATAAACACTCAGTGATGAAAGCAAAGGCAAATAAGGAAAGTGATATTTGACATGTGCAATGGCTGTCAGGAAAAACAGCATAAAAAAGACCAGCAAATTTAAAATCAGAATCCACGGCCTGAGTATAATCACCGAAAAACCCAGCATCAGTATTAAAACCAGAAGCCCCGGAGTTACAAAAATTCCAAAGAAAAACGCCACATAAAACGCATGCAGGTTGAAGCTCAAGCTGGAATACAGCTCATAGAGCATGGGATTCAGATTCTTGCGCAACAGAACCCAGCCCACGACGATATTCAAAAGTATATTGAGCGTAAGAAGATGGCTGCTGAAATAGTAGTGCTGTAAAAACTCTGTGTTTAGATATTGGACATCGTAAAGATACTCAACTGTTTTGAAGAGCAGATAGAAAGCATAAGGAACGCCGAGGGTGAATACATGAACCAACATAAGCACCTTGGTGCTACTGGCGGTTCCACTGACGAGTTGCCCCATCACTTCGTATTGAAGCTTCTGGTATCGATTTTCAAACTGTTGTTTCGGCATATGAACTGGCTTTCCATGAGGCAAGAACACCCCCCTGTAAAACTGTGAGAGCTTACAGCAATTCATAACGCTCAAAAAATAAAGTTTCAGGCTGTGTGAAGTGAGGTGTCATTCCATTCCAGATGTCATCAGCTTGCGGCTTATCTGCTTGCCTGAATTTGGTTAGCATCATGCGCACATTGAATTGACATCAAGGAGAAGACCATGGCTATTGCAATCACCGAAGAGCATCAGGAAATCGCACGCGTTGCCCGAAAATTCCTGAGCGATCATCAGGTCAGAGCAGCTTCAAGAGCAACACTGGAAGCTGGCGAAGACAGCCTTCCCCCATTCTGGAAAGAGCTGGTTGAACTCGGCTGGCTCAGTATCCATCTGCCCGAAGCCTATGGCGGAACGGGTTTTGGTTTACCCGAACTGGTCATCATTGTGGAAGAGCTGGGTTATCAACTGGCACCTGGCCCCTTCCTGCCAACGGTATGGGCATCGGCTTTCATCAGTCAGGTGGCTGATGACGCTGTTCAATCTGCACTGTTACCGAGCCTTGCAGATGGCTCAATGCCGGGTGCTGTCGGGCTGGGCGGCAATCTGAGCCTCAGCGGTAGCACACTCAACGGCAAATCAGGTCTGGTGCTGGGCGCAGAACTGGCTAACAAGGTGTTGCTCAGGGCAGGTGACGACATGGTATTGCTCGATGCCAAACAGCAAGGACTGACGCTTGCAAAGAAAGGCAATATGGATACCAGCCGTCGTGTTGGGGAATTTGTGGCCAAAGATGTCAGTGTTGAAGCTGCACATATTTTTAAAGGTGCCTACCGCGAAGCTTTGAGATTAGGCCGCACACTGGCAGCAGCTGAAGCTTCTGGCGGTGCGCATGCCTGCGTAAAAATGGCGGTGGACTACGCCATGATTCGTGAGCAATTCGGGCGCACCATCGCCACGTTTCAGGCGGTAAAACATCACTGCGCCAACATGATTATGGCAGCTGAATGTGCCACTGCCGCCGCATGGGATGCAGCCCGTGCCGAACAGGAAAACAAACAGGCGGAATTCGCCAGTGTGATTGCAGCCAGCCTTGCCATGCCTGCTTTTGTATTTTGCGGACAAATGAATACCCAGGTGCATGGTGGCATTGGTTTTACCTGGGAACACGATTGCCACTTGTATATTCGTCGTGCACAAGCCTTGAATGCCTTATTTAGTGGCGCAAAGGCAAAAGAGGAAATTGTTGATCTTTCAGCACAAAACATTAAACGCAGTTACAAAATTGAACTGCCACCTGAAGCCGAAGCTTATCGCAGTGAAGTACAAGCCTTTGTTAGACAACTTGAAAGTGTCAAGCAAAGTGAGCAACGCAAGTTTCTGGCGGATTCAGGGTATCTGGTACCTCACTGGCCAAAGCCCTGGGGGCTGGCAGCGGGCGCCATTGAGCAACTGGTTATCGATCAGGAATTTTCCAAAACCAATGTGCCCATTCCCAATCTTGGCATCAGCGGCTGGAATACGCTCACCATTGCACAGCATGGCAATGACTATCACAAGGAAAAATATGTAAGACCTGCCCTGCAAGGCGATATGGAATTCTGCCAACTGTTTAGTGAACCCAACGCCGGTTCCGATGCTGCGGCGGTGCAAACCAAGGCCAAAAAAGTGGACGGCGGCTGGATAGTGAATGGGCAAAAAGTGTGGACCAGTGGTGCGCATTATTGCAGCCACGGTTTTGCTACGGTTAAAACGGATTTTCAGGCTGCGAAGCATCAGGCCATTACCATGATGATTATCGACATGAAAGCCAAAGGCGTTGAGGTGAAACCACTGCGTCAGGTCACTGGACAAGCCATGTTCAACGAAGTGTTCTTTAATGATGTGTTTGTTCCCGATGAAGACGTGGTTGGCCCCATCAACCAAGGCTGGACAGTCGCACGAGCAACACTGGGGAATGAGCGTGTTTCGATTGGTGGCGGCATGGGTGTCGGCAACTTCCTGAATGGTTCTCCACTGACTTTAATGCAGCGCTTCACACCCGATGATCTGGGTATTAAACGTGAAGTGGGGCAACTCACCGCAATGGAAGTGGCTGCGCGTTTAATGAATTTGCGTTCTGCCGAACGTGCGGTTCAAAGTATTGAGCCCGGGCCTGAAGGCAACATCACCAAGTTTTTGGGTTCGGAACTGGCCTTGAATTCTGCCGAGCTTTCCAGCCGCATTATTGGTGAAGGTGCTGCCACCTTCGATAACGAAGCCGCAATGGTGAATATGATGTTTCTGGCGGCACGTGCGCTGGCGATTGCAGGAGGCACCTCGGAAATTGCGCGTAACCAGATAGCCGAAAGGATTCTGGGTATGCCGCGAGACCCCTTGATTAAATAAGCGGCTTTGTATGGATTTATGGTTTTCTGGAAAACAGTTTCAGAAAACCATATTCAATGAGCATCAACGGCGAAAAAATCAGTGCCTGTTTTTTTATCCTGTGCATAAATTCGCGAATCAGAATAATTTCCTGCTCGCTGATTTCAGGGTGAAAAAAAGTAATCAGCAAATTGGCACGGGTATCATCGCCTTTGTTCCACGCAGAATGCACATAACTTTGATCAAAGAAAATAATATCGCCTTCATGGAATTCACGAATTTCCCTGTGCACTTGTAAACCACAGTTCTTTTTAACCTCCAGACCCAAATGACAAACCAGATAGGCATTGGTGGCATCGGTATGGGGTGGCAATACAGTATCGGGTTCCATCACAATCAATTCAGCCGAGAAAATCCTGTGTTTGAAAGGTTCAAGCGCGGCCAGTGTCTGCGGAAATTCTTTTTTTGCATAATCTGGAAAGCTGGTCAAATCGCCCAGCTTGATATTCTTCCAGCTATTGGCTTTCAGGTGCCCCTTACCAGTATCAATGTCATTCATACTTACAGTATTGTTAGCGACTACTTTGAGGTATTCCTGTTTAATCGCCTGCTCATGGCTACGCAAACTGTGATAAACCAAAGCAGTGAGTTCAGAATCTGTTTCACTCCAGAACGGTCTTGCGGTTAATTTTGGGCAATAGGCAAAAGCAGGATTCTGACCTGTTTCAGGGTGACTGGTCTTGCGCTCAAGAAAAGAATGCAAAAATTCTTCCACCTTGTCGAAATCAATTTCTGATGCTTGCGATGCCTCTTTGTAGTTCTGTTTTAACCTGTTCAACACAGCCTTGCTGCGCCATTTCAGCAATGAGGGAACCACCAGATTGGCTCCGCCGTTATAGGGATTTTCAAAAGTATATTGGCTTGTCATGCAGCTAAAATTCTGTCGCAGTTCGGTTCTTTTCAAACACAGTCATTATGATGGGCAATTCCTCTTTCAGACTTCTTTCCCACCACGCATGTGCGTGCATACCATCGCCGTAGGGTTTGTAGTCGTGCTCAACCCCCAGAGCCAGTAATTTCTGGTGCATGGCGACATTCATGTTATGCACCTGTTTTTCCTGTAGCCACCCCATAAAACGATAAGGCAGATTCAAGGGATTATAATCGTCCAGCTCACCCTTGTTGCCATTGCCAAAATAAAAGGCGAGATGCTTGCCTTTCAGGTTTTCAGCCAGACTCAGCGGATTATTTTGCAAACGCACTTGTTCATCAAAAGGCCACAGGCCAAAAATCGTGAAAGGCAAACGTACATCAATAAACGGCGATACGCCCACCCAACACGCCACCAACCAACCACTAATATCTACCGCACCAGAAAAACTCGATACCGAAGAAAAATACTCAGGAAAGCGTGCGGCAATCACCGTTGCACCGTAACCCCCCATTGAAAGCCCGACAATCGCACGTTGTTGTGCACTTGCGTGCGTGCGAAAGTGCTGATCGACCCAAGGGATAACATCTTGAATAAAATAACTTTCCCACTGTATTTTCGAGCCGACACTGGCATAACGTGCATCACGATACCAACTGCCTTGTCCGCCGAAAGGTTGCACCAGAATTACGTCCATTCCTTCGCTGATGGCTTCTATCCCCAAATCTGTCCATTGTGTGTGATCTGCCGCACCGCCATGCAAAAAATAAATAACAGGATATGCAGTGGAAGGCGATTCGTGATAATTCGCTGGCAAGGTGACCCTCACTGGCATCGGCTTGACCAGAAATTCACTGTCGAGCAGAAAATCATGGCTACGCTCATTCAGCGGCGTTGTTTCTATGACAGTTATGCCAGAAACAGTTATTCCAGCCGCTTGTGATTCAGCCGCTGAAGTTTCGTGATGCGCGTGCGCCAACGATAAAAAAACACATTGGAAACACAGCGCCCACAGCGTTGTTCGTAACAACTTGCTACCTGCTATCATTTTAAAAGTTTCATCGCCTGCCAGTTAATAAGGCGCATAATCCATTCATAAATAAAAGGCAAAGTTCCTTGTAATTTATGCGCTGCCCAAATATCCCACGATGTAAACACCATATATTTTTTCTTTTGCACGCCGAGCATAATGGCTTTGGCGGCCTGTTCAGGTGAAACCGCATGTTTCTGGAAGCGCTGAATGGTGGATTGAACATCGGGGCGGTTTTTATCAACCCCCACAATGTTGATGGTTTGCACCAGCCCTGTATTCACCGCGCCAGGACACACCAGACTCACATGGATATTGTGCCTGCGCAAATCAAAACGCAGCACTTCACTGATGCCGCGCACACCGAATTTGGTGGCGCTGTAAGCTGCATGCAAGGGCAAACCAATCAAACCGGCTGCTGATGAAACATTGACAATATGCCCGCCTTTTTGCGCCTGAATCATCGCAGGTACAAAACATTCCAGCATGTACACCGGCCCCATTAAATTGATTTCAACCAACTGCCGCCAGTGTTTGATTTCAAGTTGCTCAATGGTGCCCCAGGTGGAAATTCCGGCGATGTTCATCAATATATCAATACTGTCTACCTGCGCATGTACGGCGTTGGCAAACTGTTTAACCTGCTCATAATCGGAAATATCAAACGCTTTACTGAGTTTTACCTCACCACGGCCCTGGGCAGTAATTTCCGCAACCGTTGTGTTAAGCATCTGCTCGTTAATATCACACAAAAACAGCACTGCACCTTCGCGCGCAAAACGCATCGCCGTTGCCTTGCCAATGCCACTGGCTGCACCAGTAATCACGCATCGCTTGCCCTGAAAAGTCTCTGTCATGGTGTATTCCCCTTTTGTAAAGTAAGGTACGGTTTATGACACACTTCAAATAAGCCATCAACATCAATAACTCTACAGGTGAGCACATTGAAAACATCCAAAGACATTCTCATTCCCGAAGGCGGCTGGCTGGATTTGAATCACGAACGCATTCCTGCCCCCACCTTGCAACAACGCTCATGGTTTTTAAGAAGCCTGTCGCGCGTAGCACGCGCCTTTCGCAGACCGGATATTCCGAACGTGTTTCTGGTGTTCTACACCCACCCTCGCCTGTTTTGGGCGTGGTTGTTTTTTGCGTCTCGCCTGTTTCCCTTCGGGCGTTTGCCTGCACGCTTGCGCGAAAAACTGATTGTACGTACCGCGTGGAATAGCCGCTGTCGTTACGAATGGGTGCAGCATATCGAGCTGGCCTTATCGGTGGGTGTTACCGAAGAAGAAGTGTTCAACCTGAGCAAGGAAGCCGAGGCCATGCAAAAGCCAAAAGAGATTTTGGCCATTAAAGCCTGTGATCAACTGTTACAGCAAAAAGTGATTGATGATGAAACATGGAAGGCCTTATCGGAGCACTTTTCGCACAGGCAGCTCATTGAAATCATGATACTGGTCGGCCATTACGACATGCTCGCAGGTTTCATCATCAATGCAGGCGTGCAACTTGAACCACACCTTGAAGCATTTATGGAAGGCTTCAACCAGAAACTGCTTGCCAGGCTAGATTCCGTCCTTCAATAAATTCCTGCGTGAAAACAAATCACACGCGAGTGGAAAATAACGCTTGGAGTAGTACATAAACCACGCTTCAGGTGACACGGGAACAACCGCTTTGTTTTTCTGAATGGCTTTCGGAATCGCTCGTGCCACTTTGCTTGGTGGATAGTTGCGCTTCTTGTAAAAACGCACAGCGGTTCTTTTGAATTTTTCGGCCTGCGCTTCGTCACCTTCAACCAAAGTGTTTTGAATGATGGGTGTGTTCACAATGCCCGGGCAAATCGACGTGACACCAATGTTATGTTTCGCCAAATCACTTCTTAACGCTTCTGAAAAACCCAAAAAGGCAAACTTGGAGGTGGTGTAGGCAATCATTTCCTTGGTGGCAATAAACGCCGAAGCCGACACCATATTCACAATATGCCCGCCTTTTCCTGCTTCAATCATCGCAGGCAAGAAGGCTTCACAAAAATGAATGCCGCCAAACAAATTAATGCCGATGGTTTTTTCCCAGGTGCTGTGTTTGACATTGAGGAATCTGCCTGCCACACCAATACCTGCGTTATTCACCAGCACATCAACGCTCTGATGTTTTTCGTGAATGTGTTTGGCCAGTTGTTGCACCTGCTCACGATTGCTTACATCGCATTGAAAGGCTTCCGCCTCCACGCCTTTTGCGCTGAGTTCATCGGCCACTTTTTTCACCACATCAAGATTGATGTCGACCAGCAACAGATGCGCACCCAATCTTGCAAATTCTTTGGCAGTTTCCAGACCAATGCCGCTGCCAGCACCAGTGATGAGCACTTTTTTATTCAGAAATGATTTCATGGCCGCTTTCCTCCAAAAATTGGGTAATCAGTGTTGTGACTTGTTCAGGGTGCGTTCTTTGCACCCAATGTTTTGCATCAATTTCTTTGAAGCTCAACTTGCTTACATAGTCGCTGTAATTGGTTAAAAGCCAGGGACGCACAAATTCATCTTGTGTGGGTATGACAATCTGTGTGGGTACTTTACAGGCATGCTTGTGTGGTATGCGCGGTGGCAAGGGTATGTTGGTTAAATACAAAAACATGGTGTTAAAAAAACGGTTTTTCACTTCGTGTGCATTTTGAGCAAGCGACGCATCATCAGCAGGATAACCGTATTGAATCAGTTTACGGTTCACCGCCACATACTGGCTCGAAGAAAATCTAACCGCAGCTAACGGTGGAAAAACCGCAGCGTATTTACCAAAAGTGCGTATGATTTCAGCCAGTTGATATTTCTGTTCACCACTCACTGACAGCACTTTGTTAAACCATGCAACAGGATTCAAAAAACATCGTCGATAAGTGCGCAGCATTAAACCCAGATGCGGGCCTGAAAAACTGCTCCAACTCAATACCCGTTTTGAATACTGCCGATGAAACACATAAGACCAGCCCAATACCGAACCCCAATCATGTCCAACCAAATGAAAGGTGCCGGTTTCGCCGAGTATTTGATTGGCCACACTGTCAATATCTTGCAGTATGTTGTTAATGCGATATTCAAACGGATTTCCATTTCTGGAACTCTCACCCACGCCTCTTAAATCCAGCGCCAGCACATGGTAGTGCTTCGCCATCGCCTGTATTTGCAAGCTCCACACATCATGGGTATCCGGAAAACCATGCAAAAACAGCACCGTGGGATTTTCCTTATTGCCCCATTCATAAGCCGATATAACAGCGCCCTTACACGGCACCCGATGTTTGATTGTGTTCATCATTTGCCACTCACCTTTATGCGTACTCTACGCGTAGTCCAACGCATTGATTTGGGTCATATCCTTGCCCGATTCATAATCTTTTATCCATCTTTCAATGAGCTGATCATTATCCAACTCACCGGGATGAAATCCTGGCCTGAAATAATTAAACAGCGTGGGTATGAAAGCACTGAGCAAACTTTTTTCAGCTTTCCCGCCTTTTTGTACCAGTGCTTTGCACAAACGCCATACCCCTGAAACATAACCAACATCATCTTTGCCATACATGTACATCACACCTCTTGCCCACGCTTGCAAAAACAACAGCGTCACAAGGCCATACGCAGTGATTCTCAGAACATAGCTGCCTGAAACGGCCTGAAAAGCATCAAAACACAAGGCTCGGTGTTCGTATTCCTCAACCGCATGCCAATACAACATGGCACTGATTTCGCTGTCGTCTGATAAAAAACGCTCGGGCGATTCCAGCACAATCTGCGCAATCATGGAGGTGTAATGCTCGCCACCTGCTGTAAGCGCAATGTTCAGTTTGGCAAAAAAATCACTCTGCTCGCCCTTTTTTAACGAGGCATTGAGCACCTTGATGAGGCTCTGTTCTATTTTCCTGAGTTTGACGTAACCCAGTGCATCGAGATGTTCGTTAAACGCTTTGTGATTACTGGAATGATGCGCTTCCTGACCACAAAAAGCGCCGACCTGCTTTTGCAACTCACCGTCTTCAATTTTGTTTCTGACTTGCCGCATCGCTGGAATAAAAAAATCTTCCGCCGCAGGCAGCAGGTAAATCAAGCCATCGACAAAGTGCGTAAGAATCGGATCATCATTCGACCAATGGCGCTTGGGCGGTTTGGAAAATCGAAAGGCAACCGGCCTTGCTTTCAACGGAATCGATTTTCTGGACATAGTGCTACCTCACCTCAACCATCATGATGAAGCTTATTAAAGAACTGGCGCAAGGCAGATTCCAGCAAAAAATATTGCAAGTAAGCATTTTAAGCCATATAACCATCGCCACTGGCTGAAAATACCAATCATAAATTTTACAACAGACAAGAAGAACGACATGGATACCAACACACTGGGCACCACCAACTTCGTCAATTTACTACTCGGCGCTTTTGAAAGGCTGGGCATTCCAGCGCATTTGGCCTTGAGAGGCACGGGCATCAACGCGCGGCAGCTTCATGCCGAAAACACGGTGGTGCCCTTCAACCACATTCATCTGATTTTTCTCAATGGCCTGATTGTGAGCCAAAGGCAGCCCGACGAACTCGCCTTTCTGTGCGGCCTGAATACCCACATTAACGCCTATGGCAGTGTGGGGCTGGCCGCCATGAGTGAGGCAACGCTGGGCAAGGCGATGGATATTTTTTTGAACTACCTGCCCACCTACATGCCCGGGCTGACCATCGAAAAAAAGCACCTCAACCAACAGGTCACACTCACCCTGAAAAAAAGTGCCAAACACGATGATTTTATTCTCGAACTGATCGATTGCGCACTCATAGGCAGTGCGCTTGCCATGCTGAAAATGATGACGGGCAGAAACTACAAACGCTACGCCCGCCTGATTGAGGTGGATTTACCTTTTGCCAAAAAGAAATTCATCACTAACAACCCCGAACTGTCGAATATTCACTTCACTTTTGAAACAAAGGTGAGTCAGGTGCGCTTTCATCAATCGCTGCTCGATTTCAAACTGCCGATGGCCAATCCCCAGATTGTGCGGCAGATCATCGAAACCCATACACCCAACTTTGCACACAGTAAGCATCTGGGCGGTGCTGTCAAAGCATGGATTCACCACGCATTGTACGATGCACCTTCAAATACACCCCCTCCCATTACGCAAGCGTGTGAACACTTTGGTATGCCAGAGCGCAGTTTTAATCGAAAACTCAAACAAGAAGGTTACAGCTACAGGCAATTATTACTGGAAGCGCGCATGCTCAAAGCAGAGCATGAATTGAAAGTGTCTAACAAAAAAATCAGCGTGGTGGCGAGCGAACTGGGCTACAAAGATGTCACCAGTTTTAACAAGGCATTTAAAAAGTTTTTTGATGTTCAGCCATCGCGGTTAAGGGAGTGAGGAATAAATTCAATGTGAGCCAAGCAACAATCCGGCAACACTTAAATCCTCATCAATATCTGGCCAATGAATCCCTTCACCATCACCCAGTAGTGTCCACTTATCACGTTGTACCGAGCTTGCCTGTGAGAGTCTGGGGAACCAGACCAAAGGTGCGGAAATGCTGCGACCGTCCGACAAGTCAACAACCAAAGCAACATCTGTACACATAACATTCACTGCCAGCGGGTGAAGCTTAACGGCTTTTTTATCGGCACCAATATATGCAGCAATAACAACTACTACCATTAACAACCCTGTTAATGCTTCATACATAGAAAAAGCTTTCATCAACCAGTGAGCTGGCTGAAAATCCCCATAACCTAGAGTAGTAATTGTAATAACGCTAAAATATGCGCTCTCGAAGAAATTGTTATGTTCTGGTTTAAATGGTTGTTGCAGCCAATTAAAATAATAAATAATAGAAAAATAAATTATGAGCCCTATGTAGCTTTTGAGCGCCATCTGAAGTCGCTCATAAGGCTTCAAATCTGAAGCTTGCTCCTCATTCTTGAGGTGACTTAGCGCATCCCAGTAGAACGCAAAAACGAGTTCATTAATCCGTGACCACGCTACGAGCAACAAGACCACTGACAAGACCACACAACTTAAGAAATCTGGCCAAATTGCTGTAATAGCAGAAGCAGCCAATGCGAAACTAAGTTCAGCGTAAATGAAAAAGCGACTCCATGAACGATGAAACTTACCCCTGTTATTGGCTTTCTCTTTTAGCAAATCAAATAGCATCCTCGTAGGAGACAATATCCAACCTAATATTTTTGCAATCATGGTCGTGTGCGCCCAACAATTTAATTGTGATTAATCTTTTATAACAATTAAACCTACAAGCAAAACCACCGCTTAGCAAGAAAATAACCCAAAACTCACCCAGTCAATATTTCCTTGTTTTCAACACCACCATTGATAGCCAACCCCAAAACCCGCTCAACCAAAGCACTCATGGACAATGCCCCACCGGGTTTATACCAGTACGCCGTCCAGACAATCGCACCATTGAGTAACTGGCGCAGGTAAATGGGTTCGATATGGGTCAGCCCTTCCTGTTGCGCTTGCGCCAGCACCTCATGCCACAAATCAAAATAGGCTTTGCGTTCCTTCAACAAATACTGTTGTTGTTCCTCGGTGAGTGAGCGCCATTCGGATATCAGCACGGCGGTGGCATTGCGGGTTTTACCATGAATAAAAGCCAGCTCAATCACAATGAGGGTGCGAATTTTCTGCTCGGTGGTGTCGGCTTCCTCTAGTGCCAGTGCCAGTGCGGTTTCCATTGACACCACCACTTCCTTCATCACCGCAAACAGGATTTCGCCCTTGCTGCTGAAATGGTGAAAGATGCTGCCAGACAAAATGCCCACTTCGGCGGCCAGTTCGCGCACTGTGGTTTCGGCATAACCTTTTTCCCGAAACAGCTTGGCAGCGGCGGCCAGCAAGCGGCCTTTCGGCTGATCGGGGTCGGAAATTTTGCCCTCAGTAATAAGGGTGCGAATGACGGTACCAACTTTCATGGACTGGAAACTAGCTGCGTTGTTTAAGGCATATTAGGTTCGCTTGCTAACCAAGCGCTTGCTTGGTAGTATCAGGCATCATTATAATGGATGCAACAGGAAATTCCCGACCCGTACTAAGCCTGTACTAATGAAGGAGGGGCTATGTCAGCAGTGGTAAAACCGGACGTAATAAAGATTGCCAATTGCAGTGGCTTTTACGGCGACAGGCTGTCTGCCGCCAGAGAAATGGTGGAAGGCGGCCCCATTGACGTGCTGACCGGCGATTATCTGGCCGAGTTGACCATGGCCATTCTTTACGGCCAGAAACTCAAGCGTGACAGCGGCGGCTATGTGGGCACCTTTCTGAAACAACTGAAAGAGGTGCTGGCGCAGTGTCAGGAAAAGAATATCAAGGTGGTCAGCAATGCCGGTGGTTTGAACCCCAAGGGCATGGCCGATGCAGTGGAGGCCATGATTCAGGAATTGGGTTTGAATCTAAAAGTGGCCTTTATCGACGGCGATGATTTGTTAGCCGACATGGACGCTTTGAAAGCCAAAGGTGAAACCTTTACCAATATGGATACAGGTCAGCATCTGGCCGATTCGCGTAATCCTGTCCTTACCGCCAATGCCTATCTGGGTGCCTGGGGCATCAAAACGGCGCTCGATGAAGGTGCCGATATTGTGATTTGCCCGCGTGTCACCGATGCCGCCGTGGTCATGGGGCCAGCCGCGTGGAAATTTAACTGGCAGCGCGATGATTACGACGCACTGGCTGGCGCACTGGCTGCGGGACACATTATTGAATGCGGCGCTCAGGCAACGGGCGGCAATTATTCTTTTTTCAAAGAAGTGCCGAGCTTTCACAATGTCGGTTTCCCCATTGCGGAAGTTGCTGCCGACGGCAGTTTTACCATCACCAAACATGCGGGTACGGGCGGACTGGTTTCGGTGGGCACGGTAAAGGCACAACTGCTGTATGAAATTGCTGCCCCCGAATATTTTAATCCTGATGTGATTGCGCATTTTGATACCTTGAAAATCGAACAGACGGGAACAGACCGCGTAAGGGTAAGCGGCTGCAAAGGCTCATCGCCCACTGCAACGCATAAGGTGTGCATCAACACGATGGGCGGTTATCGCAACGGCATGGATGTGATATTGACAGGGTTGGACATTGAAGAAAAAGCCAACATTTTTACTGATGTGTTGTTTGCCTCGGTCGGCGGTAAGGAAAAATTCGATTCGGTTTCCGTGCAACTGATTCGCAGCGATAAAGAAGACCCGGCCACCAACGAAGAAGCCTATGCCACGCTCAGCATTAACGTCAAATCGCACAATCAGGATCTGGTCGGAAGAATTTTTTCCGCCAAAATGATTGAGTTGGCACTGGCCAATTTCCCCGGCTTCGCCGCACACAGCAAACCCGGTGGCGGTAACAGTTTTATTTCCTATTGGCCTGCACTGGTTGATAGCAAGCACATTGTTGAATGTGTCCATATTGATGGAAAGGTTATAGAAGTCTTACCCACCAATCAGTTGAATTTGCCTGAAGTAACAGTAGCCAGAGCAGCCATGCCTGCATTGGATTTTCCTGAAGGTGAAACCATGCGCCTGCCATTGGGAAGATTGTTCGGCACACGCTCCGGTGATAAAGGCGGCTGTGCCAACTTGGGTGTGTGGGCAAACAGCGAAGCCTCCTACGCATTTTTATCCCGTTATTTAACTGTAGAAAAACTCAAAACGCTGTTACCCGACACCGCACCCTTTGACATTGCGCGTTATGATTTTCCCAATCTTTATGCAGTGAATTTTTTTATTAAAGGCATTCTTGGTGAAGGCGTGTCATCGTCAGTGCGTATGGACGGACAAGCCAAAACTCTCGGCGAATATTTGCGTGCCAAAATTATTGAAGTGCCGAACAGTTTATCGGCAGATATTCGGGAGTAGAACATGAGTGAAACCTTGTCACTGGAAGGATTGATTTTTGAATGTATTGAACTGGACATCAGCAATCACATTATGACGATTGTGTTGAATCGTCCCGATAAAAAAAATGCCTTAAATCCCACCCTTACCCATGAACTTTTGTATGCGCTGGATTATGCCAAACAGGAAAATAGCATTCGTGTGGTGGTGATTGGCGCGAAAGGCGATGTGTTTTGTGCGGGTGGTGATTTGCGTTCGATGAGTGGGCACGAAGGCAGTGGCCCACAATCCAATGTACCCAAACGCGGTGAAATGAACGATGTCAGTATGCGTCTGCGACATTTATACAAACCGGTGATTGCGCGTATTCAGGGGCCTGTCCTTGCCGGTGCCTTGTTAATTGTTTGCAATGTCACCCATGCCATTGCCGCAAAAACCGCTACTTTTTCTGCACCTGAAATCAAACGCGGTTTGTGGCCCTTTATGGTGATGGCCGGATTGTTTCGGGTCATGCCCAAGCGCGCAGGGCTGGATTTCATTATGCGCGGCGAAGCCATTGATGCAGCAACGGCAGAACAATTTGGCTTAATCAACAAGAGTGTGGAACCTGAACATCTCAACGCCTATGTTGCAAAACTGGCAGCAGATTTTGCGGCACTGGCACCTAACACCATGAGCATGGGTTTACAAGCCTATGTGCAACAGGAAGACCAACACTTTGATGAAGCCATTCCGTTTTTGAAAGCACAACTGGATGCTTGTTTGAAAAGTGCCGATGCCAAAGAGGGGATAACAGCGTTTTTGGAAAAACGGCAGCCGAATTGGGATTAAAAATACGAGTGACTATTCCGTGACAAAAAAAATACTCATCGCCAATCGCGGAGAAATCGCCTGCCGCATTATTCGCTCGGTACAAGCCGCGGGGTATCAGGCGGTGGCCATTTACAGCGATGCCGATCAACACGCGCTGTTTACCAAACTGGCTGATCAAAGTTTTCCCTTGCAGGGAAATACCGCGACAGAAACCTATCTGAATATTGAAAAAGTGATTGCTGCCGCACTGTCCGCACAGTGCGATGCCGTGCATCCCGGCTACGGTTTTCTGTCGGAAAATGCCGAGTTTGCCAAAGCCTGCCTGAAAAATAACATCAAGTTTATCGGGCCATCGGTACACGCCATCGAAGTGATGGGTAATAAAGGCGCTGCCAAACGCCTGATGATAGAAGCGGGAGTCCCCTGCATTCCCGGTTATCAAGGCGGTTATCAGGGCAGCGCACAGGATTTCGAAGCGCTGAAAAAAGAAGCAGAAAAAATCGGCTATCCGCTGATGATAAAAGCGGCGGCTGGTGGAGGCGGTCGTGGTATTCGTCTCGCTGCCGACGAACAGCAACTCAAAACTGAAATCGCCTCAGCGCGTAAGGAAGCACTTAGCGCCTTCGGCAGTGATGAAGTGATTCTGGAAAAAGCCCTGATTGGTGCACGACACATTGAAATTCAGGTTTTTGCCGACCAGTACGGCAATGTCATTCATCTGGGCGAACGTGATTGCAGTGTACAGCGCCGTCATCAAAAAGTGATTGAAGAAGCGCCTTCACCCTTTATGACCGAAAAACTTCGTGAAGCGATGGGTGCCGCCGCAGTCAATGCCGCCAAAGCTGTGAATTACGAAGGCGCGGGCACCGTGGAATTTCTGGTAGACGATGCGCGCAATTTCTATTTTCTGGAAATGAACACCCGCTTGCAGGTGGAGCATCCCGTTACCGAAATGATTACGGGTCTGGATTTGGTGAACTGGCAATTACAGATTGCTGAAGGCAAAGCCTTACCTATGCAACAACAGGATTTACAACTTCACGGCCATGCCATTGAAGTGCGTTTGTATGCCGAAGATGCCGCAGCAGGCTTCATTCCGCAAACCGGATGCTTGCAACAATTTTTACCTGCCACTGGCGAAGGTGTGCGTATTGATCATGGTTTTGAATCAGGCGCATTGGTGAGCGCTTATTACGATGCCATGTTAGCGAAAATCATTTGCTGGGGAGAAAACCGCGAACAGGCACGCAGCCGTTTGTTACGCGCTATCTCAGAAACAAAAATTACCGGCCTTAAAACTAACAAGAACTTTCTGGTGAATTTACTGTGTGAAGCAAGTTTTGTGGCAGGCAGTGCACACACCAACCTGATTGATGACAGCCTGCTGCAACGACTGGGCAAGGATTATCAGCCATCGGATATTGCGCTGGCCTGTTTGCTGATACACCAACACCATGCACATAGCTACGGTGAACTGGCAAACTGGAGCAACAGTGAAGACATAAAACACTGCGAATTATTGCAAGCGGGAAACAACACTGCATCGGTATTTCGTGTGTATGCAGTAAAAAACAAAGTGTCCCATGCGTTCATAGTGACTTTTTTTAATGACGAGCACATTGAAATCCGTTTTGATTTCAGTGATGTAAAAATTGAACATTCCTGTTTTTATTATCGTCTGGGTGGAATTAACAGAAAGGTCTGGTTCTCCCTGAACGACAATGTGCTCAGCATGGATTTGGGCGAGCGCACGGTGAATGTGCGTCGTCTTACCTACCAAGCTGCACTTGCCAAAGATGCACAAGGCAGCGGCAAAATTCTCGCCAGCACCGAAGGGCTGGTGATTGATGTGCTGGTGAAAGCAGGCGATGCAGTAAAAAAAGGCGATGTGCTGGTGATAGTGGAAGCCATGAAAATGGAACACCGCCATGTCGCAGATGTAGATGGCGTGGTGAACAGTGTACAAACCAGCGCAGGGCAACAAATTAAAGCGCGTACACTGCTGGTAGAAATAAGTGCGGAAGAAAATAACAACGAGGTCGAATTATAATGGCCATTCTCGAAAGCAAACTCGATACGCAAAGTGAAGCCTTCAAAACCAATGTTGCTTTTATGCAAGCCTATGTGGAAAAAGTGCGCGGCGTAGAAAGAAACCTTCGTGCCAGCGAAGAAAGTTACCGCAGCAAGGCTGAAAAAAAAGGTAAATTGCTGCCGCGTGAACGGCTGGCACATTTGCTGGATGCTGGCGCACCCTTTCTGGAATTGTCACCCATTGCCGGTTATTTAATGAATGGCGACAAGGACGGCTCCAGCGCCGGAGGTAATATTATTGTCGGCATTGGTTATGTCAGTGGCCGCCGCGTGCTGGTGATGGTGTGGAACTATGCTATCAAGGGCGGCACCATTAACAGCGCCACCACGCGGAAAAATCTGCGTTTGCAGGAAATTGCCTTTGCCTGCCGTTTACCCGTTGTTTCCTTAAGCGAAAGCGGCGGAGGCAATCTGGCTGGCGGCGGCGACCCTGACCCTTGGGGAGCGCATGGATTTCTTGATGGCGGCCGTGTGTATTGCCAGCAGGCGGAACTCACCGCCGCAGGTATTCCGCAAATTACCGTGGCGCATGGCAATGCAACGGCAGGGGGTGCCTATCAGGTTGCGCTTTCCGATTATGTGATTCTTGTCCGTGGTCAGACACAGTTATTTCTGGCAGGCCCGCCTTTATTAAAAGCGGCAACAGGAGAAGTAGCTGATCACGAAACTCTGGGTGGTGCGGAAATGCACGCATGCATTTCGCAGACCGGCGAATACCTTGCCGAGAACGATGCCGATGGCATTCGCATGGCGCGGGAAATTGTGGCACAACTGCCGCCCGATGCGGGGCGTGCGCTAGTAAAAGACAGAGCGGTAAAAACACCACGTTATCCCGCAGAAGAATTGCACGGCATTGTTGCCGAGGACAAACGCATTCCCTACGACATGCGCGAAGTGATTATGCGCATTGTGGACGACTCGGAATTTTTTGAATTTGAAGCGGCTTTTGATCAGCAAACCCTGTGCGGACATGCGCACATTGGCGGTTGGCGCATCGGCATCATTACCAACAACGGCCCCATCACGCCCGAAGGCGCCAAAAAAGCCGCGCACTTTTTGCAACTGTGTGATCAAAGCAATACCCCGATGATTTTTTTACACAACACCACCGGATTTTTAGTGGGTGTTGCTGCGGAACAGGGCGGGCAAGTGAAACACGGTTCCAAACTCATTCAGGCGGTGGCCAATTTTCGTCCCCCGAAAATTTCCATCATCGTTGGCAATTCCTACGGCGCGGGTAATTATGCGATGGCATCCAAATCCTTAAAGCCGGTCTTTATTTTTTCCTGGCCAACGGCGCGGCAAGCCGTGATGGGCGGAGCGCAGGCGGCAGGTGTGATGCGTATTGTCACCGAAGAAAAACTGTCCAAAATGGGTTTGCAGTTAAATGAAGAACAACAAAAAGAAATGGAAGTGCGTACTGCAAAAACCGTTGCCGGTATGGAAGCGGCATCGGAAAGCATGTTCTGTTCTTCGCGCATGATGGATGACGGCATTATTGATCCGATAGACACAAGGCAAACCATCATTTTTACACTGGAAACCTGCAAGGAAAAACACTTGCGTGGTTGCCAAACCAATACTTTTGGTGTGGCACGTTTATAGCTGTTATAAAAAAAGAGGGGAAGCACATGAGTGAAACCAAAAAAGAACTGGATGAATTTCGTAAAGAAGTTTCCGCGTGGCTGAAAAATAACATTCCACCCGAACCGAATTTTTTATTGCCCGAATCCTTTATGGAAGTGGGTACGGATCAGCAATTTGATTATTTGCGTAACTGGCAGCGCAGTGTTTATGAAGCAGGTTATATCGGTTTGGCTTGGCCGAAAGAATATGGCGGCGGCGGAATGCCGCAAATTTATCAGGACATTGCCACGCACGAAATGGCCAAACAAAAAGCGCCCTTTGTGCCCAACACTATTGGTTTGAACTGGGCAGGCCCTTTGATTTTGCACATGGGTACGGAGAGCGATAAGAAAAAATATTTAAAAGGCATTTTGAGCGCGGAAGATATTTGGTGTCAGGGTTTTTCCGAACCGGATCACGGCAGTGATTTGGGCAGTGCACAATGCAAGGCCGTGCGTGATGGCAAGGAGTTTGTTATTAACGGTTCAAAAATCTGGACCAGTCTCGCCACTTACGCCAAGTACATGATTTTGTTAGCGCGAACCTCTACGGAAGGCAAAAGCAAATACGAAGGCTTGAGTTTTTTTCTGTCACCCATGCGTATTCCGGGCATTGAAGTACAACCGATAAAAAAACTCACCGGCGAATACGGTTTTTGCCAGACCTTTTTTACCGATGCACGTTTTTCTGAAGATTGTTTAATGGGCAAGGAAGGCGATGGCTGGAAAGTGGCGATGGCCACCCTGATGTTTGAACGCGGTGCCGCCGGAGGACAGGCAGGCGGTCTGGCCTTTATGGATGTATCCATTGATGACGTGGTGGAGTTGGCGCGGCGCAGCAAACGCAACGGCAAAGCGGCCATTGAAGACCCGATGATTCGTGACGAACTGGTGAAACTGCTGATTGAAGGCAAAGGCAATCGCACGGGTACCCAGCGCAGCAGAATTCCGGCACTGGTTTCCGAACGTCCCGCATCCATTGCCATGTCCGCAAAATTGCGCACCACCGAAATCAAGCGCCGCATGTTGCAACTGGCCATTTCTTTTCAGGGAGCCAACGGCGCACGTTTTGTCAGTGAAGAAGCAATTGATGGTGGCAAGTGGCAGCGCGGCTATTTCAATTCGTTTTCGGCCACCATTGGCGGGGGCACCAGCCAGATTCAGGCGAATATAATTGGCGAGCGAGTTCTCGGCTTACCCAAGTCCTAGGGAATAACTATCTGCGTTAAAATAATTTAAAGCTTCCTGCGGAGCAAAAACAAATGAGCGACAAAATCAACTTTTCTGAAGAACAAACCATGCTGCTGGAAACGGCTATGAATTTCTGTAGCAGCGAATCGTCCATTGGCCGTGTCAGACAACAACTTGCAGCCGACAGTGATTTTGATGAACAACTGTGGAAAAAAATTATTGAGCTGGGCTGGCTCAGTATTGCCATACCCGAAGCCTACGGTGGTTTGCAAATGGGGCTGGGTGCGGTGGTTCCCGTCATTGAAAGCATGGGCAGGCAACTGGTGATTTCGCCTTTTTTAAGCACAACACTTGTGGCACACAGCTTGGTGAAAGGCGGCAGTGAACAACAAAAAAATAACTACTTACCCAAAATCGCTGAAGGTGCTATTGCAACATTGGCTCTGACCGAGGAAGACGGCTCATGGTTACTGGAAGACATTCAGAGCGAAGCAAAGGAAAAAAACAATCAGCTTGTGTTAAGTGGAACAAAAACGCTGGTGCTGGATGCAGCCCATGCCAGCATCATCATTGCTTCAGTAACTATCAACGGCAAGGCGCAACTGGTACTGATTGAAAAAAATCAAATTCCGCAAGCTGCCCTTACAAAAGAAACCGTGATAGATGAAACACGCAACAGTTATCGTTTGAAACTCGACGGTATAACCATTGAAAAATCACAAGTGCTCGTCAATGCCTGCTTTAATGACATTGAAAATGCAGCCTTGTTATTGCTCAGTGCTGAAATGACAGGCGGCATAGCCAGCGCGCTCAACACCGTAGTGGAATATCTCAACACGCGCAAACAATTTGGAAAAATTATCGGCAGCTATCAGGCGCTTAAACACCCTACTGTTGAAATTTTAATGGGGCTGGAAGAAGCGCGTTCACTGGTGTATCACGCTGCCAGTATCTTTGATGAAGAAGATAACAAGGAAGTTGAATGCGCATTGCGCATGGCCAAAGCCTCCGCCGGACAACACTTTTTGTTTGCCGGTGACAGAGCCGTGCAATTTCATGGCGGTTTCGGATTTACCTACGATTGTGATGCGCAACTGTTCTTGCGCCGAGCGATTTGGTCACAAAGTCAGTTCGGTGATGATAAATACCAGCGCATGTTGTTAGCGCCTTTGTTGTTGGATTAATCCAAAGCAAAAAAAGGGAACCAAAGTTCCCTTTTTTATTTCAACGTATTTTTACAACGCCCTTATTCTTGTCTTAAACGCCAGAAAAACTCATCTACCTCGGCTGGGTCACTAAATATAACAAAAAGACTATAGATACCCTCACCTTCTTCTTCACAGGAAACCCGGGCAGCCAAATTGAAATCTTCGCCAAACAAACTGACGTAGACAACGTGGGCATAGGGATCAAACTTATCTTCTTCATTATCACCAAAGGTTAGCTTTTTCTCTCCTTTTTCGGTTTTAACACTCAAGGTTTGGTTTTTGGAAAAAGAAACAACATAAGATTCTTCATGTACAAACGTATCATCTTCCGTTTGTTCAGGAGGTTCACGTTCAGTAAAAGTATCAATAGCAGTCAACTCAAAACTGCCCGCCATTGCTTCAAAATATTCTTCGACTGTCGTGGCAGCACACGCATCTTCAAGACTACCCTCACCCCCACCCGTTTTTTTACTCGAGCTGGAACCACTACAAGAAAACAATGCAAAAATACTCAGCGCCAGGATTAACTTTTTCATTTTTTATTCCTTAAATTTAAAAAATGATTAAAGCAGAATCCAGTAAAAAGCCGAACTACCTGTTTAGGTGGGACACACTTTGGCACCCCTATCAAGACCCCTTAAACACACCAGTTGAACTATATTATCCTTCCTTCTTTCAACTGAGGCATTTCGAATCTTGAACCTTCGGAAGTCCTCATTCCCCAAACTATTGAGGTTAAATAGCTGTAAGAAACTGCCTTGCTATTTAAAAATTTCCAAACAGGCTTTTGGGTTAATCTCGCTTTAGAAGCTACATATTTCTCGTTAAAACCAAATGGAATCATTACCTTATTGACCAACTTGAAAAGCACAAGAAAAGCTTTTGCCTTTCTCGCGTTATACTTCAAAGCAAACTTGTCCTGTATTTGCAAGGGCAAAGTACTGATTGTGTACTCTCGGTGAAAATCGAAAAATGGTTTGAAAATTCCGGGCATGGTTTTTTCCAAATCATTTAGGAAGTAGTTCACCATTTCCTGGTGAGGCTGTTCATAACCCAAGACATTTGAATCCCATGTCGACTGGTTATATTCGATAAATTCAGACCAGCTTTCAGGAATGAATTCATCTTCAATTCCAAATAAATACGCGAATATTTTTAATTCCTGATTTAGTTGATTGAGTTCACTTTCGGTTAAAGGGATATTTAGCTGGTTATAGCTGTTTACAATACTTTCCCACAAAGCCGCATGTACCCACATCAATGCGTTTGATTCATTTGCCTGATATTGGTTGTCTGCAAAGGGATGCTTACTGGTTTTCAATTCGCCCTTAACGGTTTCATGAAGCTTGCGAATAAACTGACTTACCTGTAGTGCTTCGTCCACTGTGCCAAAAATAATCATGCTAATTGAAACATAGGTTCTATAAGCTCTATTCATAGGCTGTGAAAATGCATAACTGGCATCATTCCCTGCTTGAGCCATCCATATGTGTATGGATTGCATAATCAGCAATCGTGAAGAGGCCATGTAAAGTGGAAAAATTTTCTTCATGACTTTCCACAAAACAGAATCCGGCCCCCAAAAGCCCAGCTCTTTATTTGTAACAGAAACCAAAGCTTTTTGAACCTGTTTATCAAATACATTGTTGTCTACAAGATGCGGAATGTGATTCATTAACTTAGCCATCACAACCCCTTAAACACACCAAACGAACCAATGTAACTCGATTTTTTATCTTTTTGTTTGCGCTTTGTGCTCACGCGATTTGCCTTGACAGGTTTTGTGACAGAAGCTTTTTTCAAAATTTTGTAAGCAAGCATGTATATTTTCAGAATCAGCTCCATTCTTCTTACGCCCACTGTTGAAACTGCGCGCAAGGAAATCGCCACCCAAGGCAAATAGATATTTCGATACCATCGCCCCAACCCGATGTCATCGGCCATTTTATTTCCGAAAAGCACACGACTCAGCAGATTGGCGAGTTCCAATGATAATTCGCGATTAATTTTTCCCTTCAGTGTATCGGTCGGACGGAAATACTCATTTTCATAAAAGTTTTTAACCACTTCTCTGGCCGTCTCTGGAGAATCATCTAAATGTGCAAGACACATATTAAAAAAACGAAAGGTTTCCGCAGCATTCAGTTCCAATAATTCTTTTGGTGCGCCTAACCCATATTGAATGCCTCTTACCCTGCTCTCGATTAACGAAGCATCACCACCCGATCTCAACACAACCGAAGCAAACACACCTGAAAGGAAAATCATGTTGTCGAATTCAGAAATGGGTAAGCCGTAATAGCTTGTATCCCAATCGCCTTTTCGTTCAATCTGCATTCTTGCAAAAGCATGAGCAAGACGAACTTTAGCGCAGGCCTGTATACCAGAGCCAAAAAGTTCAAATGCTGTTGCTCCGTAAACATCGCCAACAAAATTCAGGGTTTGCACCATTCTATTACTGCCGCTTGCCACCGAACCGGTACTGACAATCGACTTGCCAACAGCGGGATAGTTTGCGCCAACAAAAAAACCAACCGACATGGCTACCGCATCACCGAGCACAACAGGAACATCATTAATCGCCATTGTGCTGGACTGATTCTGCTTTGACTTTTGATTTTTGTTTTTCTTGTTTTTGGTCTGATAACGCTCTAAAAATTCTGGCAGCGCTTCGTAATAGGCAAGATAGTCGGCAAGTATCTGGGGCGGATTTTCCAGACTCGCCAAACCTTTCGAGAGGCCTTTTTCCAGTTCATTCGCTAATAACCCGTTCTTCATAATCTCAGCTGCAAGCTGATTCGCCAGTTCATCATTTTGATAAGCCAGCCTTGAAATCAGTTCCAGATCGGCCTCGTTTGGATCCAAATCGCTGCGCTTCAAGTCTGGAAACCAGCGCATGGCAAGCTTTACCCAAGGGTAAAAAGGGCCGTCTTCTATTGGCCGCTCTGGTTTGAATTGTCTCGGTAATACTCTTTCTGCATTCATTGTGTTGTTCATGTCCTACCTCGTAGAGCAATAAGCGATGGGCATAATTTATCAAAAAACGAACATATTACAATAGTTGTTTCTTGTTTCATTTTAACATACCTTGGATGGCTATATACTGCCGCACCCACCAAACCAGGACGCTCGGAAGTTAAATTGGCAAACAAAGCTGCAACACAAGAAGACATAGATAGCGTCAGGGAAAGCATTCTCGACGCAGCTGAGCGATGTTTCTCACAATACGGAACTCGCAAAACCAGCATGGCCGACATTTCTGACACGGCCAACATTTCAAGAACCACAGTTTATCGCTACTTCAATAACCGTGAAGCGGTGTTGGAAGGGGTAATGCTGAGAGATGTGTCCAAGCTCTTCAGCAAATTACTCAGCCACCTGAGTCAATTTACAAGCACAGAAGAAAGAGTGGTGGAGACGTTAATTTATGCTATGAAAACCATTGAAAATACCCCACGTCTGGTTTCCTTGCTCACGCCTGATGCAGCGTTGCTTGCTGCCTCTTCAAATGAAATATACAGACGTTTGGAGTTGTTTTCCCAACCACTGTTTACTCACGAAATTTTTAATGATTTAAACAAACTGCGACGTGATGTCAGCCCTGATCAATTAAAGGAATTTCTGATTCAAACCGTCTATGGGCTTTTAACATTAAAAACGCCAGCAAGTGAATCCGAACAATCCAGACGTGACTACATTGAAAATTTTGTTCTGCCTGTTTTATTTGTTTAACAAAAACAAACTCGATAATGGGAAAGTGTAGACTGGAAATTGATAGTGGGTGGTAGCAACGGGTGGACTTGAACCACCGACCCCAGCATTATGAATGCTATGCTCTAACCAACTGAGCTACGTTGCCATCGTTCGGAAAGTTTCGGAGAAATGCCCGAAAATCAGGTATATGCCCCTGAAAAAGAGGGCGCATTCTGCAAATTCACCCCTGAAAAGTCAAGCCGCATTCCACTCGACAAGATGACAGTTTTGGTCTGGCTCGGTATAGTTGCCTCCCTTTATTTCACACCTTTAATACAAGAACACAACATGCCCGTTGATGCCAGCCAATTATTCGAGAAATACCTGTCTCTCGGTATAGATTACGGAATCAAGATTGTTACGGCGATTATCATTGTTATTGCCGGTAGATGGGCTGCGAGAATCATTTCCAACTTTATCAAAAAGCAAATGAATGCCAGAGGAATAGACCCGATGGTGAGCGGCTTTGTACAAAGCTTGCTGTATTGGGGTATTTTTGCCTTTGCTGGTATCACTGCTTTGGGCGAGCTGGGTGTTCACACCACTTCCTTTGTAGCGATTTTAGGGGCGGCAGGTTTGGCCATAGGTTTGGCACTGCAAGGTTCTCTGTCCAACTTTGCATCCGGCATTTTGATTCTGATTTTCAAACCCTTTAAAACGGGTGACTATATTGAAGCCGCAGGAACTGCCGGTTCAGTCAATGAAATCAGAATTTTTTCCACCCTACTTACCACCTCTGATAACAAACTCATCATCATTCCTAACAATGCAATTACCAGTAGCAGCATTACCAACTATTCCGCAAAAGATACACGACGGGTTGATTTGACCGTGCGCGTAAGTCACGACGCTCATTTACCCGATGTGCGTAAATTATTGGAAGCCATTGTCGCTGCGGATGCACAGGTTTTAAAGGAAGCCTCCAATCTGATAGCCGTTTCTGCAATCACTGATTCAAGTGTGAATTTTCTGGTACGTGTGTGGGTAAAATCTTCTGATTATTGGCCTGTTTATTACAGGCTGACCGAAACCATCAAGCTGAAACTTGATGAAAACAAGATTAAAACTCCAACCGCGCAAATTGGATATTTACCGCAATAAACAGGCTCAAACAACATCACTTTTTTACATACTGAAAAAACGAGGAAAACATGAAAATAAAAGTAATACTGACGGCAACCCTGCTCACAAGCACTGCGTTAATTCATGCAGCGGAATGGAAAAGCGCGGCGGAACTTGGCATGGTGATGACAGGAGGAAACTCTGAAACACAATCAACCAATGGAAAAATCAGTGCTGCGCGTGATACAGAACAATGGACACAAACAGGAAGCTTTGAGGCTTTAGGTTCTTCCAACACTGATCCTGTCACTGATGTTAAAACCACCACTGCGGAAAAATACGCCGCCAAGTTACAGGCTGACCGCAAACTGGATGCAGAAAATTTCCTGTTTGGTGCGTCTTCTTATGATGATGACCGTTTCAGTGGTTTTGATTATCAGGCCACTGTATCTGCTGGTTATGGACGTAACATTTTCAAAAACGATACCCATTCACTGAAAGCAGAAATCGGCCCTGGTATGCGCTTTTTCAAGTTGTCTCCTGTTGCTGGTGTACATATCCCCAGTGATGATGAAGGCATCGTGCATATGGCTGCAAATTATATTTACCACTTCAACGAGCATGCTTCTTTTAGTCAGAACGTAGTTATCGATGCTGGTGAAGATGTCACCATTTCCGAATCAGTCAGTGCACTCAGCGCACAGATTTCCGGCAAACTGGCGATGAAGGCTTCTGTAAAATTCAAGAATACTTCTGAAGTGCCTGCGGGAATTGAAAAAACCGATTCTGAAACTGCTTTAACACTGGTTTACTCTATCAAGTAAATCCATAGCACCTGCTGCTGAAAGCCGAAGTCTCAAACACTTCGGCTTTTTTTCTGCAACGAAAATCAACTGATTAAAGAAAGAGAATGCGATGAAACTGCCCCTCCCTGCAAAAATAATTCTGGGTCTATTACTTGGTTATTATGTGATTGTCGCCTTCCCGCTTTCTTATTACCTTAAATCCATGATTCCTGAACAGGCAGGTAACTTTATACACGGTGAAATTCAGCTAGAAGGTTTTTCAATCAATCCTGTAACAAACAGCATTACCGTTAAAGGTTTGGTGTTACTTGATCAGCAACAACAAAAACTGCTCGAATTTGAGCAGCTTTATCTCAATCTGGATTTGCTGCCTTTACTGCTGCTTAACGTGCACGTAAACGAACTATCACTCACGGGACTGAATGTTTACGCAAGTTCCAATGAAAAATTGCTGGCCTTGAATGCACTCAATATTGATTCTGTTGATGTTGCACTCAACAGCCATGAGGTCAACATTAAAAGCATTGCCCTGAATAAGCTTTCGTTAAATCCGCGTATGGCACAGGACGGTACATTAAATGCCGAACTGTCAGGCAAAAAATTTGAAGAACTTCTAATCAGCTCGGAAGAAAACACACCAGAACCTGAAACGCCTTCACCCGAATGGAAAGTGATTGTTCGTGCATTTTCGCTCACACAAGGTGAGATACTATTCACCGACGAAACCATCTCCAGTGAAGCAATCAAGGCTGCACAAACGCATGTGCGCAATATCTCCTTAAATGCAGCACCGATTCACAGTGACTTCTCACAAGACATACAACTGAAACTTGGCCTTGATGTTTTCGGAGGCCATCTGAGCGTGCAAGGCAGTGTTAATCCAGCCAATAAAAAAAGTGAATTAACATACAAACTTTCCGGACTGAATCTGAATCAACTCAATCCCTATGTGAATCACTTTTCTTATGCCCTGATTGAGCAAGGTATTTTTGAAACACACGGCACCCTCAACAGTATTGAGCAGGTATCCAAAGGTGACGAAGCAATACCTGTGCTGCAACTCTCACTGAACAATTCCAGTTCAATCCAGAAACTGGCTATCAGACATCAGGATTTTGAAGAAAGATTACTTGCCTGCGAACTCATTGGCAGTGAAGCGCTCCAGCTTGAATTACATTTGAACAAAATAGATTTAGATAAAATACTGATTGATCAATGCAATATTATGGTAGTGATGGAAAAAAGTGGTAACAGTTCTGCCAATCTTGCAAAAGCACTTGATACAAACAGTGAAAGCAAAACAAATGAACAGCCCGTTCAAAGCCCGGAAACCACTGGATCACCTGAATGGGATATTAGCCTGCAAGCTTTTGTTATCAATAACACAACTTTTATCTTCAAGGATTCAAGTGCGCTTGAGCCTGTTGAAGTCACTGTCCAAAAAATTCAGGCAAATGTCACGCCGTTACAAAAAGGTGCAAAAGACCTGACTCAGGTTTCGATGACTGCAACCATCAATCAAAATGCGCCGCTCATCATTCAAGGTCATGGAAATTTTGTTAATCCAAAATTATCAAGTGATATAAACATCACGCTCGACAAATTGGGACTTAAAAATTTTTCACCGTATATGCTTGGCATAAGCGGTCGCCCGATTACCAAAGGTGTGCTCACCACCAATCACAGTATCAAAATAGATGAAAACAAACTCGACAGTCACAACACAGCCAAAATTGAGAATATTACGCTTGGCCGCAAACAGAATATTGAAGGTGCATCAAAACTACCGATTGCACTCGCGCTGAATCTGCTTAAAAACAGCAAGGGGGAAATCCATATTGATGTTCCCGTGTCTGGCAATCTGGATAGCCCTGATTTCGATATTGGAAAACAGGTAATCAAAACGCTTTCCGGCCTGATTACCAAGGCAGCCAGCGCCCCTTTTACACTCGTAGGAGATTTGATACCTGGTGGTGGTAACACTCAAGCCAGCCAGATTGCATTCGAAACCAACAGCGCGGTACTGTCGACAGAAGCCAATAAAAAAATAGAACATGTTGCGAAGACATTGGCAAAACATGCGGAACTTGGCCTGGAAATTAACGGTTTTATCGGGCAACAGGAAAAAGACCAATTACCTGAAGCAGATTTGCTTCAATTACAAGTTCAGCGCCAACAAGTGCTTAAAAATGCTTTGCTGACTCATGGCATATCTGAAGCCCAACTGATATTCGCTGAACCCATCATTGCAGAACCTGAAAGCGCACATCAAAGCGGCATGGCATTGAATTTCATTGTACTTTAAACCTGTATTTTAAAATGGCTCAATTCCAAGGATTTGGCCTGCCCGATGCTGGCGCTCACAAGAAGCTTGGTATAGCCTAATCAGCCCAAACTCACTAAAAGAATAACAACAATGAAAAAGTTACTCAGCGGTCTGGCCTTAAGCCTGACACTACTCTCACCTGCCATTTTTGCTTCCAAAGACGCTGAAGGAAATAACCTGAGCATCATAGAAAGCATCGTTCAGAAAAATCTCGGCCGTGATGTTGCGTTCAAGTTTCGCCCACGCATGCTGGGTATGACAGGTGTTCGCCTTGAGAATTTTCGTATTTCTGAAGATGAAGAGTATCTGAAAACTCACCCCTACCTTGGACCTTGGGCAGTTCAGGCATCGAGCGTGGATGTAAACTACAATCCTTTCGCGATTTTTGTTGGAAGAATCAGCCTGAATGAAGTGAAACTAAGAAATCCTACCATTCAAATTTCTGTGGATTCCCGCTTCCATCATAACTTTGAAGACATTCTTGCAAAACAGAAAACCAATCGCTTCTCTAACTGGATTCATGCGCATCACATCAACATCGATAACATGCACTGGGATATTTACAGTGAGCTGATTTTTGCAGAGCCCGTCACTTATCAGGTACGCAATATCAATGTCGATATTAACAACGTAGCGAAAGGGAAAGTTGCATCTATCGACATTTCTGCACGCACACCTGGCGCACCACGCGATAACGTAAATATTGACGGCACCATTGGCCCTATTATCTCCATTGCACGTATCGAGGAATCACCGATGAATATCGTATTCTCGGTTAAAGATGCGCCGATGGATTTTGAGATTGCCAACATTCCGGAATCGATTAAAAACGACCGACGTTATCGACGCACACTTGCCCTGCCCGAAAGCGGTTTTTCCAACATTGATTACAAATTAACAGGCGGTGTATGGGAAAGACTGGATATTGACGGAGTGATTACCATTGAGGATATGGTATTTGCTTCCATTGATAAAACCCTGAAAGGCAAACCCTTTAATGTAAAAATAAACAGTCAAAGTAATTTCAGTTTGAAAGATCAGACTTCCAACCTTGAAGATATTGCCATTGCCATAAACACCGCCAAGTTGTCACTCAAGGGGAAAATTTCCCAAATTCTCGACAACCCACAAGCTGAATTACACCTTTATTCCAACACCATCAATCTCGCCGAATTCAATGACATTTATCCGTTTGTTGCAGACATTTACAAAATTGAATTGCATCGCGGCACCACTGAAATGGATTTGCGCACCTCAGGAAATCTCAAGGAAGGGCTGGCATTAAATGGTTATTTGAAAACCAAAAATCTTCAACTTGCCTCCTTAAAAGACGGTCGCAAAGGCGGCATTCTCAATTCCTCTATCGAACTCACCAAACCGATTATTTACTACGGTGAAGAGAATCGCCTGAACTTTGAACAGATTGACCTGAATCTGGCTAACAGCCGTATCAAACTGGATGGAAATATGACTGAAGCCACGTCCATTACACGCAAACTGCTGGCCAATATCGAATCGAAAGCTCTCGACATCAGTGCCTTCCATAACTTCATGCCGTTTTACGATGAATACCTGCCTGATGAATTTGAATACGGCGGATTTTTTTCCTTCAAGGCGCAGGCGGAAGGCAATTTAAATTATGGCACCTTGAGCGGCAAAGCTGATCTCAGCAAAACAACTTTCCGTATTCAGAATTTTGCACGTAAAACAAAAACCAGTCGCTTCGATGCCGACTACACTGCCAGCCTCAACGAAGAAGGGAAATTTGAAGCCGAAGCTTCCTTCGTACTCGAAGATGGCGCCCTGGATAATTCTGTTGTTTATCTTGAAGGATTACGCTTCCTGCTCGGTGGTGAACACATATCGCAGGCAGGTCTGGATTACATCAAGGATATTGATCCCGAATCCATTTTGTTTGCAAAAGCTTCTGGCAATTTGAAACTGGTCAATCAAAAAGCACTGGATTTAAAAATGAATGTCAAAAACATTCACAACCAACGCCAAAGTCAGGTTGATTTGTATCTTGATGGAACACTGCAAGTGGAAGATTACACCATGAATCTGAAAGGTCAGTTACATATTCCCAAAGCAAGTGCTGATTCCATCATTAGCATCAATCCAAAAGCCGTACAATTTCTAAGTACTGATAAAAACTATCTGATTTTGCCATTGAATATTACGGGCAAAATTAACGACCCGAAAATCCGCATTGCCTCCTGATTGAAGCCACTCTGAAAACCTTCTAAGATGGCCATTTTTTGGAGAATAAAATGGCCACACAATGCAGAGAAGAAGGCATCGGCTTTCTGGAAACCGCGCCTGAAAAAATCATCAATGTTGTAGAAATTGCTGCTTCCCCCGAAGCTATTTTCAAGGTGTTTGAAGATGGCCCATCCTGGACTCAATGGTTTAAAGGTATTACCGATGTCGAATGGACAAGCCCGAAACCTTATGGCGCAGGCACAACACGCACAGTTAGCCTTGGCTTGCTGAAAGTGTGGGAATATTTTTTTATTTGGGAAGCTAACAAACGTTTCTCCTTTTATTTCACTCAAACCAGCCTGCCCTTTGTCAAAGCTCTGGTTGAAGATTATCAACTCGAAAAAATTGACGAACAGACCACACGCTTTACCTATACCGTTGCCTATGAACCGAGTCTGGCTCTTAGACTTTCTGGCCCCATTGGAAAAGCTGCATTACGAAGAAACTTCGGACGTGCTGCAAAAAATCTGGTGAAGTTCATGGAACAAAAAGACTGAACAGAATGACCAAACTTTCGCCTGTTACCTGTTGGTATATTTTAATTTGTTTTGTTAATGGCCTGGTCTCTTCGTTTTTATGTCTGAATAACTTCCCCGAAGCAGCATTATTCTGGTCGATACAAAGTGCTTTATTTGCATTCTCTGCAAGCTTCGCTCATTTTTTCTTTCTGTTTTTGCTGGTCGGCTTTCCGTTCTGGCTTGCAATAAAGTTCAGTCCTTACAAAAAAAGTTTTGCTTACCTGTTATTACTCAGCAATATATTGCTGGTTATTCTGGTTTACCTCGATACACGGATTTTTGAACTCTACAAATTCCATATCAATGGTATGGTTATTGAACTGATTACCGGTGGCGCACTTCAGGATAACCTGTCATTCGATGCACTGGTCTGGTTTCTATTTCTGGCGATTGCACTGCTTTTAATCGCTGTTGAAACATTGGCTTCCATATTTATTTTCAAATTTTCCGAAACCAACAAGAACACCTCTTTTTTAGCGCTATTGGTGCTCGGCACCTTGCTGTGTGCATCTTTACTCAGTCAGGGGATTTATATCTGGAGCGATGCCAAAGGCGACATCACCATTATCAGTCTCAAACGCTACATTCCGTGGGCACAAACTGTTACCGCAAAGCGAAAACTGAGAGAGCTGGGAATAGAAGTGCGCATTAACAATGAACAGAATCTCTCCTACGGAATCAGTACGCTTTCCTATCCAAAAAATGATTTAACCTGCTCCCCTGAACAAAACTACAACCTGCTCATGCTGGTTGTAGATTCCCTGCGCGCAGATATGCTGAGTTCAGAAATCATGCCAAACACCTGGGAGCTTGCCCAAAAAAGTCATCTGTATCTTGAACACTCCAGCCTTGCCAATTCCACACGCTTCGGAATATTCACGCTCATGTATGGCCTGCCCGGAAATTATTGGCACAGTATGTTGGGCGTACAACAAGGAAGTGTCTTTGTAAATGAACTGGACAAGCAAGGCTTTCAATTTATGCTTCATAGTGCTGCGCCACTGTACAGCCCCGAATTCGACAGAACCGTATTTGCACAAACCAAACAATATATTAACCCTGCACCTGAAAAAACCAGTTCACATGGAAAAGATAGCAGCATTAACGCTGCTATTATCAAAAACCTTAAAACATTCAAAACCGAAGATACAGGTAAACCGTTTTTTGGTTTCGTGTTTTATGATTCACCCCACTCTTATTCTTACCCGAAAAATTTTAAAGAGCCGTTCCAGCCAAGCTGGAAAAAAATCAACTATCTGGAGCTGAATAACAATTTTAATCCTGAGCCTTTTCTGAATCGTTATAAAAATTCGGCAGCCTTTACCGATTCACTATTAGGGGAAGTTTATCAACAGCTTGAAGCCCTGGATTTAATGAACAACACAATCATTGTGTTCACCAGCGATCATGGCCAGGAATTCAATGAAACCAAAAAGAATTTCTGGGGACATAACGGGAATTTCTCAAGTTGGCAAACACAGGTTCCCTTCCTGATTTACTGGCCAGAATCTCACCCGTTACATGGGAAAAATATTTTTTCACACCAAACAGCGCATATCGATGTTGTACCAACACTGATGACCGAATTGTTACAATGCACCAATCCCATCAAGGACTACGCTCTCGGATTGAATTTGTATGATTCAAGTAACAACTATGATCGCCCTCTGCTGATGGAAAGCTGGTCAAAGCGTGCCATTGTTGGCAAGGATTATATTATGGTGTCCCATGATGCAGGAGGGAAAGAAATGCTGAATCGGGACTATTCACCAAAAGAAAACTTCAACGCACCTGACAAGGATTTTTCTGCCATTCTGAAGCAGATGTCCGCCTTCAACAAAAAATAAAATCAGCGTTTGGTACGTGATGTAGCAAGCATCGCCAGCGTGTCTCTGTTACGGCTAAATGAATGCAGGGAAGTATAAAGTACAGCCATTTCCTTGGGCGTGTAGGGCATTTCTTCCATCATCCAGTGTTTAATCATATGAAAGTGGGAACCCACTGTATGATCAACAATAAATTCAACCAGTTTGGGATCGCTGACTTTAACTTCAAGCCTGCGCAGGACATTACCCAAGGCACGATTCACATATTGCCTGAAGCGTTTATAGATTAAATCGTCCACACCCGATTCCAGCACCATGCGCATAATCTGGTAGTTATCCGCCCAGCGCTGGTACAGCATTTCAATCACTTTTTCCGCCTGATAAATATCAATAATCATCGGTTGAATTTCATCGAAATAGGCTTCGAAGCCTTCATCCATAAAGCTCATCAACAATTCATCTTTTGAACGAAAATAGGTATAAAAAGTTTGTCGTGCAATCGATGCACGATTGGTAATATCCCCTATGCCTATTTTTTTGTAAGGCTGTTCCTTCATTAATTGGAGAAAGGAATAACGAATGGTGTCGAAGGTAGCCTGACTTTTACTGGATGGTTCCATAACGAGCTCTGATGTGTCCTCAGCAAAACGACGAGGCCAGACATTAGCATAAAAGCTATAGAAGTATAATGTTTTTGCAGGGCTCAGCTCGCCGGGAATCCTGGCTTGAACAATTCAGCAAAGCTGCCAATAATCAGGTCACCACAGCGCTCCAATTCTCATCCATGACTGATACCAAACCCCAACCCATCTGGCTACAACCGCTCGACTCCCCATCATTTAAAAATGCGCGCAACGATTTGTTGCAAACTTTTGTTGCAAGTTTTGTGATACACACACTGAGCCTGTGGCTGATGATTTATTATTTAAGTCTCTCACTAGGCAGCGAACTTATCTGGCAGACCCTGAAATCTACAGCGCCAGTCATCATCGGTGGCTTTCTGGTTTCTTTTATTATTTTCTACTGGCTGCATCGACATTTGTGCACTTTTTTCATTTTAAAAAAGACACAAGAAAAATTGAGCCTGCAAAAAGAATCTCTGAATTATCCCTACATCTCGATTGCTGGTTTCATCACTTGGGTAATTGCCGGAGTATTGGTTAGCCTCATTTTGATTGATTCAGGTTTGATAGATAAACGACAAGTCTTTATTCATATTACTCTGGCAAGCCTGTTTTCAGGCACTCTGGTTTCGATTTTACAAATCAACCTGACCGAAACTATTTTTCAAAAACATCTTTTCCCCTATCTGCTGGAAGGTAGCAGGCTCTCCAATATCTCTGGTGTTCTCAGGATTCCCAGCTATGTGCGCATCCAGTTGTTGGTATTTACCACAGCAATAGGCCCTTCTGCCTTTATCTACCTGCTCCATCTCACACAGGAATCAAGCAATGCCATTTTGCTCTACATCATTGGATTCACTGCTTTCAATGCGCTGTGGCAAGGTGGATTTTTAATGAGCAACATTTCTCGCCCTATCGGTACCTTAAAGGGAAAGCTGGATCGGTTTAGACAGGGGACGCTTGAAGAGCAACCCAAACCGATTTGGCGCACCGATGCCTTTGGCCAGTTTTCAGAAATGTTTGACGATCTGGTGAGCAGCATGAAAGAGCGCGATTTTATTCGCAGCACTTTTAGTCGCTACCTTGACCCCAGTCTGGTGGAAGCCATTCTCAATGGTAAGCACGAGTTGGGTGGCAGTGAAATGGAAGCCAGTGTGATGTTCGCGGATATTCGTGACTTTACCGCACTTTCGGAACAGATGAGTCCCGAACAAGTCGTAGAACTGCTTAATGAATATTTTGAAGACATGGTGCAGGAAATTACGGCAACCGATGGCGTTCCCGATAAATTCATGGGTGATGGACTCATGGCTATCTGGGGTGTTCCCAGCGCTGACCAAAATCATGCACAAAAAGCCTGTCATGCGGGCATTGCCATGCTATCGCGTTTAAACATCATTAATGAAAACAGGAAAAATCGAAATCTGCCGATTATCTCGATAGGGATTGGCATTCATTCGGGCAAGGTGATTGCCGGCAATATCGGCTCTCGTAAAAAAATGGAATACACAGTCATTGGAGATACCGTCAATACCAGCAGTCGTCTGGAAGGTTTATGCAAGACCCTGCAAGCCGAACTACTGATTTCTGGCGAGGTATTTCAACAGCTATCAAAATCCCTGCAACAACAATTCAGCTTTGCGTGCAGCAAGCAGCTTCGCGGGAAGCTCAAGGAAACTGAAATATACCAATATCTCAAACCCATAAGTTAGTACACACTTCCTTTTAATCATCAAAATAATAAAGCTTCCTTTGTTAAGCTCAAGACTGTTTGTGGCACTGTCATTAAATTGAATTTTTCCGTATAATCGCGCGCCCCGAACAGGACACAAGGCAATGATTTTCCAGTCAATTCCCGCGAGAACAATGGCCTCATATTCGTCCTGCTTTAAACCTTGAACGCCAAACACAATAAATAGCCTCAGGCTAAAAAATGGCACAGTTATGAAAGTCACGATCAAGTTGGTCGTTGACTGAACTCGCTGGGTTCGGCTTGCGCCCAACGAGCTTGTTAAACGCTTGGAGAAGAAGCCATATGAGTTCTGAAGTACGTAGTGAAGTAAAATTCGGCTATCCTGAAAAGCATGGCCTCTACGATCCAGCTAACGAAAAGGAAAGCTGTGGCGTAGGCTTTGTTGCCGATATGAAAGGCCGCGCCAGTCATCAGATTATTCTGGAGGCAGATCACGCACTCATACGTATGGATCACCGTGGTGGTTGTGGTTGCGAAGCCAACACAGGCGATGGTGCCGGTATTCTCACAGGCATGCCGCATGCCTTCTTTAAAAAGGTAATCAAACAGGATCTGGATTACGACTTGCCAGAAGCGGGTCAATATTCGGTCGGCAATGTTTTCCTCCCGCAAGACGAAGCACAACGTGCTATCTGCAAAAAAGTAGTCGAAGCTTTTGTAGCACAGGAAGGCCAGATTCTGGTGGGCTGGCGACACATGCGCACCGAACCCAAACTTGCCGACATTGGGCCCAGTGCACTGGCAGCCATGCCGCACATAGAACAACTCGTCATCGTTGCCGCCAAAGGCATAGACAAGCAGGCATTTGAGCGTGCGCTTTATTTAATTCGCAAACAAAGTACCCGCGATAACCGTAACAATCAGAGCCTGAGTCAAGCCAAGATGTTCTACATCTGTACGCTAAGCTCTACTGTAATTGTATACAAAGGCATGCTCACCTCAGCGCAGGTGGTGCCTTTTTATCCAGATTTATCCGATGAAGATTACGCTTCCCATCTGGCGATGGTGCACTCGCGTTTCAGCACCAATACTTTTCCATCGTGGGATCGCGCCCAGCCCAACCGTTTTATGAGCCACAATGGTGAAATCAATACGCGTCAGGGCAACATCAACTGGATGCACGCGCGTGAAGGCGTAGTACAAAGCAAACTGTTTGGCGAAGGCATTAACAAACTGTTTCCTCTGGTTGAACCCGATTGTTCCGACTCAGGCAGCTTCGATAATGTGCTGGAATTCATGTTGATGAATGGCCGAAGCTTGCAGGAAGCCATCATGCTGATGATTCCTGAAGCCTGGCAAAACGATGACCAAATGCCGCAAGCCAAAAGGGATTTTTACGAATTTAATTCCACCATTATGGAGCCCTGGGACGGCCCCGCTTCGATTGTTTTTACCGATGGTAAATATATCGGCGCGGTGCTCGACAGAAACGGTTTGCGCCCCAGTCGCTACTACATCACCCATGATGACAAAGTGATTATGGCCTCGGAAGTGGGCGTGGTTGAAATAGAGCCGGCCAACGTGAAAGAAAAAGGTCGCTTGCAACCCGGTATGATGTTCTTGTTAGATTTCGAACAAGGCCGACTGATTGATGATGCCGAATTAAAAAATGAATTCTCGGCCAAACGTCCTTATGGCAAATGGGTTAAAAACCAACGCATTGAATTTTCGCATCTGAATACCTCGGCTGAGCCACACGGCTTTGAACCCGACACTATCATCAATCGTATGAAAGCTTTTGGTTACACCATGGAAACCATGCAGTACATGCTGGTGCCTCTGGTCATCGAATTGCGTGATCCTGTGGGTTCGATGGGCAACGATGCTGCCCTGGCGTGTTTGTCTGACAAACCACGCATGATTTATGACTACTTCAAGCAGCTATTTGCGCAAGTCACCAACCCTGCAATCGATTCAATTCGTGAAGAAGTGGTGATGTCGCTGGAGTGCTACATTGGCCCCGAAGGTAATCTGCTCGAAGTCACCGAGCAACATGCTCACCGTCTCAGAATTCCACATCCCATTCTCAGCAATGAGGAAATGGCTGCGCTGAAACATATTGATTATAAAGGCTGGAACGCGCGCGTTATCGATATTACCTACGACAAGAGCGAAGGCACTTCCGGCCTTTCCAAAGCACTGGATCGTATCTGCACAGAAGCCAGTGAAGCCATTAAGGCCAAAAACAGCCTGATTGTACTCTCTGACAGAAATGTTTCTGCCGAGCGTGTACCTGTGAGCTCCTTGTTAGCGACAGGTGCTGTGCATCATCATTTGGTAAAATCTTCCGATCGCACCAGGCTTGGCCTTGTGCTCGAAAGTGGAGAAGCGCGAGAAGTTCACCATTTCTGCATGTTGATTGGTTTTGGTGCGGATGCGGTCAATCCTTATCTGGCATTTGAGTCACTCTGGCAAGCCCAACGTGATGGCTTGTTATCCAAACATGATTACGATGATAACCGCATCGTCAAACGCTACCGCAAAGGTATTGCCAAAGGTATGCTCAAGGTGATGGCGAAAATGGGTATCTCTACCTTGCAATCCTACAAAGGTGCACAAATTTTTGAAGCCGTGGGTTTGGCGGATTCAGTGATTAACCGTTGCTTCTGTGGCACACCCAGCCGCGTACAAGGTGTGAATTTTGAAGTTCTGGCCGAAGAATCCTTGCGTAGACATAAACTGGCCTACGAAAAACGTAATCCTTTAATTGCACGTGAGTTACCCAATCCAGGTGATTTCCAATGGCGTAAAGGTGGTGATCGTCATATGTGGAATCCTGAAACGATTTCATCGTTACAAGTGGCCACACGCGACAACAATCTCAATGCCTATAAAAAGTTTTCCAAATTCAGCGATGAAGAAGCGACTCGCGGCTCTACGCTACGCGGCTTGATGACCTTCAAAGAAGGCGTGAACGGTGGGCCAATTTCGATAGAGGAAGTAGAACCCGTTAAGGATATTGTTAAACGGTTTTGCACGGGCGCAATGAGTTTTGGCTCCATTTCTCCGGAAGCGCATGAATCTCTCGCGATTGCCATGAACCGTATTGGTGGCAAATCGAATACGGGCGAAGGCGGAGAAGATGCCAAGCGTTTTATTCCACTCGACAATGGCGATTCAAAGCGTTCTGCCATCAAGCAGGTTGCGTCTGGACGTTTTGGCGTAACAGCGCATTACCTTGCCAATGCCGATGAAATTCAAATCAAGATTTCCCAAGGTGCCAAGCCAGGTGAAGGTGGAGAGTTGCCTGGTGGCAAAGTCGATGATTACATCGCCTTCCTGCGTCACTCCACACCTGGCGTTGGTTTGATTAGCCCACCACCTCACCATGATATTTATTCGATTGAGGATATGGCGCAACTGATACACGATTTGAAAAATGCGAATCGTCATGCACGCATTTCAGTAAAACTGGTGTCTGAAATGGGCGTAGGCACCATTGCAACTGGAGTGACCAAAGCCAAAACCGATCATCTGGTGATTGCAGGTCACGATGGCGGCACAGGGGCTTCACCATTAACCTCAATCAAACATGCCGGTTTGCCTTGGGAGCTGGGCATTTCAGAAACTCATCAAACGCTGGTGATGAACGATTTGCGTTCTCGCGTGGTTCTGCAAACAGACGGACAACTGAAAACAGGGCGTGATGTCGCCATTGCTGCGTTGTTAGGCGCAGAGGAATTCGGTTTTGCGACTGCGCCATTGGTAACGCTGGGTTGTATTATGATGCGCAAATGTCATTTGAATACCTGCCCTGTGGGTGTGGCGACTCAAGACCCTGAGCTGCGCAAGAAATTTAACGGACAGCCTGAAAATGTAGTGAACTACTTTTTCTTTGTTGCACAAGAGTTGCGCGAAATCATGGCGCAACTGGGCTTTCGTACCATCAACGAAATGGTTGGCCGCAGTGATGTGCTCGAAATGAACAAGGCCATCAAACACTGGAAAGCAGATGGCATTGATTTAAGCGCGATTCTGACACCCGCCAAAAAACCTCATGACGCAGTCGGTACCTATTGCACCATGAAGCAGGATCATGGCCTGGAATTGGCGCTGGATAATGAAATCATCAAGCAAGCGCAAGCTGCTTTGGACACTGGAAAAAAAGTAAACATCGATTTACCCGTGGTAAATATCAATCGTGTAGTTGGCACCATGCTTTCTCATCAAGTTGCCAGCAAATACGGTGCAAGTGGTCTGCCAGATGACACCATTCATATCAAACTCACAGGCTCTGCCGGTCAAAGTCTGGGAGCTTTTCTGGCCAAAGGCATCACCATCGAAGTGGAAGGCGATGCCAATGATTTTGTCGGCAAAGGTTTGTCAGGCGGTCGTCTGATTGTGTACCCACCGAAAGCCAGCAGCTTCAATGCCGAAGACAACATTCTGATTGGCAACGTGGTGCTCTACGGTGCGACCACAGGTGAGGCTTACTTCAGAGGCGTAGCCGCTGAACGCTTCTGCGTGCGTAATTCAGGCGCAACTGCTGTTGTGGAAGGTTTGGGGGATCATGGTTGCGAGTACATGACTGGCGGGCGTGTGGTTGTACTGGGTAAAACCGGTCGCAACTTTGCGGCGGGCATGAGTGGTGGTATCGCCTATGTGTGGGATAAAAACCAGCAGTTCAGCAAGAAGTGCAACATGGACATGGTGGAGCTGGAAACGCTCGAAGTCGATGCTGATATTACTGAATTGAAAACGCTGATTAAAAATCATCACCAATACACTGGCTCTCCCGTTGCCAAACACATACTCGACAACTGGGAAACTGCACAGCAGCAATTTGTAAAAGTGATGCCGACGGATTACAAACGCATACTCAATGAACGTGCCGTAGCCAGGAAAAAAGCAGGCTGATATTTATTTCAACAATGTGTCATTCCAGAGAACAAGGTTAGAGAATTATGGGAAAGCCAACCGGTTTTAAAGAATTTGCGAGAGAAGCAAGAGTTTATCGCCCTGTTGATTTACGTTTAAAAGACTACGATGAACTGTACACCCCTGTGGACGAATCAAAATTACGCACACAGGCTTCTCGCTGCATGGACTGTGGCGTTGCCTTCTGTCAGTCCAACGATGGTTGCCCCATCACCAATCTCTGCCCTGAATGGAATGATCTGGTTTACAAAGGGCAATGGGAAGAAGCGCTTGATCGCCTGCACAAAACCAACAATTTCCCTGAATTTACTGGTCGTGTATGCCCTGCTCCCTGTGAAGGCTCGTGTGTACTGGGTCACGTTGAATCGCCTGTTACCATCAAAAATATCGAACACGCGATTGTGGATCGTGGTTTTGCAGAAGGCTGGATTGTGGCGCAACCCCCCAAAGTTCGCACAGGTAAAAAAGTTGCCGTCATTGGCTCCGGTCCTTCCGGTTTGGCCGCAGCAGCACAATTAAACAAGGCGGGGCACACTGTCACCGTCTATGAACGCGCAGATCGCATTGGCGGCCTTTTGATGTATGGCATTCCTAACATGAAGTTAGGGAAGGACGTAGTTGAACGCCGCGTTAATATTCTTAAACAGGAAGGCATTACCTTTATCACCAACGCCAACGTGGGTGGACAAGGTGAACATGCAGTGGACTATAAAAAATTAAAAGCCGAAAACGATGCCGTTGTTTTCTGTGTTGGCGCAACGCTGGCGCGTGATTTACCCATTCCAAATCGCGATGCCCTGGGCATCTACCCTGCAATGGATTTTCTAAGAGCCAACACCAAAAGCCTGCTCGATTCCAATCTTGAAGATGGCAATTATATTTCTGCCAAAAACAAAAAAGTGATTGTGATTGGTGGTGGCGATACCGGTACCGACTGCATCGGCACTTCTGCTCGTCATGGTGCCACCAGCATTGTGAACTTTGAGCTGATGCCTCAGCCACCTGCTGGCCGTGCAGCCAATAACCCCTGGCCTACCTGGCCACGTATTTTTCGTGTCGATTATGGTCATCAGGAAGCTGAACACAAATTTGGTAATGACCCACGCACTTACTGCCTGCTCAGTAAAGAATTTATTAAAGATGACGCGGGTAATGTGAAAGGCATCAAAACTATTGATGTGAAATGGGAAGGCATGAAAATGTCTGAAATAGAAGGCAGCGAAAAAATCTGGGAAGCCGATTTGATTCTACTGTCGATGGGCTTTTTGGGGCCTGAGCAATATCTGGCTCAAGCAGCGGGCATCGAAAAAGATGAGCGCTCCAATTACAAAGCTGCATACGATAAATTCCTGACCAATGAAGCCGGTGTGTTTGCAGCGGGCGATTGCCGCAGAGGTCAATCGCTTGTGGTGTGGGGCATTGACGAAGGCCGTCGTTGTGCCAGAGAAGTCGATTTGTATTTAATGGGCGAAACTTTATTGCCGTGAAGTTGAAAGCCCTGTAACAAAGGAAGCAAGGGAATGGGCATGACCAACAAAGAACAGGAACTCATCATCTACGCGACCAATGATGGCAAGACGCAGGTGGAAGTGCGCATGACGGGCGATTTCTGTTTGGCTGTCTCAGGCGCAATTTGCCCCTACAACTTTGTCAAACAAGGGCTTTTTTAAAAACTCAACACATGGCCCAAGCGCTGCGTTCCTTCAACATCGTTAACACTGAGTTGAATATTTTTAGCCTGCCAATCAATTTTTATCATGCCGAAATTGGCCTTGTTGTAATAACCACCCATGCGGTGCTCATTCGGGCTAACCAAATCCCATTCCTCGGTTAAACCACTTGCAGTCATTTCTACCAACTCCATGCCTTTGTATTCCAGCCTGCTTAACTCTGCCCAATGGGTGTCACCAGAAATCAGGAATAATTTTTCCTGTTGGGCTTCCACCAATAAATCGAATAATTTTTTTCGTTCATCAGGAAATACTACCCACGCTTCCCAACCCGATGATTCGGGAATCACCTGCAAACTTGAAGCAATAATGCGAATGGTTGCAGGTTGTTTTAGTTCGGCTTGCAGCCATTGCCACTGAGCTTCCCCCAATAAAGTTGAACCTTCGCCTGTAGTCGCCAAATACGGGCCTTTGCTGTTAATCAAGCTCCAAAGATATTCATACCAGTTTTTGGATTTCGGTGCTGTTCTGTTCCAACGCAAATCGGTAACAATTAACTGCACGCGCTGATCACCTTCACCAAAATAATAACTGGTATAAATTCCTGAATCTCTGGTGCGTCTTTCGCTGTGCTGTGGTTCTTCGAAAAAATCGAGCATGATTTTTCGGCTCTCTTCTTTATGAGGATAATCGCTGCCTGCATCGTTAGCGCCATAATCATGGTCATCCCAAACGGCTACAATCGGCGTTTTACTTTTCAGCGTCTGGAAGCCCGCATTCTCACCGAGTTTCTGATATTTCCTTGCAAGCACTTTCATATCATTGGTGTCGCCGTAAATGTTGTCACCCAGAAAAACAAATACATCGGGTTGCTCAGCATTGATGGCTTTCCAGACAGGTTGTGGATCATCCTGATGAATACAGGAACCATAAATAATCTTGGTCACTGTATTCTTGTTGTTATGCTCAGGTGGTGCCGCCTGAATCTGAGCAGAACCGATACCAAATAACACAATCAAAAAAATACTCAGTCGCATATTTCCTCCCGCTCAGGCTTGCTGATAACGCGCCTTTAAACCTTGATAGAGTTTGTCCTGATAGGCTGCATCGGTGATATCCAGCGTTTCTGCCACTTCAACCAGATGGGCGTTATCTTCCCTGCCTTGCCAGAGCTTGCGGTAAGTACCTTCCTGATAACCATGATCCTGACGAAAAAAATTCAATACATTTTTGCCAACATAAATGCGGTAGAGCGTTTCAAAAGACATATCCAGTGCAGCAAGCAAGGCACAAAATTTCGGCGTAGAAAAAGAATGGCTTTGCAGCACATCGAGTGTGAAAGTTTCCAGCAAGGTTCTGAATTGCTCTTGCTTACCCTCACTGTGCCATGCTTGTACAATTTGTTCTGCAATCAACTGTTTATCAGTTTGTTCATTCAACATGATGCTCAGCGCAAAGTGCCAAATATCGACCAGCTCCAGCTGGGATTGTTCAACATCTACTTTCTGATTCTTCCACCACTTCCACCCGTAGTGATCCATCAATTCAGCGCTTTCAATCCAGATAGCACGGTACCATTCGAAATTCTGTTCACGCCATTGCGCATGAACTCTGGTATTCATTTTGTCTTGCAATTCAAGCATGGTCAGTAACTGGTTTTTCATATCCGCATTCCCGATACATTCTGTTTGGACTTTCGCAAACTGCGAGCATAAAGTAAGCGCCAAAATTTTGTAAGCTCGAAGGCGTACCTCATGCTTGAATCTCTCAGCAACTTTTCCTGGCTTAAAGAAGCACCACTCACGCATTACTGGGGGGTTGACTGGCTCGCCATGTTGTTCACCCTGATTGCGATTTACTTTATCGGCAACAAAAGCCGTGTTGGCTTTGTCCTGATGATTGGCGGAAACATTGCGTGGATTATTTTGGGCTTTCTCAGCCAAAGTCTGGCGATGATTATTGCCAATGTGCTGTTTGCAGCCATGAATCTGCGTGCGATTTATCAGTGGTCTGAAAAATAATACCGTGCCAATTATTTTCTTTGAAAAGTAACATAGGAATAAGGCAGCTCTCCATTCACATCTTCTCTGCTCACTTCAACAAATAATTCTCGCGAAAATTCAGGGAAGAACACATCGCCCTCAATGTCCTGATGAATCATGGTCAGGTAAAGTGTGTCTGCAAAATTGAGGGTGTCCTGATACAGTTGTCCGCCTCCCGCAATCATAATCTCTGCTTCATGCTTATAATGCTCAAGAATTTCCTCTAAAGAATGAAAGACTTCACACCCCGCCGCTACAAAATTCTTATCGCGCGTTAAAATGACATTGGTACGATTAGGCAAGGGGCGGCCAATTGATTCATAAGTTAATCGCCCCATCACCATAACTTTGCCAGTAGTGAGTTCCTTGAAACGCAATTGCTCACCTTTTATTTTCCAGGGAATATCCAATCCTCGCCCTATCACACGATTTTGTGCCATCGCTGCCACCAATGAAATTTTTGGCATAATTTCCTCTACACTGCTGTAAAATATGAATGACAATTATCACACAGACTCAAGTTGAAAATACTACACAATGAATAAACTACCCGCTAACAAATCAGAATTTTTTTGTGGCATGCTGCTATTTTCAGTATTCGGCTTAATGGTTGAATTAAGCTTTACCGGTTTAGGCTCGGCCTGGGCAGGCAGCTTTCGAGGTGGTGTGAGTTTATTGATGATACCCGTCTATTCCTTCTCTTATTTTCTGGGCATACATGTCTTGGCAAAATTTGAAAATACCATCATATTTAAATGGTATTTCCGTTTACCACTCATTGTATTAACGGTATATGTTATCGAATGGATTGCAGGTGCGTTATATAAATCTGTTGGTTTAACGCCTTGGCACTATGAGCATGGTTGGGCGAGTGATTTTAGCGGCGGCAACATCACCTTGTTATACGCACCTGCATGGTTGTTTTTTGCGGTTATTGTTGTGCCTGCCATCAAAATTGTGTCGAGACTTTCACCCATATTACTACAGCTTATCAGAACCGAAATACACGCTAAATAATCAAAATACTTTTGATTAAAGGCACAAGATTGTTTTTGATTCTTTTCACCTCTTCTCTGGTGCACTCGGTTTCATTGACCAGATAAATAGAAGCATTTTCCATAATCCAGTAAATGCTGTAATAAACAAATAAATCCCGTTCACCAAAACCAAAATAAGCAGCCTTCGTTCTAAACGCATACACAAAAGCATCACGATTTTCACAACGACGGTTATGCAAAGTCGAACCTTCGCGATTGGAATCGTTGTGCATCAGACGAATCATGCTGGACATCGATTCGTGATAAGAAAAATAACTGTTGATTGATTTTTCAATTAGATGATGAATGGATTCAGCTTCGTTAATGCCGTCATTGACTCGCGAAGCAAACATATTCACCGACAGGCTATAAATATTTTCCAGCACTTCATATTTGTCTCGAAAATATTTGTAAAAAGTTCGTCGGGAAATCTGTGCAGCATCCAGTAAATCCTGCACGGAAGTATCTGCAATACCCTTTTGCGCAAAAATGGGTGCAGCTTGAATGGTGATTTGTGTTTTGGTGAATTGAGGTTTTTTTATACTGAGGGTTTGCGTGGAATCCCTGTCGGGAGAATTGATATGTCCTTCAAAATAAAGTAACAAGTCAAACAGCTTATGCAGCTCTGTTATATCGAAGGACATAGGTTCCACATTATCTTCATATCCACAAATAAAAAAACCCCTGTAGGCATTGCCTAGAGGGGTTTTTGTTATTAAAAGCCTGACGATGACCTACTCTCACATGGGATCTC
>CAZKYI010000011.1:0-56010 GCA_964557005.1 uncultured Pseudomonadales bacterium
TTGATGGTTTAATTTTACCACCTAACTCGGTGTCCGGTTTTATTAGACCACTACACCTTGTACCAACCATAAAAGAGAAATATATCGCCTGACGATATTCCCTGCTTTCTTAAATGTCCTTCTGAACTACCTACCTGACCAAGCGCAATACCCTCAACATTTTTCTCTGAAATAGGTGCGGGATCGATGTGGCACTTTTGATGATTCGAAGCATAATCAATATCTTTCCATTGTCTATTATGATGAACTCTCCCACCTGTTAAATCATTTAATATTTTTTGGATTGATTGGTTTTCATAAACAAAATCGATGTCCCCAAATGAATCAGTGTCCTGTGTCGTCGGTATAGGTATAGAAAACAACGAGCCATCAGGAAATATGGGGCTAGGAAAACCCCCCGCAGAACTATCAAAACCTTTTCTGCTAAATATGATTTTCATGGATTATTTTCATGAAGAGCATGATTGCAGTAGCTGATCGTCACTGTCCTCACCTGTATTACATTTCTTTTTTGTATCACTGTGATTTGGATCACCTAACTTACCCATCTCAAATGTTTTGCTTATTTTTTGTATGTATGAATAAAGCCTTCCGTAAACATCTGGATCATGATTTTTAATAAAATCCCTTGGCAAACCCTCATAAATATCCCGTATATCCTCAATTGAGGGCTTATCAGCGTTGCCAAAATACCAAAAGTTGCTACTCGTTAGACAAACTGCCCGATCGTAACTTCCATGATCCCCAATGTCATGAATTAAATCATGGCCATCTTCGTGAAATTTTGACCCTAGTTTCCAATTAAATCTCTTTACTTCATTATTCCATTCATAAATAGCATCAGGTCTATTTTTATATGGTGATTCTTTGTAGTACCTTCCATCTTTCATTACTTCAGTCACTTGAGCGATATAAATTAACTGCCCTCTAATATCAGACGGTGCTGTTTTACCGCCAATAGCGATAATCCAATCATCTTTCTTTGCTGAAACTCGAAGCCTTGGTTTACATATACACAATGAAAGAAGGCTTCTATGTACACAAGGCGCTCCTCCGTTATCAACCATAATTTTATAAACATAGATATCTTCTTCCACTCTGATACTCCTAACTTTAATTGGCATCCTGGTTTTTGGTTAGGCGACCTACTTTTCATGCTTGCGATGTGGACTATGGCCGCATGAACCAGTTGAAATTGAGCCGCAGTAGACACACTTGTTTGCACCACTGCCATGCTTGTGCTTCTTAAATGGACTATGAGTACATGCCCCATATGACGATGAGCCGCAAAAAACACATTTTTTCTCACTCATGCCACTATGCTCGTGTTTCTTGTGTGGGCTTGAGCTGCATGCGCCAAAGCTTCTTGAATTACAGAATTTACATTTTGACATTGCTTGTTCTCCTTTGTGAGTGGTTGCCTAGCGTCTCAGACCCACCCACGGCTGCCCGTGGTGCGGTCTTGTTAGACCTTATTGTGTTGATCCTACTACTAGCGCGCGCATTCGCGCATTTCCGCATTCGCATTCGCATTTGGGGTCGGAGTAAAGTTTCCAGGTTTCTTGCATCAAAGGGGCTGTGAAATCGAGGTTTATGATCATCCGAATCAGGAAAAGTATCCCGGGCAGAAAATATCTGCCGTTCTCATTGAGGGCTATGTTTATCTGGTTCCATTCGTTGAAAATGAAGATGGGATATTTCTGAAAACCATTATCCCAAGTCGAAAAGCCACAAAGCGTAACAGGTGATTGCCATGAGCATGAGTAAATTAACACAGGAAGAGAAAGAAATTCTGGAGGCTTTTGAGTCTGGAAAGTTGAAGAAATCCAAAAAGCAAGCACAGGAAATTGAAAAGCTTCGTGCAGCGGCTGAGGCAACATTCAAGAAAGATGCGCGGATAAATATTCAGCTATCTTCGCGTGATTTGCGTGCGTTGCAATGGCACCGTGAAACACAGAATCTTGTGGGGAAGCAGCCTTGTGGGATTGATAACCTGATGCCAGTTGCAGGTCGGCAGACACATTGAAACGATCCGGCCGCGCCAGCCAGCTATCGTCATAGGCAATGGTGCTGTTTTCGCGCCGCCCTTGGCGAACATATACCAACGAACCGACAGGCGTGCCTGCCTTGCCAATACAAAGCTGTACCTGCTGTTTCATAGCGCCCCCGGAGTGCTGGATTTGCTACGCACCCGCTTGGGTAGTTGTTCATCCATCAGTGTCAGGCCGATGTCGTCGTTGGCTGTGTCCAGCAGTTGTTCCAGCGACTGGATTTCACCAAAGACATGCAATGCACGGGCAAAGAAGTGAATAGGCACACGGGCATCGCCTTTTTCCATGCGCCGCACGGTGGACAGAGAAGCGCCCATGCGCTCGGCCAGCGATGCCTGGGAAATATGCCGTCGTCGTCGAGCCAGCGAGATGTCACTGCCAAACTTGCGGATGGCGCGTTCAGCAGGTAGGGGTAGAGGAGATTCCATATTAAGCATTCCCAAAAGAACGATTTAAACACGTTAGTGTTCTAATAGGAATCACTATAGTAGTAATAACTAAACGCATCAAGCGGTATTGAAGACAGGGTAGTCGTTTTTACTCAAAACGCTCTTTAATCCACGGAATAATCTCACGCATCACTGTTTGAACATCAGGGTGCTCTTTGGCACCGAACTCCGCTTCAAAATAATGTTCGGCTTCAAATTCCCAAAAAGTTTTATCTTCAGCTTTTACAGAATTCCAGATGGTTTTGGCATCGTGTGGATAAATCTCGCGATCTTTTTTGGCGTTTACCACCAAAACAGGGAAAGACAGTTCAGCAAGATTTTTTGGCAGGTTGGCATTCGATGAAATCCCCGACCACGTTGAAAGCCACGCGCGCGGGCTGAGCACACGTGCAAATCCCATGTATTGCATGTTCATCAAATCGGGGCGATCACTGAGCAGGGAGCCATAACAACGCGGTGAAGGGTCAATGCTGTGATCGGCATAATGCAGGTTTGCCATGGTGCGATAAATCACCATCACTTTTTCAAAAGCAGCTTGCCTGCCCAGCAGGTGTTGCTCATTCAAGGAAAGTTGGCTTGCTTGCTTGTAGGCTTGCTCTGCCTGTAAGGCATCTTCAATAAATTGCTTGGCAAGATTGTCGAGTTTTTCAACACGTTCAAGCTGTGCAGCACGATAGCGTGTTATAAACGCCTCACTGTATCTGCTTTGTTCGGGTGGCAGTACGAAGCCGTTTTCACTGTTGTACATATCAAGGTTGGCATTGGTCAGCAGTGGATTGTCTTCATCAATCACTGAAGGGTCGATACATTCATTGAGAATCAAACCTTGTCCTTTGTGTGCGCTTACCAGTATCAGCGCATCAGCGGGGTGCATTTCAATGTCATTGAGTTTGGTAGCATCACCTGCGGGGGTATAGGCAAGGCGCTTGCCTTGCGGAAGCTGCGCTTGTGCCTGAAACATCGCACTTAAAGAGCCGCCGCCGGAATTACCAAACAAAATAACTTTTTGTGCCCCACGTTTTTTCAGAAATTCCACGCCTGCGTTAACATCCAGAATGAGCTGCTCATGAATCGCTTGCGTATCATTGTTAAAACAGCGGCCATTCAAACCCAGACAGGCAAAACCTGCTGCTACAAAATCGGGAATGCAATAATGGCGGGTGAAATCCACGCGCGGGTGTGTTACCAGAATCGCGATTTTGGGTTTCGGATTGTTTTTCGGTGTGTAGTAAATGCCGTTGCTGTCACGCAAATCTGCAGCTTTTAATTGCACAGGCTCCTGATTGACATCAGCTGAGAGTTTGCCTTTGTAAGCAAAAGGCAAACCGAGCCAGTAGGTTTTTGAAATCAGTAACATAAATAAATGAGCCTTTAGTTATTCTTTGGTTCTCGGGTGACTTTATCTTCCTTACTGGTCTCTATCCCAATCGTTTCCGCAGGCTGAAACAGTAATTCATAGGCGGTTTTTTCATCTTGTGGATCGGCTTCGAGCTTGCCAGGCACTTCATAGGTGTATTCGAGCATCAGGCCGTTGGGATCGAGAAAATAAACTGATTTCACCCAGTCGTGATCCACGTTTGCCAGAAATTGTACTCCGTTGGCTTTGGCCTGTTTTTTGATTTCATTAAAGCGTTGCTCGGATTCCGCGTTAAAAGCAATGTGGTTGACCCACAAAGGCAAGCCCACGCTGTCGGCCAGATTGGTTTTGTAATCGGGTTTTTCGCCTACGCCGTTCACTTCAAAAAAGCCCATCAGTTGCCCGTTGCCCATATCAAAAAAGAAATGGCGAAAGTAACCACCTTCTTGCCTGTGGTTTTCGGTGCGAAACAATTTCATGCCCAGCTTGTTGTGATAAAAATCGTAAGTGGCCTGAGTATCGCGGCTGGCAAAGGCAATGTGATGAATGCCTTTGGGTTTCATATTGGCAGGTGCAGGTTGTGGGCTTGTGCTCATGTTGACCTCTGTGTTGATGTTGGTTTTGCAGGCTTGCCTTCTTTTCAGGCAGGCTTGTGCGTATAGTGATTCGCTTTCGCTTCGAGGATAGCAGTTGTGAAAATTGTGTTTCATTACAATGCCGGAACAAAGTTATTAGCTAAGCTTGAACAATTCAAGTCACAGAAGCTTGAGATTGTGTGTTGCACAGAAGAGCAAAGTGAGCCTTTGCTTACCGAAATACGCGATGCCGATGTGATCTGGCATGTATTGCAACCACTCACGCGCGAGATTCTGGCGCAAGCCCCCAAGCTTAAACTGATTCAGAAGATTGGTGTCGGCACCAATACCATTGATGTGGATTACGCAAAAGAAAAGCAAATTGCTGTGTGTAATATGCCAGGTACCAATGCGCAGGCTACCGCAGAAATGGCCTTGTTGCTGATTCTGGCCGCTTCCCGACGCTTGCTGATGATGGACAAGGCGTGTCGCAGTGGTGCATGGCGAGTCGATAAGGAGGTTGAAGAAAGCCTGACTGAAATCAAGGGTAAAACGGTGGGTTTGCTGGGTTTTGGTCAGGTAGCGAGTCTGTTAGCACCGATGTTGCAGGCGATTGGCGCGCGCGTGGTGTATCACGCGCATTCCAACAAACACAATGCGTATGAGTATGTGGATTTGAATGCCTTGTTTCAGCAGTCGGATATTCTTTCCCTGCATGCAGCGCTCACGCCCGAGACACACAACATCATCAACGAAATGGCACTGGCGCAGATGAAACAGGGAGCCATTCTGGTGAATACGGCTCGCGGTGCGCTGGTCGATGAGCTGGCGGTTTATGCGGCTCTGTTAACTGGCAAACTGGGTGCAGCAGGATTCGATGTGTTCGGCCTTGAGCCTGTCAGTGCCGAAAACAGATTGCTGACACTCGACAACGTGGTGGTAGCACCTCATCTGGGCTGGCTTACAGAGGAAACGCTCAATCGCAGTATTGAAGTTGCGGTAAGGAATTGTCTCAAGTTAATGCGCGGGGAAACTTTAGAGTTCCGGGTGGTCTAACAGCGCTGTATTTTCATGGGGCTTTGGCTGATAATGTTTCGCCTGCTTGCACCATGAAGCACAAAAATCTCACCAACCATTGATAAAAAAACAGAGGGATTAACATGACTACTTTCAGATTTTCCATTTCAACTTGTGCCAAAGCTGCTGCTGTATTGGCATCTTTCATGTTGCTGAATGCCTGTATCGACAAAAGCCAATTTGCCAAGGTGGATACCGATGAGCAAAAAGTCGCTTACAGCATTGGCTTCAATTTTGGTCAACAAATACAGGCGAATGCCGGTGAGCTGGATATTGATGTGATTATTGCAGGCATCAAAGATGGTTTCGGTGGTTCTACTGAAAAGCTGGATGCCGATGAGCGTATGCAAACCATGCGCAATTATTCCATGAAGCGTCAGGAAGCCATGATTGCAGAAAAGAGAGCGCAGGAAGAGGGTAACATCGCAGCGGGTCAGACTTTTCTTGAAGCAAATAAAGCCAAAGAAGGTGTGGTTGCTTTGGACAGTGGTCTGCAATACAAGGTGGTGGTTGAAGGTACAGGTAAACAGCCCAAGGAAACCGAAACTGTGAGAGTTCACTACAAAGGCACCTTGCTTGATGGCACGGAATTTGACAGCTCTTATCAAAGAGGCGAGCCAGCAGAATTTGCACTTAATCGTGTGATTCAGGGTTGGACGGAAGGTTTGCAACTGATGAAAGAAGGTGCGAAGTGGGTGCTGTATATTCCTGCTGATCTGGCTTATGGCCCACGCGGTTCAGGCGTGATTGAGCCACATTCCACTTTGATTTTTGAAGTTGAATTGTTACAAGTGCTGGGTGAACAGGAATAATCTAACTTGCACTTAAGACGTTATAAAAAAGCCCTTGTAAACCAAGGGCTTTTTTTTGTCTTGCGATAAGTGTTGTTATGAAAATGTTAACTTGAGCGACGCATCACTTTTTCTGAACAGTTGAAAAAGTGCGAATAGAAAGTAAGTACAAAATATGGCGAGCGTGGCTTCGGCGAGACTAAAGCCGAGAAATTGCCACGAAATTTCCGCACATTCGCCAGAGCCGCGAAACACCATTTCCAGTACTTGGCCGAGTGGAAAAGCATCAAGCAGGTAGTTCAGGCCAGGACCGCAGGCAGGTACTTGTTCGGCAGGCAAATGTTGTAACCAGACATGGCGACCCGCACTGGTTAAACCGCCGAGTGTAAAAAGCAGAACGAGTGTTGCATAAATTCTTTGTCCTGTGCGACCCGGGTTATGTATGGCAGCCAGTACAAGGCTCACAATAATGCCCAGTAAAAAAACACGATCAAAAATACACAGCGGGCAAGGGTCGAGATATTCGACATATTGCAAATAATAAGCGTAGCTCATGGCAAGCACACCCGCGCAGGCAGCCAGCAGATTCATTGGGCGTGAAGCGGTCAATTTTTCGATGAGTGTCAGCATAAGTGAATAATTTGATGGTTAGCCTTTGAAATAATTTGCAACGAAAGTATCAAAATCAACGGTATCATTTTTTTCCAGTTGTGCCTGTTCAGCGATGCTGTCATCAACCTGTTTTTGCATGTGCTGCGCAAGTGTCGGCTCTAAAACCTGACCCTTGAAAAATGCCTGATGTGTCTGCGCATGTTCGAGTGCCAGTTCAAAAAACGAAAGCTTGTTGTGTGTCAGTAATTCAATGATTTGTCCTGAAGGTGTGAGTTCAGGCTGATTAATTTTTGCACTTTGTTGTTCAACACTGTGTTGGTAATGGTGTTGACCACCTGCATCAAACACCTCGGCAACTTGTCGAATTTTGTCGAGCAGAATGGTCGCGTGTTGTTTAAGACTTTGTGTTTCCAGCGTGTTGGCATCAGCAATGAGTGCAGCAGCAGAACGGCCTTGATAAACCACCATCTCCATATTTTTTGCGTTGGCAGTGCGCATGGTTTCAGAAGTCTGAATGTCGTCATCAATCAGGCACATCAACAAAAAAGCATCGAGAAAATAAATCTCAACCGCATTCAGTCCGATGGGCTCAAAAGGATTCAAATCCAGACAACGTACTTCAATATATTCCACGCCACGACGACGCAAGGCCAATGTAGGGCGTTCACCGCTTGAGCTGGTGCGTTTGGGGCGAATGCTGCTGTAAAACTCATTTTCAATTTGCAGGATATTGGCATTAAGTTGTTTGTATTGTTCCCCCTCTTTTATGCCAATTTTTTCATAGGGTGCGTAAGGTGTACGAATGGCTTGTTCCAGACTGCATGTATAACTATCCAGCGAGTTATAACAAATTTTTAAATTGGATTGGGCGTTGTTTTGATAACCCAGATCGCTCATGCGCAACGAAGTGGCATCGGGCAGATGAAAAGTGGTATTTCTTTCATTTAAAGGTTTAAGCCGATGTTGTTTGTTTTTGACAAAGCTGGCACAGACTGCGGGTGAAGCACCAAACAGGTAAACCAGCAACCAGCTATAACGCTGGAAGTTACGAATCAATTTAAAGTATTGCGCAGAAATAAAATCTTGCAGAGCGTCGTTATTATTTAACTGTGCCTGATAAGCACTCCAGAAGCTTTGCGGCAGGGAAAAATTAAAATGAATCCCCGCGATGGCCTGCATGTGTCGGCCATAGCGATGCCATAAACCATGACGATACACGGTTTTCATTTTTCCGATATTGGAGCTGCCGTATTGCGCAATGGGAATGCTGGAATCACCACCGAGTATGCAGGGCATACTGTTCACCCATAACAATTCATCGCCAATGTTTTGATAAACAAAAGTATGTGTATCTTTTAACTGTTGAAGCAGTGCATCGATACTTTCGTGCGGCTCGGTAATGAGCTCAAGCAGCGCTTCGGAATAATCCGTAGTGATGTTGGGGTGGGTGAGTGTAGAACCCAGCGCTTTAGGGTGAACGGTTTGACTCAAGGTGCCTTGCGGTGTAATGCGCAGGCTTTCTTTTTCAATGCCGCGTTGAATGTGTTTCAGTTCAGAAGCATTTTGCTTCAACAAGGAAAGCCCATGCTCAAATGCTTTAGTCATGTGGCACTCCTTGTTGAGGTGCTGGTGTTGGGTACCGCTTTTTAAGCGATTTGCGGGCCTGCTGCAACGATTGCGGCAGTGACATCGTATTTCGCGAAGTTGTCAGTAAACTTTTTGGCAAGTTCTCTGGCTTCTGCATCATAGGCAGAAGGTTCTGCCCAGGTGTCTTTGGGCACCAGCAACTTGCTGTCCACACCTGGTACGGCAACTGGCACATCAAGGTTAATGACATCAATATGTCGGGTTTCCACGTTGTCGAGCTTGCCTTGCAAAATGGCACGAATTACAGCGCGTGTGGTGGGAATGTCGAAGCGTTTGCCTTTTCCGTAAGAGCCACCTGTCCAACCCGTATTAACCAGAAATACTTTGCTGTCGAATTCTTCAATACGCTTGATGAGCAAATCGGCGTAGACACTGGCAGGGCGCGGGAAAAACGGAGCGCCGAAGCAAGTGGAAAAGGTAGATTTGATTTCAGCACCTGAACCCATTTCGGTACTGCCAACCAAAGCCGTGTAGCCGCTCAGGAAGTGATAAGCCGCTGCTTCTTTGCTAAGTACGGAAACTGGAGGTAATACACCAGTTAAATCACAAGTCAGGAAAATCACATGTTTTGGCTCACCTGCACGATTTTCCTCAACACGCTTGGGGATATGCGTGAGTGGGTAGGCGGCACGGGTATTCTGGGTAAGCGATACATTGGTGTAATCCGGTGCGCGTGTATGCTCATCAATCACCACGTTTTCCAGCACGGAAGAGAACTTGATGGCATCCCAGATAACAGGCTCATTCTTCTGGCTCAGGTCGATACACTTGGCGTAGCAGCCGCCTTCGATGTTGAACACAGAGCCTTTTGCCCAGCCGTGTTCGTCATCACCAATCAGTGAGCGTTCAGGGTCGGCAGACAAAGTAGTTTTACCTGTGCCTGAAAGGCCAAAGAACAGGGCTACGTCTCCATCATCGCCGACATTGGCAGAGCAGTGCATGGGTAATACAGATTTTTCGGGCAATAAGAAATTCTGTACCGAGAACATGGCTTTTTTCATCTCGCCCGCGTAGTTCATGCCTGCTAAAAGCACTTTGCGTGCAGCAAAGTTAATCATTACCGTGCCTTCGCTGTTGGTGCCATCAATGCTCGGTTCACATACAAAACTGGGAGAGTGCAAAATTTGCCAGACATGCTTGTCTTTGGGGTTGTAGGTTTCAGGTTTGATGAAAAGAATGTTTGCAAAAAGATTGTGCCAGGCAGTTTCAGTGGTGACATGAATGGGAATGTAGTGGTTGATGTCAGCACCGACATGAAGTTCCGAGCGGAATTGATTACGCGCTGCACTGTGCGCTTCTACTTTGTCCCAAAGTGCGCTGAATTTATCTTCGGGGAATGGGCGATTGACCGGCCCCCAGTGAATGGCATCGCTGGTACTGGCTTCTTCAACAATGTAACGATCCATCGGTGAACGGCCAGTACGTTTTCCAGTGTTTACTACCAGAGCACCGTTGCTGGCGAGTTGGCCTTCATGGTTGGCAATGGCCAGTTCGACCAGTTCTGCATAACTTAAATTTTTGTAAATAACAGGCTCGCTCATGGTGTGTTTCTATCCTCTCTCTGCCTCGATTCGAAGGCTTGAAAGCCTTGTTTTTGGCGGTTTTGAAAAGCGGCGATTATGCCATAAACAAGCAAAAAAGGGGGATGCGGAGTTGAGCATTTTCGCTATTTCGTCAGGAAATAGCTTAGCCAATTGGCAGCCCCATTTGTCTGCCGCCCAGTACATGAATATGCAGGTGGTAAACCGTTTGCAAGCCTTGAGGATTGGTGTTGATAACAATACGAAAACCGTCTTCGGCAATGCCTGCATCATGCGCAATCTGTTTTGCCAGTTTCAACATTTCCGCAAGCAATCCATCATCACATTCCAGCAGGGTAGGCACTCTGTTTTTGGGAATCACCAGATAGTGGTGTGGTGCTCTGGGGCGAATATCCTTGAGCACATAGGCGTTTTCAGATTCTGCCACCCACAAGCTTGGGTCACTGCGTTCAAAAGGGCTGTGTGTTTGTTTTAGGGAAGCTTGTTTAATGGCTTGTAGTTTCGGAGTTGCCAGTTTGAACAGCAGGCGGCTGAGTGGGCGCTTGAATTCAATCAGCGCAGTGAATACCAGCAAGGAAAATACAAGCGCAATAAGTTTTAGAACAATCATGCGTTTTCAATCAGGCTCTTGGCGATAACTTTCAGCGCCAAAGTTTCTTCAGCGCCTTCAAAAATAGACAGTACACGCGCATCGACATAATAACGGCTCACCGCACTTTCTTCGGCATAGCCCATACCGCCGTGCAGTTGTAGTGCCTCGCGTGCAATCCATTCGGAAGTTTTACAGGCAAACAGTTTAACCAGACTGGCTTCCATTTTGCCTTTGCCTTCGTCCATCAGCTGGGCAACGTGATAGGTGAACTGTCTGCACACATTGGTGAGAGCGGCCATGCGTGCCAGTTTCACCTGACTAAGCTGGTAATCAATAATCGCCTGACCAAATACTTTGCGTTCCTGACTGTACTGCAATGCCGCTTCATAGGCTGCCTGCATCAATCCTGTGGCACGTGCAGCAGTTTGAATGCGCCCGCCTTCAAAACCAGCCATTGTGTAGTAGAAGCCGTTACCAATACCTTGCGCTTCCCCCATGACATTTTTGTCAGGCACAAAAAAATTCTCAAAAAATAATTCAAAGGAGTGCATGCCACGATAACCAATGGTGGAAATGGCCTTACCGCCAAGTGTGCCACCTGTGTCCTGTTCAAAACGGAATTCGTGCCCTGCATACACAGGTTTTTCAACCAGAAAAGTGGTCAGCCCTTTGTGTTTGGGTTGAATGTTTGCATCGGTGCGCGCAAGCGTCATCAACACACCTGCCTTGCCTGCCATGGTGCACCAGGTTTTGTTGCCGTTGAGCAACCAGCCACCTTCGGTTTGGGTGGCGCGCAGTTTAACCGAGGCGACATCGGAACCCGTGTCTGGTTCGGTTACGGCAATCGCAACCAGCGGATTGGCCGCTGCAATGCGCGGTAGCCAATCGTTTTTTTGCGCTTCACTTCCGCCTTTTAACAAGGCACGCGCAAGGATTTCAGGGCGCGTAATCAAACTGCCTGCGACACCCAGAGAAGCGCGTGAAAGCTCTTCGGTCACTACAATCATGCCGAGATTGTCTTCCTTGTCGTCCGGTTGGATACCGCAATAACGCTCAGGAATAGACAGTGCAAAGCAGCCAACTTCATTGAGTGCATCAATAATGTGCTGAGGAATATCGAGATCCTTGCGATGAATTTCTTCGGCTTCGGGTTTAACAATGTCCTGCCCAAGTTTGGTGAAAGTATCACGAATGATTTCTTTCTCTTTATCGAGCACGCTACTGCCAGTGTTGCCTTGCTGATGTATGCCTTGCTCGGCAAGTGCACAGAGAAATTTTGCAGAACGACATTCAATACAAAAGTTTTCGAGTTCGCTTTGATTAAAAAAAGTTTGATATTCCGTCGCAAAATCAAACGCATCTTTAAAAGCAAATAAACGCTGTTTGCCATTGCTCAGGGTTTCAGCAGTGAAGAACAGCGCCTGTTGGTATTCCATGCTTTGCGGTGAAGCCGAAAGCTGCTTGCAGTATTGCAAGTGTGAACGTGCCGCAGTGATTTCAGCTACGCAAAAAGCCAGCTCGTAACAAGCCAACTGAAAGTCATCCAGCGTATGGTCTTGTTTGCAAGCAGTTTGAATATGTTTGAATGCTTTTTGGCACAACAAATCAAGCTGGTTGAGATAGTTTTCCAGGGTCGGGAACACGGCATTACCTGCAAAAATGGTGTCAGAATCAAGCGCAAAAGAGTAACTGAAAGCAGGATTCTGGTATAGTCCACGCCTCGTAATAATGAGGCGTAGTGTCTTTTCTCATGGAATTTGAACTCAATCTTGTCAACGGTATCTTGCTGGCTTTGGCTGGTTTTGCAGCAGGTTTTATCAATATTATTGCTGGCGGTGGCGCAATGATTACCGTGCCCTTGATGATTTTATTGGGCATACCTGCAGATGTAGCTAATGGCAGTAATCGTCTTGCTGTGATTACGCAATCACTGGCCGCTGTGCAGCGCTTTAATGAAAAAGATGTGTTCAAGGGTGTAGATGTTGTTGCCTTGTTAGCGCCTTGTGTGCTCGGTACGGTGCTGGGTGCCTTGATGATTTCCTATGTGCCTGCTGCCACACTTAAATATGTTTTGCTTGGTACCATGATTACGATTGCGCTGGCGATTATGTTTTTTCCTGAAAGCATTTTTGCCAGTGAGCATGATAAACCGCTGCACATTAGGGAAAAGCCGATGGGCATTTTCTGGATGTTCGTTGCAGGTTTTTATGGTGGTGCGATTCAGGCGGGTGTGGGTTTTCTGTTGATTGCAATTCTGGGTGGTGTGCTGCGTTATGATTTGATTCGTGGCAATGCCTTGAAGATGGCTTGCACTTTGTTATTTGGTTGTCTTTCGTTTTTTATTTTTGTGATGCGTGGGCAAGTATGGTGGGGGCCTGCGATTATTCTTGGTATCAGTTCTGTTGTGGGTGTCATCGTGAGTGTGGATTTTGCTATGAAAGTAGAGAAGAAAATCCTCAAGAAAATTCTGTTAGCGATGGTGGTATTGGCTTGTGTTTCAGCATTGATTAGCTAAGTTACTTCTATCATGTTGCGTCACCTGTTCAAATTATTTGGTCCGCTACTGATTCTGGCGGTGTTGTTCTCTCTGGTTTTTCATTATGTGTTTATCCATTATTTTCCAGATGAGTGGCTTTCAAAACTGTTTACGATTGAACAAAACCAGCAACAATATTTTCGTGTCACTTCAAATATCAATATCACTCTGGAAGGTGAAGCAGTAGAAGGCGAACAAACAGGTACGGGCGAAGGTGTTGGCGGAGACACACTGGATGGTCTGGATAAGGAAAAATGGGGCGATTTAATCGACAGGCTTGAAAATAATACGGGCTTCAAGGATGTTTTTAATCAGGATAATGATGTAATCAATCAAGATAGCCAGGTGAGCAAAAGCTATATTCATCGTGAACGCCACCATGAAGATATTGTGGTTAAAGAAGTGTTTCCAACCATTTACACCATCGATTCACCTTTTGAAAAAATTCTGAAAACAGCACCTGAGACTTTTACCGAGTATGAGGAGCGTAACGAAATTATTGAACGCTATCGTCATCAGGAAAGTCAGGAAAAAATACAACTGAACCTTGAGGCGCATGTTAATCAGCAGGGAAAAAATCCCGAGCCACTCTATTTTCCTGAGGCAGAACGCCGTGCTTATTTCGATAGAACCTTGAAAGGAGACAAGACGGATCAATTGGCTGATTTTATTCGTCAATACTTTCATCATGATCCAAACGAAGGTGATTTGGCGATTGCAACTCGCGAATTGTATTTTGAAAATCTTGAGCGTTTGCTTTACACCTTCAGTTCTGACCCGACTTATTTATATCTCGATTTTTATCTTGAAAATCTCAATAAGGAAGATTTTCTCAATAACGCCTTGAATCAGGCTGCACAACTTCATGGCAGCAAAACTGCAACAGAATTATTGTTTGCAGTTGAAAGGATTTATGAAATTCAACAACGTGCGTGGAAAGCGTATTTTGATTTTGATTCACTTTTCGCAGGTTTGTCTGCACAAAAGAAAACTTACTTGCGTGTTGAAACCTTGCGCAGAGTGAATGAGCGTTATAAAAGTGTGCTGCGTGAAAAAAACATCAAGGATTATAACGATATAGAAACGCTTTACCGTGAAAGGCGTTATCAAATACTGGATTATATCGTGCAGCAAACGCCTGATGCCTATCGAAAGCAGGATGCTGTGTTTGAACGGGCAGTGGTGTTGTGGGAAATGGGCTTGCAGCAACAAAAACCGGAATTGCAACAACGTGCAGTTGAAGATTGGCAAGGCTTGATTCTCGAAGCAAAGCAGCATGATTTTTATGGGCAAGGTTTTAACAGCTCAAATGCAACGCACGAAATTTCAAAAGATTTTTACAACCTGCAACATCTCAGGATGCTGGATGCCTTGTTAATGGCGTATGAGAGTGAAAGTCAGTTAGTGCGGAAGAAAAGTCGGGAAAATCAAATCAGTACTTTTTTACAGCAGCGCCAGCATCAGCGCCTGAGTGACAAGTACGAGCGTGAAGCCAGATTGTTGTGGCCACTTGATGGTGAGTAGTATTGACAGCCGTTACTTCCCCTTCCACTGCGGTGTGCGTTTATTTAAAAAAGCGTCCAGTCCTTCTTTTTTATCTTCGGTGCTCATCAGTGCAGATTGTGCAAATTTTTCGAGCATCATCGCGCTGTATTGGCTACCTTCCATGCCGTAGTTCACCATCGCCTTCATAAACTGGGGCACCAGAGGCGCAAAACTGGCGAGGTGTTCCACCATGTTTTCAACGGTAGGCATCAGTTCCTGTGGTTCAACCAGACGGGTAATCAATCCGACATGATAGGCTCGCTGTGCGTCGATGGTTTCGCCCATCAATAACATTTCCATGCCCCATGCGCGGCCAATTAAACGGGGGAGCCTTTGCGTTGCGCCGCCGCCTGGAATAATGCCGAGCTTGCCTTCGGGTGTAGCAAATTGTGAAGTGGTGGTGCCGACACGCAAATCGCAGCCGAGTGCCAGTTCCAGGCCGCCGCCCATGCAAAACCCGTTAATGGCAGCAATCGAAGGTTTGAAGCTTCTTTCAAGCCGTTCAGCCACACCTTGCACAATCGGTTCCAGTGCCTTGCGTAAATCACGATGTACCACTTCGTTTAAATCCGAACCTGCTGCAAAGGCTTTGTCACCTGCGCCTGTGAACACAATCACACGCACGTTTTCGTCGGCTTCTGCCAAATCAAGTGCTGCATGAATATCATCCAGCGTACCCAGTGACAGTGCATTGCGTTTGCTTTCGCGGTTAATGGTAATCAAGGCCATTGCGCCTTTTACCTGATAGAGAATATTTTCGTAGGTCATGTGAAGTCTTGTCGCAGCAGTTGAGTAATTTCGAATTGATGGAATGAAGTGTATATAATTTGCCAAATCAAGCCTATAGATAGTCGGGTGCTCGCTCAAAAGGAAAAATACATATGAAACGAATAATGATTGTTGCAGGGGAAAATTCCGGTGATGCACTGGCAGCAGGATTGATGCGTGAATTGAAACGCTTGCACAGCGAGATTGATTTTGTTGGCGTGGGCGGTGCACGCATGCTTGCGGAGGGGTTGCGCAGTGTATTTTCCATTGAAGAACTAAACGTGATGGGTTTGGTTGAAGTGTTGCCGCATGTGCGTCGTTTGTTTCGCAAGCGTGATGAATTGATTGCTGTTGCCGAGCGCGAACACATTGATTTGCTGATTACCGTCGATTTTCAGGAATTCAACGCATCATTGGCGAAGAAAATAAAAGCGAAGTGTGCAGTGCCCTGTATTCACTATGTTAGCCCTACCATCTGGGCGTGGCGCAGAGGCAGAATTCACAGCTTGGCCACTTATCTTGATCATGTACTGGCCTTGTTTCCTTTTGAACCTGAAATGTATTACGGCTCAGGTTTGAAATGTACTTTTGTTGGCCATCCAGTTGCACAACAGCTCAAGGGCAAGTCGGAACTGGCTAAAAAGGAAAACGAAAACCAGCAGCTTAAACTGGCTTTATTGCCTGGCAGTCGTTTGGGTTTGATTGGCAAGCTGTTGCCCACAATGTTGCAGGCGGTTGCCAGTCTTCAATTTCAGGGCATAGGCTGTCAGTTGCTTGTGCCTGTTACGCATGCAGAGCATCGCGAATTGATTAAAAACCTGTGTCTTGAAAACGGTTTTGCACCAGAGCAAATACAGTTTCTTGAAGGTGAAGAAAGGTTCGATTCTTTACTTCAATGTAAAGCAGCTTTGGCGGCAAGCGGCACTTCCAATCTTGAACTCGCCATGCTCGGTGTGCCGATGGTGGTAGTCTATCGTTTCAATGTGCTGACTTATTATCTCGCCAAACCATTTGTTCATGCGCCGTATGGCAGTCCTGTGAATTGGGTGGCAGGCAAGCAGATTTTACCTGAGCTGATTCAACACGATTTTACGCTTGAATATATCATCGAACACTTGAAACCCTTGCTCAGTGATTCCGTACAACGTCAGCAGCAAGTGGTGGAATTAAAACAGGTGCGCGAAGCTCTGGGTGCTTATCACGATGTAGATGCTTCCACCAAAGCTGCAGAAATTGTGAGCGATTATCTGTAAGGGAAAAAACTAAAAGTTGAATTGCTCACCAATGATGTTGTGATAAATCACGCGGTCAATTTTTCGGTAGTTTTTTTCACCTGGCAGTAAGGCATAAATACTGTCAGTGGTTTGGTCGGGATTATAATGTTGTTTTTTCAAATCGGATTTTTTGTATTTGAAAGTGCCTGTTACGTCCAAATCGGTTTTGATGCGCAGAAAAATCGGTACCGCATAATGCGGGAGTGTTTTCCTGAAAAAGTCCAATAGATTGCCCAGATTTTGTTCCAGTGTTTCTGCGTTGTTAGCTGGAACCAGTGTGGCCATGCCTGCACGCCCGTTGGTGCCAGGAATTTCCACGCCATAAACCACTGCCTGTTCAACTTCTGAAAATCCTGAAATCACATTTTCCAGTTCTGTGGTTGAAACATTTTCACCTTTCCAGCGAAAGGTATCGCCAAGCCTGTCAACAAACTGCATGTGGCGAAAACCAATATCACGCATCATGTCGCCCGTGTTGAACCAGCGGTCTCCCTCTCTAAATACATTTTTTAACACCAGCTCTCTGGTTTTTTGTGGGTCGGTGTAGGAAGCGGGTGGTGTGAGTCGTGTTATCTTGGTGAGCAATAAACCTGGTTCACCTTTTTTAACGGGAATCATTCTGCCTTTGTTGTTTTTAACCGGTTCCTGTTTGTCCTGATCATATTTCACCAGCGCGTATGGAAACATGCACACGCCAACGGTGTTGTCGATGTTGAGCAAATTCAACATGCCGATATTGCCTTCGCTGGAAGCATAAAGTTCAAACACATTGTTGATGCCGAAACGCTTTTTGAAATCACCCCAGATGTTTGGCCTTAAACCATTGCCGACAATTTTGCTCACACGATGGTGTGTATCGCGAGGATTTGGGTCCTGATTCATCAGATAACGACACAGCTCACCCACATAACCAAAACTGGTGGCATTATATTTTCTGATGTCATTCCAGAATTCTGATGCACTGAAGGATTTACGCATCGCGAGCGTGGCATGGCCTGCCAATACCGAACCCCAACAAATCACCAGCGCGGTGGCGTGATAAAAGGGCAGGGTGACATACATGATGTCCTTGTTATTGAGATACAGCGCCGTATAACCAAAGCCTGCATAGGCTTTCAACCAGCGGGCATTGGTAAATTCAACTGCCTTGGGTAAACCCGTTGTGCCAGACGTATAGATGTAAAAGTTAATATCCTGCGGCAGCGAGTTTTTTGTCTGAATTGGGTTGGCGTTGGAACAATGCTGAATTGCCTGTTCAAAGTTAATGAATTGTTCGGGTGTTTCGTTGGAATGGGTGAGTGTGTCGCAATCCGACCAGAAATAATTTTCCTTGCAACTGAGTTCCTGTTTGATTTCATTGAAAGCTGTCAACAAATCCTCGCCAATAATGTTGGCTTTGGGTGAGACCATCTCAAAACTGTGCTGTAACACCGCTTGTCGTTGAGAAGTATTCACCAGCGCAGCGATTACGCCGATTTTGTTCAGGCCAGTGATGGCTGCAAGTAACTCAGGGCTGTTGGGCACAAACACACCCACTACATCGCCTTTTTTGAAACCTTTGCCAAGAAAAAAATGCGCGATGCGATTTGCCCAGCGATTAAAATCCTCGTAGGAAACCGCGCGATTTTCAAACAAAATGGCGGTGCCTTTCGGGTGTTTGTGTGCAATTTCCTCGATGCAGGGGCCAATGCCAACAGGCTCGTTTTTTCTTTCCTTGCTTAACATACGCGCAGATTTAACAAAGCCAGGCATGCGTGGAAGCAGTTGCAAGGATTGTTTGGCAATCAATGAGAAATGAATATTTGAAGAGGTGCTTGACATGGTTTTTCCGGAAAAAAAAAGAATTATTTAAGTTTGCTAAATTCAGGTAATGCAGTTGACAGTTTCAAAACTTCAACGAGTTGTTTGGCATCACGATCAACCACTTTACGGGCAATTTTTTCAGCTTCATCAGGCAAGCGATCGTGAATGGCTTTGGTGAGTTTTTCGTAATGGGTAAAAGTGTAATTACTGACCGAAAAATTTTCGCCAAAGCGTTCAAAATAGGAATAGTTTTCCTTGAGCGTATTCATCGAAAGCTTGTAGGCAATGTTTTCGCTGGCGTGAATAATCAAATCCCAGTAACGCATGGTACGCTGTTGCAATTCGGTGGAAGTGCTGGCTTGCTTCATGGCATCAAGCAGTGCCAGCAGTTGGGTTTGCTGCTCTTGTGTTCTTCTGCTTGCGGCGAGTTTGGCGGCATCGACAGCCAGTGCCGAGCGCATTTCCATCAGGCTGCGAAATATCTGCAAGTCAGCAGGCATATGATTGTTAGAAATCAGCTTGTTGAGCAAATCAAGCCCGCCCGATTCGCGGTAGTTGTTGACCCGGGTGCCGCCACCATGATTGATGGTGACCAGTTTGCTTTGCGCCAGCCGTTGCAGTGCTTCTCTCACCGCAGAACGGCTGACACCGAGTGCGCTCACCAAATCACGTTCAGAGGGCAGGTTGGTGCCTGATTGATATTCGCCAGAAATAATTTTTCCCTGCAAATCTTCAAAAATAGTTTCGCCAGTGCTTTTCTTTTTCAGGCTCATTCTTGTTGTTTTTATGCTTTGGAGTGGTCTGACCAATTCTAGACTTTGAATTTCAAAAAGGCTAGAGTCGAAAGCAGATGTGAACCCGTGTACCCAATGAGGATAAGCAAATGAGCACTGATGAAATGATTAAATTGGTGATTGATATGTATCCTGAAATTGCTTTTCAAAAGTTGTTGAACATTCAGGTGGAAGATGCCGTTCCAGGAAATAATCATGCAGTGGTACGTCTGCCTTTTCACGAACAACTGTGTGGCGGTGGCAAGGCTTATCATGGTGGTGTGATTAGCAGCCTGATTGATTTAACGGGTGCGCTGGCAAGCTGGTGCGGACATGACAGCGCAAAAGGTATGAAGGCTTCGACGGTGACTTTGAATGTGCAATTTATTGCAGCCGCTTTGGGGCAGGATATTGTTGCAAGAGCCGAAGTGAAAAAACGCGGCAAGGATTTGAATTTTGTCGATGTGATTGTTGAAACAGCCGATGAGCAAAAAAAACTCATCGCCACAGGCTCAATGGTTTATCGCATCGCCGCTTGAGCGGTTGTTAGCTTGAGGCTTCAAAATAAACAAAAGCGTCGTGAGTTTCCTTTGCGCGATACATGGCGCTATCCGCATATTTGCACAAGGTATCAACATCTTCACTGTGATCGGGATATACAGAAATTCCCGCGCTGCCAAACACCTGAATGGTTTGTTTTGCACCATTGTCGGTTTCAATTTCAATCGGCTGTTTGATGGTTTGCAGCACTTTGTCCATCACCAGATTGATGTCTGCTGGCACATGAATGCCTGGCAGAATCAGTGCAAATTCATCGCCGCCCAAACGCGCAATGGTATCCGATAAACGCAGCACCGCCTGTAAACGTGACGCGATGGTTTTTAACAACAAATCCCCTGTGTGATGGCCGTATTGATCATTCACGGGTTTGAAACCATCAAGATCAATATAGACCACCGCCAGTTTTTGCTGGCGATTGGCACATTCAATCAGACCGTTATTTAATCTTCTGAAAAATTCAAAACGGTTGGGTAGTGATGTTAGCGCATCATGGCTGGCACGGTGTTCAAACTTGCTTTTTTCTTCATTGAGTTTTTTGTGCAGATTTTCATTAATCAATTCGTACACAATCAATACACCTGCAACCATCGCAAACAGCATGATATTGAGCATAATGCGTAACAATTCAATCGATTGTTGATCTTCCATCAGTTGCACATGCAACCAGTTCGCCTGATAGGCGATGGCCAGAGACACCACGCAGGCAACGGTGAAACTCATCCAAATCAAGCCGTTAATCAAGCCTGTAAGCAGAAAGGCTGAAACGGGAATCAGCAGATACATTTGCACAATCGGGCTTTGCTGATAGCCACCTGTGATAAGAACGGGTGGGAAAATGGTAATCACCAAGACCAGTAAAAAGCAGTTGCTGGCAATACGCACATTGCCGCTGAGTTTGAACACAATGAGCGTGAGCGTGTAACCGACAAAGGTGAGCGAGGTAATTCCGACAGCCATTCTTCTGAGTTCTGGCGCCAGATCAATCCCGAAACTTAAAACAAAAACCGCAACAAAGGAGAAAAACAGATTTGAAAACAGAATGCCTAACAGCACATAGCATTTCATCAAATCCGTTGGGCTATGCTTGAGATGCTCGGGGATAAAGAAATCCATGAGTTTCAAAATCTGAACCATAAGCTTTTTTACAGGCAAAATACCTGCTCGCTCCTGAAAGAGAATCGTCTGTTTGAGTTATCTCATAAAAACAGCCTATGTACCCAACTTAAAAGACTAATGGTTGGATTTTTTTGTTGAGCGTGCGGTTTGAAAAACTAAAGCGCCGCTCTAATTGCCTCAATCACTTCTGGCGCATCGGGTGCAACTTTGGGTGAAAAGCGCTGGATAACACCGCCGTCTTTACCAATCAGAAATTTCTCAAAATTCCACTGAATATCCCCCGCAAAGCTGGCTGCATCACCTGCAAGAAAGGTGTAAAGCGGATCACGCCCCGCACCGTTGACTTCCACCTTGCTGCTCATGGGAAAGCTGACATCGTAGCGCGTGCTACAGAAGCTCTGGATTTCCTCATCACTGCCAGGTTCCTGCCCCATGAACTGGTTACAGGGAATGCCTAGCACTTCAAAGCCTTGCGCCTTGTAGGTGCGATAGATGGCTTCCAGTTGTTGATATTGCGGGGTAAGGCCGCATTTGCTGGCCACATTCACCACCAGCAAGACCTTGCCTGAAAATTGTGACAAGGGCAGTTGTCCGCCGCCGAGTTTGTTTAATGTGAAATCATAAATCGTGCTCATGGTGTTCTCCTTAAATACGAAAGTGTTGCAAGCATCATAATAAGCAGCGCAGAAATAACAAGGATTGGCGTATGCCCCCAACGGGAAAAGGGCGTTTGCCCCCGGGTTGGATAGACTTCGCCCGTAAGCACGGTGCGAATATTTTTAGGCGCAGCCGAAACCACTGTGCCATTGGGGGCAATAATCGCGGTGGTGCCAGTGTTGGTATTGCGAATCAGAAACTTGCCCTGTTCCAAAGCACGCATACGCGCCATCTGGAAGTGTTGCGCAGGCCCCCATGAATTGCCAAACCAGGCATCGTTGCTGATGGTGAGCAGATAATCCGCATTGCGCGCGTGGGCAAACACCAGTTCGGGATACAAAATTTCGTAACAGATAAAAGGCGCAATGCTGACTTCGTGTAACTGAATACCTGCCTGACCAAATTGCCCGCGTGCAAAAGAGGAATACGGCAAATCGAAAAAAGGAATCCAGCCGCGAATAAAATTTTCCAGGGGCACATATTCACCGAAAGGAACCAGACGCTGTTTATGGTACAAGCCAGAGGCTACGCCAATCGCGAGTATCGAGTTGTAAATATTTTTTGCGCTAAAGCCTTCACCATTTTCATCATAAAAAATACCACTGATTAAAGCGGTATTGAGTTGTTTGGCGTGTTCATCAAAGTATTCAAACAACCAATCGAGTTCAGATTGCAAAACAGGCATGGCGGCTTCAGGCAGAACAATTAAATGCGTTTGCTGCGGATTTTTTTCATGCGTGTGTGCAATACCAGCCAGCGTTTCCTGAACCAGTTGAATATAGGTATTGATGATGTATTGCCGATTTTCAGGTAACCATTTTTCATGTTGCGCAATGTTGCCTTGCACCAGATACACATTTAAAGGCTGCTCTTTTTTAATCTCAAACCAGTGGTGTTGACCAAGCAAAAAACCTGCAATAAAAATCAATGTAATGGTGCTACCAGCCAGCAATGCCTTGCCTGTGTGTGTGCGTACATTGAGCAGAACATAAAAAAGCAATGCGGCAATCCATACCGCCACAAAAGACAAACTGTAAACACCACCCACAGTGGCAAAGCCTGCAAGCGGTGAATCAATCAGCGCATAACCACTGTATAACCAGGGAAAGCCTGTGAGTAACCATGATCTTAACCATTCAAGCAGCACCCAGCTTGCAGGAAAGGCAAGCAGGTAGGTGTGCCTGAGTTTGAATTTCCAATAGACAAAGGCATGAATACCATTCACCGCAGCCAGACCACTTGCAAAAATCAGCGCAAGCAGCGCAGCCAGCGGTGCGGGCGTGTAACCATAGTCATGGATGCTGACGTAAACCCATGAAACGCCCACGCTGTAAAAACCGAACCAGTATAAAAAATTTTTAAACAAAAAAGATTTCAGGTTTTCAGGTTCACGCTCAAGTTGTGTGTGGCTAAGCCATAGCCAGCATAAAGGTGACAGTATCGCTAACGGCCACACCGCCAGTGGTGCGAAGGACAAAGGAAGCAGTGCACCTGCAACAAAGAAAAACAGAGGCGTGAGCGAAAAGGCCATATCAGATTCGGGATTGAAAAAATCAGTGATCGAGCGCTTTTTCTTTTAGCGCTTCCAGTTGCTCATCACTCAGAATCACTTTTAACAACTTGATGCTGCGGGTATTGGCATTAAGAATAGTGAAGTTAAAGCCATCAATGCTGATGGTTTCTCCGCGTTTGGGCAGGCGTTCAAAGTGTTTGATAATAATTCCACCAATGGTTTCAAATTCCTTGTCGCTGAAATTGCTTAGAAAGTATTCGTTAAAGTCTTCAAGCAGTGTGGTTGCCTTAACAATATAGCGATGATCATTCAGGCTTTTAATATCGGCAGTCTCTTCAATATCGTGCTCATCGGCAATATCGCCGACAATTTGTTCAAGCACATCTTCAATGGTCACCAAACCTGAAACATCACCATATTCGCTCACCACAATCGCCATGTGATTGCGTTTGTCGCGAAATTCTTTCAGCAACACATTCACACGTTTGCTTTCTGGAATAAACGTTGCGGGGCGCATCTTGTCCTTGATGTTCAGTTTTTCGTTGAGCTGCAAACTTAATAAATCCTTGGCGATTAAAATGCCAATGACTTTATCCGGATCGTCATCAATCACAGGAAAACGTGAGTGGCCACAGGCAAGAATTTTTTCAAGCAGTTCTTTGGAATCCATGTCGTGTTTCACAGAAACCATTTGTGAACGCGGAACCATGATTTCACGCACCTGCATTTCGCGTACCTGCATGGCACCTTCCATAATGCTGAGCGCATCGGCATCAACGATGGCATTTTTTTCAGCCTGACGCAGTGTGTCGAGAATGGCATCTTTGCCCTCGCTGTCGCGAGCGAAAAGTTTTTTGATGAGCTGGGTAAAACGACTCGGGTCAGGCTCCGTTTGGGCACGCTTGTTCATGAGGTTCTCTGTTTATTGAGGTTGATAAGGGTTTTGAATTCCGAAACTGTCCAGAATTTGAATTTCAAGATTTTCCATTATTTCTGCCTGCGCTTCTTCAACATGGTCATAGCCAAGCAGATGCAAGGTGCCATGAATCAGAATGTGTGCCCAATGATGTTCGAGCATTTTATTTTGCATGATGGCTTCTTGTTCCAGCACGGGTGCGCATACCAGTAAATCGCCTACCAAAGGAACGTCTAAATATCCTATAAGGTCAGCAGGAAAGGAAAGAATGTTGGTTGCGCTGTTTTTTTGTCGATATTGAAAATTAAAGCGTTGGCTTTCAGCCTCATCGACAACACGTATCGATATTTCTACGATATTTTTTGTGTGCAATGGAGCTGCCTGCAAGCTCGCCAATAACCAGCTTTGAATTTGCGCAAGTTCGGGAATGTAGGTGTGAGCGAGTGCTTCGGAAATTTGCAGTTCCACAGTCAGTTCCATAAACAACAATCAGATGTTTTTGCCGTGCTCGTTGCGCTTGGCAATTGAACCAAGGGTGCTGTGTTTTTCATGCGCACTGTAGGCTTCAACAATTCTTTGCACCAGACGATGGCGCACCACATCTTTGGAGGTGAAATAACTGAAGCCAATATCTTTCACATCTTTAAGCACCTGTGTGGCGTGTATCAAACCCGATTCACTGCCTTTGGGTAAATCGATTTGCGTGACATCGCCAGTGATGACAGCTTTCGCACCAAAACCAATGCGCGTGAGAAACATTTTCATTTGCTCGCGTGTGGTGTTCTGGCTTTCGTCAAGAATGATAAACGCATTGTTCAAGGTTCTGCCGCGCATATAGGCCAAGGGTGCGATTTCAATAATCTGTTTTTCGAGCATTTTATCGACAGTTTCAAAACCCAACATTTCATAGAGCGCATCATAGAGTGGGCGCAGATAAGGATTCACTTTTTCATTTAAATCGCCCGGTAGAAAGCCCAGTTTTTCACCCGCTTCTACAGCAGGGCGTACCAGCACAATACGATTGACCTGTTCTTTTTTGAGCGCAGCAACCGCACTGGCCACTGCAAGATAGGTTTTGCCTGTACCCGCAGGCCCGATGCCGAAATTGATGTCGTATTTGTCAATGCGTTTGATGTAGGCGCATTGATTGTCACCGCGTGTTTCGATGTGCTTTCGCGGTGTTTCAATCATCAGCGTGTTTTCGATGTCAGGCTGTTTGCTCATAGGCTCGCTTTGCTCGTTTGGGGAAAAATTTTCTTGTAGTGCCAGATGAATTTTTTCAGGGTGCAGCGTCTCACGGTTGGCTTTAAAGCAACTGCGATACAGTTTTTTGAGAATGTGCTCACCTTGTTCTACCTGAACCTTGCTGCCAAGCAGGCGAAAGCTGTTGCCACGACTGAAAATTTCCAGTTCGAGGTGACGTTCGATGAGCTTGAGGTGTTCGTTGAATTGGCCACAAAGCTCGGCCAGCTTTTGGCTATCATCAGGTTCCAGCAAGAATGTGCGGGATGTGGGCGTGTTCAAATTATATGGAATCTGCCTGCGCAGTAAGGAATCTGGTTTCAGGATAACGGCTTGAATCAATTTGTAAATGAAAAATTTCCATCAACAATGTTGCTTTTGACCTATTGTGGTGCAAGTAGCGCACCTTGCAGGGAATTGCTGTAGGCATCGAGAATTTTCACGTCGGCAAACTCGCCAATCAAACTGTCATCACTGCAATCGAAATTCACCACACGATTATTTTCGGTGCGGCCTTTCAGTTGCCCCGGATTTTTTTTGGAATAGCCGTCCACCAGAATGCGTTCAACGTTGCCAATCATCGATTGGGAAATTGCTTGTGCCTGCTGGTTGATGCGTGCCTGCAAAAGTTGCAGACGTTGCTTTTTGACGCTTTCAGGTGTCTCGTCACTGAGCGTGGCCGCAGGTGTCCCCGGCCGTGCGCTGTAAACAAAACTGAAAGAGCTATCAAAACCAATGTCGGCAATCAGTTGCAGGGTATCGTTAAAATCCTGTTCGGTTTCACCCGGAAAACCCACAATAAAATCGGAAGAAATGCTGATATTCGGACGAACCTTTTTCAGTTTGGTGATGATGTCGCGATAGGCATCGGCTTTGTGATTACGCTTCATCAGCGAAAGAATGCGATCCGAGCCACTTTGTACGGGCAAATGCAGATGATTCACCAGTTCGGGAATATGCGCGTAAGCCTCAATCAGGCGCTCGGTAAATTCCATCGGGTGCGAAGTGGTGTAACGAATGCGGTCGATACCTTCGATGTTGGCCACTTCAAACAGCAATTCGGCAAAGTCGCACACATCGCGATAGGCGTTGACGTTTTGACCCAGCAAATTCACCTCACGCACACCCAGACTTGCCAGATGGCGAATTTCACTCAGGATACCGTCGAGAGGGCGGCTGACCTCTTCGCCGCGTGTATAGGGCACTACGCAGAAACTGCAATACTTGCTGCACCCTTCCATAATGCTGACAAAGGCGGTGGGGCCATCGACACTGGGTTTGGGCAGGTGATCGAACTTTTCGATTTCGGGGAAGCTGATGTCCACCATCGGCAGTTTTTTCTGGCGCGCGGAACGAATCAGCTCAGGCAGACGGTGGAGGGTTTGTGGCCCAAATACCACATCGACAAAGGGTGCGCGTTCGCGAATGGCATTACCTTCCTGACTGGCGACACAGCCACCTACACCGATAATCGCGTCAGGTCTGGTTTTTTTGAGATGCTTCCAGCGACCAAGTTGGTGAAAAACCTTTTCCTGCGCTTTTTCCCGAATCGAGCAGGTATTGAGCAGCAAAATGTCTGCTTCACTGGCATCGTCGGTGAATTCCACACCCTGTTCGGCTTCCAGCAAATCCCGCATACGCGCAGAGTCGTATTCGTTCATTTGGCAACCGTGGGTTTCGATAAAGAGTTTCTTGGCCATAAAAAGGTCGCGATTATACTGGGCTAGCGGAAAGGTTTGTAGTGGGCATGATGCGCCAGTGCGAGCATGGCGGTGTCGCCCGAACTGTCGCCATAGGCATAGATGGTTTCGTAATCTTCCAGTGACAGTATTTGCTGAATGCGCCTGACTTTTTCCTTGCCCTTGCAATTAGCGCCCTCAATGCCTGCGAAGCGGTTGTGGGTATCGAAGGCGGGCAGAGTGGCGAGCAGCTCTACGCCCATGCTTTCGCACCAGGGTCTTAAATAGCTGTCGAGTGACGCGCTCACCACAATCACTCTATCTCCCTGTTTCTGGTGTTCGTGAATTGCCAATAGCGCATTTTCTCGCACTAATAACGAAAGTTTGTGCTTACTATAGTGGGAGCAAAGTGCCATGAAATCTGGTTTTTCAGCATTGCCAAAGAAGTGGTGAAGCACGGCTGATTTGGCTTCTTTTTCATTGATAAAGCCTGCGACATGGCGAAGCAGGGTGGGCGCTAACCGCAGTGTGCCCAGCACAACCTTTAACCCGCCCTGGGTCTTGAGCAGAAAATCGAGGAAGCTGTCACGCTCGGTGATGGTGCCGTCAAAATCAAACAGTGCGAGGTTCATGGCTGTGGGCGTTTAGAGGTTGGTGCGTTTGAACAGGGTTTCAGGTAGTGCGCGAATAATCCACATAATCAGTGCCCACACAGGCTTTACATACAGCACAGGTTTTCCCCCTTGTTGTGCTTTGAAAATTGCGGCGGCCACTTGTTCTGGCTGCGCGGTGAGCACAGGGTTGAGTTCGAGATGCTCGGTCATGCGTGTGGCGACGAACCCGGGTTTTACCGTGAGTACGCTGACACCGCTTTTGAACAGGCGATTTCTCAAGCCCGAAAGATAAGCCGTGAAAGCCGCTTTGGATGCGCCATAGATGTAATTGCTTTGCCGTCCACGTTCCCCTGCAACCGAGCTTACGCCGACTATAAAACCGTGCTGTTTTTGCTCGAAATGCGCAGCGAGTAATTCCAGCATGCTCACCAGCCCTGCAAAATTACAGTCAATGATGTGGCGTGCTTCGGCAAAATTTTGCTGGGCTTTTTGTTGCTCGCCAAGATAACCCGTAAAGCAGAGCACGCCTTCCAGTTCGCCGAGCGTGGTGATGTGTTGAATCAGTGTAAGGTGCTGCTCAGTGGCACACACATCAAACTCAATACAGTGAACATTGTGTTGATAACGAATGCGCAGGTCTTGCGCGATTGGCTCCAGTGCTTGCAGATTTCTACCCGCCAGAATCAGTGGGTAGCCCGCTTTGGCGTAGACGTGAGCGCAGGCTTTGGCCATGTCACTGGTGGCGCTCAGTATGAGAATGTTGTTCATAGGTATGTTCCTGTTAGAGCGGATTATAAGCCCAGCCTGCGTGACTGAGCCGATACAAAACGTGTATCCAGTTGATGCTGTTTGCGGAAGGCACGGAATGCTTCCAGTTGCGGGTAGCCTTGTTCAAATTGCTGCGGGCTAATGCGTGCATCTTTTGCCAGATAAAAGCGCCCACCATAGTGATTAACCAGTAAATCGAGTTGATTTAACAGGTGATGTACTTTCGGCGTGTTCTTGAAGTCGATAGCTAATGTGTAACCTTTTTTGGGAAAGGACAACCAATTCCTGTTTTCATCACCCATCTTTTTAAGCACGACTAAAAATGACCCCTGGTTTGATTTGGAAATCTGAGTAAGGATTTCTCTCATGCCTTCGAGACTGTTTTCCATCGGTAACACAAATTGATACTGCACAAAGCCTGGTTTTCCATAACCACGATTCCAGTGAGAAATTCCATCGAGCGGGAAAAAGAATTGCTCAAAGCCTACCTGTTGCGTGCTTTCCCTGCTTAACACGCGCTGGTAGATAAGCGTATTCAGTATTTTTAAAGTGACAGGGTTTAATGAGAAAGCAGGAAAATAAAAAGGCAGTGAGAATTTTCTGGCTTGCCTGTATTCAAGCTGGTGGTCTGTGGCATGTTCGCCGACGGTAAGAATCCCTCTGCCTAATTTGTTAGCACTGGAAATGCAATCTATCCACGCAACCGAATAACTGCTGTGTTTAAAACGCTCGAATTGTTCAAAGGTATCTTCAAGGTTTCGGGTTTTAATGGTGGTTTGTTGAATGTTGCAACTGTGTACTTTTTGCAAACGAATTTTTGCATCGAGTATCACGCCCGTTAAACCCATGCCCCCACAGGTGGCGTAAAACCATTCAGGATTGCCGGTTTTACTGCATGTAACAATTTGCTCGCCAGTATAGAGCGAAAATTCCACCACGCTTTCGCTGAATGCGCCAATCGCATGATGATTTTTGCCGTGTACATCGCTGGCAATCGCTCCGCCAAGCGTGATGTCCTGAGTGCCAGGGCACACCAGTGGAAACCAGCCTCTGGGCAGGAAATGTTCGATGATTTCCCTGAGTAATACACCCGACTGACAGTGCAAGATTCCTGTATGTTCATCAAAATTGAGAAAGTGCGTCTGTTTTCGTAGCGACACCATCTGTTCGGCGAGGGCGCTGTCGCCATAACTGCGCAGATTGCCTTGCGCAATACAGGGAAGTGGCAAGGTGGTGTTTTCCTGCCAGTGCGTGCACGTGCCGGAAAGCTGCGGATAGTTTGCCCAGCCGCTATGAAGTTTGTCTGTTTGATTCATGGAATTTTTGTTTGAACAAATACAAAGCGTTTGTCGAGTTGGTATTTCAATAAATAGCCCAGGCTTAAACCAACAACCGCCCCCCAGTATTTTGCATGATCATGCGCGATAAAAAAGTCGAAGCCCAATTCGACCGCCCAGAATAACAAGGTGGTGAAGATGCCCATGAGTGAATAGAGCGCGAATTTCTGTGCATCATCACGCATGTTGTTGCTTTGGTATTCAAAAATAAATTGTTTGTCTAACAGGTATTTCACAATCAACCCCGTCAGGGTTCCTGTGAATATGGCAAAATAAATAGCGCCCGTGCCTTGATACAGCGTAAATACACAGACTTGTGCAGCCAGATTCACCAAAGTGGCCAGAATAGCAAAAGCGACATAGCGAAGTGCGAGCATGACAATGGCCTACAACGGGAAGTAGAGCATCCAGCCAAAAAAAGCTAACCAGCCCGATAGCGTGAGCTGAATAAAGCGATCTTTCAGAACCACCTGTGTCGGCGAGCTACTGTTCTCTTCAACCAGTGTAATTTGCAGATAACGCAAAATGCCAATCACCACAAAAAAAGAACTGAGGTAGAGGTATTGCTGATTCAAACCCGCTAACTGGCTTGAGGTGGTATAGATTAAATAGGCAACAATCACCACCGCACTCATAATCGTCATCGCCATATCCAGAAATTGAAGATTATAGCCGTCAACCACCTTGCGCATTTTTTGTCCCGTTCTATCGCGAATCAGCACATCATCACGACGCTTGGCCAGCGCAAGAAACAGCGCGAGCAGGAAGGTCATAATGATAATCCAGTGACTCAGCTCTATATTGCACACCAGTGCGCCGACGAGCAGCCTCAATACAAAACCAAGTGCGATGATGTTCACATCGACAATGGCAATGTGTTTGAGCTTTAAACTGTAGGCAAAGTTGACCAGCACATAAAACAGCAACACCGCGCAGGCAGCAGGTGCGAGCGCCAATAACAAGCCCAGGCCGCTACCAATCAGTAACACACACAGCGGCAGTGCTTGTGCAACTGAAATGGCGCCGCTGGCAAGCGGGCGATATTTTTTCTGCTCATGTTGTTTATCGTCTTCTTTGTCTTGCACATCATTGAAGATGTAGATGCCGCTTGCGCACAGGCAAAATGCCATGAAAGCCACAAAAGTATCGAGCAACATGCTGATTTCCAACGCTTGAGCAGCGAAAAACAAAGGTGCAAAAACAAATAAATTCTTGACGTATTGGTGGGGGCGCACAAGTGTAATGAATGCACTGATATTCAACGGCAGAATCCCGAATCGGTTTATTGTTAAGTGTGTACATTATCCGATATTTACAGGCTCTGGAATGGGTGATTGTGAAATTACAGATGCCTCTTTAAGATAAGCCCTCGTTTGATAGAGGGATTAAGCTTGTTGCGATTATCACTGACAGCGTTTGAATCAAAATCCGATGTGCTGATATTTTTTATCAGTTTGGCCATTAGTGTGATTTTGTTTTCGCTCAAACTTTTTTTTCTTGTTGAAATTCATGCGGGAGGAATCAGTCTTTTATCACTGCTGAGTTTGTTTTTTGTCAATCTTGCACCGTATCTGTGTATTTGTGCATGGGTTTATGTGTTGTTGTCTCACGGAAGCAACTGGTATCTCAAAACGTATGTGCTTTTTTCAGGCGTAATTTTTACGCTTCTGGTCAGAATGATTGAGTCACTTGAGGAGGTCACGCGGCAGGGTGCAGGTTTTGAAATTCTCAATCATTTGGTACTGGCTTTGGCAGGCCATGCAGGGTGGGAAGAAGTTTTTTTCAAGTGGGCGATGCGTTTGGGTTTGTTTATTTTGCTCGCTTTGGGCTTTCTGATTAAGTTTTTTGGAAATTCAAAAAAAATAAATGCTCTCCCGCTTTGGATATTTATAACAAGTTTGTGCGTGGCATTTTTACCAGTTTATGGCTATTCCGTTCCAAAATCATTGAGCCAGAATGGATTGATTTATACGGTTAAACAAGCCTGGATACCTGTAAAAGAAATTCCAGCGGTGCATTCCGATTTTCAATTCAAACAGGTGCACACAGAAAGTGTGACAATATCAGGCGATTTGTTTGCATCATTGAAGGGTAAACACGTTGCCTTGATTATTCTGGAATCTACCAGCGCCAATATGCTTTCGTTTTATCGCAACAATGACAGCTTGGGCAATACCACACCCTTTATGGCGGCACTTGCTGAAAATGCGCTGTTGGTGAATGAAACTTCTTCAACCATGAATTCCACCAGTAAATCGCTGGTGAATATTTTATGTGGAATAGAGCCTTATTTGCAGACACAGGTGTTTGAAGTGACTTTGGGTATTCCTGTGAAATGTTTGCCAAAGCGTCTTGCAAACATGGGTTATCACACCAGTTTTTTCCAAACAGCAACTTACTATTACGAAGGCAGGGATAGATTGGTTGAACACGCAGGCTTTGAAGAATTTATTTCTGTTGATATGTTGCCAACCGAAGATGTTGAAAACGCACAGATGATAGGCCCTCTCGGAAGGGAAGATAAAGCCTTGCTGAATACGCATCAAAGATGGATAAACAAGCGAGTGCAATCACAACAGCCTTTTTTGGCGGTGTATCTCACTTTGGCACAACATCACCCTTATATGTATCCCGAATCGGTCGAGCATTATGTTCAGTATTCAGAGGATGCTTATTTGAACGGGTTTACCAATTCGCTTGTTTATATTGACGAATATCTTTCAGAGATCAGTGAGCAATATAAACAGGCAGGCATTTATGATGATACCTTGTTTGTTATTGTGGGGGATCATGGTGAATCTTTTGGCCGTTATCATCTTCCAAAATTTCATAACAACGTACTGTATAGAGAAGGGCTATGGGTTCCTTTTATACTGGTAAACAAGCATATATTTAAGGGAAAACAGGAATTATTGGGAGAGTTTGGTTTGTTTGATGTAGCACCCACCATAGAGTATTTGTTGGGTGTTGAGCTTTCCAGTGAGTATCGAGGTTTGCCTGTTTTTCATGTGCCTGAAGAGAGAATGCTGCATGCAGCATGTTGGTATAACCGAAGATGTCTGGCGAGTTTTGATAAACACTATAAATATATTTTTAATTACGGAGATATGCCCGAAGAACTTTATGACAGGCAAAATGATTTTCGTGAGCAGAACAATATAGCAAGCCAGCATCCTGAGCTTGTTGAACGATACCGACGTGAAACTTTCACCTGGTATAACGATATACGCTTTGGCTATCATCAATTTTATTCAGGCATGAATGAAGATTATCTAAATCAGGCTGAATCGTATTATCGCTTTCCTTCCGAGTTTATTCCCAATAAAGAGGATATGCAGAAATGGTAAAAAAATTATTCATTATGTGTTCGTTCATCGTTTTTTCGATTTCAGTTTTTGCAGGTGCATTACCTACGCCGAATAACTTTGGGGGTGATTTTTCTTTGCCTTCCACTTTGGACAAGCCTGCTTCCATCAGTGAGTGGAAGGGAAAAGTCGTGCTGCTGAATTTTGGTTTTACTTCGTGCCCTGATGTATGCCCGATGGTGTTATCCAAATTGGCTCTGGTGCAAAACACGCTTGATAAGGACGCGAAACACATTCAGGTGCTGTTTGTCAGTGTTGATCCTGAGCGGGATACTCTGGAAAAAATTCAGGCTTACCTGAAACATTATCATCCTGCTTTTGTGGGTATGCGTGCAGACAGTGAAGCAGAAGTCAAAGCGATTATGAGAAAATACGGCGCAGCTTTGGAAAGCGTGCAAACAGAAAACGGTAAGGATATTTCACATGCCGATTATGTTTATGTCATCAATCGGCAAGGCTATGTTGCCGGTTTTTATGATGTTAAAACCAGCCCGCAGGAATTGCTGACCGCTATTAGAAAGTTGCGCTAGGCAGGTTTCAGTCGCAGCAGGGTAATCTCGTTGTTCGAGCCAATGCGCAGGATTGGCCCCCAGGTGCTTGTTCCTGTTGAAACATGGAGATGAGCGCCGTTGCGCTGGATTGTACCTTGAATGTCTTTGAAGACTTGTTTCACAAAAAAATTAAAAGGAACGATTTGCCCATTATGGGTATGCCCTGAGAGCATCAAATCTACGCCTTTCTCTGCGGCAGCATCAAAACCTTGTGGACGATGATATAACAAAATGGTGTAGCGGTTTTTATCAATGGGAATGTCTTGAATGATGTTTTCAACCTGCCTTGGGTGATCGGCATCATCAATCCCGATTAAATCAAAACCATCCAGTGAAATGTTCTGGTTTCTGAGGATGTGAAAACCTTGTTTTTCAAGTATCGGTAACAAACGCTTTAAGCTGACATAGCGGTCGTGATTTCCTGTTACAAAATAAACAGGTGCATTGAAATCTGCTAACACTTTCAAATCACTTTCCCCTACGCTGGAAAGATCAACCAGATCGCCGGTGATAAAAATTTTATCGACATTCAGGCTGTTTACTTTTCTTACCATCTTTCCAATAAAAAAGGCTGAGCGTGAACCAATATGTACATCGCTCAGTTGCACGATACGGTGTTGCTGCGTCAGTTTGTGACTGGATAAGTTAACTTCTTTGATGGTTAATCGATTGGCATTGATGATGCCATAGAGACAGATTAACGCAGAGAGTGTCAATATTGCTTTGGAGAGTATCGCCAATGTATTCGCATCTAACTGAAACATAATCGCTATGACATCCAGCAGTAAGGCGGGGAAGAAAATAAAAAAACAGAATCCACCCCAGGTCATTGTGATGGCCATGATATGGCGAGAAACGGAGTTGTGTAGCAGTTGATAAATGCCTCGCCCTGCCAAGGGGGCAGCCACCATCAATATAAAGATAAAGTTTCGGAGAGAAAATTCAGAATCGGATATTTGGGTATCAGAGAAATAACCCGCTTTCGATAACAGGGAGTACAGCGGGTAAACAAAAATCAATGCAAAAACAGCAAAGCTGATGCTGACAATCGCAAGTTTTCCGAAGGGGGATGCAAAAAAACGACTTGACTTCATTCACTGACTGACAGTTGTTTGAATTCTTTAACCCAGAATAAGCTGGCACCACATACTGCGGCAGGGATAACCACAAAATTTAAAACAGGAATCATCAATGCAAACATCACCACTGCACCAAAACCCAAGGCGCTCAGGTTGCGTTTTTTTATCAGCGTAATCATGTCCTTGAAAATAATCTTGTGATTATCCATGGGGTAATCGATGTATTGAATCGCCATCATCCATGCTGCGAAAACAAAGACCAGAATGTTGACCCCTGGAATAAAAGATAACACGGTGAGCAGCAGTATGCGTGGCAGGTAGTATTTCAGCTTGTGTAGTTCGCGCGCAAGGCTTGCCGGAACCGTTTTGAGTACATCCATAAAACCGGATTGTGTTGGTGTTTCATTTGTCAGAAGCTGCTCGGCTTTTTCAGCAAGAATGCCATTAAAAGGTGAGGCAATGATGTTGGCAATCATGTTGGAGAAAAAGAAAATCGCCGTGCCCAGCGTTAATACAAAAAGCGGCCATAAAATCCATTCGATAAATGCCAGCCATGTTGGGATGCTTGCGGTCAACCAGCCGAGCCAGCCACTGAATACGGTAAAGCTTTTCCACACCACGAAGCTGAACAGCGCTATGTTAATCAGCAGGGGAATCAGTACATACGGTAACAAGGCAGGTTTGAGAATCATTTTAAACCCTGCAAAAAAATACTCTATACCGTTAATGGGGCTGGCTTTCATTGTGCTACCTCATTTGTTGATGCCGAGTTTCCCTTCAATTCTGTCTTCAATTTCGCTGTAGGATTTTTCGCCAGCAGGTACGTGGTCGTTATGTAAATTTTTGTTATAGCTTTTTACACGAATTTGTACGCCAGGTTTTTTAATTTTGTTTTCATCAATCCATTCGTCATTGGCTCTTTCGCGCACTGTTTTTGCACTGATCGCCATTGGAGAATTATTTAAATCAAAGCCGCCGGATTGACGTTTGAAATTCCGCCCACGATTTTTGTTGCCACCTTTGTTGTGACCACTATTGTGATTACGGTTGCCGTTTCCATTGCCATTTCCGTTCCCATTGGACATGTTGGAAATATAGGTTTTCCAGGACATGTCTCTGTCGCTCATAAAGGGGTCAGCATTGAAATTGTTTTGAGGTTGGGCATCTGGATTTTTGTGGCGGTTCTGTGCGGTTTTTTTATTTCTTTTGTTTTGAGATGGGTTATGGGATTTGCCCTGCTCTTTGACTTTGTTTTTATGAGGACTGGTATTGCCCTGCCGTCGTCCGCTGTAAGGGTTGCGGTTTTTGGTTTGGCTTTCTTTGGAATCAGAATCACGATGAGTTGATGAAGCACTGGCGACATTGGGTTCGCTCGCTTCTGGTTCGAGACCATCAATTTTTTTGCGTGTCAGGGTTTTTCCGATATAGCGTTCAATTTGATGTAGCAGTGGCCAATCATCTTTGCCCACCAGAATACTGAGTTCCTGTTCGCTCTTGCTATCAATCGCCTGATTCAAACGTTGCAGAAAGGTCAGAATATCATCAGGTAAATCGAGATGAATAATTTGTACTGGTTCTGCTGATGTTTGTGATGCAGCTTCCAGTTGTTCATCATTTAATAAATAAATGTGTTTGTTTTCGAGAATGAGTTGATTTTCACACGGCTGCGAGAAATTTTCCTGATTCAGCAGGAAGGTGGAAAGCTCGTGTAATCTTTCCTGCGTGGGGCTGAAAACAAGAATGTTGTTGCTTTCGCTGCTGGTAATGAGTGTATGGGTTAATTTGAATTTGTGCTCGCCTTCATCGGCAATGTACATGTTCTGATTAAGCGCGCGGTAACTTTGTTTGCTGCGTGCCAGTTCAAAACGTACAGCCTGATTCTGAAATTCTTCACTGAGCTGTTTTATTTGCTCACCCTCCAGACTGTCTGTAAAGATGAGTGTTTGTCTTTGTATTGCGGTTTCATCTTGTATGTTTGCTGGAAGTTGCTGGATGATTTCACGAATTTCGTTGGTGATATTCATATCAATCAGGCGATTGCATTCATCGATAACAAGAAATTCAACAAAATCAAAATTCACACGATTGTTTTTGATGTGATCCAACAAGCGCCCGGGTGTGGCAACCAGAAAATCGACGGGTTTTTTCAGCATTCTAACCTGTGGAGGATAGGGTGCACCGCCAACCAGAATGCCATAACGTAAATCGAGATTTCTGGTAAACCTGCGGATACAGGCACTGACCTGATTGGCTAATTCCCGTGTCGGTGTGAGTATCAAGGCGCGGGGGCCGTAGACAGGGCGTGAGCTTTCGTCTTCTTCTGTATCGAATGCTTCGTTGTCATCCACGATGTGTCTGGGATTATTGAGCAGCTTTTGAATCAGTGGCAGTACAAAGCTTGCAGATTTCCCACTGCCGGAATGCGCACTGACAAGTAAATCCTTGCCATTCAGGATTTCCGGAATGACAAGTTGTTGGATTTTGCTGGCTCGGTTGAATTTTGCTTGCTCGATGGCTTCAAGCAATTCTTTGCTGAAATTAAAAGGTTCAAATGACATAACTAGGCAGAAACCTTTCTAGATGTGACTAAAAGCATAAGCGATATAACAGTAGTTAAAATAATTAAAAATGAAAGCTGATGTCCAGAAAATGACCTATAGGCCTGAAACTTAAATAGTCTGGAAATAAAACTCTGCGGAGTTCAGTGGCTATTCAAAGGCTTGGGTAAATACAATGTGAGTTAATACAAGCCTTGGGAAATTGAATTAGTAGGCGATTTCCTTGCCACGCATGCACTATAACAAAGATGTAAAAAATGCCAAGCCTTTTTGTTTTTAAGGCTAGATTGTCAGGGCGATGGAGCCGCCATCAAGGCGCAGATTTTGAGCATTGATATAGCCCGCCTTGTCGCTTGCAAGAAAGCAGACCAAATCGGCAACTTCTTCCCGTGTTGCAATACGCCCGCACAAATTGGGAAATTCATGCTCAATGATTGCCGCTTCAATATCGCTCCAGTTTTCTCCCCAGCCCTTGCGTTGTGCTTTGATTTGATAAGCCATTTTGAGTTCTTCTGTCAGAATAAGTCCGGGCGAGATGGTGTTAACCGTAATTCCTGTGTGTTTCAATTCTTTTGCCAGACTCACGCTCATATTGGCCATTGCACCTTTTGAGGCATAGTAATGTGGCATGCGCGAATTCGGACTCAAGCTTCCTAATGTAGAAATTTGAATAATGCGCCCCCAGCCCAGCGTTTTCATGTGTGGAGTAATTCCTGCAATCATGCGTGCTGCTGACAGGACATTTTTTTGATAGAGGTCTAGCCAGTCTTCTTCCTTGAAAATTTCCCATTTGCCGCCTGTGGCTGTGCCGTAGTTATTGATCAGAATATCGACTTGCGTACATTGCGCCCGAATTTGTTCGAGGCACTGTTGTGCGCCCTGATCGTGCGTAATATCACCCCAAACATGAATGCTTTGAGGATGCGTGTTTTGCATGATTTCAAAATCACTTTGCTGATTGCAATGGCGAATCACACGACAGCCTTCCCGTTCAAGATGCAGGGCAATGATTTCGCCTGTTCCCCGATTTGAACCAGTGACTAAAGCAGTTTTTCCTGAGAGTCCGAGTTCCATTGTGTTTTTTTCCTCTTTTGAAAGTCTTTTTTGAATGGTGAAGATTCAGCCGATAAATGCGTACACGCATTTAACTTTAGCGTGCTATGTTAAACTGGTCGAGTTTTTGAAACGCTTAATCAAGGGAAACAAGATGACTCAACATCGCAAAACCAAAATTATTTGTACCGTCGGCCCTGCTACCAGTTCTTATGACATGCTGTTCAAAATGGTCAAGGCAGGCATGAACATCGTGCGTTTGAATATGTCGCATGGTGATCACGATTCTCACGCAAAAGTCATCAAGGCCATCAAGACCATCAATCAAAAAAGTGAATTTGCAGTACCTATTTTGCTCGACACCCAGGGGCCTGAAATCCGTACAGGGGATATTGAAGGTGAGCTGGAACTGAAAACAGGCGATGAAATTACCGTGAGCATGCGCCCGGGGCAAGTGGAAGAAAAATCCATCAGCATCGCTTATGAGGATTTGATTGATACGGTGAATGAAGGCGACAAGATTACTGTGGATAACGGTTTAATCAATCTGGAAGTGCTTAGTAAAAACAAACGTGAAATGCGCTGTCGTATTATTGATGGCGGCACTTTAAAAAGTAAACGGCATGTCAATTTCCCGGGTGTGAAAGTGAACCTGCCTGCCATTACCAAAAAAGATCGCGAAGATATTGCATTTGGTGTAGAGCAAGGTGTGGATTTCATAGCGCTTTCTTTTGTTAGAGAAGCCAATGATGTGCGCGAGCTGAAAAGTTTGCTCGGTGATAAAGCAGGCAAGGTAAAAATTATCGCCAAAATTGAAGATCAGGAAGGTCTCAGGAATGTCGATGAAATTATCCGTGAAGCGGACGGCATTATGGTGGCCAGAGGGGATTTGGGTGTTGAAATCGATTTTGAAGATTTACCCAACGTGCAACGTCGTATCGTCAAACGTTGTCATCAATACGGCAAGCGCGTAATTGTGGCGACACACATGCTCGAATCCATGATTGAAAACCCCATGCCTACGCGCGCTGAAGTGACCGATGTTGCGAATGCCGTTTATGAAGAAGTGGATGCCATTATGCTTTCAGGAGAAAGCGCGATGGGTAAATATCCGGTTAAATGCGTTGAAACCCTCGATAAAATTGCGCGTCAGTCTGAGCAATGGGCAGGCTTGAATTACAGCGAATTTCTTGAGAAAGATTGCGACAAGCAGTTTCTGGCAGTATCGGCGGTGAAATTGGCCGAAGATTTACAGGCCAAGGGTATTCTGGTGATTACACGTCGTGGTGTGATGGTGCAGTATGTGTGCAATGCCCGCCCGTTCAGCTCTACAATTTTTGCGTTTACCAATGATAGCCGCACACGCAGGCAATTGGCGCTCAATCGCAGTGTGCAGGCGTTTCGTATGGAATTCAGCAGTGATCCTGAAAAAACGCTTGAGCATGCTTTGTTAGTGCTCAAGGAAAAAGAAGGTTTGGCCAGTGGCGAGAAGGTGGTGGTGGTGTCGGATGTGATTGCAGGCAAGGGTGTAGATGCCATTCAAATCAGGGTGATAGAATAACCCGTTATTTCAAGAGGCTTCCTTTAGAGTTTGAATATGGCCAGCGAGCAAATCTACAAAGTTATTTTTCTGAATCAGGGGCAGGTGTATGAAGTGTATGCCCGACAAATCTACCAAAGTGATTTATACGGTTTTATTGAAGTTGAAGAGTTTATTTTTGGTGAAAAAACCCAGATGGTGGTCGATCCTTCTGAAGAAAAACTCAAAGCCGAATTTGAGAATGTGAATCGCAGCTACATTCCCATTCCTGCTGTGATTCGCATTGACGAAGTGGAAAAAGAAGGCTCGGCAAAAATTGTTGAAATCAAGGAAGGCAAAGTGTCTCCGTTTCCGCTTTCCTTTAGTCCTTCCAATAATAAGGGCAAACCATCCTGATAAGCCTGATAACAAAAGGAGAGTAACCATGAAGTTTCTTGAAGACTACAACACGGTTGCCAAAATCTTGCACTGGCTAATGGCGGTGATGATTCTTTCCCTTTTGTGTGTCGGGTTTTATATGCAGGATTTACCCAGAGACGATGCACTCAGACCCACCTTGTATATGATGCACAAGGCTTCGGGTATGACGGTACTGTTTCTGGTGGTATTGCGCTTGCTGTGGCGTTTAACCCATAAGCCGCCTTCATTAAATCGTTACAGTGGTTTGGTAAAAAAAGCGGCTTCCATCAGCCATGTGTCCCTGTACATACTCATGTTTGCCATTCCCTTGAGTGGCTTTTTAATGTCAACCGCAGGCGGTCATGCGGTGAATTTTTTCGGTTTGTTTGAATTTCCACTGTTGTTTGAAAAAAACAAGGATTTGGGAAAAATCTTTTCCGCTGCCCATGAAATTTTTGCCTACACCATCATAGGCATACTCTTGTTACATGTAGCGGGCGCCATCAAGCACAAGCTTGAAGACAAACGCTGAGCACGATTGCTGCCAGATGAATGCCGCCTTGCAAGCTGGAAAAAGCATCTGGCAGGTGTACATCATTGAAACGCAAGACAAGACCTTGTACACAGGCATTACCAATGATTTAGCCAATCGCTGGCTGGCGCATCAGCAGGGCAAGGGCGCCAAATATTTTCGCCTGCATAAACCTGAAAAAATTGTTTATGTAGAAGCTTGTGCTAACCGCAGCGAGGCAAGCAAACGCGAAGCAGAAATCAAAAAACTGACGCGGCTTGAAAAGGAGTTGTTGATTCAGTCTGCATAACAAAGTCAGGTTTTTTATTGGGAAAAATTGATTTTATAGTACTAAGTGCTATACTTGCGCCAATTAGTGAAGGAACACACGATGCGGATATTTACGAATAAGGCATTCAGCAAGTGGGCTGTTAAGGAAAAACTGGATAAATCAAGCTTGCTAGCCGCTGTTGAGGAAATGGCTCAAGGTTTGGTCGATGCAGATTTGGGTGGCCATGTATTCAAGAAGCGGGTTGCAGTGGGTGGTCGAGGCAAGCGCGGTGGACTTCGTACCTTGCTGGTGTACAGGGTTGGGGACAGGGCATTTTTCGTACACGGGTTTGCAAAAAATGTGCAGGCTAATATTAGTGATAAAGAGCTAAAGGGTTTGAAGCATTTGGCAACGGAGTTGCTGAGTTATAGCAACTCCGAGTTGAATGAAGCCGTTAAAAATGGTGCATTGATAGAGGTAGGCAACGATGGGTAAAACACTGCTGGATACTATTCATGAAACCGCAACAGATTTGCATAAAGCGGGGGTGATGAGCGAATTGACTCTGCGTGAGTTCGATGCCTTGTGCCTGCCACCTGTGAAGGTTTACACGCCTGTGCAAATTAAGCGTATCAGGCAAAAAACAAAAACCAGTCAAGCCGTGTTTGCGGCCTATCTCAACACCAGTGCATCTACTGTTCAGAAATGGGAAATTGGTGGTAAAAAACCCAATGGTTCTTCATTGAAACTGCTCAATCTGGTGGACAGGAAAGGTTTGGAGGTTTTGGCTTAGCCTTGCCCGTTATTGATAAAACCGCTTGGGCAAAATAAAGAAAAAATCCATTTGCCTGTTTTCAGGCGTACTGTTGCACGTTTATGTTACGGTCTTTCAGTGCTGTTAATAAATCCTGTTCCAGAAAAATCCGTGCCTTGTCATTGTTACACACATGAGTGTCCATATGAGCAAGGGTTGCTGCCTGTATAAAGGCATAAGCATCTTTGCCTGAGCACAGTTCCGCGCTTTTTTTCATTTTTGCAAGCACGCCAGTATTGTTATCGCCGCCGAACAGTCCGCTGCCCATTTTGGTCATCATGTCGTGAATAAATTCCACGTTGTCGCAGAAGTGAAAGTGATCGGAGTTGTCGAGCACAATCATGCGCTTCGGCTCAGGTGTCTGGCTGTAAAGTTCGTGCATGCTGTCCAGCGGTAACAGGGTGTCCTGATCAGCAACCAGATACAGCACTGGAATACTTTTGGAAAAAGTAATTTTGCCCAGTGAAAAATCAAAACCGTTGGTAATGGAATGCTTGGATTGTCCGCCTGCGGGAGCCAGCGGCACAATGGCGGAAATGCGTTTATCGCGCATGGTGGTGGCAAGGCTGGTCCAGCCGCCGAAACTGTGGCCGCAAATACCGATGCGTTCGGGGTCGGCCTTGACAGCGAAGTTACCCGCCAGCACCTGATCGATGCACTGCGATGCGTCGTGCGGGCGATGGTCTTTAAAACCCTGAAAAATATCCTTCATGCCCGCCAGACCTTTTTGTTGCATTTGTCCAGCCAGTGCCATGATGTCTATCAGAGTGTTGCCAACATGATCGGGTGCAACCACGATGTAGCCATGACTGGCAAGGTGGGTGCATAAATGGGTGGTTTGTCTGCGGTGTCCGGCAAAACCGTGTGAAAAAATAATCAGCGGGAAAACATCGGTTTTGGCAGGAACATCACGAGCAGCGCTTTGTGGGTTTTGTGGAAAGCCTGGAGCCAGTGCGTATTTGTCCTGGGTATTTGGATCGGTATCTTTACCGCGTTCGCTGTCCTCAGCGGGATACCAGCATTCCACGGGAATAGTGCGTGTTTCATTGTCAGACGTTTGATAGCTGATGTCTGTTGAACGTACACCGACAGGGTGAGCACCGCGTTCAAAGGGGGCGTAAGTATTCATAATTTTTCCTTATAAAAATTTTGTTATTTTTTTAGTTGTTGAAAAACCCTGTCACAGGCGCTTAATGTTTGGTCAATAATCTCATCACTGTGTGCCGCAGAAACAAAACCTGCTTCAAAGGCACTCGGTGCAAGATACACGCCTTCTTCCAACATCAGTTGATGAAATTGTTTGAATGTATTGACATTGCACGCGCTGACTTGCGCAAAGTTGGAAATTTTTTCTTCCTCACTAAAAAACACACCAAACATGCCACCAATGTGATTTTCTGTGAATGCAATGTGATTATCCTTCGCACATTGTTTTAATCCCTGCGCAAGTTTTTCAGTGCGTGCACTCAGGTTTTTATAGAACTGTGTATCTTTACCAAGATAATTCAACATGGCCAAACCCGCTGCCATTGCCAATGGATTACCGGATAAAGTACCCGCCTGATACACAGCACCAAGTGGTGCGATGTGTTCCATAATTTTACGTTTGCCACCAAAAGCACCCACAGGCAAGCCGCCGCCAATTACTTTTCCCAAGGTGCTTAAGTCGGGCTGGATGTTGAAGTATTCCTGAGCACCACCTAATGCAACACGAAAACCGGTCATCACTTCATCAAAAATTAAAACACTTTGGTAATCATCACACAGTTTGCGCAAGGTTTGGTGAAAGTGTGCATCTGGAATCACACAATTCATATTGCCTGCGACAGGCTCCACAATCACGGCTGCAATCTGCTCACCGATTTCAGAAAAAACCTGTGTAACTTGCTCAGCGTTGTTATAGGCCAAAGTTATCGTATGCGCAGCCAAATCAGCAGGCACACCGGGCGAGGTGGGTACGCCCAGTGTCAAAGCGCCGGAACCGGCCTTCACTAACAGGGAATCCGCATGGCCGTGATAACACCCTTCAAATTTGATAATTTTATCCCTGCCGGTATAGCCGCGTGCCAAACGAATCGCGCTCATACACGCTTCGGTGCCTGAACTCACCATGCGCACCATCTCTATGGAAGGCATGAGTTGGCAAACTTTGTTGGCCATTTGTGTTTCAATTTCTGTTGGTGCACCAAAGCCCAAACCTTTATCCAGCGCCTGTTTGACGGCTTCAATAATATCGGGGTGAGAATGGCCAAGAATCATCGGCCCCCAGGAAGCAACGTAATCAATGTAACGATGGTTATCTTCATCAAAAAGATAAGCACCTTCACCACGCTTGAAAAAAATCGGGTCGCCCAGTACGCCCTTGAAAGCACGTACAGGGGAATTTACGCCACCTGGAATATGTATCTGGGCTTGTTTGAATAATTCTGAAGAACGTTGATAGCGTGGCATAAAATTTTAATGTCTGAATCGGGTAAACAAATGTGTAAATTGAGCAGCACGGAGTTCAATATTTTCTGCATCGAGAAGATCATGAATTACCGCCAAAGCATCGACTTTATGCTTCAACAGTACAGGGGCATTATCGAGTGTGATGCCACCAATAGCAACCAACGGCAGTTCGCACATGGCTTTTACCTGTTGTATGCACGCAAGTTCGGCGGGCTTGGCATTTGTTTTGGTATGCGAAGGAAAAAAACTGCCTAAAGCAATGTAACTTGCATGGTGTTGTTTTGCTTCAAGCGCAAGTGCCGGAGAATTATGACAAGTCACACCAATGATTTTATTTTCACCCAAACGCCTGCGCGCTTCAGATACGCTGCCATCTTCTTGCCCTAAGTGCACACCATCGGCATCAATCGCAATACATAAATTTAAATCATCGTTGATGATGAGTGGAATTTGATAATTTTTGCATAACGCTAATAAATTTTGTGCACGGTGTTTTTTTTCATCGGGCTTTGAAAATTTATCTCTGAATTGAATCAGTTTTGCGCCACCTTTGATAACCGCTTCCATATCCTCAAGCATTTTTGCTTCGCTGAGCTGGTCATGGTGTGTCAGTGCATATAAACCGCTAATGCTGTGTTGTGCTGACATAAACTAGCGATTCGGGAAAAGTTGATGTTGCCCAAGTGCTTGCGCTGAAAGCAAACTTTGGTAAGTAAAATCGAGTGCAAGTTCACACGCCTGTGTCAGCGTTTTCCCTTGTGCCAACAAGGCAGCCAGAGCACTGCTCAAAGTACACCCTGAGCCATGATAATTTGCTTGCAGGCGAGGATAAGTATAACTGTGCGTTGTGTTGTTATGGGGAAAAGCAAGAAAATGATGCACTTTGGTGTGGTTTTCAAAATGTGTCCCTGTGAGCAATACATGGGTTTGAAAATATTCGGCAATTTTTTTCGCAAGTATTTCAGGATTTTCCGAGGGGGTGAGTTTTACGCAGGCTGAAATTTTCAAGGCTTCCGGATAATTTGGCGTAATGATGAAAGCCCTTGGAATCAAATGTGTGCAAAAGGCTGAAATAAATTCATCGCTCGCTCCCATGCTGCCAAGCCCTGATGAAAAGATAGTATCTAATACACACGGCAGTTTTTTTTCTTGCAGTAAATGGCTTAGAAAATCGATGTGTTCGACACTGCCAAGCAAACCGGCTTTTATCATATTTACAGACATATCTTTATCGAGCACAGAGAATTGCTGTTTAAGAAAGTGGGTATTGGTTGCCTGACATGCCTGAATGCCCTGGCTGTCCTGAATGGTGTTGACCGTAATCAATGGCAGTGCATGACAACCGAAATGATGAATGCTCTCTATGTCGGCCTGAATGCCTGCGCCACCTGTCGGGTCATTCCCTGAAAAGCAGGCAATCAGTGGTTTTGAAACGATTGTCATATGGATGTATTTGTTAGAAAGGTCGAACCACCACCATGATGATGATAATTACTAATAAAGGTACGGGAAGCTCATTAAAAATACGATAAAAGCGGTCACTGTGCTGGTTGCGGTTAGCCGCAAAATTTCTGGCAAAAGCGATGCAACAACCGTGAAAAACCAGCAGCAACAAAACGCATGCAAGTTTTATCCATATCCAGATTTGATTCTGATAAATCTCCCAATAGTTCACCAATAAAATGCCGCCCAAAACAAGCGAAACCAGCGCCGAAGGTGCCATGATGGCGTTGAGTAATTTTCGTTCCATCAGGCAAAAGCGTTGCTTGCTCACTTCATCTTCAGATAGCGCGTGATACACAAACAAGCGCGGCAAATAAAAAATACCCGCAAACCAGCTAATAACAGCAATGATGTGAAAGGCTTTAATCCATAGCATGAAGGTTTGCTCGCTCAGTGTGTTGGGTGTGATGTTTCAGGCAACAGTCGGTGAACATAAACCGTGTCGCTGCTGATTGTCCACCGCCTCATTAGCTTGCTAGGACTTTGTGCATCGCGTGTATATAATTTTGGCTTATTCGGTATCGCATCTTGAAACAACATTGAGGATTCAGGTGAAAAAAGTCGCAGTTGTTGGTGGCACAGGTTACACAGGTTTGGAATTACTCAGATTGCTCGCGAGCCACCCTGGGGTGGAAGTGGTACGCGTGTGTTCGCGTGGTGAGGCTGGCCAGACATTGACAGAGGTTTATCCGAATTTCAGCGGTGTATCGCGCTTGGAAGGTTTGGTTTTTCAGGAACCTGCTGTTGAGAATTTAAACGGCGTTGATTTGGTGTTTTTCGCTACACCGAATGGCATTGCCATGAATTATGCGCGTGCGCTTACCGATTTGGGCATCAGGATGATTGATTTGGCGGCAGACTTTCGTTTCAAGGATGTCGCACTGTGGCAGCACTGGTATGGCATGCAACACGCCTGCCCCGAATTGCTCGAAGAAGCAGTGTATGGTTTGCCTGAACTGAATCGTGAAGCCATCAAAACTGCACGTATTGTGGGCAGTGCAGGGTGTTATACCACCGCTGTGCAACTGGCCTTATTGCCTTTGCTGAACATGCAGGGTGTTTTGCTGGATTCCATCATTGTCGATGCCAAATCGGGGGTGAGTGGTGCAGGCAGACATTTGAAAACATCTTCGCTGTTTTCTGAATGTGGTGAAAACTTTTCGGCCTATGGTGTATCAGGGCATAGGCATCAACCGGAAATCTGTCATTCCCTGCAAAATTATAGTGGTAAAGCGCTGGGGCTGACTTTTGTGCCTCATCTGGTGCCGATGGTGCGTGGCATTTTTGCAACACATTACATTCCGTTTAATCACGCACTTGATTTGCAAGCCGTACAAGCTGCTTACGAACAAACCTATGCCACAGAAGCTTTTGTCGATGTATTGCCTGTCGCGAGCTTGCCTGCCACCAAGGAAGTACGTGCTTCCAATGTGTGCCGTTTGGCACTGCATCAGCAACAGCCTTCACAACTTATTGTGTTGTCGGTGATCGATAATCTGGTGAAGGGTGCTTCAGGTCAGGCAATTCAGAATATGAACCTGATGCTGGGGTTTGAAGAGGGAAGTGGTCTTGGCGCTGCTCCTCTGTATCCATAGGCTTTTGCACGCTTTCCCCCGTGTTTGAATTTCTGAAAAAGCGTGCCAGCCAAAACGATAATATTAAGGTTATCAGGGCACCACTTCCTTACCTCACCAGAAATCTGCTGGCGGTGTTTACCTTTGTTGTGTTTGTTTATCTGAGTTTTCAGGTGGGTGTTTATTGGACATCGCAGGTTGCCCAGCAGCGAGACAGGCTGCTTGAAGAAAAGCAGCGCCTGGACGAAGCACTGCAACTTGAAAAGGTGCAGCATGCGGCGACCCGTATTGAAAATCAGACCATACAACAGGCGGTACAGGAAGTGCGCCAGACCAATGTTCGATTACAGCAGCAAATTTCAGGGCTGGAAGAAGAGGTAGCTTATTATCAACGTGTGTTGAATCCTGTGACCAATGACAAGGGCTTGCGTATTGATGATTTTCGTCTGGAAGCAACCAGCGACAGCGACAGGTTTCGTATCAATGTTGTATTGACACAGCTCGGCAAGGAAAACAGAACGGTGACACAGGGTACACTCGACATCAGCATTGAAGGTTCACAGCAAGGTGAAAAACAGGTTTATCCACTTTCCCGATTGAGTCTGAATGATTCTGATTTGGCGGCCAAATTCCGCTTTCGTTACTATCAGGAAATCAGTGAGGAGCTTCGTTTACCTGAGGGTTTTGTTCCAGAGAAAATCAAACTTGTTGCTCAGGCAACAGGTAAAAAAGCCATGCGCGTTGAGCGTATCGAGAATTGGCAGTACCCTTAGCTGAACAAAATTTGAGGAATACATCATGTTTGGAAAAAAACTGAAGGGTTTTAAAGAGCTGAACGATGCAGTACCCGATACCCTGATTGCATCCAATGTCACTGTTGAAGGTCATATCCATTTTACGGGTGGGATACAAATTGATGGTGTGCTCAAGGGGAATGTGATTGCCGAATCCGGTGCTGATGCACGCTTATGGGTGACTGAAAAAGGGAAAATACAGGGGCAGGTCAAGGTACCTTCCATCACGATTAATGGTACTGTGGAAGGTGATGTATACGCTGCGGAGCGTCTGGAGTTGGCTGAGCATGCGGTGGTGCATGGTAATGTGCATTACAAGGTGATTGAAATGGCGCAAGGTGCTGTGGTGAATGGTGAAATGCACCGTGACGTACCTGCCAAGGCGAGTGTGAGCAGCATCGAGTCTGTCGTTGAAGGTTGATTTACTATGTCTGATTTGATTTTTACTGATAAAGCGGCGAAAAAAGTACGTACCTTGCTGGCTGAAGAAGCGAACGAGAACCTGAACCTGCGCGTTTATATCACAGGGGGAGGGTGTGCGGGCTTTTCCTATGGTTTCAATTTCGACGAAAAAATTCAGGAAGATGATACTCAGGTTGAGAATCAAGGGGTCAAACTTCTGGTTGATGCCATGAGTATCCAGTATCTGGCAGGCTCGGAAATTGATTATACCGAAGGGCTGGAAGGTTCCAGATTTGTGGTAAATAACCCTAATGCTACAACGACCTGTGGTTGTGGTTCTTCTTTTTCAATTTAACGCCTGCAAATTTTTTAGACTTCTCTAATAAATTCCTGACATTGTTCTGTTAGTTTTTTTGCAATTTCAAGATGGCTGTCTGGATTTGACGGAAAGTTGTTCCAGTCTATATCTGTCGGGTTTGAAAAAACTGGCCGCTCTGTGAGTGCTTTTAACATTCCGGGATAAGTCTGAATCAGTGGCGAAGCATCATATACATTGAGATGTTCGAGTATACCCTTGAATCTTGTTGTATCTGTTAGATGATTCAGATTGCCATCAACAAACAAAACAGGTGTTCCGAGTGCAAGGCACGGTAGAGCGCAATGTATTCGTGAAGTTATAACAAATTTTGCTTGAGCGTATTGTTGCAGTAATTTTTGAGCGAGTTTTATTTTCTCATTTTCAGGCATGTTTTTAGGCGCGTCCTGACAGATATGTTCGGCATTCAAAAGAATATTTTCCGGAATAATCTGTTTTAACAACCATTTCTTTTTGATGGCACCTTTAATATCCCGTTTTCTTTTTTGAGTTTTATAAAGAACATCTACAAGTAATACCTTGTCTGATTTTGGCAGGTGTGCGAATTCATTTTTAATGGTCAGGGTCAGACATGCAGAATAATAACTTTCTATTCCATGTGACTCCAATAACCCCTGTGTATAAAAATCCCTGCAACCAATAGGCTGATGCTTTTTAAAATACGCAATGGATTCTGGCGAGAAAATTTTTTCGTAAGTGTTGTGATCTTGTGTTATGTGAAAAGAAGTAAATAGCGGGATGATGGCTTCTGATGGCGGCCAGTTCTCGGGTTTTGCCATAAACCAGCCATTTAAAATGAGTTTTAGTTTTTGCGTATCATTTTCTGGCGTGTATTGATTTAAAAAATCCCTGTCAACATAACAATCAATTACGGGTAGTTTTTGGCTTGCAGCGATGCTCTGGATTTGATCGCCCAGATTGTTGCTTTTGGAATAACTCATCACCCCATATTTTATTTGTTCTGTCATGCGTTCTTATACCTGAGTGATTGTTCCAAGAATGCTTTCCTTATGTGCACCAGTTACAGAGGGGATATTTCCAGGCTGTTTTTCGATTGTTTGTTTGGCAAACCATGCAAATGCGCAGGCTTCCACCCAATCAGGGTGTATTCCAAGGATTGCCGTTGAATTGACCTCAATATTTTTCAATCGTAAAGCGAGCTGCTGCATCAGGTAAGTGTTGTTTGCGCCGCCTCCGCACACAAAAATTTCACGACTTTTTGTACCCCACTGTTCAATAGCCTGAGCAATACTTTCCACAGTAAGCTGTAACAGGCTTGCTTGAATGTCTCGTGGTGTCGATTCGGTATTGCGCAGTTTTTGTTCCAGCCAATGGCTGTCAAACAATTCCCTGCCCGTACTTTTGGGGGGTGGGTGCGAAAAAAAAGCTTCATTCAGAAAGTGTTGCAACAAACTGGAATTCACTTGCCCCTGTGCAGCCCACTGCCCGTTTTGGTCAAAGTGCCCGTTCTGATGCTTTTTGAACCAGTAATCCATAAGCACATTGCCTGGCCCCGTATCAAAACCTGTAATGCTTCCATTAGTCCCAAGGAATGTCAGGTTAGACATGCCGCCAATGTTGAGAATAATGCGCGCAGTTTTTGTGCTTGAAAAAATCGCCTTGTGAAAAGCGGGAACCAGAGGTGCACCTTGCCCACCTGTCACGATGTCTCTCATTCTGAAATCGGCAACGGTGGTAATGCCGGTTCTCTCTGCGATCAGGTGTGGGTTGCCGATTTGCAGAGAATAGCGAGGCTCGCTTTTCATCTGGTGGCGAATGGTTTGTCCATGTGAGCCTATTGCAACAATTTCCTGTGCAGAAAGTTGTGCTGTGTGCAGCAGTTGTTGTGTTGCTTCTGCAAATAGCTCCCCCAGTGTTAAATCAAGCGTCATTGCGTGATGAAGTTCATTTTCACTCACATGATTCAGTTCGATAATTTGTTGTTGAATGCTTGCTGGAATGTTATGGCTATGGGTTGCGATAAGTTCTACGCCCTGTTGCTCAGGAAAGCGCACGGCGACTGCATCAATGGCATCGACACTTGTGCCTGACATCAAACCAATATAGATATTTGCGTGTGACATGTGTTTAAGCTTAACCAGCTTGCTACTTACTGACCAGTTTTCAGTTGTTGCAAACGAATGAGTTCTTGTTGTGCGTGAGCGAGATAAGAAGGTTTTTCTTCTTCACTAATCGGTTTTGCGTGAGGCAGCTCAACAGTCAACGGATTGCGATGTACGCCATTGACTCGAAATTCATAGTGCAGATGTGGGCCGGTCGCCAAACCGGTACTGCCTACATAACCGATAACTTGCCCTTGTTTCACGTAACGCCCTTCCTTGATATTTTTCCCGTATTTACTGAGATGTGCATAGAGCGTGTTGTATTTTTGCCCATGCTGAATAATCACGGCTTTGCCAAATCCACCATTGGTTCTTGCAGAAATCACCTTGCCATCACCTGTGGCGCGAACAGGTGTGCCTGTGCTGGCGGCATAGTCCACACCTCGGTGTGCACGAATCTTGTGTAATACGGGGTGTTTTCGGTTGAGATTGAATTTTGAAGTAATACGAACCACATCGAGCGGATTGCGTCGGAAAGCCTTGCGCATGCTCAGTCCTTCAGGCGTGTAGTAATCGGTTCTGCCTTCAGAATCCTGATAACGAATGGCGGTAATTATCCTGCCTTGATTGATAAATTGCGCAACAAGAATATTACCATTTTTAACTTTTTTGCCTTTGAGAAATTGTTCTTCAAAAACCACGTAGAACAAATCGCCTTGTCTGATGTCGAGTGAGAAGTCGATATCCCAGCCCAGAATGTTGACCAGCTCCATAATCAAATTGTCGTTCATGCCTGCCTTGTTTGCAGAGAGAAACAGGGAATCCCTGATTTCACCCTGTGCAAAACCGATGGCGGTTTCCAGTTGTTTTATTTCGAGCGAACTTTTAAAGGTGTTATCAACTCGTTCAACATGAACTGTCTCGGTGAGAGCGCTGTGGTATTCAAGCGAAGTGAACTCATCGAATTTATTAAAGCGGAAAATGATTTCTTGACCTGGGTAAAGGGAAAGCAATTTTTTTGCAGCTTCCCCTGATTTCATAATGGCATGAATCGTATTGGGAGAAAGTTCAGCTCTGCTGGCAACCAGAGAAAAATTATCACCGGATTTGATGGGAATGATTTTGATGCTGTCCAATATCTCATCGGGGATAATCAATTGTTCATTGCGTGTCAGGGTTTTATCTGGAAGGGTGGTGAACCCCAGTGCCAGAATGGTGAGCAGAAGCATTAACAATGCAATATGTAATACAGGAAGTGCGCGCAAAAAAAGTAAGGCTCGTGAAATCAGCAGGGGCATGTAAATCGGGCAAAACGAAATAAAACGGCAATATACCGAATGTACTTTGCTTTTGACAGGGTTAGCCTGTTTTCAGTTCCCTGCGTGTAACAGGCATTGGGTTGTGAGTTAAAAATGTTAGTATACGCGTTTACCAGATTGCGGCGGATTAAGCATGCCAACAGAATTTCAAAAATCTTTTGAATTATTGACGCGGGGTTGTGATGAAATCCTGCTTGAGGAAGATTTGCTGGAGCGCCTGAAAAGTGGGAAACGCTTGAAGATCAAGGCGGGTTTTGACCCGACTGCGCCTGATTTGCATTTGGGACACACTGTGCTCATCAACAAACTTAAACAATTTCAGGACATGGGGCATGAAGTTATTTTCCTGATTGGTGATTTTACCGGCATGATTGGCGATCCCACTGGCAAGAGCGCGACACGGCCTCCTTTAACGCGTGAAGATGTTGAGCGCAATGCGCAAACCTATAAGCAGCAGGTGTTTAAAATTCTTGATTCTGAATTGACTACGGTTGCATTTAATTCCTCATGGATAAATGCCTTAACACCAGCAGACTTTATAAAACTTGCCAGCCAATACACGGTTACCAGAATGTTGGAGCGCGATGATTTCAGCAAGCGTTTCAAGGCCGAACAGTCCATTGCTATTCATGAGTTCTTGTACCCACTGGTTCAAGGTTACGATTCCGTTGCATTACAGGCTGATGTGGAATTGGGTGGAACTGATCAGAAATTCAATTTGCTCATGGGGCGAACCTTGCAGAAAGCTTATGGTCAGGTGCCCCAGATTGTTATGACACTGCCTTTGCTGGAAGGGTTGGATGGTGTCAAAAAAATGTCAAAGTCTCTGGGCAATTACATCGCAGTAGAAGATGCTCCAGCAGAAATGTATGGAAAGTTGCTTTCGATTGATGATGTTCTGATATGGCGTTACTTTGAATTGTTGAGTTTCAGACCTGTAGAAGAAATTGCTGAATTTCGTGCAGATATAAAAAAGGGAACCAATCCGCGAGATATAAAAATCAAGCTGGCTGAAGAAATTGTGGCGAGATTTCATGGTGAAGAATCTGTGAAGAATCTTTCCAGAGGTTTGGGTAATGTATTCAAAAAAGGCGACATGCCTGAAGATATGCCAGAGTTTGAATTGCAAAGCATGGATAACGAAGGTCTACCTATTGCCAATTTGCTAAAAGAAGCAGGTTTGGTGGCAAGTACCACAGCAGCTCGTGGCATGTTACAGCAAGGCGCGGTGTTGAGAGATGGAGTTGAACAACTCAATTTGCAGCATATTGTAGCGAAAGGAAGTATCCATGTGTATCAGGCAGGGAAGAAAAAATTTGCACGTGTTAGTGTGAAATAAATTCTTGTGCGTAGCGTTCCTGTGCAATTCAAATATCAAAAACTGGCACAAGGTGAAGCCTGGTGTAATGAAAAATTTGATTTGAGTCAGTTGGATTTTGAGAATTTTCATGGCTGGTTTGAACGAAATGGAGAAGTGATTCATCAAGACAGAAATGTGCTGAAAAAATTTTTAGCGAAGGATTGTCCTGAGATTCCTTTTGATATTGTGGTTAAGTCTTTTAAGTCGCCGTACTGGATTAATCGATTGATATACACTTTTATTCGTCCAAGCAAGGCAAAGCGTTCGATGGTGAATAGTGATGCGTTAATTGAGAGAGGCTTTCTCGCTCCTGAGCCTTTGGCTTGTATTCATTATATGGAGGGCGCTTTACTTGGCCGAAGTTATTATCTGTCAAAAAAAATTGATTATGACTGCACGCTGCATGAAATTTATAGAAAGCAGATGTTTGATTGGTCTGAGATTCTACCCCTGGTTGTGGAGCAAGGATATTTGATGCATAAACGGGGTATTTTGCATCGTGACTTCAGCCCGGGAAATGTTCTGGTTTCAGAACAAAACGGGGCGTATCAATTTGCATTCGTAGATTTAAATCGAGTGCAGTTTGGAGAAATCTCACTCAAGAAAGGGTTGATGAGTTTTATCCGTCTTGCACATGATGAACTTTCTCAGACAATTATTGTGAAACAGTATGCTATTTTGACTGGTAGCTCAGAACAATTGTTACAAAAAATGTTTTCTTCTGCGCTTTCCAGAAGAAGATTTTGGCAACAAGCCAAGCGAATAATTAAAACCCTGGTAGGGAAATCCAAATAGCAATGAATCAGCAAGACAAGTCAAAACATACAGAGCAATCTTTTTATCAGTGGGATTATTATTCTGATCAGCCCTATCCAATTCGGGATAAGCAATATAAAAAATCTATTCGCATTAAAGCATTTTTATCCAATATCAAGACATTGTTGGTGTGTTTGGCAGCGCTGCCTGTCATTATTTACCGATATACAGTTCTAAACCGTTTTAATTTACAACAAAGACTGGATAATAAAATCGGCCTTTGTATCAATCTGGACAAGGAGCCTGAAATCACTTTTAAGTTAGTGAGAGAATTAGGCGTCAAAAAATTGTCTATTAGAGTTCCCTTGAGTGATTTGGAAAATCTGGATTCATATAAGCAGTTTGCAAAACAATTTATGGATTTGGATATTCTTTTTGTGGTTCTGCAAGATAGAGCTCACATAGAAAACGAACAATTCAGACAGCAGAGTTTTGAGCGATTATTCTCAACTTTGTCACCTGTGAGCAATAAATTCCAGATTGGCAATGCAATCAATCGAACCAAGTGGGGCTTTATCACCATTGAAGAATACCTTGCTTTTTTTGAAACGGCTCAACGCATACGAGATGAAAAATTTCCTCATATTGAATTATTTGGTTCGGCAGTCATTGATTTTGAAATTCATGCTTTTATTAGAAGTTTGTGGCATAGGTATCCGATTACTTATGATGGTGTTTCCTCCCTGCTTTACGTTGACAGGCGAGGAGCACCAGAAAGCAAGCAATTTATGTTTGACTTGATAGGCAAAATTAACTTTTTCAGTGCAGCATTGTTGAGTTCAAATAAATCCTATAAGCGATTACTGATAACAGAAACGAATTGGCCAATAAAAGATACAAAACCTTATGCGCCTGCATTAGGTGATGTCTGGGTGAGTGAAACTGATTATGCGAACTACATGCTGCGTTACTATTTGCTTGTTTTGGCAAATGCCAATGTTGAATGCGTTTATTGGCATCAATTGATTGCACCTGGTTACGGGTTGATCGACAACCGAAATGGTGAGTGTCGTCAACGACGTGCATTTTCCATGTTTAAATTTTTAATTCAGTCCTGTGCGGGTGCCAGAATTCTGGAGGTTGAGGAAAGTTCTGCTGCTTATGCGCTCAGTTTTAAAAATTATGCAAACCAAAGTTTTAAAATTTTATGGGCTGTTTCAGGAAGTTTCGCAATAAATATTCCTCAAAACATGCAGGTTTTTGATGCGACAGGTGTGCAGCTTGCTAAAGCAGGGCCAGCTATTGAAGTGGGTGAGGAGCCTGTGTATTTGTTTGAAAAACCCTTGCTTCCGAGAGCCTGAATGCCCATTTTGTAGTCTGAGATTTTATACCTGTGAACCGTTGCATTTTGCAAATGTGTGGGTAGAATACGCGCCTCTTGCAACGGGGGTGTTGTTGCGAGTGCTTGCTGACGAGG
>CAZKYI010000012.1:0-36869 GCA_964557005.1 uncultured Pseudomonadales bacterium
GCTGAAGGCAGCTTAAATTCTACTTATTTCCGTTTCGGAAAATGGGGGGATTACAGGTGCACAGCTACGACAGTAACCGAATAAAATGGACACCCATTAAAAATAAACATCATTTGACAGCTTGGTGCAATCTGCCCAAACTACTGTCCATTCGCTCAGCAAAGGATTGCCCGTATGACCCTGCCCAGAAAAGCTCTGGTTTCTGTTGAAGATACGTCTTATTACCACCTCACATGCAGGGCACTTCATGGATATTATTTGATTTATACGCCAATGGCGTATAGTATGACGTTATGATTATTCGGGAAACCCACATGTTCACCAGGCAAATCACCGAACTAATCAGTGATGAAAGCTATGCCGAATTACAGGAGCTCATTGTGCATAATCCCAAGGCGGGTGATTTGATTTCAGGTACAAACGGGCTAAGAAAGATTCGCTGGAAAATTGAAGGGGTGAAAGGGAAGCGTGGTGGAATTCGGGTAATCTATTATTGGTATGTATCAGATGATTTGATTTATATGCTCATCGCTTATCCCAAGAATGAACAAGATGATTTAACACCCAAACAAAAATCACTCTTGAAACAACTCGTCAAAGAGGAATTTAAAGATGAATGAAAAACTGTTTGAAGAACTGGTTGGCAGCATTAAAGAAGCTGGACAAATTCATCGTGGCGAAAAAGCTGCGGCCAGAAGTAAAGCCTTTGAACCCGTCGATGTGAAATCCATCCGTGAACAGATTGGCCTGTCACAAAGTAAATTTGCCCTGACTATGGGAGTGAACTTGCGCACCTTGCAAAACTGGGAACAAGGCAGAAGGCAGCCTCATGGCCCTGCATTGGCTTTATTAACCATCTTCAAGAATGACCCTGAACATGCTGTTCGAGCCTTGCATGGTTAAATCTTAAGCCACAAAAACCAGATGAGATTTCTCGGCTCGCTTCGCTCGCTCGAAATGACATTTAGTCATTCAAGCGGCAAAAACAAACGCTCTGGTGTGATTTCCCTGCCGAGCCTGTGCTGATAAATAATCTGATACGTCATAATATTTTTCACATAATTTCTGGTTTCTTTGAAGGGAATGGTTTCAATCCACATTTCCAAATCCAGTTCAGGATTCTCCCGTAACCATTTATTTACCCTTGAAGGGCCTGCATTGTAGGCCGCCGAAGCCAGCAACATATTGCCATCGTATTGTTTTCTGAGTTTCGCCAGATAATAAGTACCCAGTTGAATGTTTAACTCCGGGTTAAATAATTCTGTTTCATCAAAGCGTTTATGTTTGTTTTCTCTGGCGAGCGCCTTGCCGGTATGTGGCATGATTTGCATTAAACCCATTGCGCCCGCAGAGGATTGCGCCTTGATACCAAAAGCACTTTCCTGACGTATGGTAGCGAACACCCATTCATTGGGAATGTTGAGGCGCGCGGCCTGAAAATTGATGTGTTCAGCATGCCCTAGTGGGAACCTGAGTGTGATGTTGTTATGCTGCCCCGAATTGGCAGCGGATATGATCGCCTGTTGCAGCCAACCCCATTGGTAGGCGAGTGTGGCAGCATTGCCTTTTTGTTGCTGATCAAAAGTTCGTAATGCTGAATGCCATTCGCGGCTCGCATTTTCCAGATCGCCGAGCATATAAAATTCGTGGGCACGTATGATGTTGTTATTGGAGGCGATTTTTTTCAGATCACTTTCCTTGATGGGAAAGTTATGTTCAGAAAGCACGGGAAGCGTATTGAGGTGAAAGCTGGCAAGAAAGCCGTAATAGTGACGTTGTTTACTTAATTCATTTAGAAGCCGATAGGCATTGGGGTGAATATCGGTATTTTGATCAAATTCAATATGCGCACGTGCATACCAGTATTGCCACATGCCGTCTTGTTGCTCGGTCTGGCTGATTTTCGGGTACATGCTGATAATCGCTTCCCAGTTTTTGTTGGCAATATGCAGCACCAGTGTTTTTTCATTGAGGTCTGTGTCTTTGAAATCCCGATTGGCCAATTCCAGCCAGCTTTCAAAATGTTCAGAATCTTTAATCAACAGGAAAATTGCCGCCTGCCTGCCAAATTTTTGCCGCTCTTCTTTGGTAAATTGATACCGTTTATCCTGTTCCTGCCATAGCACCATTGCCAGAGCAGGGTCGCTGTCCAGTATTTTTTTGAGTGCTTCTGTGATTGCGAAACGATTGAAAACGTGATCTTCAAGCATGAATTCCTTTGCTTTAAGTTGTTCCGGATTCTTGTTCAGGCTTTTCCAGTTTTCATAATAGGGTTTGGCAGCTTCGCTGAGTTGCTTGCCCAGATAGTTGGCCAGCGTAAGGTTTTTTGCTTCGATGCTCAGGGTAATGCGTTGAAGTTTGAGCGTGTCATTGATGGTCTGTTGATTCTCCAGCAGCTCAAACAAGGCATCGCAGCTTTGTGGCAGGGAAGTCCCTGTGAGATACAGTGCGAGTAATTGTTGTTGTTCTGCTTCGTCGAACACCTGAAAGTTTTCGGCTTGCGTTTCAATAATTTGTAGTGCCTGTTTTCGCAAATTGAAATCTGCCTGCAATTTGTAACACTGTAAATCGGTTAGCTGGGCAGGGCTAAAAAAATAATCAGGGGGCTTATAAAAATGATTGAAGTTATGCCAGTCACTTTTCTCACCAAATTTGAGTAACAGGTTCTTCCTCAGGAATGAACTGGAGGCCAGATCATCGTGTTTTGCAAAAAAGTTTTCGAATACTTCTGCTGGTGTCGAATCGATATTGTTGAGTAACCATTGAAGCTCGATGTAGGGAAGCAAGGGGTAATCGAGCAGTTGTTCCTGATAGTGCGCAGCCCTGACCTTGCCAAGTTTTCCCTCGTTGACCAGCGTCTGGTAGATTTCTCTTTGTGCATTAAATTGATTGGATGCCTGAATAAATGGATTTGCTGCTGTGTATGCTTGCCAGGGCAATAGAAGGCAGAGGAGCAGGCAGCCCTTGAATATCCATTTGTTGTATCGGGAAAGCATCACGATATAACAGTATTTTTTCTATCACGCAGAAGCAAGAGACAAGGCGTGAGGAACAAGGCAATCGGTGTCGCAAAAATCATGCCCGTGGCTATCACCGTAGAAAGCTGTGACCAGGTTTGTGCTGAAGGTGCGCCGAAATCAATTTCCTGACTGAGCAGTTTGATATTGATTTCAAACATCATCGGCAGCAAGCTACAGATGGTGGTAATGGTGGTGAGCATAATCGGGCGAAAGCGTTGCGCGGCTGAATACCATGCTGCTGAAAAAACATCCAGACCTTGCCTGCGCATGATGTTATAGCTGTCGATCAGAATGATGTTGTTGTTAATCACAATGCCTGCGAGCGAAATAATACCAACACCGCCCATCACGATGCTGAACGGCTCTCCCTTGAACAATAAGCCCCAGAGTGCGCCATTGATGGAGAAGATGATTACCGTCAGTATCAAAAATGCCTGATAAAAACTGTTGAATTGAGTCACCAGAATAATTGCCATTAAAAACAGTGCAACACCAAAGGCTTTTAACAGAAACATCATGGATTCCTGTTGATCTTCATTTTTGCCTGTGAAGTGCGCACTGACATCCTTGGGGAGTATCTTGTTAAGTTCGGGCAGCAGTTGTGGAATCAGATCGTTTGCCAGATAGCCTTCTTCAAGATCGGCTTCAATGTGTAGCGCAAAACGGCCATTGGTTCGATTGACGCTGGCCAGTTTTGGCATGGCTTTTTGTTCAACAAAACCGCCGACTGGAATCAGCTTGTCATTAAAAATAACACGTAATTGGTCGAACTGGCTCAGGCTGCGGTAGTCGGTGGGGTAACGCAGTTTGATGTCGATTTCATCATCTGCATCATCAGGGCGATATTCTCCCAGTTTTACACCATTAGTGACCATGCGAATGGTGTCGCCGATGTGCGTAATATCCACACCAAACTGGCTGGCTTTTTCTCTATTCACTTGCAGTTGCCATTCAAACCCTGGCGGTGGTCTGGAATCCTGTACGTCAATCAGTCCGGGTGTGTTGCGCAACATTTCCAGAGCAGGATCCATCGCTGCGAGCAGATCACGATAGACAGGGGCGGTGAGTTCCAGATCAATATCACGACCAGCAGCAGGGCCGTTTTCTGCGGCACGCACTTCGATAATCACGCCAGGTATATTTTTAAGTTGCTGGCGAAGTTGCTGGAAAATTTCGGCGGCTTTCGGGCGTATTTTCCAGTAACTCATTTCCAGACGAATAATTCCGATGGTATCGGCGCTTGCCTGACTGGGAGGATTGTCATAAACCGTTGTGTAATAACTTTTGATGCCGGGGGTTCCGATAACCTTTTGTTCCACCAGTTTTATGATTTGGTCTTTTTCCTGGAGTGCCATCTCACCACGCGCCTTGATGTAGATGCTGGCAAATTCCGCGTCACTCTCAGGGAAAAATATTGTCCCGTGACCAAATATGTTATAGATGGTAATGCTGCTTATGAAGATGGCGATGGAAAAGCCGAGCACTTTTTTCGGGTGTTGTAATGCAACCTTTAATTTTTTGCTGTACCACAGTGAATAGCGATCCAGCTCATCAAGTGCATCTTCTGCGGGGGCATTGAGCAAATCTTCGGGTTTGAATTTTAATCGGGTTTTTTCACCCAGAGAGCCAATCGTCGGTATCAGAATCATCGCTACCACAAAGGCAGCGCTGAGCGTGAATATCAAGGTAATGGGCAGGTAGAGCATGAATTGCCCCATAATGCCTGGCCAGAATAACAAGGGCATAAACACGGCTAGCGTGGTGGTAATCGATGCAGCTAGTGGCCATGCCATTCTGATGGAGGCTTCGGCATAGGCATCACGTTTGCTTTGGCCTTCCCTGAAGCGTCTGTCGGCATATTCAACAATCACAATGCTGGCATCGGTCAACATGCCCACCGCGAGAATGAGCGAAAATAAAACCACGATGTTAAGCGTCATATCGAGCAATGAAAGAAATAACATGCCGATGAGGAAGGAGCAGGGAATCGACAAGCCCACCATCAATCCGTTTTTGATGCCAAGCGTTGCAATAATAAGAATCATCATCAGCAGGGTTGCAAGCGCAACACTGTTTTGCAAATCACTTAGATAATCACGCACATGTCTCGATTCGTCCTGAAGATATTCAACGAACATGCCTTCAGGCCAGTGCGATTGAAGGCTTGCCATTTTTTGTTTGAGTTGATCACTGATGTCGATGATATTTGCGCCAGTACGTTTGCTGACATCGAGAGAAATCATCGGCTTGCCATTTAACCGTACCAGCGAAGCAGGGTCGTCGAAGGTGCGATGAACCGTAGCAATGTCAGACAGTTTTACCACGTGCTGACCATTTTGTTTTACCGGAAGATTGAGAATGTCATCAACAGTTTCAAACAGGCCAGGTACTTTAACGGCAAATTTTCCATGCGCAGTTTTCAATGTGCCTGCAGCAACCAGTTTGTTATTACGTGCAACCAGATTGATCAAGTCGGACTGATTGATGTTATAACTTTCAAGCTGTCGAGGATTAACCAGAATTTCCACCACTTCGTCAGGTTTGCCCTGAATGCTGGCCTCAAGTACACCTGTAATGGTTTCCAGCTCATCTTTGCTTTTTTGGGCAATCGAAAACAATACCCGCTGATTGATATTGTCACCAGCCAGCGCAATGGAAAGAATCGGTTGCAAGGCAATGTTATATTCTGCCGCCTGCGGCTCTTCGCTGTCTGCTGGTAATTCGGCCTTGGCCATGTCGATTTTTTCCCGAACATCAATCATGGCTTTGCTGATGTCCACTCTTTGATCAAATTCAATCACAAGGTTGGCATGGCTGGGCGCACCAACGGATTTGATTTCCTTAATCCCTTCAAGTGATTTGATTTGTTTGTAGATGGGGCCAACCAGCAAGCGATCCGCATCTTCAGGAGAAATACCTTCATGCCAGACATGAATGTTGACAAAAGGAATCGAAACATTGGGAAAGGATTCCCGTGGAATTGAAAAATAGGACACCAGACCGCTTAAAAGAATCAGTGCAGCAAATAACAGTACAGTGCGACTATGCGTAAGGGCAGTATAGATAAGACTGATCACGTTGCTGCCTAGTTAATATCGGTATCGGGTGATGTTTGCGGGTTCTGGTTACGTGCCTGTTTTTTTTGTGGCGTTTTTTCAAAGACGGCTTTAACAATATCTCCGCTTTTAACAAAGCCCTGCCCGCGAGTAATCACATATGCAGTGTCAGGCAGGCCGGCAACCCATACCCCCTCGGAAGAGGATTGAAGCACTTCAATGGTTTGAAAGCTGACCAGATTATCCTGATTGATTAGCTTCACACCAAAGTTACCCTGTTCATCGATTTCAAGCGTGGAGGTTGAAACCAGATGTGCTCTGTCGTGTGTGACGGGAATGATGATGGTGGAGGAAATCCCTGAGAGTATGGTGTTATTTTCAGTATTGGGTATTTTCAGTTCGATTGTAAATGAGCGGGTTTTGGTATCTGCCTGTGAAGATTTATAGGAGATAGTGCCGTGAAAAATCGTGCCATCAATCAGGCTTGCATCGGCATTCTGGCCTTGCGTTACATAAATGGCTTCTTTTTCGGAAACTTCACCCGTAATGATAAAAGGAGAGAAATCGAGAATTTCTGCGATTTCCTGACCCGCTCTCACATAGTCGCCTTCTTCGACCAGAATTTTTTGCAACACGCCATCAAAAGGCGGTTTGACACTGGTACTTTCAAGATGAATTTGTGCCTGAATCATATCGGCTTTTGCGCCTGCCAGTTGTGCTTTGGCTTCTGCCAGTCGCGCATTGGAAATCAGTTCCTGTTCAAACAGTTTTTGATAACCATCCAGTTCCAGCGTTTGTTTATCGTTCAGGGATTGTGCGTGTTGAAATTTGGCGAGTGCTTCGCGATTGTCGAGTTGAATAATGTCGCGATTTTTTGAAACAAGCTTGCCTTCTTTTCCGGAAATACGAATGACGGTTCCATTGGTGAGGGCAGTTATCACCACTTTACGGCTGTAGCGGGTTTCTCCGAGTACAGAAATGTGCCGATGGATTTTTTGCGCATGAATTTCGCTAACCAGAACTTCATTGAGTGCATTGCTGTCTTTGATTTCTACCTTGTCCACATGGTTTTCGTTTGTTTTGAATACACCGAATAACATCCAGATCAGCACTACAAGAGTAATGGTAATGGCAGTTTTGGGGCCAGAGGCAAAAAGTGATTTTATTTTATTCAGCATAATTTACACTGCCTGAGCTTGAGAGCTGTTCGAGGGAAGCATCAGCGAGGCGTGAGTTTACCTTATTTTGCTTATGGAAGAAGATTTTTGGACAAAGAGATGATGGTTTACCTGATAATTTTTTGTGCAATCGCACTGGTGCTTGGTTCATGGATGTGGGTGATGCCTTCACCGCGTGAAAAGGCACTCGCAACACTTCGCCAAAACGCAATCATGGCGGGTTTTCAAGTGAAGTTCGTGACAGCGGACAGCTATCAGGCTTTGTTAGGTACGGCACGTGCAAGTTTGCAGACAAAACCGCAAAGCCAGATTGTTCGCTATAGCTGGCAGGGCAAAAGTCCCAATCCGCATGGCAAAGAGAAACACCAGTTGTGTGTATTTTCTGAAGATGGACAAATGCTGGTGAAACAGGAGCGCATCAGCGGTGGTACAGCCAGTGAGGAATTTCAGCGTGCAGCGCAGGCATTAGCCGCAGAATTGGAGGGCTTGCTTGCTGTGGAAGTGCAGGAAGATGAATCCAAAAGACTGCTTTCTTTTTACTGGCTGGAGCAGGGAAATGTGGCAAAAACCGACTTTCATTCCAGTGCTTTTGAGCAACTCAAAATCCAGCCATTTTAAAAATAATCTTGACCTATCAATTTTCGGGTCTTATATATGTCGCCCCTCAGGCTGGGGGGAAGGGTTGAACCCTATATAGCCCTATATATAGAAGCAAGACTTCAATCAGCCCTGCATTTCAAGCAGCCAAGAATTTAATATCATAAAAAAACAAATAGTTACGACACATTTCTGGAATTTACATGAGCAAGTCTTTAGTCATTGTCGAGTCACCTGCCAAGGCCAAAACCATCAATAAATACCTGGGCAAGGAATACACCGTTAAATCCAGTGTCGGCCATGTGCGTGACCTTCCTGTGAGCGGAGGCACTCAGGTTGACCCCAAAGAGCGTGCCAAACAGGCAGCGCTCACACGCAAGATGGACCCTGAAACCAAAAGCAAATACAAACAGGAAAAGTCCAAAAGTCAGTTGTTTAGCCGCATGGGGATTGACCCTGAACATGGCTGGAAGGCGAATTACCAGATACTCCCTAACAAGGAAAAGGTGGTGAAAGAGTTGGTAAAACTGGCGAAGGAAGCCGACACCATTTATCTCGCGACCGATTTGGACAGGGAAGGAGAGGCGATTGCCTGGCATTTGCGTGAAGTGATTGGCGGTGACGATGCGCGCTACAAGCGTGTGGTGTTTAACGAAATTACCAAATCCGCCATCAAGGGAGCCTTTGAAAATCCGGGTGAACTGGATTTAAGCCGTGTGAATGCACAACAGGCAAGGCGTTTTCTGGATCGCGTGGTCGGTTTTATGGTGTCGCCCCTGTTATGGGCAAAAGTGGCACGCGGCTTGTCGGCAGGGCGTGTGCAGTCGGTGGCGGTGAAATTGATTGTGGAGCGTGAGCGCGAAATTCGCGCTTTTATTCCCGAAGAGTATTGGGAACTCACGGCAGATACACAAACCCGCAGCAAACAGGCGCTGAATCTGGAAGTCGCCAAACAGGCGGGCGAGAAATTCGAGCCAAAAAATCGTGCGGATATTGATCAAGCGCTGACGGTGCTCGAAAAAGCCAGCTACACCGTGGCGAAACGTGAAAGCAAACCCACCAAAAGCAAGCCGGGCGCACCTTTTATTACTTCCACCTTGCAACAGGCAGCCAGTACCCGTTTGGGTTTCGGGGTGAAGAAAACCATGATGATGGCTCAGCGTTTGTATGAAGCGGGTTATATCACCTATATGCGAACCGATTCGACCAACCTGAGTGATGAAGCACTGTCACAGGTACGCAGTTATATTGAAAAAGAATTTGGTGCCAAATATCTGCCAAAGCAAGCCTTGGTGTATGGCAGTAAACAAGGTGCGCAGGAGGCACACGAAGCGATTCGTCCTTCGGATGTGCATGTTAAAAGCACCCAGCTTGCGGGTATGGAACGCGATGCCGAGCGTTTGTATGAATTGATTTGGCGGCAGTTTGTAGCCTGCCAAATGAATCAGGCCGAATACCTGAGTACCAGCCTTACGGTGGAAGCTGCAAATTTTGAATTGCGCGCGCGTGGTCGGGTGCTGGTGTTTGATGGTTATACCCGTGTACAGCAGGCTATGTCCAAAAAAGGCAGTGAAGATACCGAGCTCCCCGATGTGCAGGAAGGTGAGGTGCTCAATTTGATTCAGTTAAATCCTTCGCAGCATTTTACCAAACCGGCTGCGCGTTATACCGAGGCCAGCCTGGTCAAGGAACTCGAAGCGCGTGGCATAGGCCGACCTTCCACCTATGCGGCGATTATCGGAACCATTCAGGAGCGCGGCTATGTGCGGGTTGAAAAACGCCGTTTCTTTGCCGAGAAGATGGGCGATATTGTCACTGAAAGGCTGGATGAAAGTTTTACCAATCTGATGGATTATGGTTTTACGGCTGATATGGAAGCCACGCTCGATAAAGTCGCAGCGGGTGAGCTGTTATGGACAGATGTGCTTGATGATTTCTATAAAGGCTTTACCGAGCAGCTCGATAAGGCCAGTTCCGAACGAGGTGGTATGCGCCATAATGATCCTACCAATACCGATGTTAAATGCCCCAAATGTGGTCGTAACATGCAGATTCGCACGGGTTCTACTGGCGTATTTCTTGGTTGTTCAGGCTACGGTTTGCCACCCAAGGAGCGTTGTAAAAGTACCATCAATCTGGTGTCGGGCGAGGAAGTGGTCGATGTCGAAAGCGAAGAAGAAGCCGAGTTGGCGGAAGTACAGGCTTTAAGACGCAAACGTCGATGCAAAAAATGTGAATCGGCAATGGAAAGTTATTTGCTGGATGAAAAACGCAAGCTGCATATTTGTGGCAATAACCCCGATTGTGATGGTTTTGAAATTGAGCGCGGCGAATTCAAAATCAAAGGTTATGACGGCCCCATTGTCGAATGTGACAAGTGTGGTCAGGACATGCAGTTAAAGACGGGGCGTTTTGGCAAATACATGGGCTGCACCAACAGCGAGTGCAAAAACACACGCAAGTTATTGCGTAACGGCGAAGTGGCGCCGCCAAAAGTAGCGGCCATTGATATGCCGCATTTGAAATGTGCCAAAACTGATGATCACTTTGTACTGCGTGATGGCGCGGCAGGCATTTTTCTGGCCGCCAGCCAGTTTCCCAAGCATCGTGAAACCCGTGCGCCTTTGGTATCGGAATTGCGTGAAGTGAAAGACAAGCTGGATGATAAATATCGCTATTTGGTAGATGCACCTGTGAAAGATCCTGCGGGCAATCCCGTGCAGGTACGCTTTAGCCGCAAGAGCAAGGAGCAATATGTGATGAGCGAGGTTGATGGCAAGGCGACTGGCTGGCAGGCGCATTTTGAAGCAGGCAAGTGGGTGGAAAGTTCACCGCTCAAGGCTGGTTTTTCAAAATAATAAAAACAATGAATGATGAATCATAACAACACCATCGATAACATTCTGGATGCTGCCGAAACCCTGTTTGCCGACAAGGGTTTCAGTGAAACTTCCCTGCGTGCCATTACCAGTGAAGCGGGAGTGAATCTGGCAGCAGTGAACTACCACTTCGGTTCCAAACAAAAATTGATACAGGCGGTGTTTGCGCGTTTTCTCGATCCTTTCAGCAATCACCTCAATACCCAGTTGATTGAGCGTTTTAAAGATTCTGATGAGCATCCGCCGCAGCTCAAGGAACTGCTCGAATTATTTGCTTACACTGTTTATGCCCAGCGTCAGGAGCGTCTGAAAACCAAGGATCAGGTGTTTGTACGCTTGATAGGTCTGGCGTTTAATCAAGGCGAAGGGCATTTATTAAAATTTATTCGTGAAAAATATGGCGATGTTTTTTCCCGCTATATGGACTTATATAAGCAAGCCTGCCCCCATGTTCCCGGTGAGGAACTGTTTTGGCGCATTCATTTTTCACTGGGTGCTGCCATGTTTTCACTCTCAGGTTTTGAAATTCTGGCGGCTTTTGCACCCAAAACCGAAAACATACAAACACCTTCTGCAATCACCGTTTATAAATACATTATTCCTTTTTTGATTGCTGGTTTGAATGCACCTGCGCAGGATGAGTAAGGTTTAAGTGTTTTTTCAGCAGGAAATTCGGTAGCATCACTGCGCGCAAGCATTTTTACGGAAGCTGCCTGCCAATCAATATGGAATCCCAGTTGTTATAAACGATTTTGTCGTCACGTTCATATCGAGGTATTGCCATGTTCCCTCAATTTACTTCCTTCAGAAAAACAACCGCTTTCTTTTTGCTTGTGTTTATCCTTTCTGGCTTTCTGGCGGCTTGCGGGAGTGATGGGGATAGTGGTGGCAGCAAGGCCAAGGTAAGAATGTGTTACGAAACGCATTATGATATTGCTCCTCCGGTCATGTACTTGCTGTGTCAGGGCGAGGAGCATTATTGTGAAGACGGCAGAGCCTATCTTGCTGCTTATAAAAACTGGGATGATTGTTATGATGATCAGGACATTGTGCAATCTAATTGGTCTAGCTCAGGTTATGGTACACCGCAACCCGGCCCCAAATCCCTTGAAGTGACCGAAGGTTTCGGATCTAGCAGCGGTGGAGGCGGCGGTAGCGGAACAGGCGACTCTTATGATTGCAACTCGGTTTGGACGGGTTCACCTGGGGACCACGCGCAATACACTTGTATGGGAGCCTGTGCTGAATACAATTTTGGTAATACCGCAGGTGTTAATGCGAATTGCGGTATTTTGGCTGGTTACGGGGCGGCTACAAAAAATTCCTGTAAAGTTTGTTAACCCCATGTTTTTAATTTCTTCTGATAACAAATGAGGTGTTGTATGTTGAAATCTACTTTAAGTAAAAACTATTTGGCGGTGTTGGTTCTGTTTGGTGCAAGTGCATTGTTGCTTGCCTGTGGCAGTAGTGGTGGTAGCAGTGACAAGAATAAGTTTGATACTTCAAAATTGATTGGCAGTTGGTATTACAGTGAGAAAGAATCAGACAATCCAGAGGAGCAATACCATATTGTGCTCACTTTTCTTGATGACAAAACTTACGTTATTGCCAATGACGAAGACGACGAAGATGGGGCTGGTGAGGATGGTTTTGAAGCAGGAACTTACACAGTGGACAAAAACGGTGTTTTCAAAACTCAAGCGCGTGTTGATAACAACGGCGAATGGGGTTTTTCTCACCCTTGTGATAATGAAACGGTAAAGCTGGAAGTGATTAATAATGGTAATACCTTGAAAGTGACTGCTGATGGTGGCGTGGGCGACGGTTGTACTGGCGATGGTGGTAGTGAATCTTTTGAACTGAGCCGAGTGACTTCTTCCAGTAATGCTCTGATTGGTTCCTGGTTATTAGGTGAGGTTGGTTTTAAAGATGCCGACGAGTTTGCTTTGGCAACTTTTTTGAATGACGGTACTTACATGCTGATAAACAAAGAGGCGGGTAGCGACGACTCTGGTATTGAGCGTGGCACTTTTGAACCGAATCCCGAAAACAATGAAGTGCTATTTACTGTTATCACAGATACCAATGGAGAAGCGGGTTTTTCGCATCCTTGTTCGGTACTTAATGAGGAACATGATCATGAATATCCAGCAGGTGCATTAAATTGCGGGCCAGAAGGAACGGATATTGAGCAAACGCTTGAGGTAGACGGCGATACACTGACCTTTATCAGTGAGGCTGACACGATTGCCAATGACGATGAGGAACAGCCTGTTGTATTGAAGCGTGTAAAATAATTTTTTGTCGTCCCGAGCGTAGTCGAGGGATCTCACACCAGATTCTTCGACTTCACTCGCTCACGCTCGTTACGCTCAGAATGACAACTACTCGTAAATTTTGTTCTTAAACTCACACAAATCCTCAATCACACAACTCATACATTTTGGTTTGCGCGCAATACAGGTATAACGCCCGTGCAAAATCAGCCAGTGGTGAGCATCTACCTTGAATTCCTCAGGAATAAATTTAATAAGCTTTTTTTCAACTTCCAGCACATTTTTCCCCGGCGCAATGCCAGTGCGATTGGATACGCGAAAAATATGCGTGTCCACAGCCATCACCGCATGTCCAAAGGCGGTGTTTAGCACCACATTGGCAGTTTTTCGACCAACACCCGGCAAGGCTTCCAGTGCTTCACGATTATCAGGCACTTGTGAGTGATGCTGCTTGATTAAAATCTCGCAGGTTTTAATTACATTTTTCGCCTTGGTTTTATAAAGGCCGATGGTTTTGATATAGCTTTCCAGTTTTTTAATACCCAGTTTATGAATTGCTTCGGGTGTGTTGGCGATGGGATAAAGAATGGCGGTGGCTTTATTAACGCTGACATCAGTTGCTTGCGCAGAAAGCATCACCGAAATCAGTAACTCAAAAGTAGAGTGATACACCAGCTCGGTGGTGGGGTTGGGATTTTGTTCACGTAAACGTGAAAAAATTTCTGTGCGTTTTTGTTGGTTCATTTCAGGAAATAGTACCCGTAGTACGAACACGTTTACTACCAGCGACTACTTTTTCTTTTGTAGCTGGTTTCATCGCTTTATAACGAGTATCGATTACATTCTTTCCTGCAATCAGCAAGCCCAAACCAATAAAAGCGCCCGAAGGAAACAGGGCAAACAGAAAATGGAGATGTTCAAACAAAAGGATTTCTGAGTTGGCAAAGTGTTCACCCAATAACAGTTCCATGTTGGCAAACAACGTGCCTTGTCCAAGCAGTTCGCGTATGGCACCTAATATCACAAGCGGTATTAGCAAACCCATGCCTGTGATAAATCCATCAATGGCAGAGCGCAGCGGTGGATTTTTGGAAGCAAACACTTCTGCACGACTTATCACAGCGCAGTTGGCTGCAATCAGCGGCATAAAAATTCCAAGTATTTCGTGCAGTTCAAAGGCAAGCGCCTGCATGCTCAATTGCACACAGGTGGTGAGTGCAGCAATAATAATAACAAAAGCAGGCAATCGAATAAGCGTGTTAAGCTGATGTCTGATTAACGATACCGCCAGATTGGAACAGGTGAGTACAGCAACAATGCCCATGCCCATGCCCAGCGCATTGACCACGCTGTTGGATACTGCAAGCATGGGGCAAAGCCCCAGCAACTGAATCAGGGCAGGATTGTGTTGCCACAGGTGATGATGGTATGGGTTATTCATGGTGTTGTTTGTGTTGCTCAAGTTGTGCCAACAAGTGGTGTTGATGCTGGTTAAAATACACGAGGCTTCGGTAAACCGTATTCACTACTGCGCGTGATGTAAGTGTGGCACCGCTTATCTGGTCAAACGCGCCGCCATCTTGTTTCAGCGCCCAGTGCTTGTGTTCAGTATTCTCAAGACTTTTGTTGTTAAAGCCGAGCATCCAGTTGGATTTTTGAATTTCGATGGCATCACCAAGACCTTGTGTTTCATTGTGCGGTGGCAGAACGCGAACAGCGGCGAGACTTCCATCGAAATGGATAGAAACCATTATCTGAATGTCACCGCCATAACCATCGAGTGCAGTGGCGGGAAAAATGACTGCTTTGGGTGTGTTATCCCAAAAAGCAAAGTAGGCGTATTCTGCCTTGCGGTTTGAAAGTGTGCCTGCATCGAGCAACACTTTATCTTCAATTAGCTTGTTATTGTAACTGTGTGTCGGAAGCAACTCAGACAAGGTTTTTTCAAACGCTTTCTGTTGATTGGCTTCAACAAAAGCTTGCATCTGCCGATGGGTAAATACAACGAGCACTATGCTTATCAGCAAAAGGCTGACTAACACAATACTGTTGCTGGCGATGGATTTAAAACTCATGTGCGTCCACCCGTTTTCGACTGCGTATAGTAATCGATGGTTGGTACGCACAGATTCATCAGCAGCACTGCAAATGCGATGGCATCAGGATAATGTCCCCAGGTGCGAATCACATAAATCAATACGCCGATACCCGCACCATAAATCAAACGGCCTCTATTGCTGGTAGCCGCAGTAACAGGGTCGCTTGCAATAAAGAAAGCGCCTAACATGGTGCCACCTGAGAACAGGTGAAACAGCGGTGATGCAAAACGATCAGGGTCTACCGCAAAACCAATGCTGGATAAAATAATCAGGCTTGCCAAAAAACTAAACGGAATATGCCAGTTGATGATTTTTCTGCTGTACAAATAAATTCCGCCAATCAGAAAGCCAACATTCACCCATTCCCAACCTGCGCTTGAAAATACACCGTTAAAAACCGTTTCGTGCATAAATTCAGGTTTGCTCAATCCTTGCGATAAAGCGGTTTTGAACCTGTCCAGCGGTGTCGCGCCGCTGAAGGCATCGGCAATGTTTTCAGTAGTATTGGCCGAAAGCCATGAACTCATTTCAAGCGGGTAGGACACCAGGAGCAAGGCATAACCCGCCATGGCAGGATTAAAAGGATTGTTACCCAAACCACCATAGAGATGTTTGGCAAAAATAATGGCGAAGCCAACGCCCACAACAAGCATCCACCAGGGAAGCAGTGGTGGCAGTGCCAGCGCCAATAACACGCCTGTGACTACAGCGCTTAAATCACTCAGACTGTGTTTAATATCGCGTTTGCGAAGACGCAGCATGATGGCTTCAAACATCACTGCGCTGCTTGTTGCAATTAACAGATTGAATAATACGCCCTCACCAAAAAACCAGACCAGTGCACACACACCAGGAATACAGGCAAGCAGAACTTGCAGCATTAAATAACTGAGTGTGCGATTCATATTCAGGCTCATAGGTGTTCAGCCTTTGCTTGTGCTTGCTGATTTTGTAAATCCTTGAATGCTGCCTGTGCCTGTTCTGATTTTATTTTCAGGTTTTCTACGGTGTGTGCGAGTGCTGCCAAATCACTTTCATTCTGGCTGCGTGAATGCGCATAAGCGAGTGCTTTTTCGGCTTCCCTGAATTGCTTGTTCGCTTTTGCGGCAGTGGTTTTGGCAAGTTGAAAGGCGATTTCAAGTGCATCGTTATTGGCCTGTACGTTTGATTCAGCTTGAACAGGCTTGAATTTTCGTTGTTCCATTTTGGCAAGCCGTTTGTTTTCCTTTTCGGTTTTTTCTTTTTCGATGCGTACATTTCTGGTTTCAAAGCGTGTTCGGCTCAAGTCGGATTTCTCAAGCGAAGCATTTTTTTTGAGTGTTTCGTCTTTGGCAAAGCGGAAATAATTTACCAGCGGAATTTTACTTGGGCACACTTCTTCGCAGGCACCACATTCCACACAATCCGCAAGGTAGTATTGTTGGGTTTTTTCAAAATCTTTGGCTTTGGAATACCAATACAGTTGTTGGGGGAGCAGATGGGCGGGGCAAACCTCTGCACAGGCACCACAGCGAATACAAGGGTGCTCATTTTGGTTGCTGCCTGCCATTTCTTGCATTGGAATGCGCTTGTGTGAATTGCCCTGATTTATAGGGGCATCTAACATATCAATACAATCTACCGGACAGGGTTCAACACACAAATCACAACCTGTGCATTCATCGGTTATCACGGTGTGCATTAATTTTGCAGCGCCCAGAATCGCATCGACAGGACAGGCCTGAATACATTTGGTGCAGCCAATACATTCTGCTTCACGAATATAGGCAACTTTTGGCCGTTCAGGTGTTGTGCCATGTGTTTCATCGAGTGGGATAAAATCCACCGCCAATAAACGAGCCAGTGCGTGTATGGTGTCTTCCCCGCCCGGGGGGCAATGGTTAATGGCTTCCCCTTGAGCAATGGCCTCGGCGTAAGGGCGACAGCCCGCATGACCACATTGGCCACATTGCGTTTGTGGCAGCAGGGCATCAATGTTATCGATAATCGAATCGCCCTGATTTCTGAAACGCGCAGCAGCATAACTCGGTAGCACAGCGGAAATCAGGCCGAGCATGAGCAACACCAAAACCACAATCAGCAGGCTCATGTCAGGTTTACCAAGCCCGAAAATCCCATAAAAGCGAGTGCCATAAGGCCAGCAGTAATCAGATGAATGGCGGCACCTTTAAAGGGTTCGGGCACATCGGCAAGTGCAATGCGCTCACGCATCGCGGCAAACAGAATCAGTACCAGAGAAAATCCTGCCGCTGCACCCAGGCCATACATCATTGAGCCAAACAGGGTGAGCTCTTCGTTGCGTACATTGAGCAGGACAAGGCCGAGCACCGCGCAGTTGGTGATGATTAGAGGCAGAAAAACGCCGGATTTCACAATGATGTCGGTGAGCTGGGCGACAATTAAAATGACCAGCATAAAGCTGATGATTTGCAGGTATTCCAGATGCAAAGGTTTGAGCAGATAAGTAAATAACAAATAAGACAGGGTGGAAGACAGCGTAAATATGCAGAGGGTGACCAGAGACATGCCAACCGCTGCATCGAGTTTGTTAGATAAACCCATGAACGGGCATAAACCCAGCAGTTGTACCAGCGCAACATTATTGACAAGCATGGTACTGAGCAGAATGAGTATCAGTTCACTTGCCACAAGCAGTTTGCCTCACAGCATGAAAAGCCGTTAAAACTGGAAATCGTCGTCCGCGCCATCAATTGCGATTGGCAGCTCTTCTGTTTCCAAAGTTTCGGGGATACCCAGGCGGGTAAATTTTATTAACACACCAAACATGGGGTGATCGATGTAATGCAGTTCACCACTTCTCAAGCGACGATGCTGGTCAATGTGATAGTGGGTGAGTGCGGTATAGGAAGTTGGGGTATATGTGTCACTTGTTTCTGTCATCATTTCTGAAACAAGACAAAGCCCTGCGTCATTTTCGGAAAATTGACTGAACCAGAGATCGGGTTTTACGTGCAGGAAACGTGAGCGATAAATGTGCAGGGTTCCAGCGAATTCGGGTACGCCAAGGGCAATGGTTTCTGCGTTTGATTCATCTTTTGCTTCTGTTTCCAGTTCTGGCTCACCCGCTGCTTCAAACGTTGCAGCAGTGAATGCGTTTTGCAGATTAAGTATGTCTTGCTTGTCAGGGTAACGCTCACCACCTTCCAGATAAAACAAGGGGCTTGCCTTGCGGCTGAGTACGGTTTGTTCCCACATCAGATGTTGCAAGGTGCGGTAATGGCCGTTGATTCTCATCTTGCGCAGTATGTCGAGAAATTCACTAGGGCTTTCCTTGCTTTCAATATTGAGCTCAATAAACGCATACAGTGGTGCAGGTGTGGGTTCAATCGGGTCAGCGTCGTCGCTATCGTCCGCGTCAGTCTTTATGGTATCCGTTGGTAAGTAGGCAGGATGCTGATTGATAAAATGAGGACGTTGAAGATTGCGCCAAAGTTCGCTCTTTTCTTCGCCAGTATTCACATAAGCAAATACCAGCAGCTCGATGCGATAGCGATCCTGATATTCTTGCTGACCTTGTTGTGTAGTTGCGGCCAAAGTTTTCTGTGCTTCCAGTTTGGCTTTTTCTTCGAGAATATTGATGGGATTAGCAGACAGTGGCGCGATATTGAGCAGGCAAAGGCTGACCAGCAGGAAAATATGAAGTGCTTTCATGTTCAAATCAGGCGGCCTTGTGTGAGAGCTGTTTCAGGATTTGATCGACGTGCAAAATTCTATCATCGTAGTCTTGCATATCAAAAATGAATTGCAGTTTGTCTGCACCTTCCATCTTGAAATGCTGATTTTGCTTTTGCACCAGTTGCACCACGGTGAGTGGGTCAATCGCAGGTTTCTTGTTGAATTTGATTTTCCCGCGCTCTGCGCCAGCATCTATTTTTTCGATACCGAGTTTCTCGGCAAACAGTTTCAGGCGTGTGACGCGAATCAATAACTTGACTTGCTCTGGCAGCATGCCAAAGCGGTCAATCATCTCGACCTGAATATCCGACAGTGCCTGCTCGTTTTCCGCACTGGCAATGCGTTTATAAAGCAGAAGCCTTACATGCACGTCGGGCAGATAGTCGCTGGGTATCAGGGCAGGCAGGCCAAGATTGATTTCACAGCCATGTCGCGTACCGATGTCGGAAGGCAGTTTTCCAGCCTTGATGGATTGCACCGCTTCTTCGAGCATTTCCATATACAAGGTGAAGCCAATGGCGTGCATGTTGCCGCTTTGTTCATCACCGAGCAGTTCACCTGCACCGCGAATTTCGAGATCGTGACTGGCGAGGGTAAAGCCTGCACCCAGATTGCTGGCTTCCTGAATGGCTTCCAGACGCTTGATGGCATCGCTGCTCATGGCCTTGTGATGTGGTGTTAGCAAGTAGGCATAGGCTTGATGGTGCGAGCGTCCAACACGCCCGCGCAGTTGATGCAGTTGCGCCAGCCCGAGCTTATCGGCACGGTCGATGATGATGGTGTTGGCGGAAGGAATATCAATGCCGGTTTCAATGATGGTGGTGCACAACAGAATATTACTTTGCTTGTGATAGAAATCGGACATCACGTGCTCCAGTTGTTTTTCAGGCATCTGGCCGTGTGCAATGCTGATGCGCGCTTCGGGAATCAGCTTTTGTATTTCTACAGCACTTTGTTCGATGGTGCTGACTTCGTTGTGTAAATAAAAAACCTGCCCACCGCGTAACAGTTCGCGGTGAATGGCTTCCTTGATGATGCTGTCACTGGAGGTATGCACAAAAGTTTTGATGGAAAGACGTTTTGCCGGAGGCGTGGCAATAATGGAGATGTCGCGAATGCCCGACATCGCCATGTTCAGGGTGCGCGGAATCGGCGTGGCTGTGAGTGTCAGAATATCGACATTGCTGCGCAAGCTTTTCAGTTGTTCCTTGTGACGCACGCCAAAGCGATGTTCTTCATCAATAATAATCAGCCCAAGGTCTTTGAATTTAATATCCTTTTGCAGAATTTTATGTGTGCCAACCACAATATCAATTTTTCCATTTTCAAGTGCCTGCAAAATGTGCGCACTTTCTTTCGCGGATTTGAAACGTGAAAGCGCTTCAATACGCACTGGCCAATCTGCAAAACGATCTCTAAAAGTTTGTTCGTGTTGTTCTGCCAACAGCGTGGTCGGTACCAGCACCGCGACCTGTTTGTGATTCTGTACGGCGATGAAAGCAGCACGCATGGCAACTTCGGTTTTGCCAAAACCCACATCGCCACATACCAGACGATCCATCGGATTCTCCGAGCGCATGTCGGTCAGGCAGGCTTCGATGGCGTGTATTTGATCATCGGTTTCTTCAAAGGGAAAACTGGCTGAAAACTGTTGGTAATCCTTGTCTTGCACCTGATGTGCATAACCATGAATGGCAGCACGACGTGCGTAAATATCGAGTAATTCTGCGGCAGTGTCGTGAATTTTTTCGGCAGCTTTTTTTCTGGCCTTTGCCCATTGCTCTGAACCCAGAGTATGCAAGGGCGCACTTTGATCAGCACCGCCTGAATAACGTGAAATTAAATGTAGTGAGGAAACGGGTACATAAAGTTTTGCCTTGTTGGCGTATTCGACACACAGAAATTCAATTTCGTTGTTATCGATGGTGAGGTTTTCAAGGCCACGATAACGACCAACACCGTGATCAATATGGACAACGGGAGAGCCGATACTCAGTTCGCTTAAATTCTTGATGATTAAATCGGCCGAGCGCGTATCGTTTTTATTTTTTCGTTTGCCTTGATTAACGCGATAACCATAGATTTCGGTTTCACTGAGTACCAATACTTCCTGTGTATCCTGTATCCAGAATCCTTCGCTGATATTGGCGGTGCAGATAGATAAGCCTACCTGTGGTGCTTCAAGAAAATCGTGAATGCCAGAAAGTAGTTTGAATGGTAATTGCGTGTTTTTAAGCAGTTCAATGATTTGTTCACGCCGTCCTGAAGTTTGCGCACACAGCAATATGGCTAATTGCGCATGTTCAGCCACAAAGCTTTCAAGTTTTGAAAATGGTTTTTCAAGTTTGTAATCGGCACTGATTTCAGGAAGTGTTTTGCAGTCGAAAAAGAATGCGCCTTTTTCGGGATAATGTTCTTTTTCATCAGGCTGTAAGTGTATTTTTGCAAAACGTGCCAGCGCCTGATTAAAGGTATCCGGATTGATGAATACTTTTTCAGGCGGAAGAATAGGGCGGGTAATATCGTATTTGAGATTTTCGTAGCGCTGTTGCAGGTTATGCCAGAATTGTGTGCTGGCTTCGCTCACATCGGGCGCTTGTATCACCAGAGTTTCTTTAGGCAGATAATCGAACAGTGTTTCGCAGTGTTCAAAGAAAAGCGATAAATAATATTCAATGCCGTTGGGAATGATTCCATCCTGAACATCGAGGTACATGGGACACTGTTTGTAGTCGACATTGAAGTTATCTTGCCAGGCATAGCGGAAGTTTCGCATTGAGGTGCTGTCAAAAGGAAACTCGCGTGCAGGGAGAATGTTGAAGCTTGAAAGTGCTTCGATGGTGCGTTGATTATCAATATCAAAACTGCGCAGTGTTTCAATTTCATCATCAAATAATTCAATGCGCACGGGGTATTCCGAACCCATTGGAAACAAATCAAGAATTGAACCTCGGCGTGCAAACTCTCCGCGTTCATACACCATATCGCTGTGCCGATAACCGCTGTGAACCAGCTTTTCACAAAAAAGTTCAATGTTGAGTTTTTCGTGTTTTCTTAAACTGAAACTATGCGCCTGTACAAATGAAGCGGGTGGCAGCAGGTGCATGAGGGTTTGGGCAGAACAAATCAATAGTGCTTTTTTGTCCTGATACAGTTTCGAGAGCGTTTCAAGGCGCTGCGAAATAATATCCTGATGCGGAGAAAATTGATCCCAGGGCAGGGTTTCCCAATCAGGAAAAGCGAGAATGTCCAGCTCACCCTGTAAATAGGCTTTTAAATTGCTTTCTGCTTCAAGCGCGTGTGAACTGGATTGGCAAATCAGCAAACTGGTATGCGGATAATTTAACACCGCCGTCGCAATGGCAATATATTGGCTGCCTGCGGCAAGACCATTCCAGCGTTTTCGATCTTGCGCGAAAGAGGGCAGTTTTTTTTCTATGGCCTTAAATAATGGCATAAGAACAATAGCATGGTGGGCAAAAGTAAATTTTGCTGATTCAATGAAAGATAAAAAAACGCCCGACTTGGTGAAAATCGGGCGTTTAATGAAGTGTTATTCTAGTTTATTCGGAAAAGTTTATAAATTGTTCAAGATGGTAATCATCATTCCCGAACAGTGTATTGATAACGGTGAGTCGTTTGAAATAATGCCCGACTCTGAGTTCTTCGGTAACCCCCATGCCACCGTGAAGTTGTACCGCATTTTCACCGACAAATTTTCCTGCCGAACCAATGGTCACTTTTAAACCGTGAATGGTCTTGCGTGCGCTGGCAGCCTTGTCTGCCATTTCCTGAGTGGCTTTCATCAGTAGCGAACGACTCATTTCGGTTTCAATAAACATATCCACCATGCGATGTTTGAGTACCTGAAATTCTGACAAGGGGTGGTCGAATTGAACACGTTGTTTGGTATAGGCCACCGTATCTTTATACAGCACTTCCATTGCACCAACCGCTTCGGAACATACCGCAATAATTGCTTCGTCGATGACGGCTTGCAGAATTTCAAGACCTTGACCTTCTTGTCCTAACAAATGGGTCGCGGGAACAGAAACCTTATCGAGCGTGAGTTCAGACGCACGATAGGCATCGACGGTCGCATAATTCTCAAGACTCAAGCCTTTGGCATCTTTCTCAACAATAAAACAGGACAGGCCGCTTTTATCACTGGCTGAACCACTGGTACGAGCAACCACGATGATAAAATCCGCTGCATTGGCGTTATACACCATCGATTTGCTGCCAGAGAGCAGGTAGTGCTCACCTTCTTTAACCGCGCTACATTCGTGAAAATTCAAATTGTAACGTGCTTTCTTTTCTACAAAGGCAAAGCTCGCCAATGCTTTGCCTTCGACAATCGCGCTGATGTAGTTTGCTTTTTGTTGTGCATTACCAGCGATGCGCAGTGCAGTGCCCGCCATCACAACCGTGGCCAGATAAGGTTCAAGCACCAGACCTTTGCCGAATTCTTCCATGATGATGGAAGTTTCAACCGATGTGCCATTGATACCACCATCGTCTTCTGAAAAAGGCACGGCAAGCCAACCAAGTTCTGCAAAAGTAAGCCAGTGTGCGCGGCTAAAACCTTCACCTTCTGCGGCCTGTTTTAAACGTGTTTCCAATGCGTAATTGTCATCAACAAATTTTCGCACGCTGTCGCGCAACAAATTTTGTTCTTCGCTAAATGTAAATTCCATTGTTCTTCCCCTTACAAACCGAGTACACGTTTGGCGATAACATCGCGTTGAACTTCACTGGCACCGCCATAAATGGTCGAAGCACGGCCATCGAGATATTTGTTGGTAGCACCTTTACCGAATTTCAAACCTACGGGTTTCCCCCACGGTGCAGCAAAATATCCGGCAGAATTCATGGTGATTTCCGCGATAGATTGTTGAGCATGTGTACCCATCAGTTTAAGAATGGAAGACTCAGGTCCGGGTGCCTTGCCTTCAGAAACAGTTACCATTGTACGCAGCTCAAGAAACTCCAGCGCCTGCAATTTGATTTCCAGTTGTGCCAGCCTGGTTTTATAGGCAAGGTTTTGTGCCAGCGTTGCATCGCCGTCAGGAATTTTATGCGCATTGTTTTTCAAATCCTGCAAGGCAATGGCAGAGCGGGTGATGCCTGCCAAACCGGTACGTTCATGTTGTAACAAACCCTTCGCATAGGTCCAGCCTTCGCCTTCTTTACCAATACGATTTTCAACTGGTACTTTGACATTGGTAAGGTGCACAGTATTAACGTGATGATTGCCACCCAGCGTAATAATCGGTCTGACTTCAATGCCAGGGTCTGACATATCAATCAACAGGAAAGTAATGCCGTCCTGCTTCTTGCCTGTGTTATCGGTGCGGGTAAGGCAGAACATCCAGTGCGCAGTGTGCGCCATAGTCGTCCAGATTTTTTGACCATTGACGATGTAATGCTTTCCATCATCGCTCAGTTCAGCTTTGGTTTTGAGTGAAGCCAAATCGGAACCTGCACCTGGTTCAGAGTAACCCTGACACCAGCGCACACTTTGATTCACAATCCCGGGCAAGTGTTGTTTTTTTTGTGCATCATTACCGTAGGTATAAATGATTGGGCCGACCATGCTCACGCCAAAAGGGGGCAGCCCGGGTGCATTGGAAATCGACGTTTCTTTCTGCCAGATATAATGCTGCACGGTTGACCAACCTGTACCGCCATGCTCTTTTGGCCATTTCGGTACCGTCCAGCCTTTGTTGACCAGTGCTTTAACCCAGTCGATGTAGCGAGTTATGGGATCGCTTGTGCTTTCGCTCCAGTTTTCCCTGATAAAATCCTGAACTTCTTTCTGGAAGACGAGTTCTTCCTCGGTAAATTGAATTTCCATAGCTGTTCCTCTATTGGCAAGGATGAAAATTTTTAATTTTTTTAAACAGGTTTGATGACAAAGAGTAAGTCACCAGCAGAAATTTGCGTGCCACTTTGGTTGTTTACCCGACACACCTGATATTTTTCTGCAGGATAAAGTTTTTGATTGCCTTTGTTGAAAGCACCGAGTTTAAGCGGTGTGAAAATCTTCATGGCTTCCATCAGGCACAGTGTTTTATCGAGCGTAATAATATCGCCTTCCTTTACAAAGTCCGGTTCTGCCGGAGAAGAACTGGTGTAGAAAATACCGGTCGAAGGCGATAACACTTTCAGTTCATCACTGCCTTCAATTTTAACGGCATCGGTATCCACTTTTTGTTTGTCCAGCCCTGCATATTTTTCGGTAGCGCTGATAATTTCTTCCTTGTCGATGCGTGCCAGAAATTTGGGCAGATAGGTAGTGTCATAAATACCTTTTCTGAAAACTTCATCTTCAAGAATACGAATCAATAAAGGAATGTTGGTGCAGATACCATGAACGGTGCATTCCTTGAGATAGGCAATCAGTTTGTTAGCACAATCTTCACGATCTGTACCATAACAAATAATTTGTGCAATCAAGCTGTCATAAAACGGAGAAACAGCCTTGCCTGTTGCTGCCATTGAAATAATTTCGATGTAATCTTTCTCAGGCATTTCACACTTGGTAATGGTGCCCGGGTAGGGGAGAATATTGATTTGGCCATTAGCGCCAATTTCCAGTTTTTCTGCTGTGACGCGCACTTCAATGGCGAAACCTTTTTCTACAGGTTGAATGTCTGCAATCGAGCCACCAGAAGCAATTTTGAATTGCGCACTGACAATATCTACACCGGAAGTGGCTTCCGTAACAGGATGTTCAACCTGCAAGCGGGTATTCATTTCCATGAAATACAGTGCATTGGCATGAAGGTTATAAATAAATTCAACCGTCCCTGCGCCAAGATATTCCACCTTGTCTGCAATGGCTGCTGCGTAATCGTAGGCATTTTGTTTGAGCTCGGCGGGCAGCATGGTAGAACCGGATTCTTCAATCACTTTCTGATTGTTGCGTTGCACACTGCAATCACGCAAACCCAGCACCTTGGTGTTACCGAATTTGTCACGAATCAGTTGCACTTCGATATGGCGCAATGAGGTGACATATTTTTCCATGTACACATCACCATTACCGAATGCGCTTTTCGCCTCTGTAGAAATACGGTGAAACAGTTCGTGAATCTCGTTCGGGCTTTCAACTACCTGAATCCCTTTGCCACCACCGCCGTGTACCGCTTTAAGCAATACCGGATAACCAATTTCTTCTGCTACCGCAGCAGCGCGATCCGAGCTGGTTAAAATGCCGTGACTGCCGGGCACCACCGGAACGTCCAGTGCGAGTGCTGTGTTAATGGCATTGGATTTGTTGCCCATCATTTCCATGCTGTACACAGAGGGGCCAATAAAGTTGATTTGATGGTTATGACACAAACCGGCAAATTGCGCGTTTTCTGAAAGGAAGCCGATGCCAGGGTGGAGTGAATCCACTTTTTCGTGTTCTGCTACACGCAATACCGAATGAGGATTGAGATAGCTTTCGTCAGAAGTGTTTCCACCAATACAAATCAGCGTGTCATTTTCACGCATCATTTCTGCGGGCACGCTGTTCATATCAGGGTCTGACTGAATCAAAACTACTTCAATGCCATTTTCCTGAGCCTTGCGAATCAGTTTTACTGCGGTACAACCACGTGCATGAATCAGGGTTTTTTTCACAGGACGCATCAAGGCAATTTTATCCTGCTCCTGCTCGACTTCGCTGTTAGGTTCCTGATGGTAGGAACCGGCCATTACACGTTCGAATACTTCTTCCACAGAATCAACAGGGACAGGAATGCTTGGGTCTACTGCACGCAGTTGTTGGTCAAGGTCAGCGACAAACGGGTTTTTCACCAGACCATTCATGGCACCTTTACGAAGTGACAAATAGTTCGACAGGGTTGAGGTAGTTGGCAGATAGGCAGGAACCACCACTTGTCCGGCGAAAGGCATGTTAGTGCCAGAGAAATAATAGGTTTGTGCAAGCGGGTGTGTCACAAAACTGGCTTGTGCACCGCCTGTGCAATCGCTATAGCCGAAAACCAGAACGGGTAAGTCGTTGTCGCGCACAAAGCGGGTAATGCGGTCGTTAACAATCGCCATTGAGAAAAGCGCACCTGCACCTTCCTTGGTTTGCATACCACCAGAAGAAACAAAGCACACAATGGGGAGTTTTTCCTTGGCACAACTCACCATCAAATCACAGAATTTTTCAGCACTGGCCATATCAAAAGCGCCTGCCTGAAAATCCACATTGGAAATCAACACGCCGATTTTGCGTTTTTGTTTATCCGATTTAAATGTTGCAAAGCCTGTAATCACACCACAAGGCACCTGATTTTTATCCAGTGCTTCTTCAACTGAAATTCTGAAACCTGGAAATTTGACGGGATCAGAGGTGAGCAGGTGAGCTTTGGTTTCTTCAAAGTTATCAAGAAAACGCTCAACAATGGCTTTGCTCGAAGTGAGCTTCTTGCTTTTAATCTGGTTAAGAAGGTTGTTAATGAGCAAGTCGTGATAGGCAACATTCAAACGGTTCCAGAAATCTTTTCTGCGGCCAATACGAACAGGATTGATAACGCCTTTGTAATCCTTGCCTTTTTGTTCGCTTTGATAATATTCAAGCAGAACTTTTTCAAAGAAGAAGGTGATGATAACGAAGAGACTGTCTGACATTTGCGGATTGATAATGCTGTGCCATTCTTCAACTGTTGCAAGAAAGGCACCTCTGTCGGAATGTTCCACAAAATAGCTGATCCAGTCGCCAAATTGCTCGTTGAGCATATCGGCAAATTCCTTGTCGCTGATATGGCTTTGGCTCAATTCAAAGGAGTTGGCGGTTTTTGCTGCATGAGCCAGCGCATTGCTGAGTAATTCCTTGACCGTCGCTTTGGAAAGAATTTTGGTATCTTTTGCTTCTTTTGCAATGGCAAACAGATTGTTGAGCATGTGTTCATAGACGGCATCAAAAATCAGAATGTTTTGACACTCAACGAAGAAGCCATGACGAAAATCTTCATGCAGAACAATATCCAGAATGGTGATGTCGTTGATGGAAGGTAATTCGGTAGTGGTTTGACGAGGTTTGATATATTGCTTGCAACTTTCTTCCAGCACTTTTCGATTGGTGATGGTTGAGGTGCTGGCATTGGAATCTTTAACCAGTTGTTGCGTTTCCTCGTGGTAATTGTCCAGATTATGAATCGCTTTGTTGAACAGGCAGTAACCGGAACGCAGCACCGTATTCAAGGCCAATGCCAGATGTGTGGCAGCCTGTTCGGGCGTAGCATCTTTCTCGTTGATTTCATCCAGCCGTGTTTTGCCATCTTGCGCAATGTTGTCTTTGAGGCTTTTCAGGAAAGGGTCTTTCGCTTCATTGATGGCTCTGGCAAAAGCGTAAGGATCAATGATGTCATCACGTCGCAGTAAATAAATGTTGGTTTGATAATTCTTGATGTGATCCATCAGCGAAAGGAAGTTGCTGCGCGCATTGCCTTTCCAGCGGTTATATAAAAACAAACCCGTTTGGAAAAACAGTTCAGAGCGAGCGTCCTTGAAATTACGCTTGGGTTCGCCAAAAAAGAATTTGCCAATCGCGCTGCGCTCTTCGTTTAAATCAGATTTCTTGGCGAGATAATTTTTCCAGGAAGTGCGCAACGTATCGTCGTAAATCAGTTTGTCAGGATTTTGTAACCAGCTATTGAAAGCGCGTTTCTTTTCTTCATTCAGGCGCTTTTGCAATTCACCTTCAGGTACTTCCACTTTTGAAAGGCGGCCATAGTAATCGGCTTTGGTGGAGTGAATGCGTTTTCGCAGAGAGAGATAACGCAGATATTTGTAGGCAACGCCGAACACATTGAGATGCTCGGTCGGGTTGGCAGCAGGTGCCAGACCATCACTGCCTTCCAGCGCCAAACGCTGTTCACTCGGATTGAGATAACGCTCAATACTGGCGTGATAATGTTCAAGAATATACGGATTATCCCGAACGAATTTTTTTGCACCGTCTTCAATCGATTGAATGCTGGAGACAATCGCTTTGTGCAGGTTGCCCAGTTTATCGACCTGCTCACCTGGCACGTAATCGATAATGCCGTCGATACAGCCTTGCTTGGTGAGTTCGTAAGGTGAAACGCCGACATATTTTGCGCATTCCTGCCACGAAAGGTTGTATTTGCGTGCGATGTTGGCAAGCCCTTTCGGTTGAATGGTGTTGAAAATACCATCACGCACCGAAAGAATTAAATTGGTTGTCACCAAAGGAATGGCACCACCAGAATAGCCGACACCCACAATAATACCCACCGAAGGCACATCGACGTTTGAAAACTCGGCAATCAAACGGGAAATACTGTGCGCCTGATTATTGAGATTGGCGATTTCACCTGCATCTGCCCCCGGGGTATCCACAAAGGCAACGATGGGAATGGATAACGCTGCATAACGGTGCACGGCTTTGCACGCAGCAAGATGGTGTTCAGGCATCCATGCGCCGTTGTTAGAACTTCTGTCCTGACAAATAAAACCGACACGGCGGAAGCGACCATTAAAATCGACTTCGGCTTCAGCGGTATAGAAAGGGCCATTGGATTGTTCGCTGATAATGCGATAACCGAGTTGGCCAATAATTGCGCGTGCACTTAAACGGTTTTGGGATTCGGTGGGTAATACAACTTGTTCGATATATTCATCAACATCCAGACGTTGTAATTCTTCCAGTTTTCTGTCGATTTCAACTTCGCTCAGTAAGCCATTGATGTGATGGCTGATACTTAAGTTGTCTTTGTTAGGGAAGATTGAAAAATCTTTCGCGAGTTTTTCTGCGGTGATAAAAAGTTGATCGATGGTGGGAGACTTCTGTGTGTTCATGCTTAACCTGATTATAAGTGTGTTTTTATTTCCATTTGCCTTCACGCGGTAGGTTTTGTTGTTGCGCTAAGGTATTAAAATCTAAGTAAAAAATGGTTGGCGAGTATAGCATGCGCATACGGTGACAAAAAGGCCGACTGAGGGCTTGGCTTTCCGTGTATGTCGCTTTAGTCTGCCAGTCGATTTTGTACCCGGCGTTTATTGATGAGGAGATTGGAATGGACAGTTTGTTTTCACTTGAAGGAAAAATTGCTCTGGTGACTGGCGGTACCAGCGGCATCGGTTTGATGATTGCCAAAGGTTTTGTCAGGGCAGGGGCGAAGGTGTATGTCGCTTCGCGTAAAGCCGATGCCTGTGAGCAGGTCGCGCAAGCACTTTCCCAAGAAGGTGGGCAATGCGTAGGCCTACCTGCGGATTTATCCAAAGAAGGCGGTGCCAGAGAACTGGCGCAGGCATTTATGGCAAAAGAACAGCAGCTCGATATTCTGGTGAATAATGCAGGAACGACCTGGGGAGCACCCAGAGCCGAATATCCTGACAAGGCATGGAAGCGCATTATGACCTTGAATGTGCAAAGCATGTTTGAGCTGACCCGCGATTTGCTTCCCTTGCTGGAAAAAGCCGCTTCAAGGGAGCGTCATGCCAAGGTTATCAATTTAAGCTCGGTGGCGGGCATGAATGCTTCGAGTATGTCGGCTTATGCCTATGGCCCCAGCAAGGCGGCAGTGAATCAACTGACACGAATGCTGGCAGCCGAATTTGCCAAAAAGCAGATTTGCGTGAATGCGATTGCTCCGGGTTTGTTTCCCAGCAAGATGACCGATTTCATCATGCCTGATGAGCAAGCCGCGCACGCGGTTGGCAAGGCAATTCCTTTGGGCAGAGTGGGTTCAGAGCAGGACATGCAGGGCTTGAGCCTGTTTCTCGCCAGCAGAGCAGGGGATTATGTTACGGGTGCAGTGATTCCTGTCGATGGCGGCGAGCTGTTGCGTGGTGCTTCGCTTTAATGCAAATTATCAAACATTAAATTTCATAGTTATCAACAAGTTATAGAAGGTTCTTATGGCATTACCTCAATGTATGCAAGGCAATATGAGCTTGCCTTTAATTGGTTCTCCCTTGTTCATTATTTCAGTTCCGGAACTGGTGATTGCCCAGTGCAGGGCGGGCATTACAGGTTCCTTTCCTTCGTTAAATGCACGCCCGATTGAGCAGTTAGATGAATGGCTGACGCACATCAATCAGGAGTTGAGCGCATTCAAAGCAGCCAATCCACACAAGAAAGTCGCGCCCTTTGCGGTGAACCTGATTGTGCATCACAGTAATCCAAGGCTTGAGGAAGACATTGCGCTGTGCGTGAAGCACAAGGTGCCTGTGATTATCACTTCCCTGAACGCACCCACCAAGGTGATTGACAGCATTCATTCCTATGGTGGCGTGATTTTCCATGATGTCACCAACATCAAACATGCAAGGAAAGCAGCGGAAGAGGGTGTCGATGGTTTGATTCTGGTGTGTGCAGGCGCGGGTGGTCACGCAGGCACGCTGAGCCCTTTTGCTCTGGTGCCAGAGGTACGCGAATGGTTTGAAGGCACGATTATTCTTTCAGGCGCGATGGGCAATGGCGATGCCATTCTTGCCGCACAGGCCATTGGCGCTGATCTTGCCTACATGGGCACACGCTTTATTGCGACCAAAGAAGCCAGAGCGCAGCAGGAATATAAACAGATGCTGGTGGATTCCTCGGCCAAGGACATTGTGTATAGCAACTTGTTCACGGGTGTGCATGGTAATTATCTGGCACCCAGCATTGTGGCAGCGGGTATGGACCCCGATAACCTGCCCATTGGCGACAAAAGCAAAATGAATTTCGGCAGTGGTGGCAATACCAAGGCCAAAGCGTGGAAAGACATCTGGGGTTCAGGGCAGGGCATTGGTGGTATTCACACCATTCAAAGTGTTGAAGAAGTGGTGGAGGAATTGAAAGCCCAATATGAAGCGGCACGCAGCAGAATGTTTGCAGGTGTGCAGTATCCGCAGTAGGGGTATTGAGCCTTACTTAAATATGGATATTTATATGGCTAAGGAGTAAGCTGAATTCTATGACACGGAGTCACTTTGAGTGGGACGATGAGAAGGACAAGGCCAACCAGAAAAAACATCATGTTTCCTTTCGGTTGGCTCAGTATGCGTTCTCTGATCCCCATCGCATAATTGCGAAAGATGTTGAGCACAGCCAGAACGAAGACCGCTTCTACTGTTTTGGCTTGGTCAACGGTGGTGTCCTTACCGTCCGATTCACATATCGAGACGAAATAATCCGTATCTACGGCGCTGGCTATTGGCGCAAGGGCAAGGCTATTTATGAGCACGAAAATAAAATACACAGATGAGCCTATTGGCAAGGTCAAGATAGTTCCGGATTTCCTGCCAACACCAGAGGAGCTGGCTTTTAGAGAAGAAGGAGTCAAGGTGACTCTGGCTCTCAGCAAGAGGAGCGTGGACTTTTTCAAATCTGAGGCATCAAAGCATCACACTCAGTACCAGCGAATGATACGCAGGCTTCTTGATAGTTATGTTGAAACACATGAAGAGGCACTAACAAAGCGTTCCAAGTAGAGCAATGTGTAACCCGTCGAATTCGAAGGGTTTAGAAAAATGTATTGAGATAAACTTGTTCTATATCGATAGGTGATTGAGGAAACAAACATGACAAAGAAACTGAAACCTGTTCATCTAGGCGAAATTCTCCGAGAGGAATTCATGCTTCCCCTTGGTCTGTCCAGTAATGCACTGGCGCGTGCGGTTGAAGTAACGCCAGCCCGTATCAATGAAATTGTCAGAGAGCGTCGCGGTATTACTGCGGACACAGCATTGAGGCTTGCCCGTTTTTTTGGAACCGATGTTCAAAGCTGGATGAATTTGCAAGCGCACTATGATGTTGAATGTGCGCAAGCAGAGGTTGGTCGCTTGCTGACTCGAATCAAGCCATTTCAGCAGCCGCTTCAACAGGCTACAGCTTGATAGGTTTCTGTTTTATAAAACCGACGTGACCACGCCACTGTATCGGCAGTAAGAGGTTGTATTATTGACTTTCCTCAAAGTTAGTAGATAAAGTTGAGCCTCGTATAAATACCTACAATAAAAAATAAAAATAATTAAAAAATGCTTGACACGATGATGGTAGTCACAAAGTACTTAACAGCACAGCACAGCACAGCACAGCACAGCACACCCTAGTTATACCAGAAAGAATTCTCTTATCTGGTGCCTTCAGCCATTCCCGTTATCTTTCATACTTGTGAATAACAGCGCAGGCTGTTGTTTGTTCGTGTGAAAAAAACTGAGTATTTTGCCTTTTAACCTTTGTGAGGAAAACATTATGAAAATAATTCAAGAAAATTCGTTCAAGCATATAGTAAGCAGTATATCTATGCTCGCTTGTATTCTGTTGTTAAGTACCTGTGGTAGTGGCGGCAGTAGCGGCCCTTCTTTCGATAGTGAAGGTACTGAGGATAACCCTGTTATTTTGTCACTGAACACGCTGAAGCAAGGCTATTCAGGCACTGTTGGTAAAAAAGGATCAAAAAGTTATTACAGGGTTGAGGACTTAATGCCCAATCTGGAAGTAGAACATGATTTATATGCTTATATTTTTGTTGTTAACAATATAAGCGGAAAGGACGGGGTGGGAATGCTGATACCAGATATTTGTAAGCATGGTGGAGGTGGTTGGCGAGGTGCGACAGATATGCACTGCCCTGTATTTGTCGATGATGATGAGGCTGTTAATCTGGATATAACAATAATCAACGATTTTACTGCCAGAGGTGCTGAATATGTACTCGGGATGCGTAACCCGGCTCCAAGTGAGTTTGTGGATCTGAGCAAAGCGGAAGCCATAGCTGGGCACGAGGGTTTCACTGGTGATCCACGAAGTGTCTACACTATTGAAGGACTTGGTACAAATAAGAATTATGAAATAGCCATCACCAATGTTAAAAATATTGGTAATGGAAAAAATGGTGATATTGAGGTCTGCATTTCAGGAATAGTTGATCCTACAGATAGTGAGAATATTCAATTAAGTAATATGTGTTGGGAGATTGGTTTAAAAACAAAGATAAAAACAAAATGGGCTTGTAACCACTGGGATTATGATTATTCAGAAGACGAGTGCGGTTCGTATAGTGATACTTTAAGCATTGATATACAGAGTAGTGAGAGTGCATTGGCAGAAATCGGTTATGAAGGACACTCTTATACACTCAAAATAAAAGAGCTGTAATAGCTTATTAATTTGGTGTGGGCTGGCGTTCGTTTTGGCGAAAAAACTTGAGTATTTTGTCTTTACCTTTGTGAGAAAAAATATGAGAAAACAAATTGGAGCAATTTTACGCAATGTAGTTTTCTTGTTGTCCCTGATTTTTTTTATTATTTCATGTGGCGGAGGTGGAGGTGATGGCTCGTCCGCTGATAAAACTTTTACGCTGCAATACAGCGCAGGTGCAGGTGGTTCGGTAGCGGGCAAGCTAAAACAATCGGTTAGTGAGGGTGGCAATGGAACGACGGTGAATGCTGTTCCCGATGATGGATTTGTTTTTAATCGCTGGAGTGATGGTTACGCAGAATCGGCGCGTACTGATGAAAATGTAAAAGCCAATATAAAAGTTCAGGCACAATTCAAAGCAGAAGACGATGATGGAATACAATATACCCTGAGCTACACAGCGGGTTCGGGTGGAAGCATATCGGGTATAACACCTCAGCTTGTAGACGAAGGTGATAATGGTTCATCTATAACGGCCGTTCCCAATACGGGCTATCACTTTGTTGAGTGGAGTGACGGCAGCAGTACAAATCCAAGAATCGACAGTGCAGTCACAGAAAATATTACTGTTAGCGCCAGTTTTGCGATTAACAGCTACACGCTTTCCTACAGTGCTGGTAGTAATGGTTCATTAACTGGTGGCGCATCACAAAATGTTAATCATGGTAGTAATGGTACGGCTGTGACCGCAGTGCCAAATATAAACCATCATTTCGTGCAGTGGAGTGATGGCAGCATGGAGAATCCTCGAATAGATAATTCAGTCACAGGGAATATTAGTGTTACTGCAAACTTCGCCATTAACAGTTACACGCTTTCCTACAGTGCTGGTAGTAATGGTTCATTAACTGGTAGCGCATCACAAAATGTTAATCAAGGCAGCAATGGTGTGGAGGTGGCTGCGGTGCCGAATACAGGTTATTTATTTGATGAGTGGAGTGATGGCAATATCTCCAATCCTCGTATCGATACTAATGTCACGCAAAATATTGCGGTTACTGCCAACTTTATTTTGAAAACTTACACTTTGACCTATAGCGCTGGTGAAGGTGGGGGTTTAACCGGAGAAACAGAGCAGGTTGTGAATCATGGCAGTAATGGTACTGTCGTAACAGCAGTGCCAGATACAGATTACTATTTCATTCAGTGGAGCGATGGCAATATCACCAATCCGCGTACTGATATTAATGTCACAGGTGATGTTTTGGTTAGTGCAATTTTTTCGACGCAACCACCTTTAAGTCCGTGGCTTGTGAGGCTTCATTCAGGTGCATTGACTATTAATGTGAAGGGGCCGACAAAGGCAGAAATTACTTGGGAAGCCACAGATGGAGAAATTTATGATTTATACATTACCCGTGATGCTGAAACCGATTTAAGTAATTACAGTGCTTATGGTGCAGATTTAATAACAGATGTGACTCCGCCAATATTGCTGGATGATTTGGTGGTGGATGAATCTGTCTATGTTGCTTTGATGGTAAATAATGAATTAAGTAGTTGGAGCAGCTTTGCAGGTAAAACTTTGGGAGTTGATAACAATACTGCCAATGGGTACGTTCGTTCACAGGCAATAAGCGAGGATGGCACACGGTATGTGGGTGGTAATTTTACTCATGTTAACTTGGTTAATGGTGGAGGGGTGGCGATACCTGTGGGGGCGGAAAATCCTCTGACGGTGTTTCCTTCGGTTAATGGTGTTGTGGAGGCTGTTGCGCCTGATGGCGTTGGGGGTTGGTATTTGGGAGGTGGTTTCATCAGTGTTGGTGGTAAAGAAAGATGGAATCTTGCACACATAGATAATCTGGGTCGTGTGACAGACTGGAACCCGGGAGCCGACAGTGAGGTACGAACTTTAGTTGTTGCTGATGGGGTGATTTATGCAGGAGGAACTTTTAACGCAGTAGGTGGTGGTACAGGGACGACTACACGTCGTCGTTTAGCCGCTTTTGATACGGCGGGTAATGTCACGGACTGGAATCCGGGAGCCGACAGTTGGGTACGAACTTTAGTTGTTGCTGACGGGGTGATTTATACAGGAGGAACTTTTAACGTAGTAGGTGGTGGTACAGGGACGACTACACGTCGTCGTTTGGCCGCTTTTGATACGGCGGGTAATGTCACGGACTGGAACCCGGGGGTTGATTTGGGGAGTGTGAGCACTTTAGCCATTGCTGACGGGGTAATTTATGCAGGAGGTTTGTTTGGGTCAGCAGGGGGTGGTACAGGGACGACTACACGTCATAGTTTGGCCGCCTTCGATACAGCAGGCAATCTAACGGACTGGAATCCGGGAGCCGACAGTGGGGTACGAACTTTAGTTGTTGCTGACGGGGTAATTTATGCGGGGGGAGATTTTACCGGAGTAGGCGGCGGTACAGGGACGACTACACGCCATCATTTGGCCGCCTTTGATGCGGCAGGTAATGTTACGGACTGGAACCCGGGAGTGGCAGACAAACTGGGAGCGATAGGCAGCATAGTGTCCACTTTAGCCATTGCTGATGGGGTGGTTTATGTAGGGGGGAGTTTTGCCAAAGCAGGGGGTGGCACGGGCACTACTCCCCGTAATCGTCTGGCCGCTTTTGATATGGCAGGTAACTTGGCAGACTGGAACCCAAGGGCAAACGAAACCGTAAATACTCTGGCTATTGCTAACGATATCATTTATGCGGGTGGGTGGTTTAACGGAATAAGCGCAGGTACAACGATGTTGCGCAGTCGTTTAGCGGCCTTTGATATAGCAGGCAACCTGACAGACTGGAATCCGGGAGTGAGTGGTTTGCCGGAAACTTTAGCCATTGCTGACGGGGTAATTTATGCAGGGGGAACTTTTACCTCAGCCGGAGGCGGTACGGCCACTACACCCCGTAGTCGTTTGGCAGCCTTTGATACGGCAGGTAATGTCATGGAT
>CAZKYI010000012.1:36969-46471 GCA_964557005.1 uncultured Pseudomonadales bacterium
TTTGATACGGCAGGTAATGTCATGGATTGGAATCCAGGGGTGAATAACAGAGTAGGTAGTTTGGCGATTGCTGATGGTGTGATTTATGCAGGTGGAAGTTTTAGCGGAGCCGGGGGTGGTACGGGCACTACACCCCGTAGTCGTTTGGCAGCCTTTGATACGGCAGGTAATGTCATGGATTGGAATCCAGGGGTGAATAACAGAGTAGATAGTTTGGCGATTGCTAATGGTGTGATTTATGTGGGTGGAACTTTTACCTCAGCCGTAGGCGGTACGGGTACTACACCCCGTAGTCGTTTGGCAGCCTTTGATACGGCCGGCAATCTAATGGACTGGAATCCAGGGGTGAGCAGCACAGTGGGAACTTTAGCCGTTGCTGATGGAATAATTTATGCGGGTGGAGATTTTAGTGGAGCCGGGGGTGGTACGGGCACTACACCTCGTAGTCATTTGGCAGCCTTTGATGCGGCAGGTAATGTCATGGATTGGAATCCAGGGGTGAATAACAGAGTAGATAGTTTGGCGATTGCTAATGGTGTGATTTATGTGGGTGGAACTTTTAGCAGAGCTGGGGGTGGTACGGGTACTACACTCCGCGATTGTTTGGCCGCTTTTGATATGGCAGGTAATATAACGGATTGGAATCCGGGAGTGGCGGATGCCATAGTGCTTGCAGTGAGTACTTTAGTCGTTGATAAGGGAGTAATTTATGCAGGGGGTTCTTTTAATGTAGTAGGAACGTTAACGATACGCAGTCGTTTAGCGGCCTTTGATGAAGATGGTAATTTGCTGAATCAGTAGTAGGAGATATTTTGCTAAATACGTATTGCTAGGTACTAATGTATGGGAAAAGATAGCAAGAAATCGATAGTATGGCTGTCACCCACTTTAGGACAACTCTCATGATTCAATATATTGCTGCTCAAGTAGCAGGCTCCTGTCGCTTGGAAGGTATCCATGTTTCTCAGGAAGATGAAGCCGTAATGACTGCGATTATTGTAGGTGATATTGATGCTTCTGAATTGCGTCAACAGCGTGTGGATGCCTATCGAAAAAAACATAGTGCTACTTTAAAAGCGGCTAATTGCCAAGTTTAGAACCATCTCTATCAACCTGTTGGGAAACCACTGCTTTATCTAAAAGTTTGTTATTCCCTAACAATTCCTATACTCCGGCTTCTGCTTGGTTAAAAACGCCATAACTGCGGCTTTAAAATCTTCTGTTTGCGCACACAAAATCTGATTTCTATCTTCCATTGCAATCGCAGATTCCAGACTCGGTGCATCGATATTCATATTCAGTGCTTCTTTGGATAAACGTAAACCCAGTGGTGATGTAGCTAACAAATCCTCAACATAGGATTCAGCGGCTTGTTCCAACTGCGCATCAGGTACGACTTCTGAAACCAAACCTGTTGCCAAAGCACGCTGTGCCTTGATAAAACGGCCAGTCAAAATCAATTCAGAGGCAACTGAAACGCCGACCAAACGTGGCAGTAAATAACTTACGCCGACATCGCAACCCGACAAACCGATTTTGATAAATGCAGCATTCATTTTTGCGCTTTCACCTGCAAGGCGAATGTCGGAAGCCAGTGCCAAAGCAAAACCGCCACCACAGGCTGCACCATGAACCAGACTGATAATGATTTGTGGGCAGCGGCGCATCTTGATCACAATTTCGCTGATTTCTCTTTGTGTGCGTAAACCTGAAACAGAATTGTTTACCGCAGCGCCTTCTTTTAAATCCAGCCCTGCACAAAAAGCGCGGCCTGCGCCTTTTAACACCACAATGCGAACATCGTGATTGAAATACAGTGCATCGAAATACTCGCGCAATTCTTGCACCATTGCCTTGTTCAGTGCATTTAATTCTTCAGGGCGATTGAGTGTGACGTAATCCACGCCGTTTTTGTGTTCAATGCTGAGTGTGCTTTGGCTCATCGTGTTTTCCTGTTTCAGGTTTCAAGAATTTTTAACAATTTTCCTGCCAAAATAATCGGGCGGATTTTTGATGTTTAATAATTGCCTGCGAATTAAATCCAGCGCAGTGGCCGCCACCATCAGTTGAAATAGTTGGCGGGAGCGGGGCATATGAAAAGTAACGCATTGATGTTGTTCAACACTGCCCCAGGCGATACACACAGTGCCAACGGGTTTTTCTGCGCTGCCGCCATTCGGCCCTGCAATGCCTGAAACGGCTGCACCAATATCAGCACCACTTACATGCAATGCGCCGAGCAACATTTCTTTGGCAACGGTTTCACTCACTGCGCCGTTTTGTGCAAGGCTTTGCTGTGTTACGCCGAGGGTGGACGATTTAATGCGATTGGAATAAGTCACAAATCCTGCTTCAAACACTTCCGAAGCGCCCGATACTTCTGTGAGCATCGAGGCGATTTTTCCCCCGGTGCAAGATTCGGCAAAGGTGACTTTCTTGTTATGGTGTTTGAGCAAGGCAACCACTGCGCCTGCCAGCGTTTGTTCACCTTCTGAAACAAAGTAATCGCCAAACAGTTGAAATAATTTTTCTTTCCATACCTGCTTCAAGGCATGGTGTTCGGGTGAATGGGTGGTGAGTTTGATTTCAAGTGTCGGCGCACCTGCTCTGAATGAAAGTTCTACCTGTTTTGGCCAGTCGGGAAATTCATTATCAACTGTCTGCTGAAATCGTGATTCGCCAATTCCAAAACAGTGATAGCGATCAATCAACGCGCTTTGTGCGTTGGGGAATTTTTGTGCAAGCAGGGCGGGAATATCCCCCTTGAGCATGGCTTCAAGTTCAGAAGGCACGCCAGGGGTAAACAGAATCAGGCAATTATTTTTTTCGATATAAAAACCCGGGGCAGAACCCACAGGATTGCGAATAATGCCAACACCTTCGGGCAAAATAGCCTGCTTGATGTTCGCTGCACTCAGCTGCGCGTTCATGCGTTCGCACCAGTTTTTCACTTGTTGAAGTGCCTGTGCATGCTCTGTTAGCGGAAGATTGAAGGCTTTGCCCAGTGCTTCTGCACTTAAATCATCAATCGTAGGCCCCAAGCCACCATTCACTAACAGCACATCACATTCCTTGCTCATGCTTTGAATGGAATGCACCAGCAGTTCCATATCATCACCAATGGTGATGCGCCGATAAACAGACAGACTTAATCGTGCGAGCATTTCTGCAAAGCGATTGGAATTGGTGTCGGTGGTGACACCGCTCATTAGTTCATTGCCGGTGAGTAGTAGTTGTATACGAACCTTGGTTTTCATTGTGTTTTAAATATGTTTTGTTGAGATTCTTCGCTGTGCTCAGAATGACAGGCGAAAAAAAAGGCTTATGACCTCGGTTGTAACACCTTTCGCCATAAGCCTTTTTGGTTACCGCTTAAAATAATTTAAAAATTATTTTTGCAGGTTTTGCATGATGGTCATCATCGATTCACCAATGCTGCTTGGGTAAGTCGCATTGTCGAAACCAACCACTTTATCCCAACCAGCGTTAATGGCTTCGGGTGTTACGTTGTTGATGTCCAAGCCAAGGCCTGCGGCACGTTGCCAACGTAATTTGCCGAACCAGCCACAACCGACTTCGTACAAACCGTTGGTTTCCTTGCTGTTTTCATCACACAGTTTCAGAACCAGTGGTGTGACATATTCAGGCTTGAGGTTTTTCAGCATGTCGGGTGGCATTACAGTTTCAGTCAAACGAGAAGCCGCAATCGGAGCAATGGTGTTCACCAGCACGTTACGTTTTTGACCTTCAATCGCCAGACTTTGCGCCATACCGAGTTGGCCGAGTTTGGCCATGGAATAGTTCACCTGACCGAAGTTGCCGTAAATACCTGCTGCAGAAGCGGTGAAAATAACGCGACCGAATTCGTGATCACGCATGTAGTTCCATGCGGCTTTAGTGACTGCATAGGCACCTTTAACGTGAACGTCATAAATCAGGTTCCAGTCCTTGTCTTCCATTTTGTGGAAGCTGACATCACGAAGAATACCCGCGTTATTAACAATCACGTCAATCCTGCCGTAGGTATCCATTGCTGTTTGAACGATTTTGTCACCGTCCAGCACTGAATCGTAGTTGGCGACGGCCTGGCCACCTGCGGCCTTGATTTCGTCAACCACAACATCGGCAGCCGCTTTGGAAGCGCCATCACCAAAAGCACCGCCACCCAAATCGTTCACTACAACTTTTGCACCACGCGCTGCAAATTGAAGCGCATGAGATTTTCCCAAGCCGTTACCGGCACCTGTTACGATGACAACGCGATCATCAAAACGAACTTCAGACATTGATAGCCTCCTAAAAAGAAAAATGCCCTAAGGCACTATGAAAATTTACAGGTTCATTCCACGAGCTATGACATCTTTCATAATCTCGTTTGTACCTGCAAAGATGCGAGTTATACGGGCATCCGTATAAGCTCTGCAAATGGGGTATTCTTCCATGTAGCCGTAGCCGCCATGAAGCTGAACACCTTCGTCCACCACTTTATTGATTAAATCAGTCGTCCAGTATTTGGCCATGCAGGCTTCATCAGGACTGACTTCGCCTTTTAAATGGCGACTGACTAACGCATCAATAAAAGTCTGAGCGATTGTAATTTCTGTTTTCATTTCCGCAAGTTTAAAGCGGGTGTTCTGGAACTGGCTGATGGTCTTACCAAAGGCCTTGCGTTCTTTCACATAGTCGATGGTGAGATCCAACGCACGCTGGGCACCAGCAACCGCGCCAATGGCGGTGACAATACGTTCTTGCACCAGTTTTTGCATCAGGCAGATAAAGCCTTTGTCCATTTCTCCGAGGATATGTTCAGAACCCAGCTTGACGTTTTCAAAGAAAAGTTCGGAGGTATCCTGTGATTTCATGCCCATTTTCTTGAGGTTGCGGCCTTTATTGAAACCTTCCATACCGCGTTCAACCAGACACAGGGTAATGCCGTTTTCGGTCTTGGCGGCCACAATCACCAAGTCGCACAGAATACCGTTCGAGATAAAGGTTTTTTGACCATTCAACACATAGCCATCGCCCTGTTTTTCGAGTTTGGTTTTGATGGCCTGCAAGTCGGAACCCGTGCCAGGCTCGGTCATGGCGACCGCCAGAATGCACTCGCCGCTAACCACCTTGGGCAGGTATTTGGCTTTTTGTGCTTCGGTGCCGAAGCTTGCGATGTAGGGCGCAATAATGTCGTTGTGCAGCGCCAGCGCAAAACCGGTTTCGCCGATGTAGGCCAGTTCCTCAATCATAATTTGTGAATAACGAAAATCGTTTAAGCCCAAACCACCGTATTGTTCATCGACAAAAGGCGCGAGAAAGCCATTGGCTCCCGCTTTTAACCAGATGTCTCTCGAGACAATGCCGTCTTCACGCCATTGCTCTGAATGTGGTGCAACTTCTTCCTGACAAAACTTGCGAAAACTGTCGCGGAATATCTGGTGGTCTTCAATGAAAATTTCTCTTTGCATGATGTATCCAATGAATAGTGAGGCCGATTTAACGGCAGGCAGTGTAGCACCTTTTGTTGGCGGGTATGAGCTGACATACTGCGCCCTTTATCCAATCACGTGTTCATTACAGGAAAGCAAAACACCATGAGTGCAGAAGTATTTTTAGGGCTGGAAATTGATCAGGCGAATCGCTCGGCACAGTTCGAGGCAAAGTCGGGCAACTGTAATGCACTGGGTTTTCTTTATGGCGGTGCGGGAATTGCGGCCAGCATAGAAACGCTCGAGCGAATCACCGAGCGCCCGCTGATCTGGATGACTTGCCAGTTTAATAACTTTGCCAAATTGGGTGCGCACATTGATTTAACTGCGCAGGAAAGTGTGCGCGGTAGAAACATTTCTCACGCCAGTCTTGATGCCTTCAACGGGCAAGAACCCGTATTCAAGGTGCTTGGCAGTTTTGGTCAACGCAGCGAGCCGCAGCAATTCCAGTTCATTGAAAAGCCGCAGGTCGATAGCCCCGAAAATTGCCCGCATTTTGGCGGCGGCAGGGAAAAAGCAGGCACGCTCAACAGTGTTGATAGTCGTATTGAATACCGTGTCGCACGAGGCCGTTTAAGGAAGGACAAAAAAGTGGAAGGACAGCTCGCCTTGTGGGCAAAAGTGCCTGAAATTGCCGAAACCAGTGCCGCGTCGATTGCATTGGCGGCGGATTATTTACCCGTGAGCATTGGTTCCATGTTGGAAAAACCCGCAGGCGGTAACAGCCTTGATAACAATTTGCGCATGATTCAACTCGAACAAAGCGAATGGATATTACTCGATTGCGAGGCGAAAGCCGTGAATCAGGGTTTTGGTCATGCAAGCATGAATATCTGGTCGCAATCAGGAAAGCTGTTGGCGATTGCAAGCCAGAGTATTATTTTCAGAGAATATAATTTTAATCAGCAGAGTGCTTAAAAAACATGGCATATCATATACTGCATGTTCGTTTATTTATCAGCGTTCAACTATTTATCCGTACTCAATAGGGAAGCCTCTTATGAAAGTGGTATCAATTAGCAGCTATGCACAGGAAACGGTTGATGGTCTTTTAACGGGCGTACCGTTTTTTCGTGATTTGAAAACCCATGATGAAGCCCAGTATCGGCTGCTGCTTTCCTACTCGAATTTTTATGAAGCTGAGCCCAACGAAAAAATTATCACCAAGGGTGAGCGCGACAGCATGTATTATTTTTTGCTACGCGGTCAGTTGATTGTGTATCCCGATGGTTCTGGCACCAGTTCAGCAGGGCAGAACTATATTGGTTCAGGGCAGGTTTTCGGTGCCTTGGCTTTGTTATGTGATATTGAAAGAACCGCATCGATTGTGGTTGATCCGCAATACACCAAGGCACTGTTATTTGGTACCGACTTTAAACCGTTCCGCACACTGGAAGATTTTCGCCAGATTCGTCTCGAAACCAAACTGGCATTTTACCGAGGTGTGGTGCACCACACTCGCTGGAAACTGGAAGTGTATAAAATGGAATATCCCGAGCATCCACTGGTTAAGGAAATGAAGCGCATTGAATTTTTTGTTGGCGAGCGCGGCACGGTGGAAGAATTGCGCAGTCTTGATCGTCAAATCAAACAAATTACCGCGTTGTTAAAAACCTGGAACAAGACTTTTGAAACCAGAAGCAAGCAGGGTGAACCCGTTGTACCAGTGCTGACTGATGTTCTACATAAAGGTTAGGCGAGAAACTAGAACGCCTGATCAATCATCAGATACACACCGATTTCACCATCGCCATAGGCAAGATCAAAACGTATGGTGGTCTTGTCTTCAGGATTAAAAAAGAAGTGCCCGCCAATACCAACACCACTGTGCAAGCCATCATCTTCATTGGCGATGGTTTTTACTTTTCCCGCAGCAGCGAAGGCGGTAATGCCTGCATCCCAACCTAAAAAGTCATAGCCGTGTTTGCGAAATTCAAGCTGCACTGCCTGCATTTCTGATGAACGATAACGACCTTCAAAAATACCGCGCACCACATCACTGCCGCCAATGGTGGCAAGATTGATAAACGGAATAACACCGTCCTGCTTGCGTTGAAGCGCTTGCAGCGCAAGCACTTTTTTGTTTCCCATTGGCAAGAAGGCGCGCATATCGACAACATCTTCATCGTAATCGTAGATGCCGCCAGTAAAATTTTCGCGGCTGATTTCTGCGTAAAATCCTTTGCTTGGATAGCGTGGACTATCGCGCGTATCCCAAATAAAACCCAGCCCTTTGGATTGCAATGTGTATTCACTTTCTTGCGATGTTGTGAGCAGGCCATCAATGATTTTTCCACTTTCAAATTCGGTAATTTCACGATCATCATTGCTCGCACGCACCATCAGATGAAAATCTGAAACCAGATTATATTGCGCCTGAAATTCAAGCAGCAGGTAATCGGAACTGTAGTCTTCCTCATCGGCTTTATCGGTCTCATTACCAAAGCCGTAAAATTTTGCCGGAAAAGAAGAGTAGTTCATCACAGGCGTGAGCTTGAGTTTGTAATCCATGTAGTAGAGTGTCGGGCGAATCACCAGACGTTGTTGGTCTTCGGTTGAATTGATGGCGATGTATTGAATGCTGGATAACTTCCCATCAACAGCTTTCTCATCGAGGCTTTGCAGTAACAGCGCACCATATTGGAAACCTGTTTCAGGGGAAGTGGCGATTACTGGCAACCATTTAATGTCTGCCCACAGCGGTGTTACTTGCAGCAGTGTAAAAATGGTAATGAATATATTGAGCCTTGTGCGCATGTTTGCAGCTTCCTTTTTCTTGTCATTCTTGTTGCGGAAGAGGGGGTCATTGTGCTGTGACATCTATTCGGATTTGTATTTTGTGCTATTGGGCATTGCTTGTACACTTGCCCACCAAAATCTGGAGTGCTGAGGTATTTATGTCTAAAACATCATTAGCTGAACAACAAAAACTGTATGGTTTCAAGGATATGCTCGATGGCGTGCATACCATTCAAGCTTCGCCTGCGCATCAGAAACGTCGTGATATTGCCAATTCGGTGAGAAATATCGCATCACATTTAATTCGTATGGAAGCAAGCGATGCAGAGTTAAGCCAGTACGCCAAAGCCTTTGCTGATTTGGAACAAAAGCTTTCCCTGCACGACAAGGTCAACATGGGTGAGCTGTTCAAAAAAATGATTAACGTGGAAGCGAGTGCAGACGACATTCTTATGGCGCACGATTACAACATTCTCGATGGAAAATCGACGGTAGTGGGTTTCCCGTTGGAAACATGGATTGAAGGAGATCGTGTAAAAGGTTGGGCGAAAGCCCCTTTACCTTTTCAAGGCCCGCCGCAGCGTGTGCACGGCGGCATGGTGGCTGCCATTTTCGATGTGCTGCTTGCGCAAACGCAGGCGATTGCCAAGGTGATGGGCTTTACCGCATCGCTTGAAATTACCTATCACGCAGCAACGCCTCTGGATACTGAGGTGCAATTGGAAGCGTGGGTTGAAAAGGTTGATGGCAGAAAGTTGTATAACTATGGTGAAATCCGTGTGGATGGCAAGTTATGCGCCAGCGCCAAGGGGCTTTGGATTTCCCCTAAAACCGGCATGTTAGGCATGAATGGCTAGGTTAAAAAAACAAACATAAAAAAAGGAGCCTCGGAGGCTCCTTTTTTTATGCATTTGTCATCCCGAGCGTAGTCGAGGGATCTCTGAATATATTCACCCCGATATATGTTGCAGCCGAATACCCGGACAAGTGCAACATAACCTGAAAATTGCATTTCGATATCACGACTAAGCATTTGAAATAAAAAGGTTTTTTACATACGGTAAAAACACCACTGAAAAATACCGAGCGCCGGAGTTATGTTGCACTTGCAACATAACTCCGCGCACTTTTTCGAGAAAAGCATAACAACGTGTTGTTATTTATGGAGTTTTAGCTAAGATGTTGGCCTATGAATCCGAAAATAAAAAAACAAAAAATATGTTGCAACTGCAACAGAAGAAACTGTTATAGGTTTCGGAACAAGAAATGAAAAAAGTCACATT
>CAZKYI010000013.1:0-43803 GCA_964557005.1 uncultured Pseudomonadales bacterium
CCAGTCAGTGCAGAACAACCTAAGTTAGTGCCCGGAAATACTTGACCACTACAGTGTATCTGGACAAGAGCTTGATGACTGCCGCTGGACGCCAACTTATTTCTGAATTTTTTGATATTAGCGCGGACAAATCACAGTGGCGTAGCGATGCCCACTACACAACTTCGAAAAGAGAAATAGATGAATTGTTTCGCGGTGACGCGGATTGAGCCCCTACAACACCTCACCTTCACGCTTTATTTTTTAGGCTGGCTGGCTATACACTGTTGCGCATCAGACAGGGTAAACCCTTCGAGGACATCACTATGACCAAAATTCAGATTGAAGTGCCCGATGCCACAGCACAGGCTGCACAAGCCGCAGGTTTGTTAACACCCCAGGCAATGGAACGGTTGCTCTCGAATGCTTTACGCAAACAGCAAGCAGCCGACTATCTGCTGACTATGGCCGATGAAGTAGCCGCCGCAAAAATAGCCCCAATGACCAAGGAAGAAATTCAGGCTGAAATAAACGCCGCACGCTCAGGGAAGAAGCAAGATGCGGGTAGTCATTGATACCAACACTCTACTATCTGGCTTGTTGTGGCGGGGTACACCACATACTCTACTTAAGCAGGTTCGCAATGGCAGTGTGGAATTAGTCACCAGCCCAAGCTTGCTGAACGAATTTGCCAATGTTATCCAGCGCCCGAAGTTTTCTCATATCTTGCAAAGCACTTCCCGTACTCCAGCAAGAATCGTTGCTGAGTTACGGCAATTATCCGAGATTGTTATCACACCACCGCTAGCGGAACCCGTGTGCCGCGACCCTGACGATGATGCCGTGCTTGCCTGTGCTTTGGCAGCCAAGGCAGAAATGATTATTACAGGCGATGACGATTTGTTGGCACTGCATCCGTGGCAAGGAATTTTAATACTCAACCCCGCGAATGCCTTGCAACACTTTGCTGTAGATTATTAGGGGCAAATCTTATTCGCCCCTACTCCGCACTAAAAGCCACATCATAAAAAACAGCGCGCGGTTTAAAGGCCAGCAATTCCGGTAACTCAGGGCGTGAACGCGCTTTTTCCCCAAAGGCTTTGAAGTGTTCCATACTTTGCCACTGCGCATAATTCACGACATGCTTGCCGCAACGGCTCACATGCAGGTGTGATGAAACAAATCCGTCCTGCTGACTGATAAAATTCGCAACATAGGCTTTAATTTTTTCCGCCAGCTCTGCCTGCTGTTGTGCTTCGCAATCAAAACTTACCATCACAGTCAGGAGCTTGTTATCTGCATGTAAACTTGCCATATGATTTCCTTTGGAATTAAGTTGTTATAAACGCTTAGCACTTTGCCTGAGGCAAAGTATTCATAAATGCCAGAATAGCTTCGGTAAAAATATCATTTTTATCTCCCGCTACCATGTGCCCTGCATCACTCACATCGACAAACTCCGAATGGGGCACCAGTTTTTTGAAATCCTTAACGGAGGCTTCACTCACCAGCTCGCTTAATCTGCCGCGCACCAGCAAGGTTGGAAGTGTGAGTGTTTTCGCCGCTTCAACCATCGGATTATCCTGTTCTGCGCTGGCAGGTGCTTGTCGCCGATTGGCCATAAATTTCGGATCCCAATGCCAGCGATAACGGCCATCGGCATCCAGTCGTAAATTTTTACTCAAACCATCGAGGCTTTGTGGGCGTTTACGATGGGGCAAATAAGCGGCAATCACATCAGCCGCTTCCTGTAACGATACAAAGCCTTCTTCCACATTTTGCGCCATAAAACCCAGCACCTTATCAACACCTTTCTTTTCAATCACAGGCGTTACATCGACCAGAATCAAGGCAGCCAATATCGCTTTATCTGTTGTGCCTTCTGCCATAATGCCCGCCAAACCACCCAGCGACGCACCAATCAAAACAGGCTTTTGCGAAAAGTGTGCCGCCAGTCTTTGCAAATCCTGTCCATAATCCATCACCGAATAATCACCATTGGGCGACCATGAACTTTCACCATGACCACGCTGATCAACCGTCACCGCATACCAGCCGCGCTCGGCAAGCCGTTGTGCAGTTTCACCCCAGGCATGACGGGTTTGTCCGCCGCCATGCGCAAGAATAACAGGCGGATGATCGGGATTTCCCCAACAATCTGCACTCAGGGAAATCACCTCGGATAATTTAAATCGCTTGCTTCGTTCAACTTGCGTTGTTTTTAACATTGCATGACTCACTACGTTTACCTCACTTTCAGGGCAATCTTGCCTTTGGTTCGCCCTTGCTTGCTATAACTGATGGCAGATTCAATATCCGATAACTCAAATACCTTATCGACCAAAGGCTTGACCTGATTGGCTTCAATCATGCGTGCTATTTCCGCCAAGTGCCTGCCAATCGGCATCGCCAGAAAAGTTTGTGCATTCACGGTATTCTTGCTGAGAAGCCTTTGTAATCTGCTGGAAAATACTTCTGTGATATTTTTCAAACTGGTGTTGGTGGAAATAAATTCGCCATCTGCTTTCAAAATGTCAGCGCAACTTGCCTTGCTTTGCCCGCCAATCACATCGAACACAATATCAAAGTGTGTTTGCAGCTGGTGATAATCTTCCTTGGTATAATCCACCACCACATCAGCCCCAAGACTTTTTACCAGTTCAACATTGGTCGTACTGCATACCGCTGTTACTTTTGCGCCCAATACCCTGGCAATTTGAATCGCATAAATACCCACACCGCCTGAACCACCAATCACCAACACCTGCTCACCTGCTTCAAGCTTAGTGAGAATAAATGCCTGCCACGCTGTGAGTGCTGCCATCGGCACTGTTGCCGCTTCTATGTGGTTCAGGTTTTCGGGTTTGTGGGCAAGCATTCTTTCGTCTATCGCCAGATGTTCGCCAAAAGCACCTGTCTTGGCACTCATGGCAAATACCTGATCACCCACTTCAAAGTTTTTTACCTTGCTGCCTGTCTCTATAACCACACCTGATAAATCATGACCTAACATCATGTCAGGCAGGAACGGAAAATTTCTGTAGGTGTTTTTAAATCCGCTATAAAATTTCCAGTCGTGTGGATTCATACTGCTGGCATGAATTTCAACCAGCACCTGCCTGCGACCCACTTTGGGATACTCCCTGCCCTTCAAAACCAAATGTCCGCTACCTGCTTCTACCATAATACTTTGTGTCATAAGCCCACCTTTTCACGGTTCATTTTTCCACACTTCAAGAAGCAAACTATACCGTTTGTAGGAAAAGCCGTCTTGTTGAACCTTGCACAAGACTACACTTTGGCTAAATGTTCATTTAAGGAGGCGCTTATGCGTATCGCAATCAATGGCTATGGCAGAATTGGTCACTGTATTATTCGCGCCATTTTCGATAATGGCTGGCAAAATGAATTCAATGTTGTGGCCATTAACGATCTCGCCAGCCCTGAATTGCTTTGCCATCTTACGCAATATGATTCCACGCTTGGCACTTTTAACGCCGAGGTAAAACTCGACCCCTTAAATGAAAAAATTCTGCTGATTAACCAGCATCCGATTGAACTCAGCGCACATCAGCATATCGACGAACTGCCCTGGAAAAGACTCGATATTGATATTTGTCTGGAATGTAGCGGGCGTTTTACAAGCAAGGAGCAGGCGAGCAAACACCTGAGTGCGGGAGCGAAAAAAGTATTGGTGAGTGCGCCGTGTGCCAACGCCGACAACACCATTGTCTATGGTGTGAACCATGAAAAACTCAAAGCAGATGATCTGGTGGTATCCAATGCCTCATGCACCACCAACTGTCTGGCACCGATTCTGAAAGTCATTGATGAACATTTTGGCATTGCCTACGGTGCCATGACCACCATTCATGCCTACACCAACGACCAGAACCTGATTGACAAGGCACCAGGTGATTTTTATCGCTCGCGTTCTGCAACGCAATCGATGATTCCCACCAAAACAGGTGCCGCCAGTGCGGTCGGTTTGGTGTTGCCACAACTGCAAGGGAAACTGCACGGTATGGCAGTCCGTGTACCTACCATCAATGTGTCATTGATTGATGTGTATTTGCAATGTGAAAAGCCTGTTTCCGTCAAAGCAGTCAATCACTGTGTCTATGAGGCGGCTAACAATGAACTCAAAGGGGTGCTCGCCTATAACAAGGCACCGCTGGTTTCGATTGATTTCAAACACCACCCTGCTTCCAGCATTTTTGATGCCAACCACACCGCCTGTATAGAACAACAGTTAAAGGTGATGTGCTGGTATGACAACGAATGGGCGTTTTCGCTGCGTATGCTCGATGTGGCGAGATTGATGAGATCAATAAAATAACAACAGCCTACCCGTGATGCTTTTGCGCTGAATGTTCTTGCATACCCAACACATGGCGGCTAATGGAATCTGCCAGCTCATTCACTTCGTTGAATACTTCAATGCCTTCTTCGCTTCTGAGTAGTTCGGCTTCATCTACATTGTGTGCGCAAACCAGAATGGAAATTTCAGGGTTAAGCGTGCGTGCTGTCTGAATCATCTGATGCACTTTAACAAGATCATAAATGGTGATAATCAGTACATCGGCGTGCATGATATGCGCCTGAATCAGCACATTGGGTTCACTCGCATCACCACTCACAGCAATCTTGCCTTCCTGTCTTAACTGATCCACCTTGCTGCGCTGCTGTTCTGCAATCACCACCTTGAGCTGTTCTTTCATCAGGGTGTCGCCGACACGCTTGCCCACAGAACCATAACCCACAATCACCGCCTGACCTTTAAGCAATGCCTGATCAACATTCAAAGGAATTTGCCCCAAGGGGTCGTCACGTGAATTCAGTTGGCGCGCCAAACGCGAACGCTTCAACATCCACTCGTGCAAGGGTTTTACAGTAAAGAAAAATGCAGGGTTGAGGATAATGGAAATCAGTGCAGCGGCGAGTATCAGGTTAAGCCCCTCTTCCGACATCAGGCCAAGCGTCATGCCCAGCCCTGCCAGAATGAAGGCAAATTCACCAATCTGTGCAAGGCTCACCCCGACAATCAGCGCGGTATTCAAGGGATAACGGAAAACCAGCACAATAATAATCGCAGCAAGCGTTTTGCCTGCTACCACAATGCCTGTGGTTAAAAATACCTTGAGTGGTTCATGCCAGAGAATTTCAGGATTAAATAACATGCCCACCGATACGAAAAACAATACTGCAAAGGCATCTCTCAAGGGCAAGGATTCATCAGCAGCACGGTGGCTGAATTCGGATTCCCTTAACATCATGCCTGCAAAAAAAGCACCCAGCGCGACAGACACACCAAACAATGCCGTCGCACCGAATGCAAAGGCAATCGCAAAAGCAATCACACACAACGAAAACAATTCACGCGAGCCAGTGCTGGCAACCCACCAGAGCACCTTGGGGAAAAGCTTGCGCCCGAACACCATCATAAATATGGCAAACGCAGCCAGCTTTAAAAAGGTAATCGAAAAGGTGCGCACAAGTTCCTGCTGATTAAAGTCGCCTGCGCCTGATAACAAACCTGCAAACACAGGCAGCAGTACCAGCGTCAGCACCATCGCCAAATCTTCCACAATCAACCAGCCGACCGCGATGCGCCCGTTGACCGAATCAAGCGCAATACCGTTGGATTCCAGTGCTCTTAATAACACCACCGTACTTGCGGTGGAAAGACAAAGCCCGAATACCAGCGAGGCACCCAACGACCAGCCCCACCAGGTGCCTAAGGCCATACCAAAACTCATGGCAGCCAGAATCTGTACAATTGCTCCGGGCAGCGCAATTTTTTTCACAGACAGCAAATCATTGAGCGAAAAATGCAGACCAACGCCAAACATCAACAGCATTACACCAATCTCGGCTAACTGATTGGCAAGGCCAATATCTGCCACAACACCGGGTGTATGCGGACCGATAACCACACCGGCAAGCAAATAACCCACCAGTGTCGGCAGACGAAGACGCTGTGCAATAAAGCCAAAAATCAGCGCCAGACCAAAACCCAGCGCCAAAATACTAATTAAACCAGTTTCATGCGGCATATTTTCAGTACCTGAAATTTTTCGTCATCATAACAAAGCTAGTAACTCTTTTCCTGCCCCAATACTTTCTCGGCAATAAAGTTTTTAATCATTTCCTGACTCACGGGTGCAATCACCGGAATCTGGATTTCACGCAAATAACGCTCAACATGAAACTCTTTTGCATAACCCATACCACCATGTGTGAGCACAGCTCTTTGACACGCCTTCAATGCCGCGTGGGCTGCAAGATATTTTGCGGTATTGGCAGAGACACCTGCATTCCTGCCACTGTCATATTCACTGGCTGCCTTGAGCATCATGGTGAAAGCCGCTTCCAGTTCCATCCAGTTTTCAGCGAGCGGGTGTTGTATCGCCTGATTCTTGCCGATACTTCTGTCAAAAACTTTTCGCTCGCGTGCATACAGCGCAGCTTTTTCCAAAGCGACTTGTCCCAAACCACACGCTTCTGCTGCAATCAGAATGCGCTCGGGATTTAATCCGTGTAACAAACACTTCCAGCCGTCACCTTCTTCACCAATGCGATCTTCAAGAGGTACTGTCAAGCCATCAATAAACAGGGCGTTGGTATCCACCGCTGCCCTGCCCATTTTATCAATCACCTTTACTTCTACCTTGCTTCTATCCAGATCGGTATAAAACAGCGTGAGACCATCGGTGGGTTTAAGACATTGCTCTTTCGGCGTGGTGCGCACCACCAGCAAAATTTTATTGGCACGTTGCGCTGTACTCGTCCACATTTTTTGCCCGTGAATAACATAGGCATTCCCCTGCCTTTGCGCACGGGTTTCAATGCTGGTGGTATTCAAACCCGCATTGGCTTCGGTCACGCCAAAACAACATCGGTCTGTGCCTGCAATTAAGGGTGGAAGAAAGCGTTGTTTTTGTTCTGCATTTCCAAACACCACGATGGGGTGTGGGCCAAACAAATTGATGTGAATGGCAGAGGCACCTGTCATACCCGCGCCAGAACGTGAAATGGTATGTGCAAGAATGGCCGCCTCACCAATCCCCAAACCTGCGCCACCATAAGCTTCCGGCATGGCAATACCCAGCCAGCCACCTGCAATAATTTCATCAACAAATGCCTGCGGAAATTCAGCGTGCTTGTCACAGCTTAGCCAATAATCATCATTGAAGTTGCGGCAGATTTTTTCAATCGCCTGTTTAACAACGTGTTGATTTTCATTCAAATCAAAGGGCATGGTGATGTTCCTGATGTGCAACTCAATCGAAAGCGGCCAAGTATCGCACGGGCTAAAGCTTTGGGCTAACATGCCCGACAACAGATTATTGAATCAACAAAAAGGCACGCACCATGAGCACTGATTACCAAACCATAAAACTCGAACACACAGGCGACGTTGCCTTAATCACGCTGAATCGCCCCAAATACATGAATGCCTGGACAGGCCAAATGGGCGTTGAATTAAAACACGCACTCGCCCACGCAGAAGCGGATAAATCCGTGGTCGGTATTGTGATTACTGGCGAAGGCAAAGCCTTTTGCGCGGGTGCCGACATGGCCGATTTAATGGCGATCAGTGGCAAGGGCGAAGGCAATAAAATCACGGGGCCTCGTTTAGACGCCGACCCGGGTGATAAAAACATGCCTGCGGTTTATCAGAAAACCTATTCCTATCTGGCTACGATTCAGAAACCGATTATTGCCGCCGTCAACGGTGCCGTCGCAGGTATGGCGCTGCCCTTTATTTTGTTTTGTGACATGCGCTTTTTTGGCAAAAGTGGTTTTGTGATGTCGGCCTTTCCACAAAGAGGGCTGGTTGCAGAATATGGCGCAAGCTGGATTCTGCCGCGCATTGTCGGCGTGGATAAGGCACTCGATATTTTGTTATCGAGCAGAAAAATTTATGGTGAAGAAGCGCTGCAACTCGGTTTGGCCACCAAGCTGTTTGAAGATGAAACACTGGTTGCCGAAGCAATCAGTTACGTGCAAAAACTCGCCGATACCTGCGCACCCGTTTCACTCAAACACATCAAGGCACAGGTCTATACCGATTTGGTGCGCGATTCTGAACAGGCACTCGATTATGCCGTCAAAGCCATGCTCGAAAGTTTTGGTGGTGCCGACATGAAAGAAGGTGTGGCTTCGTTTATGGAAAAACGCAAACCGCAGTTTGAGCGCATTGGCAAATAACCATGACTCAGGGAGCACTCAACCCGCTTTCTGAAACCCTGCTGTGTGCGCAATTAAATCTGGCTTTTGATGTGCAAAAACTTTGTCGCGATCTTGAAGCGGCACAAAAACATTTCTCAAGCACCGCGCAAGTGGGGCCTTATCACGATGGCAGTTGGCGCGGCATTACCTTGCGCTCATTCAAGGGAAATCTGAAACCTTTTTCAGTGATTTATCAGGGTGAAGGTGAAAACACGGAAGTGATGCAATACTGCCCGTATTTTCAGGAAATGTTTGAGCATTTTCCCTGCCCCATCAACACCGCGCGTTTATTGTTTTTGCCGCCCAAAAAAATCATTGGCAAGCATCGCGATTATTTTTCCATTAACACGGGTTTGGTGCGGCTGCATATTCCGATTGTGACGCACGAAAAAGTCATTTTTAAAATTGGTGAGCACATCATGCGCTGGAAAGCGGGAGAATTATGGTTTGGTGATTTTTCGCACATACACAGCGTTGAAAACCAAAGTGACATTACCCGCGTTCATCTGGTGCTGGATTGTACAATGAGCGAAGCGCTGCTTGCGCTTTTTCCAAAACCTTTTCTTGATGCACGCAAACAACAGATTCGCTTGCCACTTGCGCGCTACCAAGGTGAAACACAGTCTTTGAACAGTGCAAAACTCAATGGCTATTTCAAACTGCCTGTCGGTATTATTCGCCCGCATCTTCCTTTAATCGGAAAAATTGAAAGCACGCACACGGATATTGAAATTCAGCTGCTGGGCGCACCGATTCGCCAACGCTTTATTCCAGTGGGTGAACAGCATTATGCTTTTATTGATTTTGAATTATTGCCGCAACCTGATGGTGCAGGTTTTCAACTCAGAAACGCCAATCGAAATTTCTCGGCCGATTTCATTTTGAAAAAAGAATTGAATTTTTTGGAAAAATGTCAGGTTGCTGCGCAACAGCTGTTGGGAAAAACATTGTATGGGCTATTTCACGCAGGTGTAACGACCAGTCATCTGTTGAGAAAGTTTTTCAAGCCTGCTGCCTAACTACTCTGCAAGAAATGCTTGCAGTGTTTCTTTCTGTTTGATGACATCGTGATAACCCGCATCCATATTGCGCCGCAAGGATTCAGGCTTGTTATCGGAAGATGACATGGTAATTTGCGGCTTGATCACAAAAGTATTTTCCAGCGCATACACTTCTTTCAATAAAGCCTTATAACCCGGGTTCTCCTGGGCAATCAGGCTGTACACATCTTTGTTATCGATATGCCCCTGAAAAAAACCACTGCGTGCAATGGAAGGCATCAGGCGATCCTGTATCCATCGTGATTTCGGCGCTGCTGCCTTGGTGAGAATACAAATGCGTTTGACATGGCTGGGAATAGGCGCGGTGAGTGGAAGCGGTGCAAGCAAGGCACCATCAATATAATGCGCGCCCTGAATTTCAATTTGCTGATTAAAGAAAACAGGTACTGCCGAAGCAGCTTTCATCATTGCATACAGCTCACCAGGATTTTCCCTATCCATAAAAATCAAATCATACGGTAACAGTGCCGCACTGATTTCGGTGTCGTTGGTATAGAACTTCAAACTCAAATCTTTGGCATCAATCAAGGGAATGTAGAATTTGCTTTTTGCCTGCTCAAGTTGGCGCCACGCGAGCGGATGTTGCTTTTCGAAAACTTCATCGACCAGATAAGCGACATCAAGAATCGGAGGGCCTGTGAATAAACGGCTTAAATCAAGCGCATTCATAAATCTTTTTTGCGCAACTTTTTCCAGCCAGATTTGCTTCCCATCACTGTGAAATTGCCCGCTGAGTGCGTACATCATGGTCAAGGCGCTTGCGGAAGTACCTGCCATATAAGCAAAGTTGGCAAGGCCGTGCTGATCGTTAAACACTTCTTCCAACGCCGCCATTGCGCCATACACATAAGCGCCGCGTGCGCCGCCTCCCTCTGCAATCAGTGCTAATGGTTTTACCATAACAATTTTTAAACTTTTTTATTTCTGGTTTTATTGTTGTTCTTGTTTTGCTTGTCTAGTAAGAGCGCGGCAAACCTAATACATGCTGCGCGATATAAGACAGAATCAGGTTAGTGGAAATGGGTGCCGTTTGGAACAAGCGCACCTCGCGCCACTTGCGTTCAATATCGTACTCTTTTGCAAAGGCAAAGCCACCAAAAGTCTGGAAACAGGTATCCGCCGCCTTAAAGCCCGCTTCCGATGCCAGCAGCTTGGCCATATTGGCCTCTGCGCCACAATGCAGCCCTGCATCGTACAAGGCGCAGGCTTTGCGAATCATCAACTCAGCCGCATCACTTTCTGCATGTGCGCGTGCAATCGGAAACTGCACACCCTGATTCTGGCCAATGGGCTTGCCAAACACGATGCGTTGATTGGCATATTCACTGGCACGCCAGATGCAGTAACGCGCATCACCCAAAGCTTCCGATGCAATCAGAATGCGTTCGGCATTCATGCCATCAAGTATGTATTTAAAGCCCTTGCCTTCTTCTCCAATCAGATTTTCAGCAGGCACTTTGAGGTTGTGAATAAACACTTCCGTGGTGTTGTGGTTAATCATGGTAGGAATCGGTTGAATGTCGATGCCATTGCCGATGGCTTCCCTTAAATCGACCAGAAACACGCTCAAACCTTCGCTGCGTTTTTTAACTTCATGCGCAGGCGTGGTTCTGGCTAACAAAATCATCAAATCAGATTGCAGCGCCCGACTTGTCCAGATTTTCTGGCCATTCACCCAATACTCATTTCCTTTTTTTTCTGCGCGTGTGAGCAGTTGTGTGGTATCGGTGCCTGTGTCTGGCTCGGTCACACCAAAGGCTTGCAAGCGCAATTCGCCCGATGCAATTTTGGGGAGATATTTTTGTTTTTGCGCCTCGCTGCCATGTCGCAGCAGTGTGCCCATAATATACATCTGCGCATGACAAGCCGATGCACTGCACCCTGCGGCGTGAATGGTTTCCATAATCACCGATGCTGCACGCAAGGGTAAACCTGCACCGCCGTAGTGTTCGGGAATCAGTGCAGCGAGATAACCTGCTTCGGTCATGGCGTTGACAAATTCGTGTGGGTATTCACTGGCTGCATCTTTTTTTCGCCAGTATTCACCCGTGAATTGTTCGCAGATTTTTTTAACCGATGCGCGGATTTCAGAATAATCTTCGTCGATACGCATGGAGATTTCGTTTGTGTTCATAAATTTTGTTCTGCAAAAGCTTTGGCACTTTTGTAATCCGCCTTGCCATTGGGCGCACGAAACATAAGCTCCACCACCACATACTGTTTGGGTGCTTTATACGCCGCAAGGTGCTTTTTCACATGCGCATTCAAGGCTTGCTGATCCAGCGCAGCACCTGCGGTCAATTCCACTACCGCCGTCACTGCCATGCCCCATTTGGCATCTTCCAAACCCACCACCAAAGCATCTTGCACGCTGGCATGTTGTTTCAAACATTCTTCCACTTCTTCGGGAAAAACTTTTTCGCCTGCGGTATTGATACATGCACTGCCACGCCCGAATAAATGAATCACACCATCAGCATCGACCGTGCACCAATCTCCAGGAATCGAATACCGTTTGCCGTTAATCATGGGAAAAGTTTTTTCAGTTTTTTCAGGGTCTTTGTAATAACCCGAAGGAATCGCGCCACCTCGCGCAATAAAGCCTTTCTCTTCGCTGCCAGGCCTTACTTCACGGTAATCTTCCGTAAATACCTTGCAATGTTCACCAATGGTGAAACGCGCGGTTTTCACTTCCCCTTCAGCACTCGCCACCGAAGTGCCAAAGCCAATCGCTTCTGACGAACCAAAAGTATCCACACACATCAATTCAGGCAGGTGTTGAATCAGCCCTTGCTTGCATTCCGTGCTCCACATCACTCCCGATGACACAATGGTGCGTAAGCTTGATAAATTCCAGCGCTGTGGATTTTTATTGAGCGCCTCCAGCATCGGGCGCGCAAACGCATCACCCACAATAACAATGGATTTCACCTTGACATCATGTACCGTCTGCCAGATCAGTTCGGCATCCAGCCCTTGCACAGGCATGGTCACAATCGTGCCACCGCCCGTCAAACTGGTCATCGCTGAAAAGAAACCCGTGCCGTGCATCAAGGGGCAAGCAGGCATTTGTGAAGGCCCCTTGCGCTCACGCACACAGGCCATCAGCTCATCAATATCTTTAACAATTTTACCCTTGGTACACGGGTGATTCTTGCCACCCCCAAGGCCGCTCCACATATTACCCTGTTCCCACATCACGCCTTTGGGCATACCTGTGGTGCCACCTGTGTAAATAAACACCATGTCCTGATGTGAGCGCTTGATGTCGAGTTTTGCAGTGTCACCATGCGCTGCCAGTGTTTCAAAATTTTCAGCAAAGTGGTTTCGCAAAACAGCTTCATCACTCTGTGCATTCACTTCAATAAAATGCGTTACCTTGTCACAACGGTTTTGAATGCTTGCAACGCGCTCGGCAAACACATCGGAATACACCACAAACTTGGCATCGGAATTATCAATAATGTAATGCAGCTCATCTTCCAGATAACGAAAATTGACATTCACATGCACCAGACGCGCTTTACAGGCAGCCACACATAGCTCGATATATTCGGAACAATTCACCAGATAAAACGCCACCTTGTCCTGCGGCTGTGCACCGCGTTCCAGCAAGGCACGCGCCAGCCGATTGCTGCGTTCGGTCAATTCCTGCCAGCTACGCACGCGACCATCATGTATCAGCGCGGGGTGTTGGGGATCAATGTTTTCACCCAGCGCATCAAAAATATCTCCGAAATTCCATTGAAAGGCTTGCGACACTGAGACATCTCCCCAAAAAAAGCACAAAAAAGAAAGAGCGTCATCATACCCAAAGGGCTGTATTTTGACAGCCTTGAAAGATGCACTTACATTGCATCCAACGCGAAACTCAATACACAAACAGAGCACAAAAGAGACAATATGAAAATTCTTGGCCTGATACTGAAACTGATTTTTAGCCTTCCCCACACACTCAAACTGAAACTGTCAGGCGGAAAACCCGTGCAAGTTCGCGGCAATACTCTCGACATCGACAATCAGGTACTTGCCGTCAACAGTGCCAAAGGTGTGCAACTCAACAGCCTCAAACCCGCCAGAGCGCGAAAAACCTTTCAGCAAATGAGCGCCATGCTCAAAGGCACTTTGCCTGCGGACATCGACATACAAACACTGTCGATTCCCGTCGAAGACACACACATTGCAGCACGACTTTATCGCGATAAACACCTTGAACAGCAAAGCCCCTTGCTGATGTATTTTCATGGGGGTGGCAACGTGATTGGTGATCTGGATTCCTATGAAGTGCTTTGCGCAGAACTTGCCAAACAACTGCACCTGCGTGTGCTGGCAGTCGATTATCGTTTGGCACCTGAATATAAATTCCCCACGCCACCCAAAGATGCTTTTGCTGCCTATTGCTGGGCACTCGCCAACGCTGCGGATTTGAACATTCACGAAAAACAAATCGTGATTGCCGGTGACAGCGCGGGTGGCTATTTATGTTCTGCCTGTTCGCTGCAATGTCTTGAGCAGCAGGTGCCACTGCCGAAAGCACAAATTCTGATTTACCCGATGTGTGATATTTCCACGCAGCGCGAATCCTATACTCTGTTCGGTAACGGCTATGTGCTGACCAAAAACCTGATGGATTATTTTATTGCGCACTTTATTGGTGATGAACAAGACAAACTCAACCCGCTTGCATCACCCTTGCTGGCCGATGAAGCACTACTTGGACAAATGCCCGAAACTTTAATCACGCTGGCAGGGTTTGACCCACTCTATGATGAAGGCAAAGCCTATTATGAAAAACTGAAAGCTTTGGGCGTAAGCATACACCTGTTAGAACATCGGGATTTGACGCACGGTTTTATCACCATGACTGGTGCACTCAAGCGTGGGGCAGAAGCAAGAGATGAAATTATTTCGGGTATTGGAAAATTTCTCTAAATATCATTCCGAATGTGGCCAAGGAATCTCAGCTTTTTTTGCTAAGTAACAAATCCTTCAACAGGCCATCGCCAATATTGTAAATCCAGCCATGAATGCTGAGTTGCCTGCCTTCACTCCACGCTTTTTTGACAAATTCTGTCTGGCTCACTTTCTCAACCTGCGCTTCAACATTCTTCTCACACAGTAAACGTGTTTTTTCGTTTTCATCACCAAGTACATCAATTTCAGCCTGATGACAACGATATACTTCCTTGATGCTGTCGAGCCAGCCATCAATCATGCCCATTGGCCGATCAGCCAATGCCGCTTTCACACCACCGCAACCATAATGCCCACACACAATAATATGCTTTACCTGAAGCACCTCGACTGCAAACTGAATCACTGAAAGACAATTCAAATCATCAAGCCTCACCACATTGGCGATATTGCGATGCACAAACATTTCACCTGGCAGCAAATCGACCAGTTCATTCGCAGGTACCCGACTGTCAGAACAGCCTATCCACAGATATTCGGGGTTTTGTTGCCCGACCAGACTTGCAAAAAATCCGGGGTTTTCCTGTTCAATGCGATCAGCCCATTGCTGATTTCTTTCCAGCAGGTGTTTAAGTGTGTGCATGATTCTCCTTGATAAATTATGAATGGATTAAGCGTCAAGAGCTGCATGATAGCATGGAACAGCCCGCTTTTTCTTTTGCCCAATCGGGTCGTTTGTCATACCACTTTTCAAACGCTGTTTGCTCAGCGTAAGGATTTTTCAAAAGCTCCAGTAATTCTTCCAGCACCGACACATCGCCTTGTTCTGCTGCATCAATCGCCAACTGCGCCATGTAATTACGCAACACATATTTCGGATTCACCGCTTTCATCGCGGTGTGACGCTCGGCCTCACTGCGCTTGTCAGCCAGCAATCGCTCTCTATACGCATCAAGCCATGCAAACAAATGCTGTTTGTACGCTGAATTTTCGTGCTGTTGCTGATAATACGCTAGTGAAAGATGCTCAAACCACTGTTCGGGATTTTCATGTTCAAGTATCGGCAAACTGCTGAGCTCACGAAAAAAAATGGTCATATCGGTTTCAACCATGCACAACACATCATCAAGCTGATGCACAAGCGGCTCATCGCTCGCTGAATCAAAATGCAGCAGGCCAAGTTTTCCCGCCATCATGTTTTGCCAATGCAGCGTGTACATCTCCCCATAATTGTTGAGCACGTTCTCCAGCGCCTCGGCATCTTCAATCAGCAGCATCAAACTGTTAGCCAACTGAAACAGATTCCATTGCACAATATAAGGCTGATGCGCGAAACGATAACGGGCATTTTGTGCATCGGTGGTGTTGGGTGTCCAGTTCGGGTTGTAATCTTCCAGCCAGCCATAAGGGCCGTAATCGATGGTTAATCCAATGATGGACATATTGTCGGTATTCATCACGCCATGCACAAAACCCACGCGCATCCAGTGCACCACCATCTCGGCACTTAAATTGCACACTTCACCAAACCAGTCCAGATAGACCTGTTTGTGAATTTTTTTATCGGCTGCAAGCAAATGCGGAAAATAATGTTTGATGGTGAAATCGGCCAGTTGCTTCAAGACAGGAAAATCGCGCTGCGCCGCCAGAATTTCAAAATTACCAAAGCGAATAAAATTGGGTGCAACCCTGCACACAATCGCGCCTGCTTCTGCTTTGGGTCTGCCATCGTAGAACATATCGCGCACCACCGTATCACCCGTTGTCATCAAACTGAGTGCACGTGTGGTTGGTACACCCAGATGGTGCATCGCTTCACTACACAAAAATTCACGCAAAGATGAACGCAACACCGCGAGACCATCAGCCGTTCGCGAATAAGGCGTTTCACCTGCGCCTTTTAATTGCAGCGCCCAGTGTTCGCCCTTGCTGTTGACCACTTCTCCCAGATTGATGGCACGACCATCGCCCAACTGCCCTGCCCAGACACCAAACTGATGCCCGCCGTAGCACATAGCAAAAGGCTCCATACCCTGTAACAACTGGTTACCCGAAAAAATCTGAGCGAATAATTCAGAACGCACTTGCGCTTCACTTAAATCAAGCATCTCGGCCACTTCTGTGGAAAATGCCAGCAAGCGTGGGGCACTGCTTTTGGCAGGTTTGACTCTGGAATAACAAGCGCCTTGTACACGACGCTGGAAATTTTCCTGCTCAGGGTCATCAGGCAGTTCCCTGTTGAAACGATTATCGAACTTGAAAGAAATGGGTGTCATGGCTGTTGCAGAAGTCTGTTTTATTTTTTCGCTTTGATTTTTTTACGCAACTTTTCAGCTTCTTGCTGCGCTTCGTTTAACTCGGATTCTGTGAGTGCTTTGGCAATTTTGTCTCTTGTGTCTTGGTATCCCTGACTTGCATCGGTCGCTAACGCAAGCCAGATATAGGCCTGTTTCAGGTTTCTTGGTGTGCCTTGCCCGTTGTAGTACATAACGCCCAGATTAAATTGTGCATTGGTATGACCTTGTTCAGCAGCCTTGGTGTACCAGTGAAGTGCTTGCGGGTAATCCTGCGGTATTTCCTGACCACCGTTGTACATCACAGCCAGATTATATTGCGCTCTCACATTACCCTGCTCGGCGGCTTTGGTGTACCAGTGCAACGCTTGCGGATAATTTTTCGGAATTTTTTCTCCGCTTTTGTACATGTAGCCCAATTTGAATTGCGCTTCCGCATCTCCCTGATTTGCTTCAGCTGTCAGCTCGTTCAACATTTCATTATTACCGAATACTTGCAGGCTTAACGAAAGCAGCAATAAAGGGAGTAATAATTTGTGCGTGATGTTTTTCAAGTTCATATTGGCTTCACTCATGTTGGGTGTTGGTATGATATTTACGCCTGTCGCCCACTTCAATTCCAAAATCCTGATTGTATTGAATATGCAACCAGACTTGCTTCACTGAAGCCTCACGCATGGCAAGCATGAGATTTTTATTTTCAAGTATATTGGCAGGTGCAGAAAAATTAAATTCCGACCCAAGCTGAGCGCATGCGCTTTGTGCATCAGAGAAAGTCACTGTTGAGAGTGCCACATGCCATGATTTTTGTTCCGAATGATAACAAGCCACTGCTTTGGCCGTTTCGCAACTGGTTAAATTCCAGCCTTCATATTCATCTAAATAAGCACAGGCAGCATGCTGATTTAAATCGGTATTGAGATTCCACGACCAAAGATACTGGTACAAGCGCTCGTCATTTATTTTAAAATCATCGAGATTCAAAATATTGGTGCCGTTTAATAAATACTCACGCACCTCATCAGCTGTGATTCTTGGCCACCGACCTTGTGCGAGAAACTTGTGCAAGCTGCCAAAACGGGTTCTGTCTTCTGCTTTGCGATTCAGCCCATTCAAATCATTAAACGCAAGCTCGGCAATGTTTTTGTTTTCACCACAGAAAATATTTTTTCCGCCCATACGAAGTTCATCTTTCCATAAAATGATGCGTTTACCTGAATTCAGCACATCATATTTGGTGAGTGCATCAGGAATGCCTACGCAGCCACCACTGGCATAAATATGTTGTTGAATCCCTGTTTCAACCAGGAGCTGATAAAGATATTCGTGTTCGCCGTTACTGTGATCTTCAAGATATAAAACAAACACTTCCTGCGGATTCTGCTCAAGCCACTGCGCGATTTCCAATAACGCGTGTTTTAACGGCAAATCGTAGGCACTACAGCCCCAATGTAAAAACGGCAGGCTCCAGCGACTCACGCCATGACATAACAGCAAGTCATGTTTAAGTGTTGTGGCATTGAACGTCCAATGAATATCCAGCTCGATAAAACGTGCACCGTTGTGTAATTGCTCCCCAATACTCAAGTGTTGCTGGGTATCGTAATAGCGCAGCAAATGGCGGTAGGCATCACTGTTATAGGAATTATGGGTACCTTGCAGATGCGTTTCACTGATTGGTGCATAAATATCAATTTGCCGTTGCAGCGCTAACAAACGATAAAGCTGCTCATCGGGTGTTGCCTCACTTGTTGCCTGAGTAACACCCGAAACACACAGCAACACCAGCAAGGAAAAACCGTACACACATTGGCAAATTGTCATTTGGCTTTTTCTTGTGTGTTTATCAAACATGGCTAGAGTACCAATCGGTCACAGATTGAACCACGGAGGATACCCCATGAGCCTGATTTCCCGAATTTTTGATTTGTTTTTGCGCATTTTTGCAAAACCCTTGTTGAAATATCTGCCTCTGGTGCCGAGCCGTTTACGCAAGAATCAGGCATTCGAGCATAAATATCTGCGTAAAAGTGCAAACCCCAAAGGCTCACGGGTAAGCGAACATAAATTGAACGGCGTGGAAGCACTGCTGATTCAACAGGATAAAGACTACCCACAACAACACGGCATTATTTTTTACCTGCACGGTGGCGGTTATTGTGCAGGCTCACCCTGGGCTTACAAAAGATTACTGTGGCCACTGGCACGCGTCACCGACATGCCGATTATGGCGATTGATTATCGCCAATCACCCAATCATGTTTTTCCTGCTGCGCTGGAAGACAGCATTCTCGCCTACAAGGCACTACTGGATATGGGCTACGCCGCCAGCAACATTTATGTGATGGGCGATTCCGCAGGCGGAAACCTGTGCCTTTCCACCTTGCTCAAAATTCGTGAAGAAAAATTGCCCCGCCCTTGCGCTGCGGTGGCTATTTCGCCCTGGAGTGACTTGAGCAATTCAGGTGATTCCGTGCGCTACAACGAAAAGCACGATGCCTATATTCCAGGCTTCAAACAAATGAATGCAGCGGCCTGTTTATATGCAGGCAATACACCCTTGAATGATCCCTTGCTTTCACCTCTGTTTAATGAATTTCACGATTTGCCGCCGCTTAAAATTATTGTCGGGGACATTGAAGTGCTGCTTGATGATTCACGTCGTGTGTACGAAAAAGCCAAAGCCGCAGGTGTCGAAGTGGATTACAAGGCGTGGCGCGGCCAGTGCCATGTATTCCCCTTGTTTGCTTTTTTACCCGAAGCAAAACAGGCTTTAAGGGAAATCAGTGTTTTTGTGGAAAAATATCGCGTAAGCGTTGAGCAACAACAGGCCGCCTAGGGAAGGGGGTAATCCGGCGCACACAGTTTCATAAAATTATGGGCATATTGGCGCAGGAAATGTCCCTTTCTTATCGCCAGTTTGGTTTCATGTTCGGGAAACACATGCGCTGCATCGAGCAGCTGTAGCTGTCGATCTTTTTCTGCGGAAAACGCGACTGAAGCAATAATACCCACCCCCAAGCCCAGCTCGACGTAGGACTTGATCACATCGGCATCGAGTGCCGAAATAATAATATCGGGCTGCACACCCACCGCCGCAAAAGCCTGTTCCACACTGTGCCTGCCAGTAAACCCTTCGTGATAGGTAATGATGGGATGCTCGGCAATGGCCTCCAGCGTAAGCGGCACTTTTTTAGTGAGCGGGTGGCCTTTGGGTACCACGACAGCATGCGACCAGCGATAAACAGGGAGGGTATTCAATTCCTCAATCTCTGCCAGTATTTCGGTTGCCAGACCAATATCCGCTTCCCCTTTCAGCAGCATCTGTGCAATTTCATTCGGGCTACCTTGATGCAATTTTAAATGCACTTTGGGAAATTGTTGTTTGAACTGCGTAATCACTTTGGGCAACAGGTAACGTGCCTGTGTATGCGTGGTTGCAATGGTCAACTGCCCGCTGTCCACCTGACTATAATCATTGGCGAGTGTACGGATATTGCCCAGTTCAATGAGCATGCGTTCCACAATTTTGACCATATCCTTGCCTGGGTCAGTCAGCCCCAATAAACGCTTGCCCTTGCGCACATACAACTCCACACCCAGTTCATCTTCCAGATCCTTGATGTGTTTTGAAACACCCGACTGCGAGGTGAAAAGCGCATTGGCCACCTGTGTCAGATTGAAATCATGTCTGACCGTTTCATGCACAATGCGTAGTTGCTGAAAGTTCATGAGCGTTCAAACAGTTTGAGTTGTGAGGGCAGCAAACGCACCAGTTGCTCAGGCTGAATATTCAGCACACTTAAAGCGTCACGGGAAAGTTCAACTTCAAAATGTTGCTGATTATTTTCACCAACGCCATCCAGCTCCACTCTCACCTGATTGCCAAAAGCCAAAATACGATCAACCTTTGCACGAATACCCTGCTCGCCACTCAGGTCGGTGACAATCTCCAGCTCATGCGGGCGAGCAAAGGCATACACTTCCGCACCGTGAGCAATATCACTCTGACCATGAGGCAAGGCATCGTCACCGACATGAAGCCTGTCCTGCTCAACACGACCATGAAACAGATTGACCGAGCCGAGAAAGCCGTACACAAAAGGCGTTTGCGGGTGGTTGTAAACTTCTTCGGGTGTGCCCACTTGTTCCACCTTGCCGTGATCCATCAACACAACCCGATCGGCCACTTCCAATGCTTCTTCCTGATCATGGGTGACAAAAATGGAGGTGATATGCAGTTCGTCATGCAGCTTGCGCAACCAGCGTCTCAATTCCTTGCGCACCTTGGCATCGAGCGCACCAAAAGGCTCATCTAACAGCAATACACTCGGTTCTACTGCCAGTGCACGCGCCAGCGCGATACGTTGACGTTGCCCACCTGACAACTGCGCAGGAAAACGATCACCCAGCCAGTCAAGCTGTACCAGATTCAGCAGCGCATGGACTTTTTCCTGAATCTGTTTCTCGGTCGGGCGAATTTTGCGCGGACGCATACGCAAACCAAAGGCTACGTTATCAAACACCGTCATATGCTTGAATAATGCATAATGTTGAAACACAAAGCCCACCTGACGCTCACGTACATGTGTACCCGATGTATCTTCACCTTCCAGAATCACCGAACCGCTGTCGGGTTGTTCAAGACCCGCAATGATGCGCAACAAGGTGGTTTTACCGCAGCCTGAAGGCCCCAATAAAGCCACCAGTTCTCCCGCTGGAAAATCGAGTGTGATGTCCTGTAAGGCGGTAAAAGTGCCAAATTGCTTACGCAGGTTTTTTACTTGAATACTCATAAATCGATACTCTTTTGTTCATTTAATGTTTCTTGATGCTCTGCTCGGCACGGTGTTCAACCCAGGTTTTCAGAACCAAAGTGACCAGGGCGAGCAGTGCCAGTACCGATGCCACTGCAAAGGCAGCAGAAAACTGATACTCGTTATAAAGAATTTCTACATGCAGCGGCATGGTGTTGGTGTATCCACGAATGTGCCCCGATACCACCGACACGGCACCGAATTCACCCATCGCACGGGCATTACATAGAATCACACCGTAGAGCAGCCCCCACTTGATATTGGGCAAGGTGATGTACCAAAAGGTTTGCCATCCACCAGCACCCAGAACCACAGCGGCTTCTTCCTCTTCCTTACCTTGTGCCTGCATTAAGGGGATTAATTCTCGTGCAACAAAAGGGAAAGTCACAAACACCGTAGCCAATACGATGCCGGGGATGGCAAAAATCACTTTCATGTTGTTCTCTATCAACCAGCTACCAAACCAGCCGCTGGCACCGAATACCAAGACATACATCAAACCCACCACCACGGGCGAAACCGAAAACGGCAAATCAATCAGGGTAATCAGAAACTGCTTGCCCCTGAATTCAAATTTGGCAATCGCCCATGCAGCGGCAACACCAAACACCAGATTGAGCGGCACCGATATAACTGCGGTGAGCAAGGTCAGTTTGATTGCAGAAAGCGCGTCAGGGTCTAACAGCGACTGCCAGTACACTTGCACACCCTTGCGTAGCGCCTCAACAAACACCGCCACCAGTGGCAGCAGCAAAAACACTGCGAAAAAGGTCAGCGATACCAGCAGTAAAGTCCACTTGAGCCAGGCGGCTTCACGCGTAGCGGCATTACGCTCGAATCGGGTTTGTTGTGAAAAAGTCAGTGATGACATTACTGTGCCCTCCCTGTCCGTTTTGCAGTCCAGCCCTGTAACGCGTTAATGATGAACAACATGATGAAAGAGATGACCAGCATCACCACCGCAATCGCGGTTGCACCCACATAGTCGTACTGCTCCAGCTTGGTGATAATCAACAGCGGCGTAATTTCGGACACCATCGGAATATTGCCCGCAATAAAAATCACCGAACCGTACTCGCCCACGGCACGCGCAAAGGCCAAGGCAAAGCCGGTGAGCAAGGCAGGCAACAGAATGGGGAACACCACATAGCGAAAGGATTGCCAGCGATTGGCACCGAGACTGGCAGCCGCTTCTTCAAATTCGGTTTCCATATCCTCAAGAATGGGTTGCACCGTGCGCACCACAAAAGGCAACCCAATGAACACCAAAGCTATAAATATACCGATGGGTGTAAATGCCACCTTGATGCCCAGCACCCCTTCAATGTACTGACCGAGCCAGCCATTGGGCGCATAAAGCGCCGTGAGTGAAATACCCGCAACCGCCGTTGGCAACGCGAAAGGTAAATCGACCAGTGCATCGACAATTTTCTTGCCTGGAAAGGAATAACGCACCAGCACCCACGCCAATAGCAGGCCGAATACCGCATTGGTGAGCGCCGCCGCCAGAGAAGCACCAAAAGAAATTCTGTAAGACGCAAGCACCTTGGGCGAAGTAACCACTGCCCAGAATTCCGAGGGAGACAACTCACTGGCCTTGATAAATACCGCTGCGATGGGAATCAATACGATGAGCGACAGATAGACCAAGGTATATCCCATCGTCAGGTTAAACCCTGGTAATACACTGAAAGAACGATGACCAGCCATTAGAAACGGTTCTCCATAATCTGATCAAACAAGGCACCATCGGCAAAATGCGCTTTCTTGACTGCATCCCAGCCGCCCAGTTGTTTTTCAACCGAAAAGGTTTTTATCGGCGGGAACTGCTGCTGATAACGCGCCAATACGGCAGCACTGCGCGGGCGAAAATTGTGTGAGGCAATGATTTCCTGCCCTTGCTCTGAAAACAGGAAATCCAGATAGGCACGCGCCAGCGTTTCCGTACCCCGTTTCTTCACAACCGTATTGATGACTGCCAATGGTGCTGCCGCTTCGATAGACACGGAGGGATATACAATATCGAACTTGTCACTGCCCAGCTCCTTACTGATCAAAATGCCCTCGTTTTCAAAAGTAACCAGCACATCACCTATGCCACGCTGCGTAAAGGTGGTAGTTGCACCACGACCGCCACCATCAAGCACTGGAACATTCTTGAACAGTTTGTTGACAAAATCCTTGGCCTTCTTTTCATCGTTGGCATTTTTATTCAGGGCATAACCCCATACGGCAAGATAGGTATAGCGACCATTACCGGAAGTTTTCGGGTTAGGCACAATCACTTGCAACCCGGGGCGTGCCAAATCATCCCAGTCCTTGATTTTTTTGGGATTACCCTTGCGTACCAGAAACACGGTAGTGGTGGTGTAAGGTGTGGCCTGATGCGGAAATTGTTCACGCCAGTTGGCAGAAACCAGCCCTTTCTCCACCAACACATCAATGTCTGGACTTTGATTCATGGTCACCACATCGGCCTCCAAACCTTCAGCAACTGCCGAGGCCTGCCGGGTAGAACCACCATGAGACTGATTAACACTCACCTTGGCACCGTTTTTTTGCTGCCAGAAAGCTTCAAATGCCGGATTGATTTCCTTGTAGAGCTCACGGGAAACATCGTAAGACACATTGAGCAAGGTGTTTTGTGCCAACACGGCACCAGCACCTGCCATCAAAGTGCCGAACACTGCCAGAATGGCAATCCTGCGGCCTGTTGAAATAAGAGATAAAGACATAAATAACTCCTGAATTAAGATAGCTGTAACGGTGGGAAGTCTAGCCAAGGCTCCTTAGAACCTAAAATAATAAAAATTTATAAGCTTATGCACATATTCGTATATCAACAGGTGACACAGGCTGGCCTGCAAGCGCTATCGCATCACACAAGGCGTGTGTCAGCACTTTTATCAGTGGCCACACACCGAAACCTGAATCAACATTGATATGGCCTGCATAACCGGCATCATGGAAAGCCAGCTTCCAGCGTTTGGCCCAGGCATAGGCATGCTCAATTTTTACCCAGGGATCATTACGACTGCCGATTAACAATCCGGAGATACCCAAAGCATGGTTAGGCAGGTAAGCAGCAATACTTTCCAAAGAGGCAGCATCCTGATGTTCTGTATCCCTGACACCAGACAAGGAAAATCTTTGTGGATCAGCAGGTGCTACCAGAATGCACCCTTTCACCTTGTCGGAACGATTGGCAATGGCAAGGGCGCTGGCAAGACAGCCAAAACTGTGCGCTACAATGATTGCCGGATTCTCACTTTCATCTATCGTGCGTGTGATCTCTCTCGCCCATTCGTGCAGAACGGGGCTTTCCCAATCAATACCACTGACGCGTTGTGCGTGGGGTATTTCTGATTCCAGCCAGCTTTGCCAGTGATGCTCATCACTGCCGTGGTAGCCCGGGACAATTAAAATTCGGATATTCACAATAAACTCCCATAATGCGTGTTTGAGTTACTGTAAAAAGGACTGATGTTTACCCCCCAGACAAAACCACCTTAACTATGCTCTGGATTGGTTCTGCTGGAAGATAAACATCAGGGGAATAATCGGGACTCGACTATCGGTTGGTATAAATCTGGTTAAACAAACCATCGTCTGCAAAATGGGCTTTTTGCGCTTTTTCCCAACCACCAAATACTTCATCAATGGTAAAGGTGCTCAGCTTGGGGAAACGTGCAAGATCTTTAGGATCGGCATGTTGCGGCAAGCTTGGACGATAGTAATGTTTGGCCGCCAAATGTTGCCCTACCGGAGAATACAGGTAATCAAGATAGGCTTTGGCTACTTTCTCTGTACCGTGTTTTTTGGCATTGCCATCAACCACAGTGACAGGCGGTTCGGCAAGAATGGACACGGAAGGCACGATGATTTCAAACTTGTCCGGGCCCAGTTCGTTTACAGACAGGAAGGCTTCGTTTTCCCATGAAATAAACACATCACCTATACCGCGTTGTACGAAAGTGGTGGTTGAACCGCGCGCGCCTGAATCCAGTACCAGCACATTTTTATAGATTTTGGTCACAAACTCTTTGGCAGCTTTCTCATCACCATTGGTGCGTTTTAATTCATAGCCCCATGCTGCGAGATAGTTCCAGCGTGCACCGCCCGACGTTAACGGGTTAGGCGTAATCACACCAATGCCGGGTTTGGCCAAATCGTCCCAATCCTTGATGTTTTTCGGATTACCTTTGCGCACCAGAAAAACGATGGTCGAAGTATAGGGAGAACTGTTATTCGGCAAACGTTTTTGCCAATCCGCAGGTAATTTACCTGTTAACTGGCCAATTTCACCGATGTCATAGGCCAAAGCCAGTGTCACCACATCGGCTTCAAGACCATCAATCACCGCACGCGCCTGTTTTCCCGCACCGCCATGTGATTGTTTGATGGTGACTGTCTGTCCAGTTGTTTGTTTCCAGTGTTTAACAAACTCGGGATTGAATGACTGATACAACTCGCGGGTTGGATCATAGGAAACATTCAGCAGCTCTATATCTTTAGAGGCGTGTAGCCCGGCAGACAACAGCACACTGGTGCCTGCCAAAAGGGTTAATAATTTGATTCTTGAAAACATGAGATAACTCCTGAGTATTTAAAATGGGGGATTAAAACGAGTGTGACAAACCAAGAGCCAGGGTTTGATCACTGGAATCGGCCTTGTCCTTGTCTACATTGGAGATGTAGGTGTACAAGGTGGTTGATTTGGCAAGTGCGTAATCCACACCCAAGGCCAGCAAAGTACCTTCTTCATCACCTACCTTACCGTTGCTCAGACCATACTGCGCCTTGAACTTGTAGTTGCCGTTTTTGTACGCACCACTTAACAGGTAACTGGTGTCTTCTGCGCTGCTGCCAGACACAACATCACTGGTTTGCTGGAACAAAGCACCCACTTCAAAGGCTTCATCAATTTTCCAGCCGCCTACCAGACGCACCGCATCGGCACGGCCTATACCGTCAACCGTTCTTCTTGCTGGCTGGCTTTGATCAATCGCCAATGCCGCATAGATGGTTTTGTTATCAAAAACCGCTGACAGAGAAACAGAATCCGTTAAATCAGTATCGGCCTTGCCATCGCTGTCCACGTCAGCACCTTCAGGCAATACCAGTGCCAGATTCAGCGTGACATGCTCAGCCACTTTCGGTGAGGTGTACTGAATCACATCAGTGGGGCGGTTCTGACCACCAATCAGGTTGTCAATATCACCTTTCAAATCGTTGAACTGATCCACCTTGCCTTCAATCGACTTGAGTGGTGTATCCAGCTTGCCCGCCTTCACTTCACCAAAGCTGCCGCGTACACCCACGAAAGTGTTACGTTGACTGAAGGGTGACGCACTGCTTTTGATTGCAACATCAGAAGGGGCTGTTGCTGGAACAGTGGCATTCACGGAACCATCCGCACCGCTGGCCGCATTGATTTCGTATTCAAGCCCATAAATGGCAGTCAATCCTTCACTCAAGGGTGCTGTACCTCTCACGCCCAAACGCGAAGCATTGGAGTTCAATTCCCATTGATCCTTGGTCGTCGCAGGGCCAACCTCAACGGTGCTTTGTTCCAGGGAAAGATTGATTCTTCCATAGAACACAGGCGAATCTGCCAAAGTGTGTGGTGCATAAGCGGAAGCGCCGATAAGTGCGCCAAGTAAGAAAGCGTATTGTTTGTTGTATTTCACGGTAAGATTCCTCTAAAAAAAGTTTCAACCCATAATCAGGTTCGAGGGCAAAGCTACCAGCGGTGAAGAAGCAGATAAACTAATAAAAAATGCAATGCTTATAACAAAAACAGCAATGACTAATATGGTGATAAAACGCTTACTGATTGGATTTCTGATGTTCTGGATACTTTCGCCAGCAGGCGTGTATTTTTTTTATGTGTTTGACAAGCAACAGCGCATCGAACAACTGGCCGCCAATAGCCAGATAACAACGCTCTCTACGGGCAATATGCAATACCGTATTCAGGGAAACGGCACGCACACCGTGTTATTTGTTCACGGTACGCCGGGCGGGCATGATACCCCGTTTGAACTGGAAAATGTTCGCCTGCTCAAACCTTCGCGGGCGGGCTATCTTGGCAGCGATTTGCACACAGGCATCACCACGACACAACAAGCCCACGCATTTTCTGAATTGCTGCACACACTTGAAATTGATTCTGTGGTGCTACTTGCGGTTTCAGGCGGAGGGCCTTCAGCGCTGGCATTTGCGAGACAATTCCCAGAAAAAACCCGTGCACTGATTTTAATTGAAAGCGTTTCACAAACCGCACCTAACCCACGCGCCAAGGTTATGCCTTTGTTTGAATCCGACTTTACTTCGTGGTTATTTATTACCGTGATGCACTTTCTGAATACAGAAACAGTGCTAAAACCGATTATGCCCGATGAGCAAAACAGGCAACGGATTATTCAGGACAAACACAAAGTTGCACAGCTCAATCAGGCGCTGTGGGTTTTCTGGCCAGTATCACAACGCAAGACAGGCATGCAAAACGACTGGCAACACTTTCAAACACTTGTAGCGGACTACAACGATATTCAGGTGCCCACCCTCATTATTCATGGTGATCAGGATAACAACGTGGCCGTCGAACAAAGTATCCTGCTCGCTCAACAGATTCCTCACGCGCAACTGAAAATTCTTGCAGGTGCTGATCACTTGATGACCATTTCTCATTCAGAACAGATTGACGCTATGATTAGCCACTTTCTGAACCAACTCGATAACAATAAAAACACGCTGGATACCTTTGAACACAACCCTTCAAAACATTAAACAAGCGTGGTCGCTTGAAAAAAATCTGCGCACCCTGTTTATTCGCGAGAATGAGCGCTGGGCTTTTCTTGATGGTTACAAGGCGGTAGGTATTTTCTGGGTAATTATTGGCCATTGCTTTGCGGCTACCAAAAATCATCTGGGTGCCGAGCAGTGGCAGGTGATGATTACCTCGACTCCTGTTTATCTTCAATGGGTATTCAATGGTGACATTGCCGTGGATGCTTTTTTTATGATTAGCGCGTTTTTAATGACCAATCTTTTAATCAAGCACTATCAGGAGACTGGCAAAGCCACCGTCAAACTGTTTTACCTGAGTCGCTTCCTGCGTTTAACACCCGCCTATTTTCTGGCACTCACCGTGTATGCGTTTTTGCCTTCCAATCAGGGCGATTTAATGTGGCCAAACTTTTTTTATATTCAGAATTTTTTTAATGATTTTGATGTGTATTTTGTGCCCCTAACATGGAGTTTGGCAGTTGAAGAACAATTTTATTTATTGTTGCCCATGTATCTTTTTCTGGTTCTGCTTAAAAGCAAACACCCGTTTTTACACTTGATCAGTTTGTTAATTGCTTCCCTGTTGATTCGTGGCTGGGTGATTATGACGGACGACATACTCAGCAACGCATCGGTTAAGCAAATTATTTTTGATGATGCTATTTTTAGTCATCAATTTGTCACCGAGTACGACAACCTTTACACACGCTTCGGTGCGTTTATTGGCGGCATGGTGGTGGCCTACGCCTATCGTTTTCATTTGCATGAATGTAAAGCCCTGTTGCAAAGCCACTGGTCTGCCCTGATTACCACAATCGCAATGGCGATTGCACTGTATCTCATGTTCATTCCTGCCTTGATGGAAGGATTTGAAATGAGCCAGTGGTACAGCAATCTGCTGAACATCTGTCGTAAAACGGTGGTGTGTTTATGTGCTGCGTGGTTGTTATTTTGCGGTTTGTTTTCAAGCCGACATGCCAGACGTTTTAATGCAGTGATGTCGCTCAAGGTTTTTTATCCTTTTGGTAATTTGCTCTATTGCATGTACCTGTTTCATTACATTGGCGTAACCATCGGCTTTGCTATTTTAATCATGGTGCTTAATGCGGTGGGCGTGGATTACACCACTTACTTTTTCCCTGCCATGTTTGCGGGCGCTGTATTCAGTATATTGGCAAGCATGACGATTGCCATGCTGATTTTTGTTCTGCTGGAAGCGCCGATTATGAATCTGCGTCCGAAATATCACAGCTAGTTAAAGCAAAGTGACATACCTCAAATCACACACAGCATCTACATGGCTTGCAGGATTTGAAAGCCGCTGGGACGCGCTGATTTTTATGTTGATTGTGTGCATCAGCAGCATGCTGCTTGTGGAAAAAGTCTACTTTTTATTGAGCGTTTTTGGTGATGCACTCACACCGACAAGCACCATAAAAATACTCATTGCCAACTTTTCAGCCATGTTCGCGCTTTGGTGGTGGCTTTGGTTCTTGCTGCAACACAGCGCCAGTGTTTTGCTCAGGGTGCATATCATCACCAGTAGTTTTGTCTTGTGTATTTTTTTGCGTGTCATTCAAAGCGGTGAAATCACCACACGCCAAGGCGTTGATTTTTCCCTGGCAGAACATTTGGTGCTGATGGTATTCGGGCATGCAACGTGGAAAGTCCTGTTGTTTGGCTGGTTTATCAAACTTCATTTGATAATTATTTTTTTACTTCCCTTATTGTTTATTCATAAACATATTAAAAGTCCTCTACCTGCTTATGGTGGTTTAATGCTCTTTTTCATACTGGCATTTTTTCCGTTTAATTTTAACGGTGTGCCTGCATCGCTTGCACAAAATAGTCTGGTGTATGTAGTCAAAGATGGCTGGACGAGAAAAGATTCCATCCATCGCACACATAATACCGATACCTATTCCACATTTTTTACGCACCATGATGTCAGCGATTTGAGTTCAGATTCACAGAGCGAACAGCATAAAAACATCGTGCTGATTATTCTGGAATCAACCGGTGCGAGCATGCTTGATTTTTATAACGCAGAACTCGATATAAAAAATCACACACCTTTTCTCACTGAGTTTGCCAGCCAATCCTTAAAATTTACCAATACTTCTGCACTGATGACCTCTACCACCAAATCTCTGGTGAGTATTTTATGCGGTATAGAGCCTTACATTGGTCTGCAAAGTTTTGATGCCACACTAGGCATTCCGATAGATTGCTTACCCAAACGCCTGATACAGGCAGGCTACACTACTGCTTACTTTCAATCTGCCCATGAATTTTATGAACGCAGGGATTTGCTGGTTCAACATATGGGTTTTGAAACTTTTGTTGCACTGGAAAGTCTTTCAGAACAGGAAAAACAAGCCTTTAAACGCACAGGCATTTTTGGTCTGGAAGATCGTGTACTGCTTTCACACAACAGGCACTGGCTTGAACAAGTCAAAACGCAAAAAAAACCTTTTATGGCTACCTATCTCACACTTGCTCAGCATCACCCTTATTACTCGGCTTATAAAGATTCAGTCACCAGTGCAAACACTTCTGCTCGTTATCAAAATAATTTTGTGCATTCACTCACCTATATTGATGGCTACCTGAAAGCATTGATTGAACAGTACCAAGCGGCAGATTTATATGACAACACCGTTTTTGTAGTCGTCGGCGATCATGGCGAAGCTTTTGGCAAGCAACACCCACAGCGTTTTCATAACAATAATCTGTATCGTGAAGGTTTATGGGTGCCCTTTTTTATTGTGAATGCAGCACTGTTTCCTGAACCTGTTGAGAACCATTCCTTGCGCAGCCTGATGGATGTTGCACCAACACTGGAAGATGTATTGGGGTTCAAAATATCCAGCCACTATCGAGGAATATCAGCCTTTGCTGAAAATGAACATCGACGAATTTATGCTGCCTGCTGGTACAAGGAGCGCTGCCTTGCGGCAATCGATGAAAGCTATAAATATATTTACAACTTTAACGATGTACCCGAAGAGTTATATTTACTCAAGCAAGATATTTGGGAGCAGCACAATCTGGCGAAACAATTTCCTGAACTGACAAGGCATTACAGAGAGGAAGTGCTTCACTGGTACACCGAAAATCAGCTTGCCTATACGCATTTTTATCGTTCAAAAAACGAAAATTACCGAAGCGATCCGAATGCTTATTATCGCTTCCCGTTTAATCATTTTGCCGACAAATTACGCATTACTTATTAACAGAAATAAATTCAACCCACACACCAAAGGGCTTCCAGATGCGATTCATATCTTTTCCAGCTTTGGCCGCATCGTCCCCAAGCACTTGCGTGCGATAACGATAGGTAAACGCCGATACACGCATATTCGCAGCACAATGCACCCACACTTTTGTGTCACCTGCTTCCGTTAAAGCATTACAGAAATTTTGAAAATCCTGTTCAGTTGGATTTTTAAAATCCACTGGAATATGGACATAAGCCAAGCCGAGTGTATTCAGCAAACCCGCTTCATCTGGCAAAGCGTTTTCTGCACCATGAGGTGCCAGATTGATTACTTCTTTATAACCCGCGTCTTTGATTAACGAAAACTGTTCTTCAGTGGGCTGACCTGAAGTTACAAAGTTTTCAGAAATGGGCAGGTAATTAAAAATATCCTCAAGGCTGTTGCTCTTGTTTCCCACACCAAACAAGGTGCGCAAAAAACCCAAACTGGTTGCAATGGTGTTGAAACCATTAAAGTGACGCAAATCGAAAGAATCGAGTAAGACTTGTAATTTTGAAGCTTGGTTTTTCATGTGTGTTCTCCATCATCAAGGCGCAAGTATGTCACACTTCTGGCAATTCAAGTTTGTGCCCCCTATAATTTCCAGTCTTTCAGGTATTCCTGTTTCAGGCCATATCCGTGTCGCTACCCTCACAAGAACAATAATATCTGGCTTTAAAACCTTAGGCGCATGACACATGTTTGAATACATCAATAACATCATTGCACACTCCGATTTCTGGCTTTATTTCTCAATGCCTTTTATATGTGCTGCGATTGGTTATGGCACCAACTGGCTGTGCATCAAAATGATGAGCTACCCTACCGAATTCATCGGCATCATGCCCCCCTTTCTAGGCTGGCAAGGGGTAATCCCTCGCCGTGCTCCTGCGATTGCCGCGATACAGGTGGACATCATGACCAGTCGCCTGATTACCGTTGAAGAGGTATTTAGCAAAATTTCCCCTGCGCAGATTGCCCAGCAACTCAAACCAGTTCTCCCTTCTATTGTGGAGGCCATTGCTGATGATTTGATGATGGAACAGGCACCCAAACTATGGGAAGCCCTGCCTCTGCCCATCAAACAACGCATCTACAAGCGTGCTCGCGAGCACGCCCCCGAAATCATTGAGGAAATGATGGAAGAGGTGCAGGCCAATATCGACGAAGTATTTGATTTGAAAGGCATGGTCACCAACGCCTTTGTCGACAGCCCCGAAAGGCTGGTCAAGCTCATACAGGAAGTAGGCTATAAAGAACTGACCTTTGTACAAAATTCTGGAGCCTTTTTTGGCTTCTTGTTTGGCTTGGTACAAATGGCTGTCTGGATATTCTATCAAGAACCTTGGACCGTACCTATTTTTGGTGTTGTCGTAGGTACTGCAACAAACTGGCTTGCACTCAATATGATTTTCTCGCCCAAGTATCCAGTTAAAGTTGGCCCCATCACATTTCACGGCTTGTTTATGAAAAGACAAAAGGAAGTTGCAACCGATTTCGGCTTGGTGGTTGCACGTGAAATTCTTAACCCTCGTGCTGTGATTGAAAATCTGCTGGCAGGGCCTGCATCAGATAAAATGCTCTATCTGGTGCAAAAAAATGTGAAACGCAATCTGGATGAATTTGTCGGCTATAGCAAACCACTGGTGACTTTGACACTGGGTAACAAACGCTTTCAGGAAATCAAAAATCACGCTGTTGCCAGAATCATGGCTCATCTGCCTGAAGCCATGTCACTGACCTTTGATTACATTGAAGAAGCGATGGATATTGACGCAACCCTACGCAGCAAAATGGGGCAACTTACTCCGGAAGAATTTGAAGGAGTACTGCGTCCCGCCTTCAAGGAAGATGAAAAATTACTCATCATACTGGGTGGTGTATTAGGCTTTCTGGTTGGTTGGGGGCAGCTGGCTGTTACGTTTGGCGTCAGCCTCAACTGGCCATTTTAATTTCTCCAGCAACTACACTTCACTTGCTTGTTCCATCCCCTTCAGAAAAGGATCAAGAATCAGATTACCACGCACTTCCGCTGCTATCACATGCAGAAAGGTATAGGCACCCAACAATTTCCTACTTAGGAAAATAAATTCCTTGGGCGGCACATCAAAATGCGTTGAAAAGGCATTCTTGCCTGCTTCAGCCAGAATGCGTGTTGGTAAATCACTTTTTCCCCACAGATATTCCTTGTTTTCATTCAGCACATGCGCAGGTGGCGGGAATTTGTCAGGATCTTGCAACACTTCCACCCCCATAAAACATAAACCTGCAAAGCTTTCCATTAAACTGCGCGGCACACCTTTGTTCATAAAGTTAATCGAATGAATGGCGCTAATTAAACCATCAACATCGTGATGATAAGCGTAATAAATCATTTTTCTGGCAGGCAAAATAATGTCGTCTTCAAAATCACGAAAAGCGCCGAAATCGAGCAAGATGATTTTGTCCTGCTGCTCATCGCAACGAATCAAATAGTTGCCAAAATTTGGATCGGTTTGCATCTTCTTCCAGTGAAAAACTTCACGGCAGAATAATTCCATAATCGCCTGACCCAACTTGTTACGCCTGTCTTGCAGCAAACCAAGCACTGTCTCTGAATCAACTTTCACACCTTCCTCAAAAGAACTGACCAGAATGCGCTCACTACAGAATTCAGGAAATAATTCCGGAACAATGTAACGGGTATCATCTGCCAGCTCGTTAAAGAAAAACTGTGTGGTTTCCGCCTCCAGTCGATAATCCAGCTCTCGGTGCATCATGCTGCGCACTTCATCAATCCAGGCATTGAATTCGCGGGTAATCGGCACGAGACGTGTGAACTTCAATAACTGCACCAGCATGTTCAAATCCGAATCAATGGCTTCTGAAACACCCGGGTATTGAATCTTGAGCGCGACCGTGCGGCCACTGGCCTTGTGAATCGCCTTATGCACCTGTGCCAGAGATGCAGCGGCAACGGGATTGGGGTCAATCTCCAAGGCATCAAACTGACTACCCAGTTGCTTTTTCAGATAAGGCTCAAGCGTAGACCAGCTCACTGCGGTGGTGTCATCTTCAAGCGTATGCAAGGCACTGGTAATTTCAGGGGGCAGAAAGTGTTCACCGAACAAGGCCATCATCTGCCCCACCTTAACGATGGAACCTTTGAGCTTGCCCAACTCCTCAACCAGCCATTGCGCCTGTTCGGAAAGCAATTCCCTTTGTTTCTCTTCACGCTGCTGCTTGTCGAGCAGCACACGGTCAAATACAAAGCTACTGGCACTTTTTCTCGCCAATCTTGAACCCGCCAGAAAACCTGCCTTCGCCATAGTGAAGCGCCGCTCAATCGAGCCTGTTTTAATCCTTTTAACGGTTTTCTTTTTGTCAGACATGACCACCTCAGCGAAAGCAACAAAGCCCTTGTTGAATCAAACGACTCACAGGGCAAGAAAGGCGCGGATTGTACACAACTTGTACAAACTTGTTGATTGCAACGATTACTTTACTCGTCGTTGTAAAAGATTTCTGGCCAGTGAAATCAGTGCAAGCAAACCGACAATTCCCAGCACCCATAGAAATCCAGTCAGATAATCACTTTCCTGCTCAGGCTGTTCGGCTTCAGGTTTTATCTGAGCAGCAGCAACGGGCTGGTTGGCCTGCATCTCGGCATACTGCTGAATATCTATCAGGGTTTGCACCAAATTTTCCTTCGTCAAAAGTCTGCTCGGCGAGCACGCATTCAACACCACCGTGTGTGAGTCGGAACCAAAGGCAATATAGTAGCCGGGTAATAAGGGGCTATGACAAGCATCTCCCTTTTTTGCAGCACCCACAATTTTGGTGATATTTGCGCCATCGCCTTTAAAGGTTTCAAGCACATTAAATGGTGCACTCGCGAGCGTTTCTCCATGCACCTGAATTTCCTTCACTTCTCCAAACGCCACATGCTTCGACTGGTCAAAAACCTGTTTCCAGTTCTGCTGCTCACACACACATTGTTCTATGACTTTTCTCTGCACGCCCTGCTCTGCATAAACATTCGTACTCACCCACACAGTTGCAGCAATCACAAAATAAAAAATTTTCATAACCAGACTCTCCAAAAAAATCTGGCTCATTGTGCATCGCTTCAAATGCTGCGACAACACTCGACAGAGTGGGGGATTGTCCTTTTTTTGATTTGAGCCGATTACCGCACTGTGAGCATTCTGCTAACATTGCCAGCGCTTTTGGCAAGCTGGCCGAGCACACCTATTTTTTAACGGATTCTGGAGTTCACTATGTTCAAGACTCGTATCACTGAGTTATTAGGTATCAAGCACCCCATCGTACAAGGCGGCATGATGGGCGTTGGAATAGCCGAGATGGCATCCGCCGTTTCCAATGCTGGCGGATTGGGGATTTTGACAGCGCTCACACAACCCACGCCTGAAGCCCTCACCAAAGAGATTGCCCGTTGTCGCGACATGACCGACAAACCTTTTGGCGTCAATCTCACAATTTTACCCGCAATTAAACCACCGCCTTATGCCGAGTATGCTGCTGCTGCCGTCGAAGCGGGTATTAAAATAATCGAAACCGCTGGCCAGAATCCTGAACCCTTTATGCCTTTATTCAAGCAGCACGGGGCAAAAGTAATTCACAAATGCACCAGTGTTCGTCACGCTGTAAAAGCCCAAAAACTGGGTGTTGATGCAGTGAGTGTTGATGGTTTCGAATGTGCTGGCCACCCGGGTGAAGATGATGTGCCGAATCTGGTGCTTCTACCCGCTGCTGCACAACAACTCACCATTCCTTTTCTTGCCTCTGGCGGTTTTGGTAATGGTCGCGGACTGGCTGCTGCCCTGAGCCTTGGCGCAGATGGTATCAATATGGGTACACGCTTTATGGCCACTAAAGAAGCGCCAGTGCATGAGAATATGAAACAGGCGATGGTCGAAGCAACCGAAAGAAATACTGCCCTGATTTTCAGAACCTTGCATAACACGGCGCGTGTATTTAAAAATGCGGTCGCCACCGAGGTTGTTGAAATTGAAAAAAACAGCGGCGGCAAAACCAATTTTAACGATATTATGCATCTGGTTTCTGGCGAAAGAGGTCGGGCAGCCATGGCCAAGGGAGATGTTGATGGCGGTATCTGGACAGCTGGTCAGGTGATTGGTTTGATTAATGACATTCCAACCTGTCAGGAACTGCTTGACCGCATCATCGCCGAAGCAGAAGAAATCATTAAAGTGCGGCTGACGGGCATGGTTGCATAAGCGATTCTGTTTTTTGGGAAAAAAGGCTCGTTTTGCGAGCCTTTTTTTTCTGTGAAGAAATATAACAAAACCCAGCCATAGAAAAATTGAAATACACAAGGGGAGATTGATATGTACGACTATATTATTGCAGGTGCGGGATCAGCAGGGTGTGTGCTGGCCAATCGTTTAACGGAAGACGGCAAGACCAGCGTACTGTTACTCGAAGCAGGGCCTGAAGATAAAAGCATGTTTATTCACATGCCTGCGGGTGTGGCGCAACTACTGCGTTCAAAAGCCTATAACTGGCAGTTCGATACCGAAGCCGAGCCAAACATGTATAACCGTGAGATGTACTGGCCAAGAGGCAGAACGCTGGGCGGCTCCAGCTCGATTAACGGGATTGTTTACATTCGTGGTCACCAGAATGACTACGACGACTGGGAAGCACTCGGTAACAAAGGCTGGTCTTTTCAGGATTGCCTGCCCTACTTCATCAAATCCGAAGGCCAGTGTGGCACAGTGAATGAAGCCGATAAAAAACTGCATGGCTACGATGGCCCGCTCAAGGTCTCAACCCCCGAATTAAACAATGAATTATTTGGTACCTACCTCAAAGCAGGCCAACAGGCTGGTTACCCACTGACCCATGATTTCAATGGCATGCAACAGGAAGGTGTCGGCATCTATCAGCAAACCAAGTTCAATGGCAGACGCTGTAGCACTGCGGTTGCCTATTTGAACCCTGCCAAATCCCGTTCCAATCTCACCGTCATCACCAAAGCTCGCGCAGGCAAAATCCTGTTTGAAGGCAAAAAAGCGGTGGGAATTGAATATCACCAGAACGGACAAACACATACCGCCAAAGCGAACAAGGAAGTGCTGGTGTGTGCAGGTGCAGTGCAAAGCCCGCAAATTCTGAAACTTTCCGGTATTGGCCCTGCCGAAGAACTGAAATCCTTTGGTATTGATGTGGTGGCTGATTTACAAGGTGTCGGTGAAAACCTGCAAGACCATCTCGATGTAGGCATTCAATATTACTGCACCAAACCCGTTACCTTCGCACGCACATTCAAAAATCCATTGCTGGGCCTGGGCGCGATTTTTCAATATGTCACCGCCAGAAAAGGTTTGCTGACTTCAAACGGTCTGGAAGTGGGTGCTTTCCTGAAATCAAATCCCGCACTTGAACGACCCGACTTGCAATTCCATTTTATTATTGCGTTTATGATTAACCACGCACGCGATTTGAGTGCCCTGAGAGAGCACGGCATGATGATGCACAGTTGCCAACTGCGCCCTGAAAGCAAAGGCAGCATCAAACTGCGTTCTACCGACCCGCTTGATACACCAAAAATTCACGCCAATTATCTGGCTTCCGAAAAAGATCAACAGGTACAAATCGCGGGTGTGAAAATGGCGCGCACTATTTTTTCACAGGAAGCGTTTGTGCCTTATCTGGGCGAGGAACGCATGCCAGGCAAGGACATTCAAAGCGATGACGAAATTCTCGATTACATTCGCAGTAAAGGTGAAACCATTTACCACCCCGTTGGCTCGTGCAAAATGGGCAGTGATTCCATGGCGGTGGTCGATGTTGACCTGAAAGTTCACGGCGTTGAAGGCGTGCGCGTCATTGATGCTTCAGTGATGCCCACCCTGATAGGCGGAAATACCAATGCACCCACCATCATGATTGCAGAAAAGATTGCCGACAAAATCATAAAAAAATAACAACAACAGTTACAGGAAAGTAAACGAGGTAAGCATGAGCATCAAACAAACCTTTGGCATGATCAAGGACATCGCGATATTGGCAAAAGCCATGAAGACTCCACCGCTCGACACCAAACACTCAATGGGTATGGAAGTCAGAAAACGCGCCGCACTGCAAGGAAACGATTTGTTTTGTATTTTTGAAGGCAAGCAAATGACCTGGGGGGAATTTGATCAACAATCCAATCAAGTGGCACATTTGCTCAAAAGCATGAATGTCACCCAAGGCGATTCCATTGCATTTTTTATGGATAACCGTTTGGAAAACCTCACGCATTCTCTTGGCATTCTCAAACTCGGTGCTGTGTGCAGTTTTATCAACACCAGCTTGACTGAAAAACCCCTGAAGCACTGCATTGAACTGGTGAGTTCCAAAAAAGTAATTTTTGGTGAAGAACTCATCGATGCCATTGATGCCATTCGCAAAGAACTCCCCCACAGCAAAACCGATTTGCTGTTTGTAGCCGATAATTACCAAGGCAGAGGTGGCAGAGCATGCCCCGATTGGGCAACCGATATAAGCACGCTGGTGAATCAACACTCTGCGGAAAATCTGAAAGAAACTGAAGAAGTGATACTCAGAGAAGTGGCCTATTATATTTTCACTTCTGGCACCACTGGCCTGCCTAAAGCCTCAATTATTACGCATGATCGCTGGTTGCGTATGGCAACGGGTTTTGCTGCGGGCGGATTCAAACTACAAAAGAGTGATCGCATTTATGTGGCGCTGCCGCTTTACCATAGCAGTGCACAATTTATTGGTTATGGTGCCGCACTGAAAGCAGGTTGTTCGATTTTTCTGCGCAGAAAATTTTCTGCCAGTAACTGGGTGGAAGAAACCCGCCAGTTCAAAACCAACTGTTTTGTTTATATTGGCGAAGTGTGTCGCTACCTGATGGATACACCCGAAAAAGCAGATGACCACACCGTGCCAGTAACCAAAGTTGTGGGTAATGGTTTACGCCCTGACATCTGGATGGAATTTAAACAACGCTTTGGCATTGAACGTGTTGGCGAATTTTATGGTGCCAGCGAGGGCAACGCAGGCTGCGTGAATTTGTTTAACAAGGATAAAACCATTGGCATGTGTACCGCACCTCATGCACTGGTTGAATATGATGTGCTGGAAGACAAAATTGTTTACGACAAAAATGGTTACTGCAAAAAAGTTAAAAAAGGGCAGCCCGGCCTTATGCTGGCAAAAATCACTGCCAAAGCGCGTTTTGATGGTTATTCCAGCAAGGAAGCCAGTGAAAAGAAAATCCTGCGCAATGTATTCAAACAAGGTGATCAGTATTTTGATACCGGAGATTTGCTGCGCCAGGTCGATGTTGGATTTACGCTCGGCTTACCCCATTATGAATTCGTTGATCGCGTAGGCGATACCTTCAGGTGGAAAGGTGAGAATGTTTCCACCAACGAAATCGGTGAAATTCTCAATCAGCATGAAGACGTGGTGATGGCCAATGTCTATGGTGTAGAAATTCCTGCAACCAATGGCAGAGCTGGCATGGCTGCACTTATTTTGAAAAATCCCGCGCATTTTAATCTCGACAGTTTTTCACAACTGGTGCAGGAAAAAATTCCGTCCTATGCACGCCCCTTGTTTGTGAGAATCCAAAGCGAGATGGATACCACCGGCACACACAAACTTAAAAAAGGCGAGCTGAAAGACGAGGCTTATCATTTAGCCAAGGTCAAAGAAGATAAAGTGTATGTGCTGAAACCAAATGAAAAAGCTTATGTAGCTTTGGACGAGAGTTTCTACAAAACAGTCATGGATGGAAAAGCGGGGTATTAACGAGAGAATGAACGAATTGAGCCAACTTTCATGCGAAGCCTGTCGTATTGATGCGCCGCATGTCAGCGATGAAGAATTAAAGACCCTGATTAAAGAAATTCCCGATTGGTCTGTTGTGAATGAAAATAATATCTTGAAACTGAGACGAGCATTCAAATTCAAAAATTTTATTGAAGCACTGGATTTCGGAAATCGTACAGGAGCACTGGCTGAACAGCATGGCCATCATCCCGACCTGTTCATTGAATGGGGAAAAATAACCGTGACCTGGTGGTCACATAAAATGAACGGCTTGCATAAAAACGATTTTATTATGGCGGCAAAAACCGATCGGTTATAGTCTCTGACGATTACCCTCTACATCTTCGGCAAGCCAGGCTTTGATGAGTGATTGATAAGGCATATCCCGCTTGTTGGCTTCAATCTTGATGCGATCCAAAAGTGATTCAGGAAGCCTGAGCGATATGGTTTTAGTAGACGGCTTCAGATTTGGAAATCTGGCAAGTTTTGCCTTGCTCCAATCTACATACTCGGTAGAGTCGTGCGCCTCCCAAAAGGCACGCTCTTCCTTTTCACTTTTGAATTCAGGAATCTTTTTCAATTTGCTCATAAACTTTCCTCTCTTTACGGCTCATGTCGCGGGCGGAAATCACCCTAATCAGCGTTCCTGCCGAACGTAGGGTAAATGTTATATGTAACAGCCGTTGGTCATCAGTAATACCAAGGGCATGGTATCTGCTCTCTTTTTGAGTATGTTTTATGTCATCCATCAAAAGCAGCGGCTCATTAAAAAAAACCTGCTCTGCTTCCGAAGGCAAGACATTGTGTTTATTGGTAATTTTATCAGTATTACCGAAATCCCAGTCGAAACCTTCTATTTGCTGCATTAAATGAATCATTACAAGTATATTATCAACATATACAGATATATCAATACGAATGGCCGCCCTCTAACTTCCCCGTCATATTGAGCGAAGTTCGCAAAGCGAACGAAGTCGAAATATCTCGGTTAAAGCTGGTGTATTTCTGATGCAGCTCAAATAAAAAAACCAGCGCAAGGCTAGCTTTGTTGTTTTCTTATTTTTTCGCCATCAGGATGCAGTACGCCGTCGAAGTCAAGAAAGATGATTTTGCGCATGAGAATGGGCTGCTCTGCGCAGGCTAACGTTGGAGTTAAGCGGCGCGGTTTACCGCGTCCGATTGAACGACTTGTTAGCTGCTTATTTTCGTTTTGCAGCCTTCCTTATGGCATCCTCTAGATTGTCATCTTTAAGTTCATACTCGGATAACACATGAATGTTGTCGTGTTTAATATGCAGCTGCCCCTCGTTTCCTTTGTTACCTCTATGCTGCCCTTTTGAATAGAGTGGGTTGCTCTGAACTTCAGTTGAACTCATTATCCACAACACAATCTCATCGCGAAAAACTGCAACCCATATGAATACATCACAGCATTGTGGTTTCAATTGCTGGAAATTCATAAGAAATTTCTTCTTCGTATCTCTTGCCAGAGCTTTTACGTAAAGAGGTTCTTCGCTGTCACTGTCTACTGCTCTAGACGCCTTTACTTCAATAGTGATTCCATCAAGCCAAAGGTCATACTCCCCCGCATAATTTGGATCTAGCTTTTTAGAGGGGATTTTTAATTTTGAACACTTTCCATGTACGTACGTCTGGGCGAACTTTTCGCCAAAACCTCTTGGAGCAGATATTTCAAAAATCCACAAATTTGGATTTTCACTTATGTACTCTGATCTGATTGCAATGTATTGATCGTAGGTAAGGCCGCCTTTTTCAATCAGATTGCAGATCAGATGCTCGTATTCATTAAATGGAAATACTGAGCGATCTTTCTCAACCAATTCCAAGACTTCGTTTAAGTCGTCTTCAGTGCCACTGAATGAGGCAATGATTCTATCTTTTAATTCTGAAAGCTCCACAGCTAGCCCTCTCAATATTGATGGAAGCCAGATATTCTGACTCTAAAAAATTGTTTCCCGAAAGAAATTGGTCGTGAATTGGTAGTAGCTCCAAGTCTCCTCTCAATATCTTATGAGTGTTAAAGATTTTTCCGAACACCCAATTCATGAAATCGCTATTAAACAAGTCGCAAATAGTTTTCATTGAAACAGGAAAGCCTTCTTCAGTAATCAGTATATTTGCGCTATTTATAACAAATCTGGAGTCCGTGTCATGAAAAAAACACAGATTCGATGAAATAAATTTATAAATTAGTTTCTCGCGTGCTTCATATAGACTGATTGGGGCGACCTGTTGATACAGTGAAAAATCTCTTTGAATGTAACTTGATGCTGGCTTCAGTCCGTTTTTTGTTATATCAGAACCCTTGTAGACCGGAATAAGGCCATCCCTGAAGCTGCTCTCCACATATTTTGTATTATTTCCCGTAACTATACCAAGCCCCCACTTTGCTCGACCGCTAAGTGTTATATGTGGGATTGAGTAGATGTGCTCTATTACCTCCGCATCATCCGCTGTGCATGAGATATTGAAAATTGACTTGGGATTTTTTTGGAATGAAATTCCATTCCTTTTAAAAATCTTATTTTCGTAAGCGCAGTCTATTGCACCTTGAAGATTACAAGTCTTCTTGCAGAGAACTATTCCAACAGCTCCAGTCAAAAGACCCTTGAACGGTTTTCCATAATAAGACAATCGCTCAACTTGGAACGAAAGCGCCGACACTCTTGCGTCTTCGTAGGTTGCCACATTAAAAAAAGACTCTGGCAGCAACAGCCCCATAGTGCCGCCCGGATTTAATGCGTTTATGCAAGAGAAATAAAACAGAGAGCAAGTATCAAGACTACTGCCGGCCTTTAGTATTTTGCTTATTAACTCTTTCTCAGTCTTTTCAATTTTTTTCCCCCAAGGTGGATTGGTGAAAATACAATCATAATTGCCAGAATTCTTTGAAATTGATAACTGTAGAAAGTCAGCACATTTTATGTTTTCGCTTTTATAACCTGTTTTTTCGTAGATTCTTCTTTTTGCGATTTCCACTGCTACAGGATCGACATCAAAACCAAATATATTCTCATGCTTAAATCCGATCTCTAGTGCCCGTATTAGGAAGTTCCCTGAGCCGCAGCATGGATCACAGAAGGTTTGATTTCCGATTGGCTTGTCTTTTAACGATAGTAGGTCGTTAACAATATCATTCGGCGTGTAATAAATTCCTTCTTTGTTCCTATAGGAATCTGAAAGACTGCTTTCATAGTGTTCCCCGAGAGATTCCAATGCCTCAATTTCAAATTTGGCTTTTCTCAAGAATTCAGCCACAACATGCTCATGGTCGTGAGTATCTTTTTTTGACTTATTTGCTCTCTGATTGAGCTTCTCTATCCCAGATATGTTTTTCTTAAAATGTTCTACCGAATCCTTTGAGACTTGGCCTTTTGACGCAACCTTCAAGTAACCAGTTTTAATCCAGTTTCTTACAGTGGCACCAGACACGCCAAGAATCTTTGCGCTTTCTTCGATGCTAAAGCATTCTGAATTTTGGTCATCAAAGAGGGCTTGCTGTTCTACTTTTCTCATTTCACATATTTCCGTTCATAACTTGTGCACGTGCAGAGCAGCTAACGCCGTGCTGTGGGGCGAGCGTAGCGAGTCCAACCCACTAGCACCTTGTTAT
>CAZKYI010000014.1:0-37105 GCA_964557005.1 uncultured Pseudomonadales bacterium
GCTGGCTGGCTGGCTATCTAACCGTCTAACAACTCATATAAGCGGATTATTCCGCGCCTTTATTGCGCTGCTGCTTGCAGTTACCGTGGCCGCCTGTAGTGGCGGAGGCGACGGTAGTGGCGGGAATAATAGTGGTAATGGTAACAACAATGGCGGCGGTAATAATAATGGTGGTGATAAAGATAAAAGCTGGACGCTAATCTATGCTGCTGGAACGGGTGGCAGTGTTAGTGGCAATACAACACAAACGGTAGTAGATGGTGCAAATGGCACAGCCGTTACTGCCGTGCCAGATATTGGTTATACGTTCAGCCAGTGGAGTGATGGCAATAGCAACGCCACAAGAACCGATTTCAATATTCAAGCCAACCTGAACGTGATGGCATGGTTCAACGCTATAGACGCGACGCAATATACGGTGACATATGCGGCAGGTACGGGTGGCAGCATTAGCGGTAATACTTCGCAAACTGTTGAGCAAGGCGGTAGTGGCTCGTCAGTGACGGCGCAGCCGACCAGTGGCTACCACTTTACCCAATGGAGTGATAACAACACCAACACCACCCGCAGTGAAAGCAATGTACAAAGTAACCTCAACTTTACCGCGCAGTTTGCGCTTAACCAATATAGTCTGAACTACAGTGCTGGAACGGGTGGAAGCATTACAGGAAGCAGTGCACAAACTGTTAATCATGGTGCAAACGGTACAGCTGTTACTGCGGTTCCGAATGTTGGCTATACATTCACTCAGTGGAGCGATAGCAATACCAATGCCACTCGTACAGATAACAATGTACAGGGCAATATCACGGTAACAGCCAATTTTTCAGTGGTATCGTCAGGTACAGTGGTCAGACCCCTTAACGACACTGGCATTATGACCTGTGGTGATTATGCCTATTCCCCCGGTAGCACCAACCACCATAACAATATCGCTGCTCCCTTTGGTATTTGTGGCACAGATGTCAATGGCGACCCGGTGCCTGTTGGACAAGATGCTGAGCATGGCCGTGATGCTTTGGCTGCAAAAAGTAACCTGATTAAAGTAGGTGCAGGTGAGGCGGGGTTTGACTTCACCAAGCTCGATGCCAACGGCAATGACCTGCCATCAAACGCGGTAGAGTGGTCTTGTGTGCGTGATAACCACACTGGTTTGATTTGGGAAGTAAAGGTGAACGATGCCAGCCACTTGCGCCATTACGAACATTCATACACTTGGTACAACCCGAATTCAGCAACAAACGGTGGTAGCGCAGGAACACAGAACGGTACTAGTAACTGTAGTGGTGGCAGTGGTTGCGACACGCAAAAATTTGTGGCTGATGTCAATGCCACCACTTTGTGCGGCCATAACGATTGGCGAATGCCCTCAGCGGTGGAATTGCAATCCATTGTGCACTATGGGCGTGTTTCTGCGATTGATATCGACTACTTCCCCGATATGCCATCATTTTCCTTCTGGTCGTCTTCGCCCGATGCCCGCTACCCTAACACCGCGTTGGGCGTTGTTTTCAGCATTGGCATTGGCCAAGTTAACCAGGGCGGCAAGAGTACTAGCAGAAGAGTCAGGCTCGTCCGCGGGGTGCAGCCCAGCGAGCCAGCGGCGACTGTGTGTAACGGTACTAATGAAAACAGTGCTATTACGGCGACCACGCCAACACAAGACTTTGAAGACCACAGTGATGGCACTGTTACCCATATTCCTACGGGTTTAATGTGGAAGCGTTGCAGCCAAGGGCAAAGCTGGAATGGCACAACCTGCACTGGAACGGCGGGTACTTTTAACTGGCCGAGCGCATTGGCCGAAGCACAAGCAGAAACCTTTGCCACTTACAGTGACTGGCGTTTGCCCAATATAAAAGAGTTACGTTCTATTGTGGAGGAGCGTTGTTACAGACCGAGTATCAATACGGTGATTTTCCCCAACACACCATTAAGTTGGGTCTGGTCGTCTTCGCCCTATGTCGACTATAGTAACGTCGCGTGGCTCGTTCACTTCGACTATGGCAGTGATGCCTATGTTAACTTCGTCGGTAAGAATAGCAGTATTAGAATAGTCAGGCTCGTTCGTACGGTAGAGTGATTTTGGCGCGCGGTTTTTTTGGTAAGCCTCTTTATTTTTCTGTATGCGTCTAACAAATACTAACATCGGACGTTCGGAGTGGGGTAAAGGGATCTTTCGACTCACTGCGTTCGCTCAATGTATGGACTCCACTTTCCAAGCGATTAAGCTTGGTGGTGACCAAACCAAAACAAGAGGAGCCCATACATGAATCATCGTACCGTCATTGCAGCCGATATTGCAAAAAATGTTTTTCAATGCGTGCAGTTTAAAAACAATCATCAGATTGGTAAAAATCGAGCTTATAAACGCAAGGATTTCATTCGACTAATCACCGAAAGCAAGCCGTGTGTATTAGTCATGGAAACGTGTGGCGGTGCTCAACATTGGGCACGCCTTGCGAAGAAATATCAGCATGAAGTGATTTTGATTGCACCGCGTATTGTGGCGGGTTATCGACATGGACAAAAAACCGATGCCAATGATGCACTGGCGATTTATGAGGCATCGCGTGCGCAACATTTAAAAGCATCGCCACAGAAAACACTGGAACAACAAAATCTGGCTACGCTGGAGAGTGTACGCAGCCACTACCAACGCCAAAAAACCAAATTAAACAATGCCATCAGAGGCTTGCTGTCCGAGTTTGGTATTGTGATGCCCAAAGGGTATGCCCGCTTGCGTGCACAACTGCCCCTGATTCTGGAAGATGGCGAAAATGGTTTACCCGATGAAAGCCGTTTTGCTATTGATGTGTATTGGCAAGATTGGCAGCAATCCCATTTGAAAGTGCAACAAATGGAAAAACAAAAACTGAAAGTGCTTGGCGAAATCAGCCATGCCAAAAGTTTGTTAAAGATAGAAGGTGTTGGGCCAGTGTGTGCGTCTCAATTAGTGTGTGCACTGGGTGATGCTTCCGTCTTCAAGAGGGGTAAAGACGCTGCTGCCTTTATTGGCACGTCACCGAAACAACACAGTTCGGGTGGCAAGGAAATTTCCATCGGCATCAGTAAAAAAACAGGACATAAACAATTACGATCAGCACTCATACAAGGTGCCTGGTCGGTCATTATTAAACTGAAAGCCAAAGCCAGTCCTTCCAGCGAAAAGGAGCGATGGCTACTTCAGTTAATCGAGCGGGTCGGTGAGAATCGAGCCGCTGTCGCCTTGGCGAACAAAAACGTGCGCACTGCGTGGGCGTTGTTAGTCCATCAACGCGAGTACGTTGCTGCGTAAGCAGTAAAGCATTAGCAAAACAAAGCAAATAGTAAGAGTGTGTAAAACAGCCTTCATCAAACCTGTTCATCTTGACGGTCATTAAGACCTCTCGCTCGCAAAGGCATGAAGGTACGCTCACATTGAGGGTCAGTGGTTCGCTACCACAATCAGAGACCGAATATACGCGTGTGCTCGTTTTTACATATCAAAACTTTTGCTTGCTAATACGTGGAGTCCATATACAAGATGACAGTAGAGAGAGTACCTTGAGTGTCTGGATTACATGGCTAAACAACGCATTCAGGTTGGTTGTAGGGGCGAATGATTATTCGCCCCTACGGTGATTCAAACTCCCTCTTAAAAGCAAAAACCTTTTCCACATAGCGTTGCGTTTCAGGGAAGGGTGGAATGCCGCCATATTTATTCACGGCGGTTTCCCCTGCGTTGTAAGCCGCCAGTGCCAGCGTTAAATCGTTTTTATATTTTTCAAGTAAATACTTGATGTGTCGGGTTCCTGCATCAATATTCTGTTTGCTGTTGTAACTGTCATGCACCTGATAGCTGTGCGCGGTTTTGGGCATCAACTGCATCAAACCTTGTGCGCCTGCTCGTGAAAGTGCATCGGGATTAAAATCAGATTCTGCCTTGATAATGGCTTTAATCAGCGCTTCTTCCACCTCATACTTTTCTGCCGCTTCCCTGATGAACTTCTGAAAGGCCGATGGCGAGAACGCTCTGTTCTGGTTGCTTGGTGGCGTTTTTTCTATATCGGCAGCATTGAGCAAGGTGTAACCTGTTTCATACACAGGCTTGTCGGTGAACAGTAATTTGCCATTGGGTAAGCGGTATTTGTAAATTTGTGCTTCACTTGCAGGGCTGAAACACAGGCTCAACACACAGGCGAAACAAAGGGATAACACCCGAAAATTGCGTGAGTTGGAAACCGAGGCTGTATGCTGGGTGCTTGTCATGGCTTGGTATTCTAAGCGCATGTTTTGTAACAGGTAAATAAATTAAACAGTGAAGGTGATGCAGTGGATTTTGATTTAATTGTTATCGGTGCAGGGTCGGGTGGTGTGCGGGCAGCGCGTATGGCTGCGGCATTGGGTAAAAAAGTGGCCATTGTTGAGCATCAGGCTTTGGGTGGTACGTGTGTTAACGTGGGTTGTGTGCCCAAAAAATTATTGTTTTATGCGGCTGACTTTGCACATCAATTTAAAGATGCACAGGGTTTTGGCTGGAACATAAACAAGGCTCAGTTTAACTGGCAGCAGCTTATTCAAAATAAAAATAAAGAAATTGCACGCCTGAACGGAATTTATGGCAATTTGCTTGCAGCCGCAGGTGTGCATTTTATTCAGGGCAAAGCGCGTGTTACAGGTGCGCATACTGTAGAAGTTGCGGGTAAGAGTTATCAGGCCGACAAGCTGCTTATTGCAACGGGTTCCAGCGCTTTTATTCCTGATATTGAAGGAAAAGAATGGGCAGACACTTCGGATGCGATGTTTTTTCTGGAGCAATTGCCGAACAAAATTCTGATTGTCGGTGGTGGCTATATTGCTGTGGAATTTGCAGGCATTTTTAATGCGCTGGGTGTTAAAACACATTTGATTTATCGCGGTGAACTGTTTTTGCAGGGTTTCGATCAGGATTTACGCAAGCGCCTGTACAAGGAAATGCAGCAAAAAGGTGTGCATGTCCAGTTTCAAAAAAATATTCGTTCGATAAAAAAACAAACTCAGGATTTGCTGTGCCAGTTTGAAGACGGCACCACCGAAAATTTTGACAGGGTATTATTTGCAACGGGGCGAGTGCCCAATACCCATGAATTGGGTTTGGATGCGGCAGGCATCACATTGGGTAAAAGGGGTGCCATTGAAGTGAATACGTTTTTTCAAACCCATGTTGCTTCGATTTATGCCTTGGGCGATGTGATTGCGCGTGTGCCGTTAACCCCCGTTGCGATTGAAGAAGCGATGGTGTGTGTTGACCAGCTTTATGGCTCACAACAAAAACACATGGATTACAGCAATATTCCCAGCGCGGTGTTTTCGCAGCCCAATATCGCAAGTGTGGGTTTAAGCGAAGCTCAGGCTGTGGCCTTGTCGCTTGAAGAAGGATTTGAAGTGCAAGTGTTTGAAAGTGATTTCCGCGCCTTGAAATATACACTGACCGATAATCCAGAGCGCAGCTATATGAAATTGATTGTCAACAAACGCACGCAGAAAGTCCTGGGTGTGCATATGTTAGGGGACAACGCTGCCGAAATTATTCAGGGCTTCGCAGTGGCGGTGAAGATGGGTGCGAGCAAGCAGGATTTTGACAACACGCTGGGGATTCACCCAAGTTCTGCCGAAGAATTTGTGACCATGCGCAGCGCACGAAGTTAAATCAGGTTTATGGCCAGTCGGCAAGATGCTGGCTAACATCGAGTTCTCTGGGATTTTTGTCACGGCCTTCCGCTGTCCCCACATAAAGAAAACCGATAATACTTTCGTTTTCAGCAAGCCCCAGCGCCTTGTTCATGTCTGGCGAGAAAGCAACATCCCCCGTGCGCCAGATGGAAGCATAGCCCATGCTGCGTAAACCCAGCCCAAGATTGTGCAATACACACCCCGTAGAAAGTTGTTGTTCAAGTTCGGGCACTTTTTCGTGAGGCTGGTAACAGCAAATGCCCACAATAATCATCGGCGCACGTTGTGCTTTTGCCGCCTTGTTTTCCAGTTCTTCCAGCGTGGCCTGTGGATGTTTTTGTTGGTGCATGGCGGCGAATACTTTGCCCAGTTGTTGCAAGCCTTCATTTTCAATACACAGAAAGCGCCAGGGGCGTAACTGTTTGTGGTCGGGCACTCGCAGGCATGCCTGAAACAGGTTTTCAAGTTCGTGCTTTGTCGGAGCAGGTGCATTCAATTTGTGGCCGGAAACACGTTGACCAATGGCTTGCAGAACAGGGTTCATAACATTTCCTGAAAATGACGGGTGCGACAGGTTGTTGGTAGTTACATGATAACGTGTCTGGCTTGCCGACACTCATACTTACCTTTAACTCAAGGTTTGTTATTATCCTTGGAGTTTGAATCTTTTAAAGGGGAGAGATATGAGCAAAGAAGAACTGGAAAAACGTATACGTGAAAGACGCACAGCCTATCTTTACGTGAGTATTTATAAAGCCAGTGGTGGTGGCTTTTTTGGTTTGCTGGCCGACTTGTCCAGAAGTGGATTTAAACTCACTTCCGAAGCCGCCATTGAAGAAAACACTGAATTTAATCTGGCAATCAGAAACCCGCATCTGGTACCTGCTGATCAAATCAATACCTTTACTGCAAAATCCATGTGGTCTTCCGCAAAGGAACATGGCTTGTTTGAAACAGGATTCCAGTTTGTAAGTGCCTCGGACGGTGCGAAGGGGCTGTTTCTCAGACTTGAAAAAGATTTCGAAGCAACCGCCAAGGCCATTCAGGAACTGGACGAAGAATCTTATATCGTTGATAAGCCGTAAGTATAAGGTTCCAAAGTGGAAAGCAGTTTATTAAGCGAGGTCATTCTACCCATCAGCCTGTTTGTGATTATGCTGGGAATGGGCTTGTCGCTGAAAGTGGTCGATTTCTTGCGGGTATTTGTTTATCCCAAAGCAGTCAGCGTGGGTTTTGCAGGACAGATGCTCGGCTTGCCACTCATCGGTTTCGCATGTGCCACGGCGTTTAATCTTGAACCTGTTTTTGCAGTCGGCTTGATGATATTGGCAGCCTCAGCGGGAGGCGCTACCTCGAATCTGTTTACCTATCTGGTGAAGGGAGAAATGGCACTCTCAATTACCCTGACTGCCATGAGTACCTGCGTCACCATTTTTACCTTGCCGATACTGGTGAATCTGTCTTTACGGCATTTTATGGGCACAGAGCAGGACGTTGTTCTGCCTGTTGTGCGCACCATTGCGACCCTGTTTGTGATTACCTTGCTGCCAGTTGCCATCGGTATGCTGATTTGTGCCAAAGCACCGGAGTTTTCAGCCAAGGTAGAGCCTTGGGTAAGAAAACTGGCGGTGATTTTTTTTGTGGTTGTGGTGCTTGCAACGGTGTATCAGGAAAGAGCCATGCTGGTTGAATCCTTTGCCCGACTTGGGCCAGTCGCATATATCATGAATCTGGCGACGATGGTGTTTGGCTATTGCCTTGCCATGTTGTTTGGTTTGACACAGGCGCAGAAAAACACCATCAGTATCGAGGTGGGCATTCAAAATGGCACCATGGCAATCTTTGTGGCAACCACGCTGCTGGGCACTGGTGTGATGGCAATTCCTGCTGCGGTTTATTCCTTGTTAATGTTTTTAAATGCAGGGCTGTTTGTTTTCTGGGCATTGCGGAAGAAAAAACTATGAGCAGTAAAATTGATGCGGTATTACAGCAGGTTTCAGGCATTGTATTAGGCAAGGAAGACAAGGTGCGTTTGGCACTGAGTTGCATATTGGCGGAAGGGCATTTGCTCATCGAAGACCTGCCAGGTATGGGCAAAACCACGCTCGCACAAGCCTTGAGTGTGAGTTTGGGGCTGGCCTACCAACGCATACAGTTCACCAGTGATTTGTTGCCTGCCGATATTCTGGGAGTTTCCGTGTTCAAGCAGGTGGAAGGCGAGTTTGAATTCAGAAAGGGGCCTATTTTCAGCCAGTTTTTGCTTGCTGATGAAATCAATCGTGCCACACCCAAAACCCAAAGCGCCTTGCTCGAAAGTATGGAAGAGGGCACGGTCAGTATCGATGGCAGGGTCTATCAATTACCTGAGCCCTTTGTGGTGATTGCCACCCAGAACCCGAGCAATCAAATGGGCACTTATCCCTTGCCCGAATCCCAGCTTGATCGTTTCCTGATGCGTATTTCGCTCGGCTACCCCAGTGAGGCAACCGAGAAAAAACTGATTTCAGGGCAAAGCCCAAGAGAACAGCTCAAGGCTTTGAAACCTGCCGTCCAGGCTGAGGATTTGTTACGCATGCGCAAAGAATTGAGCAAGGTGCACATGACGCAGGCACTGATTGATTACATTCACCGTCTGGTGGTGAGAAGTCGTGAATCTACCGAACTCAGTTACGGGCTGTCTCCCAGAGGAACGCTGGCACTCACCAAGGCAGCCAGGGCGTGGGCTTATCTGGCCAAGCGTGATCATGTATTGCCAGAAGATGTACAGGCTGTGTTTGAAGCGGTGGCCGAGCATCGCATGAAAGGCAGCCAGCACTACAGCAGTGATTCTGGTGGCCGCGCACTCAGCAGGCGCATTCTTGAATCAGTTAATGTGATTGGTGTTTAGCCCCTGTAAGCACTTGTTATCCCCATGAGGCGTGTCAGGTGAACAACAAATCCGCTTATTCCAAATACGACGTAGAAGCCTATGACAGCACCGGACTGGTGAAGCTGATGTGGGCTATTCCCGCTTTTCGCCGCTGGTATGTGTCATGGATTAACCGCATGTTACCGCGCGTGCAACACATTACGCTAAACCGTAATCGTGTGTTTGTGTTCCCGACCGCACGCGGCTTGTTGTTTGTGATTTGTGCGATGTGTGTCTTTCTTGCAGGCACGAATTATTCCAACAATTTGATTCTTGCTTCGGGTTTCCTGCTGTTCAGTATGTTTGTGGTAACCATTTGGCACAGTTTCCTGAACATATTGGGGCTGACCATTTCTGCGGGTGGGGCAGAGCCGATTTTTTCAGGTGAATATGCCCACTTTAAAGTGAGTTTGAAACGTCAGGGCAATGCTTCTCTGTTTGCCATTAAATTACTGTGGCCTGCTTCTCCTGAAACATTAACCAACATTGAAAACGGACAGCAAACTACGGTTGAAGTGCAAATCAAACCTAAACAACGTGGTTATTTTTATCCGCCGCGTTTAACGGTAGAAACCCGTTTCCCCTTCGGCATTATTCGTTGCTGGTCGCATGTTGCTCTGGCAACTCGTTGCGTGGTGTATCCCAAACCTTTGCAAAATTCCGTGTATCTGGGTGGCGGGCATGAAGGCCAGCATGGTGATGACATCAACTTCCAAAGCAATGAAGAATTATATGAACTGAAAAAATATCAGGACGGCGAAAATCTCAATCACATTGCGTGGAAAAATTATTCCAAAGGTCAGGGTTTATTCAGCAAGCAGTTTGCAGGGTATCAGGACGAAGCGATTTGGCTTGATTGGCAAGCCTTTAATGAATTTGAACATGAATTAAAAATTTCCTATTTGTGTTACTGGGTATTGAAATTCGACAGGGAAAATCGTCGTTACGGTTTGAGTATTCCGGGTTATGCGCTGGAACCGAATGTGGGGGACAACCACCGAAAGCAATGTCTGCACGCACTGGCAACCTTTGATGCCGTGGAGCAGGACTTATGATTTTGCAGGAACAATTTCCACGCGCCGCCGTGTTCTGGATTCTGATTGCACAATGCGTGGTGTTTGTGCCGCATTTTTCAAATATGCCGCTGTGGCTGACCACGATTTATTTTGGCTGCCTTGCGTGGCGCTTTGGCGTGTATCAGGGGCGTTGGGATTATCCGAATTTCTGGATGAAACTGTTGTTAATGCTGGCAGCTTTTGCAGGTGTGTTGCTTTCATTTCAAACCATCAGTGGTGGGAGAGGCGGTGTGGCCTTGTTGTTATTGGCCTTTGCCTACAAGGCGCTTGAAATGAAACAGCAGCGTGATGCCTATCTGGTAATCATGCTGGCTTATTTTGTTGTGGCGTGTGCCTTTTTGTATCAACGCAGTTTTTTTGCAGCAGGCTATTTGTTGGCATGTTTGGCAATAATTAGTGCGGCGCTGGTGAGTATGAATCATTTGCCGAAAAAAGCCTTCGATTTAAGTGGCTTGTGGCTTTCCATTAAAATGCTGTTACAGGCACTGCCCTTGATGGTGTTTTTGTTTATTTTCTTTCCACAGTTGCCACCACTGTTTCAGATTAACCTGGGGAGTAATGAAGCGAAAACGGGATTGAGTGACACCATGAATCCAGGTTCCATTTCTGATCTCACACGTAGTGACGAGTTGGCATTTCGGGTGCAGTTTAAGGGGGAACGCCCGCCACAATCCGAGCTGTATTGGCGCGCGCAAGTGTTCGAGCGTTTTGATGGCATTGGCTGGAAAATGTCGAGTCAAAAACCGGCAGCCTTGCATTATCACGATGTGATTGCTTCGCAAAACCATTATTCCTATGAAATTTTTCAGGAAGCCAGCGATCAGCAGCTGTTATTTTCATTGGCAACGGCGTGGTCTGATGATGCCAGTATTGTGTTGAATCAGGATTTCACGCTCAGCCGCAATAAAAAGGTGGATCGTTTATTTCATTATCGTGTTGAAAGTAATCCGCATTTCAAACGCGATTTGGTGTTGAGTGATTTATCTCGACAACTGAATACTTCTCTGCCTGCGTATGGCAATGAGCAAGCAAAAACTTTTGCACAAAAACTGAGTAGAAACAGCACAAGTGAAAGCGCGTTTATTGAAACAGTATTGCTCAATTATCGTGAACAGCATTTTGAATATACCTTGAAACCGCCGATGACAGGTGCAAATCCTGTCGATGATTTTCTGTTTAAAACCCGTAAGGGATTTTGTGAACACTTTGCTTCAAGCTTTGTGTATTTAATGCGGGCAGGCGGGGTGCCTGCGCGAATTGTGGGGGGCTATTTGGGTGGCGAATACAATGCCCGAGGGGATTATTTGTTAGTGCATCAGTTTGATGCGCACGCCTGGGCAGAAGTGTGGCTGGAAGGTGAAGGTTGGGTGAGGGTAGACCCAACTGCTTTTGTGGCACCTGAGCGTGTTAATCGAGGTATAGAACAAGCCTTGCCCGCAGGTGAAAGTATTCTTGAAGGCAATTTGCTGGCCGCCAGAAAGTTTGATGTGTTAACGGGTATACGCTTGCAACTGGATTACCTGAACATGCAGTGGGACAAATGGGTGCTCGGTTATGACGAAGAAAAACAACAACAAATCTGGCAAAACATTCTCGGTGAAGTGACACCACAACGCATTGCTGTGTTTATGCTGCTGTGTTTTTCGCTGGTGATATTGAGCACATTGACAGTGATGTATCTGAAAGATTTTTTGCGCGTGAAAGACCCTGCGGATCGTTTGTATATGGCAATGGAGCGAAAACTGAAACGCAAGAGAATTTATCGCCTGCCGAGTGAAACACCCAATCAGTTTGCAGAAAGGCTTGAACAGCACAATCTTGCTTCAGGCAGTGCGCTGCAACAATTTACACAAGGCTATGTGCGTCTCAAATATCAGAATAATCACGCGCTAGCACACAATCAAAAGCAAATACTCGCACAGATGAAAGCATCCATTAAGGCGATGGGATGAATCCTGTTGCCCAATCATTCACAATGGATATGCGGTTAAGATACGCTCGGTTCGCCGTTAAATTTCAGAGGTTTGTTATGTTCTCCAGCACCTTCAGATTCAAACAGCACATTGTGCAAGCTTTCCTTGTAGTGATGATTGCCTGTTATGGATTAAGCGCTTGTGGTGGCGGTGGTTCGGGTGATGGTTCTTTACCGAAGGATCCGCCCTCTAAAAACACACCACCTCCAAAAGATGATGGTGATGATGACATTGATGACGATGACGACGGTGATGAAATAGAAGATTCACCGCACTTGCCTGTGCTTCATGTTTTTAATGCGGGGAAAAAAGCCTTGGGCGAAGCCATGTTCAAGGAGAATGTGATTGCTGACGGCCTGATACCAAAATTAGCCTTGCGTAATTTATGGGTAACCTGGTGTGCTGATCCTGCTAATATGTTTACTTGTGGAGGGTCGAGCCTTCATCTTTGTGGAGCAGATCTTGCCGATCTTTTCCCTCCTATTACGACAGCTTGTAGCACCGCCAATGATGCAACTTATTGGCAGGCATTTCGTGAGCGTTATGGTATGCACGAGGCACCGTTTAACAATGGTGGCTATCCTTTGGGTGTTCGGGATAGCGGTGGTGGTTTGATGAGTTTTGACTGTTTGATGTGTCACGCCGGAACGGTAGCGGGGCAGACAGTGATTGGTGTAGCCAACAGTATGCTCGATCTTCAAGGGCTTAATGATGATATTGCCTATCTCAACTCACTGGCACCCACTTATGGTTTTCCGAGTTCTCCAGTACCTTTTGTAATTGAAAACATAACCGGTGCCGCAGGTGTGACTGATGCTTTTGGTTTGGCGATGGGGCTTACGAATGTATCCGGTATTGAAACCTACTATGGCTACCAGCGTCCAAGTGCGTGGTGGACGATAAAACATAAAAACCATCTTTACAGTGATGCTTCCGGCTCGGTGTCGGGAACGGGCTATCGACCAATGATGGCAACCTTGCTGGCCTTTGGTTTGACCGTTGGAGATATGGAGGCCAAGGATGAGGATTTCGAGAACATTCTCCACTATCTGTTTTCGCTGCAAGCACCTGCATGGCCACAGAGTATTGATACCGAAGCGGCCGAGCGTGGCAAGGTGGTTTACACAAGTTCTTGTAGAGGCTGCCACGGGAGTAGCAGTGTGGGTTTCCCCGCGAGTTTTATCGCGCTGAATGTTGTCGGTACGGATCCCTTACGCGCGGAAAATTTCACGAATACTGAGGCAAGCGTTATCAATACTTCATGGTTTGGTGAAACGCCCATGACTGCCACAGGCAAGTACATGGCACCACCGCTGACGGGCATCTGGGCGCGTGCACCGTATTTTCATAATGGCTCGGTGCCGACCTTGAAAGCGGTGCTGGATTCTTCGATACGCCCAACATTCTGGAAACGTACAGGTAGCGGGGCTGATGATTTTGATTTCGACGAAGTGGGCTGGAGGTACACACCTAAAGATTCAGGTGGCAACAGAGCGACGATTGCAGGGCGTAAAATCTACGACACCACACAGGATGGTTTGAGTAACAGTGGACATACCTTTGGTGACGCATTAACCAGTCAACAGCGTGATGATGTTATCGAGTATTTGAAGACGTTTTAGATCCTTCGCTGCGCTCAGGATGACAGAAAATTGTCATTCTGAGGAACGCAGTGACGAAGAATCTACAGGTTCAGATGTCTGCTCATCGGGTAAACGACGCGCCATCACTTTATCAATTCGGTTGCCATCGAGATCGACCACGGTGAGTTGCCAGCCTTCCCACTCGGTGACATTCCCTGTGAGCGGAATGGTGCCAATCAGGCACATCATCATGCCGCTCAGGGTGTTGTAATGCCCCTCGTCTTCTTCAGGAACGGATTTCAGATTGAGCCGATCTTTGAGTTCCTGCACAGGAATCAGGCCATCGAGCAGCCAGTAACCGTCTTCATGTTGTATCGCCCAAACATCTTCGGGGTCTTGCGGTTTGAATTCTCCCGCCAGCGCTTCCAGTAAATCCTGCAAGGTCACCAGACCGAGAATTTCACCGTATTCATCGACCACAAACACCATCAGCACGCCGGATTCACGGAATTGATCGAGCAGCTTCATACCCGTGAGCGATTCATGCACATACACGGGCGCCTGAATATATTCGGAAATGGTATCGTTTGAGTTATCGGTAAAACGCAGCTTGAGCAGATGTTTGGCTGAAATGGTTCCTTGCACTTCGTGCATGCTGCCCTGACACACGGGAAAACAGGAGTGATCCGAGGCAATCAGCTTTTGCAGATTGTCGTCGAACGATTGTTGGGTATCGAAAAAAACCACATCACCACGCGGTGTCATGAGTGATGCAATGCGACGATCATCGAGACGAAACACGTTACGCACCATCTCATGTTCCTGTTTTTCAATCAGCCCCGCTTCGGAACCTTCGATGAGCATGGCGTGAATGTCGTCTTCCGTAAGCTCGGTGGAATCGACATTGTTTTTTCCAAATAACTTCAGCAGTGCGTCGGTCGAGGTGGCCAGCAAAAACACAAAGGGGCGTGAAAGTTGCGCGAGCAGGGCAATGGGTCGCGCCATGATGCGCGCGATTCCCTCAGCATTCGATTGCGCCAGACGTTTAGGCACCAGTTCGCCCACCACAATGGAAAGATAGGTGATGCAGACCACCACCAGTGTGGTTGCAGCAATCGAACTGCCGTTTTGGGGCAAGCCCAAACTTTGTAGTGATTCTGCAAGGGGGCCAGCAAGCGCAGCTTCACCGACAATACCGTTCAGAATACCAATAGAGGTAATGCCGATTTGTACAGTGGAAAGAAACTGTGTGGGTTCATCGCCGAGCCGTATGGCGATGGCGGCTGATTTGTCTCCTTCATCAGCCAGTTTTTGTAGACGATTTTTGCGTGCTGTGACCAGCGCGATTTCTGACATGGCAAAAGCGCCATTGAGTAAAATGAGAGCGATTAATAAGGCAATGTCCAAGCAAATTCTCGGGTTGTTGAAGATGCTGCATTATAAATAAAAAAGCCCGCAGTGCGGGCTTTTTTGTTTTCATTTCAAGCAAGCTGTCAGGCTAACTGATTCACTACAATCTTGTTCGCCTTGGATTGGTATTCTTCCATGCGATCAAAATTGAGGTATTGGTAGATTTCACCCGACATGCTGTCGATGTTTTTGGCATAAGCCATGTATTCCTCAACTGTTGGCAGTTTGCCCATTACCGAAGCAACGGCTGCAAGTTCGGCGGAAGCCAGATAAACATTTGAGCCTTGCCCCAAACGGTTAGGGAAGTTGCGGGTAGATGTCGATACGACGGTGGTGTTAGGGGCTACACGCGCCTGATTACCCATACACAGTGAACAGCCAGGCATTTCGGTGCGTGCACCCGCTCGGCCATAAATGTTGTAGTAACCTTCTTCCATCAGTTGTTGCTCGTCCATTTTGGTAGGAGGCGCAAGCCACAGGCGTGTGGACAGTGAACCACCTTCAACCTTGTCGAGCAGTTTCCCCGCAGCGCGGAAGTGGCCGATGTTGGTCATGCAAGAGCCAATAAATACCTCGTCGATTTTATCGCCTGCTACTTGTGACAGAGGTTTGGCATCATCTGGATCATTCGGGCAGCACAGAATTGGCTCCTTGATGTTATCCATATTGATTTCAATCACTTCGGTGTATTCGGCATCGGCATCGGCACGCATCAGCTTCGGATTTTTCAGCCAGTCTTCCATTGCAAGAATGCGGCGTTTGATGGAACGTGCATCACCATAGCCTTCGGCAATCATCCACTTGAGCATGGTGATGTTGGAGGTGAGGTATTCCTTCACAGAAGCTTCGGATAACGTGATGGTACAACCCGCAGCAGAACGCTCGGCAGAGGCATCGGACAGTTCAAAAGCCTGTTCAACAGTAAGATTTTCCAGCCCTTCGATTTCCAGAACACGACCGGAGAAAATGTTTTTCTTACCCTTTTTCTCTACCGTCAATAAACCTTTTTGAATCGCCGCGTAGGGAATGGCGTGCACCAGATCACGCAAGGTAATGCCAGGTTGCATTTTTCCAGTGAAGCGTACCAGTACCGATTCGGGCATATCCAGCGGCATGACACCCGTTGCTGCGGCAAAGGCCACCAAACCCGAACCCGCTGGAAAGGAAATACCAATCGGGAAGCGGGTGTGCGAATCGCCACCCGTACCGACGGTATCAGGCAACAACATGCGGTTGAGCCAGCTATGAATAATGCCATCGCCCGGGCGCAGCGACACACCACCACGATTCATCATAAAGTCGGGCAGGGTGTGATGAGTTTGTACATCTACAGGTTTTGGATAAGCGGCGGTGTGACAGAAAGATTGCATCACCAAATCCGCAGAGAAGCCCAAACAGGCCAAATCTTTCAGTTCGTCACGGGTCATGGGGCCAGTGGTGTCTTGCGAACCCACGGTTGTCATGTTCGGTTCGCAGTATTCGCCAGGGCGTATACCTGCAACACCACAGGCTTTGCCAACCATTTTCTGGGCAAGGGTGAAGCCCTTGCTGGATTTGGCAGGCGCGCTGGATACTTTGAACACAGTGCTGGCAGGCAGACCAAGTGCTTCACGCGCCTTGGCAGTTAAACCGCGCCCGATAATCAGGTTGATACGACCACCGGCGCGTACTTCGTCCATCAGTACCGGAGATTTCAATTCAAAGGTGGCAATCACTTCATCGCTATCATGGCGAGTCACCTTGCCCTCGTAAGGATAAATATCAATCACATCGCCCATGTTCATTTTCGACACATCGCATTCAAAGGGCAGTGCGCCAGCATCTTCCATGGTATTAAAGAAAATCGGAGCGATTTTTCCACCGATACACACGCCACCTTCGCGTTTGTTGGGCACGTTGGGAATGTCGTCGCCAGTCATCCACAGCACCGAATTGGTGGCTGATTTGCGTGAAGAACCCGTTCCAACCACGTCACCCACGTAGGCAACCATGTGACCTTTTTCTTTCAGTTTCTCAATGATTTTGAGTGGATTGCCGTCAATACCCGGGCGCGGGTTTTTCAGCATCGCCAATGTGTGCAGTGGAATATCAGGACGCGACCAGGCATCTTGTGCAGGTGAAAGATCATCAGTATTGGTTTCGCCAGGAACCTTGAAAACCGTCACGGTAATTTTTTTGGCCATTTCGGGTTTACGGGTAAACCATTCGGCATCCGCCCACGATTGCAGCAGGGTTTTGGCGCGTGGATTGGTTTGCGCTTTTTCACAAATGTCGTGGAAGGAATCAAAAATCAGCAGGGTTTTGGAGAGTGCTTGCACAGCAATATCCCCCAACTCCTTGTCCTCGAGCAATTCAATCAGGGGTTCGACATTGTAACCGCCCAACATGGTGCCAAGCAGTTCGGTGGCCTTGGCGCGACTGACCAGAGGCGATTGCGCTTGCCCCTTGGCAATCGCAGTCAAAAATCCCGCTTTCACATAAGCGGCCTGATCCACACCCGCAGGAATGCGATTTTCCAGCAAATCCATCAGCAGTTTTTCTTCGCCTTTTGGGGGATTTTTTAAAAGTTCGACCAGTGCAGCGACTTGTTCTGCATCCAATGGTTTGGGCACGATGCCCAACTCAGCACGTTCTGTAACATGTTTTCTATAGGCTTCTAACACGGTAATACCCCCAGTAAATTAGTGCGTTTTCAGGCGGGCAGCATTGTACTTTATCCCGTTAAAAAAGTAACGATGGGCGGCCTGCAACTTGCCTGCAATAAGCGCTTATGACTTAATGCACGGCCTTTTTGTGTGAACAGATTTCCTGTACAAAACCAAGCAATGAGCCAACAGCATTTAATCGCACCTGTGAAAAATTTTTTATTGTGTGAAACACCCGCGCTGTGGCTTGAACATGCACCTTCGCAACTGGAAATACTTTTGCTGGATCATGCACATTGTGAAAAAAAAGCCGCTTCAACAGGCTTGAGTTTGATTTATCGTTACATCGACAAGCCAGAACTACTCAGAATGATGAGTCAGTTAGTTCGGGAAGAAATGCTGCATTTTGAGCAAGTGCTCGACATTCTGCAAAAGCGCGGTATAGCGTATCAACCACTCACTGGCTCTGGTTATGCAGGCGGATTACATGCTTTCGCCAACAAAGATGAACCACAACGCTTGATTGACTGTTTGATTATTGGCGCGATTATTGAGGCACGTTCCTGCGAGCGCTTTCATGCCTTGAGTGCTTGTGTCGATAAGGAACTGGCGCAGTATTATCGTTTTTTGCTGAAATCAGAAAGTCGCCATTTTGAAGATTATCTGTATTTGGCAAGGCTTTATGATGAAGGGGATACGGAAGCGCGAATTGCATTTTTTCTGGAAAAAGAAAAAGAGTTGATAGAAGGGAAAGATGCTTTATATCGTTTTCATAGTGGAGTGCCGTGTTAGTTTTTAGAGCTATTGATAAAGGGCAATAAACTCATTATATGCCTTGACATTTTTCTCATAGCCTTCTTTCGAAGTGGAACTTAAAACAAATATCAAGTAGTACTTGTTGCCATCTTTATCATGCTCTTCCGCGTAGGACACTTGCTCCCAGTTACCCTCGCTTTTTGGAAAAAAAGGAGTAGCTTAAAAATTTATGCTTGCCTTTAGAAATGAGCTCACCTGTTTTTGTAACTTTCAGCTCTGATGGGGCACCACTAATAAATTGGTTTTGAGAAAACGCTATAAATTTTTCAAGTGTTTCGCCTGGGGAAGATGCTTCTTGATACTCAGCTTTTGCGTAGATTACAGCCTCTGCATTTTCAAAAGTGTAATTTACTGGTACTTGAGTGTTCATTCTGTAGTGATAGCTATATTTCATATCTTGATTCCAATCTTTAACTTCAGGAAGTTTTGGCCACCAGAAAAAGCAAATTTTCCCGCTTTCTTCACAGATTTGTGCTTCCCTATGAATTTCAGCGTTCACTAATGATGGAATTAAAAGAGTTATAAACAGTATTGATTTCATAGTACGGCTCCACTTAACAAATCCTTAGGTTCCATGTGTTAATGAGATTTTCTAGCTCGCTAGATTCATGCCTTGAGAGCTGACATGAATTCTTCATATGAAACGCCAGCCTGTTTTAATACGCCAGACAAAGTACCGACCTTGATTTCTTTGTGATTAGGAACAACGCAACCAGATGAGCCACGACGCATGACAATGTGACTACCTTTTTGGCGAGCAATGGAGAAACCAAGTTTTTCAAGGGCGCGTACCGCTTCACTGCCAGAGATATGCGGCAGACTAGGCGGAGACATGCGTAGGAACTTCAATGGTAGTTAGAAGTGGCGTACCGTAAGAAGCTAAAGGAAACTCTTCCAGATAAAGCACTGTAGCTTCCTGAAGGTTTTTTAATGCCTCCTGTATGGATTCCCCTTGTGTATTTGTACCAGTTTCAGGGTTCATGGCAACGAACCCACCTTCTTGTGCGGGAATTAATATCGCTGTTAGTTGCATAAAAGTTACTCCTCTACTTGAGCTGGCTGATTGTTGCCTAGGGTCAGCATTAAATCTAATTCACTCCTTATAAAAAGTCAGCAATTCAATATTGAATTCACTTATTTCTATATAACGAATATGCGTTTCCCAATCACTCATCACTATGCGTTTTGCCTGTGCATTGTGTGCGGTTTTGACATCGTGCAGGGCAGGGCGATGGGTGTGGCCATGAATCAGAATATCGCTTTGGTGCTTTTCCATGATGTTAATCACTTCTTGCGGTGTGACATCCATGATGTTCATGGTTTTGCCAGCATTTGCATGTTTGCTTGCGCTGCGTAGTTGTGCAGCCAGTTTTAAACGCTCTTCAACGGATTTTGAAAGCACTTCTTTTTGAAAAAATTCACTGCGTAATAATTGTCGTGCTTGCATGTATTCGGTGTCGAGTGTGCAGAGGGAATCGCCGTGCATCAGCAAAATCTGTTTGCCTGCATAGCTGAATGTATGTTCTTCTGCTAACAGTTTAAATCCTGTTTCTGCACAAAAACGCTCGCTGATTAAAAAATCGCGATTACCGTGCTGGAAATAACACTGAGAAATTTTAGCGCTGACTTTTTTTAACACATTTTTTATCGAGGCGATAAAGGGCGTTTCGTAATCATCGCCAATCCATACTTCAAAAAAATCACCGAGAATGTAGAAGGCTTCGACATCTTGAATCTTGTCATTCAGTAAATGCTGTTCACAGAAAGCAAAAAAAGCCGCACTAATATCGCTGCGGCTTTCTTCAAGGTGGAGATCAGATATAAGGATTGATTTCATTCTGTCATGTCGAGTTTGTCGAGACCCTTCGGCTACGCTCAGGGTGACATTTAAATCAAGCTCGCCTTTTCAATCACCACACTTTCTTTGGGCACATCACCATAGGGGCCAGCATTGCCTGTGGCCACACCTTTAATGGCATTCACAACTTCCATGCCTTCGACCACTTTGCCAAACACCGCATAACCCCAGCCCTGCGCAGTAGGTGAAGTGAAGTTAAGAAAATCATTGTCAGCAACATTGATAAAAAATTGTGCAGTGGCCGAGTGAGGATCATTGGTGCGCGCCATCGCAATCGTGCCGATGGTATTTTTCAGGCCGTTGTTGGCTTCGTTATCGACAGGTGCAAGCGTGGGCTTTTGTTTCATACCCACTGTGAAGCCACCACCTTGAATCATAAAGCCGTTGATGACGCGGTGAAAAATTGTGCCATCGTAATGGCCGTTTTCAACATAGGTCTTGAAATTGGCGACGGTGTTGGGTGCTTTTTCGGCATCTAATTCGAGTGTAATGGTGCCGTGAGAAGTGTTGAGGGCTACTTTCATGTTTAAAACCTTGATATAAGAAATGAATGGAAGGGTTGGATTCGCGTTTAAAAAGCAAGTTAGTATAATCCGCCTTCGCACAAGCTTCACCCTTCATTTGTACTGTTCAGGTTTTTATGACGCTTTCTATTTACAGTAGCCTCAGCAAGGAAAAATCGCTTTTTTCCCCACAAATTCCAGGCAAAGTGTCCATGTATGTCTGTGGAATTACGGTCTACGATTACTGCCACATTGGTCATGCGCGTATGCTGGTGGCCTTCGACATGATTTATCGGCATCTGTGTTATCTCGGTTATGACGTAAAGTACGTGCGCAACATCACCGATGTTGACGACAAAATTTTTGCACGCGCCAATGAAAGCGGTGAAGACTACAAAAGCCTGAGTGAGCGTTTTATCCAGTTCATGCACGAAGATGAGCGCAGCCTGAACATTGCAAAGCCTGTGGTAGAACCCAGAGCAACGCAATATATGAAGGACATCATTGTGCTGATTCAAACACTGGAACAAAAAGGATTTGCCTATCAGGGCAGTAATGGTGATGTATTTTTTGCCATCGATAAATTCAGGGAATATGGAAAGCTGAGCCGCAGAAAACCTGAAGAGCTGTTGGTGGGTGCGCGTATAGAAGCGGAGCAAGCCAAGAATAATCCGCTTGATTTCGTGTTATGGAAAATGGCGAAGGCGGGTGAGGCGAGTTGGCAAAGCCCTTGGGGAGATGGCCGCCCTGGCTGGCATATTGAATGTTCTGCCATGAGCACTTCCTGTTTGGGCGATACGCTGGATATTCACGGCGGTGGTTCGGATTTGATGTTTCCGCATCACGAAAACGAGATTGCACAATCCGAAGCGGCGACTGGCAAGCAATTTGCCAAGGTGTGGATGCACTGTGGTGCGGTGCGCGTGAATAAAGAAAAAATGTCCAAATCGCTTGGTAATTTTTTTACCATTCGCGAGGTTCTGAAAAGTTATCACCCTGAGGTGGTGCGTTATTTTCTGAGTTCAAGCCATTACCGTAGCCCCATTAATTATTCCGAAGATAATTTGAATCTCGCAAAAAAAGAGCTGGACAGGTTTTATCAGGCCTTGTTGCCTTTTGAGCAGGAACTTGAAGGTAGCTTTGAAGAGAACACAGCATTGCGTGACAAGTTTGACGCTGCAATGAACGACGATTTCAACAGTGCGCAAGCAATCGCGGTGATGTTTGAATTATTAAAATTACTTCCAACTGTTCAGGAAAGTGACAAGCTCAATTTACTCAGGCAGCTCAAAAGTTTTGGTAATCGTTTGGGTTTTCTTTTTTGCAAACCTTCTGATTATTTTCAGGCTGTAGTTGCTGAAAGTGATTTAAGTGCCGAGCAAATTGAAGCCTTGATTGCAGAACGCAATCAGGCGCGTGCGGATAAAAATTGGGCGAGGGCAGATGAGATTCGTGCTGTCTTGCAAAATGCCAATGTGGTACTTGAAGATGCGGGTGGAAAAACAAGCTGGAAAAGAATTTAAAAGCAGATCCCTCGACTATGCTCGAAGAAGCATCGGATTTTAATTTTTTGAGCTGGGACTGTTTGAGAGAGCGTAGCGAACGAGTTTTCAGCTCAAAAAATTAAAGTTTGATGATTCGTCTCAGGTTTTTTAGTTTTACTTCTGCGCCAAAATACTCGCTTCAAAAGTATTTTCCATCAAACTGGCGATGGTCATCGGGCCAACACCACCTGGCACGGGTGTGATATACGCCGCTTTTTTTGATGCAGCATCAAATTGCACATCGCCAATTAATTTTCCTTCTGCATTGCGGCTGATGCCAACATCAATCACAACTGAGCCTTGCTTGATCCATTCACCATTCAGAAATTCAGGTTTGCCAACTGCGACCACTACAATGTCGGCTTCACGCACATGTTTTTCAAGATTTTTGGTAAAACGATGACACACCGAAGTGGTGCATCCTGCCAATAAAAGTTCTAACGCCATTGGGCGACCCACATGATTCGATGCGCCGATGATTAACGCTTCGGCACCTTTTAATGGCACCTTGGTGGATTCAATCAGCGACATGATGCCTTTGGGTGTGCAAGGGCGAATAGCAGGAAGACGTTGCGCAAGACGGCCAATGTTGTAAGGGTGAAAACCATCGACATCTTTGGCAGGGCTAATCGCTTCGAGAATTTCGGTTGCGTCCATGTGTGCGGGCAAGGGAAGTTGCACCAGAATACCGTCGATGCTGTTGTCCTGATTCAGGTCTTCAATGGTAAGCAGCAGTGCTTCCTGAGTGGTAGAGGCAGGCAAATCAAGATCAACCGATTTAAAACCAATTTCCTCGCAGGCAAGGCGTTTGTTTTTTACATACACTTCTGATGCGGGATCATTTCCAACCAGAACCACCGCTAGCCCGGGTGCGCGTTTGCCACTTTTTATTATTTCATCGACCTTGTGTTTCAGGCTCAGGCGAATGTCTTTTGCAATGCTTTTTCCGTCGATAATTTTCGCGCTCATTGAATGCCTTGTGCTGATGAATTGAGGGCTTGAGAGGGCGCTGATTTTCGCATGAGTCACCGTGTGAGTAAATTCCGTAGCATGCGCAGATATTGCGAGAAATCCTATAAAAGACAGTGGCTTATTTGGCATGAGTGAATTGACTCATGTAGGTGAGCTGCGTATTATCGCGCTCCTTGAAAGGGGTATGCATGTCGGGATGTAGCGCAGTTTGGTAGCGCGCTTGCTTTGGGTGCAAGATGTCGGGGGTTCAAATCCCTCCATCCCGACCAACTTTCGCGCAACAGGCAAGACAGGTTTCAAGAGCGCCCGTAGCTCAACCGGATAGAGCATCGGCCTTCTAAGCCGAGGGTTGCAGGTTCGAGTCCTGCCGGGCGCGCCAATTATTTTCTCTCAATGGTGGGCGTAGCTCAGTCGGTAGAGCCCCGGATTGTGATTCCGGTCGTCGTGGGTTCAAGTCCCATCGTCCACCCCATCTTTATTGTTAATTTTCCAAACGAAAAGCTAAAGCGGTAGTTTCCTCCTTTTGGCTCGCTTTGTTATGATTTGAGCCAAACAGATTCGGGAGGCGATGATGAGTGCTGAGGTTCAAGGTTCAGATATTCAGGGCATGATGGGCTTTGCCTTACCCAAAGATGTGATTCCAGATAGCGAAAGGAAAGGTCGCCTCAGAGCTAATACCGCAACCAAAAATTACGCCGATGCTGCGGAGGTGGTCGATTTCAAACGCTGTTCACTACGTGATTTAAATAGCGGTTTGTATGCACCTGATTTGTACCGCATGGGCTTCGATAAGGTGGCGCTTTCTTCCAATCAAAAACTCATGGCGATTCTGGCCAAAATCAAAGCGCAAGGTGCTTTGGCAGCGGGTGATATTGGCACCATGCGCAAGGCTATTAGCGGCAGTGTATTCAATCTTTCGAATGGCAAGCGCATTCGTATGTTCTATGTGGCGGGTGAGGGCATACTGGTACGCAGTAGCGGCCCGAACGGTTTGGCGATTCAGCACGACGACACCGTTCCCACGCATAGCAAACAAGCGGCAGCCATGATGATTCATGGTGATCAGGACGTTTATGGTTTTCCCCTGAAACGGATTATGAAAGGTTTGGCACCCTATGTGTTCAACCACCGTTCTCCTGATGGTAACAATACGATTTCCCCTGTGAGTTTGGTGAATTTCTGGATTCCGCTCCAGCAAATCAACATGCCCTTGTGTTTGATGGATAGAAGCACCCTGAATCGTCAGGAACACCAACTACGTTTTGAAATTAATGTCACCGATACGCTGGAACGTAATGCAGAGTACGGCCGTAACGATATTTGGGCTTTCCTGCATGATGCAGGGCAGCGATGGTATTTCAGCTCCGAAATGGATTATCAGCATGCTTATATTTTCGATACTTTGGGCATGGCACACGGAGCCGCTATTTTGTCTGGTGAGAAAGAAGCCGCGCACTATTTCTTGCGGATTCAGGCTTGCTTGAAGGCACTTTCGGAGCGCGATTATGAAACCTTGCGGCAGCAAGCGAGCCAGCCAAAGCAGGAACTTCCAGAGCAACTTACCGCCCCCTTGTTGAATGCCATTCGGGAAATGGAAGCATTGCTCGAGCAGGCTGCTCAGGAGGCTGGGCGTATTATTGAGAATGATCAGGAATGGACAGAGAAAGCCAGCGAAATTCTAAAGCGCTTAACACGAAAATCGATTGAGCTTAGAGCAGTGGGTGTGGTGTATTAGTTTCATCTTCTGTTATAGAGTATTGATTGAACTTATGGCACACTCCCGCGCCTTCAAAACAGGGGATAAAGGTCTTATAAAGTATGCAAGTTTCCGTTGAAAACATTAGTACGCTTGAGCGTAAAGTCACAGTGGGTATTCCCGCACAACAAATCGAATCTGCGTTAGCGAATCGTATCAATGAGGTCTCTCGTACTGCACGTATTGATGGTTTCCGCCCTGGGAAAGTGCCTGTCAAAGTAGTTAAAAAACGCTTTGGGCCAGCTTTGCGTGGTGAAGTGATTGAAAAGGCGATTCAGGATTCCATTTTTGAAGCCTTGAGCCAGCAAAACATCAATCCTGCCGGTATGCCTGCGATTGAATCGGTGAGTGGTGAAGAAGGTCAGGATTTGGAATACGTCGCACGTCTTGAAGTTTTTCCTGAAATTGATTTGGCTGAATTTTCCAAAATAACCATTGAGAAACGTGAATCAGAAATCAGTGACAAGGATTTTGAAGAGCGTCTCGAAGAATTGAGAAAGCGTGCGAAGGAATGGAAAGCGGTAGAGCGCGCTGCCAAAAATGGTGATCAGGTCATTATTGATTATAAAGGTACGAAGGACGGTGAGGCTTTTGCTGGCGGTAGTGCCGAGAATTCGCCATTGGAATTGGGTTTGGGTCGTATGATTCCAGGTTTTGAAGATGGCATTGTGGGAATGAAAGCCGGGGACGAAAAAGATTTGAATTTAAGTTTTCCAGAGACTTACCACGCTGAGGAATTAAAAGGGCAGGCAGTTGTTTTTCATATTAAGGTGAACACGGTTAATGAGGCATTTATTCCTGAATTGACTGATGAGCTGGCGAAGAAAATGGGCGTTGAAGCAGGTTTGGATGCTTTCAAGACCCAGGTACGTGAGAGCATGAATAGGGAGCTGGAGCAAGCTTTGAAAGGCGATGTAAAACAACAAGTTATGGCCGAATTATCGAAACTGCATGAAGTTGAAGTTCCACAGGCGGTGGTAAAACAGCAGATTCAGGTCATGAAAAGACAGATGTTCCAGCAATTTGGTGGCGCGCAGATTGACCCTTCGATTTTTCCGGACGATATGTTTGCAGATAAGGCAAAGGAAAATGCTGCCTTAAGTTTGGTGCTGAGCAAAATTATTGATGTCAAATCTCTGGCTGCCACTCGTGAAGCTGTCAAAGCGTACATCGAGAAAATGGCAGAGCAATATGATGATCAGAAGGATGAAATTGTTAAGTACTATATGAACGACAAGTCACGTCATGCTGAAATCGAGGCGGTAGTGCTCGAAGAACAACTGGTTGATTTGGTGTTGTCTGAAGCCAAGATCAATACTGTAAAAGTTGATTTCAAGACGGCCATAACACCAAGAGCACAAACAGAAGAAATTTAGCTTTTCTATTCCTCCAGCCTTGAAAGTTTATTTCAAGGCTCAATTATCCTGAGTCAAATAAAACCGCACCTGCTGCGGTTTTATTTTGCTTATATTTTGTTCAAAAATTGACTGTATTTATAGCTTATTTCTATTTTGCTTGTACTTGGGTAAAGCATAGGGAAGAATGCTGTTTTTAATTCTGGAGCGTGCTGTGAAAGACTTTTATTCCTCTAATGATATACGCAATGCCTTGGTTCCTATGGTGATAGAGCAATCTGCCCGGGGCGAACGCTCTTTTGATATTTTCTCTCGCATGCTCAAGGAAAGAGTGGTGTTTCTTGTCGGTGAAGTAGAAGACCATATGGCGAATCTGGTGGTAGCTCAGTTGTTATTTCTGGAAGCGGATAATCCAGATAAAGACATCAATCTATATATCAATTCCCCTGGCGGTTCGGTCACGGCAGGCTTGGCGATTTATGACACCATGCAATTCATCAAGAGTGATGTGAGCACCATGTGTGTGGGTCAGGCAGCGAGTATGGGAGCTTTCCTTTTAAATGCAGGCGCATCGGGTAAGCGTTATGCCTTGCCTAATTCAAGAATCATGATTCATCAACCTTTAGGTGGCTTTCAAGGGCAGGCTTCTGATTTTGAAATTCATGCAAAAGAGATTCTGGATATACGTGCGCGTTTAAATCGCATTATGGCTGAGCATAGTGGTCAAGCTTTGGCAGAAATTGAAAGGGCGACTGACCGTGATAATTTTATGACGGCAGAAGCTGCCAAAAATTTCGGGTTAATTGATCAGGTAATCACCAGGCGTTAACAGGTTAGCGCTTGATAACCACGCTTAGTCCATAAACTCTTGAATGAAGCAATGAATCGTAGATAATCTAGCCACTATCACACTGTATACAAGCCTGCTCCGTATGCAGGTTTTTGGCAAAAAAATGGCAGAGGTAAGGTCATGGGTAACGACAGAAACAGAGGAGATGATACTGATAAGCTTTTGTACTGCTCCTTTTGCGGTAAAAGCCAGCATGAAGTGAGGAAGCTGATTGCAGGGCCATCTGTGTTTATTTGTGATGAATGCGTTGACCTGTGTAATGAAATTATTAGTGAGGAAATTCAAGAAGATAAGGGCGAATCCTCGGGTAATTCATTACCTACACCCAGAGAAATCAGTGCCATTCTTGATGAGTACGTGATTGGCCAATCCAGAGCCAAGAAAGTGCTTTCAGTGGCTGTGTATAACCATTACAAACGCCTCCATTCCAGTAAGGGCAAACCTGGTGATGTTGAGTTGGGAAAAAGTAATATTTTGCTGGTTGGCCCTACGGGTAGCGGCAAGACCTTACTGGCTGAAACTCTGGCGCGTTTGCTGAATGTACCTTTTACGATTGCCGATGCAACAACACTGACGGAAGCGGGTTATGTCGGTGAAGATGTCGAGAACATCATCCAAAAATTGCTGCAAAAATGTGAGTATGATGTAGAGCGAGCGCAAATGGGTATCGTTTACATCGATGAAATTGACAAGATTTCCCGTAAATCAGACAACCCTTCAATTACCCGTGATGTGTCTGGCGAAGGTGTACAACAAGCCTTATTAAAACTGATTGAAGGTACGATAGCCTCGGTTCCGCCACAGGGCGGGCGTAAACACCCTCAACAGGAATTCCTGCAAGTGAATACCGCCAATATTCTGTTCATTTGTGGTGGTGCTTTTTCAGGACTCGACAAGATTATTCAGAATCGTTCAGAAAAAAGCGGTATAGGGTTTGGTGCTGAAATCAAAAGTAAGGAAAGCATTCGCAGTGTAGGTGAAACGCTGGTGGATGTTGAGCCCGAAGACTTGGTGAAATATGGGCTGATTCCTGAATTTGTGGGTCGTTTGCCGGTGATTGCTACTCTGGAAGAACTGGATGAAGAAGCGCTGATTAAAATTCTGGTGGAACCCAAAAATTCGCTCGCCAAGCAATATACCAAGCTCTTTGAATTGGAAAATGTTGAACTGGATTTCAGGGAAGAGGCACTGAGAGCCATTGCTAAAAAAGCCATGAAGCGTAAAACAGGTGCCAGGGGTCTACGCTCGATTCTGGAATCTGTGCTTCTGGAAACCATGTATGAAGTGCCATCACAGGACGATGTTTCCAAAGTGGTCATAGATGAAGGTGCGATTACTGGTGAAAGCCAACCACTGGTTATTTATGAAAGTACCGAGAAGGTATCCAGTAAAAGTGGTAAATAGTCGTTAAAGCCTGCGCAAGCGGGCTTTTTTTATCAAGTACACGAGATAATCCCTCATGGCTGAAGACAGACGTTCTCCCTCCGAAACCAAAAAAGACAACGTGCAATTTGATTTACCTTTGCTGCCTTTGCGCAATGTTGTTGTCTATCCACACATGGTACTTCCTCTGTTTGTCGGAAGGGATAAATCCATTAAAGCGCTCGAACGGGCAATGTCGGGTAACAAAAAAATCTTGCTGGTTTCTCAACGCAAGGAAAATGATGAAGAGTTGAGCAAGGACTCGCTCCACAAGGTTGGTACAGTGGCCAACATTCTCCAGTTATTGCGATTACCAGATGGAACCGTAAAGGTGTTGGTAGAAGGTGTTTATAGAGCCGAGCTGCTTGCCTTTGACGGTGTTTCAGATTACCTGCGTTGTGATGTGAGTGAAATCAAGGTGAATCCTTTGGGTCGTTCGCGAGAGGTGGAACTGGTTGGCGAGTTGATGAAGCAATTCAATGAATACGCCAAAGTGTCAAAGAAGATTGCGCCCGAAGTACAAAATTCAATTACCAGTATTGAAGGTCTTGGGCGTTTGATAGATACGATGGCAGCCCATCTGTCGATAAAACTTGAAGATAAACAGGAATTACTTGAGTGTGGTGATCTGGAAGAACGTGTCACTCTGATGATTCAGCTCATGTTGAACGAGCTGGATTTGCAGAATGTTGACAAGAAAGTACGCGGCCGCGTCAAAAAACAGATGGAAAAAAGTCAACGCGAGTACTATCTCAACGAGCAAATGAAGGCAATTCAAAAGGAATTGGGTGATTTGGATGAAGGCGGTCGCAGTGAGCTTGATCAAATTGAAGATCGAATCACGAAAGCAGGTATGTCCAAAGAAGCCAGAAACAAGGCTACTACGGAGTTGAATAAACTTAAAATGATGTCGCCCATGTCTGCCGAGGCGACTGTCGTGCGTGGGTATCTGGACTGGATGATTAACATTCCCTGGCAATCAAAAACCAAGGTGAAGAAAAATCTGGCAGATGCCCAGAAAGTGCTGGATGAAGATCATTTTGGGCTGGAGGAAGTCAAAGACAGAATTATTGAATATCTGGCTGTTCAGAGCAGGGTCAAGAAATTAAAAGGGCCGGTTTTGTGTTTGGTCGGCCCTCCGGGCGTTGGAAAAACTTCATTAGGTCGTTCTATTGCACGTGCTACAGGGCGCAAATATGTCCGCATGGCGTTGGGTGGTGTGCGTGATGAGTCTGAAATTCGCGGACATCGCCGCACTTATATTGGCGCAATGCCGGGTAAAATTCTGCAAAAGCTTTCCAAAGTTGGTGTGAAGAACCCTCTGTTCTTGCTCGATGAAATAGACAAGATGGGCTCTGATATGCGAGGTGATCCGGCCTCAGCGTTATTGGAAGTGCTCGATCCGGAACAAAACAGCAGTTTCAACGATCATTATCTGGAGCTGGATTATGACTTGTCCGAAGTGATGTTTGTGTGTACCTCGAATTCAATGAACATTCCGGCACCTCTGCTGGATCGTATGGAAGTCATTCGATTACCAGGTTATACCGAGGACGAGAAGACAGCCATCGCCAAGCAATATCTATTACCAAAACAGATTCAATCCAACGGCCTCAAGAACAGTGAAATTGTTGTGGGTGAGGACACCATCAGGGATTTGATTCGCTATTACACAAGGGAAGCGGGTGTCAGAAATCTTGAGCGTGAAGTCGCCAAGCTTTGCCGCAAAGTTGTTAAGGAAAAGGTATTGGCAGAAAGTCTCGGTGATAAAACAGGTGCCCAGTCTCAAGTGGTGATTAAGCCAGAGGAGCTGGAAAAATATAGCGGTGTTCGAAAAACCAGCTTTGGCAAGGCTGAAGAAAAAGATCAAGTAGGTCAGGTTACTGGCCTGGCCTGGACTCAGGTGGGTGGGGAACTGCTCAGTATTGAGGCGGTCGCTATTCCAGGGAAGGGTCGTATTATCAAAACAGGAAGTCTTGGTGATGTGATGCAGGAATCGATTCAGGCTGCCATGACTGTTGTGCGAAGCCGTTCAGCAAGTCTGGGCATTCCCAAAAAGATGCATGAAGAGAAGGATATTCATATTCATATGCCCGAAGGTGCAACCCCGAAAGATGGCCCAAGTGCGGGAATCGGAATGTGTACAGCGGTTGTTTCCGTGTTGACTGGAATACCCGTAAAAGCTGAAGTAGCGATGACGGGTGAGATTACCTTAAGAGGTCAAGTACTTCCTATTGGCGGGTTGAAAGAAAAATTATTAGCTGCACATCGTGGTGGAATTAAAACAGTCATCATTCCTGAGGAAAATAAAAGAGACCTCAAGGAAATTCCTCAAAATGTGAAAGAGAATTTGAATATTATTCCAGTGAAATGGATTGATCAGGTTCTGGAAATTGCGCTTTCGAGTCTGCCACAACCGATTGAAGAAGATGATTTGATTACTGAAAAATCTATTGAAACCAATGATTTGGATGGTTCTCTGCTCAGTACGCATTGAACTGATTAGAATTGACTATTGAAAGTTAAATCAAAGTGTGAATTAGCTCGCGGGAACTTGTTGGAAACCCTGTATTTATAAGGCTTTTCTCTTGACACTCGCTTGCGCACATTGGTATAAAGGCTGGGTTTTTTAGAGAAGCAACTGCACATTTTAAGCAGTGCGTACCATAAAAATATAAACACTGATTTTCATTTTGTGTTTGTTTGAGTGAAGGAATTTTTTTAAACTTTCGATTCAATAAAACACATATCCATTCAAAATTAATAATAAGGGGAACGGCGTGAACAAGTCTGAACTTATCGATTCAATTGCAGCAGCATCTGACATTTCAAAAGCAGCGGCTGGCCGGGCGCTGGATGCAGCTTTAGATACTATTACTAATGCTTTAAAAGATGGAGACCAGGTGGCTCTGGTTGGCTTTGGAACTTTTCAGGTAAAAGAGCGTGCAGCTCGCACAGGTCGCAACCCACAAACGGGTGCAACCATTCAGATTAAAGCAGCTAAAGTGCCAGGTTTTAAGGCAGGTAAAGCTTTAAAAGATGCGGTGAACTAATTTAAGGTTGTAGTGTTAAAAAAGCGCGGATTACCGCGCTTTTTTTTTGATAACTGGAAGACGGTATTAAGGGTAAAGCTATGTTAGAACTGATGCGTAAAGGTTTGAAAAGCTGGTTTGGAAAGGCTTTGATTCTTTTGTTTATTGCACCTTTCCTGTTTTTGGGAGCAGAGTCATTCTTTACGGTTTTTACCAATAGTAATGCAGCCATTGAAGTGAATGGTGAAAAAATTACTGAACAGCAAATTATAAATGCCGTAGAAAGTAACAAGGAGCGCATTCGACAACGCTTTGGCGCGGATTTCGATATGAGTGTGTTTTCTGCGGAAGCCTTGCGCGAAGGTGCTTCGGGTCAATTAATTGAAGCGGAACTTTTAAAAAAATACGCAGAAAAACATGATTTGAGTGTTTCTTTTAAAAAATTGAGTGAAATTATCAGAGCTTATCCTGTATTTTCAGGAAGTGATGGGCAATTCTCTCAAGAAATTTTTGAAACGATTGCGGCTCAGCAAAGGATTTCTAGCAAATATCTGGTTGAATTGATTAAAGGTGATGTCAGTGTTGGTCAGATTCAGGAAGCGGTTACAAGCTCTGCTTTTGGTTTAAAAACAGAAGTTCAAAGGCTGGAATCCTTGAGACTGCAAAAAAGAGATTTCTCGTATTTATATCTTTCGCTGGATGATTTTAGAAAAAGCGTTTCTGTCAGTGATGAGGAAATCAAAGATTATTATGAGAATAACTCTGCCATGTTCAGGACAATAGAATCCGCTCGCATTGAATATATTGAACTTCGAGCTAAAGATTTTGAGCAAGATATTTCTATCAGCAATGAAGATATTGTTGCGCAGTTTGAAAGTGAGCAGGCAAAGCTGAATCAGAATACAGCAAGAAAGGCTTCCCATATTTTGATTACGGTTGATGGAAATACCAATGAAGCCAAGGCATTTGAAACCATTTCAGAAATAGCATCAAAGTTAAAAAATGGGGCTGACTTCAGCGAACTTGCAAAACAGGTATCTCAGGATCCGGGTTCTGCCAAACAAGGTGGTGATCTGGGTTTCGCTATGAAAGGTGCTTATGTGCCTGAATTTGAAGAAGCACTTTATAGTTTGAATGTCGGTGAAGTTTCTGCGCCGGTATTAACAGAGTTTGGCTATCATTTGATTAAGCTGACTGAAATTGCTGCAACTCAAAAACTGGATTTCAATAAGGAAAAGTCTCGAATCGAAACCCAGCTTAAAGCCAAATTTGCTTATGATTTGTATCAGCAGAAAATCGCAGAACTTGAAGAGCTGGTTTACGAAAACCCTGATCTGGATGAACCTGCTTTGGCTTTGGCAACTGAGCTAAAGGTGAGCCAGATATTTACTCGTTCAGCAGGTGAGGGAATAGCCGCAAACAAAGATATTCGTGATTTGGCATTTTCCAACGCAATCATGAAGGAATCCGAGAATAGTAGTGTGGTTGAGGTTGGGCAAGGACATGCCATCGCATTGAGGCTGAATCAGCATTTCCCTTCTGAATTAAAGCCTCTTGAAACGGTATCTGATGAGATAACGTTCATATTAAAAACCATGAAAGCAGAAGAAGCTTTGGCAAAAATGGAAAGCGAATTATTGGCAATGCTTGAAGCAGGTGAAAATCTGGAATCTGTTTCCAAAACAGCCAGCGTAACCTGGCAGAAAAAAGTTAATGCTGAAAGAAGAATATCAGGCGTTGATCCGCAAATACTCAAGCAGGCTTTTGAAATGCCTCGATCTGCTGACGGACATTATTCATTTGCAAGTGTTGATGTGAATGAAGGTGACGTAGCGATAGTAAGTCTGGAAAAAGTTCATGAGACTGTTGAACAACCCGATGAACAAAGACTCAATGCTTTGGTCAGACAGGCGAATTTTAATACAGCAAATTCTGACTGGAGAGCACATCTGGATTATATGAAGTCTCAAGCTGATATTACTTATAACAGAGTATTATCAGGGTCTGGTTTGAGTGGTGATGATGCGTAAAACCCAATAGTTCTTACAGCTTATCTGGCTCGTTGATTGAATCGACGACCGATAAGTGCAGAAGTAATGTTGGTTTTTTGAATATCGATTGCGCCACCGGCAATTCCCCAACCCCAGGCATCTCGCATACGTCTCTCCATTGGGTATTCTTTTGAATAACCGTATGCGCCCATCAGTTGTACTGCGTTGCCGGTAACTTCCCGAGCAATTTCGTTAGCAAAGCATTTTGCCAGTGATGAATCTTTTACAGATGGAAGTCCGTTTTCTGAATTGACTGCTGCACGGTGAATCAAGAGTCGGGAAGCTTCCACCTGCATTACCATTTCAGCAACTTTTAATTGAACGGCTTGAAAATCTACGATGGGTTTACCAAACGCTTCACGTTCCTGAATGTAGGGTAATAAATCTTCAAGCGCACCCGAAGCTTGGCCAAGCGCCATTGTGGCATTGCCGCAGCGTTCCAAATCGAAGGCTTCCATCAGTTTGGAAAATCCGCCTGCAGGCACGATGAGGTTGTCGAGTGGCACTTCCACGTTATCAAAAAATATATCGGCAGAAGGTACGCCTCTAAAGCCCATGAGTTGTTCTTGTGAACCAAAAGACATGCCTTTGCGCTCCTTTTCAACAAAAACAGCACCAATACCTTTAGCAGCAGGCTCGTTGGACATACGGCTATAAACGACGTAACCATCGGAATGCCCGCCGCCGGAGCACCAACGCTTGGTGCCATTGATAATGATTTTGTCTCCTTTGATTTCTGCTTTGGTGGTTAAATCCGTCAGGGCTGATCCTGCATTGGGTTCGGACATGGATACCGCACACACAAATTCTCCAGCACAAACTCTAGGTATTACAGCCTTCTTAAGGTTTTCTGACGCGAAATTTTCAATCGCCTTGATTGGGCCAACGCAAGATTCAAACACGGGGAAAGCAACGGCAGAGGAAATTTTTGCAAATTCTTCCAATACCAACAGTGCTTCAAGATTCCCTAAACCCAAGCCACCGTACTGTTCCGGAATATTGACACCAAGGAAGCCCAGTTGTGCATAAGTCTTAAGTAATTCTTTAGAGGGTGGGCTTGCTGTGTGTTCCAGCTCGCGAGCGATTTCTTTGAGTTCTCCCTGGGCAAATTTTCGTGCTGCTTGCTGGAGTGAGCTTTGTTGTTCTGTCAGTTGAAAGTCCATGATATGTCTCTGAGCCAAGTTGAAAGCGGGAGTATAGCAATCCTGAGTGTGAATACTAAAAGATTGAGGACAGTGATATATACTTGTCCGCAATGATTTTGAAGAGTGTATTGATGAAATATCCTTCCTTTGCATGGTTATTGCTGTTTCCAGGTTTACTGGTCATCAGTTTGTATTTGTCATGGCAGGTTTTGGCAAGCCAGAATTTTCTTTATGGATTTTTCTATGACCACACCGAGCTTGAAGAATTTATTGAATATTTCGCTCCGATGAATCGTTATAAACCTGAATTTCAATATACGAATCGTGAGGAACGAATTCGCTTATTTTCCGAAGTGCTTAAAAGTGTTGAAGATGAAGGTAAAGGGCTGGAAAAAATTGTTTTTTATTCTTCTCAAGGAAAGCGCTTGGGTGTGTTATTTCATGAAAGGGAAATCAACCATTTACGGTTAGTTAGTAGCCTGATTGAAAAATTCAAATGGTTTGCCTATTTGAATTTTTTTATTGTGTTTTGTTGTATATGGATAATTCTGGGAAGACGCATTCAGGCTCCCGAGGCTCAACGTATCGTAATTGCTTATACAGGATTGCTTATTGTAGTGATTGCTTTGGTGATGTTGATTAGCCCGGCGAGGATTTTTACTTTATTTCACCAGATTTTTTTTCCTGAAACCGACCAATGGTTTTTTTATTATCAGGATTCGCTGATGACCACGTTAATGATGGCACCCAAATTATTTGGTTATTTTGCAATGGTGTGGTCGTTGCTTGCATGTGTGTTTTTTTTAGCACTCGGTATCGTCGTCTGGTTTTGGCTCTCCAAGAGTGTAAAAAAGATATAAATCCTGTAATGCCTGAGGAATTGTAAAAATCAGATTTTGTAGCAAGGTATAATTGGTACGAATGCTGTCGAGTGCTTCGTTTTCAATTTCGTTAAATGCTGCGATAAAAGGTAGGAGCATTTCTGAAGCGCGTTCTTCATCTGCTATATACCAATCTTCTTCATGTAGAAAGTGCGCTTCAAAAAACCCCATCAACCAATGTTCAAAAGAAATATCGATTTGACCATCGGTTAAATTCAAATCAACGGGTATTAGTAGAGTTTCACAAAGAAACAGTGCTTGCTGAATCGCTTTGTCCAAATCTGTAATGTGATGAACGATTTCTGAATCCAACGAATGATTTTTATCAAGCCTGGGTTGGTCAAAAATAATAAGAGCCAGTTTTTCTTCAATGCTCAATTCAGATGGGCCACATGCCAAAGCACATAAAAAACCATGACATTCCTGGAAGTTGAGACAATCGGGATAATGTTCAGGATTAAGGACTGCACCAAGTTTTTCTGCTTGTACTTTTGAGAACTTCATAATGATCTTTCTTGTGAATTGAATGAGTTGAAATCAAGACTAAGGTATTATGCAGTATTCTAAACGACTTTGATTGAGCGGGTGAGTTCAATTTTACACAGCCTATGAAATCTGATTCACGGAAAACCAAATCACGTTTTAAAAATCGTTTAAAAGGAAAGATTGCGGTTTTGGTCATAAAGCTTGTGGGTAGCTTACCGCTCTTTTTGGCGCAGAGTTTTGGTATTGTTCTGGGGCGATTGTCGATTTTGTTTAATACCCGCGAAGTAAAAATTGCCCGACGCAATCTGGAGTTATGTTTTCCTGAGTTGAATGACGACAGCCGAAAGTCATTACTGCATACCAGTTTCCAACATAGCGGCATGTTGGTTTGTGAGATTGCCAGAATCTGGTGTTCTGATTCAGCATGGGCTGCATCGCATATAAAACAGGTCTATGGTGAGGAGCTGCTTGAACAAGCTTTGTCTCAAAAGAAAGGCATTGTGATTATTCTCCCGCATCTAGGGAATTGGGAAATGCTGAATGCCTGGCTTACACCGAAAATGGAATTGATAGCCATGTATTCTCCTGCTCAGCTCAGGGAAGTAGATGAATTCATGTTGAAGGGAAGGTCGCGTACAGGGTTGAAACTTGCGGAAGCGAGTCCAAAGGGAATAGTGAAGCTGATAACTTCGCTCAGGAGTCGAGAAAATCTGATTATATTGCCTGATCAGGAGCCTGGGCGGCAAAACGGCATATTTGCGCCTTTTTTTGGTATTGAAGCTCTGACCATGACGCTCATCAGCAAGCTGCTCCACAAATCGGGAGCCATACCTTTATTGGTGTATGTTCAACGTAAAGATGTTGGTCAAGGTTTTGATATTGTTATCAAAAATGTGTCTGAGGCTATTTTGGATTCTGATATGTATCATTCTGTATCTGCCCTGAATCAGGCAGTTGAAGATGCGGTAAGGGAAGTGCCAGAACAATACATGTGGGGATATAAGCGATTTCGCCATCGTCCCGAAGGGGAGCAAGGTTTGTATTAAGGGCGAATTTGGGGCAAAAAAAAGCCCCGCTAAAGGAGAGGGAAAGCGGGGCTATCACAGAGTTAAAACTTTGAAATAAATCAAAGCAACATCAACTGA
>CAZKYI010000015.1:0-34191 GCA_964557005.1 uncultured Pseudomonadales bacterium
AGTTGGTTAGAATACCGGCCTGTCACGCCGGGGGTCGCGGGTTCGAGCCCCGTCCGCTCCGCCATTTTTTCTCTCATCATTATCATTTCCTTTTCTTCTTTTTCCTCACTGCATTCTCTTTGCATACTTTTGTCTATCACAAATATCGATATACTGAACAACCCTTCAATACATAGAAAAATTTTAGATTATGGGTGTGAATGGAAAACACGAAGTTGTTTATTTCTTCGATAAACAGGGTGTCGATAAGGAAATGCTGTATAGCGAGTTTGAGTCTCTGCTTGACAGTATGGTACCTGCACCTGAATTAGCGAATCGTACTGTAGAAGCTGCCTATGCTTTACTGGATGGAGGGCTTAATTTGACCGCTTTGGTATTTTTTGTGGTGAGCTTTGACAATCATGGCAAGGTCGATAGCCGATGGAATTTGCCACTGCGTAAATTGGCTGCGAAGGGAGTTGCAGGTCCTGATTTGGGCGGCGGTGCCTGCAAAATTTACATGCAAGGTACGAATCAGCAAGCAGATTACGAAGCTTATCTGTGGGATCCCTCTGAGCGAAACGGCAGTAATGATTTGGTTCATTTGCGTAATGCCAGTCGTGCAAATCGTTTGTGTTTGCCGCAAGAAGCGGAGAGCGAATGGATGGGCGATGCTTCGATGGTGATGCGCGAAGCAGGTGGTCAGTATGACAATGCACCTTCTATAGCGGTAGCACCTGCAAGTAACGGTGTATCGAAAGAAGTATTTTCAGAACAGCAAAAAGCGCTGGATGCTTCAAATAAAGAAAAACAGGAATTGCTCAATCAATTGAAACAGCTACAAAAAAATGTAGCGTTGCTGGAAAAGGAGCTAAAAAAGGCTGAAGAAGCGCTCGAGAAATCTGAAAAGCAGGGTAAGGAAAGTCTTGCTACGCTCAAACAAAAAATTGAAAAGGAAAGCAAGGTGGTCCTGGGCAAGCAGGCAGCAGAATCTGAAAAACAAAGAATAGAATTGGAAAAACAAAAAACAGAACTGGAAAAAAATCTTGATAAAAAATTAAAAGCTTTCGAGAAAGAAAGTCAGAAGCAGCTTGATGAAACCAGAAAAACACTGGTGGAAGAATATAAGCAGAAGGATCAACAAATTGAAGTTCTGAAAAAAGAACTGACAGAATTACGTGGTGATAAATTTCGTTTGATGAAGGGTGGCGCAGACGAATTTTTCCAGAAACTGACAGCAGCAGAAATCAGCTTTGTGAGTTTTAAACCAGGCGCAGGGCATATGACCATTCCACTCAATGACGTGGCAAGCTTTATTGAAAACCCGAATGTTTTTGCTGCAAAAAAATGCAATATCAGTGTAGAGGCTTATGAAATCTGGCTGGAGCACTATAACAAACCCGTTTGCACGGCACCCTTGCCTGACAATAAAGTATGCGGTGACAAGATAAACCGAACTGATAAACCTGTAAATTATCGTGCGGGTGAGTCGAATCGCTGCAAGAAGCATGGTGGAAGGTAACAACAGAGTGGGAAATTATTTTGAACATATTGGCGTATTGGGCTTGCTTGATAGCGCCAAGGCTGTTTCTACGCTGGAAAGTTTGAGTGACTTTGTGCTGAAACAAGGCAAGCGCTTGTATTTTGATGAACGCACAGGTAAGGCTTTGGGTAATTTTAATGGCAAGGCGGATATTCTCGATATCGACAGTTTATGTGCGACAGTCAATTTACTGATTGTGGTGGGCGGAGATGGCACGCTATTGAGTAGTGCGCGTGCTGCTGCACGACATGGTATTCCTGTTTTGGGGGTTAATCGTGGCAGCTTGGGTTTCCTGACCGATATAAACCCTGCTGAATTGGAAAGCAGTTTGCTTGGAATTTTTGCAGGTGAGTTTTTGCTTGAAGAAAGATTTCTGATTCAGGCAAAAATCGATGGTAAATTTATTGGCACTGCCCTGAATGACATTGTGTTGAATTCAGGCACCGCAGTGAGCATGGTGGAATATGAACTGTATGTCGATGAGCATTTTGTTTATAGCCAATCTGCTGATGGCCTGATTATTTCTACGCCTACCGGTTCTACTGCTTATGCTTTGTCAGGGGGTGGGCCGATTATGCACCCGAGTCTGAATGCTTTGGTGTTGGTGCCAATTTGTCCTCACACTTTAAGCAGTCGCCCGATGGTGATTGATGGTAACAGCAAGGTTTATATTGTTCCGGGTTCAGACAGTCACAATCGTGCGCAAATTGCCTGTGATGGTCAGCAGACACACAAGCTCAGTCGTGGGCAGAGTATTGAAGTTGAAAAATATGAGAAGCCACTTTTGTTAATGCACCCCAAGAGCCACGAATTTTACGAAGCGTGTCGCAGTAAATTGGGCTGGGGCACCAAGTTGTCCTGATTTTTTCAAGAAGGTAAACACCACGATGGATGCCACTCATTCACTCATAAACCATATTTCACAAGACATCTATCTTGAAATGAAAACCGCTCTGGAGCTGGGGCGCTGGCAAAGCGGGAATGTACTGACCGACAAGCAACGTTCCATCGCTATACAAGCCATGATTGCATGGGAAGTCAAGCATTTACCTGAGCATGAACGAACCGCATATATCCACAAGCCTGAACATGAAGCCTGCGACAGCGCCGTGCATCATCAGGAACAAATTGTTAAATTTCTTGGCTGATTGAACTTTTATGAAAGAAAACCAGAACCCTGTAGCGATTTACCTGAAAGATTATCAGGTACCCGATTTTTTGATTGATAAAACCGAACTGGCATTTTTTCTTTATCCGGATTACACCCTTGTGAAATCCAGATTGCGTGTCAAAAAAAATCCACAATCACCAAATAAAATGGCGGATTTGATTTTGTCGGGGGTGGAGCTTGAATTGCTTGCGCTGACTTTGAATGGCGTGTCTTTGCAACAACAAAATTATCGCGTGGACAAAGAGAATCTGACGATTTTCAATGTGGGTGATGATTTCAGTTTGCAAGATGGTTTCAGTCTGGAAATAGAAACACGCATTCAGCCACATTTGAATACGGCTTTGGAAGGCTTGTATGTTTCAAAGGGCATGTATTGCACTCAATGTGAGGCACATGGTTTTAGAAGAATTACCTATTATCTGGATCGCCCTGATGTGATGTCTGCATTTGAAGTCTATGTTGAAGCCGATAAAACCTTGTATCCGATATTGCTTTCCAATGGTAACTGTATCGACAAAGGTGAGCTTGCTGTACAGCAGGGCAGTCAGCGTCATTGGGTAAAATGGCAGGATCCCTTTAAAAAGCCTTGTTATTTGTTTGCACTGGTAGCGGGTAATCTGGAATGTGTCAAAGATGAATTTATTCGCGCTTCGGGTAAGCCTGTGTCACTGGAACTGTTTGTTGAAAAGCAGGATGTGGATAAATGTGCACATGCGCTTCAATCACTCAAAAATGCCATGCGCTGGGACGAACAGGTGTTTGGCCGTGAATATGATTTGGACGTTTACATGATTGTGGCGGTGAATCATTTCAATATGGGTGCAATGGAAAACAAGGGCTTGAATATTTTTAATACCTCTTGTGTGCTGGCGCATGAACTGACCACCAGCGATTTGGGTTTTGAGCGCGTGGAAGGTGTGGTGGCACATGAATATTTTCATAACTGGAGTGGCAATCGCGTTACGTGCAGGGATTGGTTTCAACTGAGCTTGAAGGAAGGTTTTACGGTTTTTCGTGATGAAGAATTTTCTTCCGATATGGGTTCAAGAACGGTCAAGCGTATTGATGATGTCAATATTCTGAGAAATTTTCAGTTCAAGGAAGATGCCGGTCCTATGGCGCATCCTGTCAGGCCGCCCTCGTATATCGAGATGAATAATTTTTATACGGTTACGGTTTACAACAAAGGCGCAGAAGTTGTCCGTATGTTGCATACCTTGCTGGGAGCGAAAAAATTCCGTGAGGCGTGTGATGTATATTTTGAACGCTTTGATGGTCAGGCAGTGACGTGTGATGATTTTGTGGCGTGTATGGAAGAAATTTCCAGTCGCGACTTCACGCAATTCAAGCGCTGGTACAGTCAGGCGGGGACTCCTGTGCTCACCTTGCAGGTGGCTTATGAGGTGCATGCCAAAAAATTAACATTGAATTTTTCTCAAACGTGTCCAGCCACACCAGAGCAAGCGCATAAAGAAAGTTTTCTTGTGCCAATCAAAGTGGCCTTGTTTTCAAAATCAGGAAAGAAACTTGATTTTTCTTACGCAGGACAGTCATGCAATGAATGTTTGCTGGAACTGGTCAGCAATCAGCAAAGTTTTGAACTGGAAGGTGTCGAAAGTGCACCTGTGTTATCGCTACTGAGAAATTTTTCTGCGCCTGTGAAGCTGGAAGTTGATTATAGTAGTGAAGATTTGGCCTTGTTGATGGCATTTGATGATGATGGCTTCAACGCATGGGACGCCAGTCAGCGTTTGTATATGAAACAACTCAAGCAGGCGGTGGCTGATGTGCAGGCAGGTAAAACGCTGGTGTTTGACGAATCCTTAAAGCAGGCGATTCAAACACTGCTGAATAAAAAAGACATCGACAAGGCTTTATTGGCAAGAATGCTGGGCTTGCCCAGTCAATCATTTCTGGCGGAGCAGTATGAGTTGATCGATGTTGATGCCGTGTATGCAGCGCATCGTTTTCTTGAGCAGAGTATTGCGCAATATTTTGCCGATGTTTTCAAAACCTTGTATCTGGCGAATCTCACCAGTGAAGCCTATCAGCCCAATTCAGAACAAATTGGGCAACGTAGTTTGAAAAATATGTGTTTAAGGTATCTGTGTTTATTGGGCGATGAACGAGCGTTAGAGCTTGCCAAGTCCCAATTTAGCCATGCAAGCAATATGACGGATCAGGGCGCTGCATTTAGAGCATTGGCAGGGTGCGATTCAGCGTGTTTCAGTGAAGCAAAAGCGGAAGCCATCGAACATTTTTACAAACAATGGCAGCATGAAGCGCTGGTGATTGATCAATGGTTCAGTGTGCAGGCGAGTGTGGATAACAATAGCGTGCTTGCTTCTGTGAAAGCACTGATGCAGCACCGTGATTTTGATATGGGAAATCCAAACCGTGTGCGTTCTGTGCTGGCTTCCTTCGCGCAAAATTACGCACATTTTCATGCAGCCGATGGTTCGGGTTATGAATTCTTTGCACAACAAATCAGGCAACTGAATACAATCAACCCGCAAATTGCGGCAAGACTAGTGACTTCACTGGTGCATTGGAAGCGTTACAGCGGCAAGCGCAGCGAGTTAATGAAAGCTCAACTGGAAGCCTTGCTGGCTTTGCCTGATTTATCCAAAGATGTGTATGAGATTGTGAGTAGGGCGTTGGTTTAAAAATTAGTAGTAGGTTTCCCACGCCAGTCGCGCGTGATCTTCATTGGCAATGAAGGCGGTCGCATCAAAGCCCTGCTTGAGTTTGGTTGGTGCATCTTTGTCAGCACGCGCGCTCATGATTTCAAAAATAATTTTTGAGCTTTTCGCAATGCGTCGGCTGGTTTCCAGAATCACTACATAGGAATCCAGTTCCATGTCCTGTATCAAGCCTAACAAGATGCTTGGGTCTGATGTGCTGGTGTGCGTGTAGCGAATACCTGCGAATACATCGTCCTGATAAGGGTGAGTGGTTTCAAATTCGCGACTGTCCCACAGGTATTCCAGAATCAAACCGACACTCGCAGGGCTATCGAAAATATTGGTGATGGTATATTCAAAACCCGCAGTCACGGCGGTGTAATCGGTGGTGAAGTTATCTGTTTTTCCACTGGCAGCGTCTTTTGCCGGTGTTTTGAGGCTATCGCTGTCTCTGTAAATCCCTTCAAATTTAAGCAGCCAGTTTCCTAATGTGGCTTGATAATCCACACCGAATTGTGTCATTTGCTCATAGTAAGGGGTTATGTATCTTACAGAAGGTTCGCTTGCAAAATCTGTCACTGGAGGAGCGACGTTGAGTTTTTCGCTGATGATCTGATATAGCACTGGCTCGCGGTTGGTGCCTTGAAACCAGGAAAGGCCAATATCATTGACACCTACACTATGGCTCCAGCGGAAAGCAGCATCGGTGTGCAGTTCTTCGGCACCCGATTCATAGGCTACTTTGTCATCACGTACCATATAGGCAGGGTTTGGGTTAGTTGCATTTATTTGTGCAATCGGTAAGTAGGGATTAGTCAAAAGAACGGGACCCAAGCGACCGACATTTTCCTGATAGACTCTTTCTCTGAAGCCTGGCAACACAAAAAAGTCGAGGTTTCCCCAGCTTCTGATCAGAGTGAGATTGATCATTGGCTGGCCAAGTTTAACCTCTCCATCAATATCGGCGCGTAAATCTTTCTGGTTAATCACATCGACCAGATGCTGGCTTTCGGCTACGCCCCAGAATACTTGTCCGATACCGGTACGTACTTCCCAGGTACGGCTGTCGGCAATGTGTGTCCATAGAAATTCACGAACATCACCGTAGCTTCTATGGGCAGTGCGTGTATCACCAAAGTCAATTACGGGAATTGGTACCACAAAAGGTACATACCCATCATGTTCAATTTTCATTGGGTCTTCATAGCGGGTAATCATGAAGTAGGGGGTAAACACCCAGCTATCCAGACCACCATTCCACTGATATGAAATTTCCTGCTCAAAAAAAGCGGAAAGGAATTCGTGCCGCCGTTGAACAGGAGAGATAGGGTTATTATCGAAAACGCGTGTTTGAAGCCCAAAAGTGGTATCAAAATTCACTTCTTCAATCTTGAAGGCCAGTACAGGAGCAGCAAGTGCAGCAAGTAAGCAGACGAGCAGTGGCTTTACAGTGTAGTGTGTGTAGTGTTTTTTCGAACTTCCCATAACTTGGCTCTCTTGGTTGTCGCTAAACTTCATATCCCTTTACGAGGTTGCGCAGATTGTAGCTTGTGATGCTTTAATAGCCAACAAACGTCTTAAAACGCAGCAACCGCAGCTACTTTTTGGGATATTTCAGAGACCAGAATCTCTTCCTCAAAAAACACATGACGCTTTAGTTTTTCAATGGAAGAGAAGTAGTCAAACTCCTTGCTCAAGGGTTGCCAGTTGAAACCGTCATTGAGTACGAAGGCATTGATAAAGAATTCCTTGCCTACATCGATGCCCTGCAAGCCAATCAGCGAACCCGCTGCGTTGGCAAGTACCAGTGCACCAAAGGTTTGTGACCAGTTGGCAAAAGTAATTTGTTTGGTTTCCCTGTTTGCGCTCAGGACAAGTTCCTTGTCTTGTTGCGCCTTGGCGACGATGGTACGTGCTCTTGCTTCCAGACCAATTTCCAGTTCCAGTTGTTGTTGTTTTCGCTGCGCTGAAGTGCGCTTGAGAATGGCAGGATTCTTGACCGACAAAATACACAGAAACTGGCTGGGGTAGAGTTTGGAAAAATAGAGATAAGCCAACTGCAAGCCAATCATCTGTTCACGCCCATTGCCCTGAAAGTTATCCAGCTTCGAGAACAGTTGTTGTAAATCTCTTAAGCCTTCGTTTGAAACGCCTACCAGCAAATCTTCCCTGCAGGAGAAGTGGTTATAAACTGTGCCCTTTGAATAATCACAGCGGGCGGTGAGTTTGTCCATGGTCAGTGCATTCAAGCCTTCGTTTTCAATAATCTCCCTGGCGATTTCGATGAGTTCAATCTCTCGTTGTTCGATGCTTTCTTGTTTGCGCCCGGATTTTGCCATACAGAAAAATGGATAAGGTGAATGAAGTGTCATCATCGCAAAAAATGACGATTAGTCAATTTATTGAGTCAGGATACTTGCCTTGGCCTCGTCCATCATCGCGACTACTTGCTCATTGCCCAGTCGTTGTGCGAGTGCCTTGAATGGCTGGATGGTGTGATTGGTCAGCAGGGTGTTGCTGTCTTGCCAGTTTAAAGGCTGGATGTTGAGGAAGGCTTCGCTGTCTTGTGCCAGTTTTGGCATCACAGGTTTCAAATACAGCACCAGCAGGCGAAAACAATTCAAACCAGTGGAACACACGTCTTGTACTTGTTGCTCCTTACCTGTTTCCTTCGCGAGTACCCAGGGTTTGTGTTCGTCAATAAACTGATTGGCTTTATCTGCCAGTGCCATAATCAAACGTATGGCTTTGGAATACTCACGCTTTTCATAAAAGTCGGCGATTTCAGCATTGGCCTGTTGCAATTCGGAGAGCAGCTCGGATGCCGTGATTTCAGAAGCCAGTTTCCCTTCATGTTGTTTCACAATGAAACCTGCACAACGGCTGGCAATGTTGACGACCTTGCCGACCACATCGGAATTGAAGCGTTGCGTGAAGTCGGTCATGTTGAGATCAATGTCTTCCACACGGTTATTGAGCTTGCAGGCAAAATAGAAGCGCAGGGCTTCTGCGTTTAAATGTTTCAGGTAGAGCTGGGCATTGATGGCCGTGCCGCGTGATTTTGAAAGTTTTTCACCATTCACGGTGAGAAAGCCGTGCGCAAAAATACCGTTGGGTAAACGAAAATCTGCTGCGCTGAGCATGGCTGGCCATAACAGTGCATGAAACTGAATGATGTCTTTACCGATGAAATGGTACAGCTCGGCTTGCGAACCTTTGTTCCAGAAGCTGTCGAAATCAATGCCTTGCTTGTCGCAAAGATGTTTGAAAATACTGATGTAACCAATCGGCGCATCCATCCACACATAGAAGTATTTGCCAGGGGCATCGGGAATTTCAAAACCGAAGTAGGGGGCATCGCGGCTGATGTCTTTATCTTGCAAACCTGTTTCCAGCCACTCATCAAGTTTGTTGGCAATTTCTTCCTGTAATACACCACTGCGTGTCCAGCTTTTGAGCATGTCAACGTAGTTGGATTGTTTGAAAAAATAATGTTCACTTTCTTTTTCTACAGGTGTTGCACCTGACAAGGTTGAATAGGGATTGCGCAATTCATTGGCATTGTAAGTCGCGCTACAGACCTCACAGTTATCGCCATATTGATCTTTTGCGGCGCATTTCGGGCATTCACCTTTCACATAGCGATCCGCCAGAAACAGATTTTTTTGCGGGTCAAAAAGTTGTTTGACGGATTTTATTTCAATCGCGCCTGCGGCTTTGCTTCTTTCATAAATGAGCGAAGAAAAGTAGCGGTTTTCGCTGGAATGCGTGGTGTAGTAGTTATCGTAGTGAATCCCGAATCCTGCAAGGCTGCTCAGACGTTCCTGATGCACTTCCTCTATCAATGCTTCGGGTGACATGCCACGTTGCTCGGCGTTCAGCATCACCGCTGTGCCGTGCGTATCATCACCACAGATTGCATAGCATTCATGCCCGCGCATCTTTTGAAAGCGCACCCAGATGTCGGTTTGAATGTGCTCAACCAGATGGCCAAGGTGCATGAGGCCGTTGGCATAGGGCAGTGCATTGGTCACCAGAATTTTACGAGGGGTTTCAGAAGTTACGGCAGAATTCATGTAAGGATTTTCCAAAAGTGCCTGATTGAAAGAGCTGGGGCGCAGGGCGGCAAGGATAGCAAAGTTTTGTAATTTGTTTGAGCAGATTAAAGGCCGTAAGATGCACGCAGCATTTTTGAGGGCAGGCACATGCAAGCACAACGGCGATATTCAGGCCATTTGGCGTTGGAAGGTGAGAGCGGATTTTCACGCAGAATTTTTATTGATTCGTGCAAGCTGGACAATGGTTTGATTCAGATTCGTGGCGAACTGGTGGATAGCCGCGCCGATTACCAGCAGGCAGACAAGGAAATCGATGTGCATGGTATGGTGGTGCGTTTGAGTTTTGATGCGAATACCCGCGAAATTGTGCAATCAGAAATGGCCTTGCCACAAATGGCGTTTGCGGGCATTTGTGCGGAGCAAATTCCTGCCAGAGCCGAAGAACTCATCGGCACCAAAACAGGCAAACCCTATAACCAGAAAGTGGCCGAAGTGTTTGGTGCTACGCGCGGCTGCATGCACTTGATGACACTCTATCGGGCGATTGGTGTTGCGATGAATCAGGTGGGCAGCTGGAACCATTCCTTTCGAGGGCTGGATGAAAATTGTCCCGCAGCTAATGTGCCGAATGCCATGAGTGTGATTCAGTCGAGCATTGTAGACAGTTGTCATGCCTGGGCTGCGCAAGGCGGCGGTGTGATCAGGGATTTTGAAGCGCAACAATTTGCCCCGATGCTGGAGCGCTGCACACCAAAATTACTGGGCAGATGGCAGCAATATCAGGAAAACACGGCGCAGGAAGCAGTTCAAGCAGATAAATGAATCACATAGAATGCGCATATTTTTTTAATTCAACCCAACCGTTTTTCAGGAAGTTTCAATGAGTATCAAGTCAGACAAATGGATTCGGCGCATGGCAGCACAGCACGGCATGATTGAGCCGTTTGAGCCAGGGCAAGTGCGCTTTAAAGACGAACAGCGCATTATTTCCTATGGCACTTCAAGTTATGGTTATGATGTACGCTGCGCTTCCGAATTCAAGATTTTCACCAACATTCATTCTTCAGTGGTTGATCCAAAAAATTTCGATGAAAAAAGTTTTGTCGATATTGAAAGTGATGTGTGTGTGATTCCTCCCAATTCTTTTGCTCTCGCCAGAACCGTTGAATATTTTCGTATTCCCAGAAATGTGCTGACCGTGTGTCTGGGTAAAAGCACCTATGCACGCTGTGGCATTATTGTGAATGTCACGCCGCTTGAACCGGAATGGGAAGGGCATGTGACGCTGGAATTTTCAAACACCACCAATTTGCCTGCCAAAATTTATGCCAATGAAGGTGTGGCGCAAATGTTGTTCTTTGAATCTGATGAAGTGTGTGAAACTTCCTACAAGGATCGCGGTGGAAAATATCAAGGCCAAATCGGCGTTACCTTACCCAGGACCTGATTGTATGAGTGATTCCGTTGTTATACTAAATGAACTTGCCCTGACTTCGGGCGAAGGTTTTGTTGGTCATATTCATCTCAATGCGCCGCAAAGTTTTAATTCACTGACGCTGGAAATGGTGCAGTTGATTCATCAGCAGCTTGAGCAGTGGCGAAATAATGCAAGACTGTGTGCGATTTTTCTCGATGGTGCTGGTGAAAAGGCATTTTGTGCTGGTGGTGATGTTAAAAGCCTGTATGCAGGAAGAATCAACACAGTGCAGGGCATTGATAACCCGAGTGCGATAGATTTTTTTAATCAGGAATATGCGCTTGATTTTGCGTTGCATACTTTCCCCAAACCCATCGTTTGTTGGGGAAACGGTGTGGTGATGGGGGGTGGTTTGGGTTTAATGACCGCCTGCACGCATCGCATTATGACTGAAACTTCACGTAGCGCGATGCCCGAAATTACCATTGGTTTGTATCCTGATGTTGGTGGCAGTTGGTTTTTGAATCGTGCACCTGGCAAAACGGGATTATTTCTCGGCTTAACGGGTGCCAACATCAATGCCCATGATGCGCTGTTTGCAGGACTGGCCAATCGTTTTATTGCCAATGAATACAAGCAGACTTTAATCAAAGCCATGCAGGCGCTTGATTTCGATGCTTATCAGCGGGGTGAATTAACCAATATCATCAAAGGTCTGGAATACCGAAGTGTGCATTTGTTAGCGCAATCTGAATTGAAACAGCACTTTGATTTAATCAATGCACTCTGTGATTTTGAACATCTTGCTGATTTATCCAGCCGTTTAATTAAAAAATGCAGCTCACACTCAAACGCGTGGCTACAACAGGCTGCACGTACTTTGCAGACGGGTTGCCCTGTCACGGCACATCTGGTGTTTGAACAATTACAGCGAGGGAAATATCTTTCGCTTGAACAGGTGTTTGATATGGAACGCAAAATCTCTGCCCAATGTATGCGTCATACCGATTTTTATGAAGGTGTACGCGCCTTGCTGATTGATAAGGATAAAAACCCTAAATGGGCGCACGCTTCGATTGATGAGGTTGATGCAGCGTTTATTGAACGTTTTTTTTAATGATGATGCGGTGAGCGCATATTTTCGCGCACATCATAATTAACAACATTTTCAAGAAGGATGCCTTTGCCCGCTTTAACCACCAGAGGGGCGCACCAGTCTCTTACCGGGGTTTGTATGGGCGCGGCGAGATCATCAATAAAATCATCCATATTCGCTTCGGGTAACACATAGTTCACTGCGACTTTTGCAGCTTGCTTTACGTGGTGATCACCGATACGGCCTGTTTGCCCCCACGCAATGAGGTAGTCATTGCAGTACGCACTTTTGGCGGCGTTGGTGTAGGCAATTTCCCTGTCTATGTTGAAATGATATTTTGCCATGAGCTCTTCAAACAACATGGCAATGTCCTCGTAGTAAACTTCGTCGTCAAAAGGGACATAGGCATAATCATCATTTGCCCTGTCACCTGCCATCGCGTTACCGACTTGCAGTGCTGTAAGTCTGGATTGTTTTTTGGTGGGAACTTCGCCTCTGAACATCACAAAGGCAAGGTCTTTCATACGCTGTGATTGCAATGGAAATTGTCGGTTTAATAACTGCGCACCGTTTTCCTGTTCAAGTTTGTTGATTGCCTGAATTACGGTGAGGCGATTGTCTACTTTTTCATGACTGGCTGGCGGGAAAAAAGTGTTGGCATGTGCCAGCTCGTGATAGAGCAAACGCGCCAGAGGAAAAATCAAATCCTCAAGTTCGCGCTTGCCTGAATTTGACATCGCCAAGCTGCCATCTTCCCTGAGGTAGCGCCACAAGCTGGCAAAGGCCAGTGAGTCGTCATAACCGCTACGATAATCAGCAGCACCTGAAATGGTGTCTTTTTCTTCCTGGGTTAACCAGAGGCTGACGGGGTCAAGATAGATAGCGCCTGTTTGGGTGGTGTAGAAAGACGGGCGTATGTCGCTGTCAATCACAATGGCAGTGACTGAGCGCAGTAACAGCAAAATGTCATCAGGCATTTCATCTAACAAGCGCATAAAGCGGTCGCCCATCCATGAATGCGAAACCAGTAAACGCGATTCGATGTCCTGCTTGTCGGGTTTGCGGGTGTCGTTGCCAATCAGCGGCAAACAGACTAACTGACAGGGTGTTGCGTCTTCATCGGTTGCCAATGCACAACTCAGGTTAGCGTGCGGTTTTTTGCTGTAAGGTTTGGCGCTGTTGTTTTCCTTGAGAGCTGCCAGACCATTGCGCTTGCAGCTGTTATCGTTTCCACAGGAAACGACAAGCAGCGATAACACAACAATGAACAGGTATTTGCCAGTGTTCATAGCGTAGAACAGGTATGTGCTCCATCTACAGTAATGACACTGCCGCTCATATAAGAGGATAGGGGGCTGGCCAATAACAACAGCACGCCGTTGAGTTCATCGAGCTGCCCCATGCGTTTGTAGGGAATGCGCTTGATTTGTTTTTGTCCTGCTTCGCTGGCCATGAAATCGCGGTTGATGTCGGTTTCAAAATATCCCGGGCAAATCACATTGGCGCGAATGTTGTCACGTGCATAATCCAGTGCAAGCGATTTTGTAAGATGCACACAGCCAGCCTTGGAAGCAGCATAAGCAGGAAGTTGATTGGCAACTCTCAGGCCAACAATCGAGGCAATGTTGATGATGTTGCCCGCCTTTGCGTTACGCTTCCAAAGTTTGATGGCTTCCTTGCTCACTAACCAAACACCTTTCAGATTGGTATCTAACACCTTGTCCCATTGTTCATTGGCCAGTGTGTGGGCTGAACCCTCTTCGTTAATGCCTGCGTTATTGATGATGCAGGTGAGGTCATGCAGTTGTGCAAAACCTTGCGCAACACTTTCGGCATTGCTGACGTCCATTGCAATCAGGGTGGCTTTTCCGCCCAGTGCTTCAACTTCCTGTTTGCTTTGTTCAAGCTTGTCGGTACGTCGGGCAGCCAGCACCACTTCGGCGCCTGCGCGTGCGAGTACCTTGGCAAAATGTGCGCCAAAACCACTGGAAGCACCAGTAATCAGAATTTTTTGTGCGCGTAAATCAAATGGAATGCTGCCTGATGTGGTCATAAAAGTGTTCCGTGTTGAGAATCAAAAAGGTGTTCAGATTAGCTATTCGATGATTAAATGCAAGGCAATTCCATACCCTGCACATACCATTAAAATAACAAGAGTGGGAAAAAATGAGTGAAGCTGAACCGCCCTATACAGGAAAAGTAAAAAACGCTGGAAAAAGGAAAGGCATGTCGGGCTGGATGAAAACCGCTTTAGCCATTGCAGTGAGCGTTATCATTCTCGGTTTTTATTTTAAGGATATTGAATGGCCAAAATTTTTTGAGGCTCTGGAGCAGGCCAATTTATGGATGGCTTTTTTCTCGATTGTAATTTCGCAACTGGTGTTCTGGCTGTTTGGTGTTTTTCAGACTGAAAGAACCTTCAACTGGTTTCATAAACCGTTTGACTGGGTTAATTACATGTGGGTGCGTGGGGGCTTGTACTTACTGGTGATGGTGAACACGGGTCTTGGTGGTGCTGGAAACATTATTTATCTTCAGCAAAAAACACACATCAGCTGGATGAAATTTATTTCAATCGCTTTTTTCAGAACCTCCGTGCAGGCTGCCGCCATAGGGTTTGCACTGGTGCCACTCACCTTGTTGTTACACTGGTATGATATTTTCAAATTGCTGCCGCTTAACCCGTGGATTTGGTGGTGTGTATTGATTGTTGGTTTGTTGGCTTTTTGGGATGGCTGGTTTTTCTTTCTCAAAAACAGAGCCATTGGCTTAAGCCGTTATTTTTTTACCAAGGGGGAAAAGCGGGGTGCGCTTGTTGGTGGCATTCGTAACAAGGCGCACCCGTTCTGGGAAATTTTCCGTGTTGCCACACAGGCACAATGGCTGTGGTTAATGCTGTGGGTTTATGTGCCTGTGCTTTCAACCATTATTTGTTATTGGTATTTCGCCAAGGCCTTCAATATTGAAATTCCCTTTTTACTGTTTGCTGCAACCATCCTGTTGGTGCTGATGATTCAGGACACGCCACTGGCGTTCGCAGGATTCGGCTCTACCACATTGGCGTGGAGTTTATTCTATGGTGAATATGCTTCACTCGAAGCCATCGCCAGTCTTAGCCTGTGTATGCCCTTGTTAAGATTGCTGATGCGCGGAGCCGTGGGGGTTGTTTCGATTCGTCCGGCAATTTCAGACATCAACTCGATTATTGAAGAACAGCGAAGACGAAACTTTTCCTGAATTTTATTTCCACACTGGCGCACGTTTTTCAATAAAAGAACGCACACCTTCGAGTGCATTTTCACCATTAAACAATTTCAGAAACTGTTCTCTTTCCAGAGGCAGGGCATCATTGATATTGCCTTTTCTGCTTGCCTGAATCAGTTGCTTGCAGGCTTTTATGGAATCGGGGCTTTGGCGCAAACTGCCTTCAGCCAGGGTCATGGCGGTGTTAAAGGCTTGTTGTTTTTCAACCACCTGTTCAACCAGACCAATCTCCAATGCTTTTGCTGCGCCAATCTGTTCTCCGCATAAAATCATACGCTTTGCCCACGCTTCTCCCACCAGCCATGCCAGATTTTGTGTGCCGCCAGCGCAAGGAAGCAAACCGATTTTAGCTTCAGGTAAAGCCATAATCGCTTGCGCTTCTGCAATGCGCGTGTCACACGCCAGCGCTACTTCCAAACCACCGCCCATCGCATAGCCGTTGATCGCAGCAATCGAAATGCCCTTGTACCAGCTCAGGGCTTCAAAGGCTTCACCAAAAGCATGCGCCATCTGCTGGGGTGCAATCGCTGATTGATTGAAGGCTTTTAAATCGGCACCTGCCGAAAAAAACTTTTCGCCTTCGCCAGTAACTACCAACGCAATGTTGTGTCTATCTGCGTTTAATTCTTCAACCAGCGCTTTTAATCCCAACAAACTGTCGTGTGTCCAGGTGTTGGCGGGTGGGTTGCACATGGTAATGCTGGCAATGGCACCGTGTTTTTCAAGTTTTAATAAGTTGCTCATCATTTTTTCCTGTTGGCTTGCTAGTGAATGTGTGAATTTGCTTGTGTACCGAGTTGTATGATTTCAAATTCAGGCTGATTGCTGAAATGATGAATCGAACAATTAGCGGGGTTAAAGGAGATAACCTGTTGACTGTTTTGACAATAACCAATCAAAACATTGATGGCGATGTAATGACTGAAAATAATACTGTCATGTTCCAATGCACATATATATTCAATCATGGTTTGGCGCCATTGATTCAAGGCGGGGCTTAAATTCGGCCAACTGTCTTTCATAATGTGTACTAACCAGGGCATGCGCTCTTGTACATCTTCAATGGGGCTTGGAATTTCAGCGACACGTTTTTCTGTTTGAATGTTCAGGCCACTGGCGTGGCTGAAAATTTCTGCGGTTTGGTAAGCGCGTTTAATGGGGCTGCTGATGCAGTGAAACTGTTCGATGCCCTGAATTTTCATGAGCTGCCCGGTCGCGTGCTGCGCCTGTTGCCTGCCCAGTTCACTGAGTGGCGGATCGAGATCTTCGTTCCAGTTGGCGGCTGCCTGCCCGTGACGAATCAGATAAATGTTGGCCATAATGCCATTTCCAAAGAATTAAACTATTCGAATTTGACAGTGCGTGATGGTAGCATTTTCTGCCAGAAATGAGCGTGGAACTTTGATTAAAAAGATGAATATTGCTCCGGCAATGCCTGCCGCTACCATTGTATTGTTACGTGATTTTGAAGGTGAACTTCAGGTATTCATGCAGCAACGTGCATGGGCGGCAAGTTTTGTAGCGGGTGCCTATGTGTTTCCTGGCGGCAAGGTGGATGCGCAAGATTACAATTTCCCCAAAGAATTGATTCGTTACGCACAGGAACAGGAACAAAAAATTCTGCTGCAAAAGCCGGGAGCCCATGAAGCAGTGATTGCTGCCTTGCGTGAGTGTTTTGAAGAAGCAGGCATTCTTCTGGCCTATGAACAACAGCAACATCAATCGCTGGCATTCCAGTCACACTACGATGTGTGGCAGCACTACCGGAATCAGTTAAATAACAAACAGCTTTCCTGGCCGACTTTGCTTCAGCAACAATCCTTGCAACTTGCAGTGGATCAACTGGTGTTTGTCGGACATTGGGTGACCCCCAAAACTTCATCACAGCGATTCGATACCTTGTTTTTTGCAGCCAAAGCGCCCGAACAACAAAACGGCAGGCATGATGATTTTGAAGCGATTAACAGTGTCTGGTGGACACCACAGCAAGCGCTTGAAGCGCATCGCAGAAAAGAGATTCAACTGATTTCTCCCACCATCGTTACGCTGGAACATGCCTGCAAATTTTCATGCAGTGATGAATTTATCGAGCATCATCGACGTGGGCTTACGGTTTTGCAGCGGAATATCTGACGCTTATCTATCAGGCTTTTGCGTGACCCTGGTGGTACATATCAAGCATTTCAGGTGGAATACCCCAATCATATGCACCCACCTGATCATGCAGTTTTTCAAGTTCATCACGTTCAAGCAGGCGATAGCGGATTGCTTTGGTGATTGCCTGTTCTCTGCTCAGGGTGTGAATGAGTTTTCTTTCTGGCGAAAAACATTGAAAGCGTTCATCGAACGGCTCGTCATATAACATGGCAACAATCATCTGCGAAATTAATGGCGACATGTGAAAACCATCGCGTTTGGTGCCTGTCGCAATGATCAGGTTTTTAATCGATATTTTTCCCAACAGTGGGTAAGTATCCTGACTGATGGGTCGCCAGCCAACATTGACTCTGAAAAGATCAGCGCGGCAAAAATTTTTATTGATTTGTTCCATGCCCGCTTTCATCAAGGATTCCACACTGCCTGATTTTGCATGAGGGTAGGGTGTTGGTGAAATAAAGTTTCGAGCACCCAATAAAATATGGTCATGGGTTTCATGCGGGTGTGTGAAATAGGGAACGCTGTAAATTCCACAAGTCAAACCACGATTGGGTGTGCGAATACATTTGGTGTGAGGAAATTCAGGGCTGCGAATTTCGATAGAAACACCCACACCATAAAAAATTCTCTGTACATCGATGCCGAGTTTGCTTTGTTCAAGAATGCTGGAAACACTTGCGCCAGTTGCCAGTACAAATTGGTCGGCTGCTATTTTTTTTCCATTGTCCAGAAGCGCTGTTTCAATCATGCCTGACGAACCTTTTAACAACTGATTCACATGGGCATCAACAAACTCTACCTGCGGAAAGCGATTCAAGATGGCATCCAATTTTTCGACCATCAAGCGTGGATTCACCCAGCCTTCGTTTTCAATGTACAAGGCACGTGTTGCCCGATGGTGTGGTTCGGGCATGTAATTCGGAATATCAGCAGGCGCAACCAGATGGTGTGGTTCGTTGAAATCTTTCAATGCTTTCAGAATCGCATCAAAATTTTCATCATCCAGCTCATCAGCAGCAGTGTTATTGACAACATAGGTACCATTTTCGGCACAGCCGCCGCCTGAAAATCCCTGACAATTGTTACATGCGGACGGTAAACAGGAACCGGCAGCTTCAATCAATTCCTGTTCAAATTCAGGCCACATGCGCGTGGCCAGATGGCTCAGTTCAAAACGGTAAAGATCCAGTTCGTTATCGAGCGCATCTTTTTCAAGTTCAGCAAATGAATTGAGCATAGCACCAGCGGCCAGTGTTGCGGAACAAAATCGCTCACGTTTGCCTACGATGCTTATCTTGTCAGAAGGCGATGCTCTTTTTGCCAGACGGAAGGCAATGGTTTGAGAAATGATTCCATTTCCTAAAATGATGGTGTGCATGCCTGAACCCGAACTGGAAAGGAACTTGGTGCCCAGGAGAGGACTTGAACCTCCACGGCCGTGAAGCCACTAGCACCTGAAGCTAGCGTGTCTACCAATTTCACCACCTGGGCAATAGGGGGAAGGGCGCGAGGCGGGCATTTTATACAAGCTGTTCCTGATGTGAAAGAGTGAACAATTATTTTTGCTGTTGAATCCATTCTACCAGCGCAGTCCAGCTTTCCTTGTCTTTCTGGTTTTTCTTTCCTTTTAATTCGAGAATGCCCAGCCCTTGCTCGAACGCTTGTACATAGGCTTGACTGTCTCTGACGGTTGAAACCAAAGGAATGCCGAGGCGATTGAGAAACAGGCGTAATTTTCCGTAAGCGGTGGTGTTGGTGCGCGTGCGATTGGCAATAATTGCAATGCGTTTGTTGCTGCGGCGAAAGTGTGGATTGAGCAATACCTTCTGAATGAAGCGTGTGGCCGCGTGAATATCGATTGGAGAAGGCTGCACAGGAATCAGAATGGTTTGTGCTTTTTCAATCAACTGGTCTAGTTCCAGTCCATCAAGGCTGCCTGGCGTATCGTAAATCAACATGCTCACATCTCCAGGTACTGAAAGTTGCTGGCTGCGTGTAATGCCTGTTTCAGCTTTTTTATAGGCAGTGATACCAAATATCGGTCTGGATTTTTCACCACGCAGTTTGAGCCAATGTGTGCTGGATGCTTGCGGATCAAAATCCAGTAACGCTGCCTTGTGGCCGATGCTAACCAGATAACAGGCCAGATTGGTGGCGATGGTACTTTTTCCACTGCCACCCTTGGCATTGAGAATCAGGATATGATGTTTGGCAAGATTCTGGCGAGTACGCACACTGGAAGTGTTGGAATCTGTGGCTGGTAAATCTGTGGTCATACTACTGAATGGGGAGTTTATGTGTGGAAAAAGTTTTATTATATTGCTTGAACTTTAAAAGCTAACTAATTGAAAAGTCAACATTATTGCAAAATCTGGTTTTATCTGGAGCATAGTATGAACAAAGCAGAAAGTGGAAGGGAGCGGTTGGCAGGAAAAGTGGCGCTGGTGACAGGTGCAGCTCAGGGTTTGGGCAAGGCGATTGCTGAAAAATTTATGTACGAAGGTGCGCAGGTATTTGCCAGCGATATTCAGCTCGAAGCCCTGCAATTGTGGGCAAAGGATTGGGGTGAGCAGGTGGTGTGCGAGCGGCTCGATGTTACTACTCCTGAAGACTGGCAAGCGGCGATTGCACGGTGTGAACAGCATTTTTCAAGGCTCAATATTCTGGTGAACAATGCTGGTGTGGGTGATTTGGGCAATGTGGTGGATATGCCCTTTGATGCCTGGCAGCGCGTGCATAACATCAACCTCAACAGTGTGTTCCTTGGCTGCAAGTATGCCATTCCACTCATGGAAAAAAGTGGTGGCGGTTCGATTGTGAATATCTCGTCTATCGCGGGCATCATTGCTTCTGAAAATTATGCTGCCTATAACTCATCGAAGGCGGCAGTGCGTCATTTGAGTAAATCGGTTGCGCTGTATGGTGCGCGTCTCGATAACAAAATCCGCTGTAACTCCGTGCATCCAGTCTTTATCGATACCCCCATTCTTGATCCGTTTTCTGCAATTTTCGGCAAGGAAAAAATGCAGGAAAAATTATCACGACAAATTCCGCTTGGGCGTATTGGTCAGCCCGAAGATGTGGCCAATGGTGTGCTCTATCTCGCCAGTGATGAAGCGGCGATGGTAACGGGGAGTGAGTTGTTAATTGATGGCGGTATTTCTGCCAGATAACTTTAAAAACATTCAATTTGCTGAACCCTGTGGGTATGATGCAAGCAATTAAAATAAGGAAGGAAAAGTGATGTTACATTTATCTTATCGGGCAAAGCAGCACCCCGAAAAACCCGCCATCATCATGGGCTCTGATGGTTTCAGTGTGAGCTTTAAAACACTCGATCAACGTTCCAATCAGGCAGCACATCTGTTTCGTTCGCTGGGTTTGCAGCGAGGCGATCATCTGGCTTTTTTGATGGAAAATCAGGCCTGCTTTTTTGAAATATGCTGGGCGGCGCAGAAGGCAGGTTTGTATTACACGCCGATTTCCTGGTATCTGAAACCCGATGAAATTGCCTACATTGTGGATAATTGTGATGCACAGGTGTTTATTACTTCCATCAAACAACTGGAATCTGCCAAAGCCGCCATACCTGCCTGTCACAAGGTAAAACACTGTTATGTAACAGGAGATAAGCAGGGACAATCCCGAAGCGTTGAGGGTTTTGCCGCGTGGGATGAAGCCATTGCAGAATTTCCAGTCGAGCCGCTTGCGGATCAAAGTGAGGGGCGGGAGATGTTATATTCCTCCGGCACCACAGGTCGCCCCAAGGGCATCAAGTTTGCCTTGTCAGATGTTAAAGAAGTAGGCGAAGCACCGGAAATTAAAAATTCGGTCGCCTTGATACAAATACTGGGCATTGATGATCGTGCTACCGCCATGACCACTTCACCTTTATACCATTCCATGCCTTTGGGCACTGCGATGGGTGCGATGCGCATGGGTTGCACGGTGGTGATTATGGAAAAATTCGATGCAGAACAGGCGTTAAAGTTAATTGAAAGGTATCAGGTGGCTTACAGCCAATGGGTGCCGACCATGTTTGTGCGCCTGAGCAAGCTGCCAAAAGAAATAAAACAAAAGTATCAAGTGGACAGCATGCGCATGATGACGCATGGCGCAGCGCCTTGTCCCATTGATGTGAAAGAAGAAATGATTCACTGGTTTGGGCCAGTATTGTGGGAGTTTTATTCGGGTTCTGAGCGCAATGGTATTTTTATGATTGGCTCAGATGACTGGATGAAGCACAAAGGTTCGGTCGGGCGCTGTGTCGATGCACAAGTGCATATTGTTGATGATGCAACAGGCAAGGAATTACCTGCGGGAGAAATTGGTTCGATTTATTGTTCCAAGGGCGAAGTGTTTCAGTATCACGGTGATGATCAGAAAACCAGTTCGGTGACTTTAAATGGCAACTGGACCACCATTGGTGATGTCGGTTATCTCGATGCGGAAGGCTATTTGTATCTCACCGATCGCAAGAGTTACATGATTATCAGTGGCGGTGTGAATGTGTATCCACAGGAAACGGAAGACTGTTTGATTATGCACGAGAAGGTGGCCGATGTTGCCGTGTTTGGTGTGCCTAATGCTGATTTGGGTGAGGAAGTGAAAGCAGTGGTGGAATTGATTGATTACACTTTGGCCAGTGCAGAACTTGAGCGCGAGCTGATTGCGTACTGTCAAAGCAAAATCAGCAAAATCAAATGCCCGAAGAGTATTGATTTCGAACAACAACTGCCAAGGGAAGATACGGGTAAGTTAAAAAAACGCCTGATTAAAGCGCGTTATTGGAATAATAACTAAAGCTGGAATAACACATAAGGCGAAATCGATGCTGTATATTGCGCTGGTTGAAGATGATCCGATTGCTGCGAAATTATTGAAGGAATACCTCAATGATGAGGATTTCCAGATTGTTTCGCATTTTGCATCGGCGGAAGATGCGCTCGAAATTTTTCCAACTTTGTCCTTGCCAGATGTCGTGTTAATGGATATTAACTTGCCAGGGCTTGATGGTATTGAAGCCACTGCCTTGTTGAAAAAAGATTATCCCGATCTTGAAATTGTGATGCTCACCGCGCATGAAGATAACGAAAGTATTCTTGCTGCAATCAAGGCAGGCGCATCGGGTTATTTGTTAAAAGCCTCGCCTCGTCAACAAATTCGACAAGCACTCATTGAAGTGAATCGTGGTGGTTCTTTTTTGTCGGGCAGGGTGGCTCGCAGTATGTTGAACCAGTTCAAGAAAGTGACTGAAGAACATGCAACCGATTCGGAGCACATGCAAAAACTCACGCGACGTGAGCATGAAATTCTTGAAGGCCTGATTAACGGCCAAAGTTACAAGGCAATTTCAACCGAATTGAATATCAGTGTGTTCACGGTGAATAATCACATTCGCAAAATCTACGAAAAACTTCAGGTGAAATCACGCGCCGAAGCGGTTGCAAAAGCGACAGGGCATATTGATTAAACTGTTAACTCAGGCTCACTTCAATGCGTGTGCCTTTGCCATGTTTGCTGTCAATATGAATGGTGGCATGAATTTCCTGACAGCGCTCCACCATGTTGCTAATGCCATGTTGTTCACGATTTTTATCTTTTAAATCGAAGCCCGTGCCATTGTCCTCAATGGCAAAAGTAATGTGTTGCGCACATTCCCTTAATGAAAATTTCACTTCGCTGGCTTCACTGTGTTTGAGAATGTTGTTCATACATTCCTGCAATACTTTCAGCAGATTGAGTGACTGGGTTTGGCTCAGGGTATAACTGTCTTGCTCTTTTTCAATATGGACACTCAGGTTAATGTCCATGTCGTAAAAGGTATCGCGGTACTTGTCACTGATATAATGAAAAATTTCCAGCCCGCTCAGCTCCGCGCTATCGAGAGAAAAAATCAGATTCCTGATGTCAGACAAACTGTTTCTCAACCAACTGTTAAGCTGGGTGATTCTTTGGGAAACCTCGTCGTTGTCATGGCTTTTGTCTTTAATGATTTCAGTGAGCATGAGCGAATTGGTGAGGCTGCCGCTCACACCATCGTGAATTTCCCGCGACAGTCTTTGCCGTTCTTCGTAGATTTTTTTCTGGGTTTCAATTTCCTGAATGGTTTTATATTTTTCTTCCAGTTCATTTCTTACTTTTAACATCTTCAGTTCGAGATTCTGGTTAAGGCTTTCCACTTCATTGAGTGTGCGTACAAATTCGTCCATCAAATACCAGCCAATGAACAGGAAGAAAATCGGCATGATGAGATAATTCAAATAAATCGGCAGATTATTTTCTGAAAAAATGATTCCTGTCTGCACTGCCCAATCATGTATACCCAGCGATAACAGAATCATTGAGCAAAGCGTGAGTGGTATGGTGCCGCGCAAGCGTCTACTTAACAATGCGGCTACCAGCCTGAGAATGGCATACATGCCAATCACCAGATTCAAACTGTAGCTCAATACCACCATACCCTGATATTCATGCAATGGAATGACTGCAAATTTGAACGAAACCAGCGCCACATAGAGCAGAAGTGCATACTGTAACCAGCGAGCAGGTTTCTGAATAAAGTGATGCACAAACAAGGTGAAGCTCACCACCCACAGCGCGACGGCACTGTGACAAAACCATTCCCATAACTTGGTATTCACAGGGATGTCTGTGGTAATCATATTCAGGGGCAGAATAGACCACGCCAGAATGCTGATCATGAACCAGAAGTATTGCAGCAGATAACGCCTGCGTAACCAGAAAGTAAACACCAGCAGGGCAAGAATCATCAGCCCCATCAGCATCACCGCAGTAATGGTGACCTGAATAAAATAGAGTTTGTTGTAACTTTCCCCTATGAGTGGTTTGGGGCCGATATACACCGTGGATAACTGCCCATAAGCAGGGAAGGATTTCAGGCGAATATCGAGCCTGTTTTCTCCCTCTGCAAAAAGATGCGCGCTTGCAATAAAGCTGAGTGGCTTGCTCCAGTTGCGCGACATCGGCTCTTCAAAACGTCCGCCATCACCAATGGCTTCACCGTTGAGAAAAACTGCAACATTCATGTTTACTTTTGGCAACAGAATCGCCAGCGCGTGTTCGGGTTTGTTATCCAGCGTAAAGAAAATGCTGTACCAGCCATTGTCGCTGTGTTTATAGCGTTCCGGTTCCCATATATCGGGCAGGCTGACTTCGATGCTTGCTTGTGAACGCTCTGGTGGTGTTTCAGATTCGAGAAGAAAAAATTTCGCGCGTTCAAATTTGTGAATCGATTGTTCCAGATTTAAAGCGCGGGTAGTTGCTGAACACGCCAGCAAAATACCCAGAAGCAGAATTTGCAGATACAACTTACAACGTCATCACGAGCGTAGTCGAGGGATTTCCTAACCCGCCCACTGATGTCCCCACTTGGAAGCTTCAGTATTGTGTGTGGTAAGCCAGTCATTTCCCAACTGTATGCCCTGATGACCAAACTCCAGCGCAAACATGCCAGGGCTGAGCATATAGAAACTCACCATTTCATCGTTAATATGCTCACCGAGCGAAGACACAATCATAATGCCGCGTGCTTCGACACGTTTTAAACAGGCATCGACTTCTTCGCGGCTACCTACTTCTGCCATGAGATGCACACACCCGGGTGCTTTCGATTCAGGGCTGGGTCTGAATTCAGTTTCAGGGCAGGGTGCACCCCAGTTCCACAGCGCCAGACTGTGATGGCGTGCGTTGCAGTGCATAAAATAAATAATACCGTGCGCACCATCAGGCCCCAGTTTGGTGATGTCGGAATCCTTGAAACCGAATAGAGTTTTATAAAATTCATGCACGCCTTCAAAATCGGTGGGCGCATGGAGTACCACATGACCAAGCCCCATATCCGAGCCATTATCGGCAGTGGTAACAAATTTCTTCACCAGACTCGATGAAAACGCCACACCATCATTGGCTTGAGCACTGCTTTCCCAGTAAAGCTCGAATTGATTACCCGAAGGATCACTCAGGCGTGCCAAACCTGATACACAACGGGCAGCGAGCGTGGCAGCATCGTTAATTCTTTCATAACGAATGCCTTTGTTATCGAGTTCTGCAAGCCCTGCATTGAAATCACTTTCAGAGCCCAAATTCCAACCTGCAAATAACAGGCGATCAAAATCACCCAGGACAATCTGGTAACGAAAGGGGCGCTGATCCATTTTCAAATAGAGCGAACCATTATTTGGTGTGGCGGTAGATTTCATCATGCCGACTACATTCACACCGTAGTCTTCCCATTTTGCCAAATCAGATGTTTGAACCACCACGTAGCCCAGATTTTTTACTTGCATGTGTTTTCCCCTTTAAGCATTCCGATTGGTTTTAGTGATTTCCAACTTCGTAAGTTTTTTCTTCGTCCCATTGTGTGCCTACGGCGCTGCGATCCTGATAAAACTGCTTGTACCATTGACGTAATTTGTTCACAGGGCCATCACCATCACATAACACGGGATTATCCACGCGGGTTTTGGTATGCCAGATATCGACATCTTCATAAAAAGATTTGCGACTCGCTTCAACATAGCCATCGACCATTGCCTTGCAATCGGCTTCAGTCATGCCTGGAAATTTTTTAACCATCACACCAAAACGCAAATCAAACGATTCTGTGCCAGTTGGAATGTGTGTTACCAGCAAGCGCGATTCCACTGGAATGCCTTGCATCATGCCCGTCATATAAGTGTGCATGTAGGCGGGGCCTTCGTAGATGGCGATGGAAGTCAGCTCGCCATCTTCCGCCAGATTTTCACTGGACGCTTTCAGCACCTGTGTATAGGTGTGGCCTTTAACAATGTTTTTGAAATCCTTGACTGGCGCTTTATGCACAGGGCCAAAGTGCGCCATGTCCGCCATGTTATCGACCAGCTCACGACAGTTGGTGTTAATCTGAATCAGCTCAATCGCCCAGTCACTCCAGTCATCGGAGTAGGCATCTTCAATGCGTTGTGGATGCTGTTCAGGAATCGGGTCGCCGCCTTCGGGATCGTGCCAGATAAAGCACAGATTATTCATTTCAGTCGTAGGCCATGCTCTTGTTACAGCCTTGTCGGGAATGCGTTTGGCATACGGAATATCATCACACACACCGTCTGCACCCCAACGCCATGAGTGGAAAGGGCAGCGAATGGAATTGCCTTCCACACAGCCCAGACTCAAATCGGCACCCATGTGCGGACAGTAGGCATCAAGCGCATGCAGCTCACCATCTTCACCACGGTAAACCACGATTTTGGTACCAAAATAATTCAGCGCGACGGGCTTGTTGGTGTAGTCCGAAGAAGCACCAATCATATGCCAACCGCGCGCATAACGGGCTTCAATTTCAGCAGCTTCAATTTTATGAGGAATGGGTTTGGACATAGCGCCTGCTCCTTTTTAAATGAGTGATTGAGCTTGAATCTCAAGTGTGAAGCAGTGTGTCACAGGGTATGGGGGGCATCATCGTCCATATGAGTGAACGGTTTTATTATGAATCTGTATTGACGTAATCATCAATATAGATTCATAATTCCGCTATGCACAAAGACATTCAGTTACGCGAACTTTTTCATTTTTGCTTTCTTGAGAGGCTGCTCAAAACAGCCGATCCAGCTCTGTTTGCGCTCAAAGGCGGCGTGAATTTACGTTTTTATTTCAACAGCCCGCGCTATTCGGAAGACATGGATCTGGATGTATTTGGCGGCAGTGTCGAAACCCTGAAAAAAAACGGCTACAAAATTCTGCAAGATGCGTCCTTTTTGCGGGTGCTGCAAAGTTATGGCATTGAAGCACTGGAAATCAACGATGCCGCCAAAGCAAAACACACCGCTACCACGCAACGCTTTCGTCTGAACCTGCTGACAAGTTCTGGCCGTCGTTTGCCTACCAAGGTCGAGTTTTCCCGCCGTAGTAGTGACAGAGCGCATGTTATCCATGAGCAAGTAAATACCAGCCTTGCACGTAACTATAAGCGGCTGGCTTTTTCCTTTCCGCATTATTCAGGCGAAGCAGCCGTTATTCAAAAAATCAGAGCGTTGGCTGGAAGGCCAGCTACACAAGCGCGTGATGTGTTTGATTTGCAAATTCTTGAACGTGGCGGTTATCTGGATAAAACGCAGGTGCACAAGAACAGTAGCCGCACCGAACGACAAAAGGCAGCCGAGGCCATGTTGTCCCTAAGTTTTGACGATTACCGTAATCAGGTACTCAGTTTTCTCGATGAAGAAAACCAAAAAGAATTAGGCAACAAACAAGCATGGCAAACCATGCAGGAAAGCCTGCTTGAGTTTTTCGAATAACAAAGAGCGCAACCATGCTGGATATTTTTTCGCGCAAGCCATTCATTGTTTTTACTACAAGGCACTATGCTGCCGAGGCGAGTGTTTCCCTGTCAGCCGCTTCACACAAACTGACAAGGCTTGAAAAGGACGGCCTGCTGACCAAAGTTGCCAAAGGCGTTTGGGCGAATACAGGCCACCCTTGGTTCAGTGCCGAAGCCTGTGTGCCGCATTTGCTGGGCAAAGAGCAAGGTTATGTGTCTTTCCTGAGTGTGCTGCATAGCGCTGGGTTGATTTCACAAATTCCGGCAACGCTGCAAATTGCAACAACAGGACACAGCCGAACACTCAAATCACCGGTTGCTGTTTTTGAGTTTATACAAATCAAACCGACCTTGATGCAAAGCGGCATTGAGTGGAGCGAAACTCATATTCCCTTCTTGCAGGCCACACCGGAAAAAGCCCTGTTTGACTGCCTGTATATTGCCACCCGCAAAGGCAAACGCTTTGTCAGCCTGCCAGAACTGGATTTTTCCGATGCGGCTTTTGATGAAAAACAATTTATAACACTGCTGGAAAACAAAGCACTGCCTGAAAATATTCGCATTGCCATGCGTGAACGATATGGGTAAGCACTTTTTATACAAATCTGGAGTTCAACTCCATATTTGCATGATTCGAGCCTATGCTGTTATTAACATGATAAAAAAACTACGTTTTTTATACATATCGTTGGTGATGTGATAAGAAAACTGCCTATTTTTATCAGGTTCAGGAACAATGCAGCAACCACCGAGGATTTCTCGGTAGTTCAGCTACCCAGTTATTTATCAAATCTATTGAAATTAATACTAAAGTTAGTGAGTTTATAAAAAATCACTAACATTCATAATATTAGTATAAATGAGGTGAAATCTGGCAGATCGACAAAGCACTCACTCCTTAAACGTCATTTTGAGCGAACGCAGTGAGTCGAAAAATCTCTAAAACGAAAACAACCCAAAACCCGTCTACGCAGCTATTTGCTTCTTGATGGCCTTGAGTTCTTTTTCCATTTTAAGGATTCGGGATTCGAGAGGGGATTTGGCCGCTAGTCCTTCGACAAGCGTTCTATTCAGCAGTCTCTGATAAGGTACGCCGCTTTCTTCTGCCAGCGTTTTGAGTTTGGCAAGTGTCTCGGCTTCAATGTTGATAGTGATTTTCACACTCTTGCTCCGAGCCATAGCAGACCGAATTTGATTCGTCTTCGTCTTGTTTGTTTCAAGATTTTTCAGGTTTAGTTTTTTCATTGTAAATCACCTTATCGCGCCAAGTGCCATATCTATCCATATAATTCCATATACTAAGTGATTACTAGCGGCTGTCCAGTTATCATTAACAAATCCCGTTTACACCAACACAACTCTACGGAAGGAGTAATTTATGACACAACAACAAATTCAGATTTTCACGACACAGGATGGGCAAGCTTCTTTACAGGTGACGCTTGAACAGGACACCGTTTGGCTTAATCAGGCTCAGATGGCTGAACTGTTTGGTGTAAGACCACAAAATATCACCCTGCATATTAAAAATATCTATAAAGAACAGGAGCTTGGCCAAGAAGCAACTTGTAAGAGTTTCTTACAAGTTCAAAAAGAAGGCCAACGGAGCATTGAGCGAAAACGGAAGCTTTACAACCTTGATTTGGTTATTTCCGTGGGGTATCGGGTGAACTCGAGTCGTGCTACTCAATTCCGTATCTGGGCTACCCGCATTTTGAAGCAACACTTGGTAGAAGGTTACACCTTCAATCAGAGGCGTTTGGAAGAAAAGGGAATAGAGTTTGAACAGGCTCTTGCTTTACTGTCACAAACATTAACCAATCAGCAATTAGTGTCTGAGCAGGGTGTGGACGTTTTAAAGGTCGTGGCCGACTACGCACGCACATGGAGCTTGCTACAGGGTTACGACGAACAGAGCCTGACGGATAAAACTGTTAAACAAAATGAAATGAAGTCGTTGCTGATAGATGACGTACTCAGTGCCATCACACAGCTTAAAAATGAGTTAGTAAAAAAAGGGGAAGCATCAGAATTATTTGCCCAGCTTCGTGGAGATGGGCTGGCTTCGGCTGTTGCTACTATCGAACAGGGTTTCGGCGAAGAATTATTTTATCCCAACGTGGCTAGCCGTGCGGCGCACCTTTTGTATTTGGTGATCAAAAATCATCCTTTGGCCGATGGTAATAAACGTACAGGCGCATTTTTGTTTTTGTGGTATTTGCGTTTGAATCAAAACTTGCTAGCCAAACCAGTGGAACAGTTGATTAACGATAACACCTTGGTAGCACTGGCTTTATTGGTGGCAGAAAGTCAGCCTGCACAAAAGGAATTGATGATACGACTTATTGAACATTTCATTTTGTTGAAGCAAAAGGAGTGAACAGCAATATTTGTTTAATTTGAGGAGAGTGTTCGAATGAGTGATTTAATTCAGCGTTTTAAGGAACCTTACTACAAGGTAAATCGTGAGGAAAGAAATGCCTGTGCAATGCTGTACAGTTTTTTGCTTGATCCTGCTTACATGAAAGAATTTTTAGAAAAGGTAGCTGATAAGATGGAAGGGGAGAACAAGGAAAAGGCAGATAACTTACGATGCTTTTTTGATGAAGCCAAATATGAAGCCCATCCCTATTTTGAATACGCCAAGCTGCGTGATGTTTGGTTTTACATGGGTAATTCAGAAAAAAGAAAATTTATTTGTGATAAGTTAAAAGCGAATAAAGATTGGAAATATCCTGATGAAGGAATCTCTAACAAGGATTTTAACGAGTTATTCAGTAACAAAGTTAAAACAAATAAAACCATTGCATCACCCGCGAGATGGAATCATTCTTACTATTTCGATAAGTATGAGAAAACTGATTTATTAAAAGATATTGAATTACTAAATTGGGCATTCAATGCCAAGCCAGATATTGTTATTGAGTTTGTAAACAATGGTGGAGTATGCGATCACTATCTTTGTTTTGAAGCAAAACTTGAGTCAAAAGAGTCAAGTTATAAGGGGAAAGTTAGCCAAATGGATTTGCAAAAGCATATCTTTTTCTTGTTGTCAGACGATGAGGCTTCCAGCACACACATTTTTCTTGCGCGTCAGAAGGATTGTAAAGATAAAAAAGTTGACGGTTATTTGCATTGGGAAGAAGCATTTCCTAACGATAAGAGTGGGTTTGTAAAGTCCTTCTATGAAAATGTGATACCTCCTAAGCCAACCAAAAAACCTCAACAACAGAAAACCACTGGGTAACCCGAGCGCAGTCGACGCCTACATGGATGTAGGCGGTAGAGCAACGCAGGAGCAGTTGCCGAGGAATCTCCAAAACACAGCTTGTTTTGGAATATCCCCCTTCGCATCTTCCAGCGACACAGCTTGTCGCAAGTTCGTTTATCCTGTCATGTATCCGATTCAATTTTAATAAAACCTTGGAGGAATATATGGCAATTTTTAAATCTGAAATGATAGATTTTCCCAATGACAGGCGAATTATGATGCATGCCTTCTTGAGGGATTTAAATGCCAAGCTCGCAGTGATTGAAAAAAACATTGTTGATGAAGCAAAAAAGTTAAATGAAATTGCTTCCCTGCGTATCAAAGAACCTGGAAATTGGCTCGAAGATTTTGAAATACATTATGTCATTTCCTTCTATCTTTCTGAAAGCGATCCTGAATATAAGGAAGGCGAAGATAACATTCTTTTTACAATAGAGAGCTGTTTCTTGAAGCATGAGGTGCAAGAAAATTTTCCTATTTTTGACAATGAAGAACTTTCAGAAAGTTATCTGTCAAGTTATATGTCTTTCAATCCTCTCCATTGTTATCTTTTTAATTTAATTTTTCTGAAATTGGGAACACAGTGGAGGAATATTTACCGTATTGATTCTTTTTGGCTTAGTGTCAGCCTTGAATTGCAATCTTCATATGAAATAAAACCTGCGAGTGAGGATGAGAAAAAATTCATCAACCGTCCTTATAAAGGGATTCAGTAGGGAATTTTTTGTTCCTTGATTACACAAGGAACTTTGTTATTATCTAAACAATAATAACAAAAAGAGTAACTTATATGGCTGAAACGTTTCTTTCAGGAAAAAAATTAAGTAAGGCAATAAAAAAAGTGCTTAAAGAGCCTAAAGTACGTTGTGCGGTAGCATTTTGGGGGCATGGCGCTACTGACATGCTCAAGTCTGAAGGTGAGAAGCAGGAGCCAAAAATAATTTGTAATCTCGCTTCTGGTGGAACAAATCCAGATGAAATAAAAAAGCTTCAGAAGCGATTTGGCGCAAGCTCTATTAAGCAAATGGATACCCTACATGCAAAGGTCTACATAGGTGAGAAAAATACCGTTATCGCCTCTGCAAACGCATCTGCAAATGGGCTTGGTTTTGAAGGTATAGAACAGGCGAAATGGCTAGAAGCAGGGGTGTTGATTAAAACTACTGATGCATTAGTAAAATGGTTTGATGATTTGTTTGAAAAAAGTCGAGAAATTAGCAGGGAAGATATAAGGATTGCAAAAGACAGGTGGGGAAAAAGGCAAAAATATAAACCTACTTTATTATCATTTTCAGAATATAAGATTACTGATAATTTTCCATTGTTGTATTGGATTGGATCTGGTGAAATGATTTTAGATAATGAAAGCGTTCAAAATCAAAATAAAGACGGAATTGAAGAAGATGAATTTATCGAAGCTGTTAAGGCCGGGCTTGAATTGCCAGCATACAGTGAAAAGGATTTATTTGTTAACGGACGGTGGGTTTTATGTTTTCACTTAAATCAAGATTGCTCTGTAAGTAGAAATAAAAAGAACAAACCTTTTTTCTACTATACAAATAGAGCCGTTAAGGATTCCTTTTCTTACGATGGCGATGACAAGCCTGGTAAGTTTAGCAGTGTTTTTTCTATAGGAGATGAACCATCTGAACCATTTAATCTAAATGACGATAACTTTTTTAAATTATTTAAAGAATTAATAGAAGAAGAAAAATACTCAGAATTACTTGATGATACTTCATCAGGTTCTGAATGGTATCGTCCTACTAGGTTGCCTACGATGAAAAAGTTTTGGAAAGAGCTATATAAAAAATACAATAGTGCCGTAAACGGTTGATTTTTATAGTGGGTAAAAAAATAATACTAAACCTCTATTCTCTGCCAAGTTACGACATCAAGAATACCCCAGGCAGCGCCATCTTGAATCTGGCATCGTGGACTCCAGCCCTCGCTTGGCGAGGGTTTTACATAATCCGAATTTTTGCGTACTTGTTTGCCAAGAACAGATAATTTTTCGTCCAGATAATTTTTAAATTCTTTGGGCATTCCTGCTATTACATAAAACATGGAAAAACTGTGATGATGGAAATTTACGCTATCGCTTCCCAAAGACCATAGTGTGCCTTTGCCTTTGAAATCATTTTTTTCGACCCAAGTTGCCGTGTGCTTTAGAATTAAATCTTCCCATTTACCATTCTGGTATTGTTCATTCTCTATAAAATCAACATCTATTTCGATTGAAGATACCGAACTTGAAGGTATGACCAATAAAGGAAACTCATCAAAAACAGCTTCTCTGAGTTCTTGGACATTTTCTTCGGAATCATAATTCGGATTCCAACTATCTGCGTTCCAATCATCTTCATCATCGTCCCAGCTTTGGTTATCGGTACTATAGGAAGCATCTATCCTCAGTTCCCATACGAAAGGCGTTGAGCATGGAATATATTTTCGACTAAAAGGTATAGTCAGACAGAGTATGAATAATTTGTGTCCATCAAAACAAATATCATGCTCGATAAGTTTTTCAATCTTCTCGCGGTTTTTATTGGACCACGTTTTCCATTTAGGGCTGGTGGTAGAGATTTCAAAAAATACAACTCTTTTTTCTGGGCTATTAAATCGATTAATTAACAAATCAGCCAAGTCAAGCGCTCTATCCCTGCTTGAGTGTATGCGCTCGAATTTCTCATTGTAGATATTGATTTTACACGATGCTGGCCATAAAAATTCTTCTGGATATGGATATTTCATTATTGAGGCACCTCTAATTTTTTCAGGATTTTATTCAGAATCAATACACTCATTCTGCACCTAGGAAAACGACAACCTTTTCTTGTGTGCATTTTCCTTGATAGAGACCTGCTACAAAAATTGCGTCGTCTAAAAGGCAAGCGTCAATAACATCAGCAACTTCACTAAACACAGACAGATTTCCTTTATCATTATTCACATGTATAAAAATAAAAAGGAGTGCAGAGTCGATAGGTGATTGCAGTTGCTGTTCACATTGTTTTTTCCAGCGATTGAAGTTGTTGGTATTCATATCCGCAAGTGCAAAGCTTTTCCAAATCATTATTCTTCCACCCATACAAGCTCGCAGGTCTACATAATCAAGCCCTATCAGAGAGCGCTCGTGTATGCAAATGGATTCTATCGCAGCAAATTGCTCTGATTCTGTAATCCCCCCAAGAAACCGGAGCGTTGATAAGTAGAAAATTCTAAACTAGAGA
>CAZKYI010000016.1:0-29521 GCA_964557005.1 uncultured Pseudomonadales bacterium
GAGATCCCATGTGAGAGTAGGTCATCGTCAGGCTTTTAATAACAAAAACCCCTCTGGGCAATGCCTACAGGGGTTTTTTTATTTACAAACCAACACAATTAAATCCCCTGCCAGATCTATCAAACGCCAATCCAATTCCTTGCCGTTTTATCTGGCAATCCATTCACTGCTATACTTCAACAAATTTTTTGCCAAGACAGCTATGAAGTAGTGAAGATTTTATTTATTGATATGAAACCCTCTCTTCTTTTTTTTACTGAAAGAAACTCTAACCCTCATGAGTTTAATCGCATAAGTCTTTTAATAAGTTGCGTATTGTTTTTTTATATATCATTTCTTTTGGTTGTTGGTGAGTGGGCCAGTGATGCGTGGATTCCGCTCTTTGTTGTTTGTTTGGGCCTGGTTTTTATAAAAAGACACGACACTGTTGATTTTTATTACTACGAAAAAATATTACTGCTTTGTTTGGTGGGTTTCTTTATATCAAAATTGTTTATTTTATTTATCAATGGAAATTTTGAGCTTGAATTTCTGGATTATCCATTTCGTTTTGTCATGGCTTTAGCAATATATCTAGCCATTAGAAAATTTGGAGTGTTACAGAGCGTTTTTATTGCATCTATCTTTTTTGCTTCTTTTGCTGCCTTTTTGGTGGCAATTTATCAGGTTGTTTTTCTGAATGATTTTTTTGCAACGGGTGGGCTTCATAAAATAAAATTTGGCGGCTTCTCGCTATTGTTTTCCTGTTTCTCGATTATCATGCTGATATTTAAAAGAGATTTAAGCAAAGCTGGAAGTATCCTCCTTGTATTCTCGTTTATATTTGCGTTGATTGCGTCTGTGCTTTCCATGTCAAGAGGTGCATGGATTTCTATCCCTGTATTTCTTGTATTTTTGTTTTTGCTTGTCAGGAATTTTCGAGCAAATATATCCTTAAAACATTTTGTTAGTTTTTCCATTATTTTTTTTACTATAGCGTTTTCTGTTTTTTTGTTAAGTCCAAAATTACAGAGCAGAATGGTTGTAGTGGTAGAACATGCGGGAAATTATTTTGATGAAGACAAGAAAATTGTAAGAGGCAGCACGGGTACACGATTAGAGATGTGGAAGGCATCCATGCTGATGTTTCAGGAAAATATCTGGCTGGGTGTTGGAATTGACGAGTACGATAACGAGAAAAACGCGTTAATCAAAGACAATGTGATAAGCAAAAAGATTCGTCAGTACTCTCATCCTCATTCTGATTATTTTCTTATCCTTGCAGAACAGGGGTTGATTGGCATCCTGTTTTTTATTTCCTTGATGGCTGGATTGTTTTTTTCGTTATTTCAATGTTTCCGACAGTTCGGAAGTTGGCCTTTCCTGTGTGGAATGTGGTTGGTTGTTGCCTATTTGATTTATGGTCTTACTGAGCCTTATTTCAGATACCAGCATTCGGTTGTGTTTTTTGCGTTTTTTCAGGCAGTTTTTATTGGCATGGGATTTTTTATGAATCAAGACCATCGTGCACATGGGTAACTGCTGGATTCCACAAAGTTTTATCGGGCGAGCTTATGCAAGCGAGTATTTCGCGAATGCGGTTTCCAATGCGTTGCAAACGTCTTCTTTTTATCAGTCACACATTCCACAACCAGAAACTGACATACCTTTGCTGACCAGAGAGCTGATTAGGGATAATAATGATTTGCTGTTAAACGGTTATCCTGAAACTGGTAGAACTTCTGGTTCTACAGGAGTTCCCGTAAGAATTTCATGGAGCCAATTAAAGAGCGAAAGGGAAAGATTGAGCAATCAGTTATTGCTTGACTGGATGGGCGGGCTGTTACCAAGAGTGAGGCTCATCAGTCAACGCGAAGCTAAAGGGCAGCCAGATGCACTGGATATTTGTTCTGCTATTGAATCCCAAATAGAATTTATACTGGATGCTCACAAGAATAGAGGTATCAGAAGTCTTGTGAGCTATCCGACCAATATGCAAAACCTGTCCGATTTTATTATTCGCAATAAACTGGATTTTTCTTTTATTGAGCGGGTGGTGTGTTACTCGGAAAGTTTTGATGAGTCTCATCGGCAAGCAATTCAGGCTGCTTTCCCTCGGGCAAAAATCTGGAGCACTTATTCCTGTTCTGAAGTCGGAATGATTGCCACCTTGTGTCCGTATGGAACAGGTTATCATCATGTTATGGCGCATAACCTGGGGGTTGAGGTGTTGAATAGCCAGAGATTACCTTGTCAGGATGGCGAACTTGGTCATTTGGTGTTAACCGATTACTTTAATCAGAATATGCCGTTTATCCGTTACGAAATTGGCGATCTTGCCATTGCCGGGCAATGTCCTTGTGGGAAAATTCAGCTGCCTTCCCTGAAATCTGTTTTGGGTAAAGTCAGAGGTTCACTCAAACGATTGGATGGCAGTCCAATCATGTTTGCCAACATCGCTGTTACGTTAAGAAATCTGGATAATCTCAAGCAATATCAGGTTATTCAGGAAGCATTACAATTATTTACATTCAGGTATGTTTCTGATGATGCACGCAAGGATATGCTGATGCAGCAAGTTATTGTCAAGGAGTTGATAGACTATCTTGGTTTTGATATTCAAGTCAGGTTTATTAAAGAAAGTTTTATCGCAAGAGAAGCCAGTGGCAAGTTTCATGCGAGTATTTGTCGAGTATAAGATACATGTCGAATGGTGCTGATACTTTTATAAATCTTCCAACCCTGTCAGATGAACGTGCCATGTTGGATTTCCCGAATGTCAGAAATTCGGAACGAGACGCTTTGTTATCGCTGGTCGATTTAAAGTCGGGAATGCGTGTACTTGATGTGCAATCAGCATCCGGTTATTTGTCTCAGGAAATTTATCAGCGTCTGAAAGGCAATGTGGAATGCTTGTGTCTGGAACCCAGCGATGCGTTAAGAGCAAGATTGCCTGGGCATTTTGTGGCTATCTCAAATCCTGTCGAAAATTTTTTTTCACTTGAGAATGAAACGGTCGATTTGGTATTGGGTTTGGTTGGGCTTCATCACAGTGAGTCACATTTCAACACCATCAGCGAGTCTTATCGTGTCCTGAAACAGCAGGGTAATATTGCATTTTGTGAGGTTGTTGAGGGGAGCAACATTGCGTGCTGGTTAAATGAGTTTGTGAATCAGCACAGCGCCAGCGGGCACAAAGGACGGTTTGTTGAGCAAGGAGCGATGGCGAGTCTGTTTGAAGCCGTTGGTTTTGTACAAATAGAGGAAAGTATCAAACAGGTGCCCTGGAAATTTTCACAGTATTCTGATATCCCCCCATTTTTTAAAGGGCTGTTTGGCCTTCAATGTGAAGAATCGCTGATTGCTTCAGCAATAAGGCACTACTTCACCATTGATGAAACCTCTACTGGTGTGGAGCTTGATTGGCGGTTAAGTTATTGCTGTGGAATGAAGCCTGAGTCCCACAAATAGAGTAGGACACTCGCTATGCTATTAGTGACAATCCTTCCAAAGGAAAAGGAGGTTAAGTGAGGATAATGCCAAGGAGGCCAGCTTCAAATACTAAAAATAATTAAACATTTGGCATGGAGAGATTGTATGAAATTCAAATCAGTATTATTCGCAGCACTTGCTTTATCGGGTTCTTTCGAGCTTTTGGCAAATAATCTTGAGGTTGTTGATAACGCCAAGGTCATTGCACTCACCCCCGCAGAACTGGGTATATTGAATAACAAGAATCCCCAATCTTATTCTCTGGTTGCTGTAAAACGTGGCAAGCTGGAACCGATTCCCTATCAGTTTGATGAAATTCGTGAGAGCGGATTTGTGTTTATGAAGGATATTAATGCCAAGGGAAAAGATGATGATGCTCTTGTTGGTAAAGAAGGCGTTTTTGATGGAAAAGACGAGCTGCTTTTTATGCTCAAGGATGCGGGTGAACGTAAAACCAATTTTATGAAAGCAGATGGCAAGTTGATTGCCGAAATTTCTGTGTTGAACGCTTCAGGTGAGCCGCGTTATGTGTATCTGGTAAAGGATGCTTTATTAAGTAGCGAACAACATTATGTGCGATTCAGTTCAACCCTTGGGCGCGTTGAAACCGATTACTATGCCTTGAAGGTGGATCCGGGTAATGCGTTTATGTGGCAAGAATTTTCCTATGATAGTTTCACTGGTGAAAAACCTGGAAGGCCACTCGATACCGTGACACTGCGTATGTATTCAAATGCGCTTGCAGTCGTTCCGCTGAATTTGAATAACAAACACATGATTGCGAAAGTGGTGGCAGAAAAGTCTGGCCCGATTCGCTCAACCACAGAATACAAGGTGGTGGTTGCCCTGATGAAAGCACCCATTATGAATTTCACTTTACAAATTGAGCACACCGAGCAATCTGTGAGTTATAACTCCAGAGTGTTTATTCCGGCGGTTAGAAGGCGCATGGTGTCGAAAGCTGCGATGAACGCATCGTTCGATGGTAATAATCTGCTTGGTGCCAGCGTTTATGCTTCGGAAGGCCCGACTCAGCCAGGCATTGTCGATGGCCAGGTATCGGAGATTGAAAAAGAAATGCTCAAGGTGGAATTTAAAACCAATGAACCAAGCTGGGTGCTTTTGAGCACCAAAGACGGATTTTCTTTCATGAATCATTTTATTGTTGAAACCGACGAAGAAATTCCAATGGGTATTGTGTATGAAGAAAACCCCAATCATTCAGAACCCCCCGAATACTTCAAGGGACAAATGCCCATGCTCGGTTTTATGATGCATCGCACACCTCTGAAAGGCTTTATGCAGGTGACCAACACAGCCTATATGTTTGATGATGAAGTGAAGGGTGATGCCCATGCTTTCGCCAAGGCAGTGGCAAGCAAGCCCAAGGTAACCACAGTGAATTTCTGATTTTCGATTTCAGATACTGACAAAAAGCCTCTTCATTAAATGATGAAGAGGCTTTTTTTTTGAGCACTAATTGGGTACTTTGCGGTTTGGCTTATCAATGGTGTGGAGTGCCTTGTGCCCAATCTGGAAACAAAAATTTACGTTTATATTAAATTGTTCATGCAGGCGATCATGGCGCTTGGTCTGGCTATTTCCATTTACAAACTGGAATTTGTCAGTGCCGTTATTATTGGTTTGATTATTCTTGTATCAATGTTTCCACTTTTCCTGCGCTCACGCACTTCGTTAATGATTCCGCTTGAAATTGAAGTGATGAGCATTGCCATCATCTTTGCATCGCTTTATCTGGGTGAAATGAGCGGGTTTTATGAAAAATTCTGGTGGTGGGATTTGCTTTTGCACAGCACCTCAGGATTTCTGTTTGGCGTATTCGGGTTCCTGCTTATTTGGGTGCTCAATGAAAATCCAAAAGCTTTTCTGAATTTATCTCCTTTTTTTATGGCGGTATTTGCATGCAGTTTTTCCATTGCCATGGGAACCCTGTGGGAAGTTTTTGAATTTGGCATGGATTTGTTTTTCGGTCTGAACATGCAAAAGTCAGGATTGATGGATACCATGTCGGACATCATTGTCGTTTGTATCGGCGCGGTGATTGTTTCGATTTATGGTTATATCTATATGAGATTCAATAAATCATCGATTGCGTCGAGATGGTTAAGCAATTTTATCAAAGGAAACCCTAAAATTTTTTCAGGTAAACATCACAGGAAAGAAAAACATGAGCAAGAATAAAATTCTGGTGGCTTTTGATCTCAATGAACCAGCACAGAGATTAAAGGATACGGTAAGCCAATATTTGCAAGCAGGTGATGAAGTGCATATTTGTACGGTGATTCTGCCGCTGGAGATGATGTATGCCTTTGTACCGGTTGGCGGCTATTCAATGGCGGTGGGTGGCATACAGGAAGAATTGCTGAACAACGCACAAAAACGTCTGAATGATATTTCTGAAGAATTAAAGCTCGATAAAAAATATGCCCACCTTCTGATTGGAAAAGCATCGATTGAAATCAAATCTTTTGCAAAAGAGCATGATGTAAATCTGATTGTGGTCGGCACACATGCAAAAGGCGCATTGAGAGCTGCTTTGGGTTCAACTTCCAGTGGTGTACTGCATGGTGCACCCTGCGATGTGCTGGCTCTGGTTTTATAAATTCGTCATCAAGGTCAAATTACCCGCAATATCCTTGCCAGACTGTGGAGCCTTAATCGGCTTGCCCAGTTCCAGTCGTGCTGAATAATTCTTCCACTGCAAACTGTGGCTGGTTTTAATTCCAGCCAGATTGAATTGTTGTGTTGCATTTTCAATTTCAGAATATGCAAGCTGAAATTCAGGTACAAAAAACAGGCTGCCAAAATTGAAATATCTGCTCACACTCAGTGTAGCCAGATTTCCCTGATTGGCAGGAATAAACCGTATACCAGGAATAAAACTGGTATAGAGGGAAAACTGCTCATCGTTGAGTAAAGCATCGCTCGAATTCTGACGATACATTTCACCAGTATATTCCCATCGAGCTTGCTGCAAGTTGAGCGTGAGACTATAAAGTTGACGTGTAAAGCGTGATTTCTCTTCCTCATCAATACCTGCATCAAAGCCTTCAAAATTTCCATGATGAATCTGTGAATTGAATTGCAATTTCAGGTTGTCAGTGATGCTTCTGCGATATTTCAGAACAAGGCTGTGCTTGTGAGTCATACCACTTTGTATATCAATGCTCGCATCTTCAATGAAATTACTGTCTTCTCTTTCGTGGTATGAGGGCAGGAAATTAATAGCCTGTTGGCTGTCCCTGTAGAGCAGGTAATCCAGTTCCACACCTTTCTTGATGGTTTCTCCTGTGGTTTTGAAAATAATGTTGTTCCCTGAAACATGATTTACAAAGCTGCTTTTTGAAAAGGAAACATTGATGCGATTTCTCTGGAAGCCGGAAGAGAAATTTGCGCCTACCGTCTGGTTTCTCTCTTGGGCACGATTGCTTAAAGAATTATTGGCCGACAAATTCAGCAAGTCATTGGATTGCAGCAAATTGTCTATGGAAAGGTTGAACAGGCTTGATGGGTGGTGTTTGTTTTCATCGTAATCATTTCTCAAACTTAAATTTCCATAAAACGCACGGGTTTTTGGATTGTCCACCTTGATGGTGCTGTATCCGATTTTTTCTGCGGGCATGATTTCAAGACCTGGATTGTTGGATTTCAGATGTTTCAGATTATCCAGCCCATGATTGAGATAATGATAGTTAAGCACGCCAGTTGGAAGCAGCAGAAACGCCTGCCATGTGCTGATGTGATTGAGTTGATAGCTTTCAATATAACCAGCAGTAACGTGGATTTTCAGAATGCCGCTGCTGAGGTCTTGTTCAATCAGATGTGCTCTTGATGTCACATAGCCTTTTTTGAAAAGTAACAAGTTTGCCTGATTCACCAGTTGCGAAATTTTCCCCATGTCAAAACACTGATAGATATTTTCCCTTTCAAGCAACTTGAATGAAATTTGCAGCAGAAAAGGAAAGTGATGGAGACCAATGAATTCAATTTGATTGACTTCAAAGCAAGGCATGTCTGAGCTTTTTTCAGAGCGCTCTTCTGGCGCAGGTATGGTTTTGAAGGTATCACCGAATGATTCTTTGAGCTGCTGATTTTGTTTCAATCTTTTCTGATCGAATTCATGCCTTTGTATGCGCACCCTGTCAGTTTCCAGCGTTTTAATGGCTTGTTGGTTAAGTGTTTCACTGGCTTGAAGTGCACTACCTGAAAAAATGAATATACCTGTCAAGAGCCTTTTAAAAGCTCGCTGCATCCTTGTCATGATTTTTCCTTTTGAATTTTTTTCGAGATTATCCTTGAATCAGTTGTGCCATTCTAATACCTTACGCACTCTTTTGCTTTAAGGAATAACCATGTACAGGACGTACACCTTCAAGACGTTGTTGTCTTATATCATTACGATATTATTTATTTTTTATTTTCCACTCGCCTTTGCTTCGAAAATCAAAGTCGACGCGAATGCGCCTGAAAAAAATCGCGCCACCATTAAGCAAGCAGCGAATGGCGTAAAAATTGTCGATATTGTTAAACCGAGTGCAGCAGGTGTATCTGTCAATACGTTTACGCAATATAACGTGTCGGGCGAGGGGCTGATTTTAAATAATGCAGACACGCTGGTTCAGACACAACTGGGTGGTTATATTCAGGGTAACACCAATTATGCGGCGGGCGACAAGGCCAAATTGATTGTGAATCAGGTATCGGGGAATTCTGCGAGCAAATTAAATGGCTATACAGAAATTGCGGGCAAACAGGCAAATCTCATCATTGCGAATCCCAATGGCATCAGTTGTGATGGTTGCGGTTTTATCAATACAAACAAAGCCACCTTGACTACGGGTGAGGTGCATACGTCTTCGCAAGGTCTTGATTATATCGATGTCAAAAAGGGGCGTATCAGTATTGATGGTCAGGGCATGAATGCCAGCAATCTGAGTGAGGCTGAGTTAATCGCCCGCGCAATTTCCATTCATGCTGAAATTTACGCGCCTGTTCTGAATCTCATTGCAGGCAGTAATCGAATTGACCGCCACGGTACCGTGCAGGCACAGGCTGGTGAAGGTGAAACACCAGAGCTGGCCATTCACCTGGGCAGTGCATCTGGCCTGTTTGCCAACACAATCAAAATGCTTTCCAGCGAAGCGGGTTTGGGTGTGAATAGTGAGGGTTATATTTCCACCCGACACTTCAATTTAAGTGCAGATGGCAAAATCACCTTGCAGGAAAATTCATCAATCAGTACAGAAAAACTTGTCCTGGCAGCGCCTGAATTGAGTAATCGTGGCGTTGTGGAAAGTTTTTCCGATGCCAGTATCGAACTTGAACATTTGACTAATGCGGGAGAATTCTACTTCTGGCAAAGCAAGCCCTTGTTATTGGATTTGGCGAGTTTCAATAATCAGTCGGGCAAGCTGTTTAGCAGTGGGGATTTGTATATCGACCACAATAACGCGGGAATCAATAATCAGGGCGGGGAGATTTTTTCTGCGAAAAATCTGCATATTTCGGCTTTTTCACACCAGAATCTGTTTAACAATGAAGCGGGATTGGTAGCAGCATCAGGTAAGCTGAATCTGCAATTCGAAGGCGCTTATCATTTTCAGCAAAGCAGTGGTGATATTCAGGCGAATGAAGTGCACGTTCAGGCGCAGGGAATCATTCTGGAACATGATTGGCTACAACGTGGTTCACTGGTTTTAAGTAGTAGTGAAGGCATCACATTAAACAGTCGCGTGCATACGGGTGCTGCGTATGATTTGAGTGCCCAAGGTAGCATCCTCATCAATCAGGGTGCTGAACTTAAAAGCAACAACGAGGGAAACGTGCAATCGAACATTCAGTCAGGCGCAGCGCTTGATAATTACGGCCTGATTTCTGCGCGTGAAATACTCCATATACACGCGGCCAGTCAAATCACCAATCATGCACAGGCGACAGGCATCGGTGCTGGTGAAGCATATTTCAAAGCAGGTAATCAGATTTCAAATCATTCCCTGTTGTATGCGCGTGATGCGCTGTGGCTTTTGTCAAACAAGGTTATCAATAGCAGGGACATTGTTAGCTCAGGCAGCCTGTTTATTGCAGGCGGTGTTGATGCGGATTCAAACGAATTGTTACTAGCGCAACAATTTCATAATGATGCGAGAAATAATATTGCTTATGTGTCATCGGCTGGTGATATGGAAATTCATGCAGCTTTCATTCTCAATGAATCGAGTTCAGTGAAGGAAAGTGATATTCGTTATGGTTTTGACAATATTCGTGTGGGTGATCCAGTGATGGGGTGGACGGGTCTATCAGAAAATGAAAACAGGTTTCTGCCAGTGATAATCAATGATGTTCAGACAGCAGGTCAGCACACCAGTCAACAAACCGTTCGACAGGATGCCTATGCTCAATATACAGGCAATCATTTTTATCTCGCACAAATTCACGCAGGCAATCACCTGTATTTGCAGGCGGGAAGTTCAGGGCTTGTAGAGAACAGACAAGGGCAGATGACTGCCAGAAATAATCTTGAAATTGAGGGTAAAACACTCATCAATAGTAGCGTCACACGCCAGTTAAGGAATGAAGTGAGAACCGATTATTTCTATCCTTTGAGAAAGGATGCAGGTGAAAACAGAAATTTCTTTTTCACAACGGTGCACTATGATGATTGGTCTAGGTGCGAACAAAATAATGTCTCGTGTTACAAACCTTATTACACCGATCTCAATGGTGTCAGAAGATATATCAATGACGACACCACTCAACTGGTTTCAAGCAGAGCACTTTCTAATGGTTTGTATGAATTTACTTTAAAGAATCGCTTCACAGGACAAGATTCTAAAGTCACCAGTCTTACCCCATTTGGTGTTTTAACAGCGTTGCAGGCCTACCCACCAGGTTCCCAACATTATCTTTATGGTGAGGTTCATGGCGATGCAGATGGTTTTGCCGAAGTGAGTGATCGTTATATCAGCAGATATGAAGATCAATGGGAGATTCCTGAGCAAAAACTCAAACCCGATTATTCAGGCACACAGGTTCTCACAAAAGATGTGCGTGGTATTACTGGCGACGGCACGATTAAGGCAGGTCAAACGATAACTATAACTGCCACTAAAATCTGTAATACCCAAGGCAATCGATGCGAAGAAAAGGACACAAGCTTGAGCACGCCCAAACCTCACGCAGGTATCGATACTGCCATAAGCACCGCCCAGCCAACACGTATTGACCCTGAGCTTATTGTCCCTGTGGGTGGGTTGTTCTCCTTGAGTAACAGCCCGAAACATTCTTACCTGATTGAAACCAATCCCTTGCTCACCGATTACGCACAGTTCATCAGTTCCGACTATTTGTTAAATCAAATTGGCTGGAATGGAGCTGCACATAGTAAACGCCTTGGTGATGCATATTATGAAATGATGCTGGTAGAGCACACTATCCGAAATGCAACAACTACAGGCGGTTTGAATCACTTTCAGAGCGCTTATGAGCAGTTCAAATATTTAATGGATAACGCGGTGGCGGCACAGCAGGATTTGCAATTAGCAGTCGGTGTATCGCTCACGCAACAACAAATCAACGCGCTCAATGCCAGTATCGTGTGGATGGAAACGCAAATCGTGAAAGGTGAGCCAGTTCTGGTTCCGGTGGTGTATCTTGTTAATCACGATGAATATAAAACCGAAGGCAGTTTGATTGCAGCGAATGAACTTGTGCTCGCTGGCGGTAACCTGATGAATGAAGGCGATTTATACGCTGCGCAATTATTAAAAACGGGTTTGGCGGGTGATGTCACTAATCGTGGTGTGCTTCTGTCACGCGGCATGATTCATGCAGAATCCGATGGTGATTTATACAATCAGGGACACATTCAGGGGGCAAGTGTTTATCTTGATGTTGCAGGTGATATTACACATCAAAGTGCGCATGATGTGGGCGTTGTTGCATCGGTCACGGCCACGCAGGGAGATCTTGTGCAAACAGCGGGAGGCACTTACACCGCGATTGCTGCCACTACGCGAAGTCACGGCGATCAAATCATTACCGCAGATGCCATTTATCTCGAAACGCATGCACTCAACAGTGATTTCTATCACGGTAAAGGCAATAACTTTACCCGCTCCAGTGAAACGCAACATTTAACCAATACTCTGGAAAGTGGCGGGCATCTGGTGCTCAATGCACAACAGGATATTCAATCGCATGCTTCACAATTTGTCAGTGGTGGCGATACGCAACTGATTTCTGTACACGGTAATGTTGAATTATTGGCAGTTGAACAGACCACCGATGTTTATAGCAGCCAGACTTCCAGTTCTGGCCCCTCATGGAATACAACCCGCAAGCTCACCACCAGCCACGATACCAGCAGTGAATTTATCGGTAACAACATCAACACAGGGGGCAATTTGATTATTGATGCAGGCAACAACATTCACATGCAGGCGATTCAGGCCGATGTAAAAGGCAGTGCAAAAATCCGTGCAGACAATCAGGTAATCATGGAAAGCCTTGCCAATACCGAAACCAGTCACGACACACGTCAGGCCAAAAGCCATAGCTCCTACAGAAATACCGATGAAGGTGAAATCAGGCAACAACTGGCACAGGCGCAAATTCATGCAGGTGAAGGTTTAAGCATTCATGGTGAACAAGGCATAACACTTACAGCCGTGAAGTTGAACACGCAGGGTGATTTGGTGCTCAATGCGCAACAGATTCAAAAAGATCAGTATGGCAATGCCCTGCAAAATGAAGATGGTAGTTTTCAAACCGTTGATGGCAGCAAGTCAGACATTCGTTCTGATACGCTCGCGCTTGTCCATGAGCAATGGCAGTTAGAAGAATCAGGTAAACGAGGTATTGCACGTACTGCCGAAAAAGCAACGGCGGTGATTGAAACCAGAGAAGTGACACTTGGCCAACACAGTGAAACACGCGAAAAACATATTAAAGAACAGGGCTCCCACTTTAACGCAGCCAATATACAAGCCGATGCCGATGGTAACGTGCATCTCACCAATATCACTGCCAATGCGCAAACCATTGTTTTATCTGGCGAGCATGTATTGATTGATGCAAAAGCAGACACTCATGAATTCATGCACACAGAAAGCCAGAAAAAATTTGATTTTGAAATAGGTGATTTTAAACAGGGTGGGTATGAGTTGGCTGCGGTAACCGACATTGAAAGCAGCGAAAATACTTACAGCCATGCCACTACCTATCAGCGTAATACTCTCAATGCAGAACACATTCAAATTCATGCAGTCAACACCATCACCTTGTTAAATGTTGATATGAATACCAGTGAGTTTGAAACCGATGCAAAACGCACGGTGATTGGTGGTTATCAGGATGTTGTCGAAACCACACACAGCAAAACTGAAACCCGTATGCGCACTGCTGTGGAAGTGAGAAATGCCTATGTCGATACCGCACGCGCGGCGAATGAACTCACTCATGCGCTTGAAGCCCTGGAAAAAGCAGAAGACGCTTATCGTGAAGCGAAAAGCAAGGTGGCGCACAATCAAATGAGTGCCAGTGAATTAAAATACTACGAAACCAATATTGCCGCTGCTGCTGCCAATGTGGTAAATGCAGAAATTGCGCTGGTAACGCAAGGTGGAACAGCGGTTGTCACCACGGGAAGTTTGGGTTTTACAGGTGGCATCAATGCAGAGCGCAGTGTGAGTGAAACACACAATAAACAGGTCGAAAAAATCTGGCAGGGCAGCAACATTCAGGCAGCAAATTGGGTAGCGCAGGGTGATACGCTCACTGTTCAGGGGAGCGAGGTCAAGGTCAGCGATGTAATGGATTTACAAGTGAAGGATGTTGTTTTTCAGGCAGGGCAAAATGAAACGCACACCAGCAGCAGTAGCCGAAGTGCGACAGAGGGTGCGAGTTATAGCAGCTCAGGTAATTTCGCTGTGAATGTTGGTAATCAGAATAACAAGAGCGACAGCTATCAATTAACCCATCAAAACAGCCAGATTAGCGTAGGTACACTGAAAGTGAATAACAACAGTGTCACTCTGGAAGGTGCGCAGGTGGTGGCTGAGCATCTGGATGTTGATACCAAAGATTTGAATGTTATCAGCCTGCAAGATGTGTATCGCAGCAGCAGCGAAAGTTCAGGCAAGCAGTTGGGTTTGAGTTCTGGTGGAAGTCTGCCCAATGATTTGAGTGGTGTGAGTGTGGGTGGTAATCGAAGTACCGCCAGTTCCAGCAAACAATGGGTTGCACAGCAAAGCATGCTTATCGGCAGTGAAAGTGCCACCATCAAGGCAGATCACACGCAACTTACAGGCGGGCTGATTGCCAATGCGGGTATCGATGAAAACGGTATGCTGATTGATCATGGCAAACTGAATTTTCAAAGTAACACGCTCAGCATTGTGCATCTGCAAGACAGTGATACCGCAAAATCCACAGGCATTAATCTGAATACGCAACTGAATGACAAAGGCAGCACGACAATCGGTGGGCATAACCTTGGGCATGACAAGCAACAAATTACCTTTGCTACTTTAGGTTTAGGCACTAGCAATCATGCGGACATTCATCGTGATGTTGCAAACAGCCAGATGCTGATTCAAGACCAAAGCACAGGTGGTTTGAATGCGCATGTGACTGTTAATCACAGGCTGTTAAGCGAAACAGGCAGGGAAGCCATTCGTGAAGACAGAAGGCAAACAGGTTTGATGATGCAATCCGTGCCACATATTTTGCCGAGTGAAGATGAACAAGGCATTCAAGGGGATGTTGGCAAGGCCTTAAATTTCCTTGGCACAGTTTCGCTGGGTCTATCCCCAAGTGACAAAAATCATGGTGGCCTGCTGGCTCAAATACCTGTATTGGCAGGGCAGGGAGATATTCATCATGTCACTGAAGGTGACAGTAAAAATATTTATGTAAATGGCATTATGAATACGAAATCACAGGCTCTGGAGGGCGCGCATTATATACATGGAAATGAAGCGAGCCTTTGGTATAACCCGACTCATGGTTTTATATCTGATATTCTGGAAAGTGCGGTGGATTTGTTCGGTAATCCAGTCGGTTATCAAACAGGGATTAGCCAACAAGCGCACGAATTTCAGGCAAACAATTCCGATTATACTATTGCCCTGCATTCTCAAGCGCATTTGATTTTTCAATATGGTGCGCAAAACACCCAGAATAATCACACTTATTTTTCTTTTGGTGCACCGCGTACTATTGGCACTTCGGTTGAGAATAGTTTTGCTTTAGATAGTGGGAAGCCCATTAAGCCTGATAGAAATGATGGTGATTATGTTGCCAATCCCTGGAATATTTTTAATCCCTTTACATGGACAGAACCTGGTCATGGGATTAAAAATTATCCCTCTTTAGTTGAATAGGTGTATTGGTGAGAAAGTGATGACTACATATTGTTTTAATAAAAAATTAACAAGTCTCATGATGATTTTATTCTGTTTGCTATTGGCAGGTTGTGCGACAGAAAAATTTTTAGGAGCAAAAAAAATTGCAGGGAATGCAATGTATGTAGAAAGATGGTTTCTCAATCCTGAATATGACAAGAAAGAAATTCCCAAAGGCGTGGCGTTTTATGGAAAATCCGCCGAACAAATCAGGCATAAATTTACCATTAAGTATTATATTAACGATAAGAAATACAGCACCAAGGAGATTCCTGAAAGTGATATGTGGCAGGTGCGCCATAATGATAAACCTTATTATCTTCAGGATGATGATAACTTGTTTTATTACATTAAAAATGAGCAAGGCGAGTTTGAAAAATATTGGGTGAGTTCAAAAGCGACTCAACCAGTTACGGTTGATGAAAAGCTTATTCCTATCAAAAACTGCGAAAACGGTTGGTGCTTGCTTTATCCCAATGCGCTTGAAAAGCCTATGTATGTGAAGCAAGTGATTTTGTATAAGGATGAGGATATTTAAGTTTTAATTTTTCTGAATTTATGTAGAATTCATCTCGCTAGCTGCCAAGGAATTTTAGTCATATAAAAGGAACTTTACTTTTTCTATTGCTTCTATTTTTCTGTAGTTTTTATTAATTGTTTGCTTTTTAAAATTACATTGCAGTCGCATTTTCGTTGAAAATATATCTATTAACTATTCTGGAGAAAATCATGGTAAGGAAATGTTTCTATTCAACTCTTCTTCTGAGCGTGGTGTTGATGTCGTGTGGCTCTGGCTCAGATAAAAATAAGCAAGATGATTTTAAAGAAACAATAATGTATGTGCTTTTTGATCAGGAGCATCAATATTCGGATGTCGCGGGTTTGTCGCCAGGTAATGTTGCTACCAATGAATGGTGTAAAGAGGTTTACAATTTTAGTAAGAATCAAATCATTATGGATGACGATGATGATAATCCAGTGGTTGAAATTATAGATGGAGAAATTTTTGTAACACCCAACCCAGAACAATCTGCCGTTATGGATGCAGGTTTTGGCCAATGTCCAGAGGAACATTTGGGTGAAGGTGATTTCAGGTGTCATGTTGCTAATTTTTTCAAGAAAACCTATGACATTGTTTTTCTGCGTGCCGAGCCAGAATTTTACGAAAGTGAGGAGGCAGCTTGTGAGGAGGGGCTTGATGGCTCTATTGAACCTGTTAAGTTAGGCAATTATGGGTTTTAAGCTAAAAAGGAGACCAAGGTAAAGCCTGCGCTTTAAGCTAAATTTTCGCGAGCGACTACTTTTTGGTAGTCGCAAGCCCTTATAATGCCCCAATGATTTTTTGAAGCCTGAGGGGAAAATAAATGCGATACGGTTTTTTGAGTGTGTTGATTGTGCTGGCTTTTGCTTTGGTCGCCTGTAACGGTGACAGCTCGGATAAAAAATTTAACCTTGACGAAAAACTCTACAACATGGCCCTGGCGCAATTTGGCGCAAGCATCAGTTCTGAAACAAATCCCGAAGAACTTTCCAATCTGATTGACGGTGATGTGGAAACTTTTTTTGAAAGTGAACCCGGCGAGCCGATTCTCATCGAACTGAAAGCAGTAGAAAACATTGTGCTGTTTGAATTAAAAGGCGAGGGCTTTCCCACTAACATCAGCACACATCCTTCGATTCTGATTGAATTCTCGCTGGATGGTGACACCTATTTCCGTTCAGATGTGACTGTCTATCCTTTAAATAAGGACGACATAATTCCTTGTATTAAAGAAAAATCCGGCACTTCATCTGAAGTGTTGCGTTGTGTGATGGAACCTGCACAGGCCATCAAATTTATCAGAATTACCACCAAGGCGACGGATGCTCCGTACCTGCTTTCCGAAGTGGTTGCTGCTGCGTGGAAAAAATAAAAATTGAAGAAAAACGCAGTGCTTAACCGAGCAGATAGGTGTCCTTGTCGTGCAGGAAAAGATTATTAATGTCCTTTCCGAATACATCGGTGCATTGAAAGTCACCAAATTTGAGTACGGTTTCCTCATACTCACAGTCACGATATTGGCAACCTACGCGATACTCAGGCTGAATTTTTTCAAAGAAGGATTTCACGCGGCCACCGTCCTTGCTTTCCGCTGAAAGCATCACGCAATCTCCCATGGTTTTGATAATGCGCCAGCCATATTTACTGGCGTGGCTTTCAATCAGGGCGTAATACTTGAGCAAATATTCGGCTGCTTCAGGTGCGCTCATCTTTTGGGTCACATCATTGAAATCAACCATGTCAATTTTGATGATGGTGGAGAACTTTTGCATGGGCATTCCTGTCTGGTGTCTTTTGTTATGAGGCGGTAAGCCTAGCATGTCGCTTTCTCAACAAAAAGATAATGCTTTAAATTCCATTGTTGTTTGTTCTATAGTCACGGCATGAAAACCTTGGGTATTTCTACACAGCCTTCTAACAAGCGGTTATTTTTGCTGGCCGCGCTGTTTGCTGCATTATTGCAGGCACAAATTGCGGGTGCCGATCACAAGCTTGAGCATTTATTCCATGACACTCAGGCGCTCTGTGATAGTTACATTGCGTTTGAACATAAGGTTTTTACACAAGTTCCAGAAGTTTCACTGTCACTTACCCTACACAATACTGACTACTCGTCAGCAATTTTAGCGCGTGTTTCTGTAAGCACGCATTTTTTCTACGCCATCAGAGCGCCTCCTCAGTTTTCCTAAGCTGATTTAATCATTTTTTTTAAATTCATATTCGGGTGTGGCTTTACGCTGCGCCCGTGCTTGGGAGTTTCCAATGAGAAAACAATTACTTATTTCTGTTATACCAATGCTGTCTATTTTTTCAATTAACCCGCTTCATGCTCAGGAAGATCGTATTGATACGCTTGAACAACGCATTCAGTCGCTTGAGCGAAGCAACACGGCTAACGCAGCCAATGCTTTTAATCCCCAGTTGAGTGTCATTCTGGATGGTCGTTATACGAATTACCAACACCATGCAGAAGACTATGAACTGCCAGGATTCATGCTCGGTGGTGAAGCGGGTCTGGCACCAGAAGGCGTGTCCTTGGGGCATACCGAAATCAGTGCCAGTGCCCATATCGACGACAAATTCTACGGAAAATTTACCGCTGCCTTGCATGCGTATCAGCACGAAACTGAAATCGAACTGGAAGAAGCCTTTGTACAAACAACGGCTTTGCCAAACGGTTTTGGTGTTCAGGCAGGGCGATTTTTTCCTGCGGTCGGTTATGTCAATGAACAACATAATCATGCGTGGGACTTCGCCGATGCACCGCTGGTTTATCGTGGCCTGTGGGGTGACAAATACATCGATGATGGTGTGCGTTTGAACTGGCTAGCCCCCACCGATTTGTTCCTCGAATTCGGTGTTGAAGCCTTGAATGGCGGCCGTTTTCCTGCGGGCGGGCTGGCAAGTGCCAGCTCAGGTTCGCAGGTGTTTTTTATCAAAACTGGCGGTGATGTTGGCGTAAGCCGAAGCTGGCAAATGGGCGTGAGCTTTCATCAGGCCGATGAGGTGGAAGAACGGGAAGGCGGTGCAGGGCATAGTCATGGCGCAGCAGCGGCGGTAACTGAACACCCTGTATTTTCTGGCAAAAGTGAAACGCTTGGCTTGAGTGCCGTGTATAAATGGGCGCCGCAAGGTAATTACAAAAACCGGCATTTCAAATTGCAAGGCGAAGCATTTTTAAGAAAAGAGCAGGGCAATGTTGAGATGGAAGGCTCCAGTCCACTTGAACAAAGTGACGTAGAGCTGAAACAGCGCGGAATGTATGTTCAGGCGATTTATCAATTCAAGCCGCAATGGCGAGCGGGGCTGCGTTTTGATGTGCTGAAAAGTGATAACAGCGCAGTCGATGAGGACGTTCTGGAAGAGGCAGGCTTGCATGATGAAGACCTCTCGCCAAAACGCATCAGTACCATGCTTGAATGGCTGCCCAGTGAGTTCAGCCGCGTGAGAGTTCAATTCAACAATGATCAATCTTACGAGGAAGACAATCGGCAAGTGATTCTGCAATACACCATGAGCCTCGGTGCGCATGGTGCGCATACATTTTAGGGTGAGCATATGAACCGTAAATTGTATTTGCGAATTGTTGTCAGTGTGTTTTTTATCATAACGTCGGGGCAGATTTTTTCTGCCCCAAACGCTGCAACAGCGTCTATAAAAAAGCTGAATATCTTTACCTGTGAGCCTGAATGGGCAGCGCTTGCCCATGCCATTGCAGGTCAGCATGCAGAAATATTCAGTGCCACCACCTATGCTCAGGATCCGCATCGTGTTGAAGCGCGCCCTGCTTTAATTGCCAAGGCAAGGCAGGCCGATGTATTGATTTGTTCGGGTGCAGAACTGGAGCAAGGCTGGTTGCCAGTGTTGTCAAGAAAGGCATCCAACGCACAGATAAGTGCTGGTCAGGCAGGTTATATCATGGCCAGTGATTATCTGCTCTTGCTCAACAAACCTGAAAAGCTTGATCGTTCAATGGGTGACGTACACGCGGCTGGAAATCCGCATGTGCATTTCCATCCCGATAACATGCACCGCATGGCACAGGTAGTGGCTGAACGATTTTCGCTGCTTGATGCAAACAATGCGCCAGCCTATCAACAGGGTTTGCAGCAATTTACATACAAGCTCAATGATTTTCTGGCGCATAACAAGGCACTCACACAGAAGCTGAAAGGTACGCGTATTGTGGTGCACCATGACACCTGGGTGTATTTCGTGCAATGGCTCGAACTTGAACAGGTGGCGATTATGGAAAGCAAGGCAGGCATACCGCCCGGTGTTGCGCATCTGTCTGCCTTGCTGGAAAGGGTGAATCCGCACACAAGTGATGTGATTATCTATTCAAGCTATGAAGATGCAAAAGCTGCGCGCTGGTTATCAGAACGCAGCAAGGTAAAGGCGGTGCAACTCGATTACAGTGTTAGAGACTGGCAAGCACCTGATGCCCTGTTTGTGTGGTATCAGGGTTTGCTTGATGCACTGGCACACACACGGGAAATTCACCATGAATAGTATGAATTTTGAAATCATCATGCCTGCCCTGCTGGCGGGCATGATTGTGCTGTCAACGCATATTCCTCTGGGTCGTATTGTTTTAAAAAGAGGCATTATTTTTATTGATTTGGCCATTGCACAGGTAGCAGGGCTTGGCATTTTGCTGGCCAATTATGCGGGTTTCGATGCACATAATTGGGAATTGCAAATCATTGCCTTTGCAAGTGCGCTGTTGGGTGCGGCAATTCTCAAGTTCGGTGAATCGGTTTTTCAGGAACATCAGGAAGCATTTATCGGCATTGTGTTCGTGTTATCGGCGAGCCTTGGCATTCTGATTCTCGCGAAGAATCCACACGGTGGTGAACATTTAAAAGAGCTGCTGGTGGGGCAGATTCTGTGGGTGGATTACATGCAACTGATTTTTCCTGCCTTGGTGAGTGTGTGCTTGTTGGTGGTGTTTTCAAGCTATCGTGAAGCCTTCGAGCGCTCGTGGTTTTACTTTGCGTTTGCGATAGCCATCACGCTATCGGTGCAGTTGCTCGGCGTTTATCTGGTCTTTGCGAGTTTGATTTTACCTGCGCTGGGTTTTTACAGGCTCAAGGCAAGGCAGGCATATCTTTATGGTTTTGTTGCAGCGACATTCGCTTTCTTTGTGGGCTTGCTGTTGTCTGCACTGTTTGATTTGCCCAGCGGTGCGCTGATTGTGTGGATGTTGGCCTGTATGTCTTTTCTGGGGGGAATGGCTGTTAGATTTATTGCATCAGCCATTGATGCGAAGTCCAGTAAAAACGTGCAGGATCTTCGCTGATGCTGGTGCAGTTATAACGCTGTCTGCCCTCATTGAGTGGTTTGGAGTGCTGAACAATAAAACTTTTTGCCTGTTTTTTCAGGGTGATTGGCTCACCAGTGCTGGCATCAAAGCAGCTAATGGCGTTCATTTTTCTGTTGGGTGAAAGTTGCAATTTGGGCGGATTATCGCTGCCTGAAATCGCAACGGGATTGGTGTGCAAGGGCAGCACCTTGCCCGGGAAGGCGAGACTGTTCAGCTTCACAGACAAGGTGTCGAGATTGGCGAATCTTCCCGATGCGGGAAATCTCGGCAGGGCGCTGAAATCGCTGTTAGCCGCAATCGCCCCTGAATGTTGGCCAAAGCCTGTATAACCCAGCTCTGTCACCAACGCGCTCAGTGCTTCGTTGTATTCGCCATAGGGATAGGCAAACAAATCGGTTTTTATGTTCAGATGTTTTTGAAGCAGATTTTCTGCAAGCAAAATTTCCTGCTTCATCTGTGAACGCCATTCCTTGAAGGAATCACGCTCAAAACCGCGCACCATATGCAAATGTGTGTGACCATGATTGGCCACCGTCATCAGTCCCGATTGCTGCATGGTTTTTAATTGCGCCCATGTGCACTGGCTGACAAAGTTTCGTTCAATCGCATCGGTGTTGATGAACAGGGTAAAGGGAATTTTACGCGCACTTAAAATCGGCCACGCTTCGGTACACACGGAAATATGTGCGTCATCAAAGGTAATCGCGACGTTATGCGTGTGTTTGAACGGCTTGTCGCGCGTGAGCGTGTCAAGCAGATCGGGCAAGGCAAGAATGTCAAATTGATGTTTGGCGAGCCAGTCGAGATGTTGCACAAATTGTTGCGGTGTGACGCTGGTGATGTCGGGCGTTTCGGTGCTGACATTGTGATACTGCAAGATAACCGCAGAGCGATGAAAGTAATCCTGCTGCTGTGCTTTGGCTGCTGCGTTAACAACATTGGCCTGACATACAAAAAAAAGTGCGACGCAGAGAATGGCTTTCATAGGTTTTTACTCAACAAAAGTTTCGGTGATGGTCAGGCTTTTAATATCCATGTGTCAAAAATAATGATGATGGGCAGCGCGAGCAGTAATAAGGGAAAGGCGAGCACTAACAAGCTTAATATCAGGATTACGGAAACTGGCAGGCGAGTTGTGTGGGTGCGTGCAGGGAGTGACGGGAAAACCGCCTGTGCAGGTTTTCGTAAAAAAGCTAACCACACGCCGCTTAGTATCAAGGCAATGACCGCAAGGCACAGCACAAGGTTGGCGAGGATATTGGCAAGGCCAAACTCTCCCTGATGCAGGGCGATGCTGATCGACATCAGTTTTGCTGCAAATGAATAATCACTAAAACTTACTTGTGCGAGTATTTCCCCGCTGTACGGGTCGAGATGCACGAATTTTTCCTGCGCAGGTGTGCGTGCGTCGCCAGTCATGGTGCTTGCCGATACGGTAAAAATTCCGTTTTTATTTTTGGGAAAATGAATGCGATAGCGCTCAGAAAACCCTGACTGTGTAGCTTGTTGTGCCACAGTATCCACAGAAATCATGGCGTGGTGCCTATGCTCGTGGTGTATGTGTGACACTACAGGCAGGGGTGTTTGTTCCAGCCCCCAGGGAACCTCCTTGACACTGCTGTTATTGAGCGATTGATGTGTTGTGTGAGCGCTGTGAGCTGTATTGGTTTGTTGTGCGTTGGTAGTTTGGGGAGCAAATCGCTCTGCGGGAAAAGTGCCCCACGCCTGTACCAATTTGCCGCCCCAAATGTTTGTCCATGCCAGCCCCGAAAGCAAAAAGAACAACAGGATTACACCGATATAAAAACCGATGCTGCCATGCAAATATTTAAAACGCTCACGCACATTGCCTTTGATGATTAAAAACCCGAAAGGATTGAGTTTGTTTTTAATGTCATTGGCTTTCACCAGCCAAAGATAAAAGCCGCTCACCAGCATAAAAATGCCGAGGCTCGCCGCCAGTTCCAGCAAAAAATCGCCCACATCGCCGAGCAACAAACCACCGTGAATTTTATTTGCCCATGCGTAGAGCGAGCTGTCTTTTTCAACACTCGAAATAATTTCGTTGCTGTAAGGATTGAGTGAAACAATCAACGCGCCACGTTCAGTGCGTAATTGAATCTGCGCGGCGCGATGTGCGTCGGCGTAATACACATATTGATCAATGCTCGCTTGCGGGAAAGCACTTTGAGCAGCGAGTATGTGTGTGCTGATGGCTTGTTTTTGCAGTCCCTGATAGCTGTGTGCATCGTCAAGAAAAACAGCTTCGCCAAATTTACTCTGGTTAAACGCAGCGCTTGCCATGATTAAGCCAGTGATGGCCAGTATCAGAAAAAAAGGAATCACATAACACGCCGCAAGAAAATGCCAGCGCCAGATGCGTCGATACAGTGTGTTTGAAAGCGTTGAATTGTCTGACATAGGCAACATTAAAAATTCAGTTTGATTCCAGCGAACAGTGAGCGTGGCAAGCCTGTTTGCAGCAAGGCATCATTGACGCTTGCGATGTCTTTAACGCCATGGCTCGCAACATGGCTTTTATCATTGAGGTTTTTAAATTCCAGCCACGCCTGCCAATGGTTCTTGTGGTAGCCCGCTCTTAAACCGAGCAAAGTATAGCCATCAATTTTGTAGCTGTTGCTGAAATCTGCATAACGCTCGTCCACGCTATCAATGGTTGGGCCGTAGAATACACCATTCCCTTGTTTGAACATCACTTCTGCACGCACCACGCTTTTGGGCGCTGCGGGCAGCGTGTTGTTTCCATAAATCGCATCATCTACAAATCTGAAATGATTGATGGTCAAACTAACAAGCGGGTCAACCGTGAACTGTTGCCACATAAAACTGCCAAAGCTCACTGCCTCTATCCCTGCATGCAGGGTGCTGTCGATATTGCTGCTTAAACTGGTGCCAGGTGCGTTCGGATCATCAATGGAAAGAATCTCATCAGAAATTCTTGCGTAATAACCTGCGACATCCCAGTTCCATAGCCCCTTGTTGTTAAATGCCTTGCTGCCTCGGCTGCCCACTTCAATTACGCGACCGTGCATGGCATCGAGTGTGTCGTTGCTCGCCCGTACATCATCTTCCAGCTCGTAATTGGTGGGCGCTTCGTAAAGCTTGCTCAGATTGGTATAGAGTTCATGCCGTGTATGGAGCTTGTAGATGGCACCCACGCGCGGATTGATGCTCGAATAGCTGCCCTTCGGATTGCGCAGCGTGTTGCTGGCCACATCGGTATTTCTGATTTCACGTTCGCCATGCACATATTGCGTGCCGAAAACCAGCACCAGTTTTTCGCTGGCGTGAAAGTTGTCTACCACAAACAGTTCAAGGTTATCGGCAGAATTATCAACAAGCGTGGTCAGGCCGTTGCGAAAACCTCTGTTATTTTGGTAGTTGCCACCTTCCACCTTGTTGGTGCTGTAATTGAGGCCGCTGCTGATTTCATGTTTGCGATTTTTCCCTTGAATGCTTGTGTTATGTCTGAGCATGGCATGGGTGTCGGTCACTTCGGTATCAATGAGCAAGCTGAAAAAGGGGCTGGCAACAATCGGGTGATACAAATCCTGCTGTTCGATGGAAATACCCGCTTCAAGCGTGCTGTTTTCAAGTGTCCACAGCGTTTTGTTAGCCACGCGCAGTGCCTCAACATTATGCTGATAATCGCCATTCACTGCCGCTGCTTCGGCCTGTCTGTCATCTTGCCTGAATTGCGCAGCGGTCAGATTGCCAGCAAGTTCCTGATGATTACGGAAGGCGGAAAAGTAGCTGCGGTTACTCACTGTGTCAGAAATTTTCCAACCCAGATTTGTATAAAGCGAGGTACGCTCCTGTTCACTGTGTTTGCGATAACCTTGCCAGTGTTTCGTTTCCACACTGATAAACGCATCCAGCGTTTCATTGAGTACATCGCCTGCATTCACGCGCGCCTGCCGCTGGCCAAAGCTTCCCGCATTGGCTTCCACGCTGTTTTCACTGTTCAAGGCAGTAGGGGATACAAAATCCATTGCGCCACCCAATGTGCTTGCCCCATAGCGTAAGGCGTTGGCACCTTTGGCGATTGAAACCACTTTCATGTTTTTAGGGTCGATGAAGCGGTTATGGTTATTGCCATCGGCAGCGGTTACTGGCAAACCATCCTGAAAGAATTTAATGCCGTTGCTGTCGTAGTTAATCGCATCGAGATTGGAGCCACGGCTCGAAAAAAAAGTCGCATCAGTTCCCGCTGAACTGCTTGCCCAAATGCCTGGTACAAAGTGGAGTAAATCAGCAAGGCTGCCTGCGTGCCTGTTTTCAATGGCTTCACTTTCAAGTACGGTCACCGCGCCTGCGCTTGCCTGCGCCTGTTTTCTGGCCTTGAGGGTGTCTTGTTGTTTGGGGTCACTCTCTTCCGAAATGATGAGCGGCTCCAGTTGTATGGCTTCGTTCTTGGCATGGGCAGACCAGCCAGTTGAGGAAGCAGCCAGCAGGCACAGCAGTGTGAGGGAGAAAAAATAGCTCATGGTTCAGCGTGTATCAGGTTGGGAAGTCAAAGGCGGGCAGTATAGGAGCGGCTTGCAGGGCACACCATGCGACCAATTGCCGCACCCGCCGCGTGTAGCCGTAAGCTGTGACGAGTGCGTCAAGTCACAAAATGGTGAAAAATTTTCGCTCTCAGGCTAGCTAGCGGGTTAATAATCGGTTAATAATTGCCCTCTTTTCTACATTTCTGCGTCCCGCATGGGGGCCAGGAAGTGTTTTTGCTCAAGCATGCGGTAAATAAAAAAAATTAAATTTGCAAAGTAATCATGGAGAAATCAGGAAACAAAATCACAAAATATGGACAGTAAAGGATAAGTTAGCGCTTCATTCCGGCTTCACTCTGTACGCCTTGTTTTTTTGAATTTGTTTATCTGTAGTCTTCAATAAATGCTGAAAGGTGTTGAACCGGAGGACAGAATGAAGGTAGCTCACTCACTTAAGTCAGTCAGTATCGTGCTGATAACGTCATTGACGAGTTTGCATGTACTTGCCAATGAACCAGGGCCGGAACACAGCCCGGGTGTAGAAATCAGACAGCTGGAGCAGATTGATCCCAACCGTTTCCGTTCCCCCAAACCCGTCGATTTTGTGGTACCTGAAGTGCCACCCATGAAAGCCCTGCCGAATGCCGAGTTGACCATTGCCAGCTATGCGCTCACTGGAAACACCGTATTTGAAGATGCTGAACTGCTTGCACTGCTCGAAGATTACAAGGGCACCATCACCTTCCAGCAGTTGTTTAATGCCGTAACCGAAATCACCGAGCACTATCGTGCGAATGGTTATGTGGTTGCCAGAGCCTATGTGCCTGAGCAGGAAGTCAGCACGGGTAACATCACCATCACCGTTCTTGAAGGTGTCCTTGGTGATGTGCATGTTACGGGTGATGAAGTGATTCGCAACGATCGCGTTGCCAAAAATTTTGATCGTCAGGTGCAATCCGGTGTTATCAACACACGCGATATGGAACGCGGTGCCTTGTTGATTAACGATTTACCCGGTTCCAGTGCTCAGGTGATTATGCGCCCAGGTTCGGAAACCGGCCTTTCAGATGTTGAAGTGAGCATGACCGATGAAGGCCGTTATGACTTCTCGGTGGATTTGAACAACTTCGGTACGCCTGTTACTGGTGAGATTCGCGTCGGTGCACAAGTGGGCGTGAATAACGTGTTCAAGGCGGGTGACCGTTTTACCTTCCGCCCCATGGTGTCTGACACGGGTGATACCCTGTTTGGTTCTATTGGCTTCGCAATGCCGGTATGGAAGGCAGGCACCAAGGTCGGCATACGTTTCTCTCACCTGCAAAGTATTTTAGGTGAAGAATTTGAAGAGCTGGATGTTGAAAACACTGCAACCACCATCGCGCTGGATGCTTCCCATGCCTTCGTGCGCAGCCGTAACAAAAATATCTTTGGTTCATTCACCTACGAAATGCGTGAATTTGAGCGTGTGTGTGGATTTTGTCAGGATCAACTGATTCCCGTGATTGAAGATGCCGAGTACGAACTGGATGCTGTTCAGTTGGGTGCAGCGGGTGACTTCCGTGATGAGCGTTGGGGCGGCGGCATTAACCTGTGGTATGCCTTTGCCCGTAAAGGTTTGACAGATGTTGATCAGGCCGATGCCGGTATTACTCCTCCCACACTCCCGGGTAAGGACAGAATCGAAGGCAAGTTCACTTCCTTGCGTTTGGGCGCACAAAGATTGCAACGTATTAACGATGGCTGGACTTTCTCGGCCAAACTCGATTTGCAACACAGTGGTGATGATCTCGACCCTGCCGAGCGCATTGGCCTAGGTGGTATCAATGGTGTCAGAGCCTACCTGCCCAGCGAAGCGCTGGGTGACAAGGGTGCTGTGCTGCAAACAGAACTGCGCTATTCAGCGGTTAAAATTGCAGATCGTTGGGAGTGGATGTCCAGCTTCCAGCCTTACCTGCTGATTGATGCAGGTGCCACCGAATTAAACAGTGATGGCGGTAACGTCTCGCGTGACTTGAGCCAGCAGCGCACTGCCGGTGGTTTGGGTTTACGTATTCAGGGTAACAACAAGTTCCATGTGGACATAGTTGCTGCTTCCCGTATTTCTGATCGTGCATCTAATGTAGATCAACCAGATGACGATGAAACCAATTTCTGGATACAGGCAATTTACTGGTTCTAACCAATGCTTGCATCCGATAGTTTTAAAAAAAATAACAAGTTGATAGTCGATAACGAGGCCAATGTTATGAGCGACAAATATATCTCACGCACCAAACACGTATTGCAGGCGAAGCGCCTGAAAGCAACCCTGCTTTCAGTGCTGCTTGGTATGGCAGGTTCTGCCGCTGTGTGGGCAAGCCCCAATCTGCCGCAGGGCGAGCAGGTTACGCACGGAACTGCCAACATCACCCGCAATGGCAACACCATGGTGATTGATCAGCAAACTGGCAAGGTGATTATCAACTGGCAGGATTTCAGCGTAGGTGCAAACCACACGGTGAATTTCCAGCAAAACACCAGCGATGTTGCGCTTAACCGTGTGGTGAGCGACAACCCATCGTTTATTTACGGAAACGTGACCGCCGATGGTCATGTGTTTCTGGTCAACCAGAACGGCATTCTGTTCTCAACAACCTCTCGTGTAGATGCGGCTGGCCTCGTCGCTTCTACTTTGAATATCGAAGATCAGGATTTCCTGGCTGGTAATTACAAATTTTCTGGCACAGGTGGCAGCGTTATCAATCAGGGTGAAATCAACATTCACAGCAATGGCTATGCCTTGTTGCTGGGTGAGCAAGTTATCAACGAAGGCATTATTTCAGCGCGTCTGGGTAGTGTTGTGCTTGGCGCAGGTGAGCGCGTCAGTTTTGATGTGAATGGTGATGGTTTAATCAGTTTTGCGGTCAGTCAGGCAGCGGTCGATGCGCTGGTTGCCAACAAAGGCCTGATTCAGGCCGATGGCGGAAGAGTGTATTTGAGTGCGCGTGCAGCGGGTGATCTGGCTGCCACCGTCGTGAATAACGAAGGTGTGATTGAAGCGAATTCAATTGAAGAGCGTGATGGCAGGGTATTTCTGGTTGCACTGGGTGGCGGCATTGAATCTGCGGGTGATATTACCGTTGCTGGTGAAGGTTCTAACAACGGCGGTCAGGTGACTATCGAGAGTGATGCTACCACTATCGTTACAGGCAATATCGATGCCAGTTCAGGTAGTGAAGGCGGTAACGGCGGTACGGTAAAAGTGTTGGGTAATCTGGTGGGCTTGTCGGGCTCTGCTTCGGTTGACGCTTCCGGTGTTGATGGCGGTGGTGAAATCCTGATTGGCGGTGATTTCCAGGGCAAAAATGCCGATGTGCGTAATGCAGCGCGTACCTTCATTGGTGGCAATGTTACTTTGACTGCTGATGCCATTTTGCGTGGCAACGGCGGCAAGGTGATTGTATGGGCAGATGAAGTTACCCGTTATTACGGCAGCATTTATGCGCGTGGTGGCAGTGAAGGCGGTAATGGTGGTTTTGCGGAAGTTTCAGGCAAGCAGAATCTGGGTTACTGGGGTGGTACTGATTTAACAGCCGCTTACGGTTCTACAGGTACTTTGTTGCTTGACCCTGATTTTATAATCATTGGAAACGATGGTACGGATGATGGTGAGCTTGCTGGTGATGAGATTCTTTTTGGTGATGGTGCAGGTACTTTCAATATTGATGCGGCAACATTGAGTGGAATTGCAGCAAATGTGCTGTTGCAGGCCAATATTGACATCACAGTGGATGAAGAGGTCAACAAGGCAGCTGGTAATCTAGATATGGAGGCTGGAAATGACATTAATCTCAACGCCAGTATCACTCTGGGTGCTGGTGATTTGAGCCTGGATGCTGGCAACACGATTAATTTTGCAGGCGGGGCTTTAAGTGCCAGCGGTAGCATCACTTTGGATGCAGGTGCTGCACTGGAGTTAGGCGCGGTTAATGCGAACAGCCTGACCGTGACTGCAAGTGGTGAGATTACCCAAAGTGGTGTAGCCACTGTGACGGGCACAGCCGAGTTTGATGCGGGTGCCAATGCGATTACCTTGGATGAAAATAACGCCTTCAGTGGTGCGGTATCACTGAGTGGTGGTGCTGTAGAAATCACTAACGATCAGGATCTGGAACTGGGCACAGTGGGTGCGGACAGTCTGGTGGTCGCAGCCAATGGTGAGATTACCCAAAGTGGTGTAGCCACTGTGACGGGCACAGCCGAGTTTGAT
>CAZKYI010000016.1:29621-31096 GCA_964557005.1 uncultured Pseudomonadales bacterium
GCGGGTGCCAATGCGATTACAGTGGATTTGTCTAACGCGTTGAACGATTTTTCCAGCATTACCTTTACGACGGCAAATGGCGGTAGCTTTGAAGCCATCACGGTTGTCGATAGCAATGCGCTTTCGGTAACAAATGCTGAGGTGGATGGAAATGGCGATGTCACACTTACTGCGAACGATGGTTTAACCATTACAGGCACGGTTTCAACAGCAGCAGGCGATATCGTTCTTAATGCAGATAGCGGTTTCGATGGCGGCGGGGTGTTCTTGTTGGATATTGATGCATCACTTGATAGCGCAGGCAGCATTTTCATCACAGCAACTGATTTTGATTTCGATGCCACAAGCACTCTCGCGATTGGTGCTGACCCCGAAGTGCTTGATTTAACCTTTACTGTGCCTGGTGATCTTTGTTTAGGTACTGCTGCAGGTGCATGTCAGATTAATCTTGATCAAACCGATTTAGATGTACTGACAGCAACTACGGGGTTAGATATTCTTGAATTAGACAACACAGGCTCTGCAATCCTTACAGATGCTGCCGATTTCTCTGGTGTGGATGTAACCTTAATAGGCTCAACTATTGATAACGATACAGGTGTTGCTACGGTTGGTTTGACCAACATCAATGCGCTAACACTAACCACAACAGGTGACATTGGAGCGACTGATGCCTTAGGTGTGAGCGCTACCACAGTAGATGTCACTGGTGCAGGCAGCGTAACTCTTTTCGATCCCAGCGCAGCTGGCAACACTACTTACACAATTGGAAGTGCTTCAACAGTTGGTGCGGTCGATATCAGCGAGGCAACAGATAATCTAATTATCAGCAGCATAGATTCAAATGGTACGGTGACTCTTAATGCTCAAACAGGTCTTCTGCAGATTCAAGGAGCAGTTGATGCTGGGGATGTTGTAGATTTAACAGGGGTAGGTGGAATTGAATTTGAAAACACCATTACCACCACTAATGATAATGTTACTTTCAATAGTTCTGTCACACTTACTGCGGATGCTACTGTGGATACAGGCGCAGGTGCAGGCGACATTACCTTTACTAGCGTGATTGATGGTGATACAGCGAATACAGAATCACTGACATTAACCGCAGGTACAGGTGCAGTGGATTTACAAGGTGATGTGGGCGCTACCACTGCTCTGGCCAATTTTGAAGTGACTTCTGCATCGCAAGCAGATTTAGAAAATATCACAGCCGATGACATTGATGTGACGGCGACCGCTATTAACTTGAACAGCTCTGATTATATTGCGGAAGATGGCAGTGCCTCTTTTGATGGTGCAGTGGTGTTAATGACAAGCATCACTGTTGATAGCAGTGCGAACGGCGGCAACATTACCTTTACTGGCACGATTGATGGTGATACAGCCAATACAGAATCGCTGACCTTAACCGCAGGTACAGGTGCAGTAGATTTACAAGGTGATGTGGGCGGCACAACAGCCTTAGATACCTT
>CAZKYI010000017.1:0-15590 GCA_964557005.1 uncultured Pseudomonadales bacterium
ACGTCGTCTTACCATGGTCAACATGACCTATCGTTCCTACATTCACATGCGGCTTGTTTCTCTCAAACTTTTCCTTTGACACTGCTCTAACCTCTCTTTTCTAGTTAATTAAAACATTAATTTTTCTTAATTAATGCCTCAGCAATATTGTTCGGCGCTTCAGCATATTTGCTGAATTCCATTGAAAAAGTGGCGCGCCCCTGACTCATCGAGCGAACGTCGGTTGCATAACCAAACATCTCACCCAAAGGAACTTCAGCCTTAACAACTTTACCCGATGGACTTTCGTCCATTCCCTCAATAATACCTCGGCGACGATTCAAGTCACCGACCACATCACCCATGTATTCTTCCGGAGTTACCACCTCAACTTTCATCATGGGCTCAAGAAGAACTGGACTAGCCGCAAGGCAACCTTTTTTAAAGGCCATTGCACCCGCCATACGGAAAGCATTCTCATTTGAATCCACATCATGGTAAGAACCATCATACAAAGTTGCTTTCACACCAACGACTGGATAACCCGCCAGAATACCTGATGCCATTTGTTGCTGAATGCCTTTATCAACCGCATTGAAGTACTCTTTCGGCACAACTCCACCCGTTACCTCTTCAGCAAACTTGTACTCTTCTTCACCTTCACCTAAAGGCTCTACACGTAACCAGACGTGACCATACTGACCTCGACCACCGCTCTGCTTGACAAATTTGCCTTCAGCTTCAACAGATTTGCGAATAGTTTCGCGATACGCTACCTGCGGTTTACCAATATTTGCTTCAACATCAAATTCCCGACGCATACGATCAACCAATACATCCAGATGAAGCTCACCCATACCAGAAATAATGGTCTGCCCGGACTCTTCATCACTTTGCACACGGAATGAAGGATCTTCTTTCGCCAAACGACCCAAGGCAATACCCATCCTCTCTTGGTCAGCCTTTGTTTTTGGCTCCACAGCTACAGAAATAACTGGCTCAGGGAAATCCATTCGCTCCAAGGTAATCTTGTTGTTTTCATCACACAAAGTATCACCCGTGGTGACGTCCTTTAGACCAACAGCGGCCGCAATATCGCCTGCACGCACTTCCTTGATTTCTTCTCGTGCATTGGCATGCATTTGAAGAATACGGCCAATACGCTCTCTTTTTCCTTTCACAGGGTTATACACAGCATCGCCCGATTTCAAAACACCTGAATAGACACGGAAAAAAGTCAGGTTGCCAACATATGGGTCATTCGCAATTTTAAATGCCAATGCTGAAAACGGTTCTTCATCCGAAGACTTACGCTCCGCCTCTGTTTCAGCCTTATCATCCAATACACCACGAATAGGTGGGACATCTGGTGGCGAAGGCAAGAATTCCACAACAGCGTCAAGCATTGCCTGAACACCTTTATTTTTAAAAGCAGAACCACAAAGTGCGACAACGATTTCGTTCGCAAGCACCTGCTTCCTTAAGCCTGCTTTGATCTCTTCTACACTTAACGTACCTTCTTCAAGGTATTTTTCCATCAACTCTTCACTGGCTTCAGCCGCTGATTCGGTCATTTTTTCCCTATATTCATCAGCCAAATCTCGCAAATCTTCTGGAATGTCCTCCAACTTGTAAGTCATGCCCTTATCATCTTCATTCCAATAGATAGCTTTCATGCGCATCAAATCAATCACGCCTTTAAAAGTATCTTCAGCACCAATGCTTAATTGAATTGGAACGGCAGTTGCCCCAAGACGAGTTTTGATTTGCTTAACAACGCGTAAAAAGTCGGCCCCAGCTCTATCCATCTTGTTTACAAAAACAATTCTGGGAACCTTGTATTTATTTGCTTGCCGCCAAACAGTTTCAGATTGCGGCTCCACACCCGAAGATCCACAAAACACAACAACCGCACCGTCCAGCACACGCAAAGAACGCTCTACCTCAATGGTAAAATCTACGTGCCCAGGGGTATCAATGATGTTAACCCTGTGCTGCTTGAATTGCTTATCCATTCCACTCCAAAAACAAGTAGTTGCCGCGGAAGTAATAGTGATTCCCCGTTCTTGTTCTTGCTCCATCCAATCCATTGTGGCGGCACCATCATGAACCTCACCAAGCTTATGGGAAACACCCGTATAAAAAAGAACACGTTCAGTAGTTGTGGTTTTGCCTGCATCAACGTGTGCACAAATACCAATATTTCTATATAACTCAAGCTTGGTTTCACGAGCCACTGTCAAATCCTCGATAATATTTATTAGACAAACCCAGATTTACCACTAATCAAAATATCAGCAGCAAACCTGTACACAATGCTTTAAACAGAAATTAAAAACGATAATGAGAGAACGCTTTATTCGCTTCAGCCATACGATGAACGTCTTCTTTTTTCTTGAATGCTGCACCCTTACCCGCAGCAGCATCCAACATTTCATTGGCCAATCGCTGCGCCATAGATTTCTCACCACGTTTACGTGCAGACTCAACCAGCCATCTCATCGCCAAGGCCGTACGACGCGACGGCCTTACTTCAACAGGCACCTGATAAGTCGCGCCACCTACTCGACGTGATTTAACCTCAACCATTGGCTTCAAAGCCTCCAGAGCGGCTTCAAATGTATCAAGCGGCTTAGCTACTCCCTTCTTCTCAATCACTTCCAAAGCACCATAAACAATACGTTCAGCCAAGGCTTTCTTACCACTCACCATAACGTGATTCATGAATTTTGCGAGGGTTTGATCTCCGAACTTGGGATCAGGAAGGATTTCACGTTTTGCAACAACTCTTCTTCTAGACATAGACTTTCTCTCTTCAGGTTAATCCGAAACATGTTCGGCCTTACTTTAATAAAAAACGGATAAATATCCGCTCACTCAATAACAATTATTCTTTTGGACGTTTGGTTCCATATTTGGAACGGCCTTGTCGACGATCTGCAACACCCGCCGTATCCAAAGTTCCTCGAACGGTATGGTATCGAACACCTGGCAAGTCCTTCACACGACCTCCGCGAATCAATATCACAGAGTGCTCCTGGAGGTTATGACCTTCACCACCAATATAAGAGCTAACTTCATATCCATTAGTCAAACGAACACGACATACTTTTCTCAATGCTGAGTTAGGCTTTTTTGGCGTAGTAGTATATACACGAGTACACACGCCTCGACGCTGAGGACAGCCTTGTAATGCAGGCACCTTACTATCGACAACCTGACGTCGTCTTGCACCTCTAACCAATTGGTTAACTGTTGCCATTTAAAAAAACCTCTTAAAACTCACTTTATATTTTTGATACACCCGAAAAGCCTGACTCAATAGCCAATTTCAGGGTGCGGGATTCTAGTAATGCGTACCAGCCAAGTCAACAAAAACTTGGCTGGTGAATTTCTCAGGACTCTCCTGATACCTCAACAATTTCTTCAGGAGCATTCAGTGCTTCACTTAAGGCAGCTTCTACTTCATCAGCAGTAACCTCGACTTCCACTTCATCAAATTGTTTTGCTTTTCGTCTTGCCTGATGATACGCAAAACCTGTGCCAGCAGGAATGAGACGACCGACCACAACATTTTCTTTCAGACCACGCAAATCATCTCGTTTGCCCGTTACAGCAGCTTCAGTAAGTACCCTGGTGGTTTCCTGGAAAGACGCTGCAGAAATGAATGATTCAGTTGCAAGAGAAGCTTTAGTAATACCCAGCAAAATACGCTGAAACTGTACTTCTTCTTTACCTCCGTTTGCCTTTAAGCCGTCATTCACATCAAGCACACGAGCAAATTCCGCTTGCTCCCCTTTAATAAAGGAAGATGCACCTTCAGATTCAATCTCTACTTTGCGAAGCATCTGACGAACAATCACTTCAATATGTTTATCGTTAATTTTCACACCTTGCAGGCGATAAACTTCTTGCACTTCATCAACAATGTAATTAGCCAGAGCACTCACACCAAGCAAACGCAAAATATCATGCGGGTTAGATGGGCCATCAGCAATTACCTCACCTTTAACTACATTTTCGCCTTCAAATACGTTTAAGTTACGCCATTTAGGAATCAACACTTCATACGGATCTGAACCATCGGTAGGCGTGATAACCAAACGTTTTTTACCTTTGGTTTCCTTACCCCAACTAACCATTCCAGTAATCTCTGCAAGTATACAAGCCTCTTTTGGCTTACGAGCCTCAAACAAGTCAGCCACTCTCGGCAAACCACCCGTAATATCACGAGTCTTTGAACTTTCCTGAGGGATTCTCGCCACTACTTCACCCGCGCCAATGAAATCACCATCTACCAATTGAGTAATTGCATTTGCAGGCAAGGCATATTGAACAGGCGTGTCTGTATTAGGAATACACACAGGCTTACCTTTAGCATCAACCAGCTTGACCAACGGCCTCAAATCCTTACCAGCTTGAGGTCTATCTTTAGGATCAATAATTTCAATATTACTTAAACCTGTCAGATCATCAGTTTGGGTGGTAATAGTAATACCTTCTTCAAAATCGTCTAACACCACTTTACCAGCGACTTCAGTGATAATCGGATGAGTATGAGGATCCCAATTCGCAAGGATTGCACCAGCTTCTGCTTTTTCCCCATCTCGAACAGAAAGAATCGTTCCATAAGGAATTTTGTACCGCTCACGCTCGCGCCCCTTTTCATCGGCTAAGGCTAATTCACCCGATCGAGATACGGCCACTAAATTACCATTTTCCTGCTGAACAGTTTTTATATTGTGCAGACGAACCGTACCCGCATTCTTGATCTGAACGTTGGAAACTGCAGAAGCTCTTGATGCCGCTCCACCGATGTGGAAAGTACGCATGGTTAACTGGGTACCAGGCTCACCAATGGATTGAGCTGCCATCACACCCACTGCTTCACCGATGTTGACCAGATGGCCACGCGCCAAATCACGCCCATAACACTTGGAGCAAACACCATAACGTGTTTCACAAGTAATAGCCGAACGAACCAGAATTTCATCAACACCTGTAGACTCAAGCAAATTAACCATGCTTTCATCAAGCAAGGTTCCCGCTTCCACAAGAACTTTATTGTTATTCGGATCAACAACATCATTCACAACAACGCGGCCCAAAACCCGCTCACGCAAAGGCTCTACAATATCGCCACCTTCAATATGAGGTGTCATAACAAGACCATTAGTAGTGCCACAATCATGCTCCCCAACCACCAAATCCTGAGCAACATCCACCAAACGGCGAGTCAAATAGCCCGAGTTCGCAGTTTTCAAAGCAGTATCTGCAAGTCCCTTACGAGCACCATGAGTTGAAATAAAGTACTGTAGTACCGATAAACCCTCACGGAAGTTGGCCTTGATAGGTGTTTCAATAATCGAACCATCTGGCTTGGCCATCAAACCACGCATACCAGCTAGTTGGCGAATTTGGGCTGCACTACCACGAGCACCCGAGTCCGCCATCATATAAATAGAATTAAATGATTGCTGATTAACTTCTTTTCCATCTGCATCAACAACCGTTTCACTTCCCAAACCATCCATCATCGCGCGAGCAACCTTATCATTGGTACGCGACCAAATATCAACAACTTTGTTATACCGTTCACCTTGAGTCACAAGCCCTGAAGCATATTGATTTTCAATTTCACGTACTTCTTGTTCTGCACTTTCAATGATACTTTTCTTGGCTTCAGGAATAACCATGTCATCAATACCGATTGATGCCCCTGAAGAAGTTGCCTCAGCAAATCCCATATACATAAGTTGATCAGCAAAAATAACCGTAGGCTTCAAACCAAGTCGGCGATAACAAGTATTAATCAAGCCAGAAACTGCTTTCTTGGTCATGGGCTGATTAACCTGATCAAAGCTCATACCTTGAGGAACAATGCTCCACAGCAATAAACGACCAACTGTTGTTTCTACAATACGGGTTTGTGATTCAAATTCACCCTCATCATTTCTAACCGTATCATTAATACGCACCTTGATAATGGAATGAGTTTCCACTGCCCCGCTATGCAGAGCACGCAAGGCTTCCTTGTAATCAGTAAAAATAGAGCCTTCACCTTTCGCGTTAATTCTTGAGCGAGTCATATAATACAGACCCAAAACCACATCTTGAGAAGGAACAATAATCGGCTCACCGTTTGCGGGAGACAGAATATTGTTACTCGACATCATCAATGCACGGGCTTCCAGTTGAGCTTCTAACGTCAACGGGATATGCACCGCCATCTGGTCACCGTCGAAGTCAGCATTAAATGCGGCACATACCAAAGGATGTAACTGAATCGCCTTACCTTCAATCAACAGTGGTTCAAATGCCTGAATACCAAGCCTGTGCAGTGTCGGTGCACGGTTAAGAAGAATGGGGTGCTCACGAATGACCTCAGCAAGAATATCCCATACCTCTGAAGTTTCTTTCTCTACCATTTTTTTAGATGCCTTAATGGTAGTTGACAGGCCACGCGCTTCCAGTTTTGCGAAGATAAAAGGCTTGAATAACTCAAGCGCCATCTTTTTAGGTAACCCACATTCATGCAAACGCAAAGTAGGGCCAACCACAATTACTGAACGGCCAGAATAATCAACGCGTTTACCTAACAAGTTTTGACGGAAACGACCTTGCTTACCTTTAATCATATCTGCAAGAGATTTCAAAGGACGCTTGTTAGAGCCGGTAATCGCACGACCACGACGACCATTGTCCAGCAAGGCATCTACTGATTCTTGCAGCATACGCTTTTCATTTCTAACAATAATATCAGGTGCGTTTAAATCCAGCAGTCTGCGCAGACGGTTATTCCGGTTAATAACGCGTCGATATAAATCATTCAAATCAGAAGTAGCAAAACGCCCGCCTTCCAAAGGCACTAATGGCCGTAAATCTGGTGGCAAAATTGGCAACACATTAAAAATCATCCACTCCGGTTTATTACCCGACGCAATAAAAGCTTCGAGCAATTTTAAACGCTTGGTTAGTTTTTTGATTTTTGTTTCTGAAGAAGTTTCTGGCAGCTCTTCACGCAATCTTGCTGCCTCAGCTTCCAAATCTATATCTCTCAACAATGCCTGAATCGCTTCAGCACCCATACGTGCATCAAACTCATCACCAAACTCTTCAAGCGCCTCAAAATACTGCTCATCAGTAAGGAGCTGATATTGCTCAAGCGTAGTCATGCCCGGATCAACTACGACAAAAGATTCAAAATACAAAACGCGCTCAATATCACGCAAGGTCATATCTAACAACAAACCAATACGGGATGGCAGGGATTTCAAAAACCAGATGTGAGCAACAGGTGTAGCCAGCTCAATATGCCCCATGCGTTCACGGCGTACTTTAGCAAGGGTAACTTCTACCCCGCATTTTTCACAAATAACACCTCTGTGCTTTAACCTTTTATATTTACCGCAAAGACATTCGTAGTCTTTTACAGGGCCAAAAATTTTGGCGCAAAACAAACCTTCACGCTCTGGTTTAAACGTTCGGTAGTTAATCGTTTCAGGTTTTTTGACTTCGCCATAGGACCATGAACGAATCAGCTCTGGCGGAGCCAATCCAATTCTGATTTTTTCAAATTCTTCACCGTGGCCTTGTGCTTTAAGTAGGTTAAGTAAGTCTTTCAAGGTCTTTCCTCCGAGGAAGTTCCACTAAATGTGTATTCTTAAATTAATTGACGCTTTTTCGACATTTATTCTGTTTCAAATTCAATATCGATACCCAATGAACGGATTTCTTTAACCAACACGTTAAAGGATTCTGGCATACCTGGTTCCATGCGATGATCACCATCAACAATATTTTTATAGATTCGGGTTCGACCATGTACGTCATCGGACTTCACTGTAAGCATTTCCTGGAGTGTATAAGCAGCACCATAAGCTTCGAGTGCCCATACCTCCATTTCTCCAAAACGCTGACCACCAAACTGTGCCTTACCACCCAAAGGTTGCTGGGTAACCAAGCTATAAGAGCCAGTAGAACGTGCATGCATCTTGTCATCAACCAGATGATTGAGTTTCAAAATATACATGTAACCAACGGTCACCAATCGATCAAAGGCTTCACCTGTACGACCATCAAACAATTTCATTTGTCCGGACTCAGGTAATTCAGCAAGTCTTAAAAGTTCACGGATATGCTCCTCATGCGCACCATCAAAGGCAGCCGTTCCCATAGGAACACCATCAGTAAGATTACCAGCCAAAGTGAGAATTTCTTTATCACTCAAACTATTCAAATCTTCATTCTTATCCGCAACCTTGTTATAGATTTGATCAAGGAAACCGCGTAATTCTTTCACACTCGCCTGCGCTTTGAGCATGCGATCTATCTTGTTGCCCAAACCCTTTGCAGCAAAACCAAGATGCGTTTCCAATACTTGACCGACGTTCATGCGTGAAGGTACGCCAAGCGGATTTAACACAATATCAACTGGCTCACCACTTTCGTCATAGGGCATATCTTCAACAGGCATTACCACAGAAATCACACCTTTATTTCCATGACGACCAGCCATCTTGTCGCCAGGCTGAACCCGACGTTTGATAGCCAGATAAACCTTAACCATTTTCAGCACGCCATGTGCCAAATCATCACCACCTGTAATCTTGCCTTTTTTTACTTCAAATTTGCGATCCAGTTCAGCTTGCATCGTAGCAATGAAAGCCTGAGCCTGCTCAACCTGCTCAGCAAGTTTTGCATCAGCCATACGCAAGTCGAACCATTGCTCTGGTTCAAGAGAATTCATCACCGCATCACTTAATACAGTACCTTTGGCAAGGCCAGCTCCACCATTGACTTTCTTGCCTACAAGATTCGCACGCAAACGCGCGATAGAAGCTTCCTGAAAAATCCGGAATTCATCTTTCAAATCCTTGCGATATTGATCCAGTTGACTCTTCTCAATAGCCAATGCACGCTGATCCTTCTCAACACCCTCACGCGTAAACACCTGCACATCAATAACCGTGCCTTTTACGCCAGCAGCAACACGCAACGAAGTATCTTTTACCTCCGATGCTTTTTCACCAAAGATTGCACGCAAAAGTTTTTCTTCAGGGGTTAATTGGGTTTCACCTTTAGGTGTTACCTTACCGACCAGAATATCTCCCGCTTTTACTTCAGCACCAATATAAACGATACCCGTCTCATCCAGTTTGGAAAGTGCTGCCTCTCCAACATTTGGAATATCAGCAGTAATCTCTTCAGGGCCTAACTTGGTATCACGAGTAATACAGGTCAACTCCTGAATATGAATCGTGGTAAAACGATCTTCTTTTACTACGCGCTCTGAAATCAGAATCGAATCTTCAAAGTTGTAACCATTCCAGGGCATGAAGGCTACGCGCATATTTTGACCTAGCGCCAGTTCTCCCATATCGACTGAAGGGCCATCTGCAAGAATATCTCCGACTTCAACCACATCACCTTTTTTCACCAAGGGACGTTGGTTTATGCAAGTATTCTGATTGGAACGTGTGTATTTGGTAAGGTTGTAAATATCTACACCTGCTTCACCATCAGATGTTTCCTTCTGATTAACACGTACCACGATTCTGGAAGCATCAACAAAATCAATAACACCACCATGTTCTGCAACAACGCACACACCGGAATCACGTGCAACAACGGCTTCCATACCTGTACCAACCAAAGGTTTTTCCGACCTCAAGGTTGGAACAGCCTGACGCTGCATGTTCGACCCCATCAAGGCACGGTTCGCGTCATCATGCTCCAGAAACGGAATCAGGGAGGCCGCCACTGAAACCACCTGACGAGCACTCACATCCATATAGTCAATGGCATCAGATGCCTTTAAGGTAAATTCGTTTTCAAAACGCACCGTCACCAAATCATCAACAAAACGATTCTTTTTATCCAAGGGGGAATCTGCCTGTGCAATTACATACTTTGATTCTTCAATCGCAGACAGATAATCAATCTCATCAGTCACAACACCGTTGACTACTTTTCGGTACGGGCTTTCAAGAAAACCATATTCATTGGTACGCGCATACGTTGCCAAAGAATTTATCAAACCAATATTCGGCCCTTCAGGTGTCTCAATCGGACAAACACGTCCGTAATGAGTTGGATGCACGTCACGCACCTCGAATCCCGCACGCTCACGCGTTAAACCACCAGGACCCAATGCAGATACACGTCTCTTATGTGTAATTTCAGACAGTGGATTATTTTGATCCATGAATTGCGATAACTGACCACTACCAAAAAACTCTTTTACAGCAGCTGCAACTGGTTTTGCATTGATCAAATCCTGTGGCATCAAGCCTTCTGATTCAGCCAGACTTAAACGTTCTTTAACGGCTTTTTCAACACGTACCAAACCAATACGGAATTGGTTCTCAGTCATTTCACCAACTGAACGAATACGACGGTTACCTAAATGATCGATATCATCTACCGTACCCACACCATTTCTGATGTTAACCAGAGTTTTCAACACATCAAGAATATCGTTATTCGAAAGCGTGCCCTCACCTTCTACCTCATCACGCCCAATACGCTTGTTAAATTTCATACGCCCAACTGCAGAAAGGTCGTAACGATCAGCCGAGAAAAACAAATTCTTGAACAGAGCTTCTGCTGCTTCTTTTGTTGGTGGCTCACCAGGGCGCATCATGCGGTAAATCTCTACCAAAGCTTCCAAACGGTTGGAAGTTGGATCAATCGACATGGTGTCAGAAATGTAAGCACCGCGATCAAGCTCATTAGTATATAGGGTTTCAATTTCTGAAATACCTGAATCCAAAAGTTTTGAGAGCAAGTCAGCTGTAATCTCAGTATTACAGTTGGCAATCAACTCGCCCGTTGATTCATCAATAATATTTTTGGCAAGAATTTTTCCTTCCAGATAATTCACAGGCACTTCTATTTCACCGATGTTGGCATTTTCCAACTCACGAATGTGTCTGGCTGTAATACGTCTTCCCGCTTCAACAATAACCTTGTTTTTAAGTTTGATTTCAAAGTTGATGGTTTCACCACGCAAGCGCTCAGGAATCACCACAAAACTTATTGTGCGATCTTTGTCCACCTTGAAAGTATTGGTGTCAAAAAATGTTGCGAGAATTTCATCGGCTTCCATTCCAAGTGCTCGCAGCAAAATAGTCGCTGGTAATTTTCTGCGACGATCAATTCTTACGAATACACAATCTTTTGGATCAAACTCAAAATCCAGCCACGAACCACGATAAGGAATAATACGTGCGGAATATAATAATTTTCCTGATGAATGTGTTTTACCTTTATCGTGATCAAAAAATACGCCTGGTGAACGATGTAATTGAGATACAATCACACGCTCGGTTCCATTGATGACGAATGTTCCCGTGTCTGTCATTAGAGGAAGCTCACCCATGTAGACTTCCTGCTCTTTTACTTCTTTAACAGCTTTCGAATTATCCTTCTCATAAATCATCAGCTTAATAGTGACTCGAAGTGGTGCAGCATAAGTAACACCACGCAGAATACATTCCTTAACTTCAAACGCTGGCTCCCCCAAACGATAATCAACAAACTCAAGCGCAGCTGTACCAGAATAACTTTCGATAGGAAAAACCGATTTGAATGCAGCTTGCAACCCTTGCAGCAACCTTTTGTCCGGGTCACAGTTCTTTTGCAGGAATTTATTATAGGAATCAAGCTGAATAGCCAAGAGATAAGGAATCTCTTTTACCTCGGGAAGTTTTGCAAAATCCTTACGAATACGTTTTTTTTCAGTGTATGTATAAGCCATCAGTCTTCCTCGTAACACGCGTTCGCGCTAAATTTTTGTTGCCAGCACCGCTTATTAAAATCAACTAACAAATTCACAAAGACGACAAAAGGCTGATACCGAATTCGGGATCAGCCAATTGTCATTTTCGATAGAGCACTTACTTAAGCTCGATAGTTCCACCAGCTTCTTCAAGCTGCTTTTTGATATCTTCAGCTTCTGCTTTGCTAACACCTTCTTTAACAACAGCAGGGGCACCTTCAACCAGATCCTTGGCTTCTTTCAGTCCAAGGCCTGTTACGCCACGAACTGCTTTGATGACACCTACCTTCTTGTCTCCGAAAGCTGTCAGTACTACATCAAACTCTGACTTCTCCTCTGCAGCTGCACCACCAGCGTCACCACCGGCAACTGGCGCAGCAACTGCAACAGCGGCAGCCGCAGTAACACCAAATTTCTCTTCCATTGCTTCAATAAGCTCAACAACTTCCATCACGCTCATTTCAGCGATTGCATTTAATACATCATCTTTAGATAGAGCCATTGCTCATACTCCTAATTTTGTAAATTTAACTTTAATCACCGTTACCAATAACAAACAGAAAACTAGGCAGCTTCTTTTTGTTCTTTCACCGCAGCTATTAGACGAACCAATTTACTTGGTACTTCGTTCATAGTGCGAGCCAGTTTGGCAATCGGTGCCTGCATTACAGACATCAACTGGGCAATAGCCTCGTCACGAGTAGGCAACTTGGCAAGAACATCTATTTGAGATGGAGCCAATAACTTGCCACCAACAGCCAGTGCTTTGACTTCAAGCTTGTCATTTTCTTTTGCGAAGTCTTTAACAACTCTCGCAGCAGAACCGGGGTCTTGTTGAGAGAATGCCAAAATGGTAGGCCCGACAAGAGCCGCACTTAAACACTCATACTCACTACCCTCAATCGCTCGTTTTAACAAAGTGTTACGTACAACTCTTAAATAAACACCTTGGGCACGCGCACGATTGCGAAGCTCTGTCATCTGTTCAACGGTCAGGCCCTGATAATCAGCCACAACCGCAGACAGCGCACTGGATGCCACTTCCGCAACATCCGCTACAATTGCCTGCTTGTCTTCCAGTCTTAAAGCCATAGGTTTCTCCTGGATAGTTCAAACACGCGATTTCTTATTCAACTCACGCCGAATAAAAAATCTCCTAGGCTAACTCTTGTTAACCTCTTACGGTTGCCTATCCAGTATTGTTTGTTCAATGAACAAGGAGCAATAACTGAATACACCCCCGCGTCTGCGTAGGCTGGTTTTTTTAACTTCAAGGGCTTCAAAAAACTTGATTGAAACCTCGAAGGCCTACGGTCTTTGACGCCTGCCCTCGAAAGAGCAGGGGCCTCAAAGTCTTTCACTACTTAAAAATCTTTCTTACCGCTACTGCTTACACAAGCGCTGAATGATCAAGCGCCAATCCTGGACCCATCGTGCTGGAAAGGGTCACTTTGCGAATATATACGCCTTTGGAAGAAGCCGGTTTTGCTTTCCTCAAATCCGCAAGCAAATGCTGAAGGTTTTCTTTTAAAGCCTGGGCATCAAAACCAATTTGACCAATCGAACAATGTACAATACCCGCCTTATCAGCCCTGTATCGAACCTGGCCAGACTTCGCATTTTTTACAGCTTGTACTACATCAGGCGTAACAGTGCCAACCTTCGGATTCGGCATCAGACCTCTGGGACCAAGAATAGTACCTAAACGCCCAACCACTCTCATGGCATCTGGACTTGCAATCACAACATCAAAATCAAAATCACCTTTTTGAATTTGCTCAGCCAGATCATCCATGCCAACTACATCAGCACCCGCTGCTTTCGCAGCCTCTGCATTTTGACCTTGCGTAAATACAGCAACCTTAACTGTTTTGCCTGTACCATTTGGCAGCACACTCGCACCACGAACTACTTGATCAGATTTGCGTGGATCAATACCTAAATTGACAGCCACATCAACAGATTCCTTGAATTTGACGCTGGATAACGCATTCAACAAATCAATCGCTTCTTCAGCCTGATAAATTTTTCCAGCTTCAACTTTTTCTTTAATCAGTTTTGCTCTTTTAGATAACTTGGCCATTACACAACTCCCTCAGTTTCCAAACCCATACTACGAGCTGTTCCGGCAATCGTTCTTACAGCTGCATCAAGACTTGCTGCCGTCAAATCTGGTTCTTTAGTCTTTGCAATTTCTTCAAGTTGCTCACGAGTTACAGTCCCGACCTTTTCAGTGTTAGGTCGTCCACTACCACTCTTGATTTTTGCTGCCTTTTTCAACAACACCGCAGCTGGCGCGGTTTTCATAATGAAGGTAAAGCTGCGATCACTATAAATAGTAATCACAACAGGTGTTGGCAATCCTGGCTCCATATCCTGAGTTTGAGCATTAAATGCCTTGCAAAACTCCATAATATTGACACCGTGCTGACCCAATGCAGGGCCAACTGGTGGACTGGGGGTCGCTTTGCCAGCAGCTACTTGCAGCTTGACATAAGCTTCAATTTTCTTAGCCATTTCATTTCTCCTCGGGTTCAGGCGATTTACTTCGGCAACCTGAGAATTCAAGTGCCTTCAAATCTCCCCTTGGCTAGTTAATAAAATAGTAGTTTCAACTACTAACCTTTTTCAACCTGACTAAACTCCAATTCAACTGGAGTTGAGCGGCCAAAAATCATAACAGCCACATTCAAGCGGCTTTTTTCATAATTCACTTTCTCAACAACACCGCTGAAATCTGCAAAAGGACCATCTGTTACACGAACCATTTCACCGACTTCAAATAATCTTGCGGGTTTAGGTTTGGATATACCCTCTTCAATTCGATTTAAAATCGCATTGGCTTCTTTCTCGGTAATAGGCGCTGGTTTATCCGCCGTACCACCAATAAAGCCCAGAACTTTGGGGCATTCTTTAACCAGATGCCAAGTGTCATCATTCATTTCCATAGAAACAAGAACATAACCCGGGAAGAACTTGCGCTCACTTTTCCTCTTCTGCCCGCCTCTCATTTCAACCACTTCTTCGGTAGGTACCAATATTTCACCAAACTGATCCTGAAGATTATGGAGCACCACTCTTTCTTCCAGAGAACGCTTCACAGCCTTTTCAAAGCCAGAGTAGGCGTGTACAACATACCAGCGTCTAGACATATCGAATCCTACCCTAACAACAACTTCACAATGAAGGCCAACAGAGAGTCAAGCCCCCAAAGCACAAGAGACATAAAAGCAACAACCAAAGCGACAATAAGCGTCGACTGATTGGTTTCTGTTCTGGAAGGCCATACAACTTTACGAGCTTCGGTTCTTGACTCTTTGAGCAACTCAACAAAAGCCCGTCCATGTGCAGTCAAATAAACAATACCACCAGCAATCAAAGCCAAAGCAATCAAAGCCAAAGCTCTATACAAGGGACTGTATTGTTCAGCGTAATAACTGTTGCCCACAACTCCTGCTGCAATAATAGCCACTACAAGCACCCATTTAACAACATCTAACGGAGAAGCATTTTGTTGGACTTTTGTATTCATTAAACCGATTTCTCAAGTTTTAGTTATGATGCCAGACAAGCCAATGACACTATGTTTGGCAGGCCAGGAGGGAATCGAACCCCCAACCTGCGGTTTTGGAGACCGCTGCTCTGCCAATTGAGCTACTGGCCTAAACAAGCGCTTAACTGAAGGCGACAACTTTCTTTAAAACAAAAAAAGAAAGAAAGCCAAACTCTCTTTAAAACAAAAGTTTGACTTAACTTCCCGCAATCAGAGCTTATTCAAAAATTTTAGCCACGACACCTGCGCCAACGGTTCGACCACCTTCACGAATCG
>CAZKYI010000018.1:0-14384 GCA_964557005.1 uncultured Pseudomonadales bacterium
AAACCGTACTCAACAAGCTCAACAAAAAATCCTGTCACGGCATACATCACTGCCAGTTGGCTTTTCCATAAAGTGTCATCCATTTATTTTGCTTTTAACTGCTTCTCAAACAAGGCCATTACCTTTTCCATTGCCTGATAAGTCGGGTGCTCTGGACTATCTACAAAATCCTTGGTCAACACCGAATGCGCAATGCGTTTATTGCCATGCGGATTTCCTGGCGATGAATCAATCACCACACCTTCAAAGCGTTCACCAAAAGTTTCCTTGAGAAACTTAAAGCGATCATTGGGTGCCAAGGGATCATGGCTGAATTTCAAAGCCAGCAAGCAAATATCCTTGTCTTCCATGTGCTGTTTGATGCGCGGTAAATCTTCGCTGTTTACATCAATGTCATATTTGAAATTTTTGCCTAAAGGAAACGGCATGGAAGGTTGCGACAACACGGGCGCAATCACACTCTCATCAGCCATCATCGCCAGTGCAAAACCACCACTGAAACACATGCCGACAGCGCCCACACCCGCCCCACCATGCACCTGATGCGCATGACGTGCCAGCGCACGTAACCATGAAGCAATCGGCGCTTCCTTGCCAAGTGCAAAGCAGTTGAATTCTTTTGCAATACACAATTTTGCCATGCCTTTCATGGCGTAGGCATTTGAAAAAGGTTTGCCAGGTTCACCAATCAGCGAAGGTAAATAAGTGCTGTAACCCGCCTTGTTCAAACGGCGGGCAAAATCAAACACCTTGTCATAAATGCCCGGAATTTCGTGAATCACAATAATCGCAGGGCCTTCGCCTGATTTATAAACCACACGTTCAATGCCCTCACTCTTGAAGCAACCCGGCTGAAATTCTTCGTAGCCTTTTACTTGAGGAGATTTTGAACTGAGTTTTGCTTGCCAGATGTTCATGCTTTTTCCTCGTCGTCACTGTTGTTCCAGGTATCTCTTAAACCAACAATTCGGTTAAAAACCAGTTTTTCCTGAGTAGATTCACTGTCCTGCCAGAAATAGCCTTCACGTTCAAACTGAAAACGTGTCTCTTTGTGAGCATCGAGCATATTTTTTTCAACACGACAATGCTGCAAAATTTTTAAAGAATCCGCATTGATAAAATCCATATAGGTTCTGCCATCTTTTGCACGATCAGGTCGCGCTTCGGTAAACAAACGCTCGTATAAACGCACTTCTGCCTCTACAGATTCCAAGGCCGATACCCAATGAATCACACCACGTATTTTTCTGCCTTCAGGATTTTTTCCTAGAGTGTCTGCATCATAGCTACACCGTAATTCGACTATTTCACCATTGGCATCTTTAATGACTTTTTCACACTTGATCACATAAGCATTTCGTAAACGTACTTCACCTTCCAACACCAGACGTTTGTATTTTTTATTCGCTTCTTCCCTGAAATCATCACGATCAATATAAATTTCCTTGGTCATATAAATTGTGCGCGATCCCATACTTTCATCTTTGGGGTGATTGGGCGCATGCAATGCTTCTTTTTTATCAACAGGATAATTTTCTATAACGACTTTCAGTGGATTAAGCACGCCCATTGTGCGAGTTGCTGTGTTTTCCAGTTCTTCACGAATACAAACTTCCAATGCACTCATTTCCATAATGTTTTCGCTTTTACTCACACCTGCTCGCGTAACAAATTCACGCAAGGCCTCAGCAGGATAACCTCTGCGGCGCATACCTGAAATCGTGGGCATGCGTGGATCGTCCCACCCCGCTACAACATTTTCTTCAATCAGGCTCAACAGTTTTCGCTTGCTGGTGATGGTGTTCTCCAATTCCAAACGAGAAAATTCAATTTGTTGTGGTTTGACTGGTGTATCGACTTTATTGATGAACCAGTCATACAAGGGGCGATGATCTTCAAACTCCAGCGAACACAGCGAATGGGTAATGCCTTCAATCGCATCTGACAAACAGTGGGTAAAATCATACATGGGATAAATGCACCACTTGTCGCCTGTTTGATGATGATGCACATGACGAATGCGATAAATAATCGGGTCACGCATATTGATGTTAGGGGAAGCCATATCAATTTTTGCACGCAGTACATGCTCACCGTCTTTGAATTCACCTGCCCTCATACGCGTAAACAAATCCAGATTCTCATCAATACTGCGTGTGCGGTAAGGGCTGTTTCTACCTGCTTCGGTTAAGGTACCACGATATTCACGCGCTTCATCAGCACTCAGGGAACACACATAGGCATCACCCTGTTTGATGAGTTTTATCGCTGCATCGTAAAGTTCATCGAAGTAGTCGCTGGCAAAATGCACATCGCCCTTCCATTTCCACCCCAGCCATTCAACATCTTTTTTGATGGCGTTTACAAAATGCTCACTTTCCTTTTCGGGATTGGTGTCGTCAAAACGAAGGTTGCAATAGCCCTGATAATCTTCCGCCAAACCGAAATTGATACACACCGCCTTGCAGTGGCCAATATGCAAATAGCCATTGGGTTCGGGTGGAAAACGGGTCTGTACACGCCCCTGATTCTTACCCTGTTCAAGATCGGCCTCGATAATCTTGCGAATAAAATGTTTGGCGGGTGTTTGAGGAAGCTTGACTTCGTTGGAGCTCATAATTCAATCAGGGTTGGGCAGGAAAATTGCCATAAAAGCGTGTTATACAAGGCCATGAAGTTTAACCGTGAATACGATAACATGCCATTTCTACACGCCGTGCCAAAATAGACAATCGACATGCGATTCAACGATTCCCTCACAGCCCTTCAAACCAGAAAGCAGAGTTTGGTGTGTGTTGGCCTTGATCCTGATTTGCAAAAAATTCCTCAAATTTGCCTGCACAGCAACAAACCCATTCTTGAATTCAACAAGGCCATCATTGATGCCTGTGCACCACTGGTATGCAGTTTTAAACCACAAATTGCCTACTACGCTGCCGAGGCTGCGGAAGACCAACTGGAAGCCAGTATTCAATATATCCATGAACAGCATCCTGACATTCCTGTGATTCTCGATGCCAAACGCGGTGACATTGGTGCAACCGCCAAACAGTATGCACGCGAAGCGTTTGAGCGCTATCAGGCCGATGCGCTCACGGTAAACCCCTACATGGGCTTCGATACCATCGAGCCTTATCTGGAATACAGTGATAAAGGTGTAATTATTCTTTGCCATACTTCCAATGCAGGGGCAGCGCTGCTACAGGAAAAGGCCGTGAGTGGCGAAGGCATGTTGCTGTTTGAATATGTCGCCTACGAAGCCAGAAAACTGTACGACCAGGGTGCGCAGATTTCTCTGGTGGTCGGCGCAACTGTGCCCAATGAACTGAAAATGGTAAGAGATATTGTGGGTGACATGCCCTTACTGGTGCCAGGTTTGGGTGCTCAGGGTGGCGACGTGAAAGCCACGCTTGAAAACGGTTTGGGCAAACAACACCCAGCGCTGATTTTGAATAATTCCCGCGCCATTCTTTATGCAGATTCAGGCGAAAACTTTGCACAAGCTGCACAACAGGCCTGCGCCCTGATGCGTAATCAGGTGAATGACTTGTTGTAGTCGATATTGTTCACACTGCGCTTAGACGCGATAATCACGCTTTCAATCACAAGATGTAAAAATTTCATGCGCTGGCTTCCCCATTTAACTGTAGCAACCATGGTACAACATCAAAATCGCTTGCTCTTCGTTGAAGAAAGATGTGATGGCGAGGAAGTGCTCAATCAACCTGCCGGGCATGTTGAAAAAAATGAAAGCCTGATAGAAGCCGCCATGCGTGAAACGCTTGAAGAAACAGGCTGTGAAGTGCGCATTTCTGCTTTGTTAGGCATGTATAGTCATTTTGCGAAAGATAAAAATATCAGCTACTACCGCGTGTGTTTTATTGCACAGTTGATTGAACAACATCATGACAGGGCACTGGATACCGACATCATTCGCGCATTGTGGCTAAGCCCTGAAGAAGCAATGCAACAACAGCATCGTTTTCGCAGCCCTTTGGTGATGCCTTGCATGCAAGACTTTCTGAAAGGGCAAAATTTTCCTCTGGAACTCATCAAAGAATTTTAATGATGGCTGCAAACCCTTCACACACACGCGTCATTGTGGGCATGTCGGGCGGCGTTGATTCTTCCGTTACTGCGCTGTTGCTTAAACAGGCGGGTTATCAGGTAGAAGGTTTGTTTATGAAAAACTGGGACGAAGACGATGGCAGTGACTATTGCACTGCCAAACAGGATTTGGCCGATGCGCAAAGTGTGTGTGACACGTTGAATATCCCCCTGCACACAGCAAACTTTGCCGCAGAATATTGGGATAATGTGTTTGAAAATTTTCTGCAAGAATATGCCGCAGGCAGAACACCCAACCCTGATGTTTTGTGTAACCGTGAAATAAAATTCAAAGTGTTCAAGGATTATGCGGAATTATTAGGCTGCGATTTGATTGCTACAGGCCACTACGCGAGACTCGTCAAAAAAAATAACCGCAGCTATTTACATAAGGGAATGGATAACAACAAGGATCAAAGCTATTTCCTGCATGCAGTGGACGAAACGCAATTCGCCAATGTGGTATTTCCTTTGGGAGAATTACCAAAATCCAAAGTACGTGAGCTAGCTGAACAACATCATCTAAGCACACATGATAAAAAAGACAGCACGGGCATTTGCTTTATTGGCGAACGTCGTTTTAAAGACTTTTTAAGTCGTTATATTCCTGCTCAACCTGGTGTTATAAAAACCAGACTTACTGACGGCACAGAAAAAACGCTTGGGGAACATAGTGGTTTGATGTATTACACCATTGGTCAACGTCAAGGTTTGGGTGTTGGTGGTGTGAGTGATTTCCCTGACGAACCCTGGTTTGTGAGTGAAAAAGATTTGCAAAGCAAAACGCTCTATGTGGTGCAAGGCGGACAACACCCTGACTTATTAAAAACACATTTACAATGCAGCGAATTGCACTGGATTAACGATGCACCTGAATTTCCTTTTTCGTGCATGGCAAAAACCCGTTATCGTCAGGCTGATCAAAAATGTCGCGTGAATTTTAACGAGGCCACACACACCTTTGACATTGAATTTGAACGCCCGCAACGCGCGATTACTCCTGGACAATATCTGGTACTTTATCAGGGTGAATGCTGTGTTGGTGGTGGCGTGATAGAACGAGCGTATAATCCATGAACAGCCCTGCTCATCTCGCCCATCGTGGTATTGCACTGGCCGCATTGCTACAAGCAGCAGATTTGGTTCATCGTCTTGCATCGCATGGTCAGATTCCTGACAGCAGTTTTCTGCTTATGCGCGATACCTTGTTTCGTTTTGATGTGGCAACACTGTCAGATATTTATTTAACACACGAAAATCTTTTAGACATTGAAGCACATCAACTTGAAATACCTGCTGCAATCAGACAAAACCTGCATGCCGGGTTGCGCATTTATGAGCAAATTTTTGAAAAAGATAATTCGCGCGAATATGGCCATTGTATTCGCTATTGCATGGCATTGATTCAACTCGAAAAGCACTTCCATAATCACAACACCATGCAAAATCAGGTGAGAACTTCCCTGGAAAATCTTTCCAAAGAAAGCCTCTCAGATACGGAAATCAATGCTGCCATCTCTGAGCTTTATGTGGATAGTCTGGCAACACTTCCCTTTAGAATTCAGATTCTCGGAAAAGTGGAATTTCTCAAAAATACCCGCAATGAACATCGCATCAGGGTACTCCTGTTTGCAGGACTGCGTGCTGCCATGCTTTGGCGTCAAAGTGGTGGCCGACGCTGGCACTTTCTGTTTGCCAAAGGCAGTGTTAAAGAAGCACTCAGACTTATAAAAACCAGCTAAAAACCCGTATAATCTGCGTCCAGTCACTCTCAAATTTCGGAATGTTATATGAGCAAGCTTGCACTCTCTGAACTCACCGCCATCTCCCCTGTCGATGGACGCTATGGCAACAAGACCCGTGAACTGAGTGAAGTTTTCAGTGAATTCGGTTTAATCAAGGCGCGTATCAAAGTTGAAATTGAGTGGCTGATTGCACTTTCCGAGCACAAGGATATTGCAGAGCTTTCTCCTTTTAATACACAGGAAAAAACACTACTTCACTCTATTTACAATAATTTTTCACTTGAGCATGCGCAAAGAGTCAAAAAAATTGAAGCAACCACCAACCATGACGTTAAAGCCGTAGAGTATTTTATCAAGGAGCAACTCAAAGGCAGCAGTCTGGAAAATTCCAGTGAATTTATTCATTTCGCTTGTACTTCGGAAGACATTAACAATCTTTCACATGCGCTCATGCTCAAGGCAGGTTGTGAAGTGCTGAAACGCTATATCAGCAATATCCACCATGAACTGAAAAAAATGTCGCATGAATTTTCCGCAGTTTCCATGCTCGCTCGCACACATGGACAAACCGCGTCACCCACTACGGTTGGAAAAGAAATGGCCAATGTACTGGCACGGCTTGAGCGACAACAAAAGCAAATTGAAACAATAACCTTCCTGGGAAAACTCAACGGTGCTGTCGGTAATTACAATGCGCATATCAGTGCCTATCCGAACATCGATTGGCAAAACCTGAGCAAAACAGTCATTGAATCGCTTGGTCTAAGCTGGAACCCTTACACCACTCAAATAGAACCCCATGATTACATTGCCGAGTTGTTTAACGCTTTTGAAAGATACAACACCATTTTGATTGATTTGAGCCGTGATATTTGGGGCTACATTTCTCTTGGCTATTTCAAACAAAAGACCATTCAGGGTGAAATCGGTTCTTCAACCATGCCGCACAAAGTGAATCCGATTGATTTTGAAAATGCTGAAGGAAATCTGGGCATTGCAAATGCGATTTTTCATCACCTCGCAAGCAAGCTCCCGATTTCACGCTGGCAACGCGATTTAACCGACTCGACTGTATTACGAAATACTGGCGTTGGTTTTGCTCACAGCTTGATTGCCTATCAATCCTTGCTAAAAGGCTTCTCCAAACTTGAACTCAATCAAACACGTTTGGCTGAAGATTTGGATGCTGCGTGGGAAGTTCTGGCAGAACCGATTCAAACCGTGATGCGTCGTTATGGTGTGGAAAATCCTTACGAAAAGTTGAAAGAACTGACGCGCGGAAAAACCATCGACCAAAACAGCATTCACACTTTTATCAAAACGCTCGATATTCCTGAGTCAGCCAAACAACAATTACTTGAACTCACGCCTGCAAGTTATACGGGTTTGGCAGAAAAACTCGCCAGAGATATTACTGTCTAGCCATTGCCTTAAGCGCTTTTCGGCGTGCATGCAACACTGGTTCGGTATAACCATTCGGTTGCTCTTTTCCTTTTAATACCAGTTCAAGTGCTGCCTGAAACGCAATGTTTTTTTCAAAATCAGGTGCCATATTGATATAGTTGTTATCACCTGAATTTTGCTTGTCCACAATAACGGCCATACGTTTAAACGTTTCCAGCACTTGTGCTTCATTGCACAAACCGTGATACAACCAGTTGGCAATATGTTGACTTGAGATTCTCAGTGTTGCCCTGTCTTCCATCAAACCAACATTGTTAATGTCTGGTACTTTTGAACAGCCTACGCCTTGATCAATCCAGCGCACCACATAACCAAGAATGCCCTGGACATTGTTATCAAGCTCTGCCTGTATCGCCTGTGCACTCAAGGTTTGATCTTTCTTCATCAGCGGAATACTTAAAATATTATCCAGCGAAGCGCGTTGGCGAGTTACCAAACTCTCCTGAATCGCTACAACACAAACCTGATGGTAGTGCATGACATGCAAGGTAGCCGCAGTAGGCGAAGGCACCCACGCACAACTCGCTCCTGCTTTTGGATGCGCAATTTTTGCCGTCATCATTTCGGCCATTTCATCAGGCTTGGCCCACATGCCTTTACCAATTTGTGCCTTGCCTTTTAAACCGCAGCGTAATCCTGTATCCACGTTCCAGTCTTCATAGGAAACAATCCACGCTTCAGATTTCATCTGACCTTTAGCAACCATCGCACCAGCCTGCATACTGGTGTGAATTTCATCACCCGTGCGATCCAGAAAACCGGTATTAATGAAAATCACTCGCTCTTTTGCCGCGCGAATACATTCCTTTAAATTGATGGTGGTGCGACGTTCTTCGTCCATGATGCCGAGTTTAATCGTGTTTTTTGCCAAACCCAGAGCCTGTTCAACGCGGCCATATAAGGTATTTGAAAAAGCAACTTCTTCAGGCCCGTGCATTTTCGGTTTAACAATATAAATACTTCCTGTACGACTGTTTTTAAACGGGCTATTGCCTTTCAAATCGTGCAATGCAATTAAGCTGGTAATCATTGCATCCATGATACCTTCGGGTACTTCCTGATGATGCTTATCAAGAATGGCATCATTCGTCATTAAATGACCCACATTTCTTACCAATAACAAACTGCGACCTTGCAGGGTAATAGTTTGACCATCTTTACCTGTGTAATTCCTGTCGGCGTTTAATTTGCGTGTAAATGCTTTGCCATCTTTTTCAAACGTTTCCTGCAAACTGCCTTTGTTCAAACCTAACCAGTTTCGATAAACGACCACCTTATCTTGTGCATCAACAGCAGCAACCGAGTCTTCACAATCCTGAATCGTGGTGATTGCAGATTCAATAAAAACATCTTTGACACCTGCACTATGGTCACGCCCAATTGGGTGTTCCCTGTCAATCTGGATTTCAATATGCAAGCCATTATTTTTTAACAACACTGCTGACGGGTTTTCCTTTTTTCCCTGAAAGCCGTGAAATTGCGCTTCATCTTTTAAAGTCGTTTCACCGTTGGCAAGTTGAGCGATTAACGCAGCATCACGACAAAAATACTGTGTGACCTCAGCGTGAGAAGCATCTTTCAGTGGAAAATTTTTATCGAGAAAATGCGCCGCATAGGCAATCACTTTCTCACCTCTTTTCTTGTTATAGGAACCCGTTTTTTCAGCGCCATCACTTTCAGGAATCACATCAGTTCCATAGAGTGCATCATACAAGCTTCCCCAACGGGCATTGGCTGCATTCAATGAAAAACGTGCATTATTGATGGGCACTACCAACTGTGGCCCTGCAATTTTTGCAATCTCATCATCGACATTTTCAGGATTCACCTGAAAATCATCGCCTTCAACTAACAAATAGCCAATTTCAAGCAAATAGTTTTTATAGGATTCAAAACTTGCATCTTTATGTTCACGATGCCATTGATCCAGCTTCTGTTGAAAATCATCACGCTTGGCTAGCAATGCCTTATTCACTGGAGCCAGATCGTGAATAATGTCGGAAAAACTTTTCCAGAAATATTCCACACTGATGCCTGTACCAGAAATAGCTTCTTCATTGATAAAATCAAAAAGAATTTTTTCAATGTGTAATCCAGAATGACTGATACGTTCACTCATATAAAACTCTCTTTCAGTATAAAAAAATAAAACGGGATTCTAGCATGTGCCTGTACAGGCATTTCATTTAAGTCGGGCATACTCACCATTCAGGTGAATTATCAAAATGCAAATCTGATCAAAAAATCAAGCAGATGTACTCACTTGTTTTCCCACATGGGTAATTAAACGACGTAACCATTGATGGGCAGGATTATTATGAAGCAAAGGGCTCCATGCCATTTTCAGTTCAAATTCAGGAATAAAAAATGGCGGTTCATGAATGAGCAAATCATGGTAATGCGCTTGCTGGCGTGCAATTTTACTCGGCAGGGTTGCGATTAAATCGTTATTCTGAGCCATCAATGCGGGCATCTGATAATGACGAGTAAACACTGAAATTTTTCTTTTTTGACCAATTCTTTGTAACGCCTGATCTATCCAGCCCAAACCACCCGAGTTTTTGGGATTCACACCAAAACCAACGCCCATACCTGTCTTGCTTACCCAGATGTGTTGCGCTTCCAAATAGGATTTCAGATTAAAATGTTTCGCCGCTGGATTTTTTTTATTCATGATGCAGGAAAAAGAATCTTTCCAGATGGTGACCGAATGAAATGATTGAGGAATATCATTAAAGCGATTGATTGCCATATCCACCTTGCCCTGTTCCATGTCGGTATAACTCACATCACTGGGTGTCAAAAAATCCAGAATGATGTTGGGCGCTTCACTTCTAACCGTTTTTACCAAGGGTGCCAGCAGCGTGGCTTCGGCGTAATCGCTGGCCATAATCCTGAAAACCCGATCACTTTGATAAGGCACGAACGCCTGCCTTGGTTGCAGCACTTTCTGCATGTCCGCTATCACTGCCGCCACTTTAGGTTGTAACTCTATTGCCCGCTCGGTGGCCGTCATGCCTTCACTTGAGCGAATCAATAAGGGGTCTTCGAACAAATCCCGCAAGCGCTTGAGGCCATTGCTCATCGCAGGTTGGGTAATTCCCAGTTGCTCTGCTGCGCGCGTGACATTTTTTTCCTGAAGCAACACATTGAGGTAAACCAGAAGATTTAAATCGACTCTGGAGATATTCATAAAATCTATATCCTTGGCAGTTTATATAATTCAGCGATTATGCCGAGGCTAAAAATACAAGGCAATTATAAATTTTCTGCGGAAATTCTACGGGTTTCGGCACTTGCCTCAAACCAACTGCTCCATAGAGGATCGCTACCTGCTGCGAATCTTTGCACCTGTGATGAATCCAGGTTTGAATTTACTGGCCTTGAATCTGCCAGCAGAGAAAGTGAGGAGAAATCAAATAATTCACGGTCGGCCAGTTGGCTTGGTCGCACATTCTGAATCGCTCTGAAAATCGTTTCTACCCTGCCCGGATGTGTGCGCTCCCAATGGTGCAGCATTTCCTTAATCACCTGTCGCTGAAGATTCTCCTGAGAACCACACAAATTGCAGGGAATGATGGGGAATTGCTTGATTTCAGCATAAGCCTCCAAATCACTTTCCTTGCAATAAGCCAATGGACGAATCAGCACATTTTCACCATCATCACTTAACAGTTTAGGCGGCATGGCTTTTAACTGGCCTGCAAAAAACAAATTCAGGAAAAGTGTTTCCACAATGTCATCACGATGATGCCCCAAGGCTATTTTGGTAATGCCATTTGCCTTGGCAAAACTGTACAGATTTCCCCTTCTCAAACGCGAACATAAGGAACAGGTTGATTTACCCTCAGGCACCAAAGCCTTGACCACTGAATAGGTATCTTCCTCGATCACGTGAAAATCAACGCCCTTTTCTCTTAAATAAGTTGGAAGCACATGTTCAGGAAAACCTGGCTGCTTTTGATCAAGATTCACAGCAATAATGGAAAATTCAATCGGTGCGGTTTTTTGCAAATGCAAAAGAATTTCAAGCATGGCATAAGAATCTTTACCACCCGACAAGCAAGCCATCACCTTGTCACCCGCTTCAATCATATTGAAATCGATAATCGCCTTGCCGACATTTCTGCGCAGGCGTTTTTCCAGCTTGTTGGCGTTGAGTTTTTCTTTTCTGGTATTCATGGATTAAGTGGTAACTTTTTACGCAGATAAAAAAAAGGCTGGTTGAACCAGCCTTTTTCGTGATGGATACAGGCTCTTACTTTAATTCTTTTGAAGAAAGACCCAACACATTTCTTGCAACAATCAGTTGCTGAATTTGTTGAGTACCTTCGAAGATGTCGAGAATTTTAGTATCACGCGCAAATTTTTCCAACAAGTTATCTACGCTATAGCCCAGACTTTGGCACAACTCCACAGCTTTTAAACTGGCGTGGCTTCCACTACGACCTGCTTTGGCTTTTGCCATTGAAGCTTCCTTGGAGTTTGGCATTTTATTGTCAGCCATCCATGCTGCTTTCAAAGCCAGCAGTCTCGATGATTCAATATCTGCTTCCATTCGATAAACTTCAGCCTGGGTTGCACTGCTGTTTAAAATACGTTTTTTGTAATCGATTTGAACATCTTCCTTGGCTAACAATTTTTTCGCCATATCAATCGAAGCCTGACCAACACCAATCGCCATTGCTGCAACCATTGGACGAGTGTTGTCAAAGGTCTGCATCACACCGCCAAAAGCTTGTTTACGCGCTTCTTCAGTATCTGCAACTTCAGCACTCCCCAAGATGTTGTCCTTTGGAATACGGCAGTTATTCAAGGAAAAAGCTGCAGTATCCGATGCACGAATACCCATCTTTTTCTCAAGGCGAACAAGCTCCATGCCTGGTGTTCCCTTTGGCACCACAAACGATTTAATTGCAGCTTTTCCCTTGCTTTTATCCAGAGTTGCCCATACCACAACGGTATTACAACGCTTGCCCGCAGTGACGAAAATTTTCTCACCATTCAACACCCACTCGTCACCGTCCAGTTCCGCAGTTGTAATAATGCCTGATGAATCAGAACCTGTACTGGGTTCTGTAATCGCCATACCTGCATAAACTCTTCCAAATCTTGCTTTCTGCTCTGGTGTCGCAACCGAAGCGATAGCCGCATTACCTAAACCCGCACCTGGTAGCGCAAGCATCAAGCCACAGCAACCCCACGCAACATTTGAAACCGTAACAACAGCAGTCATCTGACCGCCATTTTTAATTTCTGAACTGCCAGCATCACCACCACCTAAAAATGAAGACATCATATCGCCTTCGTTTTTATCATCTTTCTTGCTGGAGCCACCGCCTCCACCGCCCATAAGCCCTGCTAATTGATCCAGCTCAGGTATATCGGCGTGTTCTAAAGTGTCATATTTTCTGGAAATCGGGCGTAACATCCCTTCAGCCAAACCACGCGTTAGCTGATCCATATTTTTCAAACCTTCTGATAATTCTAAATTAATCATTTTCTATCCTCTCAGCGTTCGTAGTGGTTAAACAGTTGCACAGCCTTCCAGAATTCCCACTGCACGCAGGTTTCTGTACCACAATTCAGCGGGATGTTCACGAATGAAACCATGCCCACCGAGTACCTGTATGCCATTACTGCCAATTTCCATTGCTTTTTCAGAGCACAATACATAAGCCAGATAAGCTTCACGGAAGTAACTCAAACCTTGCTCTGCTCTGGATGCTGCTTTCCATACCATCAAACGCATGCCTTCCAGTTCGATTGCCATGTTAGCAATCATAAAGGCCACTGATTGGCGATAGGCAATCGGCTCACCAAAAGCGACACGCTCGTTGGCATAGGCTACAGTATATTCAAGCACTGCTTCACATACGCCCAATGAAAGCGCGCACACACCCAAACGGGAAAGCGCAATCAAGCGATCAAAATCGAGTGATTTTTCGCCTTCTCCCAGTTTGGCCGATGCAGAGACTTTTACATTTTCCAAAGTAATGGTTGCTGTATCGATTGGTCGTAAACCCATACTTTTTTTCGATTCAATGGTTAAACCGGCAGCACCTTTCTCAACAATAAAGCCTTCAATTTGTCCGCCTTTTTCCTGGGCAATCACCAGAATGAATTCTGCACTGCTTCCCAGAATCACATTGCACTTACGACCATTCAGGACATAAGCATCGCCAGATTTTTCGGCTGTTGTATGCAGTTCACCTGGTTCAAAAGTTGCTCTGGGTTCCATCAACGCAATCGTTGCTGCCTTGAAGCTTTCATCAGCTAGTGGAGCCAGATATTTTTCCTTTTGAGCTTCAGTTCCGTTATCAATCACTGTATTGATAAAGGCCAAAGGTGTCAGTGCTGCAAGCGCCAGAGAGAAATCACCTTTACCCAAATCCTCCGCATTCAGCACATTGGAAACTGGTGAACGCGGAATACCTGCACCACCCAATTCTTCAGGAATAGCAATCAGGCTCAAACCCAATTCAGCGGTTTTATCCAGAAAACCCTCTGGGGTTTCGGCTGCCTCATCAGCATCTCTGCTTAAAGGCTTGATTTCAGATTCGGCAAAGCGCCTCATCGATTCGCGGGTAATACGCTGCTCTTCGGTCAACGTCAGGTCAAATAAAGAAGCCTGTTCCGACATACGTTCTCCTGTTGATAATGGGGGTGAAACAATATCTTGTGGGGGTTTAAAAAGAGGCGACAATATGATTCAAACGTGCGTTTAAATCAAGGGATTTCAGGACAGCTCCATGTCAGGAAAGGACAAAGTAATAGGGTTTTCTGGCTATTTTGTTACCGTGAAAACTACACTTTTTCCAAAAAGTAACACTTTTATTTGGTCATACAAAATAACAAACAACTTACATATATCATATTGATATAGTTGAAAATATTTATCACGTAATACATCAATAAAAACAAAAGGAACTATTAGCGACAAAATATGTAAATTTATTGTTACTAAATGTTTCAAAAGTTTGCGTTTTTACTGCACAGTGTTACTATGCACATCAGTTGATGTTGCTTTGATTTATTTCAAAGTTTTAACTCTGTGATAGCCCCGCT
>CAZKYI010000019.1:0-11875 GCA_964557005.1 uncultured Pseudomonadales bacterium
ATCACCGCAATTATAATCCGCACACAGGCCGGTATATTCAGAGTGATCCGATAGGCTTGGCGGGTGGGATTAATGGTTATGGGTATGCTGATGCGAATTCCTTAAATAACTTTGACCCTTATGGTTTATGGGTTTTTGGAGATCCAATACCAGATGATGTTGTAGATAGCGCTGCTGGATTTGGAGATGGTCTAACAGGTGGGGCAACAAATTGGTTTAGGGGTCAAACGGGAGGAAATGATGGTGTTGATAAGTGTTCCTCCGCATATAGAAGTGCTAAAACTTTAGGAGGAACGCTTTCTCTTTTGGGTGGGGCTGGAAGGCTAGGTTATGCAGGTTTAGCAAAAGGGTATTCTAAAGTTGCGCCATCAGGGACAGCAGCAAGTCAGTTTCGTAAAAATTTGAGAAAAGGATTTGGTGGAGGCGAATCACTAAGGCCACCTAATTTGAATAAATATGGTGGTAATGATGATGCGTTAAGGAGGGCGGCTGGTAGGACAAATCCATATGGCAATTCTGCTGGAGCAGCTTCAGCCGCAGCAGGTGCTAAAAGTCTGAATGAACCCTGTGGGTGTTGATGATATGGATACCTATCAAGTTAATGTTGAAGGAAATCAGATCTTTGCTTTTGAAGTCAAGAATAAGTACATCACTATCAAAAAAGTAATATCGATATTGTCTATGTGTAACGGTGTAAGTGATATAAATAAATTATCTAAAAATGAAGGTGGAAATGAAATTCTGGTGAGATTTAAATATCAAAATACTTTATGTGTTGTATGGGAACCTTTTGGGGATAGTGATAGGTATTGGATTGGTTTTGAAAATGATAATGAAAAAATCGATTTGAAAAAAGTTGAGCATATATTCATGGAGTACAAACTGAATAAACTCTTAGTGTTAATTGCTGATATAATTACACTTGATTTTTTTTCTTTAATAAAATCTATTAAAAGCAATAATTAGTCAAAGTGATAAATAAAAAAATTATGAAAAGAATAATAAAAGTTTTGGCTCTGACAATAGGGCGTAGAAATATAGCCATTAAATGATTCGGTTGATAAATATTCCATGCTAATCAATTCTTTTAACAAGCTTTTTGACATTGTGAATAAATTATTCCTGAGTCGGTTGCTTGTTACATTCTTGGCAATAACACTATTAACTGTACTGTTGTTTAGTGGTGCAAGCATTCAGCAACAACACAGTGCGAACGCCGTCAACCATTTAAGTGAAGTTCAAGAAAACTCCAGCAGCATTGGCTCGCACAATGACCAGACTTTGGCATCACGCACCCTGTATTCCCAAGCGGGTGCAGAGGTTTGGGAAATCCAGAACAATGGTTTTACAAGAGATGTCATAGGCAACCCGACTGTTATCAATAATCTGAGATTCCCGGGGCAATACTTCGATGAAGAAACCAATACCTACTACAACTATCACCGCAATTATAATCCCAACACAGGCAGGTATATTCAGAGTGATCCAATAGGGTTGGCGGGTGGCTCAAATACTTATGCTTACGTCTACAGCAGCCCGGGTAATTATGTTGACCCTTATGGAGAGTTTGCACTGCCTGCTGCGGGTTGTGTGCTTGGTATGGCAATTGGAGCAGCTGCTCGGGGAATGGACGGCTGCGACATTCGGGTAGAGGATTTACTGACAGGCTGTGTTGCTGGTGCACTTCTGGGTGCTGGTGTTGGTAGCCTCGCAAAAGCTGCGCAGGCAAGCAGGGCTGCCAAGAATGCGGCTAATGCGAGAAAGGCTGCAAAGGGAATTGGGAAAGCTACTTCTAAGTCTGATGATGTCATTCAGGTAACAAAAGACGGTGTTGCGCTTCCGCCTGGAGCTAAACATAAAATACCAGACCACTATGTGCAAAACCCTCATCGCTCCGGTAGCTATGGTGAGGTAGTTGATGGCAAATTTAAGGAGCGTTTGCGGATTGATCCTCCAACTCCGCCTGGACAAAAAGGGCCAAATTATTCTCACTATCATAAAGATGGTAAAGGAACACATTACAGCCCGAGGCTGGGCGATAAAGATCCGGGTTTTTAGTATGAATGCTAACTTTAATTCTTTGCCATGGCATGATGCAGAACTGCTATCAATAAACATTAATCGTTCCAATGCTGGTAACAGTGATGCTGTTGCTCTTTCGGTTAAATGGCCAGATGGAAATAAGAGCGATATTGTTTTTAATGATTGTTATTTGCTTAACGCTAGAATGAATTTTGGAGTTATTGCGAAAGAGTCCATATTGGAAGCTATGTGCCTAAATGAAAGTGATCAGATTTTAGAAATTAAGAGAAAGTGGCAGTTGTTAGGTGTTGAATTGGACGGTATTCGTTGCTATCGAATTATGACCAATTCAACCAATAGCCAAATTGAGATTTATGCGTTGTCTTATACCCTATCCTGATTTTGATAACATCAATATCTAATTTTATTTATAGATAGTAAAAATGAAAATTAAAAATTTTGACAACATCTTTAAAAAATCACTGGCATTGTTTGTTGGTGTTTTTGTATTGCTGTGGTCTTTTTCAGTTTTTGTTGGTTACAGTAATCATAACAATAGTATTTTTGGGGTGCAGAACAATGGCTTTGAACGCACAGTCACAGGTAATCCAACGGTTATCAATAACCTGCGTTTCCCCGGCCAATACTTTGATGAAGAAACCAATACCTACTACAACTATCACCGAAATTATAATCCCAATACTGGCCGATATATTCAGAGTGATCCGATAGGGTTGGCGGGTGGCTCAAACACCTACACGTATGTTTACAGCAGCCCGGGTAATTATGTTGACCCTTATGGAGAGTTTGCACTGCCTGCTGCGGGTTGTGTGCTTGGTATGGCAATTGGAGCAGCTGCTCGGGGAATGGACGGCTGCGACATTCGGGTAGAGGATTTACTGACAGGCTGTGTTGCTGGTGCACTTCTGGGTGCTGGTGTTGGTAGCCTCGCAAAAGCTGCGCAGGCAAGCAGGGCTGCTAAAAATGCGGCTAATGCTAAAAATATTTCGGAAGGTGCGGCAAAGAAAGCAAAACCAGTCAAGAACTTCACACCCCCGACAAACCCTGCTCAAAAACCAAAAATACCAGAAGGTTATGAAGCTGTTCCAGGAACAAGAGGTGGAACCGTATATCGAAAACCAGGAACAACAGGGAATGCTGATACAATTCGCGTAATGCCTCCAACCAAACAATATCCCAATGGTTATTGGCGGCAATATAATTCTCATGGTCAGCCTGTGAATCCATCAACTGGAAAATCTGGACCTGCTGCTGATACTCATATTCCCTTGCCATAAAATAGGAAAAAAATATGTATGGATTAGATCAATCAGCTTCCAATTTCCAATTTTTGGTCGGAAAGGAATTGTCTCAGCTTTGTATTGGACTTCATCAATTAATTTTGAATTTTACTGAAGGCTTAGTAATTTCAGCCGAATGTATACTGCATTTAAAAAAAGCAGATGGGTCAAAAGTAGAGATTTTTTGTAATGATCCAAATTTATCTAAGCAACTAGTTTGTTTGCTTGGTTCTACCATAGAAAATGTAAAATCTAGTAATAGCAATGTTGGGGAATTAGCTTTGGTGTTTTCTAATGGATGTCAACTCGTAGTTATCGATAGTAATGAAGATTATGAGTCATTCATTATTACTATGCCAAAACAAGAAATTATTATATGAATTTTTTTTAAATTTATAAATTTATGGAGAGCAATATGAAGTGGTAATTTCTAAATAGATTTAAATAACATATAAATTTTGGGTATTATAAATAATAAAAAAATGAAAATTAAAAATTTTGACAACATCTTTAAAAAATCACTAGTATTGTTTGTCAGTGTTTTTGTATTGCTGTGGTCTTTTTCAGTTTTCGTTGGTTACAGTAATCATAACAATAATATTTTTTGGGTAGACACCAATGGCTTTGAACGAACAGTCACGCCTAACTCAACGGTTATCAATAACCTGAGATTCCCGGGCCAATACTTTGATGAAGAAACCAATACCTATTACAACTATCACCGCAATTATAATCCCAACACAGGCCGATATATTCAAAGTGATCCGATAGGATTGGAGGGTGGGGTGAATGGTTATGCTTACGTCTACAGCAGCCCGGGCAATTATGTTGACCCTTATGGAGAGTTTGCGCAGTTTGCACTGCCGGGTTGTGTGCTTGGTATGGCAATTGGAGCAGCTGCTCGGGGAGTGGACGGATGCGACATCCGGGTAGAGGATTTATTGACAGGCTGTGTTGCTGGTGCACTTCTGGGTGCTGGTGTTGGTAGCCTCGCAAAGGCTGCGCAGGCAAGCAGGGCTGCGAAAGGTGCGGCAAAGAAACCTGAATGGGAAATAACTAAGTCATCACGTAAGCGTGTTAAACGACTAATTAAAGATCTTTCAGATAATAGTCGGCAAGACAATGGCCTGTCTCAGGAAAAAACTGATCAATTGAAACGAATAGTTGAAAAAGCTGGTGGTACGTTGAGAAATGATGGCACCTCAGGTGCCAAAGGGACTTCTGCTGGTAAGCCTCATGTTCAGACTGAGGGATTGGGAAAGAGTATCGATAGTCGTCATATCTGGACGAAGGAAGGAGTACGTTAATGAAATCTACTACTCGAATAATCAGTAATCTTTTCCGTTTTATGCTTATTTTTGAAATAAATAGATTTCAGATTTATGAAGTATCAGAAACATCTATTAAAGCTCAAATTGGATGGGACGATGACGGTGCCCCTGATTATGATGAAGACGAAGAGGTTCAAGATATTGAATGGTCTGTACAGCATTTCCATAATTTTGAAGATGCTCTACAGCTTGCAGAGTATTTAATTGATCATAAATTAATACAGGGTGACAAAATTATGATTGATCGTGAAAAACTTTTGAATCGGATATCTTGGGAAAAAGACAGGTACGATGAATCAGTTATTACTTTATTGAATATAAGAGTCGATATGCTGGATGAGAATAGAAAAACTGATTATTTTTTCCTTCATTTCTAATTTATTTTAAAGCAGAGCAGTAAATGGCTGATAAAGGAATGAATTGTGAAATCATTAATTGATAGCATAAAAATGAATTTTGATTTCCTATTCAAGGATTATGGTTTCGTATTTTCGGAAAAATCAGATGAGAGAACTGATTGGGTTGTTGTGGTTATTCTGGGGCTCTTGCGAATAAGATTTATTGAGGATAGGGCGAATATATTTGCAGATATATCATTCACATATGAACCCGATTTGTGGTACGAACTTTCGTCAGTCTTATTATTACTGAAAAAAATCAACAGTAGGGAAGGCGAAGTGCGGGTGGGAAACAACATTGCTAGTCTAAGAAGTGTTCTAAAGAGTAATTTGGATGAACTAATTTATGCAGTTAATCGTCAAGAGTTTAGAGAGGACGTTTCTAAACTAAAGTCGATGTAGTAATTGCTTGATTAAAAATGTTTCATTTAATTTTTTAGTAGTGTTGGTATTTTTGTGAGAAAAAATTATGAAAAGAATAATAAAGGTTTTGGCACTGGCTTTCGCAATGGTTTTACCGAATATCGGTATTACAGAAACTTTATGCGCAGTTGTAAAAATAGAAATCCAGCAAGAGCTCACCATTGAAAGGCAGGCGTTTGAAGCAACCATGCGTATTACCAATACGCTTGATTCGTTCTCAATCGAAAATCTGGAAGTAAACGTTAATTTTGAAGATGAAAATGGCAATACGGTTCTTGCAACTTCTGATTCCAATCACCCGAGTGCCAAATTTTTTATTCGTCTTGATGATTCACAAGGTATCAGTGGTTTGTCAGTCAGTACGACTCTGGGTAAGGAAGCGAATGTTACCGCTGGAACCATTTCACCCCTTGAAGCAGGTACCTTGCGCTGGTTAATTATTCCAACGGGTGAAGCGGTTACGGGTAATGCGCTGGAAAGTTTGTATTTTGTGGGTGCAGAACTTCGTTATACCTTTGGTGGCAAGCCAGACAAAATTACGGTTGCACCTGATTATATCTGGGTTAAAGCACAACCTGATCTGGTACTGGATTACTTCATGACACGAGAAGTAAAAGCAGATGAACCGACTACGCAAAATATTATTGAACCGGTTGTGCCACACACTTTGGGTGTGCGTTTGCATAACATGGGTAAGGGCACTGCGAGTAAAGTAAAAATTGAAAGCGCCCAGCCAAGGATTGTTGAAAACGAGCAAGGTCTTGCCATTGGCTTTGAAATTCTTGCGAGTTTTGTGGGTAATGCGGTCGCCGAAAAAAGTTTGTTAATCGACTTTGGTGATATTGCTGCGCATTCATCAAAAATGGGTCGCTGGATAATGGAAACGACTTTGTCTGGTGAATATATCGAGTTTAAGGCGAGTTTTTCGCATTCTGATGAGCTGGGTGGAAAATTAACGTCTTTAATTGACAGTGTGAACGCACATTTTCTTGAGAAAGATGTGATGGTTGATTTGCCCGGGCGAGATAAAGTGCTCGATTATCTGGCAGCCGATGGTACGCCACCGCTGTTGAGTTACACCCTGTATGAAAGTGATCATATTCAGGATGCCAAAATGGGTAACTGTTATAACTGCGCAGCTGTTACTTTTAAAGATGGCGCTACGATAGGTTCTGAATATTTTATTGGAGCAACAGCAGCGCGTGATTACACCAATACCGCTGACATTGGATTTAACTATTTTAAAATGGTTGATCCCTATCGAAATAATCCTTACTACCCCAATTCTTTTATTAACACCAAGTTTATTTCGAGCGTTATCCGTAGCGATGGCAAGGTGTTAAATTCGTATAATTATTGGTTAAGTGAAACGCGTGATTCACAAGTAGGCGAAGAGTTTCACTATTATCTGAATATTTTCGACTTTACAGAAACCACCGCCACTTACACCTATACCTTCACGTTTAAAGATATTGGTGATGTGCCTCAAGCACCGTCGATTGGCACCATATTGGACAAAACGGTAGCGGAACGGCAGCAAGTCAACTTTCTGGTTTTGACTACTGACTTGAATGGCACCATTCCGAGCCTGACTGCCAGTGCCTTACCTGAAGGTGCGCGTTTCACTTATGACAATAATGGTAAAGGTGCGTTTTACTGGACACCCGCTGTTGGTCAGGCGGGGCAATACACGATTGAATTTACCGCCAGTGATGGTGAATTAACTGACAATGAAATTGTGCATATCACCGTTACCTCAATTAACGACAGTGATTCTGATGGCATGCTCGATGAATGGGAAATTGAACACTTTGGCGACCTGGGCAGAGATGGTACAGGGGATGCTGATGGTGATGGGTTTACCGACCTTGAAGAGTTTAACAATCATACCGACCCGAATGACGCACCACTGGCACCCTCTGTACCCAGAATTATTTCCCCGATTAATCGGGCTTATGTTGAAACGCTGACACCAACAGTGGTGATCGAAAATTCGCGCCATTTGGCGAGTATGATCGCGCACTACCAGTTTGAATTGTATGCTGATGAAACGCTAACAGAGCTGATTGGTTCAGCTTTTGCTGTTACAGAAGGGATTGAAAGCACATCTTTTGTAATTGATGCTGCAATGTTAGATGTTGCCTATGGAGCAAGCCTGCAAGACCACCAGAATTTTTATTGGCGTGTTCGTGCCTATGACAGTGAGCTTTCATCACCTGTGTATAGCGAGTGGTTGAATGCGAAATTCAGTACCCGTGTCACCAATACCCCGCCTGTGCCTGGGAGCATATCGTCACCCGAGATTGCAGGGATTGTGACCAGCTTTACACCGCTGTTTTCAGTCACCAATGCCAGCGATTCGATTTTTGACACGCTGACTTACAATTTTTATTTATATGAAAGCGGTGATACCGAGAACCCGATTGATACCTTGTTAGCCATTGAGGAAGGTGAAGAGGGTATTACCAGCTGGATGTCCAATGTTACCTTGCAGGAAAATCAGGCGTATAGCTGGAAATATTCTGTCAGCGATGGGGTTAATGTCGTTGAAAGTGCGTTGGTGAGTTTTTATGTCAGTCTTTCCAATGAAGCACCGATTGATCCGCTGATTGCTTTTCCTTTAGTGAATGCCCTGATTACGGGGGATAACTATCGTGACCTGCTTCAGTTAAGCGTAAGCAATAGCCTTGACCCTGAAGGTGATGTGATTGCCTATGAATTTGAAATAGACACATCCAATACATTTGATTCTCCCCGCTATCGTCATTCAGGTTTTATTGAAGAAGGTGTTATCTACACAAGCTGGAATCCGGGATTTTATTACTGGCGGGATAACACCCGCTATTACTGGCGAGTGAGGGCAGTTAACGAGGGTTTCTGGAATAACGTGTATAGCAACTGGGTATATGGTTCGTTTTCAGTCAACAGTAAAAATGATTTACCTTCTGCGCCTGTTGCCATTAATCCGGGCAATGATGCGCAAGTGTTATTGCTGTCTCCCATTTTAAAAGCCAGTAACGCAATTGATCTGGATCATGATGAACTCAGTTACGAATTTGAATTGTGTGCTGATTTTTCAATGCAAACAGAGTGTGTGAGTGCACAAGGTTTGGGTGTGCCTGAATGGACAACTCCTGCTTTGGCAGATATGCAGGATTATTTTTGGCATGTACGTGCAAATGACGGGACAGGCAATGGTAACTGGAGTTCTGTCTATCGTTTCCATGTAAACACGACAGGAGAAGATGAAGCGCCGTTCATGCAGTTTGAATTGCCTGATGCAAATATTTCACTAGTCGCAGAACCGCTATTGCTTCAGTGGCAGGATAGTGATGCAAATAGCAGTGCCAGCATCAATCTGTATTACAACTACGGGAATGTGGTTGATCATGATTTGCAAAATAGCCATTTGATTATTGGTGGCTTGCAAGAAGATTATGATGAAGCAGGTGATCAATATTTATGGAACCACCTGGGCTTACCCGCTGGAGAATATCGCATCTGGGCGAGTATTGATGATGGTGTAAATCCCGTCAGCTATGCGGATTTGGCTGCCATCATCTCGTTAGAACCGCTTGTTACGCATTCACTCAGTGTTGCTACGAACAATATAACAATGGGTTCTGCAAGGATTACGAGTGGCGCACCCTATTACAAGCATACCTATGCCACTGTATTGGCAATTCCAGAAGCAGGTTTTGCATTTCAGTATTGGGAAAACAGTTCAGAACCGGGTTTGGCTTTATCGGGTTCGCACACATTTACCTTCCTGATTGAGGAAGATGTGGCGCTGAGAGCTGTGTTTGCCCCTGCAGATTTTAATGTGTCAGTTTCAATCTTGCCCAGGGAAACCGGCATTGTTTCGGGTGCGGGTGATTATGTGAGTGGCGCTTCAGTGACATTGTATGCGCAAGCCTATGATGGATTCGTATTTGTTGAATGGTTAGGCACACAAAGTTCTCTGGCTAACCCGTTAAATTTCACCGCAACAAGCAATGAAACAATTATCGCCAGTTTCGATTTGGATCCAGACTACCATGAACCTGAAAATCAAGACGCAGATATGGATGGCGTTACCGATAATCTGGATTTGTGCCCGAATACCGATGCAGGGTTAAGTGTTGATGAAGATGGCTGCGCGAGTAATCAAATCGATTCTGATGGAGATGGCGTAGTAGATTCTGATGATGCTTTCCCATTCAACGCAGCTGCTTCGGTGGATACCGATGGTGACGGTATGCCGGATGAATGGCATGCAGGTTGTGATGCAATGTGCCAAAGCAGTTCCGGTTTGATTCTGGATCTGGATGATGATAACGATGGGCTTCCTGATGCTTGGGAGATTGCTTATGGGCTTGACCCCAATACACCTGATGCGCATCTGGATTCAGATGGTGATCACTTCATTAACTATGTCGAGTATCTGAACAACTCACTGCCCAATTCAGCGGCTTCTGTACCTCGTGCTGAAAGAGTGTTTTCGATTACAGATGCTTCTGATGATGCTGTAGAAAACACGGTGAATGGAAGTGTAGATTTGGATTTGAATTATGTGTTCATTCGCGGAAACAGAGATGCAGGTTTACGTTTCCCACTGAATCTTGAATCAGATAATACCGTGTTCTCTGCAAAAATCCGTTTCATTGCTTTCTCTTCGGATTCGGCAAGCAATGCGGGTGAGATTTATGCGGAACTCGCGGGTGGTGATTCAGAAACATTTGCTGAAACTGCTTTTGACATTAGCTCGCGTATCAAGTCGAGTAGTTCAGTTTTCTGGACGCGTTCAGCCTGGACAAAAGAATCGGTTTATGAAACGCCCGATATTTCAAGTTTGATTATAGAGGTGATTGATCAAGCTCATTGGACGAGTGACAGCTTTATCAGTTTTGTGATTGAAACCGATGGTACGAGTGGCACCAATGGCAGAAGGGCTTATGCCTTTGAGAGTGATCCGTTAAAAGCGCCTGTACTGGTTGTTGAAACCGAGGCTTTACCAACATTCTTCGATTCAGATAACGATGGTTACAATGATTTTGAAGAGCTTGAGTTTGGCAGTAATCCATTGGATCCAAACGAAGGTGTTGATGCCGACGGTGATGGTGTGCCAGACCCACGCGGTATTACGATTCATGCACCTGCAAATGGCGATATTCAAGGTCTTACTGGAACCAACGGAGTGGATACCTTGTTAGGTACTTCCAGCCTGAATACTTTCAAAGCCAATACCTTTGATATAAGTAACAGCATCGAAATTATTGATGGTGGTCCTGATGGTGCAATGATTGAGGGAACCAATAACGCTGTTCTTGATTTCACCCATATCCAACTGATTAATATTGTTGCGATTAGAGGTAAAGCGGGCAGTGATGACATTACGGGGAGTGCTGGTAACGACACCATTGAAGGGGGAGCAGGGGCGGATACGCTGAAAGGCGGGTTAGGCGATGACTCTATTTATGGTGGTGATGGAGGCGATGTCATTTATGGTGGTGCAGGCGCAGATTACATCGAAGGCAATGTCGGTGCCGATTTGATTTATGGAGACGAAGGCAATGATGTGATTTTGGGAGGTAACGGCGCTGATACCATTTTTGGTGGTGAAGGAGATGACATCATCGAAGGTGGTGCAGGCGCAGATCATATTTATGGGGGGCCAGGGAACGATTTGTTAAGTGGTCAGGCGGGTGCTGATAGCTACTACTATAGTCTGGGTGATGGTAATGACACGATTGCCGAGAATGGTTCGGGTGGTGGTCAAGACCATTTGTATTTTGAAGATGTCACCTTCGCCAATATTGCTTACTCAAGAGTGGGTAATGATTTGGTGATTGATGTGAGTGCAGGGAATGGACAGGTCACGATCAAGGATTGGTTCCTGCCGCCCGGGTTTATTGTTGAAACCATTCATGATTCAACAGGTGCAACCATGACCCATACTCAAATCAATACCTTGTTGGGATACTAAATCAAGATGCTCGCCAGATTCCGAAGCAAAGCGTCTGTTCTGCTGTCAGGGCTTGTTGGGTTCATCTTTTTATCCCTAAGCGCTCTAACATTGGCATTACCCGGGATAGAGCATGGTACGCAGGATGTTGAAGGGATTGTGATTCCTGCGAAGAACACGGAAGTGACGACGGATATGCGCATTCAGGCCTTGGGCGGTGCTATTGAAATCACCCGCACCTGGCGGCGTGGGGAATGGATCTTCAATGAATCGTGGAATGATCTGGATGTAGAAGTCCAGCAATATGGTGGCTTTATCGCGAATCTGAAACCCGCCAAAGTTTATGGTGGCGACATTGTGAATCCGGTGGTGATTGGCAATGGTAATCGCTTCAAACCACAGGAAGCGAGTAGCTGCAGTGTTACGATTTTCTCAGGTAGTGGTATGCCGACTAAT
>CAZKYI010000020.1:0-5580 GCA_964557005.1 uncultured Pseudomonadales bacterium
TGATGGTTTAATTTTACCACCTAACTCGGTGTCCGGTTTTATTAGACCACTACAACTTCCACTGATGTTAGCAGTGGCTGTCGCAAACCCCCCAAAACCAAACCCTGCTGCCGCGCCAGCCAAACCACCTATGATAAAGCCATTTGCAAAAGCTTGAGGCCCACACCCATCTGGAGCATTAAAAGCTGCTCCAAATCCCCCCATCAGACCACCCAACAACCCTGTTGCTGCTGGAATAGGGATTAAGCCATTTGGGTCAGTTTTGAGTACAGGATTCCCCTCTACATAGGCATACCCATTCACTCCACCCTCCAATCCTATCGGATCACTTTGAATATATCGGCCAGTGTGCGGATTATAATTGCGGTGATAGTTGTAATAGGTGCTGGTTTCCTCATCAAAGTATTGCCCGGGGAATCTCAGATTATTGATAACAGTCGGGTTGCCTATGACATCTCTTGTAAAACCATTGTTCTGGATTTCCCAAACCTCTGCACCCGCTTGGGAATACAGGGTGCGTGATGCCAAAGTCTGGTCATTGTGCGAGCCAATGCTGCTGGAGTTTTCTTGAACTTCACTTAAATGGTTGACGGCGTTCGCACTGTGTTGTTGCTGAATGCTTGCACCACTAAACAACAGTACAGTTAATAGTGTTATTGCCAAGAATGTAACAAGCAACCGACTCAGGAATAATTTATTCACAATGTCATAAAGCTTGTTAAAAAAATTGATTATCATGGAATATTCATCAAGCGAATAATTTAATGGGGTTTCTACGCCATATTGTCAGAACTAAAACTTTTATTATTCTTTTCATAATTTTTCTCATAAAGTTTCTTGCTACAAATTTTCGACTACCACTTTTCTAAAATTTTAGTTTCTTCTCGAACAAAACCAAGGAAAACAAATAACTTATTAATAAGTACTAAAAGTTTATTCATTCAACTACTAAAACAAACAAAGGTTCTCTTCCACTTTCTGTACAGTAACCGCTGATATACTGGTAAGCCCGACTTGCACTCCGTTGTACAAAATTAGTTAACGGCTCATTTTCAATCTTATTACAATACCAATTGTCATAATTTGGCTCTATCAAACCATTAATCAACTCGTAAACATCGCCTCCTAATACCGATAATTTTTGACCTTCAAGTTCTTCAAGAACAAGCAAAGCTTGCTCTTTATACAAAGCCCAGTTATTTACACCCATATCGTGAAGAGATATACCTCTCGATAAAATAGATTCAATTTTTTCAAACGAAGTCATTACTATTCCTTATATGGTCTAAACAAACGATGGTTAATTGTTCCATCCGATTCTTTTATAAATTCAAACTTCCCATCCCGTCCACGATAACCTTAGGGCGCGTTATCCTCCGCCCAACTCAAGAAAACTCCAATCAATTCACCTAAATTAAAGGGACCGCCGTAACCTTGGAAATTACCTTTTTCAATCTTGCATAATATCCAGTCATTCTCATCACCACGCTGTATATTTAAGTCTTTGAATTCGACATCATAAAGATAGGTATCTTCCAGTTCGACCTTTAGAGACCAACCAGGATTATCAATATTGCTAATAAACACCCCATAGGTATGCTCCCAGTCATCGTTACACATTGACGCATACCATTTTTGAAGTCGTTCTAACAGGTTCGATTCCAAATTCATCATATTCATATACCTTAATAGTTGTAGTGTTTACCTTTTGGTATTTCACTCGATTTAGCAGGCCTCACTCCTCCTGGTATATTTTTTCCTTGAGTGTGTGGCGTAGGCACGGCCTCACCTGTTTGCTTGTTAATATGCGGGGCGCCTTTTAAATCTGTACTCTGTACTTTATCCCAACCACTCGGATTTCTTGGATTAGGAGCCCAAGTTTCATGTCTAGTAATTTCACCTGAATGAGGATCTGACTTCCATGTCGTGTGTGGTCCACTTGCATCCTTGATCGGTTCAACTTTCTTTGTTCTCTTTGTGTTCTGTTTAACATTTTCCACAGCCTTTCTTGCATTCTCAGCATTCTTTGCAGCCCTGCTTGCCTGCGCAGCTTTTGCGAGGCTACCACCTACACCACCCAGAAGTGCACCAGCAACACAGCCTGTCAATAAATCCTCTACCCGGATGTCGCATCCGTCCATTCCCCGAGCAGCTGCTCCCATTGCCATACCGACCAAACACCCTGGCAGTGCAAACTCTCCATAAGGGTCAACATAATTGCCCGGGCTGCTGTAAACATACGTGTAGGTGTTCACCCCACCTTCAAGCCCTATCGGATCACTCTGAATATACCGGCCTGTGTGCGGATTATAATTGCGGTGATAGTTGTAATAGGTTCCGGTTTCTTCATCAAAGTATTGTCCGGGGAAACGCAGGTTATTGCTAACAGTCGGGTTGCCTGTGACATCTCTTGTAAAGCCATTGTTCTGTATTTCCCAAACCTCTGCACCCGCTTGCGAATACAGGGTTCGAGAGGCCAGAGTCTGGTCATTGTGCGAGAAGTAAAGCTGGTTGTTGTGTCGGGTGAGCAAGGGATTGCTCATAAACGGTGAATCGGGATGATAGGCAAACTCGCTGATGAGATTTCCCTGTGCGTTGTATTCGGCTAACAAGCCAGTGTCATCGTAAAGGAAATAGCTGGTTTGATTATTGGCAGTTTTGGATATGCGCCTGCCGAAGTCATCATAACGATAGGTCGCAATGGTGTTGGCATCTTGTTTCACTTCACTTAAACGATTACTGGCGTTGTAGTGGTAAGTGTTGCTGCCATCGTTTATTTGATTGGCATTGTGGTTATAGGTGAGTGTGGTGCTGCCGTACTGTGTAAGCTGGTTGTAGTCGTTGTAGGTCCAGTTGTTATGGGTTTTGCTGCTTAAACGATTGCCCGCCTGATCATAGCTGTAACTCTCTGCAAGCTGATTGTTGCGCTTCAAACCAATTAAACGTTGCCCTTCATCGTAAAATAAATCGACTTGTTGGGGGTTTTCCTGAGCGTTTTCCTGAATATGGTTGATGTTGCCCTGCTCGCTGTAGGTGAGCGTGAGTTGGTCAAGCACATTCCCTGCTGCATTCTGGTAGTGGCTTGCAACTTTTTCAGCATACACATTGTGGTGTTGCTGAATGCTCGCACCACTAAACAACAGTACAGTTAATAGTGTTATTGCCAAGAATGTAACAAGCAACCGACTCAGGAATAATTTATTCACAATGTCATAAAGCTTGTTAAAAAAATTGATTATCATGGAATATTCATCAAGCGAATAATTTAATGGGGTTTCTACGCCATATTGTCAGAACTAAAACTTTTATTATTCTTTTCATAATGTTTCTCACGGAAATACCAATACAAGCTTTTGGATTTAAACTTACAATAATCATAACTTTGTCACTCAAAGGATGGTTAACTCACCACCACTGTCGAAAACATCTTCCCATGCGTAACGCAACTCCTTACCCCAAGTACCATTATCTAAAAATCTACAATACAGGGATTTGCTAATTATTGGTCTATTCATCGAATCACCAAATTTCCATTCAACTATTTTGTCAGAAATACTAACATCAGGATTTAAATCCCCGGCAAACCAAACCGAAAGTTCCTCTACCTCAACAAACAAAAGCTCTAAACCTGAAATATCCGTTGACTGACTACTAATAAATACCCTAACACTAGGAAAACAATCGGGTGCTACAACTCTTGCATCAGGAAGAATATAACTTGGTGAAACTACGCTAATTTCCCTGATGAAAGAATGATCCCAATCGACCTCAAGTAATACTTTCTTTTTAAGGTCACCATCATTACTTAGCTTTTTCCATTTCATAATAATCACTCCCAGTAGTTGGATTACTCAAACAAGCAATTTGTTCCAACGAAAATTCCAATTTTGTCCCACGCCTGTATCTAAAATTAGAACTAATTACATCTCCTATAGTTGCGACCACAAGATCATTCCTATCGTAGATAGTCTCATCCACCATCTCGAAGTCGTAAAGAATAAACTCATCGCCATTTACAAGACGTACTTTAACTTTTTGTCCGTCTTCAAAATCTTCTAAAAGAATTGCCAATGATTTCATCTTTTATTCACCGTAAAACCACCTTGACCATTTTAATGGCGATATTTCTACGCCCTATTGTCAGAGCTAAAACTTTTATTATTCTTTTTATAATTTTTCTCATAAAATTTCTCGCTGCAAACTTTTCACTACCACTTTTCTAAAATTTTAGTTTCTTCTCGAACAAGCCCAAGGCGGGAAAATAACTTCGTAGTAAGCGCTACACCTCCAAATGGAAAAACTTTTTTCTCACCGTTAATACGCAATGTTGTTTCGATAAATACCAACTTTCCAAATATGCTATAAGCTGTCACTTTCAATTCTCCTCGAGCAATTGTTTCAATAATAGAGATTATAAAATCTGCATCAAAACCTACCCAAGGTTCAGCTCCCCCAAACGCAGTTTCAAAACTTCTGTTTGAAATTTTTAAATTAAATACCTTTTCAATAATCTCCAAGTTCATAAGTACAAAACCAATTGCATCGTCAGTAAACTCAACTAATATTTCAGGAGCTTTGGGATTTTTGGGTTTAACCTGAATTTGAGCTATGACTCTATAATCATAACTTTGCCTCTCCTCAGGAAAATCAATAACAAACAGTTCCAACAATCGCTCTTTAAACTGCTCTATGAACTTGTAAACCTGCTCAACTCGAGCATCAATTACCGACATTCGCAATTACCACCTCCTAATCCTTGACTCGCCGCACCTCCAGCTGCACCTCCTCCAAACCCAAAGCTTTTATTAAAATCATTTGCTTTACTTGGGTTTCCATAATTAATCCAATCACTATGCCTGTGTTTGTTTGATCCAGAGGTCTTACCTCTATTTCCACCATGTGGCCCAAAAGTATGTTTACCAGTCCCTCTGTTATAGCCATAACCAAATCTATTACTCCCTCGATTGAATACACCAGGTTTTGGAGGAAATCCTCCAGGCTTTCCAAATTTTCCAACCGATCCAGCTGACCTTCCGAAAAGAGCTCCCCCTGGACCAGTTGACGATAAAGCTGCACCCAAAGCTGCTGCTAGTGCAACATCGCTAGCATCAAGACACTGCCATTGGTAACCGTTTTCATGAAGTTGAGACCCTGTTTCTATGGCTCCGCCTAACAATCCACCTATTACAGGAACCATAAACCAAGCTAACTCACCTGTTGGATCAATAGCATTTTGTGGAGACAGCTCAGCATAAGAAAAGAAATTCACTCCACCCTCCAATCCTATCGGATCACTCTGGATATACCTGCCTGTGTGCGGATTATAATTGCGGTGATAGTTGTAATAGGTTCCGGTTTCTTCATCAAAGTATTGTCCGGGGAAACGCAGGTTATTGATAACAGTCAGGTTGCCTATGACATCTCTTGTAAAACCATTGTTCTGGATTTCCCACACCTCTGCACCTGATTGCGAATACAGGGTTCGTGATGCCAGGGTCTGGTCATTATGCGAGAAGTAAAGCTGATTGTTGTGTCGGGTGAGCAAGGGATTGCTCATAAACGGTGAATCGGGATGATAGG
>CAZKYI010000021.1:0-5452 GCA_964557005.1 uncultured Pseudomonadales bacterium
GAGAGACGGAGAGACGGAGAGACGGAGAGACGGAGAGACGGAGAGACGGAGAGACGGAGAGACGGAGAGACAAAGGGGTGTCAGGGCGAGGGCGGCGGCGCATACCCGGGTTTGAGTGTGGCGGCCAGGGCGCGGAGGGGGGCGAGGTGGGTTTCGGTGAGCCGGCCGCGGTGGGGGCCGATGGTCATCGTGATCGCGGGGCTGGTGTCCGGATGGTTGATCAGGTCGAGGATGGCGTCGGGGTGGATCATGTAGAGCATGGGGTCGTGCAGGGGCGGCGGCGGCGCGTGCAGGTCGGCGGCGTCGGCCAGCATTTTGCGGTTGGCGGTCAGGGTGATGGAGCGTTCGGCGTTGAAGTGCACGGATGCGTCGGGGTCGAGGGGGAGGCGGGCCTCGCCGGTGGCCGCGAGGTGGAGCAGGGCGTGGTCGGTCGGGCGGGAGCGGGCGCGGCCTTCGATGAAGGTTTCAAAGCGGAAGTAGACGGTGCCGGGGCGCGGTGATCCGTCGGGGCCTGGGGGGGCGAGGGTCAGGGGGAGCCAGTGGGTGGAGACGGCGGTGCCGTCGCTGGAGGGGGTGAAGATGAGCAGGTCGCTCTGGTCGGGGGCGGGGTCGGGGTAGGGGAGGTCGGAGAGGTACTGGTTCTCTGGTGTGCGGCGCGCGGTGGGGATGGCCAGTGCCGCGAGCCAGTTGATGAGGGCGAGCGCGCCGAACAGGCCGAGCATGGAGATGCCGATGCCGGAGATCAGGCGGACCTTGCGCCGGCGGCGGGCGTGGTAGGGGTCGGGGATGAGGGTGGTCATGCGGGGGAGGGTATGGGGGAGTGGGGATCAGCCATCGGGGATCAGGGGGGGATTTTTGAACGCGGAGTTCGCGGAGGTCACGCGGAGGACGCGGAGGGGGGGAGGGGGGAAGCGAGGGAGAGATGAAGAGACGGGGGGACGGAGGGAGAGAAAAAGGGTTGGAAGAGGGGGTAGAAGGAGGAGCTCTCACCCCGGCCCTCTCCCGCTGGCCCCCCCAGCGGGAGAGGGAGGGGGGAATCCGCCGATTGCATCGGCGGCGTCACGGAGGGATCGGATGGCCGACTGGAAGTCGGCCCCACGGGGGCGACGAGTTCGAGGATGGCTTTGGTGGCCAGGCGGATCTCCTTGCAGGAGGCCGCGCTGGTGGGGGTCTGGTGGGCGAGGTAGCAGAGGCGGTCGAGGGCGAGGTCGGCGGCCTTGCGTTCGATGTATTCGCGGCGGGCGTCCTGGATGAAGCGGATGTCGGCCATGATCGCGGCGAACATGGGCAGGGCCATGATGGCGCGGATCTGGGTCATGGTGACCTGGTGCGTGCGGCACAGGCCGATGGGCGAGAGCGTGGGGCTGCCCCAGTCCTCGATGATGCCCTCGATCTTGTTGTGGAGTTCTTCGGGGGTGAAGCCTTGGAGGCAGTCGGGCAGGGTGGTGGGGTCCAGGGGCATTGTGTGGTCCTTTGGGGGGAGTTCTTGAACGCAGAGTTCGCGGAGATCACGCAGAGGGCGCGGAGGGGGACTGAGCGGTTGGGGCAGGATACCGTGGCCTCGGCGGGGAGCAAAGGGGAAAGTGGGGAGGTTGCGCAAGTGGCGCACCAGATTGGATGTTGGGGGGGAGGAAGGGGGAAGGCCCGTCGCCTGACGCTCCGGGCTCGTTCAGGGAGTAGGCTCGTTGAGAGCGGGCGGGGGCGGGGGGGTGTAGCCGGGTTTGAGGGTGGCGGTGAAGGCGCGGAGGATTTCGAAGGCTTCGGGGGGGACGGGGGACTCGAAGCCGGCGATGGTGATGGTCAGGTCGTCGGCGTTGGCGGCCTCGACGATGATGGTGGTGGGGACGGAATACATCATGAAGTCGCGGAAGGGCGGGTCGTCGGTCATCGACGCGAGGCTCATGTCGTAGGCATCGGGCTTGACGCGGGCGGTTGAATCGCCGGAAGTCAGGATGAGGGTGTGGCGCATCGCTTCGTGCGCGGGGAGGCGGACCTTGCCGACGGTGGCGAAGTTGATGGAAACTTCGCGGGCGGGCTGGTCGCGGGGGGAAGGGGCGACTCGGGTGGTCAGGCGCATGACGATGAAGCCGTTGAAGGTGCCGTCGTCGGCGCGGACGGCGTAGATGGGCAGCCAGCCGGTCTGGATGTTGATGCCGCCGAGATGCTCGGTGAAGGTGAGCAGGTCGGCTTGGTCGGGGTGGGGGTCCGGGTAGGGCAGGGCGGCGAGGGTCCGCAGGGTGGGAAACTGGGGGAGGATCGCCCCGATCGAACGGATGGCCCACGGCACGGCGAAGAGGGCGAGGAGGAAGAAGCCGACGCCGGTGATCAGGCGGACCTTGCGGCGGCGGCGGGCGTGGTAGGGGTCGGGGGTGGGCATGGGCGGCATGCGGATCTTTCCACCGGATCAGGTTGTCTGTCGATAGCCAATTAGTGAACTCCAACCTCGCAAGATTTCCTGCAAATTCTCGGAAGGACCTCGCTTCGGTCTCAATGCGCGAGCCCCGGCCTTGGAAAACTGCTCATAAAATTCTACGCCACTTGAGCGCAAATACTTAAATCCGTCATCTGCATCGATAAAACCTGGATTCGAATTGGGAATCCAGCCCCTCCGTCCTGCTTCATAGACGAACGGCCACATACTGTCGTTCAGTTGATCGCCGCTGCCAAAAACAATAACTGATCCCAAGTCTAAATTGCATAGACCTGAGTGATGAGCATCGACCGCCATCAGAAGTGCAAATGGGTCCTTGATACTCGCGGAGGCGTTCTCTGCTTGCGTTGACAACTTATGTCCGAAGTACATTAAGCCCCACAGGCACCACGCGATCTCGTTCCCTCGTCCTGAGGAGACGGAGTGGACAAGCATGTCGTTCAGCACGGCTTGCAACCTGTCTCGGGCGACAGTCAGTCCTGCAATCTCGTGTTGCTCTAGAACACCTAGTACAAATCGAAGACAAGATGGCTCTGCCGCCGCGCATTGCAGTAGAAGGTTATGCAACATCGAGGCGTTGGCGGGCCAAACTTTTTGTCTAGCAAAGCGGGGGATGCCATACGACAAGACATGCTCACTTGAATACGCCGACTTCAAGGAAAAGAGTAATTGAAAATACTTCTCAAAGGACTTGGCTTCGGATCGCTCAGACTTTGGATTGAAAGCAAAGTCTCGTAGCGTGTGGAGCCAGGGTGTGCCAATCGCGATGGGAAGCTCAAAAATTTCAGTCTTCTTGGGATTGAGAAAAAGCTCAAAGTCACTGAGGATGTCATCAAGCGTGTCTATGACCGCTTCCGCCGCACGACGGGTCGATACTGCGATCTCGAAGTCGTCGATGCGCCGACTGAATACAAACCCTTCATCTTGTAGCTTCTTGTCGACGACGGAGCCGATTAATTCGCAGATCACAAGTGAAGTATCCGGACTAATTGGTATCCCCGATGTTTGAGCGTCCTGAGAATTGCGGACAGCGAGGTCGAGGTCGTTTCCATACAGACCGTTTGCATCCCATGAGAATTTTCGATTTGATTTTGAGGCGGTCTTGCCATGAATCGCCCAGGGGATGCTGTGGGTATAGATTGAGTTATAACAGGCAGCAATATCTGCTCGGATGACATGCGTCATTCCAGCTCGTAATGATGCTGAGTTAGCAAAGGCGTTGGTGTTCCACTTTGCACCGATAATGCCTCTTCTTCGATTCAAATCGATCTGGGGAGAAGACAGGGAGCTAGAACTTTGGTTGCAATGAGCGATGATCGCTTGCCAGTTCTTGTCCAGAAGCGATGCGAGCTGATGATAGTTGATCGGGTTTGGGACCTGTAATCGGCGTTTGGAACCGCCTGGTCGAGTAAGGCTGTGCTGTGCACAAAGAGAGGTATAGCGACGCGATGGCTTTCCGCCGGTGTCAAGGTCGAAGACATTGGGGGGAGTTGATGTTGTCAGCACATTGGCGAAGTCGAAAGTATGAAAACTCGGAGGCAGCTCTTTGGGAAAATAGCCGCGCCTCAGCAGTGAATCCAACACTGGGCGTAACTGTGTCAATGCGTCACCTGTCGAAGGTATTGAGTTACAGCCTTAGTTCTACAGAAAAATCTGAGGTGCAGCTTACCCCACCGCCTTCACAACCTTCTTCGCCGCATCTCCCAGGTCGTTGGCGGCCTGGAGGGTCGGCAGGTCGGCGGAGGCTTTCTTCAGCAGGTCGCGCCCGGCCTGGACATTGGTGCCTTCGAGGCGGACGACCAGGGGGATGGTGAAGCCGATTTCCTTGGCGGCGTTGACGATGCCCTGGGCGATGACATCGCAGCGCATGATGCCGCCGAAGATGTTGACGAGGATGCCCTTGACGGCGGAGTCGGAGAGGATGATGCGGAAGGCCTCGGTGACGGCTTCCTCGGAGGCCGAGCCGCCGACATCGAGGAAGTTGGCGGGGTCGCCGCCCTCGAGCTTGATGGTGTCCATGGTGGCCATCGCCAGGCCCGCGCCGTTGACGAGGCAGCCGATGTTGCCGTCCAAGGCGATGTAGGACAGGCCCATCTTGGCGGCGCGGATCTCGGCGGGGTTGTCCTCGCTGGGGTCGTGGAGGGCCTGGATGTCCTTGTGGCGGAAGGTGGCGTTGTCGTCAAAGTTGAACTTGGCGTCGATGGCGAGGACCTGGCCGTCGGAGGCTGAGGAAGCCCCCTCCGTCACGCTGCGCGTGCCACCTCCCCCGCCCCCCCCGGGGGCGGGGGAGGGGGGGGTGACGATGAGCGGGTTGATCTCGGCGAGGGAGCAGTCCTTGTCGTGGTAGAGCTTGCTCAGGGCCAGCATGATCTTGACGGCCTGGCTGATCTGCTTGCCCTTGAAGCCGAGCTGGTAGGCGACCTCGCGGGCCTGGTAGGGCTGGAGGCCGAGGAGGGGGTGGATGGGGCACTTGATGATGGCGTCGGGGTTGTTCTCGGCGACGGTCTCGATGTCCACGCCGCCCTCGGCGGAGGCGATGAGGATGTTGCGTCGGGTGTTGCGGTCGGTGGTGATCGCCAGGTAGTACTCCTTGGCGATGTCCACGCCGGCGGCGATCAGGAGCTTGTTGACCTCGAGCCCCTCGGGGCCGGTCTGGTTGGAGACCATGCGGTTGGAGAGCATGAACCGGGCGGCTTCGGTGGCGTCGTCGGGGGTGCGGACGAGCTTGACGAACCCGGCCTTGCCGCGGCCGCCGGCGAAGACCTGGGCCTTGACGACGGCCAGGTCGGTGCCGGCCTCGGCGGTGACGGCCTTGTAGGCCTGCGCGGCGTCCTCCTTGGAGGTGATGACCCGGCCGGAGGGGACGGGGATGCCGTAGGAGGCGAGGAGGTCACGGGCCTGGTATTCGTGGATCTTCATGGGTGTGCGGCTCCGGCTGGGGGCTGGGATGCAGTGTAGGGAGGGGAGAAGAGACGGAGAGACGGAGAGACGGAGAGACGGAGAGACGGAGAGACGGAGAGA
>CAZKYI010000022.1:0-3056 GCA_964557005.1 uncultured Pseudomonadales bacterium
TTATCCTTCTGGATAACTTAACAACTGCTTGAATCAGAAATAACTTATTCACAATATAGAGACTATAAACTGTCCTTAAATATTCTATGCTTTCCTCTGATTTTCATTGGTTCGTGTAATGAACCAAAACACATTCCCAACAACAAACCCACAAAAAAACAATACAAGCAACAATACAAAACCTTCAAAACTAAGGAGGCGATTCATACTTTGCAGAGAATTAATCAGGTAAATCGTAACGATAGGAAAACATGCTGATAAACCGCCTCCAATACTAACCGACCAGTAGTTAAGATAATCCAGCCGTTTACAGATCTTGTAGGCAGGGAGTCCAACAATCATCGTAATAAGATATGAAATTGGCATCCCAATAATTAAAACAACTAAAAACCCATCAAAGATTTGGGAGAAACTGTTAATTTCTACTTTCTTATCTATTATCAATGCTCCAAACAAAACCAAGAATAAAGTAAATACTATTGGTCCAAATACTGGCGCAACCAATAGCCCAATAAAAAACTTGTTCTTATAAAGCCCCACTTTAATAACACTCCATCCAACATTCGGCGTGTATTTTTGTTATGCACACCACATCTGCACCTGCATTTGAGCACTGCCCACTATCACACTCTACATCTTTCTTTTGAAGACATTTTCTGGAGCAATCCACCCAATCGTCATTTGAACCAGGAGGCCTAAGTTCATCCGGCCAATAATTACATGGTACTGGTGCAACAGAACAATAATAGATACCTCCAACTTGTTCGCATCTAGTCTGGTAAAATGAACAACTCGCATTAAGCCCAAGCGCATCTATAAATCTGATAGGATTAGCCTGAGCATAGAGATAGGCATTTAAATCCCCTTTTAATCCAATAGGGTCAAGTTGAATATACCTCCCTAGAGTAGGTGAGTAATTTCGATAATAGTTATAATTGGAATTGATTTCCGAATCTGAATATTGGCCAGGAAATCGTAAATTGTTTGTGACCCCATGTTCACTTTGTCCATTGGACTCGAAGCCGAACCCACTCATCTCCCAAACTTTTTCACCTTCAAATGAAATCAAAGCCCTAGATGTCATCGACTGGTCATTATGTGAAAAATAAAACTTCCCACTTTGCTTAATCATCAAAAGATCAGACATGAAAGGAGCTCCTTGTTTATAAATATATTCAGTTATCAACCCTCCTTGAGAATCGTACTCAGCTAATAATCCCGTGTCGTCATAAAGGAAGTAAGTAGTAACGCCATTTACTGTCTTAGAAATACGTCTCCCAAGAGGATCATATCGGTAGTTTGAAATCGTATTTCCGTTTTGTTCAACGTTAGTCAGGCGATTACTGGCATTATAGGAATAATGTTTTTGGCCATCAGAAATCATATTACCATTATCGTCATAACTAAATTCTTTATCATCATAACTAACTAGCTGATTAAATCCGTTGTACAACCAATCGTCGTACTCAAGACTGTCTATTCGGTTTCCAACCCTATCGTAACTGTAGCTTTCTTTCAGGATGTTGTTTTGTTTCAGTCCAACTAATCGTGCTCCTTCATCATAAAACAACTCGATTTGGTCTAAGTTTGATTGAATTTTGGAAATATTTCCTTGTGGGGTGTAACTAAACTGAAGAGCACTGAGTTTAGAGCCAGCGCTATTCTTGTAATCAGTTTGTACTTTTTCACCATAAACATTAATTACGCTGTGTATTTCGGCTCCGCCGGGCAAACTAGTCTTGTTCAACCCAGAAGCATTATACGTATGGTTTATTAGTCCTTTCGATTTCACTGGAACAGATGCTAAATCAGAGATTGCTACAATTTTTATCCTTCCCAAATTGTCGTATTGATATTGATAAGATTGATTTTCTGGGTTGATATAGCTTTTCTTTAAGCCATTTAAAAAATAGTTTTTCCTAATTAGTTTAGTGAAGTTCCCAAAATTTACTTCGGTAGTAGTTTTACCCTTATCATCATATTCATATTGGTAACTAATATTCCCCAAAGTTGAACTGTTGTTAATTAACCTTCCAACGTCATCATAACTATACTCCCAACTATCTTCTATAACCGCTGCATTACTTGCATGAAAGTAATCTATACGAGTTAACTGACTCGCATCGTTATAAAAGTAATCTGAAATATTGCCTTTACCATCAGTCTTTCTCTTAACAAAAAGATTTTTATAGTATTCCACTTCAAAAAGCGATAATTCCCCTCCTGCCTCTAAAGCTTCTTTTTTTAACTTTCCACTTGCATGAAATTCTCTTATTCGACTTCTTCCTTCTCCATCAGTAAAACGAATCAGATTGCCATAAATGTCGTAGTCATAATGTAGTGTGCCCCAACCTGTTTTCGATTCTGTTTGAACCTGATTAAAGGCATCATAAGTGATGATGTTCTGAACACCCGCTGCATCTCCCTGCTCAATCACATTGCCATTGGCATCGTAGCGGTAGGTGTTGATACGCGATGCTTCATTCCCTGATGTGGTATCCACAAACTGTTCTTCAATTACACGATTGAGTTTGTCGTACTTTAAAATTCGTTTTAATCCATTTTTCATTTGTACTTCAACGAGCTGATTTAACGAGTTATATAAATATAAATCGGCCTGCCCTAACCCATCGGTACTTTTTATTAAACGTGCTTGATCATCATATTCAAAAATTGTTTCAATCGGATTTGAAGAATTACTTCCCATAAATATGCTTTGCTTCAAAACAGCACCATTTTTATCGTATACAAAGACAGCCAGAAGGTGCCCATTTCTTGATCGGCTTAACAACTTACCTGTAGTGCTCTCTCGCCCGTAAATCAACTCAATACCTTCAGGTAAAGTTTCTTTGGTAAGATGCCCCACTTTGTTATACGAGTACCGCGAAGAATGTCCTAATCCATTCTTAAACAGAAGAATATTTCCTGCAGCATCGTAATTAAATTCGACTACCTTTCCTTCTTGATCAATAACCTTTCGAAAAAAACCATCTACTGTATATGTAATCCCCCCATTTTCCGAAACGGAAATAAGTAGAATTTAAGCTGCCTTCAGC
>CAZKYI010000023.1:0-2967 GCA_964557005.1 uncultured Pseudomonadales bacterium
TAACAAGGTGCTAGTGGGTTGGACTCGCTACGCTCGCCCCACAGCACGGCGTTAAGCATCACAAGGAGATATCGAAGTATGCTCAAGAAAATTATTCTATTGGTAGCTGTATTTGCCTTTTCTGGCCAAACTATCTCAGCAATAGACGATAAAGAATACGCTAAATGCGCTGTTATTGACGGGGACTTGGCTCGCTTAGAGTGCTTTGACAATTTGGCAAAAAAGAAAAATCTTGATGGTCGGCAAGTTCAGCCAACGTCTATAGAAGGCAAAGGAAAATGGAAAGTCTCTGTAGATGTAAACCCAATTGATGACTCAAAGACTGTTACATTAGTCCTGGATGCGGATTCGGGCAAAAATAGATGGGGTAATCCTGTCTTTCTAGTCGCAAGATGCCAAAGTAATTCTACAGACCTTTACATAGGGTGGAATGATTATCTTGGTAGTGAAGCGGACGTACTTACGCGAGTCGGCGATAACAAAGCAGTCACGCAAAGGTGGAGTATGTCCACTGATAAAAAGGCATCTTTTCATCGTAAGCCGATACCCTTCTTAAAAGAAATGCTAACTTCACCAAAATTGGTAGCTCAGGTAACTCCCTATAATGAGAGTCCTGTTACAGCTATTTTTAATACCGCTGGTTTAGAGAATGCAATTAAACCACTTCGGGAAACTTGCAGTTGGTAATGCTTAACAAGGCCAGCCAGAGGGACAGCCAAACCGCTGCGCGTTTTGTCTGCCCCTGCTGGCGGCGTTAGGTTTTTTATGGAAGTTAGTCCAAATTTATTTCAAAGGCTATGGAGTGAGACAAAAATTATAGCAGCAACTTACACAGCGGTATTTGTCGTTGTGATGATATTGAACCAGCTATTGTTTTTTGGCTTTTGTCTAAATCCAATTTGTTTAGTGGCAGCTATGCCTCACGTGTTAGTTATTACTGTTGTAGTTGGTACATGGATATATAAGCCAAGCAGAAAAAAAATTGAAAAAACTCTTCTCTTCGTTCGTGAAAACTACGATGTAGTTAAAGAGAATATTGAAAAAAATAAAAAAATTGGTAGTAATAAATTATTTACGGGTAATGTTCATTTGATAGTTACGCAAAATCAGTCGAAGGGAGAAGATGACTTCAAGGCTGTTCTAGCTAGGCATAGAAGACCAAAAATCGTAAGAATAATTCGAATGAACAACAGTGAAAAAGAAAAATCATTGTTAGCGGCCCTTGAAGAATGGAGTGACACCTTTAAAGCAGGTGATATTGTTGCAATTGTTCGAGGTGGCGGTGATTTGAGTGACCCACAATTTAATGCCTATAGATTTAAGGGGGCGTGTGACAAACTTAAATTTCTATCCGATGAGTGTGGTGTAATTAGTGTTTCAGGTATTGGGCATTCAACAGATCAATTCCTAATTGAAAAGTCAGTAAATTTTGCACAAATAACACCAACAGATGCAGCTAACCAAGTTGCTTACTTAATAAATGGTGGTAAGTGGTAAACATAAAAAACCTAACAAGCGCAGGCAAGCAGGACAAAGTTTACGCTGCGCTTCAACTTTGCCCATGCTGCGGGCGTTAACTTTCAAGAGGAGAAAAACATGTGGAATTGTGATGTATGTGGTCAAACGATAGAAAAAGTTGAGGATGGATGGGTTGAATGGCTTGATAGTTCAAGCGGTAAGGGAAAGGGTTTGCGCCTTGTTCATGCATATAATAAGAGTCCACGCAATGGTTCAAAGAAGTGTCAGTACGGTAGCGATCAAATCGTTTCAGATTTACCTTTGAAATCTTTTTCAGGCCCCGATGGCCTTGTTCAATTACTTGTTATGATTAGCGAAAATGAACTTCCTAAAAGTGAGGTTCTGGACATGATTCAAAGAATTCATGTTCCTGGATATGAAGCGGCACGAAAATATTTCAAAGGCGCAGTATCAGAAGGCGTGATTGAACCAAACCTCCCAGAAGGATTTTATTTTCAAGACGATATAAAAGCCGCGATAAAATTTGGTAAATCCCAATAAAAGTTAACAAGGCCAGCCTTGTCGCTGCGCTGGACTCGCAACAAGTTGCTCGCCCAAGCTGGCGGCGTTATGTGTTTTGAAGGAAAAATCATGCCAATAATTATTGCGGGAAATTTAATAATAAAAAAAGGGCATAGAGCTGAGTTTATTAAAATCTCAAGTGATGCCGTGATTCAAGCAAGGAAAACTAAAGGGTGTGATGACTTTTCAGTTTCAGAAGATCCTATAGATGAAAATAGGGTAAATATTTTTGAAAAATGGTCATCACTTTCTGCACTAGAGCAATTCAGAGGCGCGGGCCCAGAAGATGATTCGTTTTCAATGGTAGATTCTTTTAATGTCAAAGAATATGAAGTCAACACATAACAAGGCGCAAATGCAATGGACGTGCTACGCACGCCACATTGCTTGGCGTTAAGTGCAAAAATGACTACAACCATATTGACAGCCGAGCAAATGGCAGAACAACAACTTCTAGCTGCAATTCGGCTTTGGCACGAACATGAATATGTATCATCAATAACACTCGCTGGAGCAGCAGAAGAAATTCTGGGCAAAAGGCTAAGAAAAAAAGGTATTGAATCAACTTTTGATAATGTTAAAAACTCAATCCTCTCATTTACTAAAAAACTAGGAGATGATGATCCTGCAACTGAAAAAATAGTTGCAGAATTGATTAACAAAACAAAAAATGAGTTGAAACACTATTCGGGTGAAGAGTCTCTAGAGTTCGATTTGTATCAAGATTCGATAGAAATAATTGAAAGAGCAATTACAAACTACCATATGCTTATGGGTATGGTTCACGAAGATATGATGTGCTTTTGGGGTAATCTTGAAAGCACTTAACAAGGCAAGGCAGCAGGGACAAGCTAACGCTTGCCCCTGCTTGCGGCGTTATAACTATAGGAACGTTATGAGAAAGATAGTGTCAGTTTTGTTAATAGG
>CAZKYI010000024.1:0-2758 GCA_964557005.1 uncultured Pseudomonadales bacterium
TTAGGCGTTGCCCTTCATCGTAAAATAAATCGACTTGTTGGGGGTTTTCCTGAGCATTTTCCTGAATATGGTTAATGTTGCCCTGCTCGCTGTAGGTGAGCGTGAGCTGGTCAAGGATAGTGCCTGCAGAGTTTTGGTAGTGGCTTGCAACCTTCTCAGCGTACACGTTGTGTTGTTGCTGAATGCTTGCACCACCGGGCAAGGATATTTTTTCCAGACCCTGAGGGTTATAGGTGTAACTGATGTTACCTTTGGGAATCGGTGGCGCTTGTGTGTTATCGACCAGCCTGAGTGTTTGAATCCTGCCAAGGCTGTCGTACTGATAACTGTAGTGCTGGTTCTCCGGGTTGGTGTAACTTTTTCGTTGGCCATTTTCAAAATAGCTGTAATGCAGTTGTTTGGTGAAAGCACCAAAGTTCACCGTGGTTTGAATCACATCAATGTCGTTATAGGTGTATTGGTAAGCGATATTCGCCAGACTTGATGCGTGCTGGGTGATTCGCCCAAGCTGATCATAGCTGTAAGTCCATTGGTCTTGCGTGGTGTTTAAATCACTTGCTGCGTAATAAAGGTTAGTCTGTAGCATCTTTGGCAAGACAAGTATTAATTTCATTAATCAAATCTTTAATTGATAAATTTTCATAACTTATCTTTCTTGCAAAGATTCTCCAAAACTTCGTTTCCAAAAGAAAAAACAATCTAAAAATACTATTAGAACGATATTTTTTTAAAGTTTGAGATGCAAGAAAGTAATTCATACTTGCTGTCGCTTCACTGGGGAAGTATTTATCAAATACCAGACCTTCAAACTTTATATCAAACTCTTTCATTAAATCCTCTAGCAATTCTTCAGCATCATCTCCGACAATCAATAAATCTTTATTAATACTACACCTTTCAACGTCCAGCTCTTCCTCTTTGAGAAGCTTGGAAGAGTGGAGTCTCAAAAACTTTATTACAGTTTTTTGGATATGTTCTTCAGAGATTACAAGAGTCACAATCTTTTACACACTGTTGATATATATATAAATCATAAATTAGTAACCCTGCACCTATACCTGGCAATAGTCGTGCAGCAGTTCTTCCTGCTGTCCTAGCTCCTCTTGTAGCAGCATTTTTTCCATAGGTTGTATTCACTTTATGTATAACCTTACTAAAAGGACTAGTTCTATTACCAGATGGACCGCCTCCAGCAGCTCCTGTGCGAGGCTTTCCCACTGTTGGCCCAAAAGTAGCCGCTGCAGCTGCAGTTCCCAGCTCCGCAAATCCTAAAAATGATTTAGCAAAACATCCACAGGGATCACCACCACCTCTTCCACCTTGTCCATGCTCACCTCCAGAACTATAAGCTAATCCATATTCATCTATGAAAATAAAACTATTACTAGCAGCATACCCATAACCATTAATCCCACCCTCCAATCCAATCGGATCACTCTGAATATACCGCCCAGTGTTGGGATTATAATTGCGGTGATAGTTGTAATAGGTATTGGTTTCTTCATCAAAGTATTGCCCCGGGAATCTCAGATTATTGATAACCGTTGAGTTAGGCGTGACCGTTCGTTCAAAGCCATTGTTCTGTATTTCCCAAACCTCTGCACCTGCTTGCGAATACAGGGTTCGAGAGGCCAGAGTCTGGTCATTGTGCGAGTAATAAACCTGATTGTTGTGTCGGGTGAGCAAGGGATTGCTCATAAACGGGGAACCGGGATGGTAGGCAAACTCACTGATGAGTGTGCCCTGTGCGTTGTATTCGGCGAGCAAGCCAGTGTCATCGTAAAGGAAATAACTGGTTTGATTATTGGCAGTTTTGGATATGCGTCTGCCAAGGGTGTCGTAATGGTAAGTCGCGATGGTGTTGGCGTTTTGTTTCACTTCACTTAAACGATTACTGGCGTTGTAGTGATAAGTGTTACTGCCATCGTTTATTTGATTGGCATTATTGTTATACGTGAGTGTGGTACTGCCGTAGCTGACAAGCTGGTTATAGTCGTTGTATGTCCAGTTGTTATGGGTTTTGCTGCTTAAACGATTGCCCGCCTGATCATAGCTGTAACTCTCTGCAAGCTGATTGTTGCGCTTCAAACCAATTAAACGTTGCCCTTCATCGTAAAATAAATCGACTTGTTGGGGGTTTTCCTGAGCGTTTTCCTGAATATGGTTGATGTTGCCCTGCTCGCTGTAGGTGAGCGTGAGTTGGTCAAGCACATTCCCTGCTGCATTCCGGTAGTGGCTTGCAACTTTTTCAGCATACACATTGTGTTGTTGCTGAATGCTCGCACCACCGGGCAGGCTGATTTTGGCTAGGCCTTGAGGGTTGTAGGTGTAACTGATGTTGCCTTTGGGAATCGGTGGCGCTTGTGTGTTATCGGCGAGCCTGAGTGTTTGAATCCTGCCAAGGGCATCGTATTGATAACTGTAGTGCTGGCTCTCGGGATTGGTGTAACTTTTTCGTTGGCCATTTTCAAAATAGCTGTAATTCAATTGCTTTGAGAATGCGCCAAAGTTCACCGTGGTTTGGATTACGTCAATGTCGTTATAGGTGTATTGGTAAGAGGTGTTCGCCAGACTCGATGCGTGCTGGGTGATTCGCCCAAGCTGATCATAGCTGTAAGTCCATTGGTCTTGCGGGTTATTTAAATCTGTGGCTGTGTAATAACTGATGGCACTCAGCTGGCTGATGTCGTCATACACAAATTCACTGACATTGCCTTCCCCATCAACTTTTTCTTTTAACAGGCGGTTCTTGTAATAA
>CAZKYI010000025.1:0-2016 GCA_964557005.1 uncultured Pseudomonadales bacterium
TCGGTTTAAAGCGCAATAATCAGCTTACAGAGAATTACAGCTATGACCAGTCGGGCAATCGTTTAAGCAGCAAAACCCATAACAACTGGACATACAACGACTATAACCAGCTTGTCAGTTACGGCACTACCACACTCACGTATAACCACAATGCCAATCAAATAAACGATGGCACCAACACCTACCATTACAATGCCAGTAATCGTTTAAGTGAAGTAAAACAAGATGCCAACACCATCGCGACCTATCGTTATGATGACTTCGGCAGGCGCATATCAAAAACTGCCAATAATCAAACCCGCTACTTCCTTTACGATGACACAGGGTTGCTCGCCGAATACAACGCACAGGGAAATCTCATCAGCGAGTTTGCCTATCATCAAGGCTCACCCTTCATGAGCAATCCCCTGCTCACCAGACAAAACAACCAGCTTTACTTCTCGCACAATGACCAGACCTTGGCATCACGAACGCTTTACTCGCAAGCAGGTGCAGAGGTTTGGGAGGTTCAGAACAATGGCTTTACAAGAGATGTCACAGGCAACCCGACTGTTAGCAATAACCTGCGTTTCCCCGGACAATACTTTGATGAAGAAACCGGAACCTATTACAACTATCACCGCAATTATAATCCGCACACAGGCCGGTATATTCAGAGTGATCCGATAGGATTACGTGGAGGTGTAAATATGTATGCCTACGCAATGAGCCACCCGTCGTTATGGATTGACCCATACGGACTTGACATCACTGTTTCGTTTAATCCCAGTGCAGCGGCTGGCTTTGGCCATGTGGGAATGGGAGTTAATACGACAAATACGGTAGGTCAAAGACCTCAGTCAAGCGCGAGTTCTATTCAAATGGGATTGGGTAGGAATGTTCCAGGAGAAATATCACCAGATCCGGCTGCGCCATCAAGCATTACCATACCGACTACGCCACAGCAGGATCGGGATGCGCAGCAATGTATTGATACGCGGACGCAGCAACAGCAAGACTACAATCTATACAATAATAATTGTGCTCAATTTGTTGGGCAGTGTTTAGGTGCTGCAGGAATAAATACACCCAACACAACCTTTCCAAGGACATTGTTTGAGAATCTCCAACGAAACTCTGGAGGGAATCCATGATGGTTTCGTTGCTAGTCAGTATGCAATTTAGCAAGTGGCTTGTTTTTTATGTTCTTGTAATCTCTCTGATAAGGGGAATTATTTTTCCTGATTTTAGGTATGACATGGTTTCTATTGTCTTAATACAGGTGGTTTATCCAGTCACCTTATTTGCTCCTATGATAATGAGATTACATGGCAAACATTTCTGGAGTTACTATTTCCTCTGTCTTGGTGGGATAGCGATTGCGGCATTAGTGGCGTTGTTCAGATATTATCTGGAAGCAGGAAAAGAAAATATGACTGAGCAGATTAGTGTTACGATATTATCTTTGTCTTTTTTTGCTCAGGTTGGTTTTATTTCCTTATTGGTTATCTTGTTATTTATGAGCAGGAATAATCGGTATCAGAGTAAAAATAAAAATGAATAGTTATCATCTAAATACTAATTCGACAGGCAATGTGCTTGACCAGCTCACGCTCACCTACAGCGAGCAGGGCAACATTAACCATATTCAGGAAAACGCCCAGGAAAACCCCCAACAAGTCGATTTGTTTTACGATGAAGGGCAACGTTTAATCGGCCTGAAGCGCAACAATCAGCTGGAAGCCAGTTACAGCTATGACCAGTCGGGTAATCGCTTAAGCAGCAAAGCCCATAACAACTGGACCTACAACGACTACAACCAGCTTGTCAGTTACGGCAACACCACACTCACCTATAACCACAATGCCAATCAAATAAACGATGGCGCCAACACTTACCATTACAACGCCAGTAATCGTTTAAGTGAAGTGAAACAAGATGCCAATACCATCGCGACTTACCATTACGACACCCTTGGCAGACGCATATCCAAAACTGCCAATAATCAAACCAGCTATTTCCTTTACGATGACACTG
>CAZKYI010000026.1:0-1964 GCA_964557005.1 uncultured Pseudomonadales bacterium
CCTGTTCGTGTAACTGTGCATAGCTAATGCTCTCCCCTGTCTCATCAACATACACAGCAACCCCTTCACTGTGGCTTACCCTCGCCACATCTAAAAACGCACCCACATGCGCAAACTCTGGATACCCCTTCTCCTCGCCACGACTAAATAACAACAGCTCGCCCTGTTCTTCACTATTGAGTAAGGGAAGACTGACATACGGTTTATGTGCATGCTCAATCAAGCTTTCACACAACACCACAAAATGCTGTGCTATTTGTTCAGCACTTTCGCGATGATAAAGGTCGGTATTGAATTCAAGATGACCCAATAATTTCTCGCCGCTATCCACCAGTTCACAATTCAAATCAAACTTGGCACTCACCTGTGTATTGGCAACAAAAGTAATTTTGAGCTGCGCGAGATGGCTCTCGCCCAAAATTTGAGTATCAATTCCTGCCTGTGCCTGCTTGCCAAACGAAGACGCATTCAACACCAGCATGTTTTGGAAAATCGGTGCGTGGCTGGTATTACGCTCCACCTTTAACGCATCAACAAGAGTTTCAAAGGGAATTTCCTGATGCGAAAAAGCTGACAGCAATTTCTGTTTTACTTTCTTGCACAGCGCAACAAAATCATCATCTTCATCAATGCAAGAACGCAGGGCAAGCGTGTTAATAAAAAATCCGATTTGCTGGCTGAGTTCTTCCTTGTCGCGATTGGCCACCGGTGTGCCCACTGCAAAATCCGTCTGGCCACTGTAGCGATAGAGCAAGACCTGATAGATCGACATCAGTGTCATAAACAAACTTAACTGATGTGCCTCTGAAAAAACTTTTAATTTTTGATACAGGGTTTCGTTAATATCAATAACAACTCTATCCCCGTGATGGCTTTCAAGTTTTGGACGCGCTTTATCAAACGGCATATTCAAAACAGGAATGGAAGACAGTTCCTGCTTCCAATACGCAAGCTGTTGCTCCAGCACCTCACCTTGTAACCACGTTCTTTGCCAAAGAGCATAATCTGCATATTGAATCGACAAAGGCGGCAAAGCCTGAGCGCCAAAAAGATAGCTGCTGATTAAATCGCGCACCAGAATTTCTGTTGACCAGGCATCACCAATAATGTGGTGCATAACATTCACACAGTAGTACGTATTTTCTGAGGTCTGAATCAAATGAATTCTAAATAATGCACCTGTCGCCAAATTAAAAGGCTCGACACAAAGTTGTGCAATTTTCTTCTTCACCGTTGCGTCGTTTGCTGCGCTCAAATCCACAAAATCAATATGCCAATCGATGCTGGCGTGAATTTGTTGAATGGGTATTTCGTCCTGTTCAACAAAATTGGTTCTCAAAATTTCGTAGCGTTGTATCAAACTCTGAACGCAGGACTCAAAACGTGCAACATCCAGTTGCCCTTCAATTTTCAGCACCATCGGCATGTTATAAAACGCACTGCCCTGATTGAGCTTGTCAAGAAACCACAAACGCTGCTGGCCAAAAGACAGTGGCAAGGGTGAATTGCGATTGGCCTTGCCAATTGCGGTTTTATGTTTTTGTTGCGCTATCTGCAAAGACAACAGGTAATTTTGAATTTCAATTTTATTGGCTTTCAGCGCTTGCAGATGTTCATTCGACAATGCTCCTTTGGGTGCCTTGACTTTAAGCTCACCTGCCTCAATGTTCAGCCGCACACCCAGCTTGTGAAGTTCTGCAACCAATCTAATCACACTTGCATCACTCACAAATCAATCTCTTCCAGTTCATCATCAGCTAAAGTGTTATTCATATGCTTCACGGTGTCGATTAAAACGGCCAGTGTTTCCAAAGTTGGCGCTTCAAACAACACCCGCAATTCCAGATCAAATCCAAAGGTTTGTCTGAGTTTTGCAAGCACCCTTGTTGCCAGCAGTGAATGCCCACCCAGTTCAAAGAAATTATCCAGTGTGCCTATTTTATTTGTTTCAACACCCAGCACCT
>CAZKYI010000027.1:0-1771 GCA_964557005.1 uncultured Pseudomonadales bacterium
TCGGTTTAAAGCGCAATAATCAGCTTACAGAGAATTACAGCTATGACCAGTCGGGTAATCGTTTAAGCAGCAAAGCCCATAACAACTGGACATACAACGACTATAACCAGCTTACCAGTTACGGCAGCAGCACACTCACGTATAACCACAATGCCAATCAAATAAACGATGGCAGCAATACTTATCACTACAACGCCAGTAATCGTTTAAGTGAAGTAAAACAAAACGCCAACACCATCGCGACCTATCGTTATGATAACTTCGGCAGACGCATATCCAAAACCGCCAATAATCAAACCAGCTATTTCCTTTACGATGACACTGGCTTGCTCGCCGAATACAACGCTCAAGGAAATCTCATCAGCGAGTTTGCCTATCATCCCGATTCCTCGTTTATGAGCAATCCCTTGCTCACCAGGCAAAACAACCAGCTTTACTTCTCGCACAATGACCAGACCCTGGCATCACGAACCCTGTATTCGCAATCAGGTGCAGAGGTGTGGGAAATCCAGAACAATGGTTTTACAAGAGATGTCATAGGCAACCTGACTGTTATCAATAACCTGCGTTTCCCCGGACAATACTTTGATGAAGAAACCGGAACCTATTACAACTATCACCGCAATTATAATCCCAACACAGGCAGGTATATTCAGAGTGATCCCATAGGATTGGTGGGGGGAGTGAATGGGTATGGGTATGGAGAGGGGAATCCTTTAACAGGTTTTGATTCATATGGTTTAAAAAATCAAGGTGATGGAAGAAGAAGTTCAGGATCAAGAAGTAACGTAGAACCTAGTCCCTTAACCCCTTGCGAAAAATGTTGGGTTCAAACTCAAGTCATGTGTACACCAATTTCCTTTGGAATGGGTAGAATGGGAGTTACTGCCGGTAGCGCGATTGGTTCAGCTATCCCAGGGGTTGGTACAGCTGCTGGAGGAATAGGAGGAGGGATAGGCGGCTTTATAGGCGGTACTATTATTTGTAACGAAATAAGAAAACAACAATGTTCTGATGTCTGTGATGAAGATAAATGCGGGGAAGGAAGATGAGTCATGTAATAAAGGAGGCCGCCGCTAATCTTCAAAAAAACGTAGAGACAGTCGGGGGTAAACTTCTTCTTACAAATGAAGAGTTAATATTTAAACCTCATATAGTTAATGTTCAAACAGGCGAAGTCGTGGTAAAAATTTTAGAAATTTCGGCTGTAGAAAAATGCTGGACTAAGTTTTTAGGATTTATTCCGCTCTTTCCTAACTCTATTCGAGTGTCACTAAAGTCAGGGGAAAACTATTGTTTTGTAGTAACACAAAGAGATCAATGGATTTCTAAAGTCTTAGAGCAAAATAAAGGTTAAAATTGTCATCCGCTGAAAAGAGAGTGGCTGTTCAATGAATAATTTGAGTCAGAGTAGTTTGGTGTAAAAATAAAAATGAATAGTTATCATCTAAATACTAATTCGACAGGCAATGTGCTTGACCAACTCACGCTAGCTTACAGTGCACAGGGCAATATCAACAGCATTCAGGAAAACACTCAGGAAAACCCTCAACAAGTCGATTTATTTTACGATGAAGGGCAACGCTTAATTGGTTTAAAGCGCAATAATCAACTTGCAGAAAGTTACAGCTATGACCAGTCGGGCAATCGTTTAAGCAGCAAAACCCATAACAACTGGACATACAACGACTACAACCAGCTTGTCAGTTACGGCAACACCACACTCACCTATAACCACAATGCCAATCAAATAAACGATGGCAGCAACACT
>CAZKYI010000028.1:0-1762 GCA_964557005.1 uncultured Pseudomonadales bacterium
CACTATCAAGCCCCTGAAACGGCGACTGAAATCACATTGGCACAGATATGGAGTGAGGTGCTGGGTGTTGAAATAAATAAAATAGGCACACTGGATAATTTCTTTGAACTCGGCGGACATTCACTGTTAGCGACTAGGGTGGTGTCCCGCGCATCTGGGGTGCTGGGCAAGGAAGTTACCTTGATGAGTGTGTTTGAATATCCGGTGCTTGGCGAGTGGGCAAAGGCGGTCGATGCGCTTGAAGTGGCTTCGGTGGTGGAGATACCACGGGCGGACAGAAGCCAGCCTTTGTTAATGAGCCACAGCCAGCAACGCATCTGGTTCCTTGAACAGTTGAATCCCGATAGCACCGTGTACCACATGCCTGCGGCCCTGAAACTGCAAGGGCATTTTGATGTACCACGCTTTGAACAGGCGATGCGCAGTCTGATTCAACGCCACGACAGTTTGCGCACCGTATTTGTGGCCGATGCCGATGAAGCGGTGCAGGTGATTGAGCCCTTCGATGCAAGCTGGAAGCTCGATGTGTTGCACCTGCCCAATACCAGTGATGAAGCGATTAAACACACCGCCGCGAGATTGTTGCTGGCACCCTTTGATTTGAGCAAAGGGCCCTTGTTCAGAATCCATCTGATTCAGGTCAGTGAACAGAGTTATTACCTGCTGGCAGTGATGCACCACATCATCAGTGATGGCTGGTCGATAGAAGTGTTGTTGAAAGAAATGGTGACTACCTATCTATTGGGTGAGCAGGCTTTGCCTGTTTTACCAATTCAGTATGTGGATTACGCGCAGTGGCAACGCAGCAGCGCACAACAAAGCCAATTGGCACAACAACAGGCGTACTGGGTAGAACAGCTACGCGATGTGCCCGTGCTCAATCTGCCGATGGACAGGGCACGCCCGCTGATGGAAAGCCATCGGGGTGGGGTGGTTCACTTTCATCTGGACAAATCCTTAAGCGAACAGATGAAACAGTTTGGCGAACAACAAGGCAGCACCCTGTTTATGACGGCGATGGCCGCGTTTCAGGTGCTGCTCTATCGCTACAGTGGCCAGACGGATTTTGCAGTGGGCACACCGGTGGCCAATCGCAATCATGCGCAGCTTGAGCAGGTGATTGGTTGCTTCATCAATACGCTGGCGATTCGTGCACAGCTCGAAGGCACCCAAAACTTCAAGACCGTGTTGCAACAGGTGAAGCACACCAGCATGGCAGCCTTCAAGCATCAGGCACTGCCGTTTGAACAAATTGTCGATGCACTCAAGGTACCGAGACATTTGAGTCATGCACCGGTGTTTCAGGTGATGCTGGTGGTGAATCGTCAGGCACTTGATGGCAAACAACTCAATGCACATGACCAGAGCCTGCACATTCAGGTAATGGAGGCCGAACACCTCAGTGCCAAGTTTGATTTGAATCTCGGTTTGAGTGAGCAGGGTGAAACCATTGCAGGCAGTCTCGAATACAACAGTGACCTGTTTGATGAAGCGACAGCCAGCCAGCTCACCCGACACTTTAAACTCCTGTTAAAGGCATTGTTAGATAATCCTGAACAGGCGATTGAGCAGCTTCCCTTACTCAATAGTGAAGAACAAGGCGAGCTGTTGTTATTTAGTCGTGGCGAGGAGAAGGGGTATCCCGGGTTTGCGCATGTGGGTGCGTTTCTGGAGGCAGCGAGGGTAAGCCACAGTGAACACATGGCGGTGTATGTTGATGAGACAGGGGAGAGCATTAGCTATGCACAGTTACACGAACAGG
>CAZKYI010000029.1:0-1730 GCA_964557005.1 uncultured Pseudomonadales bacterium
CCCGAAGGGCTCCTACTGCTTGTACGCACACGGTTTCAGGTTCTATTTCACTCCCTTCACCAGGGTTCTTTTCGCCTTTCCCTCACGGTACTTGTTCACTATCGGTCAGTCAGGAGTATTTAGCCTTGGAGGATGGTCCCCCCATATTCAGTCAACGTTTCACGTGCGCCGACCTACTCGTTTTCATTCATAACGCTCTTTCGTGTACGGGGCTATCACCCACTATGGCCACACTTTCCAGAGTGTTCCACTAAAACGCTATGAACTTAAGGGCTAATCCCATTTCGCTCGCCACTACTTTGGGAATCTCGGTTGATTTCTTTTCCTGCAGGTACTTAGATGTTTCAGTTCCCCGCGTTCGCTTCCCTGAGCTATGTATTCACTCAGGGATACTTGCAATGCAAGTGGGTTTCCCCATTCGGACATCCCGGGTTATAACGGTTGTTTGTCACCTTACCCAGGCTTTTCGCAGACTACCACGTCCTTCATCGCCTCTGACTGCCAAGGCATCCGCCATGTGCGCTTGGTCACTTGACCATATAAGCCTAAATGATCTGGTGAAATCGTTACTTCCACCATAAAACATCATCAAGCCCACCTTCGCCAGTCTGTTCTTCGTTATAAATAACTCAAAACAGTCTCTATTCACTTCTTTATGAGTATTGATACCAAGTTCGCTTGTAAATTGATTACTCTTGGTTTGAGTTTGTATTCGCAACACACCAAAGTATGCGCAAACACAAATTCTTGACTCAGATTCAATTTGTTAAAGAACGCTAACCAGGTCGTCCCTGGTCATTCTGGATAACAGCACATCGTGCCGTTAAAAAAACCAGATAACAACCTGCTATCTTCAACAGGCTCTTATCTGGCTTCCCAACCTCTCACTGTATACCCCCCAATCTGGTGGAGCTATGCGGGATCGAACCGCAGACCTCCTGCGTGCAAAGCAGGCGCTCTCCCAGCTGAGCTATAGCCCCTTGATTTGGTAGGCCTGGGCAGACTTGAACTGCCGACCTCACCCTTATCAGGGGTGCGCTCTAACCAGCTGAGCTACAGGCCTATAGAATATCAGTTCAAACTTGATCGGCCTGCCGACCTCACCCTTCTCTTTACCCTGCTTTCGCAGAGGGGTGCACCAACCAGATGAGCTACAGACCTGCATCTACCGTCAAGCTTCTTCGCTATACAGTGTTTCTATCAAGTAATGTGTGTAGGCACCGAATTCATCAATACTGCTTTCGGTTAAGGAGGTGATCCAGCCGCAGGTTCCCCTACGGCTACCTTGTTACGACTTCACCCCAGTCATTGACCACAAAGTGGTAAGCGTCCCCCTTACGGTTAGACTACCTACTTCTTTTGCAGCCAACTCCCATGGTGTGACGGGCGGTGTGTACAAGGCCCGGGAACGTATTCACCGCGACATGCTGATTCGCGATTACTAGCGATTCCGGCTTCATGGAGTCGAGTTGCAGACTCCAATCCGGACTACGAACGGTTTTAAGGGATTAGCTTGCCCTCGCAGGGTCGCAACCCTCTGTACCGCCCATTGTAGCACGTGTGTAGCCCAGGTCGTAAGGGCCATGATGACTTGACGTCGTCCCCACCTTCCTCCGGTTTGTCACCGGCAGTCTCCTTAGAGTTCCCGACATTACTCGCTGGCAACTAAGGACAAGGGTTGCGCTCGTTACGGGACTTAACCCAACATCTCACGACACGAGCTGACGACA
>CAZKYI010000030.1:0-1680 GCA_964557005.1 uncultured Pseudomonadales bacterium
GTACCTGCGTTCACAGTCGCGTTAATCGCTAAATCACCACCTTGTGCATGTAACAAGGCCTGACCTGCTGTCGCAGCGACTGACTGGTTAATAGTTAAATCTCCAGCACTTGTACTAATCAACACGGTTTCAGCAGATACACCATCATTATTGTTTGCTAAATCGTCTGCTACAGAACCCACAACCAAGGCTTGATCATTTTCAAAAGTAATTACTCCAGCAACTGTGCCTACTGTTGCCACATTAGTAATTTGATTGGTAGCTGAATCATTCACTAAAGTGAAATCACCAGAACCTTCAAGCAATAAATCAGTTGCTTGTAAACCATCATGACTCACTGCTGTTTGCAGAACTCCATTAACCGCAATCAGGTGAATGAGGCGATTTGAGCTAATAGAACCATCAACTAAAGCAATATCATCAGCTGCATCAAAAATGACATTATCAGCAGAAACTATATTGGCATTCTGAGTAATTTGGTTAGTTGTGATATTGATGTCACCGACCGTAGAAGTCAGCACTCCATCAATAGTAGTTGTGCCTGTACCCGCTACTTGAGTGAACGCACCCATTGTGGCTGCTGCATCAAACCCAACATCTGCTGCACTGTGAACCGTAATAGAAGTTAATGGTGTAGTACCACCTATGATTCCTTGGAAATCAATGTTGCCTGTGCCTGCTGTTAAATCCAGTGTTTGCGCACCATCAATCGTGCCAGCAAAGGTAATGTCGCCATTCGCTGCACTGCTATCCACTGCAACATCTGTAGTTAATACCGTCGCACCAGTGAAAGTCGCATTGCCTGTTTGGACAGTGTAGTTCGCACCATTGAGGTTAATGTCAGTTGCTGTCACATCAATCACGCCTGCTGTGACTTGCGCTAAATCTGCTGTCGCTGCCGAAGCTACGGTCAAGGTATCTAAGGCTGTTGTGCCGCCCACATCACCTTGTAAATCTACTGCACCTGTACCTGCGGTTAAGGTCAGTGATTCGGTATTAGCCGTTGTGCCATTAATCGTGCCAGTGAATATAATGTTGCCATCGTTCGCACTGCTATCAACAGTGACGCTTGTCATTAACACCACTGCACCATCGAAAGAGGCATTGCCATTTTGCGCAATATAATCGGTACCGTACAAGTAAATATCGTCAGCAGTTACATCAATGTCATCGGCTGTGATGTTTTGTAAAATCGCTTGTGTCGCAGAGCTCACTTCAAAGTTTGCTAGAGCAGTGCTAGCGCCCACAGCAGCTTGTAATTCTACAACGCCAGTGCCTGCAAACAAGGTCAGTGATTCTGTATTGGCTGTATCACCATCAATCGTGCCAGTAAAAGTAATATCACCATTATTCGTACTACTATCGACCGTCACATTTGTCGTCAACAGCACTGCACCATCGAAAGAGGCATTGCCATTTTGCGCAATATAATCGGTGCCGTTCAAGTTAATAGCTGTAGCTGTGACACTAATGTCATCGGCCGTAACACTTGCTAAATCCGCTTGTGCCGCAGAACTCACTTCAAAGTTTGCCAGAGCAGTGGTAGCGCCCACATCACCTTGTAAATCTATTGCACCAGTACCTGCGGTTAAGGTCAGCGATTCGGTATTAGCCGCTGTGCCTTCAATCGTGCCAGTAAAGGTAATGTTGGTGTTCGCTGCACTGCTATCCACTGCAACA
>CAZKYI010000031.1:0-1672 GCA_964557005.1 uncultured Pseudomonadales bacterium
TCATCTCAAACGGAAAGACGATGGCGAGATACGAATAGGGATATCGAAGCGAGCTCAAAAGAATGTCGACAAGAAAGTACGGGAGCTAACTCCAAGAAACCTTGGCGGCACTTTCGAGGGTTGTCTGAAGAGAATTCGCTCGTATCTCAACGGCTGGTTCGGTTACTTCCGTCTTGCGACGACAGGGACAGTTTTCAAAGAATTAGACGCTCACATTCGTAGGCGTCTGAGACAGATTCTGGCCTGTCGCTTCCAACGACCACGTTATCTCTACCGCCGCCTACTGCCTCTGATTGCAAGTTTTGATGCACGAATGACTTTGTTTGCCGAGATTGCCTAGGCACACAATGATTTACCTCGGTATGTCCACTCGTATGGATGCGCGAGCACGTCGTTGTAATAGTCGATGAATTGAGTCAGCTTGTTCTTCAAGTTACCCAACGAACTGAAGGATCCATATCGAGTCAATTTCGAGCGAACAACGCCAAACCATATCTCGATCTGATTTAGCCACGAACTATGCTTCGGAGTGAAGTAGAAGTGGATGCGATACAAAGGATTGCTTAAGAACTCTCGACGCGACGCTTGATCCTTGAGGATGCCATAGCGGCCTTTTTCCCCAAGGCTCTCCGGCTCGATACCGCACTCATTGGCAACGTATCGAACGCAGGATTCGCTGTAGTGTGTGTTGAGGTTATCCAGGACGATGCGATACCGAGCCTTGGGATCGGTGTTCACGAGGCCTTTCAGATTGTCGACAAAATCTGCTTCGGTTCGAGTCGCACGAACGAGCGGACTGAGTATTTTGCCCGTAGCCACATGGAAGTTGCCAAACAGACACAAGGTACCATGCCTTTTGTATTCGTATTCCAATCGCTTCACCGAGCCGATATCGCAAGGCTTGTCTAAAGCGATTCGCTCCAAAGCTTGGATGCCCGTCTGTTCGTCGATGCAGACCGTGTGGATTCCGTAGTGCTCGTAAGCTTCAGTGGCTTCCGCATATACATCGCAGATCCGTCGCACACATGCGTCATAAGCTGGGCTTGAACGGTCTGGACTGAAAAGCCAATACTTGTGTCGATGCGGCTTGAGATCCATACGGTTTAACCAGCGTCGAACGCTCGAAGCAGATACGCCGGTAAAAATCATCCGGCGAACCAACTCCATCGCAAGTTCCCTAGAAGTCCAACGAGAAATCGGTCGACCGGAATCACTCGGTGGTTCGCACGCCAACGCGGCTACTTGCGTCAATTGATTGCTGGTTGTCGAAGGTGGACGACCGCTTCGATGAGCGTCGCTTAACAACTTTACGATTGCTTCTTTGAGAGGGCCGATTCCTTCACCGCATTCGACAGCCACCAAGTCGTAGAAAGCAGCTTTCCAGCGATGCCGCCACATGCCAACTTGGTTTCGATTGATCCCGACTTCTTTGGCAATCTCGTCATTGTGAACCCGTTCAAATGCCATCAAAACAATCCGCGACCGCTGAGCGAGCGAGACCGAAACGCTTCTCGATGCTGCGAATTCGTTGAGTATTGCCGACTGCTTTTCGGTAATGATGATAATGGGAGCGCTGCCAGACATGCGACTTCCTCCTTGAAGCTCGGGGAAATAAGTAGTCTTGGCAGAATCGCGAGTCCAGAGCAACCTCAATTGCAATCAGAGGCACTAG
>CAZKYI010000032.1:0-1517 GCA_964557005.1 uncultured Pseudomonadales bacterium
GGGCAAGATGGCCCCGCGCGGCTTCCCGCGGGACAACCGGTTCACCTGAGCGGCGTTAAGGATTGCGGTGTTCCTGCGGGGCAGAAAGCCCCGGGGCAGGTCATGGGCGTATGGCCCTGATTTCGGTTTCCTCCCGTCTGCTCAGAAACGATTGGGTGACGTAGCCTGTCCTCTCCCAGAAAAAACTGCGGGGCGAGGCTTTCAGCCCGAGTGCCGTTATCCTTGCGATGTCCCAGTTCTGTTCCACATGGCCAAGCATCTTTCGGGCGGCTTCGTGATTGACCGAAAGAAGATCGGACCCGGTCTCCGCTATCAATCGGAAATAACCTTCCACCGCAGTCTTCGACATTTCGACAAGTCCGTCGAAGTTCATGTAAAGCGCATCTTTCAGCCTTTTCAGGCAATCAGTCGAAAATGCGCTGATGATGTTGACGTGGCCAGGCTCGGTGCTGATGTCATCGGGCCACAAGGAACATTCAATTCCGTTTGCGGTCAGAAATGCGTATTGGATGAACCCCACGACCGGCAAGTCCACAATGACATAAGGCAGGTTCCGGTCGCTGGCGATGCTGTAGGAGATCCTTCCTATTCCGCCGCCGATTTCGACTATTGCGCTGTAGTTCCTTTCGTACCTGGCGATATGATCCCTGTATTCCCGCAAGTATCCAAAGCTGATCGCATGCCGGTGGCTGAGTAATCCATATGGCGTATCCAGACCGATGGCCCCGTCTGCCGTCCTGGGCAGCGGTGCAGAAAGACGCAGGGCAGCCCGTACCGCAGTCAGGATTTCGCCTGTCCGGTCCTCCGCAAGATACGGATAATTTTCGTTCTGCTCAGGGTTGAATGCGCGGATTGCGCCCAATGCCATCGCGCATCTCAGAAGCGTGGTATAGATGACCTTTGCGTGGTAATCCTCATGGGCGGAGCTGGAGGATATTGTCTCGGTGTGCCGCCGGTGTTGATCGAACCCTTCCATCACATAGCCGGTGTGCAGGGCGCAGAGTATCGAGTGCACCTTTTCCGGGTCACGGTCGGCGATGGCGTCGGCAAGAGGTTTCTGGCCGCCTTCGGCATGACGCTGCCATACCGTGTCATTGCCGAGCTTTCCGAATATCGCCTTGCTGTTGATCGACGAAAGCGCCTTTCTGCATTGTGACAATGTCAGAAGCTCTTGCGGAGCTTGCGCAATGACAAGTTTCGGACGGGCTTCAACTCTTACCGACTGACTCAACATGAAACAGGTTCTCTTCTGGTCTGCGTGGAGAACGGGCTACTTGGCAACGAGACCTAGCCTGCCGACATGGGCGGCTCAAGGTCTTGCCTTTCGGGCTGTCGGCACGGATCGCTGCCGACGGGCTTGCCCCGCCGTTGCGGTGGCCCCCCGTCTGGGCTATCGCTGGGGCAGATGCTGCCGGAGTTCCCGATGACCTTTCGCCTTGCCGCGATCCTTTTCGCCCTCCTTGGTCTTTCCGCCTGCGCCCGCAACGACCTGGCCGAGCCGCCGGTGCCGCTGGGGC
>CAZKYI010000033.1:0-1494 GCA_964557005.1 uncultured Pseudomonadales bacterium
CCATATCTGTGCCAATGTGATTTCAGTCGCCGTTTCAGGGGCTTGATAGTGCTTCTGCTCAAACTCAACCTGTGGCAAAGACTTCCGGTCGATCTTGCCGTTGGGTAACTGTGGCAGGGTGTTGAGCACCTTAATCACGCTTGGCAACATATACGCAGGCAAACTGTTCGCCAGCCGTGTGCGTATCTGCTCGCTGGTGAGTGCCTCGTTGTCTGTACTCACATACGCCACCAGATGGCTTTCATTGTTGAGTATTCTCTCCACCACCACCGCCAGATGGACTGTTTCAATCTGTTGTAGCCTGCTTTCAATCTCGCCCAGCTCAATCCTGAACCCGCGTATCTTGATTTGATGATCGATCCTGCCCAGATAATCTATCTCACCACTGCGTCTTTGTTTTACCCAATCGCCCGTGCGATACAAACGCTGTTGCTGATTGTTGAGGGTGAGCGTGATGAATGTGTTGTTGGTCAGTTCGGCTCTGTTCAGATACCCACGCGCCAGTTGTACACCACCAATATACAGCTCACCTGCTACGCCATAAGGTACCAGCTGACCCTGCTTGTCCAGCACATACAGCTGTGTATTCGCCACAGGCTTGCCTATCGGTACCAGACTGTTGGCTTCATCGGGTGTGCAATGCCAGTAACTCACATCAATCGCCGCTTCGGTCGGGCCATACAAATTATGTAATTCCGTATTCGGCAGTTGTTGATAAAAGCGGTTCACTGCTTCTCTGCTTAAGGCCTCGCCACTACAAAACACTTGTTTGAGTGGTAACTGTGTTGGTTCGCTGTATAACCACGCACTCAACATCGACGGTACAAAATGACAATGGCTAATCTGTTGGGCGCGCATGAGCTGATTGAGATAATCCGGGTCTTTGTGACCTTCGGGTTTGGCCAATACCAGAGTCGCGCCCTGACTCAAGGGCCAGATGAATTCCCACACCGACACATCAAAGGCGTAGGTGGTCTTCTGTAATACCTTGTGATGGGGGGCAAGTTGATATTCGTCCTGCATCCACTGAATACGATTGAGTATCCCTGATTGCGTCACCATCACCCCTTTCGGATTTCCCGTCGAACCCGAGGTATAAATAATGTTGAACAGGTCAGCGCCTGTACTGGGGTTGTGAACATTGCCTTGTGCAGCACTAATCGCCTGCTGTGTCGCTGCATCGCTCAGGTCAATCACGCGGGTGTCTTCCAGTGTGTTGCGCGTGGGTTCGTGCACCAGCACCACTTCGGCCTTGCTGTCTGTGAGCATAAATGCCAGACGTTCTTTGGGAAGCTGTGCATCGAGTGGTAAATAGGGTCTGCCCAGTTTGATGGCTGCGAGAATGCTCACCACCATTGCGCTGCTGCGCTCAAGGCACAGCGCTATCGGTGCGGTATTTTCCTGTGTGGTGTTTTGAATAAACAGCGCAAGCTGCTGCGCCTGTTCGTGTAACTGTGCATAGCTAATGCTCTCCCCTGTCTCATCAACATACAC
>CAZKYI010000034.1:0-1347 GCA_964557005.1 uncultured Pseudomonadales bacterium
AGGTGCGGTGACGACACGCCCAAATCCGCCAACACAAGATCGAACGTACGTTCTTCTGACAAGAGCTCCCTGGCTGCGGTCAAAAAATCCTGGTGGATAATCCGAACGCCACTACCATGGAATACGTCTGATAGCCGGTCGATAGCCATCTGGTCTCTATCTACCAGTACTGACCCTTCCGGCTGGAAGGTGCGTTCCAATACCTGGCCTGCGTGCCCACCGTACCCGGCCGTTACGTCGAGGTATCTCTGCCCCGGCTTAGGGTCTAAAATTTCAAGCACTTCTTCGGCCATTACTGGAAAATGTGAACTATTTGTGTTTTTGTTTTTGGTCATGTTTTGCATTCTTTGCCCTCATCTTCCCTTTTACAGGTCGCTTCAGGCGTTTTTGTTTTTGCAAGGTCACCGAACCAGCAGTCAACTTTTTGTTTTTTGTTGTTTTTTGTTTTTATGGATGACTAAAGATAAGTATGATGGAAGATTTACGAGATGCAAGTAAACTTGCGTCAATTCTTCTATCAGTATCTTTAATCGTGAACTTCGTTCGTAATCGAAGAAGTTCAAATAAGTGTGAGGTGGAGTTTTGGGAGGTGTTTTTTTAAATAAGGTACAAGGGTTTTTAAAGTGGTGCCCCAGGGTGCCACCGTTGACTGCCGATTCGCTAACCTCGAGTCGGTTGTTTGCTGTTCTTTGTGGTATGAGCAACTTGTTTGAGTGCGGATTGGATTCAAGGCCGAGCACAAAATCCGAGGCGTATTCTACATACGGTGAAGATTTTTGACACAGGTCTTGGCCCAATATGTGCCAAACATGTTGGTCATATTCGTTGCCCTAATTTTTAAAGTTCTAGCAGCTTACCGCTGATATCAGACCTTGGCCTGTACCCGCCAGTAGCGCCCCGCACGGATTGCAACCACATCCTTGGCTATCTTCGCATAGTCAAGATGATGCTGCTCGAACGTAATCCTACCTTGCTTTTCGTCAATGACGGCCTCGACCCGGCCCATCCGGAATTGAACGTTCAGATCAGCCGTCCGCTCGTCCAGGATAGATCCCTTCAGCTCTGGCTCAACATCTTCGTCCCATACCGCTTTCGGGTAGAGGTGCAGATAGTCCTTAAAGCCCCTGGTTATGACTACTCCGCTGGCAAACTCGGCCCGAAGTTCGGCTGGTATTGTCAGCCTGCGCTTATCGTCGAGTTTCCTTTCGAAATAGTCCACCTGCGGTCCCTTAAGGTTATTTTTAAATTTAGTGGTTTTTGTTTTTGACTCGGGCAGCTTATTTTGGCTACCCACATTTACCCACTACCAAGAGCATACTACCCACAACTACCCACATGCAAGCCTTT
>CAZKYI010000035.1:0-1346 GCA_964557005.1 uncultured Pseudomonadales bacterium
CCGAACGTCTCGTTCGGCCGGTAGCGGTTGAGGATCTTCTGCGGCTCGCCGAAGCGGACGATCACGCCCTGCTTCGTCTCCGGCACGATCGCGAAGGTGCTGCCGACCAGGATCAGGAGGGCGATCGCGACGAAGGCGAGCGCGATGGGGTTGCGGAAGAACCGGGTCATCGGCCCTGCCCTCCCTGCTGGGGCTGGTCTTCGACCTGCACCTGCGGCCGTCCCTGCCCCTGGCGGCGCGCGACTTCGGGCAGCGCCAGATAGGGCGTCACGCCCGGCGCCTCGACGATGGTGGTGTCGACACGGCTCAAGATTCGCTCCATCGTCTCGTAATACATGCGCCGCCGCGTCACTTCGGGCGCGACGCGATATTCGGCATAGACCTTCTCGAACGCCGCCGCGTCGCCCTGCGCCTTGGCGGTGATCTGCAAGGCATAGGCGCGCGCGTCGTTCATGTAGCTCTGCGCCTGCTGCTGCGCGGCCGAGACCTGGAGGAAGGCCTCGTTGACCGCGCCGGGCGGCACCGACTGGTTGATCGCGACGCCCTGGATGCGGACCCCCGCGCCGTAATCGTCGAGGATCTGCTGCATGATCTGCTCGACATTCTGCTCGATCTGCGAACGGCCGGCGCCGATCGCGTCGTCGAGGCTGATCCGCGCCACCGCAGCGCGCATCGAGCTTTCGGCGACCTCGCGGATCGTCCCTTCCGGCTCGGCGATCTGGAAGAGATAGAGGCGCGGATCCTTGATGTTCCAACGCACCGAATAAGCGAGGTCGATGACGTTCTGGTCACCGGTGAGGATCAGGTTCTCGGTGCCGGTCGTGTCGGGGATGGTCGTGGTGCGGATATTCTCCACATCGACCTTCTGCACCCGCCCGATCGGCGCGGGCCAGGAGAAGCCGATGCCCGGCTGCAACGTCGCGGAATATTCGCCGAAGACGGTGACGACGCCGCGCTCCTGCGGCCCGATCCGGTGGAAGCTGGTGAAGACCAGCCACAGCAATACGAAGGCGATCAGGCCGTAGAGCCAGTAGGGCCGCCCGTCCGACGGCGGGAAGCGGCCGCCGAAGCGGTCGCGGCTCTTCTTCAGGAACTCGTCGAGCGAGGTGATATCGCCGCTCGCGCCGGTCCGGCGCCTTCGCGGCCCCGGCCCGCTCTGCCCGCCCCAGGGGTTGCGCGGCCCGCCGCCGTCCCCCGAGCCGCCATTGCCGTTGCCGTTGCCCCCGCCGCCGCCCCAGGGGCCGCCGCCGCGATTGTCGCTCAATACCCAGCCGAAAATGCGTCTCATGTGGCCCTTATAGGAAGCGTTTCGCGGAAAAACAGTGCCAAGGCGCGCGCGATTGCCT
>CAZKYI010000036.1:0-1321 GCA_964557005.1 uncultured Pseudomonadales bacterium
TGAACCGCGCCGGGTTTGCCGGAGGCTCCAACTCCTGAGTAAGGTGGAGCATCATGAGCAAGACAACGAACAAGTTTTCTCCGGAAGTGCGTGAACGCGCGGTGCGGTTGGTTCTGGACAATGAGGGTCCGCATGGATCGCGGTGGCAGGCGGTCATGTCGATTTCGGCGAAGATCGGCTGTGCGCCGCAGACCTTGAACGATTGGGTCAAGAAGGCCGAGGTTGATAGCGGCAAGCGTCCGGGCGTCTCCAGCGAGATGGCCGAGAAGATGAAGGCGCTGGAACGCGAGAACCGCGAGCTGCGCCAGGCGAACGAGATCCTTCGCAAGGCGTCAGCATATTTTGCGATGGCGGAGCTCGACCGCCGGTCGAAGTGATGGTGGGTTTCATCGACGCGCACCGGGATGCGCACGGGGTCGAGCCGATCTGCGACGTGCTGCCGATCGCCCCGTCCACCTATTATGATCACCTTGTGAAGCGGGCCGATCCGTCTCGGCTGTCGGATCGGGCACGTCAGGACGAAGCGCTGCGCCCCGAGATCCTTCGCGTGTTCGAAGAGAACTGGCGGGTCTATGGTGTCCGGAAGGTCTGGCGACAGCTTGGCCGTGAGGGCTTCGATGTCGCGCGATGCACGGTGGCACGGCTGATGAAGAGCATGGGTATTCAGGGCATTATCCGCGGCAAGCCGCACAGGACGACGATCCCGGACAAGAAAGCCCCCTGTCCGCTGGACAAGGTGAACCGCCAGTTCCGCGTTCCAGCCCCGAACATGCTGTGGGTGTCAGATTTCACCTATGTCGCCACCTGGAAGGGTTTCGTCTATGTCGCCTTTGTCATCGATGCCTATGCTCGCAAGATCGTTGGCTGGCGCGTCAGCAGTTCTGCGCAGGCGGGGTTCGTTCTCGATGCCCTAGAACAGGCGGTGCATGATCGCCGCCCGGGAAAGGCCATGGGGCTGGTTCACCACAGCGACAGGGGCTCACAATACCTGTCTATTCGCTACACTGAGCGCTTGGCGGAGGCCGGTATCGAACCCTCGGTGGGCAGCGTCGGCGACAGTTACGACAACGCCTTGGCCGAGACGATCAATGGCCTGTTCAAGGCTGAGGTCATCCACCGCCGTGGCCCATGGCGCAGCTTGGAAGCCGTGGAATACGCGACGCTCGAATGGGTGGACTGGTTCAACAACCGCCGTCTTCTCGAGCCAATAGGGAACATCCCGCCCGCAGAAGCCGAGGCCAACTTCTGTGCAGCTCTGGAAACTGAAGCCATGGCCGCGTAACTAACGTCAATCAGCCTCCGGCAAACCCGGCGCGGTTCA
>CAZKYI010000037.1:0-1276 GCA_964557005.1 uncultured Pseudomonadales bacterium
TCATCGGTCAGCATCCGGAAAATCGAGACCGTGATGTACCGGCGGGCATAGGTGTTGGCTGAACCGATCGCCTGAGGGGTAGTCTGTGCGACAGGAATCCCCATCGACCCGCTGATGCTTTCCCCGGACCCAGTGTGTACAAGAACGTAGTTCAGTGTGTACACATTCCCTTCGAAGGACCCGGGAAGGAAAGAGAGAACAAGTTCGTTCTCTGTCATTACATCCTGAATCGCTTCATCTACTGAATTAATATCAGCATACTTATATTTCTGATGACCAACCTGTCCAATTCGAGTCTTGGTTGCAGTAATACCCTGCACATTTCCAAGAGCCTTAAAGAGTTCACTGTTACCTGACACTAATCATCTCCCTTTTCGTATGCTCTGATGCCGGGAATATTAAATGTACCCTTCATCTTGCGAGCAATCTTGTTGAGTTCCGTTGTATTGATTCCCGCGAGATCCCATTCAGCTTCGTTAATCACGTACTGATAGAAGACCGCCGGGTCTGACAGTTCGACCGCCCACTTGGGACGGCCTTTCTTTGTGGGCTCGACATAGGAGTCAACCCCGTATTCGTCTTCGAGTTCTTGTAGGCTAGGCACCCTTCCCCCTGTTCGAGTCTTGCCAGATGGCAATGAATATGATAGTCAACACACAGGCTGCAAGCAAGTAGGGCATGACGGATTGTCCTTTAGAAGATTCTATAGTCTGAGAAGATAGGGTTTACATAATCAGTTGATTCAATACCCTTATCGATCTTCGTCTTGCGCTCTTGATAAGGAGATCCCTGAACTTCTTCTCTTCGTATGGATCCCTGAAATAAGCTAGTCCGTAATCACACATTACTATTGTCCTTTCTGACAAACTGGTAATTATCAAACAGGTGATCATAAGCCTTACTCCAGAATGAAGCATTTCTTGTCAGTGCTTCGATCTCAGATTCCAGTGCTTCGATCTTTTGCTTGAGAATCTTGTTCTCTTGCTTGTGCTTGTTCTTAGTCTTGCGTGCCTTTAGCACATCATCATTCATCGCTTTACATTTCCACCTTCATGAGTGTGATTAGCTACAGTGTTAGGTCCGGGATGATTATCAAAGTGTGCCTGAACATTCTTGCTCAGGTTACGAATCATCTGGAGCGGGCTGTAGTCCACAAGATTTCCATTTGCGTCCTTCTCGTAGATAATCCCTCGCTTCAGGGTATCGATATCAAGTTGCTGCGAAGCAATCATTGCTTCAAGTTCTTCAATCTTACTCATGTCTTCATCTCCATTAA
>CAZKYI010000038.1:0-1256 GCA_964557005.1 uncultured Pseudomonadales bacterium
CAGGTGCAGAGGTTTGGGAAGTGCAGAACAATGGCTTTACAAGAGATGTCACAGGTAATCCGACTGTTAGCAATAACCTGCGCTTCCCTGGCCAGTATTTTGATGAAGAAACCGGAACCTATTACAACTATCACCGCAATTATAATCCGCACACTGGGCGATATATTCAGAGTGATCCGATTGGATTGGCGGGTGGGATTAATGGTTATGGTTATGCAGGAGGTAATGCGTTTAAATTTATTGATCCGTTTGGGCTGGCTGCATGTAAATGTAAAGAAAGTAAACATGGCGGGGAGAGAGTTAATGGTGAAAAAATATGTACTTATCGTTGTAAGTGTACATATACAGATTGTGGGGTAGAAAAGACAGTTGAATTTGACATTAAGTTTAGTGCAGGTGGTTCAGATACTGCAGAATGTATAGGTCAGCATACGCCTGATTGGACACAGCCAAACCAAGTGCCAAGGTTCGAGGCGTTTTCATTTGATACTAATAAGTTCGCAGATAGATTTTTTAATCAAACCCCTAATGATTTTATCGATAAGGTAGGAAAAATGTTTAATTAAGAGGGCGGGTAAATATTCATTATGTTGGTAAAAATTTCATGGGTTGTACGAGGTTTAACCTTTTTGGTATTAATTCTGGTTGTTTCTGGAAATTATATTCATGCACAATTTTTTTCTGAATTTAATTATCATATTTTCAGGGTTAGTCAAAATAATACTGTATTAAATGCAGGGATTAATCTTGGAATGTTGTATATCTTCGGCTATTCGCTTGTATTAAAAAATAAAATTATTCCATCAATTATTGAAGGAATGTTGCTAATATGTATAACAGTTTTATTTAGTTATTTTTTCTTAACTGCTGCCATAGCGATATTTAGAGGCTATTCTCCTATAGTTAGTCATATTTTACATTTTGGAGAAAAATATTCTGGTAGTAGTATATTTTTCAATGAATATGTTCAATTGTTTATATATGTTTATTTTATTAGTTTTTCAATTTTTAGGCTAAGTTCTACCTATAGAAAGCTGATATTTTTTGTCAGAGTAAAGCATCATGACAAGCCATAACATAATCACTCTGATAAAAAATATTTGTGGGGCACCATGATTGTGAATAATAAACTTCATAGCCATCAAGTTGTTACTACTCTATCAAGGAGATGTGCCCCTGATTTAACGCTGTCTCAGCACAGTTATTACAAGAACCGCCTGTTAAAAGAAAAAGTTGATGGGGAAGGCAATGTCAGT
>CAZKYI010000039.1:0-1226 GCA_964557005.1 uncultured Pseudomonadales bacterium
TGTAGTGGTCAAGTATTTCCGGGCACTAACTTAGGTTGTTCTGCACTGACTGGCGGCAATCCAGCATTGAAGCTGTGTGGCCGCTTTTGGTTATAGTACCCAAACAAATACCGGCTAATATCTGATTTCGCCTCGGTCAGATTGTTATAACCTGTTTCTGGTACCCATTCTGTTTTTAAACTTCTGAACAAACGCTCTGTGGGCGCATTATCCCAGCAGTTTCCACGACGGCTCATGCTTTGTTCCATCTGATAACGCCACAACCTCTGTCTGAATGCCAGCGCAGTGTATTGGCAGCCCTGGTCAGAATGGAACATCACCCCTTCGGGCTTGCCTCGCTGCTGCCAGGCCATATCCAGTGCACCGATGGCCAACTGTGCATCGGCTTTGTCTGACAGGGCATAGCCCACCACGCGTCGTGCATACAAATCAAGAACAACCGCCAAATAAATCCAGCGTCCAGCCCAGATATAGGTAATATCACCTGTCCACACCTGATCAGGCTGTGCAGGCATAAAATCACGCGCCAGTGTGTTCGGAATATCAAGACGCTCTGGCGTAGCGACCTTGTATTGATGTGAGCCGGGTTGCTTGCTTTGTAACCCTGCTTCTTTCATCAATCGTCTTACCTTGAAACGACCAATTTCAGTCTTCTCCCGTCGCAGCATACTAACAATCGTTCTACTACCTGCCGAACCTTTGCTTTCGTTAAAAAGCGTCACAACACGCTGGCGCAGGGCATGTCGCTTTTCATCAACAGGCCTTGAAAGCCTGTCGTAAAAAGTAGACCTTGGAATATCAAACAGCTCACAGACCAGTTCGGTTGAATACTGCTCACTCAATTGGTCTGTCAGCGCATGTTTCTGTATTCGTCCGACATTAAGAGAGCGGTAGCCTTTTTTAGAATTTCTTTCTCTAGCTCAAGGCGCTGGATACGTTTTTCCAGCGCTTGAATCTGCTGCTGCTCCGATGTCATCGCTTTAGAAACAGGTGTTATCCCCTGATGCTCAGACTTTAATTGCTCTACCCAGCGGCGCATGGCTGTTTCGCCAATGCTCATGGCTTTGCAAGCTTCTGTTACGGTGTAACCTTGCTCAACAACCAATGCCGCTGCATCTCGTTTAAATTCCGGAGTAAAACTCCGACGTCCTGTGTTCATTCTTCACCTCGCTTGATGGTTTAATTTTACCACCTAACTCGGTGTCCGGTTTTATTAGACCACTACA
>CAZKYI010000040.1:0-1213 GCA_964557005.1 uncultured Pseudomonadales bacterium
CGTACTTCTGAAGGCCGCTCCCCCGACAGTAGTGGCCGACCTCGGCTACGGCGTTCTCGACAGCGCAATGGTGGAGACGGCCGCCTACTGCCTGGAGGCTATCGAATGACCGTCTTTATCCGTCTTCTCACCGAAGCCGTTGACGTGAAGGGGTCGGCTCTTCGCCGCGCCGTAGGTGATGTGAAGCAAGGTCTTGGAGCAGACGCCCGAACGCGAGGTCGAATCGTCTTCGAGGAAGATCCATCCAGGTTCGCAAGCGTTCCTGGAAGTCCGTTTGCTTACTGGGTCAGTGACAAAGTTCGCTCAGCGTTCCGCGCGATGGGCGCGTTCGAGCGAGACGGGCGACACGTGCGCCAAGGATTGGCCACGGCCGACGACTTTCGATTCGTCAGAAGCTGGTGGGAGGTTGCGACTGCCTCTGAATCGGAGTTGCGCGAACGGTGGCCTGGCTTTTCCAAAGGGGGAGCGTTCTCTCCTTTCTACGCAGACATCCATCTCCGTGTGAACTGGGAACATGAGGGGCGGGAGATCTCGAATTTCTGTGTGCCGGGCACGACAAAGATCGCGTCACGGCCGCAGAGCACCGAGTTCTACGGTCGCCCCGGCCTCACCTGGCCCCTCCGCACCCACAGATTCTGTCCGCAGGTGATGCCGGCAGGCGTGGTCATTAGTGTTCGCGGCTCGGGAATCTATGCGGATGACCCGTTGAGCGTTCTCGGACTGTTTAGTTCCGCATTCATCGATTACCTCCTCCGAATGCAGGCCGGCAAGGACGCCCATCCGCAGTACGACATGGGCGATATCAAGCTGCTTCCGTTCGAAGTCCTGCCTGAGCATCTCAATACGGAATTCGCACGACTCGGTCGCCGAGGCTGGTCCCTGCGTCGCCAGCTTGATATCGGCAACGAGACGTCGCATGCATTCTTGCTTCCGCCTTACCTGAATCAGCGAGTCGTCAGCTTCGACCGTTCCACGATCGAGCGGGAGATTTCCGCGGTTCAATCCCAGCTCAACGAGTTGACGTTTGCGCTCTACGACATCGGCTCTGAGGATCGATCCATCATCGAAGGCGCAGCCGAGCAACGGGGGCCCATTGTCGATAGCGTCGCGCAGGACGAAGCTAACTTCGAGGACGACGACTCTAGCGCTGAGACTGATGACGCGGACGAGCCTGTCGAGTCCGACGCGGAGTTGCTGAGGTCCTGGCTCGTCG
>CAZKYI010000041.1:0-1195 GCA_964557005.1 uncultured Pseudomonadales bacterium
CACGAGGGATGAGGACAATGAAACGCATTCTGTTGACGACCGCGGCTTTCGGCCTCGCGGCGGGCATGGCCCAGGCGGGCGGGGTCGAGCGGTCGCATTCGCCCTATGCCATCCTGTGGGAAACGGGCAATTACGCCGAACTGTCGTTCGGCTATGCCGCGCCGGACGTGTCGGGTTCGGTCGGCGGCGGCGCCGTGCTTTCGGGCGACATGGCGGGCAACTACACCCAGTTCGGCCTCGGGCTGAAATATGCGATCAACGACCGGCTCGACGTAGCCGTGGTGCTTGACCAGCCGATCGGCGCCGATATCGCCTATCCGGCGGGCGTCACCGGCTCCAGCCCGTTTCCCTATCCGCTGAACGGGTCGACAGGCACCATCGACTCGACCGCGCTCACCGCGCTGGTGCGCTACAAGCTCGACGGCGGCTTCAGCGTCCATGGCGGCATCAAGGCCGAGCGGGCCAAAGGTGCGGTCTCCTTGCCGGCGATTGCCGGCTACACCCTGTCAACCTCCACCGAAACCGATCTGGGCTACCTGATCGGCGCCGCCTATGAAAAGCCGGACATCGCGTTGCGTGTCGCCCTGACCTACCAGTCGGCGATCAAGCACGACTTCGACGCGACCGAATACGGTATCGCCACCGGCTCCTTCACCACCGAGGTCCCGCAATCGGTGACGCTGGACTTCCAGAGCGGTGTCGCCAAGGACACGCTGGTCTTCGGCTCGATCCGCTGGCGCGACTGGACGGCCTTCGACATCACACCTCCGCTCTACGGCCCCGTATACGGCGCGCTGGTCGACTACCAGAAGGACGTGGTGACCTGGACCCTTGGCGTCGGCCGCCGGTTCAACGAAAATTGGTCGGGGGCGATCTCCTTCGGTTACGAGGACAGCAACGGCTTTCCCACCGGCAACCTCGGCCCGCATGACGGGATGAAAAGCGTCACCCTCGGCGGCAGCTACACCCAGGACAACATGAAGATCACCGCGGGCGTCAGCTACATCAAGGTTGGCGATGCCGTGACCAATCCGCCGATCGGCGGCACTTTCACCGACAACGACGCCGTCGGCTTCGGCATGAAGATCGGCTACAGTTTCTGACCTCCGCTCTCCCCGCCGCAGGAAACCCCGCCCCCTCCCGGGCGGGGTTTTCCATTGCCCCTCCCCCGGCCCGGCGTTAACACCGGAGCCGC
>CAZKYI010000042.1:0-1193 GCA_964557005.1 uncultured Pseudomonadales bacterium
TGTAATCCCCCCAAGAAACCGGAGCGTTGATAAGTAGAAAATTCTAAACTAGAGAGAGGAGAATTTTCTATGAAGACATCACGCTATAGCGACAGCCAGATTATGGCGATATTGAAACAAAACGAGTCGGGTATTCCTGTAGCCGATCTTTGCCGTGAACATGGCATGAGTCAGGCAAGCTTCTACAAGTGGAAGGCCAAATATGGCGGCATGGACACCTCGATGATGAAACGCATGAAAGAGCTTGAGGAAGAAAATCGTCGTTTGAAGAAAATGTATGCAGAAGAGAGGCTCAAGGCCGAGATTGCACGAGAGATTATCGAAAAAAAGTGGTGAGGCCAGCTCATCGCAGAGAGCTGGCGCAACGGGTTTGTACACAGTTTGATGTGAGTATTCGATTAGCGTGTGAAGTAGTGTCTATCAGTACCAGTACTTTTCACTATCAGCCGCAGCTGGATAGTGAAAATGCCGAGATTGCCGACTGGCTGCTACGCCTGACAACCACACATAAGCGCTGGGGTTTTGGGATGTGCTTTTTGTATTTGCGCAACGTGAAGGGATTTGGCTGGAATCACAAACGTGTTTACCGCATTTATCGGGAGCTGGAGTTGAATTTACGCATTAAACCCAAACGACGAATCAAACGAGATAAACCTGACGCACTGAGTGAAGCGCTTGCACCCAATCAGGTTTGGTCGATGGATTTCATGAGTGATTCATTGATGGATGGCAGGCCGCTACGTACCTTCAACGTGCTGGATGACTACAACCGTGAAGGTTTGGGGATTGAGGTGGATTTATCCCTTCCTGCCCAGCGTGTAATCAGAAGTCTTGAGCAGATTATTGAATGGCGAGGCAAGCCCAAAGCGATTCGTTGTGATAATGGCCCTGAGTATCTTTCAAGTTCATTGATTCACTGGGCAAACAATAACCAAATAACACTGATGTATATCCAGCCAGGCAAGCCAACACAGAATGCTTATATTGAAAGGTTTAACAGAACCGTCAGGCATGAATGGCTGGATTTACATTTGTTTGAGTCGGTTGAGCATGCGCAATTATTAGCGACTCAATGGCTTTGGACATACAATAACGAACGCCCGCATTCAGCGATTGGTGGTGTACCGCCAAGAACATTGCTGAAGGCAGCTTAAATTCTACTTATTTCCGTTTCGGAAAATGGGGGGATTACA
>CAZKYI010000043.1:0-1191 GCA_964557005.1 uncultured Pseudomonadales bacterium
GGAAGCGAGTAGCTGCAGTGTTACGATTTTCTCAGGTAGTGGTATGCCGACTAATGAAGCGAGCGGGATTCATCGCCCGAATTGTGTGCTGGGTCGTTTTATTTCCCTGTACAAGAATGGTGTTGAGTATCCCATCAGGAAAGGTGGCGGGGTTTATGAAGGCGCGAGCGAGGGTGCGAGCAGGGATATTATCCGGTTTGGCGAAGATGAACGTCCGCTTCTCACCCGCGAGAATGGCGACTGGATGCAGTTCAATGCCTATGGCTTGTTAGAGAGTTATGGCAATAGCAGTGGTGTGAGGAAAACCCTGAATCGCACTCATAACGGCAAAGGCTATGTCACTTCGGTGAGCGATCATCATGGAAACATTCTGGTACATTTTTTTTATTCAGGTGAATACCTGATTTACCCGGAAGGCGAAGACAAGCCGCAGAAAGCCAGGTGGGCGAGGGATTTAATTGCGGTGGCTGATTACACAGGCAGAGCTGTGTTTTACAGCTATAGGGAAGTGGGTGTTTATAAGAGAAGAGCGATTGATACCGTCACAGATGTATTAGGCAACACATGGAAATATGAGTATCAGGGCGGACAGAATCCCACACTGAGCAAACGCATTGACCCTCTGGGCAATGAAGTGAGTTATAGCTGGCGAGGTGAGAAGAGCCAATATCTGGCGAGTGTCCGTTCAACGGAAGGTTATGAAGCCACCGTCACACGCAACAAAGGGGTGGGTCAGGCATGGCCTGAATCCTATGCCAAAAAAGTTGGCACGGTTGAAACCATCACCTATGTCAACGAAAAACGCACCACCCGACGGGTTGAGGTGAATGGCGAGTTTCGTTACACCGATTACATGGAGGTGATAGCAGCCAGTAATCCAAAAAATAATCGTTACACAGGTTTTGTCAGAAGTTATCGCAATGGCCATAGCGAAACCTATACCTATAACGACAAACCCAGAAAAAATATCTATGCCACGCCCGTGAAACCAATGAGTGTAAAGCGGCAAGATGGTAGTGAATACATCTATTTTTATCAGAATAATTTGCTTGCTGTTGAAAGTGATTTCAGGGGCGTGGTTACCCGATACGAATACAACACTAACAAGTTATTGATCAGGAAGACTGAGAACTTTAGTGGGAACAGTGAACCTGCGCGCATTACGGAGTATAGCTACGATGCGTTTGGGCA
>CAZKYI010000044.1:0-1186 GCA_964557005.1 uncultured Pseudomonadales bacterium
TGATCACCGACGAGAACGGCAACGTGATCTGCTACGACGTCTCGCCCTCGGACCAGGTCTATTGCGACTTCGTCCCGGCCTGGGACGGCTATTTCTACATCGCGGTCGAGAATACGGGCCGCAAGCGCAACTCCTATTACCTGCTGACGAACTGAGCCCTGCCGGAGCGCAAGACCGGGGCCCGGGCGGAGACGCCCGGGCCTTCTGCTTTCGGGCACCCATACGGCAGAGGAACGGGAAAGGCCGGAGGGACTTGAAGCCGCGCTCCGGCAACGGGTAGGATGCGGCATCGACCGAGTGGCAACTAGGGTTCCGGGCGTTCCGCCGCAGGACCGAGCGTTGCAGAGACCGGGGGAGTTCCCCGGCTGCACCCAAGGGGAAAAAGCCCAGGGGAGGAGACGTCGAGATCAACCGCGCCGACGGGCGCACAAGGGGGTCTCAATGACGCTTGCCTCGCTGTCTCTTGTCGTTCTCGCATCCTTCATCCATGCAGGCTGGAACCTGCTTGCCAAACGGGCCGCATCGGTCGGGCCGGTCTTCGTCTTTGCCTACAACCTGATCGCCTGTGTCGCCTATGCACCTTGGGTGCTGTATCTGCTGGCGCAGGGCAGCATCATCTGGACCCGGGCGGGCATCGGCTTCGTCCTGCTCAGCGGTCTGATCCATCTGGGCTACAGCCTTTGCCTGCAACGCGGCTATCAGGTGGCCGACCTGTCGGTGGTCTATCCGGTGGCGCGGGGCACCGGGCCGATGCTCTCGACCATCGGCGCCTTCCTGATCCTTGGCGAAACACCGACCGGCACCGGCCTGACCGGGCTGGCGCTGGTCGTCGCGGGCATCCTGCTGATCGCGACCCAGGGCAAGCTGTCTGCCTTCGCCCGCCCCGGCGGGCAGGCGGGGGTTCGCTGGGGCACCGCGACCGGCGGGCTGATCGCCGGCTACACCGTGGTCGATGCCTATGCGGTCAAGGCGCTTGGCATCGCGCCGGTGGTTCTGGACTGGTTCTCGAACCTGCTGCGGTTCTTCCTGCTCCTGCCGCTGGTGCTGGCCAATCCCCGCCGCGCCATCGAGGCGATGCGGGGCCACTGGTGGACGGCCCTCGGCGTGGGTGTCCTGTCGCCGCTGTCCTATATCCTCGTGCTGGCGGCGCTGACCGGCGGCGCACCGTTGAGCCTTGTCGCGCCGA
>CAZKYI010000045.1:0-1154 GCA_964557005.1 uncultured Pseudomonadales bacterium
AAGCCGCATGTGAATGTAGGAACGATAGGTCATGTTGACCATGGTAAGACGACGTTGACAGCGGCGTTGACGAAAGTGTGTGCAGATGTGTGGGGCGGTAGTGCGGTAGCCTTTGACGGCATTGATAACGCGCCTGAAGAAAAGGCACGCGGCATTACCATTGCGACTTCACACGTGGAGTACGGTTCAGCGAATCGCCACTACGCACACGTTGACTGTCCTGGGCACGCTGACTATGTGAAGAACATGATTACTGGTGCGGCACAGATGGACGGAGCGATTCTGGTGTGCTCAGCAGCGGATGGCCCGATGCCTCAGACACGTGAACACATTCTGCTGTCTCGCCAGGTAGGCGTTCCTTATATCGTGGTTTTCCTGAACAAGTGCGACATGGTTGATGATGAAGAGCTGCTTGAGCTGGTTGAGATGGAAATACGCGAATTATTGGATAAATACGAGTTTCCTGGTGACGACACACCGATTATCAAGGGTTCTGCGCTGAAGGCACTGGAAGGTGATGAGAAATATGTTCAGTCAGTAAAAGAGTTGGTGGAAACACTGGATAGCTATATTCCTGAGCCGGAGCGTGCGATTGACCAGCCTTTCCTGCTTCCGATTGAAGACGTATTTTCGATTTCAGGCCGTGGTACGGTGGTAACAGGTCGGGTTGAGCGCGGTATCATCAAGGTGGGTGAAGAGGTTGAGATTGTTGGCTTGAAGGACACGATTACGACAACCTGTACAGGTGTTGAGATGTTCCGCAAGTTGCTTGACGAAGGTCGTGCGGGTGAGAACGTTGGTGTATTGCTGCGTGGTACCAAGCGAGAGGAAGTTGAGCGTGGTCAGGTATTGGCGAAGAAAGGCACGATCAAGCCACACACCAAGTTTGAGGCAGAGGTTTATATTCTGTCGAAGGACGAGGGTGGTCGTCATACACCTTTCTTCAAGGGTTATCGTCCGCAGTTTTACTTCCGTACTACAGACGTAACGGGTGCTTGCGAATTACCTGAAGGCGTAGAGATGGTGATGCCTGGAGACAACATTCAGATGGTTGTGGAGCTGATTGCACCGATTGCGATGGAGGAAGGTCTTCGTTTTGCGATTCGTGAAGGTGGTCGAACCGTTGGCGCAGGTGTCGTGGCTAAAATTTTTGA
>CAZKYI010000046.1:0-1012 GCA_964557005.1 uncultured Pseudomonadales bacterium
ATAACGGTAATGTAAAACCACTTACCACCAAATCACTCACAGGTACAATCGAGTTATTGGTGGTGTCCAGATGCATCACCACATTACTAATCGCATGTGTTGTGGTGTTAAATTGATGACCTGCCTGTACCCAGCTTCCATAACTTGAGTTTCCTGTTGCTACAAAGTCAGTGATGGTGACATCACCAGTCTGAATCACTTCACTATAGTTCAAGGTAAATGTGTTAGCCTGAACTGAACCAATCAATGCAGGTTCGCCAAAACTCGATGCATACACATGCAACAATGACAACTCATCATAAGTCCCTGAAATCGATACGTTCGTACCCACTACACGAACCAGATCAATCCCTGAATAATCCCCACTTAGCTGAAGTGGCTCACTGTATTTGTTCGACGTAATCGAGTTGTCAAAACGCAATTCCTTGAAACCATCACTTCGTTCCAGATAAATCGTGCCCGGCTGGGCACCCCTTTTATCTGTGGAAGAACTTCCTCCAAACGCGTTAATACGTGTACTTGATGAACCTGTCGGTTGTGTTGCAAAGTTACTTTGCGAAGCATCATAGTAAATCGCAATGCGACCACCACTGCTTGAACCAGAACTGGAATTCACTCCTCGTGCTTCAATGTATCCATTACCATTTAAACTGGTGGTGTTAATCCAGATTGAACCACCACTGCCTGTGCTAAAAGAGCTGCTTGTACCATTCGACTGAATATAACCATTTACTGTCAGGGTGGTGGTATTCAACTTAAGTTTGCCACCACCCAATCCCGTACTGCCTGTAGTACTCCCCCTGCCAAAATCATCTGGCTGGGTATAAGAACCATAAACCGGATCAGGGGTTCCGGTATCATAACCACCCAAACCACCGTGACTCCCGCCATACCGGAAACTGGTATTACTGGTTCCTTCTGCGATACCCTTCCCACTCACATTAATATATGAACTTGTACCCACCGTAATGCTGTTCGCCGTAATCGTTAAGCCCGGACTGTTCGCATTCGC